>CAWBCL010000006.1:0-764425 GCA_963787305.1 uncultured bacterium
TGGCCCAACCGCAAGGAGGGAGCTGCCCAAGGTGGGATCGGTGATTAGGACTAAGTCGTAACAAGGTAGCCGTACCGGAAGGTGCGGCTGGATCACCTCCTTTCTAAGGAGCACGCGCAACCGTCCTCTGTATACAGGGACTTCAAGTGTTGCCAAGCTGTACTGACCTGTTCGGGTCAGACAGCGCTCATGGGTGGAACATTGACATTGTGACCAGGTAAGAACCTTGCCTCTCAGTACGCCTCGCTTGCGGGGAAGGAACGGATGCTCGGCTCGAGTCTGGTCTTCTGCACGCTGTTGGGTCCTGAGGGACCGGGCCGCGGTGATCGAGCTAGTCGAGATCCCCGCGCCGCACCTCTGGACCTTGTTGTGACTGCCCTTCGGGACAGGCGCACTGGGTACCGCCCGTATTTTGAGAACTACACAGTGGACGCGAGCATCTTAGATATGACCTTCGGGTCATATCACAAATTGGTCCAGCCGTTTCCTCGGCTGGATCTACTCATGTGATATCAATTTTCTAAGAGCAGACGGTGAATGCCTTGGCATCTGGAGCCGAAGAAGGACGTATAAATCTGCGATAAGCCTCGGGGAGCTGATAATAGAGCTTTGATCCGAGGATTTCCGAATGGGGAAACCCCGTCAGGCGTCGCAAGACGACCTGATGACTCCCGCCTGAATATATAGGGCGGGTAGAGGGAACGTGGGGAAGTGAAACATCTCAGTACCCACAGGAAGAGAAAACAACCGTGATTCCGTTAGTAGTGGCGAGCGAAACCGGAAGAGGCCAAACCGATCATGTGTGATAGCCGGCAGGCGTTGCATGGTCGGGGTAGCGGGACTTTTCTGCTGTTACTGCCGTACAGCAAGCGTTACAACGATATATAGGCGAATGGTCTTGAAAGGCCAGTCATAGAGGGTGCCAACCCCGTAGCCGAAATGTATCAATGGCGCGAAGAGTATCCCAAGTAGCACGGGGCCCGAGAAATCCCGTGTGAATCAGCCAGGACCACCTGGTAAGCCTAAATACTCCCAGATGACCGATAGCGGACAAGTACCGTGAGGGAAAGGTGAAAAGTACCCCGGGAGGGGAGTGAAATAGTACCTGAAACCGTCTGCTTACAAACCGTTGGAGCCTCCTTAGTAGGGGTGACAGCGTGCCTTTTGAAGAATGAGCCTGCGAGTTAGTGCTCAGTGGCGAGGTTAACCCGAGTGGGGCAGCCGTAGCGAAAGCGAGTCTTAATAGGGCGATATAGTCGCTGGGTCTAGACCCGAAGCGAAGTGATCTATCCATGGCCAGGTTGAAGCGACGGTAAGACGTCGTGGAGGACCGAACCCACTTCAGTTGAAAATGGAGGGGATGAGCTGTGGATAGGGGTGAAAGGCCAATCAAACTTCGTGATAGCTGGTTCTCTCCGAAATGCATTTAGGTGCAGCGTTGCGTGTTTCTTGCCGGAGGTAGAGCTACTGGATAGCTGATGGGCCCCAAAAGGTTACTGACGTTAGCCAAACTCCGAATGCCGGTAAGTGAGAGCGCAGCAGTGAGACGGTGGGGGATAAGCTTCATCGTCGAGAGGGAAACAACCCAGACTACCAACTAAGGTCCCAAAGCGTGTGCTAAGTGGGAAAGGATGTGGAGTTGCACAGACAACCAGGAGGTTGGCTTAGAAGCAGCCACCCTTGAAAGAGTGCGTAATAGCTCACTGGTCAAGTGATTCCGCGCCGACAATGTAACGGGGCTCAAGCACACCACCGAAGTTGTAGATTTCGTGTATTAGCTAGGCATCGCAAGGTGTCCAGGCGCACGGAGTGGTAGGAGAGCGTCGTGTGGCGAGTGAAGCGGCGGTGTAAACCAGCCGTGGACGCCACACGAGTGAGAATGCAGGCATGAGTAGCGAAAGACGGGTGAGAAACCCGTCCTCCGAAAGACCAAGGGTTCCAGGGCCAGGTTAATCCGCCCTGGGTAAGTCGGGACCTAAGGCGAGGCCGACAGGCGTAGTCGATGGACAACGGGTTGATATTCCCGTACTGACGAAGAACCGCCCAAGCTAATCCAGTAATGCTAAGTGTCTGAATCCTTGCTGACGAACCCTTCGGGGTGTAGCGGCGAGGCCTAGCACACGACCCTACGCTGGTGCGGTTAGCGTATTAACAGGTGTGACGCAGGAAGGTAGCCGTACCGGGCGATGGTTGTCCCGGTGTAAGGATGTAGGCCGAGAGATAGGCAAATCCGTCTCTCATATAAGGCTGAGATCTGATGCATAGCCCTCACGGGCGAATTCGGTGATCCTATGCTGCCAAGAAAAGCATCGACGCGAGGTTCAAGTCACCCGTACCCCAAACCGACTCAGGTGGTCAGGTAGAGAATACCAAGGAGATCGAGAGAATCGTGGTTAAGGAACTCGGCAAAATGCCCCCGTAACTTCGGGAGAAGGGGGGCCTGAGGCGTGAAGGGATTTACTCCTGGAGCGTTCGATGGCCGCAGAGACCAGTGGGAAGCGACTGTTTACTAAAAACACAGGTCCGTGCTAAGTCGCAAGACGATGTATACGGACTGACGCCTGCCCGGTGCTGGAAGGTTAAGAGGAACGGTTAGCCGCAAGGCGAAGCTGAGAATTTAAGCCCCAGTAAACGGCGGTGGTAACTATAACCATCCTAAGGTAGCGAAATTCCTTGTCGGGTAAGTTCCGACCTGCACGAATGGCGTAACGACTTCCCAGCTGTCTCAACCGCGAACTCGGCGAAATTGCACTACGAGTAAAGATGCTCGTTACGCGCAGAAGGACGGAAAGACCCCGTGACCTTTACTATAGCTTTGTATTGGTGTTTGGTGTGGCTTGTGTAGGATAGGTGGGAGACTGTGAAGCTTGGACGCTAGTTCAGGTGGAGTCATTGTTGAAATACCACTCTGGTCACTCTGGATATCTAACTTCGAACCGTGATCCGGTTCAGGGACAGTGCATGGTGGGTAGTTTAACTGGGGCGGTTGCCTCCCAAAAAGTAACGGAGGCGCCCAAAGGTTCCCTCAACCTGGTTGGCAATCAGGTGTCGAGTGTAAGTGCACAAGGGAGCTTGACTGTGAGAGTGACAACTCGAGCAGGGACGAAAGTCGGGACTAGTGATCCGGCAGTGGCTTGTGGAAGCGCTGTCGCTCAACGGATAAAAGGTACCTCGGGGATAACAGGCTGATCTTGCCCAAGAGTCCATATCGACGGCATGGTTTGGCACCTCGATGTCGGCTCGTCGCATCCTGGGGCTGGAGTAGGTCCCAAGGGTTGGGCTGTTCGCCCATTAAAGCGGTACGCGAGCTGGGTTTAGAACGTCGTGAGACAGTTCGGTCCCTATCCTCTGCGCGCGCAGGAAATTTGAGAAGAGCTATCCCTAGTACGAGAGGACCGGGATGGACGAACCTCTGGTGTGTCAGTTGTTCCGCCAGGAGCACCGCTGATTAGCTACGTTCGGAACGGATAACCGCTGAAAGCATCTAAGCGGGAAGCCGGCTTCAAGATGAGATTTCCATGACTTCGGTCGAGAGGCTCCCAGCTAGACTACTGGGTTGATAGGCAGGATGTGGAAGTGCGGACTAAAGACGCATGGAGCTGACCTGTACTAATAAGCCGATAAATTGATAACACTCCACCTTCGAGGTGAATGAGTATGCTTGCGTCCACTTTGTGGTTCCCGATTTACGGTCGGGAACTGCGCCCAGCTATCGGGGACGATGCTCGGCACCTACGGTGATCGAGCTTGTCGAGATCGAGATCTGGCCAGAAACTGATTGATAAATCAATAGTGTTTCGGCGGCCATAGCGAGAGGGAAACGCCCGGTCCCATTCCGAACCCGGAAGCTAAGACTCTCTGCGCCGATGGTACTGCAAGGGGGACCTTGTGGGAGAGTAGGACACCGCCGGACTTCTTTGTAAAGTGGCCACCCTGTTTCAGGGTGGCCATTTTGCGTTAACGTGCTTTTGGGAGACATCAATGAACGAATCGCCAGGCGCGGGCAAGCCCCGTGGTCAGCGTCCCTCCGGCGGCCGCGATGGTGCGCCCGCCCGCGGAGCATCGCGAGACGGCAGGCCGCCGCGCGCGGGCAGGCCCGACGACAAACGAAAGCCTGACGAGAAGCGTTTGTGGACCAAGGGCGGAGCTCCGGCCCGCGGAGACGCGTCCGCTCGTGAACGGGAGCTGCCGGAAGATCGCGACCCGTTCGGCATCCGTTCCGTTCGCGCGCACCATGACGCCCCGGAGATCCCCGAGGACGTCGTGCCGGGAGACCTCGATCGGGTCGCCCGCAACGAACTGAAGACACTGAGCAAGGAGAACGCCGAAGGCGTTGCGCTGCATCTGGTGATGGCAGCTCGGCTGATCGATGACGATCCCGCGCTCGCGCACCAGCACGCGATCTCCGCTGCACGCCGGGCGGGCCGAATCGGCATCGTGCGGGAAACCCTCGCCATTACGGCGTATTCGACGGGTGACTACGCTCTCGCGCTACGCGAATTGCGTACTTACCGACGCATCACGGGTCGAGACGATCAGCTGCCCATGATGGTGGACAGCGAACGCGGGATGGGCCGCCCCGATCGCGCTCTCGAACTTGGTCGTTCCGTGCCACGCGCCGGCCTTCCGGTTCCCGTTCAGGTTGAACTGGCGATCGCGATGTCGGGCGCTCGGCTAGATCTGGGCAATGCCGAGGCCGCTCTGGCGGAGCTGGAGATCGCGCAGCTCGATCCGAGCGTCGCCTACTCGTGGAGCCCCGGGCTCTTCGATGCGTATGCCACCGTGCTTGAGGAGCTGGGCCGGGCCGAAGAAGCGGCCGAGTGGTTCGCGCGCGCCGAGATGGCTGCCGACGCCCTGGACGAGACCGATCCCGAAGATGACCTCATCGAGGTCATCGAGGAGTTCGACGAGAACAGCGACGAGAGTCCGGACGAGAACGGTGACGCGCCCGAAACGACCGAAGCTGCGCCGGATGAGCAGTAAGACTCCGCTCGACGGCATCGACGTCGTGCTTGCCGACCTCGACGGCGTGATTTACCGGGGTGCAGGCGCGATCGAGTATGCCGTCGAGAGCATAAACGCGATCGCGTCGACCACTCGAATTGGCTACCTCACCAACAACGCATCCCGAACGGATGCCACGGTCGCGGCCCACCTCGTCGAACTGGGCCTCACCGTGGTTGCCGACGACGTGGTGACGAGCCCGCAGGCCGCGGTTCGGCTGCTCGCGGAGCTCGTGCCTGCGGCATCCACGATTCTTGTCGTCGGCGGCGACGGTCTGACCACTGAGGTGGAGAAGGCCGGATTCGTGGTGACGCGGTCTGCCCTCGATTCGCCGGCCGCGGTCATTCAAGGCTTCGACCCCTCCGTCGGGTGGCTGCATCTGGCGGAAGCCTCGTTCGCGCTGAACGGCGCGGGGGAGTCGATGCCGTGGGTCGCCACCAACACCGACTGGACTATTCCGCAGGCTCGGGGAATTGCACCCGGCAACGGCACTCTGGTTTCCGCCGTGCACACCGCGGTTGGCCGGCTGCCGATCGTGGCGGGCAAGCCCGAGGTCGCCATCTTCGAGGAAGCGTTCGGTCGGTTCGGTTCGCGTGCCGCGCTCATGCTCGGTGATCGGCTCGACACCGACATTCTGGGAGCCAATCGGGCGGGCATCCCGTCTGTTCTTGCTCTCACCGGGATCGATCAAGCGAAGCAGGTGCTCGCCGCGGCCCCCGACGAACGCCCGACCTACATTCTGGACGACCTTCGCGGCCTCCACGAGGAGTATCCGCCTACCCTCACCGAGCAGTCGGACGGCTGGGTCGACACGGTCGTGGGAAGCGCGCGAGTGCGCCGCACCGGCCACGTTCTCACCGTCGAGGCGGGTTCCGGTGTCGACCTGCTGCGCGCCGGGTCTGCCGCGATCTGGAACTCCGGACTCGCGATCTACGCACTCGACGTGCCTGCCGAACTATATTCGTGAGCATGACTGACGAGTCCACACCTCCGAGCGAGTCGATCGATCACGACGACATCGACAGCGAGACGGATGCCCTACTCTCGCGGGTGCGCCTGATCGAAGATCAGCCGCTCGAGTCCCGGGCCGCCGCGTTCGCGCAGGTGCACGACGAACTCCAATCACGTCTCGAGGGCGGGGACGCGCCAGCACATCATGGCTGACGCACGGCTCGACGCGGCCCTCGCTGCCCGCGGGCTCGCCAGAAGTCCGCACGCACGCGGCCAAGCTCATCGCGGACGGACTCGTTACGGTCGACGGGGCACCCGTCGTCAAAGCGTCGACCCAGGTCGGCGACGCCCAACTGCTTGAGGTTGCCGGCAGCGATCACTACGTCAGCCGCGCCGCCCACAAACTTATTGCCGCCCTTGACGGGTTCGGGGTGGATGCCGCGGGTCGGCTGTGTCTCGACGTTGGGGCGTCCACCGGCGGGTTTACGCAAGTGCTGCTCGAGCGCGGTGCCTCGCGCGTCATCGCGCTCGACGTCGGGCACGGGCAGCTTGCGGCATCCGTGCGCTCGGATGACCGGGTGAGCGTCGTCGAGGGATGCAACGCCCGCTACCTGACCGCGGAGACGCTGCGGCAGGAGAGCGGCGTGGCCGAATCGCCGACCCTCGTCGTCGGAGACCTGAGTTTCATCGGCCTGCCGGTTGTGCTGCCGGCTCTCGTCGCCACGGTGGGACTCGGCGCCGACTTCGTGCTGCTGATCAAGCCGCAGTTCGAGGTAGGGCGCACGGGCATCCGCGAGGGCATCGTGCGAGAGCCGGGCTTGCGCGAGGACGCCATCAACGGGGTGCTCTGGGCCGCGTGGGATCTGGGGCTGCCGACTGCGGGAGTCTTGCCCTCCCCAATCGCGGGAAACGCGGGAAACCGAGAGTATCTGGTCTGGTTGAGTGCTGCTGTCGGTAGCAATCCGACAGAATGGAGGGGTGAGGTCTCGGCGCTAGCCCGAGCCTGAACCGCTGACGAGTTGAGGAGCAACTGCCCGTGACATCCGAACGGCACATTCTCGTCGTGGCACACACCGGTCGAGCCGATTCGATGGATGCCGCGATCACGGTCTGCCGTCAGCTCATCGCCGACGGACTCGCCCCGGTGCTCAGCGCCGATGAGTACGCGCACATCATGTCTGAGGCGCCCGACCTCACACCGATCGTGAAGCTCGGCGACGCCGTCGAGATCGGTGACCTCGAGCTCGTCATCGTGTTGGGCGGCGACGGGACGATTCTGCGCGCCGCCGAGATTGCCCGCGGTTGCACGGCTCCACTTCTTGGCGTCAACCTCGGTCACGTCGGATTCCTCGCCGAGAGCGAGCGCGAGGACCTCGCCGAGACGGTCACCCGCGCCCTCGCTCGCGACTACCTGGTCGAGGAGCGCATGACGCTCGCGGTGCGCGTCAAGGTCGACGACAAGGTGATCTACGAGACCTGGGCGCTCAACGAGGCGACGGTCGAGAAGGCGAGCCGCGAACGGATGCTCGAGGTCGTCATCGAGGTCGACGGACGGCCGCTGTCGTCGTTCGGCTGCGACGGCGTCGTGATGTCGACCCCCACCGGGTCGACTGCCTACTCATTCTCTGCTGGCGGCCCGGTCGTCTGGCCGAGCCTCGACGCCCTGCTGCTGGTGCCGCTCAGCCCACACGCGCTCTTCGGTCGACCCCTCGTGGTCGGCCCGGACTCCGCCCTCGCCGTCGAGGTACTCGACCGCACTCAGGGAAGCGGCGTGCTGTGGTGCGACGGTCGACGCACCCACGACCTACCGAGCGGGGCTCGCGTGGTCGTGCGGCGTTCGCCCGTGCCGGTGCGACTCGCGCGATTGACGCAGGGCCCGTTCACGGATCGCCTGGTCAACAAGTTCAATCTGCCCGTCACCGGATGGCGCGGCCCCGTCGGCGAGGAGACTCGACCCTCGTGATCGAAGAGATCTCTATTCGCAATCTGGGGGTGATCGGCGAGGCTCGACTGCCGCTCGGCCCCGGTTTCACTGCACTCACCGGTGAGACCGGCGCGGGCAAGACAATGGTCGTCACCGCCCTCGGCCTCCTGCTCGGGGAGCGTGCCGACAGCGCCGCGATTCGCTCCGGCAGCGACCAGACCGTCGTCGAGGGTCGGTGGCTGGTGCCGACCGAGGGTGCCGTCGCGGACCGAGTGCGCGACGCAGGTGGCGAACTCGACGGTGGCGAACTGATCTTGGGGCGCTCCGTCTCCCAGGAAGGTCGGAGCCGCGCCGTCGTCGGCGGCCGGAGTGCTCCCGTGAACGTGTTGAGCGAGATCGGCCAGCACCTCGTGGTCGTGCACGGTCAGTCCGACCAGGTGAGGCTGCGCTCGGCGACCGCTCAGAGCGAAGCCCTCGACAGGTTTGCCGGTGGCGAGCTCGCGCCGGTGCTCGATGAGTACCAGGCTGTGTACCGACGCTGGCAATCCAACCAGGGCGAACTCGACGTGCTCGTGGCCGAGCGCGACAGGCGTTCGCGGGAAGCAGAAGAGCTGCGTTTGGCGATGGCCGAGATTGAGGCAGTGAATCCGCGGCGCGATGAAGACCGCGAACTCGCAGAGCGGGCCGACCGTCTGACGAACCTGGAAGACCTTCGATTCGCGGCCGCACAGGCGCACGATCAGCTGTCGTCCGAGTCCGCCGACGAGGCGAGGGACGTTCTTGGCTTGCTCGCGTCCGCGCGCCGTCAACTGGAGCGGGTCGCCGAGCACGACGCTGCGCTAGCTCCCATCGCGGAGGGCATCACCGCGGCATCCTTCACCATCACCGAACTGTCTGGGCAGCTCTCCAGCTACCTCGGGTCGCTGGACGCCGACGGCGCTCGGGAGCTCGAAGTCGTTCAGGAGCGACGAGCCGAGCTGGGTGCGCTCGTTCGCAAGTATGGTCCGACCCTCGATGACACGATCGACTACCTCGAGTCAGGTAGCGGACGCCTTCTCGAGCTCGACAACGATTCGACCCGGATCGAGGGGCTGCGCGCAGAGGTCGAGGTCGATCGCGCAAGCGTTATTGACCTAGCTGCGCGGATGTCTGAGATTCGCAGGAGCGCCGCCGCGGCCCTGTCGCAGCGGGTGACCGACGAACTCGCCGAGCTCGCGATGGCGAACGCGGCAATCACGGTGGCGGTCGAGGACCGCCCGGACTACTCGTTCACAGGAAAAGACCAAGTCTCCATTCTGCTCGCACCCCATCCGGGAGCGGACCCTAGACCGATCGGCAAGGGAGCATCCGGGGGCGAGTTGTCGCGGGTAATGCTCGCGATCGAGGTCGTGCTGGCAGGCACGGATCCGGTGCCCACGTTCGTGTTCGACGAGATTGACGCGGGTGTCGGCGGCGCGAGCGCGACGGAGGTCGGTCGTCGACTCGCGCAGCTCGCGCTGACGGCGCAAGTGATCGTCGTGACTCACCTCGCACAGGTTGCGGCTTTCTCGACGAACCACCTGGTCGTCGAGAAAGGCACGGACGGTTCGATCACTACGAGCAACGTGCGTCTCGTTCACGCGGAGGAGCGCACCGCCGAGATGGCGCGGCTGCTCAGCGGAAATCCCGACTCGGAGACCGCGCTGGCGCACGCCCGTGAGCTGCTCGACAACGCGCACGCCGGATAGCCCGACTGCTCGACGGTGGACTTCGTGCTGCGTCGGCCGATCGACCTGATCGGCTCTGCGGGAGGCTAAGCGGGGTGCGAGATCGTCGCCAGGGCGGCTCGAAGCGTAGTGACGAGCTCCGCCTCCGACGGGGGAGAATTGCGGCGGACGCCCGCGACGGCATCAAACAGTATCCCGTCCACGAGTGCCACCAGGGTGTGTGCGGCGCGATCTGGCGCCGGCAGACCGGCGCGGGCGAGTTCGACGCTCAGTCGCGACCGGATAAGTGCTCCCGCCTGGTCGTACTTGGTGCGCAATTCGGGAACCCGAGTTGCTTCGAGCGCGAGCTCATAGCGCGCGATGAGCCGCGGGGCGGTATCACGGATCCGGGCGGAGACCGCCTTCGCCAGCGGCTCGACCGCAAACCCGGACCCCAGGTGCTCGGGGTTCGGCCAGAACTCGGGCGACCGGTTGTCGAGCTCGACGACTCGCTCGAGTGCCATCGACATGAGTGCGACGCGGGTTCGGGCGTAGTTGGAGGTCGTGCCCGGCGGCAGGGATGCCGCGGCATCGACGCTGCGGTGCGTCAACCCCCGCATGCCGGAGTGAGCAAGAACTCCGATCGCGGCATCCGCTATTAGTTCGCGGCGAGGCGTACTGGACATTCCGTCACTCTACTACTACCGTAGTACTACAGATGTAGTGTTTGAAAAAGGAGCGCCGATGCGTGCCGTTGTGGTTGGTGCCGGAATAGGTGGCCTGACGGCCGCAATCGCGTTGAAGCAGCGAGGGTGGCAGGTTCGACTTCTCGAGCGAGCCGATCGCCTCGAGCCGATTGGGGCGGGGATCGTGCTCGCGCCGAACGCGGTGCGATGCCTTGACTCCCTGGGCCTCGGGGATGCCCTGAGGGCCCGCGGCCATCAGCCGCTGGAGGGGCAGTTGCTTGAGGCGTCCGGGCGTGTCATCCAGCGACTTCCGAAGGTGCGGGGTGCGGATGGAGTTCCGGCGATCACGCTGCACCGGGCCGAACTGGTCGAGGTGTTGCGCGACGCGCTCGGGCGCGACGTGCTTGAGCTGGGACAGGACGTGCCGAGCGACGCACAACTCGAGTCCGACCTAATCGTCGGGGCCGACGGCATCCGTTCGGTCGTGCGCAACCGAGTCGCTCCCGAGCATCCGCAACCGCAGTACGCCGGTTTCGTGGCGTGGCGTGCCGTACTCGACGCAGTTGCCACACCCGACCCGGTCGAGAGCTGGGGCGGCGGGAAAATTTTTGGCTACGTCCCGCTCGCCAAGAACCGCACCTACCTTTACGCGACGGCTCGAGTCGAGCGTGAGCGCGCCGACCTCGGCGTGCTCGGCGTCGCGGACCGACTGCGCGCGGCGTTCGAGGGATGGCACCCGCCGGTCTCGGAACTGCTCAGCACGCTGCGCGACGAGCAGGTGCTTGCGCATCCCGTGTACTGGAACGCACACCCGCTTCCGCGATACCACGCGGGACGGGTTGCGCTAGTGGGAGACGCGGCCCACGCGATGACGCCAAACCTGGGGCAGGGAGCGTGTCAGGCCATCGAGGACGCGGTGGTGCTGGCATCCACGGTGAGCATCGACAGCCTCGAGCGATCTCTTGCCGGCTATAGCGCGGCTCGAGTTCACCGTACTCAGGCGATCTCCCGGCAGTCGTACCGGTTGGGCAGGCTCGCGCACGTGAGCGGGCGAGTTCCCCTCGCGTTGCGCAGCGGTGCCCTGCGAACGCTCGCGGCCGTGGCACCCACAGCTGCGGCGCGCGGCTCCGCAGGCATCATCGACTGGATTCCACCCAGAGGTGTGCTCCCGGTCGAGTAGTCGAGTGGATTCCGCTCTGGGCGCACCGCGAGTCGGGGCCGATGCCCAGAAACGCAGGATAAGATGAAACCCCGTGGTGGATAAATCTGAAGCGGTCGTTACCAAGCACATCTTCGTCACCGGGGGCGTGGTCTCCTCACTCGGTAAGGGCCTCACCGCCGCGAGTCTGGGCAACCTGCTCACCGCGCGTGGTCTGCGCGTCGTGATGCAGAAGCTCGACCCCTATCTCAACGTGGATCCGGGCACGATGAACCCGTTTCAGCACGGCGAGGTGTTCGTCACCGACGACGGCGCCGAGACCGACCTCGACATCGGCCACTACGAGCGCTTTCTCGACATCAACCTCAGCCAAGCGGCCAACGTCACCACCGGCCAGATCTACTCGCAGGTCATCGCAAAGGAGCGCCGCGGCGAGTACCTGGGCGACACCGTTCAGGTGATTCCGCACATCACCGACGAGATCAAGCGCCGGATGCGCCTGCAGGCCCAGCCAGGAGACGACGGCACCCCGGCTCCCGACGTGATCATCACCGAGATCGGTGGGACCGTCGGCGACATCGAGAGCCAGCCGTTCATCGAATCGGCCCGCCAGGTGCGCCACGAACTCGGCCGCAAGAACGTGTTTTTCGTGCACGTGAGCCTCGTTCCGTACATGGGTGCATCGGGGGAGCAGAAGACCAAGCCCACCCAACACTCCGTCGCCGCGCTGCGCTCGATCGGCATCCAGCCCGACGCGCTCGTGCTGCGCAGCGACCGACCGGTGTCCGAGGCCAACAAGCGCAAGATCGCGCTCATGTGTGACGTCGACGAAGACGCCGTCGTTAACGCGATCGACGTGTCGAGCATCTACGACATTCCCACGATGTTGCACAACCAGAATCTCGACGCGTACATCATCGAACAGCTCGGTCTCGTGGCGAGCGACGTCAACTGGGACGGCTGGTCGGAGCTACTCACGGCGGTGCACGACCCCAAGCACGAGGTCACGATTGGCCTCGTCGGAAAGTACATCGACCTGCCAGACGCCTACCTCTCGGTTACCGAGGCGCTGAAGGCCGGCGGATTCGCCCACCAGACGAAGGTCGCGATCCGCTGGGTGCCGTCCGACTCGTGCGAGACGGCGGAGGGTGCGGCGAAGATGCTGGGCGACCTCGACGGCATCCTCGTTCCCGGCGGTTTCGGCGTTCGCGGCATTGAGGGCAAACTCGGCGCGCTGCGGTTCGCTCGGGAGAACGCGATCCCGACTCTCGGACTGTGCCTCGGCCTGCAGTGCATGGTGATCGAGTACGCGCGCGACGTCGCGGGGCTCGCGGGCGCGTCATCCTCGGAGTTCGATCCCGACACGCAATACCCGGTTATCGCGACAATGGCCGAGCAGGTGGACATCATCGACCACGGCAACATGGGCGGAACCATGCGGCTCGGTCTCTACGACGCCGCGCTGGAGTCCGGGTCGATAGTCGAAGAGCTGTATGGCGCTGCAACAATCGCCGAGCGCCACCGCCACCGCTACGAGGTCAACAATGCCTATCGCGAGCAGATCGCTGCCGCGGGGCTGAGCTTCTCCGGCATCTCGCCGGACCGCACGCTGGTCGAGTTCGTGGAGCTACCGCGAGACGTGCACCCGTTCTACGTCGGAACTCAGGCGCACCCCGAACTGCGCTCGCGGCCCAACCGCGCGCATCCGCTGTTCCGCGGCCTGGTCGGTGCCGCCCTCGATCGCCAGCGCTCCAGCCGGCTCTTCGAGGTGGCAGAAACTGCCGATGTCTGACCTTCGCGATGAGCTCGTGTCGACGGCCGTCACGGCCAGCGACCGAGTGTTCGAGGGTCGGGTCTGGGATGTTCGACGCGAGACCTTCGATCTCGACGGAACCGAGCTCACCCGCGACTTCGTGGACCACACGGGCGCGGTCGCCGTGCTCGCGATGGACGAGCGCGACCGGGTGCTGCTGATCAAGCAGTACCGACACCCGGTGGGTGCCCGTGACTGGGAAATTCCGGCAGGACTGCTCGACAGCGCGGGGGAGTCGCCGCTCGCCGCCGCGCAGCGTGAGCTCGCCGAAGAGGCCGACCTCGTCGCCGAGGATTGGAACGTGCTCAGCGAATTCATGACCTCGCCCGGGGGGAGCAACGAGGTCATCCGGGTCTATCTGGCACGAGGGACCGGCGCGTCCGCCGAGACTTTCGACCGCACAGACGAGGAGGCGGGAATCGAGCTGCGCTGGGTTCCGCTCGACGAGGCCGTCGACGCTGTGCTTCGCCGAGACCTGCAGAACTCGATCCTGGCGATCGCGGTGCTGAGCGCTGCCGCCGGGCAGGCGCGCGGGTGGGAGACTCTGGGCGCCCCGGATGCGCCGTGGCCGAGGCATCCGCTCGAGCGCCGATGACCGCGCTGTCGACGGCGGTCGACAGATATCTGCGCCACGTTTCGATTGAACGTGGACTCGCGACCAACACGGTTCAGGCCTACCGCCGCGACTTGGCGGCCTACCTCGACGTGCTGACCCGACGGGGGATAGAGACGCCCGAGGGCATTTCCGCGGCCGATGTCGCGGCCTTCGCACACGAACTGCGCACCCGAGCCGACACACCCCTCACCGCGAGTTCGATGGCGCGGATGCTGTCGTCGGTGCGCGGGTTTCATCGGTTCTTGCTCGACGAAGGTTTGGTTTCGGTGGATGCCGCGGTCGACGCCGTGGTGCCGAAGCTCTCGATGCGGCTACCGAAGGCCATCTCGATCGAGCAGATGGCGGCGGTGCTCGCGGCTACAGACGGGGACGACATCCAGCGGCTGCGCGACAAGGCGCTGCTCGAACTGCTCTACGCCACGGGCGCCCGGGTGTCGGAGGCTGTGGCGCTCAATGTTGACGACGTCATCGATGGCGATGTCGTGCGGCTGTTCGGCAAGGGGAGCAAGCAACGGATCGTACCGGTGGGCAGCTTCGCCCAGGCCGCGATCGAGACCTATTTGGTGCGCTCCCGGCCGACCCTCTCCGCGCGGGGGACCTCGACGCCGGCGTTGTTCCTCGGGGCGCGCGGCCACCGGGTTTCGCGGCAGAACGCGTGGCTGATCATCCGGGCCGCCGCCGAGCGCGCCAACCTGGGGATCGATATCTCGCCGCACACCTTCCGGCACTCGTTTGCGACGCACCTGCTGGCCGGAGGCGCGGACGTGCGGGTGGTTCAGGAGCTTCTCGGCCATTCCTCGGTGGCGACGACACAGATCTACACGATGGTGACGGCCGACACACTGCGCGACATGTACACGACGGCGCACCCGCGCGCCCGCTAGCGGCAACCTAACCTTCTACCTCAGGTAGAGGTGAGCACGGAGCGAGGGCGCGTGTGTCACCGGCTGTTCAGGGGATGCGCCGTACACTTTCCACCATGACAGTGCAGCGAGAGGACTCGGCAACCTTGCCGGGACTCGAGTCGCCCGTTCTCGGACCAACCGGTCGGCCGCTGACCGTTTTCGCCGAACCGTCGCCGCTGCGCGGGCACGGACCGGCCCGCATCATCTCGCTGTGCAACCAAAAGGGCGGCGTCGGCAAGACGACGAGCACCATCAACCTGGGTGCGGCACTCGCCGAGTACGGTCGCAAGGTTCTTGCCATCGACTTCGACCCGCAGGGCGCATTGTCTGCTGGGCTCGGCGTTCCGACGCACGATGTGCCCACGATCTACGACCTGCTGCTGGGCACGGTGAAGAACCCGGCCGAGGCGATCATCCACACCGACTACCCGGGCCTCGACGTGATCCCCGCCAACATCGACCTGTCGGCGGCCGAAGTGCACCTCGTTAACGAGGTCGCCCGCGAAACGATTCTCGCCCGGGTGCTCAAGCGGGTCAGCGACCAGTACGACGTCATCCTGATCGACTGCCAGCCGTCGCTCGGTCTGCTCACCGTCAACGCCCTGACAGCGGCGCACGGCGTGCTCATCCCGCTCGAGTGCGAGTACTTCGCGTTGCGCGGAGTGGCGCTGCTCGTCGAGACCATCGACAAGGTGCGCGACCGGCTCAACCCGGCGATCGAACTCGACGGCATCCTCGCGACAATGTACGACTCGCGCACCCTGCACTCGCGCGAGGTGCTGGAGCGAGTCGTCGAGACCTTCGGTGACCAGGTTCTCGAGACCGTCATCGGACGTACCGTCAAGTTCCCCGACGCGAGCGTCGCCGGAGCACCGATCACCTCGTTCGCCCCTGACCACTCAGCGGCAGAGTCGTACCGCCAGCTCGCCAGAGAGTTGATCTCCCGTGGCGCAGTCGCCTAGCGATGCGGGGCTGGCGAACGAGCTAGACACCGAGTCCTCGGGTTTCTCTGTCAGCCTGAGCAACTTCAATGGTCCGTTCGACCTGCTGCTGACCCTCATCGGCAAGCACGAGCTCGACATCACCGAGGTGTCGCTGTCGAAGATCACCGACGAATTTATCTCCTACCTGCACGGACTCGACTCGGGCGAACTCGATCAGGCCACCGAGTTTCTCGTGGTTGCCGCGACCCTGCTCGATCTCAAGGTTGCCGGACTGTTGCCGCAGGGCGAGTTGGTGGATGCCGAAGATGTCGCGCTGCTCGAAGCGCGCGACCTGCTCTTCGCCCGACTCTTGCAGTACCGAGCGTTCAAAGAGGCCGCCCAGTGGTTCTCGACGCACCTCGACGCCGAGTCGACGCGTCACTACCGGTCGGTGCGCCTCGAGGACAAGTACCGCAGGCAGACGCCCGAACTCGTCTGGACCCTCACGGCCGACGACTTCGCCGCGCTCGCGGCCTTCGCCCTCGCGCCGCGCGAACTGCCCGTCGTGGGACTTGACCACTTGCACGCACCGCTGGTGAGCATCCGGGAGCAGGCGGCGCACGTTGTCGCGCTGTTGCGGTCGGGCGGCGCTCTGACCTTCCGGCACCTCATCGCCGGGGCAGAGGCTCGCGGCGTGATTGTCGCGCGCTTCCTCGCCGTACTGGAGCTGTACCGCGCCTCCGCCGTCTCTTTCGACCAGTGGGAGCCGCTCGGCGAACTGACCATCCGCTGGACCGCCGAACACTGGTCGGACGACAGCCTGGCAAATTTGGGAGCCGACTATGGAAACTGAGAGAGCGCTCGAGGCCATCCTCATGGTTGCCGACGAGCCGCAGAGCCTTGTCTCGCTCGCGACCGCGATGGGCGTGCCGGTCGCTGCCGTGCGTCAGTCGATCGAGCGTCTGGTTGCCGACTTCGACGGCGAATCCGGCGGCGTGCGGCGTGGGTTTGAGTTGCGTGAGGTTGGCGGGGGCTGGCGAATCTACGTTCGCGCGGAACACGACGATGTCGTGCGCGACTTCGTGCTGACCCAGAACCCGACGCGGCTCAGCCAAGCTGCGCTGGAAACTCTCGCCGTGATCGCGTACAAGCAGCCGATCAGCCGAGGCGCGATCGCGTCGATTCGCGCGGTCAACGTCGATAGCGTCGTTCGCACCCTTCTCGGGCGCGGACTGATAACCGAGGCGTACACCGACAGCGAGACCGGCGCCATTCACTACGAGACGACCGACATGCTGTTAACGCAGCTCGGCGTGAACTCGATCGACGAGCTCCCGCACATCTCGCCACTGCTCGACGACGGATCCGAGGGTTTCGATGAACGACGCTAACGCCGCGACCGAAGGCGAACGTCTGCAAAAGGTCATGGCTGCGGCCGGTGTCGCGTCCCGCCGAGTCTCCGAGGACATGATCGCTCAAGGTCGAGTGACCGTGAACGGTGAGTTTGTCACCGAACCCGGTCGGCGCGTTCTCGCCACTGACCTGATCACCGTTGACGGTGTCGCGATCCAAACCGACACGACCAAGCGCTACGTCATGCTCAACAAGCCCGTCGGGGTCGTGAGCTCGATGGCCGACGAGAGCGGTCGTCCCGATCTGCGCGAGTTCACCCGCGACTACGACGAGCGACTCTTCAACGTCGGGCGACTGGATGCCGCGACATCCGGTCTGCTTGTGCTCACCAACGACGGGGAGCTCGCCCACGTGCTCGCGCATCCGTCGTTTGGGGTGTCGAAGACGTACATTGCGAAGGTGTCCGGTCTGGTGACCGCCCAGACCATCGCGAAGCTGACGAAGGGGATCGAGCTCGACGACGGTCTCATCCAGGCGGACCGCGCCCGGGCACTCCCCGGGGGGTCGCGCAACGAGACTCTCGTCGAACTGACCTTGCACTCGGGTCGCAATCGAATCGTGCGCCGAATGATGGATGCGGTCGGCCACCCCGTGGTGGAACTGGTGCGCCGCCAGTTCGGCCCACTGCACCTCGGCAGCCTCGCATCCGGTCACACTCGTGACCTCAGTAAGGTTGAACTCGGTGCGCTGTTGACGATCTCGCGCTCGGCCGACGGCACCCCCGATTCGGAAGTCGAGTGGTCGGATGGCGAGGAATCGGATAGCGCAGAGGGAGACGCCGAGTGAGCCGCATTGATGGTCAGGTGCGCATCGTCGGCACCGGACTGCTCGGCGCGAGCATCGGGCACGCGCTCGTCGTCGCGGGCGTCGATGTCATCCTCCACGACGTGTCGCGCGGCAACCTTCGGTTGGCCGTCGACTACGGGGCCGGTCGGCCCGCACACGCCGACGACAACCCGGGCCTTGTCATCGTGGCGGTGCCGCCGGATGCCACGGCCGAGGCGGTCGCCGCGGAGCTTGCGGCCTGGCCGCACGCCACCGTGACCGATGTGGCCAGCGTCAAGGCGGGAATCCTTGCCGAACTCACCGAGGCTGGCGCCGACGTCTCGCGGTACATCGGAAGCCACCCGCTCGCCGGCCGCGAACGCGGGGGAGCGATCTCCGCCCGTGCCGACCTATTCATCGGGCGCCCCTGGGTCATCACCGGAACCGGCGAGCGTCGCCGCGTGGTGGAAGACCTCGTCATCGAGCTCGGCGCGCTGCCGGTGACGATGACCGCCCAGGAGCACGACGCATCCGTAGCTCTCGTCTCTCACGTGCCGCAGATCGTGTCCACGATTCTCGCCCGGCGACTGGGTTCGGCGCCCGAATCTTCGGTCGGGCTCGCCGGCCAGGGACTTCGCGACACGACCCGAATCGCTTCCAGCGATCCCGAGTTGTGGGTTCAGATTCTGGGGGCGAATGCGGTTCCGGTAGCCGACATCCTGCGCGCCTATCGCGACGACCTTGACACCGTCATTTCGGCTCTGGATGCGCCGTCGGCGCCCGGCGCCCGGCGCGCCATTGCCGACGTGCTTGCCGGTGGCAATGCCGGTGTCGCTCGTATCCCCGGAAAGCACGGGCAGTCGAAGCGATTCAGCCAGCTGGTGGTTCGCGTCAACGACGAGCCGGGCCAGCTCGCCCGACTGCTCACCGACATCGGCGAGGTCGGTGTGAACATGGAAGACCTGCGACTGGAGCACTCACCGGGAGCCCAGTTCGGGCTCGCGGAGATCTCGGTGCTTCCCGAGGTGGAGGAACGATTGGAAACCGAACTGGCATCGCGCGGCTGGACGATCGCGGGAGCATCCGTATGATCACGGTCGTCGCGGTCGACGGCCCGGCCGGAAGCGGCAAGTCGAGCGTTTCGCGCGCCGCCGCGCGGGAACTCGGCTACGACTACCTCGACACCGGCGCGGCGTACCGAGCCTTGGCGTGGCGCTGCCTCGAAGAGGGAATCGATACTTACGGCCCTACCGACGTTATCGAGTCGCTCGATAGCTTCGAGTTCTCGATTGGCGTCGACCCCGACAACTATTTCGTGCGGGTCGGCTCGGAAGACGTCACGAGCGACATCCGCGAGTCTCGGGTGAGCTCTATCGTCAGCCAGGTGGCCCGCATTCCCGCGGTGCGAACTCACCTCACTGAGCTGTTCCGCGGGATCATGGCGGCCACCGCCAAACCGGGGATCATCGTCGAGGGACGGGACATCACGACGGTCGTGGCACCGGGCGCCGAGGTGCGCATTCTGCTCACGGCATCCGAAGAAGCTAGAATGACTAGGCGTTCGGCGGAGACGCCGACGGCGTCGCCCGAGAAGACGGCTGCCGAGCTCAGCTCCCGGGATGCCCAAGACATGGCGGTCGTTGACTTCATGAACGCCGCAGACGGTGTCACCATCGTCGATTCCACCCAACTTGACTTCGACCAGACAGTGCTGGCTGTAGTGAATCTGGTGCGCACCACCGCTGGTTGAGAAGCAATGTCGTGTGCGACAGTGCATAAGACAGGTCGAAGACTCGTCCAGTTCTAGCGGGCGTATCGAAACCAAAGGACCAAGACCCATGACCGACAACGACGAAACCGACGACTTCCCTGAGCTCGACTCCGGGCTCATCGAGCGCATCTCGAACATTGACGACTCCGTCGCCACTCAGCGCGCCGACGCATTGCGCCAGGGTCTCAGCGATTACCTGCTCGAAGACGACGATCTCGGCATTCTCGACGCGGTCAGCGATGACCCCGACGCAATCGTCTATCTGCCCGCGCTGCCGGTGCTGGCCATTGTCGGACGCCCCAACGTGGGCAAGTCGGCGCTCGTTAACCGAATCATTGGTCGCCGCGAGGCAGTCGTAGAGGACACCCCTGGCGTCACCCGCGACCGTGTCAACTACAAGGGCGAATGGGCGAACCGCAAGTTCACGATCGTCGACACTGGCGGCTGGGAGCCCGACGCCAAGGGCATCGACGCGTCCGTCGCAGCGCAGGCCGAGGTCGCGATCGACCTCGCCGACGCCGTGCTGTTCGTCGTCGACGCAACGGTAGGGCCGACTGCAACCGACGAGCACGTCGTGCGGATGTTGCGCGCCACCAAGAAGCCCGTGATTCTCGTCGCCAACAAGGTCGATGATGCGCACCAGGAGTCGGATGCCTCGAGCCTCTGGTCGCTCGGACTCGGCCAGCCCTGGCCGGTCTCGGCCGTCCACGGCCGCGGTGTCGCGGACCTGCTCGATCACGCGCTGAGCGTGCTCCCGGAGATTTCCGCCGTGGCGAAGGAAGAGGTGGGCGGCCCTCGTCGCGTCGCCATCCTCGGTCGCCCGAACGTCGGCAAGTCGAGCCTGCTCAACAAGACCGCGGGGGAGGAGCGCGTCGTCGTCAATGACATCGCCGGCACCACGCGCGACCCCGTCGACGAGCAGATCGAGTTGGGCGGCAAGTTCTGGCGCTTCGTCGACACCGCGGGCATCCGTCGCCGGGTGAACCTCGCCCAGGGCGCCGACTTCTACGCGACCCTGCGCACCTCGGCCGCTCTGGAGAAGGCCGAAGTCGCTGTGGTTGTGCTCGACGTGACCGCGCCGATCAGCGTGCAAGACCTGAAGATCATCGACCTCGTGCTGGAGTCGGGCCGCGCGCTCGTGCTCGCCTACAACAAGTGGGATCTGCTCGACGACGAGCGCCGCATCTACCTGGAGAAGGAGATCGAACAGGATCTCAGCCACGTCACGTGGGCTCCCCGGGTGAACATCTCGGCGAAGACCGGGCGTCACCTCGAGAAGCTGGTTCCAGCGCTCGAGCTGGCTCTCGCGTCGTGGGACACCCGTATTCCGACCGGAAAGTTCAACGCGCTGCTGGCGGAACTGACTGCCGAGCATCCGCACCCGTTGCGCGGTGGCAAGCAGCCGCGCATCCTGTTCGGTACTCAGGCCGCGAGCCGCCCGCCGACTTTCGTGTTGTTCACGACCGGTTTTCTCGACCCGCAGTACCGACGCTTCATCACGCGTCGTCTGCGCGAGATCTTCGGGTTCGAGGGCAGCCCGATCAACGTGAATATGCGCGTGCGGGAGAAGCGCAAAAGGTAGCTTCTAGGTTGGGTCTCGACTAGCTCGACCACCGGTGATCGAGCTAGCCTACGAGATCAGTGCGGCGCGTCAGCCCCTTCTGCCAAGCCGAGCCGCTTCACCTTCGTGATCGAACTCGACCGGCATCGGCACGAAGAACGCGGCGACGACGGCGAGCACCGAGATGACGGCTCCGGCCATGAACGCGGTGTGCACGCCGTTGGCGAGTGCGTGTACCTCTGACGCGCCCGCGTTCCCCGCGGTAATCGTGCCGATCGTGTACAGCGCGATGAACAGCGCGGTTCCCGCCGCTCCCGCGAGCTGCTGAACCGTGGCGATGGTCGCGCTTCCGTGCGAGTACAGCCGCGGGTTGAGCGCTGCCATCGATGACGTGAAGAGCGGCGTGAACATGAGGGCAAGCCCGACGCTGAGCGCGACGTGCACGGCGAGAACGATGCCCCACGGGGTCGTTTCGCTGTACAGCGTCATGCCCCACAGCACGACGCTGACGAGGATCGATCCGGGCAGGATGAGCTTGCGCGGCCCGACCTTGTCGTAGAGGCGACCGATGAACGGTCCGGCGAGTCCCATGAGTAGGCTTCCGGGAACGAGGATCAGGCCGCTGAGCACCGGCTCGAGTCCGAGCACGTTCTGGGTGTAGATGGGCAGCAGGATGATCGTGCCGAACAGCGCCCCCATCATCACGACCATGAGCAGAATCGCCACGGTGAATCCACGCGACTTGAACGTGCGCAGGTCGAGGAATGCCTGTTCGCGGCCCTGAAGCACTAGCTGACGCACGATGAACAGTACGAGCGCTACGCCGCCGATGGTGAGCGGGATCCACGGCGCGACCGGCAGGTCGCCGCGCACGGCTTCGCCCAGGCTCGATAGCCCGTAGATGAGGCCGCCGAATGCGAAGGCGGAGAGGATGACCGACAGCACGTCGAGCGGGACTGCGCGCGGCTCGGTGACGTTCTGAATGCGCAGGGCACCGATCACCAGGGCGAGGATCGCGATGGGGAACACGATGATGAAGATGAACCGCCAGTCGAGCGCCTGAACGATTACGCCGCCGAGCGCCGGGCCAACCGCGGGTGCGACCGACATGACGATGGAGATGTTGCCCATCATCTTGCCGCGCGAGTGCGGTGGAACGAGCGTCATGACGGTGGTCATCAGCAGCGGCATCATGATCGCGGTTCCGCTGGCCTGAACGACTCGGCCGGCGAGCAGAATCTCGAATCCGGGTGCCATGGCCGCGATCGCGGTGCCGGCGCTGAACAGGCTCATCGCGAGGATGAACACGGTGCGCGTGTTCAGGCGCTGCATGAGGTAGCCGGTCGTGGGGATAACCACGGCCATGGTCAACATGAACGCGGTCGACAGCCACTGTGCAGTGCTGGCTTCGATGCGCAGGTCTTCCATGATGCGGGGAATTGCCACACCGATGATGGTTTCGTTGAGGAACACGACGAAGGTCGCCGCCAGCATGAGGCTGATGACGAGGTTGTTGCGGCGGGTGTGATCGGGGGCGGTGTGAGGGCAGTCGGGCGTGGTGGCGTCAGTCACGGGGGAGTCCAGTCGGTCGAGAGCGTGCAGAGAGTGCAGAGCGTCGGATGCCGCGGCGACGACGGGCGGCAAAGTAGACGTTGTGAACATCCTGACGCATTCCACCGACATTCGTCACGCCGAACCGCCATTTGAGAATTCGCTGCTCGCGAACACGATAAGCTATTGCAGTTGTCACGGGCTGTGGCGCAGCTTGGTAGCGCACTTGACTGGGGGTCAAGGGGTCGCAGGTTCAAATCCTGTCAGCCCGACTCGACACACAAAGTGGCCGTCATTGGGCGGCCATTTTGCGTGTCGATGGCTGTTGTCAGACGGGCCCCGCCGCGCCGGTTCCGACGCATCGCCATGCGGTGGCGTTGCACCAACGGGATGCCGCGATGTGACGGCCGTGCCGGTGGGACGCAGCCCGCCTTCGAACTGGTCAGATGTAGGCGGCTGCTGGGACAGCAGGAGCCGTGGCATCCCGAACTCCCAGCCCACTCTCAGCTTCACGGGACCAAATTGCGTCGAACCACTGTTGTACCCCGTGACGCCGCATCCAGCGGCGCATTCGCGAAGGAGTCACCGTGACCACGCAAAACCAGAAAGCCACGTATGTGAAGAGCGCAGAGGCCGTCGCCCGCCTGACGCCCGAGCAGTTCCGCGTTACGCAGAAGGATGCGACCGAGCCGCCGTTCCGCAACGAGTATTGGGACAACCACGACGACGGCATCTACGTCGACGTCGTCTCGGGCGAGCCGCTGTTTTCGTCCACCGACAAGTACGACAGTGGCACCGGCTGGCCGAGCTTCACGAAGCCGATCGACCAGACGGTCGTGACCACTATTACCGACAAGTCTCTGTGGATGACGCGCACCGAGGTTCGCTCGGCATCCGCCGACAGTCACCTCGGCCACCTCTTCGATGACGGGCCGCGCGACAAGGGCGGGCTGCGGTACTGCATGAACTCCGCTTCCCTGCGTTTCGTGCCCGTCGACCGCCTCGACGACGAGGGTTACGGCGCCTACCGTAGCCTGTTCACCAGCACCACGAAGGAGAACTCATGACCGACACCGGAGCCATCACCCGCACCCCCGGCACCGAGACCGCCGTCCTGGCTGGCGGCTGCTTCTGGGGCATGGAGGACCTGGTCCGGCGCCAGCCCGGCGTGCTAGCCACGCGCGTCGGCTACACCGGCGGGCAGAACGCGAACGCGACGTACCGGAGCCACCCCGGGCACGCGGAGGCGCTCGAGGTCGTGTTCGACCCCGAGAAGACGACGTACCGCGACATCCTCGCGTTCTTCTTCCAGATCCACGACCCGTCGACGCTCAATCGTCAGGGCAACGACATTGGTTCGAGCTACCGGTCGGCGATCTTCCCGCTCAGCCCCGAGCAAGAGACGGTTGCCCGCGACACGATCGCCGATGTGGATGCCTCGGGCCTCTGGCCGGGCAAGGCCGTGACCACGATCGAGCCCGAAGCCCCGTTCTGGCAGGCCGAGCCTGAGCATCAGGACTACCTGCTGCGCTACCCGAACGGGTACACCTGCCACTTCCCGCGTGCGGGCTGGGTGCTGCCGCGGCGGGAGAGCGCCACGGCGTAGAGGAGAGATCGAACCTAGGTGCGTCGGGGCCGTCGCAGGGCCACCACGAGCAGCACGACCCCGACCACCACGAGGATCAGCCCGACCACGAGCCAAGTCGGGTCGCCGGTCATGAAGCTTCCAGGGATCAGGTTTGCTCCCTGTCCCGCGAAGATCACGCCCATGAGCAGCGCGAGCGTTCCGACGACGATGAGAGCGAAGCGTGCGGTGCCATTTTTCATGGCACCCACGCTACCGCGCGATCACGCTTGGGACCGGGTCGGTAGCATCGACACGAAGAAAGGCACCGATGAGACCCCCGAATTGCGACGTGTGCGGCGCGGACTGCGCCGACGGCGGCAAGCTCATCCACTTCGCGTTGCGGGACAGCGATCGGCAGTGGCATGAACGAGCGTCGACGGAAGGCTTCGTCGGACATCCGCCAGAGGCCCTATGGTTGTGCGCCGAACACGTCAGTCGCGGCGAGGATCTCAAGCGATTCACCGTAGACGTGGCCCTCGCCGAGCTGGAGGGTCGCGGTGCCTAGTCCGCTGCCGGAGCTTCGCACAGTCGCCATCCGACCCATCGCGTCGGGGGACTTGAAGCGGGAGTTTCACTCCCGGTTGGCCGATCTTGCCCAGGAACTGGGCATCCCCGGCGACGTGACTCACACCTCGAACCGCGAGTGGACTCCGATGGACAGGGCCGTCGAGCCCAACTGCCCGTACATCGACCGTGACGTGTATTCCTTCACGGGCGCGGAGGAGATGCTCGAGCTTCAGTGGGAGCGGGCCATGTGGAGTGACGACGACGTCGCGCGCACCAGCGCGGTGATCGCGGGAAGAGTCTCGGGCACGCACTTTCGAGTGGGCGGCCATTCGATGGCCCGCGATCTCGTCGACGACCTGCTGATCACGGGTGAGCCACCAGCGGCCGTGGAGCGGCTTATCGCTGACCTGACCTGAGCTGACCAGACCCGACCAGACCCGACCTGAGCAGCCAGAGAGGTGGTGGTTAGCACCCCACTCCTCCGCTTGTTGTATATTGGGCATTCGTACAAGACGAACGCCCAAGGACACCATGACGACTCAAGTTGAGCGCGGACGCGAAGTTCGCCGCAAGCTTCTCGACGCGGCAACCGAACTCGTTGCCGAGCGTGGCTGGGGTGCCGTGAGCACACGCATCCTGGCCGAACGCGCGGGGGTCGCGCCCGGCCTCGTGCACTATCACTTCGACTCGGTGTCCGCGGTTCTCGTAGCGGCCGCACAGCGGGCAGTGGGGGAGTCGGTCGAGCAACTCACCGCCCAACTCGTCGCGCTAGAACCGCGCGACGGCGTCGTCATGATCCTTGGTTGGCTCGACTCCCTACCCGACGGCGACCCTTCGATCCTGTTCGCGACCGAGGCGTATCTGGCGAGCACGCGCGAGCCCGCCCTGCGCGAGTTCATCCAGCGCCAACTCGACGAATTCAGGAGTGCGCTGACCGCGTGGCTCGACGGCCGCCACGGATACCCGGATGCCCGCGCAATCGCCCACACGCTCGCCGCGCTGATCGACGGCATCCTGATCCACCGTGCGCTCGGCTCGTCGTCGCCACCACCGGACCTGACCGAGACAGTACTCAAACTCATCGAAAGGAGTCAGCCATGAAGGCAATCGTGAGTGGGGCGGGAATCGCCGGGTTGACGGTTGCGGGCCAACTGGCGAAGGCGGGCTGGGATGTGGTGCTCGTCGAGGCGGCGGCAGGCAGGCGCGAGCAGGGGTACATGATCGACTTCTTCGGGCCGGGGTATGCGGCATCCGATCGCTTGGGGATCCTCGGCCGACTGAAGGAGCTTGCCTACCCCATCGAGCGGGCCGACTTCGTCTCGCCGAAGGGTCGCGCCCATTCGATCGACTACGCGATCGTGGCAGCCAACGAGGGCGGTCGACTGCTCAGCCTCATGCGGCAGGATGTCGAGCTCGCCCTCTTCGAGGCGCTGCCCGAGTCCGTGGAGGTGCGCTTCGGCACGACAGTGACCGGCGCGGATGACGCGGGGGACCACGCCGAAGCCCAGTTCGCCGACGGCTCGCGCGAATCGTGCGATGTGCTGATCGGCGCTGACGGCATCCACTCCGCCGTGCGTGCCAGCGTCCTCGGCCCGCCCGCCCAGTTCGAACGCCAGCTCGGGATGCACACCTGCGCGTTCACCTTCGAGTCGCCTCGACTACACGCGAAGCTTGGCGCGACGATGCAGTCGACCGACGTGGTCGATCGGATGGTCGGACTCTACGGGCTGCGGGACGGAACCGTCGCTATGTTTGGAGCGCATCGCGTCGACGACCCCGCGCTGCCCGACGACCCACGCGCCGCCATCCAGTCGGCGTATGCGGGACTCGGCGCAGACGTGGACGAAGCCCTCGAGCAGTGCCCTGACTCAGGCCGGGTTTACTACGATCAGGTCGCCCAAATCGAGCTGCCGAAGTGGAGTTCCGGCCGCGTTGTGCTGGCCGGTGACGCCTGTCAGGCGGTGTCCCTGCTCGCAGGTCAGGGTGCGTCCCTCGCCATCGCCGGAGGAGAACTCCTGGCACAGAAACTCGCGCCCTGTGTCGACGGCGACGACATCACTGCCGCATTCACCGAGTATCAGAGCGAGTGGATGCCCGTGGTCACTCACCGGCAGGCGGCCGGCCGCCGGGCCGCATCCAGTTTCCTGCCGCACACCCGCTTGGCGCTCACCGTGCGGAAAATCGCGTTGGACGTGATGCGCTGGCCAATCGTGGGATCGCTCGTAGGTTCATCGATCACGGGGAGCAAGGTCTCCAGCGCCTAAGCCGGTTGAGGCAGAGGGCTCACGACGCCGCCGGATTTCCGCGCTGCTACCGTGGGGGCGTGAAGATACTTCTGCCATCCTTGACCGCAATTTCTCTGGCCGTCTCCCTCGCCGGATGCTCGATGTCAAGCTCCGGCGCTGCGAGTTCCCTGGAGGGCACGTGGGTCGGCACGAACATCGGGTATGAGGGCGGCGAATATCAGGAGCGCGAGATTCGCCTCGTCATCGAGGAATCGACTGGGACAACCTTCGCGGGGGTCAAGTCGTGGCGCGAGTCCGGCGGGGAGTGGAGCGAGCCGGAGAGCTTCTCTGGCGCCATCCTCGAATCGACCGAGTTTCATGCTGCGGACTCTGACGGATACCTCATCGGCACGGTCATTTCGCCGACATCTATTCATGCCAACTACCTTGAGGCAGGCGAGGACAATGGGGTCTTCGCGCTCGATCTGCAGAAGGTCGCTCCGTAAGCCTAGGGTCTGCCAAGCTGCCAAGCTGCCAATAGTCAGACCGCTTTCTACGAAGGATGCGCGATCTGCCGAAATTGTCTCAGGTGGGGTTATCGAGCGATAGTCCCATCCTCCCATCCTCCCCACCTCCTCTCCTCAACAGGGTCGCTGGGCATAAAGATCTTCTACTACCGAACATATGTTCGAAGGTGGGAGAATGGGGTCATGACAACCACCGCATCCCTCGCCGCGGAGTTCGCCGCTGCCATCGAGGCGTTGCGGCGCGTATCGACGGACGTCGAGCGATTCCGGGCGCTGGATGATCGCGCGCTACTGGAGCTCTCGCAGTTGTCGGGCGTGGAGCGACAGTTGGTCGATGCGCACACTTCGGTGGTGGCAGGGGAGATGGAGCGGAGATCGGCGCCGGCGCTGGGCAGCGCGGGATTGGCCCAACGTCAGGGACACCGAACACCGGCCGAGTTGGTCCGCGTGACCGCGCGGACGAGCCTGCGGGAGGCGTCGTCGGCGATTCGGGTGGGGCGGCTCGTGCAGGAGTCCCTGCCGGTGGCCGACCCAGTCACGGGTGAACTGGCCGCGCCAACAGAGCCGTGGCTCGCGCCGGTGGGCGCTGCTGTTCTTGCAGGCACGCTCTCGGTGGCGTCGGCCGATTCAATTCGTTCGGGGCTCGGCCGACCAACCGAGGGCGTTGCTGAGAGCGCGCTTCGGGATGCCGCAGCGCACCTCTGCGCGACCGCCGTCGATCTCGACCCCGACCGCCTGTACCGCGCCGCGCGGGACCTGCGCGACCGGCTCGACGAGGCCGGCATCGCCGACCGAGAAAGCCACCGGCATCACCTAAGGTCGCTGCGTTTTGTGCGTCAGCCCGACGGGATGTCGCGGCTCACCTGGCTGCTCGACCCGGAGTCCGCGGCCGCGGTCGGCGAACTCTATGATCGTGCAACGTCGCCTCGCCGAGGTGGCCCGCGCTTCGTGTCTGAGGAGGAGCACGCGCAGTCGATCGCCGACGACACCCGCACGACGGAGCAACTGGCGTCCGACGTGTTTCTCGACCTGCTCCGCAGCGGCGCGAACGCGGACTCGAAAACCCTTCTTGGAAGTGGTGCGCCGTCTATCCGGGTACTAGTGACCGCCGACGCTCTGACCACGCGCACCGGGCACGGTCGACTCGACGGACAGCCCGACCCGGTGTCCATCGAGACCGTGGAACGGCTCGCGTGCACCGGAAACATCACCGTGGTCACCTTCAGCAGCGATGGGCAGCCTCTCGATGTAGGGCGCGAGCAACGACTGTTCACTCGTCGCCAGAAAGTCGCGTTGGCCGCTCGGGACGGTGGATGTCTCTTTCCCGGCTGTGATCGTCCACCGTCGTGGACCGAAGCCCATCACATCAAACATTGGGTTCGGGATGCCGGCGAGACCAACGTCGAAGACGGCGTGCTCCTGTGCAGACACCATCACTTGTTGACGCATAACAATCATTGGGAGATCCAGCGAGTCGGCTCCAAGTGTTGGCTCATCCCGCCCGCGGATGTTGATCCTGGCCAGGAACCCATCCACCTCCCCTCGAAGAGCTCAGCGCTGCATGATCTGCTTGCGCGGGCCGGGTGAGGTGCCTATGCAGGCCTTGCGCCTCCCGGCGAGTGCCGCATCAATAAACCACATGGTTCACTCGAACGAGTGAGCACGGATGTGAGCACGGGCGTGAGCACGGGTGCGGGCACGGCCCGATGCGCTCGACCAGGTATTCGCCGCCCTGTCCCACGCCACCCGGCGCCGACTGGTGCGCTACCTCGCCACGCGCCCCGAGCCTCCCCGAATGTCGCAAGTAGCCCACGACAACGGGCTATCCCCACAGCTGCTGAACAAGCACACCGCGGCCCTCGAGCGCGCAGGGCTTGTCCGCCGCACGCCGGTCGGACGCGAGAGCCTGCTCAGTCATCGACCGCGCGGCGCTCATCGAAGCGCAGAAGTGGATCGTCGACACTCGCGCGTTCTGGGAGGGGCAGTTCGATTCGCTCGACACCTATATCGACGAACTGGCCGCAAGCGGCGGCATCCCGACACCACCACACGAGGAGAAGTGATGACCGAGCTGAGTCTCACCGTCGAGCGCACCTTCGCCGTCGACCGCGACACCATGTGGCAACTGTGGACCAACGAGGCGCACGCATCCCGGTGGATGCGACCCTCGCTGACCGACTACGGCCCGACGAGGGCGACGATCGATGCTCGAGTGGGCGGGCAGTGCCGCTTCGAGCTGATGCACGGCGGCACCGATATGTCCGTCATCGTTGGTGAGTACCTCGAGGTTGAGGCACCGGAACAAGCTCGTCTACACCTGGGCATGGGAGGGCGACCCTCACGTCTCGCGCGTCGAGGTGCGCTTCGATGAGGTACCCGACGGTACTCGCGTTCACATTTTCCACACCACGCTGGCCTCGCCGGAGTCGGTCGCCGCTCACAAAGACGGCTGGGTCGGCTGCCTGAACACCCTCGCCGAAAGTTACGAGACGGCCAAGCCCGCGTAGCGCCCGACGTGGCATCCGCCTCGCCGGAGATCCAAGAGAAACAGAAGGAGCACATCATGGCCAAGTACCTGATCGTGTACCACTCCCCAATGAATCCATCGGTTGAGGCGCCGCCGGCCGACATGGACATGGAGGCCGAGATGAAGGCGTGGATGGACTGGGGTGCCAGCGTCGGCGAGAACCTCACCGACTTCGGAACGCCGCTGGCAGGGGGAGTGCACGTCGCACCCGGTGGTGCCACGTCGCCGAGCACGCTGGACGTCTCCGGCTACTCGTTCGTCGAGGCTGACACCATGGATGCCGCACTCGAGTTCACGAAGAACCACCCGCACCTGAACTTCCCGGGCGCGGCAATCGAAGTGCACGAACTGCAGGCCGTCCCCGGTATGTAACCGGAAGGTGGGACTACGACGGCGGCGCCGGTGGTGACCGGGGCGACCGCGGTGACGGCGGCGCCGGGGGTGCTACGCGGACACGACTCGCATCGTGACCGCGTGCACATCGTCGCCCACGACGGTGCCGAGGATGTCCGCCGGGAAGTGACCGTACTTGCGTCGGTACTCGGCGTCGATGGCGGCGTGCGGCGCGGCATCCGCGGCCTCAAACCGCACCGCGTGCTCGATGGCACCCACGCGGACACTGCCGGTGCCGCTGGTCTGTGCCCTTCGGAACCAGCCGTTCTCGGCACCATACGCGGAGCGCACATAGAGCTCGCCGTCCACGCCGACCATCCAGATGATCACGTAGGGGCGCAGCGATCCGTCGGGTCGGTGCGAGGTGATCTCGATCTCCTCCGCGGCACCGAGGCGCTGCAGTTCGTCGGGCGTCCACGTTGTCATGCGCCCAACCTACTCGTCGTTACTCGTCGTCTGTACTCGCCGTCTTTACTCGTCGTATCTACGCGTCGCCCCTACTCGTCATCTCTTCTCGCGCGTGAGCTCAAGCCCCAGCCAAGCTGCTAGCGACTCAAGCTCTGTGCTCACCCCGGCCGCGACCTCGGCGGTGAACCCGGCATCCTCGTGGACGGCGTGCACGACCAGCGCGCCGCGCTCGTGATTGGCCGTGGCATCCACTTTGCCGACCAGTCGGTCGCCGTGCAGAATCGGCAGCGCGTAGTAGCCCCAGCGGCGTTTGGCGACCGGTTTGTACATCTCGAGCGTGTAGTCGAAGTCGAACACCTCGGTCATGCGTTTGCGATCACGAATGAGCCCATCGAAGGGCGAAAGCAAGGCGGTGCGTGGGACGAAACGGGAGATCGAGCTGTTCGGGGTCAACGCGCCAGCCACCTGCCACACCGACGATCTCCGCGGCAACGCCAGCATCGCCGACCTGACTCGTCGCGGAGTCGCGCACGACTCCTTGAGACCGCAGTCGTCGCTCGGCACGAATGCGCTGCGCCTCCTCGTACGGAATCGTCGGGATGTCGGAGTGGTACACCCGCTCCGCGAGATCCCAGAGTCGATCCCGGCCGCGACGCCCGGCGACCGCGACCTCGCCCATTCGCGCGAGGTTCTCGAGCATCATCATGACGTTGCGGTTGTTGTTCCAGCCCGATGACGGCCACGACACAATGCTGGTGTCCGGGATGCCGCGAGCGGGCAGCGGTCCGTCAATTTCGAGCAGCTCGAGCACGTCGTCGCGGAACTCCTGATTGTCGTCGAGCCACAGCGCAGTGGACTCCCGATCCGGCCACAGTTCCATGCCCGCCCGGAAGAGGGCGAGATCCTCCATCGGGCGCACCATGAGGTCCAGTTCGATGAGCGAGTCGTGCTGTTCGACTGTCTCCTGCAGTTCGCCGAGTGCGTAGCGACGCCCGAGGCGGCTCCACATGACTAGGTCAGCGGTCGGCGCGACCGGGGCGGTCGGTTCTATCTGCACAAAGGTGAGCCGCGAGACGACGTCAACGAGGTCGGTGGGCGGCGGCGAATCGAGCAGCTGGGCTCGCACGGCGATTCGCCGGGCATCCTCGAGGCTCAATTGCACGACCACGCGCACAGCCTAGCGGCGGCGCCAAAACACCCGCTTCGTCAGTTCGGTGGCGGTGATGTAGCCGACAGTGATGACCGCGATAAGTCCGAGCAGCGCAGCGGGAATGGCGACGAGTTGCAGCGCCGCCGCCAGCGGCGAGTACGGCAACGCCACGGCGATCACGACGACGATGATGCTAGTGAGCACGACCCAGCGGCTCGGGCGGCTGGTAAAGAAGGGGGCGCGCGTGCGAAGCACGAACAGCACGCCTACCTCGGTGAGGATCGAGCCGAGGAACCATGCGCTACGAAACTCAGCGGCTTCGGCGTGAAAAACCAGCCGCAGCACGACGAAGGTGGTTAGGTCGAACACCGTGCTGAGCGCTCCAAACACCAACATGTAGTTGCGGATGAGGCGCACGTTCCAGGTTTGCGGTCGACGCAACTGCTTCGCGTCGACGGTGTCTGTCGCAATAGTCATCGCGGGCAGGTCGGTGAGCAGGTTGATCAGGAGGATCTGCCCGGCGAGGAGCGGGAGAAACGGTAGCGCTATCGATGCCACAGCCATGCTGAGCATGTTGCCGAAGTTCGCGCTCGTGGTCATGAAGATGTACTTCATGGTGTTGGCGAACGTTCGGCGTCCCTGACGGATGCCTTCCAGCAGCACGCGCAGGTCTTTGTCGAGCAGAACGATTGCGGCCGACTGTTTGGCGACCGGCACGGCAGTGTCGACGGTGATGCCAACGTCGGCGGCGTGCAGCGGGGGAGCGTCGTTGATGCCGTCGCCCAGATACCCGACGACGTGGCCGGCGGCGCGAAACGCCCGCACGATGCGCTCCTTTTGCACAGGGTTGAGTTCGCTGAACACGTGCGCGCCCAGCACCGCCGTGGCTAGTGCCGCGTCGCCGATCGAATCGATGTCGGCGCCGGTGTACGTGGTGGTCAGGTCGAGTCCGACGATCCGGGCGATGTGGGCGGCGACAAGCCTGTTGTCGCCCGTGAGCATGCGCACCGATACGCCGCTCGCGGCGAGCTCGGCGAGAGTGGATGCCGCATCTGGCTTGGCTGGGTCGGCAAACGTGAGCAGACCCACTAGCGTCAATCCCGTTTCATCGCCCGGCTCGAGGTGAGTCTCGCGGCCTGCAGCGTTGGGCACCATCCGCGTCGCCACACCAAGCACCCGGTACCCGTCGGCGCTGAGGCTCGCGAAGCGACTCCGAACGCTGTCCAGTGCCGTACCGAGCGGCACTCGAGTTCCGCCGACAATCGCGTGGCTGCACACGTCGAGCATCGGCTCGAGTGCCCCTTTGGTGATCAGCACGGGCTCGGGGGAGTCCGCGGGGGCAACGAGCACGCTCATCCGTCGGCGTTGGAAGTCGTAGGGCAGCTCGGCGATGGCCGTGGCATCCGGCTCCACGGGGTGCGCGATGAGAATTGCCTGGTCCATGGGGTTTTTCCAGCCGGCCTGAAGACCCGCGTTCAGGCTTGCCCAGCGCGCGACTTCTGCGCTGGGGGCGCCGGAGAGGTCCTCCGCCGACCCGAGGGTGATCTCGCCGTCAGTCATCGTTCCGGTCTTGTCGGAGCACAGAATCGTCATCGATCCGAAGTCCTCGATGGCATCGAGTCGGCGCACGATCACCCGTCGTCGGGCCATCATCCGCGCGCCCTGGGCGAGACTGATGCTGACGATCGCGGGAAGCAACTGCGGGGTCAGACCGACGGCGAGGGCTAGCGAGAACAGCACCGAGTCGACCAGGGTGCGTTGCAGCACCAGATTGATGGCGAAGATCGAGACCACGAACACGACCATGAGCCGGGTGAGCAGCACGCCGAACGCGGTCATGCCCTTCTCGAACCCGGTTTGCGGTGGCCGGGTGGACAAGCTCGACGAGATTGACGCGAACTGTGTGGCGCGGCCAGTGAACACGACGAGAACGGTTCCCGCGCCGCTGGAGACGTGCGTGCCGAAGAACAGACTGTTGGTGCGCTCGCCGAGGGCGGTGTCGGGGGCGACGAGCCCTGGCTGCTTCTCGGTCGGGAAGGTCTCGCCTGTCAGCGCCGACTCGTCGACCGTTAGGGCCGTGGACTGCAGCACCCTGCAGTCGCCGGGAACGAGGTCGCCGGCGGCAACCAGCGCGACATCGCCGGGAACGACGGTGCTGATGGGCACCCTGACCTGCACCCCATCGCGCAGCACCGTCGTGGTCACTTCTACGGCGGCGAGCAGGGCGGTCATCGCTCGACCCGCGCCCCGTTCCTGCACGAAACCGAGCAACCCGGAGAGCACCAGGATGACGAGAATGATTAGCGAGTCTGTCCAGTCTCCGAGTACCCCAGACAGCACGGTTGCCGCTACGAGAATCAGTTCGATCGGGCTAACGAACTGGCGGGCAAGCAGCCGCCACGCGGAGGTCTCGGAGTGCGGGTCGAGCCGGTTCGGGCCGACCAGTTCGAGTGCCGCGGCCGCGCGATCCGCGCCCAGCCCCGAGTCCGTCGATCCGAGATCACTCAGAAGCGCGTCGACCGGGTTCGCCCACAGTGCCGTTCCGGTGAACGGTGGTGCGACGATCGGGTGCATCTGACTCCTTGGGAATTGTTGAGCCTCAGTCAACGCCCACGGGCTCGATCGCATAAGGGTACAAATACCCGCGACATCCACCGAGCAGTGCCGGGCTTGCCTCAGCGCCGGTGCGGGGGCACGATCGATACATGACCGGAACACTTCACATCACGGGGGATGCCGCGGCCGACGCGCTTCTGTCCGCGGATCCACTCGCGCTGCTGATCGGGATGCTGCTGGATCAGCAGGTTCCGATGGAGACTGCGTTCGCCGGGCCCGCCAAGCTGGTCGACAGACTGGGGCGACTGGATGCCGCAGAACTCGCGTCATACGACGCCGACAAGCTCGTGGAGGTGTTCCGCATCTCGCCCTCGGTACACAGGTTTCCGGGATCGATGGCCGGGCGGGTTCAGGCACTGTGCGCCGCGCTCGTGAGCGACTGGGGCGGCGAGGCATCCGCCCTCTGGACGCAGGGCGACCCTGACGGCGCCGAGGTGCTCGCCCGCCTCAAAGCGCTGCCCGGGTTCGGCGAGCAGAAGGCCAAGATCTTCGTCGCGCTTCTGGGGAAGCAGTACGGGTTCGAGGGAGCGGGATGGCGGGCGGCCGCTGGCGACTATGGCACCGAGGGTTCGTGGCGATCGGTCGCCGACATCGTTGATCCCGAGTCGTTGACGAAAGTGCGCGAGTTCAAACGCGCGGCTAAAGCGGCTGCCAAGAAGTGAGCTAATCCCGCAATCGGCCGCCGCTTGCCGATAGCATTCACGTGCGCGCGCGAGGGACGTGCCGCGGGAGGGGACCATGAGAATCGGCTTTGCGATCTTGCGAGTGGCAGCTGCTGTGGCGGGGGTCGCCGCAATCGTTGGACAACTTGTCACGAGCTTGGACTTCTGGCCAAAGAACGGGGTAACCAACCTCACGCTCTCGGTTACCAATTTCTTCAGCTTCTTCACGATCCAATCGAACGTTGCCGCGATCGCAGTGTTCCTGATTGGTGCCGTCATTCTCGTGATCCGCAAGGGCGAGGACCCGGCGTGGTTCAACACGCTGCGCACCTCGATCGTCACCTACATGGTCGTGACCGGAATCGTCTACAACCTTTTGCTTCGTAACGTCGAGCTTCCGCAGGGAGCGACGCTGGGGTGGTCCAACGAAATTCTTCACGTCTGGGTGCCGGTTCTGATGTTGCTGGATTGGCTGTTCACGCCGGGCCGCGTCGCGGTGCCGTGGAAGAAGCTCTGGCTCGTCGTGATCTACCCGATCGCCTGGGCGGCGTACACGATGGTTCGCGGGCCGTTCACGCCCAACGAAGTGTCTCGGCGAGTCGTACTGGTACCCGTACCCGTTCCTCAACCCCGTGCTCTCCGCGAACGGGTATCTTTCGGTGAGTTTCTACGTCGTGCTTATCGCGCTCGTGATTGTTGCGGTCGGCGCCGGCATCATCTGGATCTCCCGCAGGAAGGCGATCACGAAGTAATCCTGAGCTCGAGCCGCTGCGTACGATCTCCCAGATCGTACGCAGCGACGGTCGCTCCGGAGCCCGCTCAGGGGAGTCCCGAGGCGTAGCCCGTTCGGCTAGTGCTTTCGGCTAGTCCTTGCGCTTCGAGGCTGCCTTGTCCTTCTTGTCTTGACGCTTCTCCTTGAGGCTCTTGCTGGCGGCGGTCTTTGCAGTCGACTTCTTGGGTGACTTGTCAGCCATGGAAAATCCTCCTCAGTGAGCGGGATGCTCGTACCCTGACCTTACGCGCCCGCGCGCGCCGAGGCATCCAGTCTTCGCTAGTGCCGCCCGAGCAGTTTGTCGATGTCGCGGCGTTCGCGCTTGGTCGGTCGCCCGGCGCCACGGTCGCGGTGGGGCAGCAGGGCGGTTTCCTCGGGCGTCGGCAGCGGGGGAGAGTTGTCGATGTAGCTCAGCGCCGCGACCGGGGCTCCTACGCGTTTCGCGATGGCCTCGCGAACGACGAGCACCCGATCGAACCCGGCGATGCGCACGCGTACCTCGTCTCCCGCGCCGACCGGTTGGGCGGCTTTGGCGCGGTCGCCGTTGACCCGCACGTGACCCGAGCGACAGGCCGCGGTCGCCGCCGACCGGGTCTTGAACACTCGAACAGCCCACAGCCAGCTGTCGACGCGCACCGTCATTGCGTTGACGCGAGTTCGGACTTCCAGCTCACGAGGCTTCGCACGGTCTCGCTGGCATCCCGGGCCAGGGTTTGCATAGCGTCGTGAGGCACGTAAAAGTTCAGGGCGAGGAATCCGCGAACACGCTCGGACGGGTCGTCGACGAGGCTTCGAAGCACGTCGCACGGGGTCGCCTCGTTGCGCGCTACGCAGCACCGTACCCCCTCGTCCGCGTCGGCAGCGAGGCGTTCGACGACGTCGGCGGGGGTGTGGTGATCGAGCGCTGCACGCTCGCGAATCTTGGGGTTGGCGTCGGCGGCAAGCAACCGGAGCCGCCGGATCTTGGTCTCCGTCATCGCCGGGGCGGGATGCAGGTCGGCGGCCTGTTCGGCGGTGAGCATCGCCGGCGCCATCGCTCTCATCTGCGCGAGCTGCGCCGGGGTGTTGAAGCGGATGCACGACATGGCATCTACGCTATCTCCGGCCGCCACGGTCGGGCAGGATTTTTCGCGGCGCGGCTAGTACCAGCCGACCGACTGCGAGTGGGCCCACGCCCCACACGGGGTGCCGTAGCGGGACTGGATGTAGATGAGGCCCCACATCACCTGAGTCTCGTAGTTGGTTCGCCAGTCCGCTGCGTAGTTGCCCATCTTGCTGCCCGGCAGCGATTGCGGGATGCCGTATGCCCCGCTCGACGCGTTGTAGGCGTTGGTGCGCCACCCCGACTCGCGATTCCAGAGCCACAGGAGGCAGTTGTTCTGGTCGGTTCCGAACCCGCGAGCCGCGAGTTGGGCGTACGCGAACGCCTTCGCCGCCGCCGGGTTATTGACCGCGTCGCCGTCGGGTACCTGGATGGGTCCGTCGCCCGATCCGCCCGATCCGGATCCGTCTCCGGCCGAGAGCCCGATCCGGTACTGGCGTTCGAGCTCGGCGGTCGAGTTCTTGAGCACGGCCAACTGCTCGTAGACCTGAGCCAGGCGAGCCTGCTGTTCGGCGACTGCGGCATCCGCGGCATCCGCTGCGGCCCGTGCCGCCTGGGCCGCTTGTTGGGCTGAGATCGCGAGTCGGTCGCGCTCCGTGCGTGCCACGTCCGCCTGTGCAGCTAGCGAGGTCGCTTCGTTGAGATCGACGGTTGCTCGATCCAGCACCTGCAACACGGTTGTGCTTACGTGGTCCAGCGTGCCGAGTTTCGCGAGCAGGTCGGTGCCTCCCTCGACCAGTAGAGCGGCCGTGAGGTCCGAGCCTCCCGAGCGGTAGATGGCCGCTGCGACGTGCGCGGCCCGGCTGGCGGATTCGGTCGCCCGCTGCTCGGCCGCATCAGCTGCGGCGGTGAGAAGCTGTGTTCGATCCGTCGCGGCGTCGAGTTGCGACTGGGCCACTGACGCGTCGGCGTACGCGGCTACGGCCGTGTCGCCGAGCCGTGCAGCGTCGGCCTGAAGGGTGTCGAGGAGGCCAGAGAGCGTCGAGATCGTGGCTTCTGTGGATGCCTGGCTGCTGCGGGCGGCTTCGACCTCGTCCCACGTCGGATAGTCGGCGGCCGAGGCCGCGGGCACCGAGGGGAATGCGGTGAGAAGCAGCGCGAGGGCGGCCGCTATCGCACCAGCTGATCGTGCTCGAGGAATGCCCACCCCTCAAGGGTAGGCATTTCTGTGACGAATGTGAATGGTGTGACTGAAGTGACTAAAGCGCCGCGGTCGACTACGCGGTGGCGGTGGCCCGGTTCGATCGGGGCGGCCACGGCACAATGGGCGAGGTCGTGGCCTGATAATTCGCGTACTCCGGGTACTTCGACAGCGTGATCGACTCCGTGAACTTCGTCGAGCCGATGAACAGGATGGTGAGTAGGACCGCGCCAAGAACCGTCCACTGGGCCAGCGAACCCGCGGCCACAGCGCCGAAGAGGAACAGCGCCCACCATTGCGCCTGTTCGAAGAAGAAGTTGGGATGCCGCGAGAATCGCCACAGCCCGGTGCTGAGGAATCGCGGCCTGAAGTCGGCCCCGCCAGCCTTCTTGGCCAGATGGAAGACCCACTGCTGCTGGTCGGCCACCGTCTCGCCAATGAGCAGCCCGAGAAACGCCACGGCGACGACCGCGTCGAGCACCCCGAACGGCGTGCCGCGGTGCTCGTAGGCGGTGAGGGCGGGAAGGCTGATGAGAACGAGGATCGTGTTCTGGTAGATCACGATGAAGAAGATGTTGAACAGCTCAAACTGGGGCCGCGTCATCCGTGCGCGAAGCACCGCCCAGCGGTAGTCCTCCGTTCCGCTGTAGCCGCCCTTTCGGGCGAAGTTGAAGGTCAGTCGTGCGCCCCACACCGTGACGAGTGCCGCCATGACGATGAGCCGCACGTCAGTGAAGCCCGCGAAGGCCGCAAAGATCCACACGTAGACGACGGGAACGATCGACCACAGCCGATCGACCCAGGAGTGCTCCTTGGTCACTAGGGAGACGATCCACGTGAATGCGCAGACCGCGCCCGCGACGACAACAACGACGAGGAGAGGGCTCATGGCGGCATCCTATTGCCTCGCACCCGTCGCTAGACTCTGCTCGTGGGAGCCGGACGAGTGAGCGAAGTATCGAGCAGGGTCTTCACCGTGCCGAATCTGCTCAGCTTCTTTCGGCTGGCGATGGTTCCGGTTTTCTTGGTCCTGGTGCTGAGCGGTGAGGATGCCCTCGCCCTGCTCGTTCTCGTCATCTCGAGCCTCACCGACTTTCTCGATGGCTACATCGCCCGCACCTTCAAGCAGATCAGCCGTCTCGGGCAGTTGCTCGATCCGGCCGCCGATCGACTCTTCATCTTTGCGGCCCTCGTGGGTCTCGCGGCCCGCGGAGTCATTCCCTGGTGGCTTTTCGCAGTGATCGTCGTACGAGACGCCCTTCTCCTGGCCATGGGGATCGTGGCCGCCAACTTCGGCTACGGCCCGTTGCCCGTGCACCATCTCGGCAAGGTGGCAACCGCCTGCCTGTTCTACGCCCTGCCGATCCTCATGATCGGGCAGGCGTTTCCGGATGCCGCGTGGCTCACGAACCCGCTCGGGTGGGCTTTCGCGCTCTGGGGAGCATTTCTCTATTGGTGGGCCGGCGCGATTTATTTGATCGAAACCGGACGTCTTGTGAGAATTCCACGGGTTGAAGGAGTCGCCGAATCCGATACGCTGGGGGGCTAGGGAGGTTCCGATGGTCGAATCCGAAAACATGGATCACGCCGCCAGTGACGTGCCTCCGGGACGCACGCCGGCCGGGGGGCCGAGCGATGACGCGACGGTGCACTATGGGGACGAATTCGCCGCGCAATTGGCGGCGCTCGACGGGGGAGCATCCACCGAGGAGCTTGACGCTATTGCGGCGCTCCCGTCTGGCTCAGCGCTGCTCGTGGTGCGCCGCGGGCCCAACGTTGGCGCCCGCTTCTTGCTCGACGCCGACGTGACAACCGTCGGTCGGCATCCGGAAGCCGACATCTTCCTCGACGACGTAACAGTGTCGCGCCGTCACGCCGAGTTCGTTCGCCACGGAACGTCGTTCCAGGTGAAGGATCTTGGCTCCCTCAACGGCACCTACTTCGACGGCGTTCGAATCGACACCGCGCTGCTCAGCGATGGAGCAGAGGTGCAGGTCGGCAAGTTCAGGCTCACCTTCTCGGCGTCGCGGTTCGATCTCGCGCCACCTGGCCGGCCTGTAGTGGCGACGCTTGCGACCCAGGCCCGCGTGCCTGGGGGGCCAAACCTATTGAGCATCGGCCAAGTGCTCGCCAAGCTCAACCCTGAGTTTCCCGACCTCACTCCGTCGAAACTGCGTTTTCTGGAGGAGCGGCAGCTCGTTGCTCCCGCCAGAACCGAGTCGGGCTACCGCAAGTTTTCGCCGACCGACATGGATCGGCTTCGATTTGTGCTGTCGATGCAGCGTGACCACTACCTTCCGTTGAAGGTCATTCGCGGGTATCTGGCCGAGCTCGACGCCGGTCGCACTCCCGAACTTCCGGGCGGTGCCGTCGCTATGCCGTCGATGTTGTCGTCGGCGCGGCGGCTGAGCCGGGACGAGCTGATCCGGGAGGCCGGGGCCAACGCAATGTTGCTCGGCGACGCAATTTCGGCATCGCTCATCGTGCCCGCCGACGTGTTCGGTGAGGACTCGCTCGCGGTGTTGAAGGCCCTCGTCGAGCTGCAGCGTTCCGGGATCGAACCACGACACCTTCGCGGGTTCCGGGCAGCAATGGAACGTGAGCTGGGGCTCATCGAGAACGCCCTAATGCCCGTCGCGCGACGCAAGGATGCCGCGAGTCGCGCCCGTGTCGCCGAGATGGCACGCGAGATCGCGGGGCAGTTGGAGATTGTGCGCAGCAGTCTGATCAGATCTGCACTGTCTCGACTCGATTCGTAGTACCGTGAAAACGCGTGACGACACGCCCGGCAGGTAACGGGCTACGGCACGGGGGCGTAGGTACCGTGGGGTTGCACGAAACACTAAGTGTTAACTTCAACATGAAGGTTAGAGGGACAGGGCATGAGTGAACTCAACCGTAGCGACGAGTCGCGCTACGATCTCGGCCTGCTGTTCACCGACGGAATGCCCGATCTGGATGACTCCGCCGGCTACCGCGGAGCCATCGCGGCCCGCGCGGCGGGCATCAGCTACCGCCAGTTGGACTACTGGGCACGCACCGGCCTCGTCGAGCCCACCGTTCGCGGTGCGGCCGGCTCGGGTTCGCAGCGCCTCTACGGTTTCCGCGACATCCTCGTTCTCAAGCTCGTCAAGCGACTCCTCGACACCGGCATCTCGCTGCAGCAGATTCGCGTAGCGGTCAACCAGCTGCGCGAGTCCGGAATCAGCGACCTGGCCCAGACCACGCTCATGAGCGACGGCGCGAGCGTCTACCTGTGCACCTCGAACGACGAGGTCATCGACCTCGTGAGCCGCGGTCAGGGTGTCTTCGGAATCGCCGTCGGCAAGGTTCTTCGCGAGGTCGAGCACGACCTCGTCGAGCTGGACTCCGTCGCGGGCGAAGACCCGATGGACGAGCTCGCCAAGCGTCGGGCAGTGCGCGCCTCGTAGCTCCGAGGATCAGGCGTGTCGGTGCTCCTAGTCGACGCTAGCGTCGGTGCTCCTAGTCGACGCTAGCTGAGTGCTACTGATCGGGGCTGTTGGCGAACTCGCCGATCCGCGCAGCGCGCATCACGCGCTCGAGAAGCTGATCGAAGTTGCGTGCCATCTCCTGCGCGCTCTCGCCCGGCCAGACGTGCAGTGGCTTGGCTGCGCCCTGAGCCTGCTGCAGCGACGTGCGCTCGGGCAGCTGCGGGCTGAGCACGAGCGGCCCGAACATGTCGCGCAGCTCCTTGATGCGGAACTGGTGCTCAAGCGACTGCGAACGCAGTCGGTTCACGATGATTCCGAGCGGCTGAAGCCTGGGGGAGAGGCCGCGGCGAATCTCCTCGATGGCGCGCAGCGCACGGTCGGCAGCAGCAACCGAGAACAGGCCAGGCTCGGTCACGATCGTCACTCGGTCGCTCGCGGCCCACGCGGTGCGGGTGAGCGCATTGAGCGACGGTGCGCAGTCGATGAGCACGAGGTCGTAGTCGGCCTCGACGTGCGCGAGCGCCTCTTCGAGCTTCCAGATGTCGCGGATGCTGGGGTGCGGTCCGTCGAAGTTGATTGCGCTGGGCGAACCGATCAGAACATCCACTTTGCCCGGGCGTCCGCGCGTCCAGCCGCTGGGCGCGATCGCGGCCCGCACGATCTTTTCCTTGGGGGTCGCGAGCACGTCGGCGACGTTGAGATGACCGGCAACCTCGATGTCCATGCCGGTCGAGACATCCGACTGCGGGTCGAGATCGACGACGAGAGTGCGAAGGCCTTTGGCGAATGCCGCTGAGGCTAGCCCGAGCGTCACGGTGGTCTTTCCCACGCCCCCCTTGAGGGAGCTGACGCTAAGTACATGCACGAGTAACGACGATACCTTCACTAGTCTTAAAGAACCTAAATCATGGCCTCCATCGGCCTACTGCTGGGCCAATTGCCAGTCTTCGCGCGCCCTAGGCTGAAGGCACGCCAGGAAAGGACCCGATGTTCACGAAGATTCTCGTAGCCAACCGCGGTGAGATTGCCATTCGCGCGATGCGGGCCGCCTTCGAGCTGGGCGCCAAGACCGTGGCCGTGTTCCCGTACGAGGATCGCAACTCGATGCACCGGCTCAAGGCCGACGAGGCGTACCAGATTGGCGAGCCCGGACATCCGGTGCGTGCGTACCTCGACGTCTCGGAGATCATTCGGGTGGCCAAGGAGTCCGGCGCCGACGCGATCTACCCGGGCTACGGATTTCTCTCCGAGAACCCCGACCTCGCCCAGGCCGCTGCCGACGCCGGAATCACCTTCATCGGGCCGCCCACCAGCGTTCTCGAGATGGCGGGCAACAAGGTAACGGCGAAGGAACACGCCATCGCGGCCGGCGTTCCGGTGTTGAAGTCGACGCCGGCGTCCAACGACATCGACGAGCTCATCGCCGGCGCCGCAGAGATCGGATTCCCCATCTTCGCCAAGGCGGTCGCCGGCGGAGGCGGTCGCGGAATGCGTCGCGTCGACAAGGCGGAAGACCTGCGCGAGGCACTCGAGGCCGCAATGCGCGAGGCGGACAGCGCCTTCGGCGACCCCACAATGTTTCTCGAGCAGGCCGTGGTGCGCCCGCGACACATCGAGGTGCAGATCTTGGCCGACGCCCACGGCGGCACCGTGCACCTCTTCGAGCGTGACTGTTCGGTGCAGCGTCGCCACCAGAAGGTGGTCGAGATCGCCCCGGCGCCCAATCTCGACGAAGACATCCGTCAGGCGATGTATCGCGACGCGATCGCCTTCGCGAAGTCGATCAACTACGTCAACGCCGGCACCGTCGAGTTTCTGCTCGACACCGCGGGGGAGCGCAAGGGCGAGCACGTGTTCATCGAGATGAACCCGCGCATCCAGGTCGAGCACACCGTGACCGAGGAAGTCACCGACGTCGACCTCGTTCAGTCCCAGATGCGCATCGCGTTCGGCGAGACTCTCGCCGAGCTCGGACTTGAGCAGGAGAATCTGCGCCTGCGCGGCGCGGCTCTGCAGTGCCGCATCACCACCGAGGATCCGGCTTCGGGGTTCCGCCCCGACACCGGCAAGCTCACGACCTACCGCTCGCCCGGTGGCGCTGGCATCCGGCTGGACGGTGGCACCGTCGCCGCCGGGGCGCAGATCTCGCCCCACTTCGACTCGATGCTCGTGAAGATGACCTGCCGTGGCCGCGACTTCGCCGCGGCGGTGGTGCGAGCACGTCGCGGCCTGGCCGAGTTCCGGCTGCGCGGCGTGACAACGAACATCCCGTTCCTTCAGGCGGTGCTCGACGATCCCGACTTCATCGCGGGAGACCTCAGCACCTCGTTCATCGACGAGCGCCCGTGGATGCTCACCGGCCGCCAGTCGAAGGACCGCGGCACGAAGATCCTCAGCTGGCTCGCCGAGGTCACCGTCAATCAGCCGAACGGCGACGGCGACGGCATCATCGACCCGAGCCTCAAGCTTCCCGCAGGTCGACCTCGACGCCCCCGCTCCCGCTGGATCTCGCCAGCGACTGCTCGAGCTCGGCCCGGTCGGATTCGCGTCGGCACTGCGCGCGCAGACGCCTCTCGCGGTCACCGAGACGACGTTCCGCGACGCCCACCAGTCGCTTCTCGCGACGCGGGTGCGCACGCATCGACCTCGTCGCGGTCATGCCGCACGTCGCCCGTCTCACCCCGGAATTGCTCTCGGTCGAGGCGTGGGGCGGCGCGACCTACGACGTGGCGCTGCGATTCCTGGGCGAAGACCCGTGGGAGCGCCTGGCGACCATGCGGGATGCCCTGCCCAACGTCGCCATCCAGATGCTGTTGCGCGGCCGCAACACGGTCGGGTACACGCCGTATCCCACCGAGGTGACCGACGCTTTCGTTCGCGAGGCGGCCGACACGCGGTGTCGACATCTTCCGCATCTTCGACGCGCTCAACGACGTATCGCAGATGCGTCCGGCGATCGACGCGGTGCTCGCCACGGGCACAACCGTCGCCGAGGTCGCCCTGTGCTACACCGCCGACCTGCTCGACCCCAACGAGAAGCTCTACACGCTCGACTACTACCTGCGCCTCGCCGAGCAGATCGTCGAGTCGGGGGCGCACATCCTGGCCGTCAAGGACATGGCGGGCCTGCTGCGCGCCGAGGCCGCCGCGACGCTCGTCACGGCTCTGCGAGAGCGATTCGACCTTCCCGTGCACGTGCACACTCACGACACGGCAGGAGGCCAGCTGGCGACGCTGCTGGCGGCCGCGCGCGCGGGTGCGGACGCCGTGGATGTCGCGAGCGCACCGATGGCGGGAACCACCAGCCAGCCGTCGGCATCCGCACTCGTCGCGGCTCTCGCTCACACGGAGCGCGACACCGGGATCTCGCTGCAGGCGGTCTCCGACCTCGAGCCGTACTGGGAGGCCGTGCGCCACGTCTACAAGCCGTTCGAGTCCGGGCTGCCCGGTCCGACGGGGCGCGTCTACAAGCACGAGATTCCCGGCGGCCAGCTCTCCAACCTGCGTCAGCAGGCCATCGCGCTCGGTCTCGCCGACCAGTTCGAGAAGATCGAAGACCTGTACGCCGCGGCAAACCGAATCCTGGGCCGCCCGCCGAAGGTCACGCCCTCGTCGAAGGTCGTCGGCGACCTCGCCCTGGCACTGGCCGCGGCCAACGCGGACCCTGACGATTTCGAGCAGAACCCGGACAAGTACGACGTCCCCGACTCGGTCATCGGATTCATGGCGGGCGAGCTCGGTGAGCTGCCGGGTGGATGGCCCGAGCCGTTCCGCACCAAGGTGCTGAAGGGGCGTACGGTCAAGATCGGCGTCGAGCCGATTTCCGCCGAGGATGCGGCAGCGCTCGATGGCGATTCGCACGGGCGACGCGCCGCGCTCAACCGGCTCCTGTTCGCGGCCCCGACGCAGATCTTCCTCGACGGGCGCGAGCAGTACGGCGACCTGTCGACGCTGCGCACCATCGACTACCTCTACGGGCTGAAGCAGGGCGTCGGAACACGTCGTCGACATCGCGAAGGGCGTGAGCCTGTTCGTCGGGCTCGAGGCGATCGGCGAGGCCGACGACAAGGGCATGCGCACCGTCATGTCGACGCTCAACGGGCAGCTTCGCCCGGTGTTCGTTCGCGATCTGTCCATCAAGGTCGACAGCACCGCCGCGGAGAAGGCCGACCCGACCAAACCGGGTCACGTCGCCGCGCCGTTCTCGGGCGTGGTCACGCTTCAGGTCGAGGAGGGTGCTGTCGTCGAGGCCGGCCAGAGCGTGGCATCCATCGAGGCCATGAAGATGGAGGCGGCGATCACCGCGACCATCTCGGGCACGGTTCGCCGACTCGCGATCCCCGCAACTCAGCAGGTGGATGCGGGCGATCTGCTGCTGGTCATCGAGTAATCAGCGCCAGTGGCGCGAGGTGACGCGCAGTCACGATAAACTGGGGTGTTTGTTCCCGAAAGGATCGTGACTTGACTACCAGCGGCAAGAACAAAGATGCCGATTCGGAAGGCACCGACAGCGGATCCATCGTCGTCGAACCGAACCCGAGCGACAACCTGACTTTCACCATTGCACTCCCGGTCGAGGTGCACGAGACGCCCGAAGACGAGGCGGCCGTCGCCATCCCGGATGTCGCGGTGAGCCCCGGTTTGCTGGATGTCCCCACCATCGCCACGACGACGATCACCGTCGCCGCGCACGATGTTGCCGTGCACCCCGAACCGGAACCAGCGCCGCACATTCCGGCCCTGCCCGAGTCGGATCAGGTGTACAGCAGACGAGGGCGCCAGCGCGGCGAGGTCTCGACAACGCCCGAGCCCGCTTCAATGCTCACGGCGGAACGGCTCATCGAGCAGGGGCGCACCAAGCGCAAGCCGCCCCCCGAGGGTTTTCTCCAGAGGCTGCTGTATGACGCGACCCTGCACCTGGTCAACATTGGCGACTCGCTGCGGGTCAGACAGCGCAAAGCGCTCGACGCGCGGATCGGTAAGCACCTCGAGGGCGAGGCGCGCTTCATCCCCGTGCTCACCCGCAAGGGCGGAGTCGGCAAGACAACGATCTCGGCACTGCTGGGCATGGCTATGGCCGACGTGCGCGAGGACCGCGTCATCGCGATCGACGCCAACCCCGACCGTGGCACGCTCGCCGAGCGCATCACCAAGTCGACTCGAGCGACCGTTCGCGACGTCGTCAGTCGCGCGAGCAGCATTCGCTCGTTCAGCGAGTTTCAGACCCTCATTTCGCGGGATGACACGCGCCTCGACGTGCTGGCATCCGACGCCGACCCCATGGTGGCCGAGGCCTTCGACGGGAAGGACTACGAGACGGTCGCCGATCTGGCTGCGCGTTTCTACTCTGTCGTGATTACCGACTGCGGCACGGGCATCGTGCACTCGGTGATGGGGGCCACTCTGGCGCGCGCGGACTCGATCGTCGTGGTCTCTGGCGGGAGTGTTGACGAGGCACGACTGGCGTCCGAGACCCTCACCTGGCTCGAATCGAATGGCTACGCCGAACTGGTGAAGAACGCGATCGTTGCGCTCAACACGGCGACGCACGGAACCAACCTGGTCAAGCTCGAGGAGATCGAGGCTCACTTCAGGTCACGCGTGCGCGAAATCGTCCGTGTGCCTTACGACCCCGCGCTGGCCACAGGTTCGACGATTGACTTCGACGAGTTCAAGCCGCTGACCCGCGACTCGGCTCGTGAGCTCGCCGCTCTCGTGGTCGACGGACTGCCCGCGCAGCGGGACGCCTGACCCGATGGCAGAACGAGCTATCCGCCTGTTCGGCGACCCCGTACTGAGGTCGGTCTGCGATCCGATTACGCCCGGCGACCCGAAGGCGACGGCGCTCGTCGACGACCTTCTCGAGACGGTGCGAGTTCCGGGTCGTGCGGGTTTGGCGGCCAACCAGATCGGCGTGGGGCTTCGAGCGTTCAGCTACAACGTCGACGACGTCGTGGGCTACATCATCAACCCGCAGCTGGTCGAGGTGTCCGGCGAGCCCGAAGAAGTGGACGAGGGATGCCTCTCAGTGCCTGGCTTCTACTTCCCGCGCGTGCGCTATCCGTTCGCCAAGGTGGTCGGTATCGACCTCGAAGGCAATCCCGTGGAGCTGCAAGGCGACGGACTCATGGCGCAGGCGCTGCAGCACGAGGTCGATCATCTCGATGGCCACCTCTATATCGAAGGCCTCGCGCCTGAGATCAAGCGCGAGGCCATGCGACAAATTCGCCAGGCGGACTGGTACTAGCCCGCCACGACTTCTAGCCCGCCAGCGAGATGCCTTCCGTGGCCGGCTGCTCCGAGTACATGCTCTCGATCTCGGTCGCGAAGTCTTGCATGATGACGTTGCGCTTGATGCTCAACTTCGGTGTGAGGTGTCCGCTGGCCTCGGTGAGGTCGGCGTCCAGCACGCGGAACTTGCGGATCGACTCGGCGCGAGAGACCTTGGCGTTTGCGGCATCCACGGCCCGCTGGATCTCGGCGAGCACCTCGGGAAGCTTGGCCGCCTCGTCCTGCGCAATCGCTGGGTCGAGCCCGTTGTTCTTGAGCCACGCGGGCAGCATCTCCTCGTCGAGGGTCATGAGCGCCGAAATGTACGGCTTCTCGTCGCCCACGACGATGACCTGACCGATGATCGGGTTCGCGCGGATCGGGTCTTCGAGGGCCGCCGGGGCGACGTTCTTGCCCCCGGCCGTCACGATGATCTCCTTCTTGCGACCGGTGATCTCCAGGTAGCCGTCTTCGTCGATCGTGCCGATGTCACCGGTCTTGAACCAGTCGCCGTCGAAGGTCTCCTTCGTTGCGGCCTCGTTCTTCCAGTAGCCGTCGAACACACAGACGCCCTTGGCCTGAATTTCGCCATCCTCGGCAATGCGCACCGAGACACCGGGAAGCGGCGGGCCGACCTTGCCGATCTTGAAGTTCGACGCGAGGTTCACCGAAATCGGCGCCGTCGTCTCGGTTAGGCCATAGCCCTCGAGAATCGTGAGCCCGAGGCTGCGGTAGAAGTGTCCGAGACGCAGTCCCAGGGGAGCAGAACCCGAGACCGCGTACTCGACTTTTCCGCCGAGCGCAGCGCGGATCTTGCTGAGCACGAGACGGTCAAACAGGGCGAACTGGAGCTTGAGCCCCAGCGGCACGTGTCCGGCGTCGAGGGCCTTGGAGTGCGCGATCGCGACCTCCGCTGCCTTGCGGAAGATCTTGCCCTTGCCTCCGGCCTCGGCCTTTTGCTCGGACGAGTTGTAGACCTTTTCGAACACGCGGGGCACCGCGAGCAGGAATGTGGGTTGGAACGACGCCATCGAGGGAAGCAGGAGCTTGGTGTCAGGCTGGTGCCCAACCTTCACGCCGCTCTCGATCGCGAGCACAGAGATGAATCGCGCAAAGATGTGCGCGAGCGTAATGAACAACAGCGTGCTCGAGTTCGGGTTCACGACCTCGGGAATCGCCAGTCGCGCATTGCGAGTCAACTCGACGAAGTTCGAGTGCGTGATGATGCAGCCCTTGGGCTTGCCCGTGGTGCCGGACGTGTAGATGAGGGTCGCGAGATCGGAGCCCTTAGCGAGGTTGCGTCGGCGTTCGATCTCCTCGTCAGTGACGCCCTTGCCCGCGACCGCGAGCTTGTCGAGGTCGCCGAGATCGATCTGCCAGACGTTGCGCACGAGCGGAGCGTCAGCGCGAATCTCGTCAAACCGCGCGAAGTGATCGGGATTCTCGGTGATCATGCCCACCGCACCGGAGTCGGTGAGGTTCCAGAGAATCTGCGACGGTGCGGATGTCTCGTAGACGGGAACGAGAACGGCACCGGCGAACCAGGTCGCAAAGTCGATGAGCGTCCACTCGTAGCGTGTCTTGGACATCAGGCCGATCTTGTCGCCCGGCTCGATGCCTGACGCGACGAGGCCCTTGGCGAGAGCGACGACTTCAGCGAGGAACTCGCCTGAGGTTACATCCCGCCATCCACCATCAGACGTGGGGACAGCGAACAATGCATGGCCTGGATCCTGAGCTGCTCGGGCGACCAGAAGATCCGTGACATTGGCGTCTGGATCTGCTGTTGCGAGCGCGGCAGTTTCAAAGTTTTTCACGGCAACTCCTTTGGTACCGGTCATGGGTCATTCGTTCTACTCTAACCGCGACCGGCCGCTGAACCTACGCGCTTCCCCCCGCCGCTACACTCAAACACCGTGGACGCGATCGGAATTGACATCGGTGGAACCAAGATCGCCGGGGCGGTCGTTTCCGAGGACGGCGCGATTCTCGCCGAGCACAGAGTTGCCACCCAGGCGGGTGATTCGCAGGCGATCATCGATGCCGTCGTCGAGATGGTGCAGTCTCTTTCCGAGGGCCGGGACATTCTCGCGGCGGGCGTCGCGGCGCCCGGATTCATCGACGTCGATCAGTCGACGGTCTACTACACGCCGAACATTAGCTGGCGCAATGAGCCGCTCCGCGACCGCCTTCGGAGCCGCTTGAATCTCGAGATCACCATCGACAATGACGCGAACGCGGCGGGCTGGGCAGAGTTCCGGTTCGGCGCCGGCCGCGCCGTCAACGACATGACGATGCTGACAATCGGCACCGGCGTCGGGGGAGCGATCGTGAACCGCGGCGCACTGTTCCGCGGAGGGTTCGGCGCCGGCGCCGAACTCGGTCACATGAGGCTCGTTCCGGGTGGTCTACCGTGCGGCTGTGGCGCTCACGGCTGTGTCGAACAGTACGGGTCCGGTCGTGCGCTGCTCCGGCTCGCGAACGAGATCGCAGACGTCGGCGGCATCGGCCTCGCCCTCGCCGAGGCTCGGCGGGAACACGGCGGAGTTGGACGGGGCCATCGTGGGCGCGCTCATCGCTGACGGCGACCCGGGGGCCATCCACGCGCTAACGCAGCTGGGGCAGTCTCTGGGGCAGGCCTGCGCGTCGTTCAGCGCGGTCCTCGACCCCGAACTCTTCGTGTTCGGTGGGGGCGTCGCCGTCGCGGGCGAGTTGCTGCTCGACCCGATCCGGGAGTCGTATCGCCAGCACCTGCCGGCACGCGGCTACCACCCCGAGCCCGAGTTCGTGATCGCCGAGCTCGTGAACAACGCCGGAGTGGTGGGCGCCGCCGACCTTGCTCGCATCCACCACCGTGCGCGTTAGAGTAGAGCTTTCCGGCCGGAGGTAGGTAGCGATGTTCTACTGGTTCATGAAGAACCTCGTCGCTGGACCGATTCTCGAGACGGTCTTTCGACCCTGGCTCTCCGGGGTCGAGAACATCCCGAAGAACGGTGCGGTGATCCTCGCCAGCAACCACCTCTCGGTCATCGACTCGATCATCCTTCCGTTGGTGATCGACCGCCGAATCTTCTTCCTCGCCAAGAGTGACTACTTCACCGGTCGAGGTTTCAAGGGCTGGGCGATCAAGAACTTCCTCAAGGGCACCGGGATGCTTCCGATCGACCGCTCCGGCGGCAAGGCATCCGAGGCATCGCTCAACACGGGGCTGAAGGTTCTCGCTCAGGGCGACGTGCTCGGGATCTACCCGGAGGGCACCCGGAGCCCAGACGGCAAGCTTTATCGCGGCCGCACCGGTGTCGCGCGAATGATTCTCGAGGCCCACGTGCCCGTGGTTCCCGTTGCCATGATCGACACCGAGAAGGTCATGCCGATCGGCAGCAAGCTGCCCAAGGTGCGCCGGATCGGAATCATCTTCGGGGAGCCGCTCGACTTTTCGCGGTTCGAGGGCATGGAGGGCGACCGCTTCATCCTGCGCTCGATAACCGACGAGATCATGTACGAGCTCAATCGGATCAGCGGCCAGGAGTATGTCGACGTGTATGCGTCGAGCATCCGGGAAAAGTTGGTCTCTCGCAGCCGGTAGCCTTGACGAGGCACTCCTGCCCTTTCCATTCCTCCCAGCTAAGGACCTACTCGTGGTTGACCCGTCCGAACCCGTCGTGCACGCCGATCCAGCAGTGATCGCGGGCCTCGACTATTGGCGGACACTTCCCATCAAGCAGCAGCCCGAGTGGCCGGACGCCGACGAGGTCGGTGCGGCATCCGAGAAGATCGCCGGCTTGCCGCCGCTGGTGTTCGCCGGTGAGGTCGACATTCTGCGCGAGCGACTCGCGCGCGCCGCGCAGGGTGATGCATTCCTGCTGCAGGGCGGCGACTGCGCCGAGACCTTCGCCGGCGCGACCGCCCAGCAGATCCGGGATCGCGTCAAGACGATCCTGCAGATGGCGGTCGTGCTCACCTACGGCGCATCGAAGCCGATCGTCAAGATGGGTCGCATGGCCGGCCAGTTCGCCAAGCCGCGCTCCAGCGACACCGAGACCCGCGGGGATGTGACGCTGCCGGCCTACCGCGGCGACATCGTGAACGGCTACGACTTCACGCCGGAGTCGCGTCGAGCCGACCCGCGCCGACTCGTTGACGGTTACCACACCTCCGCCTCGACACTGAATCTGGTGCGGGCATTCACCCAGGGTGGGTTCGCCGACCTCCGCCAGGTGCACTCGTGGAATCGTGGATTCGCCCAGAACCCGGCTAACCACCGTTACGAGAAGGTGGCCAACGAGATCGACCGCGCGATCAAGTTCATGGAGGCGGCGGGCGCCGACTTCGACGAGCTGCGTCGCGTCGAGTTCTACTCCAGCCACGAAGGCCTGCTCATGGACTACGAGCGCCCGATGACCCGGATCGACTCGCGCACCGGCACCCCGTACAACACGAGCGCCCACTTCCTGTGGATCGGCGAGCGCACTCGCGATCTAGACGGGGCGCACATTGACTACTTCTCGCGGGTGCGAAACCCGATCGGCGTCAAGCTCGGCCCGACGACGACCCCCGAGACGATGAAGCAGCTCATCGACAAGCTCGATCCGGATCGCGAGCCCGGCCGTCTCACCTTCATCACCCGCATGGGTGCAGGCAAGGTGCGCGACGCGCTACCGCCGCTGCTTGAGGCGATCAAGGGCATGGATGCCACGCCGCTGTGGGTCTCCGACCCGATGCACGGCAACGGGCTCACGACTCCGAACGGATACAAGACCCGACGTTTCGACGACGTCGTGGACGAGGTCAAGGGCTTCTTCGAGGCACACCGCGCTGCGGGAACCTACCCGGGCGGCATCCACATCGAGCTCACCGGCGACGATGTCACGGAGTGCCTCGGTGGCTCCGAGCAGATCGACGAGGCGACGCTTCGCCACGCGCTACGAGTCGCTGTGCGACCCGCGACTCAACCACATGCAGTCGCTCGAACTCGCGTTCCTCGTGGCAGAGGAGCTTTCGGCCCTGTAGCGCGGCGGGCCGAATCCCGGCTACGACGAGAAGTTGACCTTAATCGTGCTGCCCTTGGGTTGCTGCGTGTTCTCGTCGGGGTCGAGGTTCGTCACGGTAAACAGGCCGGGGGCGGCGTCGGCGAAGAGGTTGTAGTCGAGTCGGAAACCCGCGGCCTCGAGCTCCGGTTTCGCCTCAGACCACGACAAGCCGACAACGTCGGGCACGGTGATCAGTTCGACGCCCTTGGAGGTAATCAGGTCGACGACGTCGCCGGTGCGCACGACTGTCGCGCCCTCGACGGCCTGCGCGCGGATGACCTGACCTTGGGCAATCGTGTCGCTGTATTCGGCCTCGTTGATGGCGCCCGCACTGAGGCCGACGTCCTCGAGAGCAGTCTTTGCCTCATCGACGGTCATGCCGGCGAGGTCGGGCAGCGCACCGACCGAGACCACGAGGGTGACCTCCTGCAGCTCGCCGTAGGTGGCAACGTCGGTGAGACTGCTGCCGTCGGCGGCGAGGGCGTCGATGACGATCCCCTCGGGGATGGATGCGTCGAACTGGTAGATGCTGGGCGCGACCGTGAATGGTGCCGCCTTGGCCGCGGTCGTGGCATCCTCTTCTGACATACCCGCGAAGGCCGGTACCGGCAGCGGTGCCGGGCCCTTGGAGACCAGAAGTTGCACCTCGAAGCCCTTTGCGACTGAGGTGCCGAGCGGGGGATCGGTCTGTGCGACGAGACCGATGGCGACTACCGGATCGCTGACCTCCGCCGTCGTGGCGGACACGGTCACGCCCAGATCTAGGAGAGCGGCTCGCGCGTCGTCGACGGAGAGTCCGGCGAGGCTCTCGGGGATGGTGACCTTCGAGCCCGGACCGGCACCAAAGTACCATCCGGCACCCCCAGCGACGGCGGCGAGCACCAGGACGAGAGCGAGGAGCCAGCGACCCCGCTTGCGCCGTTTGCGCGCCAGCGTGGCGAGATCGGTGGTGCTTCCGGCGGCCACCGCGGGGGCGCTGCTCGCGCGCAGTCCAGCCCCCAAAATCTGTGTCTCGGCGGTGGCAGAGGAGTCTCCAGCAGTCGGCATGACCATCGTGCGGTTGAGAGTCGTCGCGCCGGTTGCCGGGTGGGCCGTCATGAGCGCGCTGTGGGCGTCGAACAGCTGATCGAGCATGACCCGCGCATCTTTCGGGCGCTGGTCCGGCTCGCGGGCCGTGGCCCAGAGCACCAACTCATCGATCTCGGCGGGGAGTTTCGAGTTTTTCAGGCTCGGCGCCGGAACCGAGTCGTTGGCGTGCTGATAGGCGATCTGCATGGGTTGCTCGCCCTTGAACGGCTGCTCCCCGACGAGCATCTCGTACATCATGATTCCGACCGCGTAGATGTCGCTGCGGGCATCGGCGACGCCGCGGGTTACGAGTTCGGGGGAGAGGTAGGCGATAGTTCCGAGTAGAGCGGCCCCGGTCGCCGTGTTGGCGGATGCGGCGCGAGCGAGCCCGAAGTCCCCGATCTTGATGCGACCGTCGTCGGCCAGGAGCACATTCTCGGGCTTGAGGTCCCGGTGCACGATGCCGGCCTTGTGGGCGGCAGCGAGCCCGCCCAATACCGCTTCCATGATGTCGAAGGTCTGCTCGGTCGTCAGGGTGTGGTGCTCTTGCAGCAGATCTCGGAGGGTGATTCCGGGCAGGTACTCCATGACGAGGTACGCCATGTCACTGTCTTGGCCCTGGTCGAAGACGTTGACGACATTCGGATGCGCGAGCCGTGCGGCCGAGCGCGCCTCCTGAATGAATCGTTCCTTGAACTGGCTGTCGTCGGCGAGATGACCGTGCATGATCTTGATGGCGACGCGTCGCTCGAGCCGCAGGTCGGTGGCGACGTAGACGGTGGCCATGCCACCGCGCGCGATGCGCGAACGCACCTGATAACGGCCGTCAAGAAGACGGCCAATCATCGGGTCGGTGCTATTGACGCTCACCGTCCGAGTCTAAAGTTCTTTGCTGCGCCAGCCCCGGCTAGACACGGCACCCTCGGGTTTGTGTCAGTGGGGCGATCTAGCCCAGTTGAGCGAGCCACGCGCGTGCCGACGACTCCCACTTGGCGTAGGCATCCGGGTACGCGGAGATCTGAACGCTCTGTGCCGCCTGCGTCACCGACATCGACTGCCAGCCCGAAATGTCTAGCAGCCCCCGGGTGTAGCCCCGGTTGGGGTTGCTCGGGCCGCCGTAGAAGAGCCGAGCGGCGTAGTTCGGATCGGTCAGCTGGTCGACCGAGCCCCAGCCGGAGCTGGGTCGCTGCTGGAAGAGTCCGACGGAGTCGCGGTCACCCCAGGTGAGGTTGCGCAGGCTCGACTCCTGCATTGCGGCGGCCAGCGCGATGACGATTCCGTAGTCAGAGACACCCAGATCGCGTCCGACCTGAACGATTATCGCGGCGTTGCCGCGCATCTCGTCACTGAGCCCGGTAACGGTGCCGCCCACCCCGGCCGGGGTGGTGCCGTTGGGGACGGTGATCACGTTGCCCGGGTAGATGGTGCTCTCCCAGGTCATGCCGTTGGCGTCGAGCAGGGTCTGAGTCGATATGCCGAATCGTGCGGCGATCGCGGAGAGGGTGTCACCGGAGACCACCGTGTAGCGCGACTCGGCCGGGGCCGGCGCAACCGGTTCCGCGGGCGTGGGTTCTGCGATGGGCGCGGTGTCGACGACGGGCGTCATCGCGATAATTTCGGGCTCGGCGGGCTCGGGCTGGGTGACGCCACGGGCGACATCATTGGCAGCTCCGGGAGCCACGAGCCCGGGGATGGCAATGGTCTGCCCCGGGTAGATGATGCTCGACCAGCCCAAACCATTTGCGGTGAGAACCGACAGCGTCGAAACACCGAACCGATCGGCCACGGCGCTGATCGTGTCGCCGGCGACGATCGTGTAGCGCCCGATGGCTGGCGCCTCCTCGGGCGCGGCAACAACCGGCACCGGGCCACTCGAAGTCAGCTTGAGCTGTTGGCCGGGAAAGATCAGTGACGACCAGCCGAGGCCATTGAGGGCGAGGATCGATGCGGTCGCTAGACCGAACCGGCCCGCGATGTCGCTCACGGTGTCGCCGGCTACGACGCGGTACATCGCGGGTGCGGCGCTGGTCGAGGTGGCAGCGGACGTGGCCTTAAGGGCGGTTCGTGCGGCATCCATCGCCCCCAAGATCGTGCGACCGAGTTCGGATGCCGCTCCGCGCGGCTTGGGCGCGGGCTGGGCGTGTGCCTGATCGGCGGGCGCCGCGAGGTTGAGGGTCATCGCCGCGAGGGAGCCGACGAGGATTATCGGCAACGTCGAGTGCGCAGCACGGGTCTGGAGTGCGGGATGACGCGCTGATTTGCGGTTCGACGGCAGGGGTTGCGGCGTCTGCGGGGTCAGCCCGGCAAACACGGGATGGGCAGTGTGTCGCACCTCGTGTGCTGCAGTGTCAGTCATCCGTGTCCCGTCCTACTCCCGGCCCCGAGGAGGTACTACCGATCGCCACCGATCGGCATCCAAGACCAACGTGACACAGAACTACATTCAAGTCAATTACCGTGGCCTATGTGATTTGAATTTACATGGTGGAAACATTTGCCACGGCGATGGCCTGCGGAGGTTCACCCGTGCCACGTGGCAGTCTTAAGGGGTGACTGAAACACCCGACGAGCAGTGGCTGACAATCCCCGATCTCACCGAGATCCTGGGCATCAAGGTGAGCCAGGTGCGCCGCCTCATCGAGGATCGCGCGTTGCTGGCGAGCAAGATCGATGGCGTCTGGAAGGTGCCGGCGCTGTTCATTGTGAATGGTGAGCCGATGCACGAGCTCAAGGGAACTGTCGTCGTTCTTATCGATGCAGGCTTCACCGAGGATGAGGCGTTGAACTGGCTGCTCAGCACCGACGAGAGTCTCGGGGTGAGTCCTGTGCACGCACTGCTCGCCGGCCGCAAGGCGGAGGTGCGTCGAGTGGCTCAGGCGCTCGGCTTCTAGGCCACCCCAATCGCGGGCTACGCGTCACGGCGAGTTGCGGTGTCAGCTAGTTGGAGAAGCTCGCGCCGGGCCGATTCGGCGATGGTGATGTCGGCTATCGCCGTGCGCGCGAGGCGCACGTTGTGGTCGATGATCTGCTCGATCTCGTCCACAGCACCGGAGTCCCGCAGCGCGGTACGAATCATGTCGATCTGCTGAGAGTCCAGAGAAGGATCCCCAACGAGTTCGTCGATGAGATTTCGCGCGGCCGCCGGAAGCTTGGCTCTGGCGAGCGCGATCAAGACAGTGCGCTTACCCTCACGCAGGTCGTCGCCTGCGGGCTTTCCTGTCACCTCGGGATCTCCAAAGACCCCGAGGAGGTCGTCACGCAACTGATACGCGACGCCCAGAGGGAGCCCGAACGCCCTCAGCGCCGCGACCTGACCGAGGCTGCCACCGCCGAGCGCCGCGCCGATCGCGAGCGGAGCTTCGATGCTGTACTTCGCCGACTTGTGCACGATCACTCGGTGCGCTCGCTCCAGCGCAGTCGATTCCGGATATGCCGTCCACGCGTTCTCCTCGAGGATGTCGAGATACTGGCCCACAGTGACCTCGGTGCGCATCGTGGAGAACTCGGCGCGGGCGGCTCGTGCCGCCGCGGGGTCGGCGATGAGCGATGTCGCCCGTTCGAACAGGTCGTCGCTCCACGCCAAGATCAGGTCGCCGAGCAGCAACGCTGCCGACGTTCCGAAGCGGGCGGGCGAGCCCACCCAGCGGCCGGCCGAGTGCATCGCCTCAAAGCGGCGGTGGGCGGCGGGCGCGCCACGTCGAGTGTCGGAACTGTCCATGATGTCGTCGTGCACGAGAGCCGCCGCGTGAAAGAGTTCGAGGGCGGACGCGGCGAGCACCACTCCCGGCAGATCGGACGACGCCGTGTCATCGGCCAGGGGATCGAAGCCATCACCGGTACCCGCTACCGCGTGCCATCCCCAGTAGCAGAAGAGTCCTCGGAATCGCTTGCCGCCGCGAAGGAAGTCGTGCGCGAGATCGGTGACATCGCCCAGCTCGGGTCCGATAGCTACGAGCTGCTCGCGCTGCTCGGCGAGAAACCCGTCAATTCTCAGTTGAATCAGGTCAACTAACCGGGTACTCTCAGCCATCTGTCTAGCCTAGCTACCGCGGCGGGGCGTACTATGGAGTTTCACGCGTCAGTGTCCAGGGAGGGAAGAGGATGCCACTTTCCGAGCACGAGCAGCGTCTCCTTGAAGAAATGGAGCGCAGTCTCTACCAAAACGACGCTGACTTCGTTGCGACCGTCAGTTCCCGGCGGGGCAAGACCAACTACACCCTGGTCGCCGTGGGCGTCTTGGTCGCGGTGCTGGGAGTCGGTGCGCTTGTTGCCGGCGTCATCATTCAGCAGCCTCTTGTCGGGGTACTTGGCTTCGCCATCATGTTCACGGGAGCGATGCTCGCACTAGCGCCCCCTCGTCGCGATGCTTCGGCGGCCGACAATACGACAGACCACCCGAATCGCAAGGGCTCGTCTTCGCGATTCATGGATGCTCTCAACGATCGCTGGGATCAGCGTCAGGACGGCCGGGAGTAACCGAAACGCTCGTCAAATAGGGACCAACCTCCGGGTTGGTCCTTTTTTTGTGCCTCGTTGAGCCCCTTCATACCCCTTTTCCTCCACTGTCCTCCACCGTGGCATCCCAGTAGATAACTGGTGTGTTCTTGCGCTGTGCCCCCATTTCGGGGAAATGTCATTGTTTGGTGGTGCAAAGTGGAGTAAAGTGGAGGAAACCTGAATCCGGGCCGGAGAGTGAGGGGGTCGACGTGTTTCTTGGTACGCACTCGCCCAAGCTCGACGACAAGGGCAGGGTCATCCTCCCCGCGAAGTTCCGTGACGAGCTCGCCTCCGGGATGGTCGTCACCCGCGGTCAGGAACGCTGCCTCTACGTCTTCAGCCAGCGCGAGTTCGAGACGATCACCGACAAGATCCGCCAGGCCTCAATCACGAGCAAGCAGAACCGTGACTTCATCCGTCTCTTCCTGTCCGGGGCCAGCCAAGAGGTTCCCGACAAGCAGAACCGCATCACGCTCCCCACGAACCTGCGCAGCTACGCGGGACTCGACCGCGAACTCACCGTGATCGGTGCTGGAACGCGCGCGGAGATCTGGGACACCGAGGCGTGGAACTCGTACTACGAGAGCGCCGAAGCCGACTTCGTCAACACGACGGAGGAGGTGATTCCGGGACTCTTCTGACCTTGGTTCTGACCCTCAGCCGGCAGCCCTGACCTCCTTCCCCGTTGTCAGGTCGTACCGGATGGGGATCAGGGCCCGGGACAGCCCCGCACATCATGGGCGACAACAGCATCCACACCCCCGTCATGCTCGACCGCACCCTCGAGCTGCTCGCTCCCGCGCTTGAGCGTGAGGGAGCGACCCTCGTCGACGCCACGCTCGGCATGGCGGGACACGCCGAGGCGTTTCTCGAGCGATTTCCGTCGCTGACTCTCATCGGTATCGATCGCGATCCCGAGGCACTCGCCATTGCGGGGGAGCGACTGGCCGCCTATGCCGACCGGGTTCACCTCGTGCACGCGGTGTACGACGAGTTGCGCGCAGTACTGAGCGGCTTGGGGATGACACGGGTGTCGGGCATCCTCTTCGACCTGGGCGTCTCGTCGCTCCAGCTGGATCGAGTCGAGCGCGGCTTCTCCTATTCGAAGGATGCTCCGCTCGACATGCGCATGGACTCCACGAGCGAACTCACGGCCGCAACGGTCGTCGCGACGTACAGCGAGTTCGAGCTGCGTCGCATCTTCTACGAATACGGGGACGAGAAGCTCGCTCCGCGCTACGCGAGCCGAATCGTGCAGCGCCGGGAGACCGAGCCGCTGACGACATCCGCCGAACTGGTCGACCTCATCATCGCCGCGACTCCGGCGGCCGCTCGTCGTGCCGGGCACCCCGCCAAGCGGGTGTTTCAGGCACTGCGCATCGAAGTGAATCAGGAACTCGCGGTACTTCAGCGCGCCATCCCCGACGCCGTCGACGTACTCGAAGTCGGTGGACGCATCGTGGTTCTGTCGTACCAGTCGCTCGAGGACCGGATCGTGAAACGAGTTCTTCAGGCGCGTGCGGCGTCGACCGCGCCTCGCGGACTGCCCGTCGAACTGCCTCAGCACCGCCCCGAACTCAAGTTGCTCGTGCGAGGCGCCGAGCTTGCCAGCGACGCCGAGAAGGCCGAGAACCCCCGCGCAACGCCGGTGCGTCTGCGTGCCGCCGAACGTCTGAGGGATGTCGCGTGAGCGGCAATCTGGCGTACGCGCGCCCCGCCGTTCGCGGCGTACAGCGTGCGGCACAGCCCCAGCAGCCGCGCCACATCGAGATCGCCCCATCGCGCCAGCAACGCCGCGCTCGGCCCAAGGCTGCCTACGCCGTCGTGACGGTCGCGTGCCTTGCCGTCATTTTCGCGGCCCAGTTGCTGCTAAGCATCGTGGTCTCGGACGGGGCGTACCAAATCGAGGCGCTGCAGAGTCAGCAAAAGGAGCTCCTTCGCTCCCAGGAAGCCTTGACCGAAAAGCTCGATCTGTCGGCATCGACGCAGAGTCTCGCCGCGAATGCCGCGCATCTCGGAATGGTGCCGAGCGCAAACCCGCTCTTCCTCGACCTGACCACCGGCACGGTCACGGGCGCGCCGGGATCTGTCGACCGAGCCGGCTGCGGGGGAGCATGCAACCTGGTCGCCAACTCGCTGCTCGCGGGCGCTCCTCTTGTCAGCAAGACGGGACCGACAGCAACGACGGGGGCGACAACGCCGGCACCGAACACCAGTACCGCCACCGTGGGCTCCGCGCAGCCCGTCGACACCCTTCCCGCACCTGTGACCCACTGAGACGACCATGCGAACACGGCGCAGTAGAGCACGCATCTCCCTGGTAGTCATTGCCGTGTTCGCGGTGGTGGCGCTGTTCACGGTGCGTCTCGTCGACATCCAACTGGTTCAAGCGGCCGAACTGAACGCCCAGTCGCTGTCCAAGCGAGCAGAAGATCTCGTCACCTATGGCACGCGCGGCGAAATCGTGGATACGAACGGCGCGGTACTCGCCGCCAGCGTGGAGCGCTACGACATCACGGCGTCCCCGCGGAACGCGCTCAAACTCAGCGATGCGGCGACCTCGGTTCCCGAGGCACTGAACTCGATTGCCGCGCTCACGGCCCAAGATCCGGCCGTGCTCATGGCCACCATCACCGCCGACCCCTCATCCGACTTCGCCTACCTAGCGAAAGGCGTCACGCTCGACGTGTTCGATGCGGTGCGTGCGCTGGACGTGCCGTGGGTGTACTACGAGCTGCGACCCAGTCGCACCTACCCCAACGGAGCGATCGCGGGCAACCTGGTCGGATTCACCGACGGGTTGGGGGCAGGCCTCGAGTTGAGTGAAGACGCGTGTCTGGCCAGCGCGAATGGCTCTGCGAGCTACGAAAAGGGCGAAGACGGCGTGCAACTGCCCGGCAGCCTCGTGACCTCCGTAGCACCCAAGGACGGCGGCACGGTTCACCTCACGATCGACCGCGACCTCCAGTTCTACGTTCAGCAGAGGGCCGCCCAGACCTACAACGACCTCGGTGCCGAGTGGGTCACCGCGGTCGTCATGCGGGTGAGCGACGGTCACCTCATGGCAGTGGCCGACTACCCCTCGGTCGATCCCAACAACATCGACGGAGTCCCCAACACGGCCTTCGGCTCGCGAGCGTTCAGCTGGGCATACGAACCGGGTTCGACGATGAAGGCGGTTACCGCGGCATCCCTGCTGGATGCCGGTGTGATCACCCCGACCACGGAGATCGTCGCGCCGGGGCGGCTCTACCTCTCCGACGGCGGCTTCATCAAGGATTCGTTCGCTCACGACGACCTGAACTACACCCTCGCCGGAGCCCTGGTCTACTCGTCGAACACGGCAATGTCGCTGTTCTCGAAGCTGCTCTCGGCGCAGAAACGTCACGACTACATCACCTCCTTCGGGTTCAACTCCGAAACCGAGGTCGGGTTCACGGGGGAGTCGGAAGGCCTCGTGCACCCCGCCGACGAATGGGACGAGCGCACGAACTTCGCCGTGCAGTTCGGGCAGGGCCTCAGCGTCACCTCGGTGCAGATGGCTAGCGCGTACCAGACGATCGCCAACGACGGGGTGCGCCTGCCCGTCACCCTGGTCGAGGGATGCACGATGCCCGACGGCACGACAACCGACCTGCCGCCGACGGCGGGCACCAGAGTCGTGTCTGAGTCGGCTGCTATCCAGACCAGGCAGATGCTCGAGCAGGTGGTGAGCCAGGGGTGGGCAAGCGCCGACCTGACAATCCCGGGATATCGAGTTGCCGCGAAGAGCGGTACCGCCGAGGTCGCCGAGAACGGTGTGTACGGCGACCAGGCAGTTATTTCCTACGCGGGCATGGCTCCGGCGGAGAATCCGCAGTACGTGGTTGTCGTGACCGCAGGCATCCCTAGTAGCATCTATTCCTCAGGGGCCATTGCTACGACGTTCCACGACGTGATGGCACAGACGCTGACGCAGTATCGCGTCACGCCATCCACAGAGCCGGCCCCAGCCATCCCACTGACGTGGTGATGCACTAGTCAGTAGGGAGATCGAGTGGGTTCCGGTGAAGGCTCGATTCTTCGCCCCGAGCACCCCTCGCCCCGCCACCTCTCGGAGTTGGTGGATCGGTTCGACCTCGAGACGCGCGGCTCGCTCGACGGCGTCGAGGTCACAGGAATAACCCTCAGCACCTCGAATCTGCAACCCGGCGATCTCTACGTGGGCGTGCAGGGCGTCCGCAGGCACGGCGCGATGCTTCGCCGCCGACGCGCGGGCCGGCGGCGCAGTCGCCCTGCTCACCGACGCGCGGGGTGCAGAACTCGCGGCCGACGCCGGACTGCCGATCGTCGTCGTGGAGTCGCCGCGCGAGGCGCTCGGTGCGATCTCGTCGTGGGTCTACCGCACGGAAGAGTTGTCTCCGCTGCTGTTCGGCATCACAGGCACCAACGGCAAGACCAGCGTGTCCTATCTGCTGCACGGCATCGCGGAGCAGCTCGGCCTCGTTGCCGGGCTCTCGACGACCGCGGAGCGAAAGATCGGCGCATTCACGGTCACCTCGACCCTGACGACGCCCGAAGCGACCGAGATCCACGGTCTGCTCGCCCGCATGCGCGAGAGCGAGGTGCGCGCCGTTGTGCTCGAGGTCAGCGCTCAGGCACTGACCCGCAACCGGGTCGACGGGCTCGTGTTCGACGTCGTCAGCTTTCTCAACCTCAGCCACGACCACCTCGACGACTACACCGACATGGACACCTACTTCGCGGCGAAGCTCGAGCTATTCAGCCCGGACCGGGCGAAACGAGGCGTGGTGTCGCTCGACACCGAGTGGGGGCAGCGCGTCGTCGAGGCATCCAGAATCCCGGTCACGACGATCTCGTCTACCCCCGGCGTCGACGCGGAGTGGACCGTGACGGTGCTCGAGGAGCGAGCGGAGTTCACGAGCTTCGAGCTCACGTCGCCCGACGGGGCATCCATCACCACCCGGGTGCCCGTTATCGGTCGCCACATGGCGGCGAACGCGGGGCTTGCCATCGTCATGCTGGTCGAGGCGGGCTTCGAGCTCGAGGCGATCGGGCACGCCCTCGAGCAAGGCGGCGGCATCGACGCTTTCATTCCCGGGCGAATCGAGCGCGTGTCGTCAGACACCGGTCCGGCGGTCTACGTCGACTACGGACACAGCCCGGACGCCTTCGCCATGACGATTGACGCGATTCGCCCGTTCACGACCGGCAAGCTCATCATGGTGTTCGGGGCCGATGGCGACCGCGATCCCTCCAAGCGCGAGGAGATGGGCCGCATCGCCGCTGACGGTGCCGACGTACTCGTCGTCACCGACTACAACCCCCGATTCGAGGATGCCGCGGCGATCCGCGCCACCCTGCTGACCGGGGCCGCGAGCGCGACTCAACCCCGCCGAGGTGCACGAGGTCGCGTCCCAGGCGAAGGCGATCCGCACGGCCGTCGAGCTTGGCCGAGGAGGGGGACTCGATTCTGTGGGCGGGCCCCGGACACGAGGACTACATCGACGTCGCGGGCGAGCAACTGCCGTTCTCCGCGCGAGACGAGGCTCGGCGCGCACTGCGTGAGGCGGGCTGGGCATGATTGAGCTGACTGCCAGCGAGATCGCGACCACAGTCGCCGGGCGTCTCATCACGGCCGCGGGGGCTCCACGACCTGTTCTCGGGCGAGGTGCACACCGACTCGCGAAAGGTTGTCGACGGATCGATCTTCTTCGCGCTTCCCGGTGAGGTGACCGACGGACACCTGTTCGCCGAGGCCGCTGTCGCAGCCGGGGCGACACTGCTCGTCGTTGAACGCGAGCTCGATTTGCCGGCGACCCAGATCGTCGTCGAGGACGGCTATCGCGCACTTGCGTCGCTCGCCCGCGAGGTGGTCGCGCGCGTGCGTTCTCGCGGAGCGCTCCGCGTCGTGGCGGTGACCGGCTCGAACGGCAAGACAACCACCAAGAACATGCTGCGAGCCGTTCTCGAGGGCGAGGGCGCGACGGTTGCCCCGTGGGGTTCGTTCAACAACCACGTCGGTGCACCCATCTCGATGCTCGGGATCGACTTCGACACCAAGTACCTCATCGTCGAGATGGGGGCGAGCGCGATCGGCGAGATCGCGCAGCTCATCGAAATCGTCACCCCCGATGTCGGCATCGTGCTCAAGGTGGGCCTCGCTCATGTGGGCGAGTTCGGGGGACCGGATGCCGTCGAACTCGCGAAATCCGAGATGGTCACGGACCTGCCCGCGTCCGCGGTCGCCGTGCTCAACGCCGACGACGACCGAGTCGTCAGGATGGCGGGCAAGACCAAGGCCGAGGTCGTCTGGTTCGGCTTGGCGGAGGGTGCCGACGTGCACGCGACCGACGTCGAAGCCACCAGCGCCGGCACGGCATTCACGCTCAGCGTGGACGACACGACGATGCGAGTTCAGCTGAAGATTCTTGGCGAACACCATGTCATGAACGCACTCGCCACCATTGCGGCCGCACGGGCGCTGGGAGTTGCGCCCGAGCGATCCGTTCCGGCGCTCGAGGCGCTCGAGCGTGCCGAACGCTGGCGCATGGAGGTGCTCACCCGGCCGGATGGCGTCGTCGTCATCAACGACGCGTACAACGCGAGCCCCGACTCGATGGCGGCCGCGCTCAAGACTCTGGCCCAGATCATCCGCCCCGACCAGCGATCCGTCGCGGTGCTCGGCGAGATGGCCGAACTCGGCGAGTACGCCGACGAGGAACACGATCGGGTCGGTCGCCTCGTCGTGCGTCTCAACGTTCAGAAACTGATCGTCGTCGGTCACGCCGCCCGCCACATCCACAATGCCGCGGGCCTCGAAGGTTCGTGGGACGGGGAGTCGGTGCTCGTTGGCACTGCCGATGAGGCATACGATGTGCTGCGTGACGAGTTACGGAACGGCGATGTTGTGCTCGTGAAGTCGTCAGGATCGGCGGAGCTTCGATTTCTCGGCGATCGCATCGCGGGGGTGGCCCCGTGATCGCGCTGCTCATCGCCGGCGCGGTCTCGCTCGCGTTCACCCTGTTCCTCACCCCGCTGTTCATCCGGTTGTTCACGCGGCTGAAGTGGGGCCAGTTCATTCGGGATGACGGACCGCAGTCGCACCACACCAAGCGCGGCACGCCGACCATGGGCGGCATCATCTTCATCCTCGGCGCGATCCTCGGCTATTTCATCGGCCACGCGATCGCGCGAGAGGAGGTCACGCTCTCCGGCCTGCTCGTGATCTACCTCATGGTCGGACTGGGACGTCATCGGCTTCATCGACGACTTCCTCAAGACGAGAAAGCAGCGCAGCCTGGGCCTCGGCGGCTGGTCCAAGATCCTCGGCCAGGTCATCGTCGCCGGCGGTTTCGCGGCACTCGCGCTGAACTTCCCCGATCGCGACGGCCTCACCCCGGCATCGTCGCTGATCTCGGCCGTGCGTGACATCCACTGGCTCGATCTGGCCGTGTTCGGGGTCGTGATCGGCGGAATTCTCTTCGCGATCTGGGTCACGCTGATCATCGTGAGCGCATCGAACGGCGTCAACGTCGCCGACGGGCTCGACGGCCTCGCGACCGGGGCGGCGATCTTCGCAATCTCGTCGTACATCTTCATCGGGTTCTGGCAGTTCAATCAGAACTGCAACAACCCCGACATCGATCCTGAGCGCGCTGTACAAGTGCTACGAGGTGCGTGACCCACTCGATCTCGCCATCATCGCCGCGGCAATCGCCGGTGCCCTCATCGGCTTCCTGTGGTGGAACACGCTCCCGGCGCAGATCATTCATGGGCGACACCGGTTCGCTCGGCCTCGGCGGTGCACTCGCGGCGCTCGCGATCCTGAGCCGCACCGAGCTGCTGCTGGTGCTCATCGGCGGCCTGTTCCTCATCGTGACCGGCTCGGTGATCGTGCAGCGCACCTGGTTCAAGATCACCAAGCGACGGTACGGGCAGGGCAGACGCATTTTCCTGATGAGCCCCCTGCACCATCACTTCGAGCTGAAGGGCTGGGCGGAGATCACCGTCGTCGTGCGGTTCTGGCTGATCTCGGCGCTCTTCGTCGCCGTCGGTGTCGGGCTGTTCTACCTCGAATGGGTCAACCAGTAGTCGTGCGTGACCTCGACGAACTCGCGAGCTGGTACGCCGACTGGCGAGACCTCAAGGTCGCGGTGTTGGGCCTCGGTGTCACCGGCTTCGCCGCCGCCGACACCCTGACCGAACTCCACGCCAAAGTGCTCGTCGTCGCTGCGACGGCAACGGAAGAACGAGTGGACCTCCTCACCGTCATCGGTGCGGACTTTCTTCGACACCACGATCAAGAGGCGGTGCCAGACGAGCTCATCGCCTTCGCCCCGGACGTCGTCATCGTCTCTCCGGGGTATCGGCCCGATCACCCTCTGGTCGTCTGGGCGCAGGAGGCAGGCATCCCGATCTGGGGTGATGTGGAACTCGCCTGGCGGCTACGTGACAAGGTCGCGCCGGCCGCCGAGTGGATCTTCGTCACAGGAACAAACGGCAAGACCACGACCACCCAGCTGGCGGCGCACCTGCTGGTGACCGCGGGTCGTCGTGCGATTGCCGCGGGCAACATCGGGATTCCCGTGCTGGACGTCGTGCGCGATCCGATCGGCTTCGAGTTCGTCGTCGTCGAACTGTCGAGCTTTCAGCTGCACTGGATGCCGCGGATTGGAGTTGGTGCGGTGCACCCGCTCGCCAGCGCCTGTCTCAATCTCGCCGACGATCATCTCGACTGGCACGGTTCGCGCGAGGCGTACGAGGCGGCCAAGGCGACCGTCTACGCCAACACCCGAGTCGCCTGCGTCTATAACCAGGAAGACCCGGCCACAATGCGCATGGTCGAGAACGCCGACGTGCAGGAGGGGTGCCGGGCGATCGGTTTCAGCAGGGGTGCGCCGGGGCGCAGCGACCTGGGGATGGTCGGAGATCTCGTTGTCGATCGCGCCTTTCTCGACGATCGCCACAATTCCGCTCTCGAACTCACGACACACGGCGAACTCGTCGAAGCGGGCCTTGCCGCCCCCCACATGCTGTCGAACGTACTCGCCGCCGCCGCTCTCACCCGCGCCGCGGGCATCGACCCCGCTGACGTCAAGGCGGGGCTCGCGGGTTTCCGTCTCGACCGACACCGCACCGAGATCGTCGCCGTCGCGCACGGAATCACGTGGGTGGACGACTCGAAGGCCACCAACCCGCACGCGGCCTCGGCGGCGCTCGGCGCGTACGACTCGGTCGTGTGGGTCGTCGGGGGCCTGCTCAAGGGCGTGGATGTCAGCGAACTGGTGGCGGCTCACGCCGCGCGGCTTCGCGGCGCGGTGATCATCGGCGCCGACCGCGTCGACGTGTCTGCCGCATTCGCGCGACACGCCCCGAACGTGCCCGTATTCGAGGTGGTTTCAGCCGAAACTGAACGAGTGATGCCGGACGCGGTGCGGCTTGCCGCGGACGTCGCCCAGGTCGGAGACACGGTGCTGCTCGCGCCAGCGGCCGCATCCATGGATCAGTTCGTCGACTACGCCGACCGGGGCACCAGATTCGCCTCGGCCGTGAGGCACCACTTGGGAGGGGCGGGAGATGACGAAAGTCCCGACGACCCCGCGCCGAGGAGCGACCGGCCCTGAGGCATCTCGCCCCGCTTTCTCGGTAGTTCCGGTACGCCGCATCTTCGCGATAGAGAACCGCAACTACTTTCTGCTGCTCGGTACGACCCTGTTCCTCGTCGGCTTTGGCCTCGTGATGGTGCTCTCGTCGTCGTCAATCGAGTCGAGCGTTGACGGTGACGGATTCTTCGGCAGGTTCACGCGACAGGGCATTTCGGCGGTGCTCGGAATCCCGCTCATGCTCGTGGCATCCCGAATGCCGCCTCGTTTCTGGAAGCGGTGGGCCTGGCCCGCCCTGCTTGTGGGTGGAGCGCTTCAGCTCATTGTTTTCATCCCGGGTCTCGGCCTGGAGTACGGCGGCAACCAGAACTGGATCTCGATCGGCGGCTTCAACATGCAGCCGTCTGAGTTCGTCAAGATCGCCCTCATCGTGTGGGTGGCCTGGGTGCTGTCGACTAAGGAAGACCTGCTGGACGACTGGAAGCACGTGGCGCTTCCCATTGGGCCCGTCGCGGGTATCGCGATTCTGTTCGTTCTCATCGGCAAAGACCTCGGCACCGCATCGATAATCGTGATGATCGTGCTCGGTTGCCTCTACTTCGGCGGGGTGCGGCTGAAGTTCTTGTTCGTGACGCTGCTCGGGGTGAGCCTGCTGGTGGTCATCATGGCGATGGCAACACCGTCACGGACCGAGCGCATCGCCGTGTGGATCAACGGATGCACCGCCGCCGACTACTCCAACCTGTGCTGGCAGGTACAGCACGCGAGTTGGGCACTCGCGACGGGCGGGCTGTTCGGCAGCGGGCTCGGCAACTCGAAGGCGAAGTGGAACTGGCTTCCGGAGGCCGACAACGACTTCATCTTTGCGATCATCGGTGAAGAGCTCGGGCTCATCGGCGCGATCGTTGTTCTCGTGTTGTTCATCGTGCTCGCGATCGCTTTCGTGCGGGTCATCCGCTCCACCAGAGACAGCTTCGCCCGGGTAGCGACCGGCGGCGTGATGGTCTGGGTCATCGGTCAGGCCTTCGTCAACATCGCGGTGGTTCTGGGGTTGCTCCCGGTGCTCGGTGTGCCGCTGCCACTCATCTCGGCGGGAGGGTCGGCCCTCATCGCGACGCTGCTCGGCATTGGCGTAGTTTTGTCGTTCGCTCGTCAGATCGATCGAGAGGCGGCACCGGTCGCCGCGCCGACTCGGGGCTCCGTCGCTCCGAGACCCCGACAGACGGGGCCGCGGTGACGACATACCTTCTTGCCGGTGGCGGCACGGCGGGTCACGTGAACCCGCTGCTCGCCGTGGCGGACCGGCTGCGTGAACGTGACCCCGATGCGACGATCCTCGTGCTCGGCACCAAGGAAGGGCTTGAGGCTCGGTTAGTTCCCGAGCGCGGCTACGAGCTGGTGACGATCGAGCGGCTGCCGTTTCCGCGCCGCCCGAATCGCGCGGCACTGGGCTTTCCGCGGCGGCTGGCCAAGACGATTGATGTGGTGCGGGAAATCCTTCGGGATCGAGCGGTCGATGTCGTCGTCGGCTTCGGCGGGTACGCGTCGGCCCCCGCCTACGTCGCTGCACGGCGCGAGGGCGTGCCGCTGGCACTGCACGAGGCAAACGCCAAGCCGGGTATGGCCAACCGGCTCGGTGCTCGGCTCACCCGCTTCGTTGGGGTGGCATTCCTTGCAACCCCGATCCGGGGCGCAACGTGGGTCGGGATGCCGCTGCGCCGCGAGATCGAACAGCTCGACCGGTTCGGCGCCCGCGCCGAGGCACTCACGTTCTTCGGGCTGACCCCGGGCCGCTCGACCTTGCTCGTCACGGGTGGCTCGTCGGGAGCCAAGAAAATCAACGACACCATCTCGTCGTCGATCACCTCAATCCTCGGAGCGGGCTGGCAGGTGATCCACGTGACTGGCGAGTTTCGCGAGCAACTCGTCGATCCGAAGCTGCCCGGCTACGTTGTGCTCAAGTACTGCGATCGCATGGACCTGGCCCTAGCTGTGGCAGATCTCGCCCTCGCTCGGGCGGGGACGTCGACGGTCGCCGAACTGACGGCGCTGGGCATCCCTGCGGTGTTCGTGCCGTACGCGGCCGGCAACGGCGAGCAACGCTTCAACGCTCGGGGTGCGGTGGAAGCGGGCGGCGCCGTGCTCGTCGCCGACGACCGATTCACGCCGAGCTGGGTGAGGAGCGAACTCGTGCCCCTGCTGCGCAACCGCGCGACGATCGCCGACATGGCGGCGCGGATGGCGAAAGTGGGAGCGCTCGACGGAACCGATCGCATGGTCGCGCTGATCGACGAGGCCGTGGCGTCGGCGGTCGTATCTCACGACGGTAAAATCGACTAGCGATGATCATTCCTGACCTGTCTATGCCCCTGCCCGCCCAGATCGGCGCGGTTCACTTCGTCGGAGTCGGCGGTTCCGGCATGAGCGGTATCGCTCGTCTTTTTTTGCAGAGCGGGCACGCTGTCACCGGTTCGGACCGCTCTGAGAACCACAACACAGAAGATCTGCGGGCGCTAGGCGCAACGGTGAGCATCGGCCACGCCGCGGACAATCCGGGGCTGTCGACGGCCGACGCGCTCGTCTACACCGGCGCCCTCTGGCCGGACAACCCGGAGTACCTCGCGGCTGTTGCCCGCGGTATCCCCGTGTTGCACCGCTCCCAGGCGCTCGCTTGGCTCATCAATCACAAGCGGCTCATCGCCGTCGCGGGCGCACACGGCAAGACGACCTCCACTGGCATGATCATCACGGCGCTGAATGCGCTGGGCGAAGACCCGAGTTTTGTCAACGGGGGAGTGATCCAGTCCTTGGGCCTCAGCTCCGCCTTCGGCTCGGGCGAGCTGTTCGTCGTCGAGGCCGACGAATCGGACGGCAGTTTCCTGCTCTACGACACCGCGGTTGCCCTGATCACCAACGTGGATGCCGACCACCTCGATCACTACGGCAGCCACGACGCGTTTGACGCGGCCTTCGTCGAGTTCGCGTCCAAGGCCAGCGAACTTGTCGTCGTCTCGAGCGACGACCCGGGCGCGGTGCGAGTGACGGGGTCATTGACGCATCCCCGCGTCATTACTTTTGGTGAGGATGCCGCGGCCGACGTACGCGTGCACTCCGTGGTAGCCGACGGCCCGGTCGCCTTCGAGCTGAGCTACCTCGGCGAGAGCTATGCGACGAGGCTCCAAGTTCCCGGTCACCACAACGCGCTCAACGCCGCCGGGGCTTTTGCGGTGCTCGTCGGGCTCGGACACGACCCGCGCGCGGTGCTCGACGGCATCGCCGAATTCGGTGGCACCGAGCGACGATTCGAGTTGCACGGCGTCGTTCGCGGCGTCAGCGTGTACGACGACTACGCGCATCACCCCACGGAGGTCGCAGCGGCGCTCAGCGCCGCCCGCAGCGTCGTGGGCACGGGCCGCATCATCGCGGTGCACCAACCGCATCTCTACAGCCGGACTCAGGCGATGGCGGGGGAGTTCGCCGAGACCTACGAGCGCCTCGCCGATCACACGATCGTTCTCGACGTGTTCGGTGCACGCGAGGATCCGATCCCCGGGGTGACCGGTGCGCTCGTCTCCGGACGGTTTGTCGACGCGGACCGTGTGGACTATCTGCCCGACTGGCAGCAGGCGGCCGACCGGGCCGCGGCCATTGCCCGCGAGGGGGACATCATCATGACGCTGAGCTGCGGGGACGTGTACCGCATTGTGCCGCAGCTTCTCGAATCGCTCGAGGCGCATTCCGAGTCCGCAGCGGCCGGCGGCTGACTCCAATGAAGCGACCCGAGGGCTACGACCCGCCGGGGCGGAATCAGCCCCCGGTTCCGCCGAAGCGGCGAGTGTCTGCGCCACGGCCGACGGCGGCGCAACGCGGGTCCACGACACCGAGTCGAGCCACACCGAGCCCGGCCGCCGAGCGCCCGTCGGCACGGAAGGTTCAGCCCGACTCGGCCCCGAAGCTGACGACGCCGTCGCGTGGCCCGAGACCGGATGCCGCTGCGCGTTCCGAGCTGCGTCGTGCTGGTCGAGAGCGACGGCGGTTCGAGCGGTCAGAGGTACGGCGCTTCACGCGGCGCGCGCGCAATCGGCGGCTGGGAGTGGCGGTCGCGGCGGGCACGGTTCTGACCCTCATCGGTTTGGTCTTCGCGGCGATCTTCTCTCCACTTCTCTCGCTGCGCGAGATTCGTGTAGACGGAACCGCGCGGGTAGACAGCGCCGAGGTGATTTCCGCAGTCGACGCCCAACTGGGAACCCCGCTTGCGCTACTCGACTATGGCCAACTCACTCGTCAGCTCGGAACTTTTCCGCTCATTCGCAGCTACGTGACCGAGATCGTGCCGCCTGACACGCTCGTGATCCACGTGGTCGAGCGCCAGGCCGTCGGAACGATGGTGATCAATGGAACGTACAACCTGGTGGATCCGGCTGGGGTCACGGTGGAGACGGCGCCGGAGCGAATCGCGGGTGTGCCGCTTATCGACATCGGAACAGCGGCCCCGGGCAGTGCCGAGTTCGATGCCGTGGTGGCCGTGCTGGTCTCCCTGCCGCCGTCACTGCTCGCCCAGGTGGATGTCGCATCCGCGACGACCCGGGATGACGTGTCGCTCGTGTTGACCGGTGTCGGTCAGTCCGTCACCTGGGGCAGTGCGGCGCAGTCGGCGCAGAAGGCAGCGTTGCTGGCTGCGTTGATCGCCGCGACGGATCCCAACCGCGCGGGCGAGTTCGACGTGTCGGCGCCGAACAACGGAGTGTTTCGGCCGCTCTGATTCGGTCTTTCTGCCACGCATGGCACCGCGATGTTTACGACACGCGGATGCCGCTGCACGGGCGATTCGTGCGACCGACCTACTCTCAAGGGGAGAAGCATACTGAGCAAAACTTCAATCTTCAAGTTAAGGTTGAAGGTTTGTTGGGGCTGCAGCCCATGGACAGCAGGCAGCGGAGGCCGGAAGTGACGTCAAACCAGAACTACCTAGCAGTGATCAAGGTGGTCGGCATCGGCGGTGGCGGCGTCAACGCCGTCAACCGGATGATCGAGCTGGGCCTGCGTGGCGTTGAGTTCATTGCCATCAATACCGATGCACAAGCGCTACTGATGAGCGACGCCGACGTCAAGCTCGACGTCGGTCGCGAACTCACCCGGGGCCTAGGAGCCGGCGCCGACCCAGAAGTTGGTCGTCGCGCAGCCGAAGACCACGCCGAGGAAATCGAAGAAGCCCTCGCCGGCGCCGACATGGTGTTTGTTACAGCAGGTGAGGGCGGCGGCACTGGCACCGGTGGCGCGCCCGTGGTGGCTCGCATCGCCAAGTCGATCGGCGCGCTCACCATCGGTGTCGTCACCAAGCCGTTCGGATTCGAGGGCAAGCGCCGCTCGGCACAGGCCGAGGTGGGGGTGGCCAGCCTCAAGAACGAGGTTGACACGCTCATCGTCGTGCCCAACGACCGTCTGCTCGAAATCAGCGACCGCGGCATCAGCATGCTCGAGGCCTTCGCCACCGCCGACCAGGTTCTGCTCGCCGGCGTGCAGGGCATAACCGACCTCATCACGACTCCGGGCCTCATCAACCTCGACTTCGCCGACGTGAAGTCGGTCATGCAGGGCGCCGGCTCGGCTCTTATGGGCATCGGTTCGGCGAGGGGAGCCGATCGCGCGATCAAGGCGGCCGAGCTTGCCGTTGCTTCGCCGCTGCTCGAGGCATCCATCGACGGTGCCCACGGCGTGCTGCTCTCGATTCAGGGTGGGTCGAATCTCGGAATCTTCGAGATCAACGACGCCGCGCGCCTCGTTCAAGAAGCCGTGCATCCGGAAGCGAACATCATCTTCGGTGCGGTTATCGACGACACGCTCGGCGACGAGGTGCGCGTCACCGTCATCGCCGCGGGCTTCGACGGCGGGGAGCCGTCAACCAAGCCGCGGGACGCGCGACGCACCAACTACGTCGTGCCCGAGCCGGGTGCCACCGCCGCGATCGATGCCGGAGAGCCGACACCCGTCGCCGAGCCCGCCCTCGTGACCGCTCCCATCGATCGCACCTTCGACGACGACGAGGGCGACCTAGACATTCCGGACTTCCTCAAGTAGTCGTGGCGACCCTCGAGGACCGCCTAGCGACGGTCACCACCGAGATCGCCGAGGCCGTGCGTGTGGCCGGCAGAAGTCAGCGCGAGCTCACAACAATCGTCGTCACGAAGTTTCATCCGGCGTCGATGGTGCGCGAACTTTCGGCCCTAGGTGTGCGCGACTTTGGCGAAAGTCGACACCAAGAGGCGCAGCCGAAGGTCGCAGAACTCGCCGATATCGACGCGACGTGGCACTTCGTCGGCCAGGTGCAGTCGAAGAAGGCCAAGCAGATTCGAAGCTACGTCGACGTGATGCACTCGGTCGATCGCTCGAGCCTCGTCGAGGCATTGCGCAGCGACGTGGCGCCCGCACGACCGCTCGAGGTTTTCATCCAAGTCAACCTGACCGATGACGACGCGCGAGGGGGAGCCGACCCGGAAACCGTCGCTGCGCTCGCGGATCAGGTCGCCGGCGTCGATGGACTTACCCTCCTCGGGCTCATGGCGGTCGCACCGCTCGGCAGCGAACCCCGACGGGAGTTCGCGCGAGTTCGAGAGCTGTCTGAGCAGTTGTGCAGGGCGCATCCGCAGGCGTCTGCGCTGTCGATGGGCATGTCGGGCGACTTCCGCGAGGCGATTGCCGAAGGCGCGACACACCTACGCATTGGCACAGCAATCACGGGAAACCGACCACTCCCCGGTTAATCTCGAACCACTAGCACTTCGAGTCGTAAGGATTATCATGGCCAACCCACTGCGCAGGACGATGGTCTACCTAGGCCTCGCCGACGAGGACTACGAGTACGACCAGCAGGCCGGACCAGTCGCGCCAGTCGCGCCGGTGGCTCACAACCAGGCCGCCACGCAGTCTCGGGCATCCGTGACTCCGCTGCGTCGCCCGGCACCGCGAGCCGCGGCCGCCGAGATGAACGAGATCCTCACCGTGCACCCGCGTCAGTACAAGGATGCCCAGATCATCGCCGAGAACTTTCGTGAGGGCATTCCTGTCATCATCAATCTCTCGCAGATGAGCGAGCCGGATGCCCGTCGTCTGATCGACTTCGCGAGTGGCCTATCGCAGGGGCTGTTCGGCAAGATCGAGCGTGTCACCAACAAGGTCTTCCTGCTGTCGCCGGCGCACGTCGCGGTCAGCGGCGACCACGGCGAGCCGGAGACCGACGTCGACGCGTCGTTTTTCGCGTAGCTCGTTCCCGCTACTGTTGACACGGTGACTCTCGTATCGATCGTCGCCACGGTTCTCTACGTTGGCCTCACCATATTCACCGTGCTCATGTGGGCACGATTCGTTCTCGACCTCGCTCGGTCGTTCGCCAGAAACTGGCGTCCGAAGGGTTTTGGGCTGGTGCTAGCCGAGTTCGTGTACAGCGTGACCGATCCGCCCATTAAGCTCGTGCGCCGCGTTGTACCCCCGTTGCGGCTCGGTGGGGTAGCCCTCGATTTCGCGTGGGGGATCGTCATGCTTGCTGCGATCATCCTGATTTCTCTGACTGTAGGATTCGTGAACTAGCTTCCGCGTTGTACTCTGGGGGAAGCGAACTCGGGGGACATCGGGCTCCTTGGGAAACATGTGACGCTGGCTAGGCGTCTGAAAGAAAGTGTGTGAGGTGACGGCAATGGCTTTGACTCCTGAAGATGTAGTCAACAAGCGGTTCCAGCCGACCAAGTTCCGCGAGGGCTATGACCAGGACGAGGTTGACGACTTCCTCGACGAGGTTGTCGTTGAACTGCGTCGGCTCAACCAGGAGAACGACGAGCTTCGCCAGCGCATGATGTCCAGCGATGCTCGCATCGCGGAGCTTCAGCGCAGCGCCGAGCAGGGCAGCTTCACGCAGCAGGCGGCGCCAATGGTGGCGGCCCCCGTGGTTGCGCCGCCCGTCGCGGCACCGCCGGTGCAGCAGCCCGCGTTCGGACAGGCCGGCCTCGACCAGTCCGGCGCCGACGCGTCGATGGACCCCAACAACACGAACAACCTTCTTCAGCTCGCGCGACGACTCCACGAGGAGCACGTTCGCGAGGGTGTCGAGAAGCGCGATGCTCTCATTGCCGAGGGCCACGCTGCCGCGGCACGCGTCGTCGCCGAAGCCGAGGCCCTTCAGCGTGGGCAGCTCAGCTCACTCGAGCAGGAGCGCCAGCAGCTTGAGCGCCGCATCGAAGAACTCCGCAACTTCGAGCGGGAGTACCGCCAGAAGCTTAAGGGGTACATCGAGGGCCAGCTTCGCGAGCTCGACTCGTCGAACGAACTGACCGCCGCACAGGCAGCACCGGCCCCGGCCGTCGCTCAGTATGCGGCACCGCAGGCCGCAGCGTACGACGTGCAGCCGCCGGAGCAGCCGACCAACTACACGGGCGGCTTTGCCGGAAACTGACGATAAGCAGGCCGGGCCTGCGCGTCGAGTTAGTCCTCGCGCGCTGGCCCTGCTTGCTGTCGTCGCCGTTGCCGTCTACGTCCTAGATCGGCTGAGTAAGTTTCTCGTCACCGAGAACCTCACGCTGGGTCAGCCCGTTGAGGTCATCGGGCAGTTCCTGAAGTTCACTTTCGTCGAAAACCCGGGTGCCGCGTTCTCCCTCGGCAGCGGTACCACCTGGATCTTCGCAATAATTGCCGCCGGGGTCGCGGTGCTCATCGTCGTCTTCGCGCGTCGCATCCGTTCGCTCGGGTGGGCGGTGCTGTTTGGAATGCTGCTGGGCGGCACCCTGGGCAACCTCACCGATCGATTGACCCGCGAGCCGGGCTTCGGCCAGGGTCACGTCGTCGACTTCATTCAAGTGTGGGGATTTCCCGCGATCTTCAACGTCGCCGACATCGGCATCGTTTCGGCGATGGGCCTGTTCATCCTGCTGACCCTGCGCGGCATCGGGCTGGACGGCAAACGCACGACCCGCGCCAGCGGAGCCGTCGACGCAACACCGAAGCCGTAGCGGCCCGCGCATGCAGTCACGAAGCCTGTTCGTGCCAGACGGACTCGCCGGCGAGCGAGCGGATGCCGCGATCGCGAAGCTGCTCGGGGTGTCACGCACCTTTGCCGCCGAGATCGCCGAGGCGGGCGGCATCGACGTGGATGGCGCGGTTCTCGGCAAGTCGGACCGGTTGAGCGCCGGGGGATGGCTGACCGTCTCGTGGCATCCCAAGGTCGAGCCGTCGATAGTCCCCGTCGTCATGAGCGAGGTGCGCATCATGCACGATGACGACGACATCGTCGTCATCGACAAGCCCGCGGGTGTCGCCGCACACCCGAGCATCGGATGGGACGGTCCGACGGTGCTCGGTGCTCTCGCCGGGGCAGGCTACCGAATCTCGACGTCCGGCGCCGCCGAGCGTGCGGGGATCGTACACCGGCTCGACGCGGGCACGAGCGGTCTCATGGTTGTGGCCAAGAGCGAACGCGCGTACTCGTCCTTGAAGACTGCGTTCCACGACCGCAAGGTCAGCAAGATCTATCACGCGGTCGTTCAGGGACATCCCGATCCCCTCGTCGGGACCATCGACGCCCCCATCGGCAGGCACCCGGGCGCCAGCTGGCGGTTCGCCGTCACGGCCGACGGAAAGCCGAGTGTCACCCACTACGAGACGCTCGAAGCGTTCGCACCGGCATCCCTGCTGGAGATCGAGCTGGAGACGGGGCGTACCCATCAGATTCGGGTGCACATGGCTGCGCAGCGCCATCCGTGTGTCGGAGACGCGATGTACGGTGCCGACCCGACGATTTCTGCCCGGTTGGGACTCACGCGACAGTGGCTACACGCCAAGCGCTTGGGCTTTGAACACCCGGGCACAGGGGAGCCGGTGGAGTTCTCGCAGCGACTATCCGGACGACCTTCAACACGCACTTGAAGTGCTTCGCGCGCTCTAGGGCGCGTCAACTGTGAGGCCCGTCGAGGGTCGGCCTATGGTGGTAGTCCACCCCCGCTAGTGAAGAGACCGCCGTGGCATCCTCCGACTCATTCGTGCACCTCCACGTGCACAGCGAGTACTCCATGCTCGACGGAGCGGCGCGGGTCGGCGAGCTCATGTCGGCGGTCTCCGAGCAGGGGATGCCCGCGGTCGCGGTAACCGACCACGGCAACATGTTCGGCGCATACGACTTCTGGAAGCAGGCCACGGCCGCTGGCGTGAAGCCGATCATCGGCACCGAGGCCTACATCACCCCCGGCACGCACCGCGGCGACAAGACCCGAGTGCGGTGGGGCAACAGCCAGCAGTCGCAGGACGACGTGGGCGGCTCCGGTTCGTACACCCACATGACGATGCTCGCCGAGAACAACGAGGGGATGCACAACCTCTTCCGTCTCTCGTCCCTGGCCTCGATCGAGGGCTTCTACTTCAAACCGCGCATGGATCGCGAACTTCTGAGCACGTACTCGAAGGGTGTCATCGCCACGACCGGGTGCGTCGGCGGCGAGGTACAGACCCGGCTCCGACTCGGACAGTACGAGGAGGCCAAGAAGGCGGCGGGGGAGTTGCAAGACATCTTCGGCCGCGAGAATTTCTTCGCCGAGATCATGGACCACGGCATCGACATTGAGCGTCGCACCATCCGCGACCTCATCCGCCTCGCCAAGGAACTCGACATCCCGCTCCTGGCGACCAACGACCTGCACTACACGCACGCGCACGATGCCACGGCACACGCTGCACTGCTGTGCGTGCAGTCGGCGTCGACGCTCAACGATCCCAACCGCTTCAAGTTCGATTCCGAGGAGTTCTACCTGAAGTCCGCCGGACAGATGCGAGAGCTGTTTCGCGATCACCCCGACGCGTGCGACAACACCCTGCTGATCGCCGAGCGCTGTGAGGTGTCGTTCATCAAGCGCGACCTGATGCCGAGGTTCCCGGTGCCCGAGGGCGAGACCGAGGCAACCTGGTTCGAGAAGGAGGTTGCGGCCGGAATGAATCGCCGCTTCCCCGCCGGGCCGAGCGACGCCCATCTCGCGCAAGCCAAGTACGAGGTCGACGTCATTACCCAGATGGGATTCCCCGGCTACTTTCTCGTGGTCGCCGACTTCATCGCGTGGGCGAAGGCTCAGGGCATCCGGGTCGGCCCCGGTCGCGGTTCTGCGGCAGGATCGATGGCCTCGTTTGCAATGGGAATCACCGAGCTGGATCCGCTCGCGCACGGGCTCATTTTCGAGCGCTTCCTCAACCCCGAGCGTGTGTCGATGCCCGACGTCGATGTCGACTTCGACGACCGCAGACGCCCCGAGGTCATCCGGTACGTCACCGAGAAGTACGGCGACGACCGAGTCGCCCAGATCGTCACGTACGGCACCATCAAGGCCAAGCAGGCGCTGAAGGACTCGGCCCGGGTGCTCGGCATGCCGTTCTCGGTGGGGGAGAAGCTCACCAAAGCGATGCCGGCTCCCGTCATGGGCAAAGACATGCCGCTCGGCGACATTTACAACAAGGATGCCGAGCGCTACAAGGAGGCCGGAGACATCCGGGCGCTCATCGAGACCGACGCCGAGGCATCCCAGGTCTTCGAGACCGCTAAGGGGATCGAAAACCTCAAGCGACAGTGGGGCGTGCACGCGGCAGGGGTACTGATGTCGGCCGAGCCGCTCATCGATGTTCTGCCGATCATGAAGCGCGAAGACGACGGCGCGATCATCACCCAATTCGATCAGCCTCCGCTGGAAGACCTCGGTCTGCTCAAGATGGACTTCCTGGGGCTACGCAACCTCACCGTCATCGAAGACGCGTTGCGAATGATCGAAGCCAACACGGGCAGTGCGCTGGCGATCGAGGAGCTCGACCTCGACGCCGACCAGCCGACCTACGACCTTCTCGCGCGAGGCGACACGCTCGGGGTGTTCCAGCTCGACGGCGGTGCGATGCGCGCGCTTCTGAAGCAACTCAAGCCCACCAACTTCGAGGACATCTCCGCCGTCATCGCCCTGTACCGCCCGGGCCCGATGGGCATGAACTCGCACACCAAGTACGCGATGCGCAAGAACGGTCTCGAGCAGGTGGATTCGATTCATCCCGAACTCGAAGAACCGCTGCGCGAGATTCTCGGCACGACCTTCGGCTTGATCGTGTACCAGGAACAGGTCATGAGCGTCGCGCAGAAGGTCGCCGGCTTCTCGCTCGGTCAGGCCGACGTCTTGCGGCGCGCGATGGGTAAGAAGAAGAAGAGCGAGCTCGACAAGCAGTTCGCGGACTTCGAAGGGGGCATGGTCGGCAACGGCTACAGCAAGGATGCCGTCAAGGTTCTCTGGGAGACCCTGATGCCCTTCGCCGACTACGCCTTCAACAAGGCGCACAGCGCCGGCTACGGCGTGCTCAGCTATTGGACCGCCTACCTCAAGGCAAACCATCCCGCCGAGTACATGGCGGCCCTGCTGACGAGCGTCGGCGACTCCAAAGACAAGCTCGGGATGTATCTCAGCGAGTGCCGCCGGATGGGGCTTAGGGTGCTCGCGCCCGATGTCAATGAGTCGAGGGTGGACTTCGCCGCCACCGACGGAGACGTACGGTTTGGTCTCGGAGCGGTGCGCAATGTCGGATTCGCCGTCGTCGAACAGATCGAGAAGGCTCGTCGGGAGAAGGGCCGGTTCACCAATTTCCACGACTTCCTGCGCAAGGTTCCGCTCCAGGTCGCCAATAAGCGCACCGTCGAGTCTCTGATCAAGGCCGGCGCTTTCGACTCGCTCGGAGCGACCCGTCGTGCCCTGGTGGAGATTCACGAGGATGCCGTGGATTCGGCCGTCAGCCTCAAACGAAACGAGGCCAACGGTCAGGTCGGATTCGACTTCGACAGCCTGTGGGACGAGCCGGAGGCCGTCGATCACGTTCCCGAGCGCCCCGAGTGGGCCAAGCGCGACAAGCTCGCGTTCGAGCGCGAAATGCTCGGGCTCTACGTTTCCGATCATCCGCTCGCCGGTCTCGAGACTCAGCTCGCCAAACACCAGACCGCTTCGATCACCGAGATTCTCGGTGGCGATATCGCCGGAGACGGCGAACACGTGACCATCGCGGGTCTGATCACGAGCGTGCAGCACCGGGTGGCGCGAAACAGCGGCAATCCGTACGGCATCGTCACCGTCGAGGACTTCGCCGGAGAGATTAGCGTCATGTTTCTCGGCAAGACCTATCAGGAGTTCTCGCCCGGGCTCGCCAACGACTCGATCGTCGTTCTGCGCGGTCGGGTGAGCGTGCGTGATGACGGGATGAACCTGCACGCCGTGAGCATGTTTACCCCAGACACCGGAGCGAGCCTTGGGTCGGGGCCGATCGTGATCTCGGTGCAAGAACAGCGCGCGACCACCGAGGTGGTGTCCGCCCTCAACGACGTGCTGATCCGGCACGCCGGCGAGAACGAGGTGCGTCTCAAGCTGGTGAAGGGCACGAGCGCGCGGGTATTCGAGATCCCGTACCCGGTGAAGGTGTCAGCAGACCTGTACGGCGAGTTGAAGACGCTGCTCGGCCCGAACTGCCTGAGCTAGGCCACGTCGCCGGGCAAATGGTAGCGCCGGCCGTAGTACAGCAGCGCAGCGTCATCCTCGCCCTGAGCGCCGCCCTCGATCTCCACCACGATCACGGCATTGTCGTTGACCGGATGCACGGCGACGATTCGAGCCACCATGTAGGCCGGGACAGAATCCAGAATCGGCAGATCGTGGTCGCCCGGGTGCCAGTGCTCACCCTCGAAACGCAGGGCGTGATCGGCTGCCATCCGGTCAGCGTGCCGCTTGGTCTTTGAGCCCAGCATGTGAATCGCCACGTAGTTGCCAACCGTCATTGCGGGCCACGCGCTAGACACGCGGGCCATGTTGAAGGTCGCCAGAGGCGGGTTTGCGGCGAGGGATGCCAGCGAGGTCGCCGTGAACCCCACCGGTCGACCGTCGGGCGCGCGGGAGGTCACCGCCGCGACCCCTGCGGCGTGGCGCCGGAACGCCTGAAGGAATGCCTCGTGACCGGCATCGGGGTGGGGGGCTGAGCTGTCCATACGTGATCAGTTAAGCACCATCGGAGGCGTGCTATTCCCGTTGGCGCAGCAACTAGCATGGTCAGGCCATGATGCAGACGATCGATATCCGCGCCCTGACTCCGAGCCGCACCGAGTTGGCTCGCCTCGTGCCGCGCTCGAGCACCGACGTCGCGGCAGCGACCGAGTCTGCCGCGAGGCTTATCGCCGAGGTGCGCAGTGGCGGTGCCGCCGCCCTGCTCGAGCAGGCCGAACGACTCGATGGGGTTCGCCCGGTGGCCGTGCGGGTGCACTCCACGGAGGTCGCGGCAGCAATCCGTGCGCTGGCCCCAGATGTGCGTGACGGCCTCGAGCTGGCGATCGACCGCGTGCGGGTCGCAACCCGCGCGCAGATTCCTCAGGCCACAGTGACCGAGGTCGCTCCCGGGGCACAGATCATCCAGCGGTGGCAGCCCGTCAATCGCGTGGGCTTCTACGTTCCCGGCGGCAAGGCCGTGTATCCGTCGAGCGTCGTGATGAACGTCGTTCCCGCGCAGGTCGCGGGCGTCTCGTCGGTCGCGCTGGCGTCGCCGCCGCAGCGGGCGTTCGACGGTGCCGTGCATCCCACGGTTCTCGGGGCAGCTGGACTCCTGGGCGTCGAAGAGATCTATGCCATGGGCGGGGCTGGGGCGATCGGGGCCCTCGCCTACGGCGTTCCGGAGATCGGTCTCGACCCGGTCGACGTCATCACTGGGCCCGGAAATGTCTACGTTGCTGCGGCAAAACGCTTGGTTCGCGGCGTCACGGGAATCGACTCGGAGGCCGGCCCCACCGAGATTCTGATCATTGCGGATGCCGCAGCCGACCCGGTTCTCGTCGCGGCCGACTTGATCAGCCAGGCCGAGCACGACGAGCTCGCCGCAGCTGTTCTGGTGACGGACTCACCCGAGCTGGCAGAGGCGGTGGGTCGCGAGGTCGAACGGATTGCGGCATCCGCCCACCATGGGGCTCGCGTTCGCGCTGCGCTCGACGGGCAACAGTCGGCGATCGTTCTCGTGGCGAACCTCGAGGTGGCCGCGGCATTCAGCAACGCGTATGGCCCCGAACACCTGGAGATCCACACCGAGGTGCCGGGTACCGTTCTCGACCTCATCGACAGCGCCGGTGCGATCTTTCTGGGCCCTCACTCGCCGGTGAGTCTGGGTGACTACGTCGCCGGCTCGAACCACGTGCTCCCCACCGGGGGACAGTCGCGGTTCTCGTCCGGGCTGGGGGCTTACACCTTCTTACGCCCACAACAGGTCGTCAATTACACCCGGGATGCTCTCGAGTCGGTTGCGGACACGATTGTCGCCCTCAGCGGCGCCGAAGACCTCCCCGCGCACGGTGCCGCGGTGACGGCCCGGTTCACCGCCCGCTAAGGCGTATTCTGGGCAGACCATGTTCTGCCCCTTCTGCCGTCACCCCGATTCCCGGGTTATCGACTCCCGTACCAGCGACGATGGCCTCTCGATCCGGCGACGTCGACAGTGCCCCGAGTGTGGCCGCCGCTTCTCGACGACGGAGACCGCCAGCCTGAGCGTCATCAAGCGAAACGGCGTGATCGAGTCATTCAGCCGGGAGAAGATCGTCGCAGGCGTGCGCAAGGCGTGTCAGGGGCGACCGGTCACCGACACCGATCTGGCAGTGCTCGCTCAGCGCGTCGAAGAGGCCATACGCGCGACCGGTGCGGCTCAGGTCGATGCCAACGACATCGGGTTGGCTATCCTTACCCCGCTTCGTGAGCTGGACGAGGTCGCCTACCTGCGATTCGCCAGCGTTTACCAGGCCTTCGATTCGCTCGAGGACTTCGAGTCGGCGATCGGCCAACTGCGGCACGACCACCACGACGCGTCCGAGGCCCCGGCGAGCTGAACGCTAGCCTGACCTCACCATGTATCGACTTCTCTTCGACCTCGTTCTCTCGCGCCTCGACCCGGAACGCGCACACGGCCTCGCGTTCGGCGTCATTCGCGCACTGCCCGCGCTGGGCGTCGGAGCCATCATCAACCGCTTCACTCGGCCGGATGCCGCGCTGGCGGTCTCGACGCTCGGTCTGCATTTCGACTCGCCGTTCGGGGTCGCGGCGGGGTTCGACAAGGAGGGCTCGCGGCATCCGGGGCCTCGGGCAGTTGGGTTTCGGGCACGTCGAGGTGGGAACGATCACCGCTCGCGCCCAGCCGGGCAATGAACGACCGCGCCTCTTTCGCCTGATCGCCGATCGCGCAGTCATCAATCGCATGGGATTCAACAATCACGGGGCGGCCGCCGCGGCGAAGGTCATCGCGCGGGCCGTGGCGAAACCGCGGCGACCGATCGTGGGCGTCAACATCGGCAAGTCGCGAGTCGTCGACGTGGATGCCGCGATCGACGACTACCTCGAGAGCACCCGCCTACTGGCTCCGCTCGCCGACTACCTCGTGGTGAACGTCAGCTCGCCTAACACCCCGGGACTGCGTGGGCTCCAGGAACTCGACAAGCTCGCGCCGTTGCTGGCGGCCGTCAAGGGGGCGGCCGGCAGCACGCCGGTGCTCGTCAAGATCGCCCCCGATCTCACCGATGACGAAGCGAAACGTATCGCGAGCCTCGCGGTCGAACTGCTCGACGGAATCGTTGCGACCAACACGACGCTTTCGCGTGACGGACTCGCTACCGCGGCCGAGGTTGTGGCTGCGGCCGGCGCCGGAGGGCTCTCGGGCCCGCCCGTGGCCGCGCGCTCGATTCAGCTGTTGCGGTTAATCCGGTCGGTCGTCCCCGAGGCGTTCTGCGTGATCTCCGTCGGGGGAGTGGAGACCGCCGAGGACGTGGCTGCCCGGCTGGAGGCCGGCGCGACTCTCGTTCAGGGCTACACGGCATTTCTGTACCGCGGACCGTTGTGGGCGCGCCAGATCAATCGTGGTCTGGCACGCCTCACTCACTCGTAGCGCAGCGACTCGATCGGGCTCTGTCGCGCGGCACGGGACGCCGGCAGCACGGCCGCGATGAACGCGATTGCCATGACGAGCACGATCACCGAGGCGATCGCGGTCGGCGTGAAGGCGATGATCTGCAGCCCGGCCAGGCCAGCGAGGAATCCGTTGGCCAGTACCGTGCTGATCACCGATCCGAGCAGAATCCCAACGATCGACCCGATGGCGCTCCCGAGGAACCCGATGAACACGGCCTCGGTGCTGAACAGTGCGAAGATGCGCCCGCCGCTCATTCCCATGGCCTTCATCAAGCCGATCTCCCGCGTGCGCTCCTGAACGCTCATGAGCAGGGTATTGATGATCCCGAAGCCCGCGGCGAGCAGCGCAATTATCGCGAACGCGTTGAGCACCAAGATGATCCCGTCGATCACGGTCTGGAACGTGCCGATTTGGTCGGCGACGGTCGTTCCCGAGTACCCGGCATCCGTCAGCTCGGCTTTGATCGACGCAACCTGGTCATCCGTTGACGCTGGGTCAAAATGGGCGACCGCGCTGGCGAACTCCTCGGTGGCGGTGTCGGGCAGGCCGACGCTCTGAGCGTCGAACAGCTCGGTCGTCAGCGGGTCGTTGAGGCTTGCTGTCGTACCGAACAGCGTCGGCTCCTGAATGCCGACCACGGTCGCCGTAACCACGTGCTGCTCGCGCAGCGCGTCGGTGATGCCGATTGTCACCGACTGCCCGACAGCTGCGTCGTAGCTGGCAAACCCCATGGGCTCGACGTAGTCGGTGGGCAGGATGATCTCGAACCCCTCGGTTGCCTCCGTGAACTGGCTACCCGCGGCAAGTTCGATGGTTGTCCCGGCGCTCAACGGGCTCAGGGAGAGCACGTACTTGTCGTGGTCTTGCCATTCGACGTAGTCGGGGCTGACCCGAACGACCGGCTCAACGGCGGTGATTCCGTCGAGCTCGGAGATTGCGGTGATGTCGGTGTCGGTGAGGGCCACGACGGTGGCACCGGGTTGGCCACCGGCCGAGATAGTGGATGCCGCATCGGGGTCGTACTTCCGCGGCCCGTCGGTCGCAGCAGCCGTATCGGTTGGCTTCGTGACGGTCATGACGTCGGGAGCGCCAATCGATGAGACCTGCGAGTCGATGTAGTTATTAATGCCAGTGCCGAGACCGTTGGTGATCGTGAGCGTGAAAGCACCAATGAAAATGGCGATGACCGTGAGCGTCGTGCGAAGGCGGCTGCGGAAACTGTTGGAGACCGCCGTTGTGAAGATGTCGATGGCTCTCATGCCGTCACCGCCTTCTCGGCCGGAGCGTGTGCATCGGTGGCATCGACGATTCGCCCGTCACGCAGGTAGATCCGTCGATCGGCTCGGGCCGCGAGCTCCTCGTCATGGGTAACGATCACGAGGGTGATCCCCTTCGTGCGGTTCAGCTCGAAAAGGAGGTCCTCCACGACGGCGCCGGTTGCCGTGTCTAGGTTGCCGGTTGGTTCGTCGGCAAACACGATTCGGGGGTTGTTCACCAAGGCGCGAGCGATGACCACCCGCTGCTTCTGTCCCCCCGAGAGGTCGATGGCCTTGTTCTTCGCCTTGTCATCGAGCTCCAGCATCTCCAACACTTCGTGTGCGCGTCGCTTTCGCTCGCTGGCACCGACGCGGGCGATTTTGAGAGGGAGCATGACGTTGTCGAGAACGCTCGCGTTGGGCGTGAGGAAGAACTGCTGGAACACGAAACCGAAACTCTTGTTCCGCAGTTCGTTGAGGCTGCGGCCTTTGAGCTTGGTGGCATCCACGCCGTCGATGAGCACCTCGCCGTCGCTGGGAGCGTCGAGCAACGCGAGAAGGTGCATGAGGGTCGACTTTCCGGAGCCGCTCTTGCCGACGATCGCCACGGACTCGCCCTGGGCGATGTCGATGGTCACCCCCGAGAGCGCGTCGAAGCGAGTCGTACCGGTGCCGTAGTGCTTGTACAGCTCTCTCGTGGAGAGCGCGGATGCAGTCATGGTTCCAGTGTCACTGGTCCCGCGAGCCGCCGCGTCGTCTCGCGGGAGCGACGTAGCTACTCCCGCTGGTGTACGCGAATCAGGTGGGGTACTGGAATCGCTTCACCTGAGGCTTGGGCAGCCGCATGATTCGCATCTGCATCGCCCGCATTGCGGCATAGAACCGGAAGCTCTCGACCCGGTCGGCGCCGAACTTCTCGGCGAGGCGTCGCTTGAGAATGAAACCGACCACGACGACATCCACGATGGCGACGGTGATGAAGCCGTAGACCACGATGTAGAGAATGGCCACTACCTCTTGGCTGGGGATGATTGTGGCAATGATCACGATGAACAGGAACGGCAGCAGTGCCTCGCCGATGCTCAGGCGTGCGTCGACGTAGTCGCGAACGTAGCGCTTCTGTGGGCCGCGGTCCCGCGCCGGCAGGTACTTCTCCTCACCATTGGCGAGTCCGATTCGCGCCTTATCACGCTGAATCTGCTGTTGGGCGCGAGCGTTCTTGCGCGCCTCCCCGCGGTCGCTGGAGACCAGGGGCCGCTTGCGTGCGGCTTCTTTCTCGCGGCGACTGGGCGTCGCGTGTCCCTTACCGACGACCTCGTTCGGAGCGTCGGAGCTGGAGTCGGTTGTGCTGGGGGGTGTCTTGGCCACGGGGTATCCTCGCCTGATTCGTCGGCTTAAGATTACCCGCATGACTTCCACGCCGCAGAACCCGACCCATCATCGACACTTTGAGCAGCTGCGGGAGTCGGTGCAAGCGGGACTCCCGTCGGCGATCTCGGATCTCGGGGCTCTCGTGCGCATCCCGTCGGTGTCGTGGGACGGATTTGACCCCGAGCGCGTTGCGCAGAGCGCGGCCGCTGTGAAGGTCTTGCTCGAGGAGCTCGATGTCTTCGATTCTGTGCAGATTGCTCGGGCGCCAATCGACTCCGAGCGCACCGGCCAGCCCGCGGTGCTTGCTCGCCGAGCCCCGCGCAACGGCAAACCCACGATCTTGCTCTACGCCCACCACGACGTTCAGCCTCCCGGTAGCGATGACGACTGGGACTCGGCTCCTTTCGAGCCCACAGTCCGCGGCGACCGACTGTACGGGCGGGGCGCGGCCGACGACAAGGCGGGGGTCATGGCGCACGTTGCTGCGATTCGCGCCTTCGTCGAGGTCGTTGGGCCTGACTTCGACCTCGGGCTCGTCGCGTTCATTGAGGGTGAAGAGGAGTTCGGCTCTCGATCCTTCGCCAACTTCATTGTCGAGCACCGCGACACTCTTGCCGCCGACGTCATCGTCGTGGCCGACTCCGACAACTGGGACACCGTCACCCCGGCGCTCACGGTTGGACTTCGCGGCAATGTCACTTTCAAGCTCAAGATCTCGACCCTCGACCACGCGTCGCACTCGGGGATGTTCGGGGGAGCGGCGCCCGACGCCATGCTCGCGGCGATAACCCTGCTCGCAACGCTCTGGGCGGATGACGGCGCGGTGGCGGTGGCCGGTCTCACCACCAGGGACGCCGAGACGCCGGAGTATGACGAGGAACGACTTCGCGAGGAGGCGGCACTCCTGCCCGGCGTGACGCCGATCGGCCGCGGGACAGTGCTCAGCAGGCTCTGGGATCAGCCCGCAATCACGATCACGGGAATCGATGCGCCGACAGTCGTCAACGCCTCGAACACCCTCGTGCCGTCGGTCACGGTGAAGCTCAGCGCGCGGATCGCCCCCGGGCAGACCGCGAGCGACGCCTTCGCCGCGCTCGAGACCCACCTGCGTGAGCGGGCGCCGTTCGGGGCGAATCTGGAGATCTCCGACATCGATCAGGGCAATCCCTTCCTCGTGGACACCACGGGGTGGGCGGTCGCCGAAGCCACCGATGCGATGCACCAGGCCTGGGGCGCTCCCGCCGTACAAACCGGGATCGGGGGCTCCATCCCGTTCATCTCGGATCTCGTTGAGGTCTTCCCCGAAGCGCAGATCCTCATCACCGGGGTCGAAGATCCGGACTCGCGCGCTCACAGCCCGAACGAGTCTCTGCACCTCGGCGTGTTCCACCGCGCCATCCTCACCGAGGCCGTGTTGCTCGCAAAGCTCGAAGACCGGGCGTAGAATTGGATCATGACTGACACCACTGTGACCACGGCCGCGCACGGCGTTGGACTTTCCGATGCCGCCGCCGACAAGGTCCGCAGCCTGATGGCTCAGGAGGGTCGCGACGACCTGCGTCTGCGCCTCGCCGTGCAGCCGGGCGGATGCTCCGGACTCATCTATCAGCTCTACTTCGACGAGCGCACGCTCGACGGCGACGCGGTTCGCGAGTTCGGTGACGGTGTCGAGGTCGTCGTCGACAAGATGAGCGTTCCCTACCTGGATGGCGCATCCATCGACTTCGAGGACACGATCCAGAAGCAGGGCTTCACCATCGACAACCCCAACGCCGGCGGCAGCTGCGCCTGCGGCGACAGCTTCCACTGAGCCTTATTGGCGCGCCGCCGACTCCGGGGCGCGCACTCGCGGCGGCGACCGCGCCGGTCGCTCGCCGCTGCGGCTCACTTTTGCTCAATGGCGTATCGAGAGATGCGCCATTCGGCGTTTCGGGCGCGGCGCGGTTCATTGAGGGTGCGAGCGCTGCCTATAGACTGGAACAGATTTAGTCCGTGTTCTTCGAGAGGTCACAGGTGCGCTCCAAACGCCGAATCAGATGGGCCGCAATCCCCTTGGGTATTGCGATCTCGGTAGTGCTTGCCGGTTGTACGCAGGCGGAGCTTCAGGGCTGGCTGCCGGGGGATCCCGAGACCACCAACCACACCGGGCGCATTATCGGCCTGTGGGTGACATCGTGGATCGTGCTGCTGGCCGTCGGAATCATCACGTGGGGCCTCATCATCTGGGCCGCCGTCGTGTACCGCCGCCGCAAGGGCCAGACCGGGTCTGCCGGCTCAGCTGCGCTACAACATGCCGATCGAGATCTTCTACACGATCGTGCCGCTCATCCTCGTGCTGGGCTTCTTCGCCTTCACGGCTCGCGATCAGGCCGCCATTGAGGCGGTGACGCCCAACCCCGACGTGAAGATCGAGGTGTTCGGCAAGCGGTGGGCCTGGGACTTCAACTACGTGACGGATGACGCGTACAGCGCCGGAGTGCAGGCGGACTTCAATCCCGACGGCACCATCAACACCGACACGCTTCCCGTGCTCTACCTGCCGGTGGACAAGACGATCGAGATCCAGATCGAGTCTCGCGACGTCATCCACTCGTTCTGGGTTGTCGACTTCTTGTACAAGAAAGACATGATTCCGGGCAAGAGCAACTACCTGTACTTCACCCCGACCAAGATCGGCACCTATCAGGGCAAGTGCGCCGAGCTGTGTGGCGAATACCACTCGCTCATGCTCTTCGAGGTCAAGGTCGTTTCTGAGGCGGACTACGACGCGTACATCGCGGCGCAGAAGGCCGCGGGCTTCGATGGACAAATCGGCGCCGACTACAACGTGAACCAGAACCTGCCGGGCAACGGCAGCGGCGACGAGGGATAGAGACCATGACAACGCTCGACCGTCCCATGGGCTTGGTTGCGGCCCCGACTTCGACCCCGGGAGTTTCTGTTTCGGCTCAACGCAAGGGCAACATTGTCGTCAACTGGATCACCTCCACCGACCACAAGACCATCGGGTACCTGTACCTGATTACGTCCTTCCTGTACTTCCTGCTCGGCGGGGTCATGGCGCTCGTCATCCGCGCCCAGCTCTTCGCGCCCGGTCTGTCGGTTGTCGCGACGGGGGAGCAGTACAACCAGCTCTTCACCATGCACGGCACGATCATGCTGCTCATGTTCGCGACCCCGCTGTTTGCCGGTTTCGCCAACGTTCTGATGCCGCTGCAGATCGGGGCGCCCGACGTCGCCTTCCCGCGACTGAACGCGTTCGCCTACTGGTTGTTCAACTTCGGTAGCCTCATCGCGGTCGCGGGATTCCTCACGCCGCAGGGGGCCGCCGCGTTCGGTTGGTTTGCTTACGCGCCGCTGTCGAGCACGACATTCTCGCCCGGTTTCGGTGCGAACATGTGGGTCTTCGGTCTGGCGCTGAGCGGGTTCGGAACGATTCTCGGTGCCGTGAACTTCATCACCACGATCATCACCATGCGTGCACCGGGCATGACCATGTTCCGCATGCCGATCTTCTCGTGGAACACCCTGGTCACCTCACTGCTCATCCTGATGGCCTTCCCCGTGCTGGCCGCGGCGCTGTTCGCTCTCGGTGCCGATCGCGTCTTCGGGGCACATCTCTACGATCCGGCGAACGGTGGTGTCATTCTCTGGCAGCACCTGTTCTGGTTCTTCGGGCATCCCGAGGTTTACATCATCGCGCTGCCGTTCTTCGGGATCGTCTCCGAGATCTTCCCGGTGTTCAGCCGCAAACCGATCTTTGGCTACAAGACCCTGATCTACGCCACGATCTCGATCGCCGCGCTATCGGTAACCGTGTGGGCGCACCACATGTACGTCACGGGTTCCGTGCTCCTGCCGTTCTTCGCGCTGCTCACCATGCTCATCGCGGTGCCCACGGGCGTGAAGATCTTCAACTGGATCGGCACGATGTGGCGCGGGTCGATTACCTTCGAGTCGCCCATGCTCTGGGCGATCGGATTCCTCATCACCTTCACGTTTGGTGGCCTCACCGGCGTCATTCTGGCGTCGCCGCCACTGGACTTCCACGTTTCAGACACCTACTTCGTTGTTGCGCACTTCCACTACGTGGTGTTCGGCACCGTCGTGTTTGCGATGTTCGCCGGGTTCTATTTCTGGTGGCCCAAGTGGACCGGCAAGATGCTCAACGATCGCCTGGGCAAGATCCACTTCTGGCTGTTGTTCATCGGTTTCCACACGACCTTCCTCATTCAGCACTGGATCGGTGTTGTCGGTCTCCCGCGTCGCTACCGCACGTATCTCGCCGAAGACAACGTCACCTGGATGAACCAGGTATCCACGATCGGCGCTGCGATCCTCGCGATCTCGATGCTGCCGTTCATCTACAACGTCTTCATCACGGCACGCAAGGCGCCCAAGGTCACCGTCAACGACCCGTGGGGCTTCAGCCGCTCGCTCGAGTGGGCTACCAGTTGCCCGCCGCCGCGCCACAACTTCACGTCGATGCCCCGCATCCGCTCTGAGTCGCCGGCATTCGATATCAACCACCCCGAGGTGGAGATGCCGACCGGGGTTGGCCCGCTCAAGGACGCGCCAGATGCGCCCGTGTACGACCTCGCAGACGAGAAGGTGAAGTAACTATGGGTACCAATGCCAAGCTGTTCTGGATTCTCGCGGGCTTCTTCTTCCTGGCGGCCGCGATCTACGTCGTCTGGTCGCTGCTCGACGCAAGTCACCAGGCCGTCGAGTGGGTCGGCGCGGTCGCAATCACGCTGTCCGGTCTGCTCTCCGTGCTGATTGCTTTCTATCTCGGCATGGTGCACCGCAACCAGAAGGGCGAACTGCCCGAGGACCGCGTTGATGCCAACATCGACGACGGTGACGCGGAGCAGGGCCACTTCAGTCCGTGGAGCTGGTGGCCGATCGTGCTGGCGACCGCGGCGGCGCTGACCGTGCTCGGGCTGGCAATCGGCCCCTGGATCTCGTTCATCGGCGCGAGCATCCTGATCGTGGCGCTGGTGGGGTGGGTCTATGAGTACTACCGCGGATATTTCGCGCGCTGACGCTCCCACGATTCGTGCGGCTCGGCTGGAAGACGCCGACCGAGTTTTTGTGTTGCTCAAGCAGCTCGCCTCGAGCTATGCGCCCGACCGCGTGGCGTTCGATGAGAGCTTCGCATTCCTCGTCGACGAGCAGGAGGCCACATCGGTTCTCCTCGTCGCTGAGGATGCCACTGGGCTCCTTACGGGCTATGCCCTGACGACCGTCACACCACTTCTCTACACGAACGGTCGATCGGCGCAGCTTCAGGAGCTCGTCGTTGACAACGATGTGCGCGGCACCGGGGTCGGTACCGCCCTGATCGAGTCCATTGAGGCGCTGTGCCGCACACTGCGGGTCAAGCAGCTCACCGTGGCGAGCAGGGGAGCGGCCGACTTCTATGAGCGGCTCGGCTACCGGTCGACGGCCGACTTTCTCAAGCGCACGTTCGACTAGCGCTTAACCAAGAACTCGCCGACCGCCAGACCAGGTGGTCATGGCGATCGGCGAGCGTGGTTCGTTGGGCTAGTGGTGCTCGGAGTGCGAGCGCTCAAGCTCCGTGCTAGTCACCGGCTCGATGCGGTCCTCGAAGAACCACTTCGACGCGACCGCCCGCATGCGCTGGTTGACCGAGATGCGGCCATTGGCGTCCGGACGGATCATCAGCGGCTTGTAGTCGTCGTGGTTCACGAGTTCCCAGCGCTCGAAGTCGTTGAGCTGCTCGTGAACCTCGATGTACTCGCCTCCGGGAAGACGCACGATGCGGCCGGACTCGTACCCGTGCAGCGCGATCTCCCGATCCTTCTTCTGTAGCGCGAGACAAATCCGCTTGGTGACGATGTAGCTAATGATTGGCGCGACGATGAGCAGAACCTCGAGAGAGACGATCACCCCTTCGATCGTCACCCTGAAGTGGGTGGCGATGAGGTCGGAGCTTGCTGCGGCCCACAGCACCGCGTAGAACATGACGCCGGCCGCACCAATTGCCGTGCGCGTCGCCGCGTTGCGCGGACGCTGCGCGATGTGGTGCTCGCGCTTGTCGCCCGTGATCCAGGCCTCGATGAACGGATACAGCGCGACGATGACGATGAACAGGCCGAGCACAATGACCGGGATCAGGATGTTCAACGACAGCGTGAAGACGCCGAGCTCGAACTCCCAGCCCGGTGGCATCAGTCGAAGCGCGCCATCGGCGAAGCCGATGTACCAGTCTGGCTGGGTACCGGCAGACACGGGGGATGGGTCGTATGGACCGTAGACCCAGACCGGGTTGATCTGGAAGAACGAGGCGATCAGCACGATTACGCCGAAGATGATGAAGAAGAAACCACCGGCCTTCGCGGCGAACACCGGCATGATCGGAACGCCGACGACGTTCTCGTTGGTGCGACCGGGGCCGGCAAACTGGGTGTGCTTGTTCACGATCATCAGCAGTAGATGCACGCCGAGAGCTGCCACCAGAATCGCCGGCAGCAGCAGAATGTGCAGCACGTAGAGGCGTCCGACGATGTCGACTCCGGGGAACTCACCGCCGAACAGCAGGTAGGAGATCCAGGTTCCGACGATCGGGAATCCCTTGACCATTCCATCGATGATGCGCAGGCCGTTGCCGGAGAGCAGGTCATCGGGCAGCGAGTAGCCGGTGAAACCCTCGGCCATGGCCAGGATGAACAAGACGAACCCGATGATCCAGTTGATCTCGCGCGGCTTGCGGAAGGCGCCGGTGAAGAAGATGCGCAGCATGTGCAGGCCGATGGAGGCCACGAACAGCAGCGCCGCCCAGTGGTGCACCTGGCGCATCAGCAGTCCACCGCGGATGTCGAACGACAGGTCGAGGGTCGACGCCATGGCGGCCGACATCTCGATGCCCTTCAGCGGAACCCACGAGCCTTCGTACTCCACGGGAACCATGGATGCCTGGAAGAAGAAGGTCAGGAACGTTCCGGACAGCAGGATGACGATGAAGCTGTAAAGCGCAACCTCACCGAGCATGAACGACCAGTGGTCGGGGAAGATCTTGCGACCCAGCTCCTTGACGAGGCCAGAGATGCTGGTGCGCTCGTCGATGTAGTTGGCCGCCCACCCGGTGAACCGGGTGCCGCGGGTCGGCTCTACGGGTGCGGATTCGGCGTTACTCATGTGTTGCGCTCCCAGAAGCTTGGTCCGACTGGTTCGGTGAAGTCGCTGCGAGCGATGAGATATCCCTCATCGTCGACGGTGATGGGCAGCTGCGGCAGCGGACGTTTGGCCGGGCCGAAGATGACCTTGGCCTCGTGCTTGATGTCGAACTGCGACTGGTGGCAGGGGCAGAGGAGGTGATGGGTCTGCTGCTCGTACAGCGCGACCGGGCATCCGACGTGGGTGCAGATCTTGGAGTAGGCGACGATGCCCGCGTAGTTCCAGTCCTCGCGGCCGGCGGAAACGTTGAGATCCTCCGGCTTAAGACGCATGAGAAGTACGGCCGCTTTGGCCTTCTGCTCGAGCTTGTCGTGAAGTTCGTTGATGCCCTCGGGGATCACGTGGAATGCGGATCCGAGCGTCACCTCCGAGGCGAGAATCCGGGTTCCGGACGGGTCGCGGGTGAGGTGAGTGCCCTTCTTCCACAGCGTGTGCTGCAGCAGGGGCACGGGGTCTTCGGCGGGAGCGAGGTCACGGAACAGCACGATTGCCGGCAGCGGGCTGACGACGAGAGCGCCGATCAGCGTGTTGCGGATGAGCGTGCGGCGTCCGAATCCGGACTCCTTGTTGCCGAGGTGGAATACCTCGACGGCCTTCTCGCGCGTCGCGAGCGTTCCGCGGGTCGGGTGGCGGTTCTCGGTCAGGTCGTGACCGTCCATGAGTGACTTCGACCAGTGCACGGCGCCGAAACCGATCCCGAGAAGCGCGAGCGTGATGCCGACTCCCAGGAAGAGGTTGTTGAGGCGAACGGACTCGAGGTCGCCCAGCGTGATGGGGAACACGATGTACGCGACGATCGCGAGCACACTTCCCACAATCGACACGATGAACATCGCGGAGACACGACGCTCCTGCTGCTTGTCCTTCGCCGGATCGAGCTCGGTGACGCGGGGGCGGAAAGGCTCGAATCCCGGGTTGGGGATGCGATCCGACACGACCACGGCTGTGCCTGCTGAGGGCGCCTCGCCGTACTTCTCGACGGTGGAGTCACCGGCGTCGCCGCCAGCAATTCCGTCGTGGTCCTTCGCCATTCTCTTCCCTTCAGACTTTCTACACGTAGCCGGCCGCGAGGCCGACTAGTTGGATTTCGCGGTCAGCCAGATCGTGATTGCCACGACCGCGCCGAGACCGAAGATCCAGATGAACAGGCCCTCAGAGACCGGACCAATGTCGCCTAGCCCGAATCCACCGACCGAGGGAGCCTCGTCGAGGAACTTCAGGTAGGTGATGATGTTTGCTTTGTCCTCGGGCGAGATGTTGCTGTCGTTGAAGACCGGCATGTTTTGCGGGCCGGTGATCATCGCCTCGTACGCGTAGACGGCATCGACGCCGCCCAGCGGGGGAGCAAACTTACCCTCGGTGAGTGCTCCGCCGGCGCCCGCCACGTTGTGGCACATTGCGCAGTTGATGCGGAACAACTCGGCGCCCACGGCCGCGTCGCCCGTGCCGCCCAGGTACTTTTCGTCGGGGATCGCCGGGCCGTTGCCCTTCGTCGCGACAAACGCGGCGAGAGCGGCCACCTGCTCGGCGGTGAACTGAACGGGCTTGACCTCGGCCTGCGGGCCGGTTGCGGCCAGCGGCATCCGGCCGGTTCCGACCTGGAAGTCGACCGATGCCGCACCGACGCCAATGAGGCTGGGGGCTTGAGTCGTACCCTGAAGGGCCATTCCGTGGCAGGTCGCGCAGTTGGCGGCGAACAACTTGCCGCCATCGGCGACCTGTTCCTCGGCGGCCGTTGTGGTTTCCGCGGTCGCGCTGGTGGTGAAGAGCGCGTATGCGCCGCCGGTAGCGAGGAGCCCGATCGTGAGCAACGCGACGCTGGCGAGCGGTCCGCGGCGACCGGTCTTGCGGGACTTGCTAGAGGATGACTTCGACATGGCTGAATGCGTTCCGATTCTCACTTGATTACGTAGATGACCAGGAACAGCCCGATCCAGACCACGTCGACGAAGTGCCAGTAGTACGAGACAACGATCGCTGTCGTTGCTTCCTTGTGGGTGAATACCTTGACGGCGAAGACGCGGCCGATGACGAGCAGGAAGGCGATGAGCCCGCCGGTCACGTGGAGTCCGTGGAATCCGGTGGTCAGGTAGAAGACCGAGCCGTAGGCGTCGCTCGAGAGGCCGATGTGCTCACTGACGAGGTTTGCGTACTCAAAAATCTGACCGACGACGAACGCGGCGCCCATGAGGTAGGTCAGGTAGAACCACTCGACCACGCCCCACTTCCAGAACTGCATCAGCGTGCCGGTTCGACGGGTGATGTTCTTCTCGGCGGCGAACACCCCGGCCTGGCAGGTCACCGACGACAACACGAGGATGATCGTGTTGATCAACGAGTAGGTGACGTTGAGCTTGGCGGTCTGCTCTTCCCAGAGACCGGGCGACATCGACCTGAGCGTGAAGTAGATGGCGAACAGGCCAGCGAAGAACATGACCTCGCTGCCGAGCCACACGATGGTGCCGACCGCGACGATATTGGGCCGCTGGACGGACGGCGCGGTAATCGCGCGTGAGAGAGAGGCTGTGGTCACCCCTCCATTATGGTCGATTTCCGCGCTGGGTTTTGTCATTGGCGGGGCCAGTCGGGTGCTGATCGTTAGGATTTGGGTCATGTCACGCGACCGCACCTGGCCCAGCATCCTCACGACACTGCTCAAGGGGGACGACCTGACGATCGCCGAGGCAGACTGGGCGATGCGCTCCGTGATGGGCGGTGAGGCCACATCCGCACAACTTGCGGGCCTGCTCGTGGCACTTCGCGCCAAGGGCGAGACCGTGGACGAGATCGTGGGATTCCGGGATGCCGTGCTCGCCAACGCGCTTCCGCTCGACGTTTCGCCCGATGTGCTCGACATCGTGGGCACCGGGGGAGACCCGTACGGCGCTGTACTGAACATCTCGTCGGTCGCGTCGATCATTGCCGCGGCGGCCGGCGTCCCCGTGGTCAAGCACGGCAATCGCGGGGCGAGTTCGGCTTCGGGCGCCTCCGATGTGCTGTCGGCACTGGGGATCAATCTCGATATTTCGGCGGATCGGGCGGCCGCTGTGCTGGCAGAGACCGGCATCACTTTTGCCTTCGCGGCACTTTTTCACCCGGGATTCCGGCACGCGGGTCCGACTCGCAAGGAGCTGGGCATCCCGACGCTGTTCAACATTCTCGGACCACTCTGCAATCCCGCCAGGCCAAACGCCTCGGCCGTGGGTGTCGCGAGCCTCGAGCGCGTTCCGCTCGTCGTCGGCGTATTCCAAACCCGGGGGGCCACAGCGCTGGTGTACCGCGGTGACGACGGGATCGACAAGCTGACGACGACGGGTCACAGTCACATCTGGGAGGTTTCGCGAGGATTTGTCACAGAACACGACCTCGACCCGACCGATCTGGGGATCGCGCGTGCCGACATCCAGTCGCTACTGGGAGCGGATGCGGTCCACAACGCGGGGGTCGCACGCGCGGTTCTCGCGGGGGAGTCGGGTCCGGTGCGCGATGTCGTGTTGCTCAATGCGGCGGCTGGACTCGTCGCGTTTGAACTCTCACGCGACCCTGACTTGCTTCAGGAGCCGATCGTGGGCCGACTCGCGGAGCAGCTCGAACGTGCGGCCGCCGTCGTTGACTCGGGTGCGGCAGCGGCCAAGCTCGAGGAGTGGGCCGCGGCGACGAATCGCTAACCGGCGACGTCAGCGTCGACCCAGTCCAGGGTCTTCGTGATGGCTTTGCGCCAGTTTCGCAGCAGGCGGTCGCGTTCCTCGGAGGCCATCGTCGGCTCCCACCGCTTGCCCTCTTGCCAGTTGGCGCGCAGTTCGTCGGTGTCTTTCCAGAATCCGACGGCAAGCCCCGCCGCGTAGGCGGCACCCAACGCGGTCGTCTCCGGCACCACGGGCCGCACGACGGGAACCCCGAGAATGTCAGCCTGAAACTGCATGAGTGCCTCGTTGGAGACCATGCCACCGTCGACCTTGAGTTCGACAATGTCTACTCCGGCGTCGGCGTTGACCGCGTCCAAGACCTCGCTGGTCTGAAACGCTGTCGACTCGAGCGCGGCCCGGGCGATGTGAGCTTTTGTGGCAAACCGCGTCAATCCGAGGATGGCGCCCCGGGCATCCGGTCGCCAGTGCGGCGCGAACAGCCCTGAGAACGCGGGAACAAAGTAGACCCCGCCGTTGTCGGGCACGCTCGCGGCGAGCGCCTCCACGTCGGATGCCTTCGAGATGATGCCGAGATTGTCGCGCAGCCACTGAATGAGTGACCCGGTGACCGCGATCGACCCCTCGAGGGCGTAATGCGTCGCGCCCTCTCCGAGCTTGTACGCCACGGTCGACAGCAGGCCGTTGGCGGAATGGACGATTTCCTCCCCGGTGTTCACGATGAGGAAGTTGCCGGTGCCGTACGTGTTCTTCGACTCGCCCTTCGCGAAGGCCGCCTGGCCGAAGGTGGCGGCCTGCTGATCGCCGAGGATTCCCGCGACCGGCACCTCACGCAAGAGGTTCTGCAGTTCAACGGTGCCGTAAGCCTCCGATGAGCTGCGAATCTCGGGCAACATCGACTCGGGCACACCGAACTCGGCGATGATCTCCGAGTTCCACTGGCAGGTCTCGAGATCCATGAACAGGGTGCGGCTCGCATTGGTGACATCGGTCGCGTGAACGCCGCCGGTGACGCCGCCGGTGAGGTTCCACAGCAGCCAGCTGTCGGTCGTGCCGAACGCGAGCTCGCCCGCCTCGGCGCGTTCGCGCACCCCGTCGACGTTCTCGAGAATCCAGACGATTTTCGTACCCGAGAAGTAGGTCGCCAGGGGCAGACCCACCCGACTCTTGAAACGATCGGTGTCGCCTGCGGCTATCCGGTCGACGATCGGCTGGGTTCGGGTGTCTTGCCAGACGATCGCGTTGTAGACGGGCTTTCCCGTGGCCCGGTCCCACACCACCGTCGTCTCCCGTTGATTGGTGATTCCGACCGCGGCGATGTCGTGTCTGGTCAGATTCGCCTTGCTGAGCGCCTGTCCGATCACCTCGCGGGTGTTGTCCCAGATTTCGATGGGGTCGTGCTCAACCCAGCCGGCTTGGGGAAAGATCTGCTGGTGTTCGAGTTGACCGGTGGAGACGACGGCTCCGCCGTGATCGAAGATCATCGCGCGGGTGCTGGTCGTGCCCTGATCGATCGCGAGAACGTACTTGGCGGCTACAGACATCGTTGGTTGGCCCCTTTGCTCGGCGTGCTCACAGCACCCTACTCAACCACGCCGGAGACATACCGCCACTGCCCGGAATCCCGCAGAAACGTGCTGTTTTCGCGCTGCGACCCCGGTGCGTTCTCCGAGCGGAAGTGGGCAATAAACTCCACGGTTCCCTCGGTGTCGAGCATCCCGCCTCGAGTGCGCCCCAGAATGTCGAGCCGAGTCCAGCGCTGGGTCGGATCGAGGCTCAACTCGGCGGGGCGCGTCGACGGATGCCACGTGGCCAGCAGATAGTCGACGTCGCCGACCGCAAATGCGCTGAAGCGTGATCGCATCAACCGTTCCGCCGTGGCCGCGGGGGATGTTCCGGAGTGGGCGGGGCCGCAGCACTCGGAGTATGGCAATCCGGACAGGCACGGACACCGGGTGTCGGGGTCGATGTTTGGCTCAAACATTGCGCCCATTCTCGCAGTCCCCGCTACGCTGCAATGGACGACTTGGAAGAGGATCATGACCACACCCCAGCGCCCTACCCTTATTGTTCTCGCGGCCCTCACGGCCGTCTCGCTGCTTTCGGCATGTTCGCCGGGTACGCCCGAGGAGACCGCAGCTCCGGTCACCGAGGCGTCCGGGGGCGCGGAACCAGGCGCGGAGGAGTTCGACCCGAACACCTGCCTCATCGGTGATTGGACCATCACCGAGGCACAGATGCAGGTCTTCTATGACACGGTCTCTGCGGGGGTCGATGGCATCACCTTCGAAGTCCAGGGCGATACCGGTCTGACGTTCCGTGAGTCCGACTACTCCTACCTTCCCGACTTCACGCTCGCCATGACCGTTGCAGACATGCCCGCCAGCGGCACGATCGCCGGCACGATCAGCGGGGACTATGTCGTGGACGGCGGAACCATCACGACGAGCCACGACTCGACGGCCGTCACCATGACCGTTGACGTTGCGGGAACCACGATGGATGGCACCGATCTGTTCGCCGACATGTTGGCGGTGAGCCCGGTCAACTCGGCGCCCTACGAGTGTGTTGCCGGGCCCAAACTCGTGATCCAGATGGACACGGGGTACGGGCGCGCCCCAATCGAACTCATTCCCCGAGGCTAGATCCGCTCTGGACTCGCGCGCTGCTCGGCGCTAGAACTAGTGGGATGCACAGCAATATCGACCTGATCGAGCGGCTGTCCGATTCGAGCGCCGAAGGAGTGCTCTGGCCGGGCGGACCCGGCTGGGCGGATGTCGCCCCGCTGTTCGCCATGGCGGGGGAGCCGGTCGCCGTAGTGCGTCCGACAGACGCGAGGCGAGTTGCCTTTGCCGTGGGTGTCGCGGCGGAGGAGGCGCTGAGCGTTTCGGTGCGCGGCGGCGGTCACGGTGCTGCGACGTTCCCCAACGCGGGCGGACTCGTCATCGACCTGTCACGCATTCGCGACATCAGCGTCGATGGCACGCGCGTGAGCATCGGCGGGGGAGCGCTGTGGGGTGATGTCGCGGCGGAGCTGGGTCGCCACGGGCTCGCGCTCTCGTCCGGTGACACCAAGAGTGTCGGCGTTGGCGGGCTCACCCTCAGTGGCGGCATTGGCTGGATGGTGCGCAATCGCGGTCTAGCGATCGACGCACTTGTCGGGGCAGAGGTGGTTCTCGCCTCGGGGGAGATCGTCACGGCGTCGGCGGACGAGCATCCCGACCTGTTCTGGGCGATCCGCGGCGGCGGCGGCAATTTCGGGATCGTCACGACCTTCATCTTCGATGCCCAGCCTCTCGACGGGGTCGTCGTCGATCACCTCGAGTTCACCCGTGACGACCTCCGTGGCGTGCTTCGCGGCTACCGCGACCACATGCGTGAAGCGCCCGAGGAGCTCAATGTTACGTTCCTTGCGCATCCGCCGATGGGGCCGGGGGCCGAACCGATGACCCAGTTGATCTCGGTCTATCCGGGCCGGGATGTCGCGCACGCCGAGCCACTGATTGCGCCACTGCGGGCGCTGCCGGGGTTCGTGCGCGACGACATGGGCGCGCACGACTACTGTGACGCGCTCGAAGATCCACCCCCGCCGTTCGAGGGGGAGTACCCGACGATCGTCGGCAACAACGCGTTCGTGGATGACTTCAGTGACGAGGTGATCGACGCGATCGTGTCGGCGATGGAGGGGGCGGCCGGATCGATGCTCATGGTGCGCTACCTCCGCGGGGCGTACAACCGGGTCGGTAAGGATGCCACGGCCTGGGCGCACCGCCAAGCGGAGGTGTTCGTCGTGGTCGCTGCCTTCCTGCCGCCGAATGCGTCCGCCGTGCAGCAGGAGGCTGTGCATGACGCCTGGTCGCCGGTGGCACCTTTCGCGTCTGGGGTCTACGGCAACTTCGCGAGTGTCACCAACGAGTCAGTGGTCGGCTCCATCTATCCGCCGGAAATACGCGATCGGCTGCGAGCGGTGAAACAGAGGTACGACCCTCAGAACCTGTTCCACCACAATCACAACATCGTGCCGTAGCGCGCGAGAGTCAGCCGGCGGCCCGCTTCACCAGGGCGATGATGTGTTTCTCGACGGCCGGAGTCAACGCGTTGAGCGCGTAGGCGCTCGGCCACAGATCACCGTCGTCGAGCCGGGCTTCGTCGCTGAACCCGAGGGTCGCATATCGTGTCTTGAATTTGTCGGCGCCCTGAAAAAAGCACACGACCTTGCCTTCGTCGTTAGCGTAGGCGGGCATCCCGTACCAGGTCTTGGGGGAGAGGGTCGGCGCGGCGCCCGTGATGAGTTCGTGAAGGCGCTCGGCCAGGGGTCGATCGGCATCGGAGAGTTTGGCGATGCTGGCCAGCACCTCAGCTGCCGCCTCTTCTTTGCTGGCGGCGGCCTTCAGTTCCTTGGCCCGTGCCTTCATCGCGGCACGTTCCTCGGGGGAAAAGCTCTCAGGCTTGGCGTTCATCGATGCTCCTTCCGGTCCCCGGCTGGGGTTTGAGTCCCATGCTAGCCAGATGCGATTCGGAGGCTAGGTGATCGGCTGGCTGTGGAAGCCCAGCGCTGCGTACCAGTCGCGCACGGCCTGAGCCTGCGTTGCGTTGCACGCCGCGCCGTAGCCGATGCTCACGTCCCAATACTCGAAGTCGCTTACCCAGACACGGTGGTCGAGGGTCCAGCCGTCTAGATAGGTGAGCGCGAAGCAGTCGGCCATGAACTCCATGTCACCACCGAAGGCCTCGAGGGCGGTGTCCGTGGGTTCCGGGTTTGTCATCTGGAGCACGTGGGCGAACTCGTGATAGGCGAGCCCGGTCCGAAGCCAGTCAGACATATAGGGGAGGGTGCTGTCCGCTGCATCGAAGTGCACGAAGAGGGGATCTTCCGACGTGACGCACGCAAGCACATCCGCGCCACACAGACCGTCGGCATCGTCGATGAGGCTCGTCACATAGCCGCCGCCCAGCCGGTCGATCACGGCCTCATAGGTGCTTCCGGTCTCGTTGGTCGCTGCCTGGGTCTGCGCCGCCGACACGAGATTTTTGAGATCAACCTGAGCCTGCGTGACGCCCTCGACCGCGCGCTCCAAACCTGTGAGCGACCACCGCTGTGACCACGCGCGATTCGCGAGCGCTTGATAGCTGTCGAAGGGCACCACGGATGCCGTTAGCACTCCGTCGAGCTCGCTCACCGACGTGAGCAGACCGGCCATCGCGGCGCCGAACGTCTCGCGTGTGTCGATGAGGTCGTGTTGCTCGTCGAGCTCTTTCTGTTGCTGCTCGATGCGGGTGTTCGCGTCGCTGAGCTGAACCATGAAGAAGGCGAGTGCGCCCGCGGTGCCGAGCAGGGCAATGCCGAGGAGCACGATCGCAATGAGTTTTCCCCGAGGTCGCGACACCGTGTCATCCGGGCTCGCCGCCTCGAAGCCTCTCGGCGAGGGTGACCCGAGGTCTACTGAGGCGGATGGTGCGTCTTCGGGGAGCAGCGACGACATGGGGGGAGTACCTCCGATTTAGCTGAGAGTATATCGGGTTCGGCCCACGGGGGACCGTCTTGGGTGACGTCGGTTGGCTCTTTGTTGATGAGATGCTGCGGCGAGCAACCACGCCAACTCTCGAATGGCAGCGCGCCTCAAGGGGCGCCGCCGACGTTTGCCGACGCAGTGCTCAGCCTGCGGGGGAATGGGAGCCATCTGCTGGGGTAGCTCGGTCTATATCGTCTTGTTGACATAATGCTGATTATCGGATGTCGACTACGACCCGAAAGCGGGCGGAAACCGCCCCGATCCGCCTACAGGTCGCCTAGATACCGGGAGATCGCCTCAGCCGCGACCTGGTGGTCGACGACGTCCGGTTCGCCGGACGTCGTGATGGTTCCCACGATCTCGCCGCTAACGCGCAACGGGATTGAGCCGCCGTGACCCTTCATCAGGTCGTGGTCGAGATCGAGATCGGTGAACTCGGTGCCGGCCGCTACGTGGCGCAAGCGCACCAGCAGCGACGGCTCACCGAAGTAGCGCGCTGCTGCGGCCTTTCCTGCGAGCCACGGGTCGTTGTCGGGACCCGACGATCCGAGCTTCGCGCGAAACACCAGATCTGTTCCCAGCACGACATCGACGGCGAGGTTGAGCTGCCACTCGCGGATGACCTCGACAGCCTTGAGCCCGAGCGCCACCGCGTCATCGTTGGTCAGCCGGGGAAACTGAACATTATTCAATGGCTCGACATCGGCAATCGTGTACTCGGGTTCGACGTGGCTCATGGGGCTTCCTCTTCTCGGGTCGGAAACGCGAGCTCGACGAGCTCCGCGGGTTCGTAGGGCTCGCTGGTCGCCGCGAGTTCGTCGCGAGTCCACCAGCGGTGCGCGAGCACGTCGACGCGCTCGTCGTCGGTCCACAGGAGGTCGGAGGGTTCGAAGGCGTCGACCTCCGCTCGGTAGAACTCGGCGTGGCCCGTGTCGTGATCAGCGGCATCCCATCGCACATCAAAGTCGTGCGCCCAGACCGGCTCCCCCAGAGCATCGAGCACGAGTCCGGTCTCTTCGTGCAGCTCTCGCAGAGCTGCCTGCAGGTGCGACTCCCCCGGGTCGACGCCCCCGCCCGGAGTGATCCAGCGTGCGACTGCCGCTCGTGTCCGGCGCCTTTGTCAAGAACAACAGGATTCGTCCGTCGCGATCGAACAGCAGCACCCGGCTCGTGAGCCGGTGCACGCCCCTCGTCATCGACGCGGGCTACGCAGAAAGAAAGTCGGTGACGTCGCCGACGTAGTGAGTGTGGTTGTCAGGAACCGGTTTGACGGCGGCGAGAGCGACCTCGGCCGCGAACTCCCCCACGTTGTACAGGCGACCCGCGGCCTCCTTGCGAGCCTCGATGGCACCCGGGTTGGCGCGCTGCAGCAGAGTCGCAGTGATGGTGCCCTCGATCATGTCGCCGGAGACGACGACGAAACCGATGCCGGCATCCTTCAACTCGGGAATGAGTGCGCGCAATGCGTCCTCCCCCGCGCGCTTGCTCAGCGCGACCGGCAGGTACTCCGGCATTGTGGCGACGGTCTTGATGAAGTGCGCCTGGTGGCTCGTGACGAACACGACGCGCGACCCCTCCCCCAGCAGCGGACGAATCGCCGTGAGGAAATCGACCTGAGCGTCCCGGTTGAGCTTCATGGCGTAGTCCTCGGCCATGCCGCTCTCCATGCCACCCGAGGCGTTGAGCACGAGGATGTCGAGCCCACCGAACTCCTGCTTGACGCGCTCCACAAGGCCGGCAACGGACTGCGCGGGTCGGTGAGGTCGGCACCGATCGCGATGGCGCTACCACCCGCCGCTTCAAGCGCGGCGACGAGCTTGAGCGCGCGCGCCTCCTTGTTGCGGTAGTTGATGGCGACGCGGGCACCGGCCGCCGCGAAGTACGCAGCGGTGTCAGCACCGATACCCCGCGAGGAACCGGTAACGAGAATGCGCTTGCCGTCGAGCGAGTGCGGGGCGAGGGGGTTGGGGCTGTCTGAGCTAGTCACGCTACGACTGTAGCGTCAAGTCTCTGTGCGCGGTGTGGGCAGGATGATAGCGTCAGAGCTGAGGGCACGGATGCCCGAACGACCAGTGAGGGGACCCGCACGATGGTAGTGGATCTGACGCAGTATCTGTGGATTCTGTGGCTCGCGCTCGTCGTACTATTTGTCGTGATCGAGCTGCTTACGCTCGAGTTCACTTTCCTGATGATCGCTGCGGGAACACTGATCGGCGGGCTCGGCGCGAACCTACTCGGCTGGCCGTGGTGGGTGCAGATCGGCCTCGCGGCGATTCTCTCGGCGTTGCTCATCTTCACCATCAGGCCGCTTTTGCTCATGACGCTGCACAAGGGTGCAGACACGACCCCGAGCAACGTGGCGGCCCTCTACGGTCAGGGCGCTCGAGTCATGAAGGACTTCGACGAGGGCTCCGGAATCGTCAAGCTCGACAACGGCGAAACGTGGACGGCGCGCCTCGCCCCCGACGCGGCATCCGCGATTCTCGTGGAGGGCGACCGCGCGAGCGTCACCAAGATCGACGGCGCGATCGCCTACGTCGCGCCGCTTACCGGCACAACACAGGGCGCTACGCCCGAGGAAGGAACCACAGATGACTAGTGCAGGAGAGCTCATCGGGCAGATTTTCGTGGTCATTCTGCTCGCGATTCTCGCGATCTTCGTGATCGTCGTGCTGTTCCGCTCGATTCGCATCATTCCGCAGGCCAACGCTGGCGTCGTCGAGCGGTTGGGCAAGTACCACAAGACCCTGTTGCCGGGACTGAACATCCTCGTGCCGTTCATCGACCGGGTGCGCCCGCTCATCGACATGCGCGAGCAGGTCGTCTCGTTCCCGCCGCAGCCGGTGATCACCGAAGACAACCTCGTCGTCTCGATCGACACGGTCGTCTACTTCCAGGTGACGGATGCGCGCGCCGCGACCTACGAGATCGCCAACTACCTCGGCGCCGTCGAGCAGTTGACCACGACCACGCTGCGAAACGTCGTCGGTGGACTCAACCTCGAAGAGGCGCTCACCAGCCGCGACAACATCAACGGCCAGCTGCGCGTCGTGCTCGACGAGGCGACCGGCAAGTGGGGCATCCGCGTCGGACGCGTCGAGCTCAAGGCGATCGACCCGCCCCTCTCGATCCAGGACTCGATGGAGAAGCAGATGCGCGCCGAGCGCGATCGTCGCGCGCTGATCCTGACGGCCGAGGGAACCAAGCAGTCCGCGATCCTCACCGCCGAGGGCGCCCGACAGGCGGCCATCCTTTCCGCCGAGGGTGACGCGAAGGCACAGGTGCTGCGCGCCGAGGGTGAGGCCGAGGCCATCAAGACGGTGTTCGGCGCGATCCACGCGGGTAACCCCGACGCCAAGCTGCTGGCATACCAGTACCTGCAGACGCTTCCCAAGCTCGCCGAGGGCGACTCCAACAAGATGTGGATCATCCCGTCCGAGCTCACCGAGGCACTCAAGGGCATCAGCGAGGGCTTCTTCGGTGGCAAGCCGCCAACAGGCAAGTAGTCGGCCGGCGCAGAGCGGCTACCTCTCCCCCGCACCGCCCCGAGTGTTCGCCCATCGCGGGCTGGCACTTGAGGCCCCGGAGAACACTCTGCTCGCTTTCGCTCACGCCGTCGCGGCCGGTGCGCAGTACATCGAGACCGATGTGCACGCCAGCCACGACGGGGTGAGCGTCATCGCCCACGACCCCGACCTCACCAGGGTGGCCGGGCGCAACGTGCGTGTCGATCAACTGACGATGCCGGAGCTGCGCCGAGTCGACCCTCGGGCACGATCAGGGGTTCAGCTCGCTCGCGGAGGCCCTCGATGCCTTTCCGGAGACCCGATTCAACATCGACATCAAGTCGAAGTCCGCGGTTGCGCCGACAGTTCGGGCGATTCTGGACCTGCGCGCGACCGACCGGGTGCTGGTGTCGTCCTTCGACGAGGGCAGGCGCGCCGCGGCGATTCGTGGGCTGCCCGGGGTAGTGAGTTCGGCATCCGCTCGCCGATTCGCGATCGCGTTGCTGGCGGGCAAGGTCGGGGTCTCCCCCATCGTGCAGGCGGCACTGCGCGGGCTCGTGGCGGTGCAGGTACCGGAGCGCGCCCTTGGCCTACGCGTGACGACCGACCGGATGCTCGCCCGCCTGCACGACGCCGGCGTCGAGGTTCACGTCTGGACCGTCAACGATCCCCTGCGCATGCGACAGTTGCTGGATTTGGGCGTCGACGGAATCGTCACGGACCGCGCGGATCTCGCGCTTCAGGTCGTCAATAGTCTGTGAACCGGCTGGGAACGTCGCGCGGCTGAAAGCGTTTGCCCAGCTTGGGGGTCTATAACTTGATGTCGACCCCAAGGCAAGTAAAAAGGAGGCCACACAATGGCAGACCGTAGTTTGCGCGGGATGAGACTGGGCACACAGAGCTTACAGAGCGAAGTGGGCGTGGAGTTCTCCCCGCGAAAGAAGAGTGTCTACCGTGCCGCCGACGGCACCGAGTTCGAAGTGATGTTCTCCGCCGACGCCGAGATCCCACAGCAGTGGGAGTCCGCCAAGGCCGGCCAGGAGGGTGTTCTCGTTGGCGACAACGGAGAGCTCGTCGAACTGGACGCCGCTGACGTCAAGATCCCCCGCAGCCACTGGGACATGCTGCTCGAACGCCGCACGCGTGCCGAACTCGAGGAACTGCTTCAGGAGCGCCTCGACTTCCTTAGGGCTCGCCGAGGCCAAGAGAAGATCGGCGCTTAGGCTTCACCGCGGCAGTCATCCCCCACAGGGTGACCCGCATCAGGGCTTCGATAACGATCCCCGCATGCATCTTGGAACGCCCCGTCACCCTCTCCACGAAGGTGATGGGGTGTTCTGCTATCCGGTGACCGCTGCGCTCCACCTGCCACGCGAGTTCCACCTGGAAGCAGTACCCCTGCGACGACACGCTCGTGAGATCGAGGTCGCGTAGCGCTTCGATCCGGTACACGCGAAAACCGGCAGTGATGTCACGGATGCCCGAGCGCAAGACGCGGCGGGCGTACCAGTTTCCCGCGCGCGAGATGGCACGGCGATGCCGCGGCCAGTTGCGTACGGCTCCGCCGGCCACCCACCGAGACCCGATGACGAGATCGTTGCCCGACTCCGCGAGGCTCAGCATCGCGGGAAGGCTCGCCGGGTCGTGCGACCCGTCGGCGTCGATCTCGACCACGTAGCGGTAGTCGCCGTCGAGAGCGACGGCGAAGCCCGCGAGGTACGCCTTGCCGAGGCCGTCCTTCTGGGTGCGATGCAGTACGCGCACCCGAGTGTCGGCGCTGGAGAGGCGGTCGGCAAGGTGGCCGGTGCCATCCGGGCTGCCGTCATCGACGATCAGGAGGTCGGCGTCGGGAACCGCCGCGCGCAGACGCGAGACGATCGACTCGAGGTTGCCGATCTCGTTGTAGGTCGGCACCACCACGAGCGTGTTTCGACCGGTGTGGGTGCGGGCCTCAGCCACGGCGCCTCCGCCCGACGAGCCCGGCGATGACGAGTGCGCCGAGGGCGAACCCGGAGACGAGCCACTCCAGCTGGCGGCCCGCAAACACCGCGGGCGTGATGGTGTCAGACAGTTCGATGTCTTCGACCATCGACGCCGCCGTGTACCAGGGCAACTGCGCGACGATCGTGCCGTCGGGCGCGATGACGGCGCTGAGCCCGACCGTCGAGATGTTAATGACGCTGCGACCCAGTTCGATTGCCCGGATCCGTGCCGTCGCCAGCTGCTGGGCGCTCTCGTCGGTGCGGCCAAAGTCGGCGTTGTTGGATGACGCGACGATCAGCTGCGCGCCCTGCTCCACCGACTCGGTGAGAACCTGATCGTCGACGATGTCGAAACAGATGTTGATGCCGACGATCGTGCCGTTGACGTCAAACACCATGTCGGTCGTCCCCGGGGTGTACTCGCGCCCGACGAGGTCGATCAGGTCGGGAGCGAACGGGCGCCAGAACGCGCGGTCGGGGATGTACTCGCCGAACGGTACAGGATGCCGCTTGTCGTAGTAGTCCAGCATTCCCTTGCCGGCATCCCACAGAATCGACGTGTTGTACGTCTTGCCCTCACGTTCGGTCACGGCCCAGGTGACCAGAGGCGCGCTCAGCTGTTCTGATACGTAGTCGAATGCCGCCGCGGTGTAGGCGTCGTCCTGCGGGCTTGCCTCACTGGAGCCCTCCGGCCAGACGACGAGATCGACGTCGGTGCCGTAGAGGGGGGCCGTGGCATCCAGTTGGGCCTTGAGCAGGTCACCGCGCTCGCGCTGATCGAAGTAGCCTGCTTTGCCGTTGCCCTGAACGGCGGCGACGCGCAGGGTTCCGGCGCTGGATGCCTGCCACGCGGGGATCGCGAGCAGGGCAGCCGTCAGCGCGACCGGAACGGTCACCCGAACGAGCCGGTCCACCCCGACCGCACGAATCGCCTCGACCGACGCGGCAACCACGAGAACGATGACGAAACTGACGCCCGAGACGCCCAGCCACGCAAACAGCGGCGAGAAGGGGCTGTCGGACTGCGAGAGCCCGACCCTCCCCCACGCAAAGCCCCCGTACGGCCACACGGAGGCCCAGGCCTCGCGCGCGGTCCAGAGCCCGGCAATCACCACCGGGAGCAGCCCGAGCCGCCCTAACGGCGTCGGAAAGACTCGGGGCAGCCACCGATAGGCAAGGGATATCGCGACCGCGCCCGCGGCGAAGAACAGTGACTCGAGCACCGACAGGGCCGACATCGGGAGCGGCCCCAGAAACAGGGACGCCCACGCGATGTGCGTGAAGTAGAACGCTGCCCCGGCGACGAAACCGACGAGTATCGACGAGCCGACTCGCCGCCCGATCAGCGTCGTCAGAACCAACCCGATACCGATGAAGGTCAGCGGCCAGAATCCCTTGTCGGGGAACCCGGCGTCGAGCACGGGCCCGGATGCCGCGGCGACAACGAGCGCCGCCCACAGGGGCAGCACCGGCCGGGCGCTGTCGGGTACGGCAATCACAAGTTCAGAGCCTAAGCGACGAATATCTCGACACGCTCGATAACCGTCGTGACAAGCTTTAGGCGACGCTGCTGTACGCCACGATCCCTCGGCGGATCGCGTCGAGAGCCTTGCGCGCCGCCCGACCGACATCACCGTCGGCGACGACGGAAAGCTGATCGAGCAGGTCGATGGTCTGCTTGGTCCAGCGCACGAAGTCGCCCGCGGCCATGTCGGCGTCGCGCAGCACGGCGTCGAGCCCGGTACCGTTCGCCCAGCGGTACATCGCGAGAGCGAGACCGGTCGACAACGGCTGACTGCCGGGGAGCTTGTTGGCTCGTTCGACGTCATCCAGAACGCTCCAGAGGTCGCCGGTGCGGTCGAACGCCTCCCGGAACGCCCCGCGCGGCAGGTGGCGATCTCCCGGATAGTTTTCCTCGCGCCGCGCCTCGTACACCAGCGTTGTGGCCATCGCGGCGAGGGATGCCGGATCTAGCTCTCGCCAAAGACCTCGGCGCAGCGACTCGGCAACCAGAAGGTCGCGTTCGCCGTAGATGCGGCGCAGCATCCGCCCCTGTGGGCTCAGTGTGAGCTCGCCATTCTCGCCGGCGATCAGGTAGTCGAGGGAGACCAATATGTCGGTGACGCGGTCGAATATCTTCGCGACGGCCCCGGTCCGGCTGCGGATTTGAACGGAGATCTGGTCGGTTTCGCGCTTGAGCTTGAACCAGCGCTCGGCCCACCGGGCGTGCGACTCGCGTTCCGGACAGGCGTGACAGGCGTGCTGCTTCATCCGTCGTCGCAGATCGGTGAGTTGGCGCTGACGCTTGTCGCGTTCGGCGCGACTCGCCGTGTTCGAGATGCCCTTGCGTTCGAGGTCGGTCAGTTCGCGTCGGATCCCCGAATACTCGCGGAAGTCGCCGAGATGGCAGGCCATCGAGTTCGCGTAGCCCTCGAGAGACTGCTCCTGCGAGCGAACCTTTCTGGCGAGGTCGACTACGGCGCGGTCGGCCTGGAACTGCGCGAAACTGGATTCCAGAATCTCGCGAGTTCGGGCTCGCCCGAACTGCTCGATGAGGTTGACCGCCATGTTGTAGGTCGGTTTGAAGCTCGAGTTGAGCGGATAGGTGCGACGACTGGCGAGTGAGGCGACCGCCTGGGGGTCGAGACCGTCGACCCACTGGATGACGGAGTGGCCTTCGACGTCGATCCCCCGGCGCCCTGCCCGGCCGGTCAGCTGGGTGTACTCCCCCGGCGTGATCGGCACGCGAGCCTCGCCGTTGAACTTCTCGAGCTTCTCGAGCACGACGGTGCGCGCCGGCATGTTGATGCCGAGAGCGAGGGTCTCGGTCGCAAAAACCGCCTTGACGAGCTTCTTCTGGAAGAGCTCCTCGACCACCTCTTTGAATGCGGGAAGCAGACCGGCATGGTGCGCGGCGACACCGCGCTCCAGGCCCGAGAGCCAGTCCCAGTAGCCGAGAACCGCGAGGTCCTCGTCGAGGAGGGTGCGACAGCGTTCCTCCACGATGGAACGGATCTCGTCGCGTTCCTGCACGGTCGTGAGCCGGATGCCGGCTCGCAGCACTTTGGCGACGGCCTGATCGCATCCGACCCGGCTGAAGACGAAGAAGATGGCGGGCAGCAGGTTCTTGCTGTCCAGAAGCTTCACGACATCGGGGCGATCCATCCGCTGATTCTCGGGACGACCGCCGCGCGAGTGGTATCGGCCGACATCCTTCATCTGGCGGGCGCTGAGTGTGCGACCGCCGTAGCGGGCCATCTGCACCAGCTCGGGGTTCACTCGGTGGGTTCCGGCCAGACCCGGACGAATCGAACAGGTCGATGAGCTTGGAGCGCATGAGAATGTGTTGGTCGAGGGGTACCGGTCGCTCCTCCGACACGATCACCTCGGTATCGCCGCGCACCGCCTGCAACCAGTCGCCGAACTCCTCGGCGTTAGACACCGTGGCGCTCAGCGAGACCATACGCACCGGCTGCGGGCAGGTGGATGATCACTTCCTCCCACACGGCGCCGCGGAACCGGTCGGCCAGAAAGTGCACCTCGTCCATCACGACGCAGGCCAGATTCTTGAGCAGGTCTGAGTCGGCGTAGAGCATGTTGCGCAGCACCTCGGTCGTCATGACGACGATGCGGGCGTGCGAGTTGATGTTCGTGTCGCCCGTGAGCAGCCCGACGTTGTCCGCGCCGTATTCGGCGACCAGTTCCTGGAACTTCTGGTTACTGAGCGCCTTCATCGGGGCCGTGTAGAAGACCTTGTCTTCGGATGTCTGCATCGCGCGGTAGATCGCGAACTCGGCGATTATCGTCTTGCCCGCTCCGGTGGGTGCGGCCACGAGAACGCTCTTGCCGTCTTCGACAAAGGCGCACGCGGCGAGCTGAAACTCATCAAGATCGAAGCGTTGCTGCGCTCTGAACGCTTCCAGCATCGGCAATCCCCGACGCATCTTGGCGGTGGCGTAACGTTCGGCCGGAGACGGATCGCTCATTGACCCCAGCCTAGGCGAGGCTCAGGCGAGGGTCGCCTCAAGCGCGGCCGCCTTGCGTGCGGCGCGTCGGTCATGAATCCATGCGATCAGCGCCGCGGCAAAGTAGAGAACCACCATCGGTATCGCCAGCAGGAACATCGAAATAACGTCGGCGGCAGGCGTCGCGATCGCGGTGAAGATGCAGATCGCGAGGATGGCGACGCGCCACCCCTTGAGGATCGTCTGCGCCGAGAGAACCCCGACGAAGTTGAGCAGAACGAGGAACACCGGCAGAACGAAGCCGATACCGATGGCCAGCACGAGCTTGATGACGAAGTCGTAGTAGACCTTCGCGTCGAGATAGGTGGCCTCTTCGTTCGACGAGAAGGATGTCAGCAACTCGACCATGTGCGGAAAGAGGTACCAGCCGGCAGCCGCACCAGCAAAGAAGAGCGGCACCGCCGAGAAGAAGAAACCGAACGTGTACTTCTTCTCCTTGCCGGTGAGGCCCGGCACCAGGAACGCGAAGATTTGGTAGAGCCAGATCGGGCTGGCGATGACGATGGCGATTGTTATCGCGATGGCGATTCGCAGATCGAAAGCGCCAGTCACCGTCGTGTAGATAATCTGCGCGTTGCGATTCTCCGCGATCTGGTTGATCGGCACGCGCAGGGCGTCGATCACGAAGGGAGCGAAGATGAATCCGACGATGGCGGCGACGAGGATCGCGGCGGCCGAGATGACTAGTCGCTTGCGGAGTTCCCGCAGGTGGTCACCGAGCGACATCCGCTCATCGGCCTTGGTGCGCCACCGTCCGGTGCGGACGGCCACGGCTTCTAGGACTTCGGCTTCGAGGTGCTGCTCTTGGGTGCTGCTTTGGTCGTGCTGGTCTTCGCGGCCGGTGCTTCGTCGTCGGCCTCGTCTTCGACTACGACGACGTTGCCGTTCTCGTCTTTCATCGTCTTAACTTCCGAGCGGAAGATGCGCATTGACTGGCCGATGCTGCGGGCGAGGCCAGGCAGCTTGGGTGCGCCGAACAGGAGCAAAACGACAGCGAGGATGACAATCAGATGCCAGCCCTGAAGGTTACCAAGCATGGGGGTCACGTCCTCTTCGTTGTGGTGAATATCTGTGCCCAGTATAGCTACACGACCCAACGATCGAAACCGTGATTCCTAGTTCGCGTTTGTGAAACCCACTCTGAACCATCGGTGGGAGTCACCAAACGCGACGAGAACGTATTCGTCGCGGCTGGTTCGGTCAGGGTGAAAGACGACTCGCACGTTCTTTTTCACCAGCTGCTCGTCGCCGGCACTCGCGACGAGTTTTCGCACTCTGCGCTTCTTGCCGGTGCTGTCGGTGTAGGTGACCACGATCGATGGGGCCCGCCCGAAACGGGCGGGAACGAGCTCGGCGCGCCCCGAAGTTTCCATGCCCGTCGCGAGCAGATAAGTGCGCAGCGCGCGACGCCGTAGAGCAAACAGAACCCAGAGAAGTGCCAGGAACGCAATGCATATCGCGACAATCGTGCCCACGGCTACCTCGGGGTCCGGTCAGACCATCGCTCGCGGGCTGCGGACACCAGAGCCGCCTTCGCGGTGGGGTCGAGACGAGTGATCGCTCTCGCGCGGTCGATTCGCGCGGCGTGACGAGCTCGTCGAGACTCGGTGCGGTGATGCTTCCGCTTCGCTTCGCGCTCCTGGATGTCGCGGGGTTCGGCGAGTACCGCGATCGGCAGCGGTGCGCGCTCGGCGTCCGCGGGGTCGAGCGCGGCACTGCGGTCTGCCAGCTCACCAAGGTCGTCCAGAAGCGTCATGAACTTGCGAAACAGCCACCAGGCAATCAGCGCCACCATCGCGATCAGGGCGAGCGTGAGCCCACCCCAGATGAGAATCCACGACCACCAGGTCATCGGTACCTCGCGGCGCCAGCGGCCGCCCACTGCGCTACCGCGGCCCTCGCGTCGGGCGGGCCAACGACGGTCGCCACGCCCGGCATCCCCGCGATGAGACGCTTGAGGCCGTGGTAGTGCGACACGCGCACCGTCATCCGCACCCGTCCGTCGACCAGCGTGGGAACGCTGCCGTCGGTGAGGTAGTCGGCCAGCAACGCCTCCGCGCCCGCCGCGACATCGAGAGTCACGTTGAGGTCGTTTTCCGACCCCTCGAACAGTGTGTCGGGCAGTGCGACGTCAGAAGCCCCGTGCGCGATCGGCTCCGTCGTGATGACCGCGTTAGAGATGCGATCGAGGCGGAAGGTTCGTACCGCCTTGCGCAAGTGGCACCAGCCGCGCAGATACCAGTCGGCGTCGACGGACTCGACCCGCAGCGGGTCCACGTGGCGGTTCTCGCGCTCGCCTCGCGAGTTGAGATAGTCGAACTTCACCTGCACGCCGCTGCCGACCGCGTCTCGGATCAGGCCGAGAGTGACATCCGTCTCCCCCTCCTCCACCGCAACCTGGCTCGGCTGCGCCGACGCGCCGCGGGACAGCTTGGACATGAGGGATGCGATAGCGGCGCGATCGGCGTGCTCGGGCAGCGACGAAAGATACTGAAGGCCGGCGATGAGCGCTGCAGCCTCGCGGGCCGAGAACCGCGGTGAGTCGTCGATCGCGACCAGGTTCGTGAGAACGATCTGGTCGTTGAGTTCGAAGTCGTCCCACGAGATGTCGAAAAGGTCGCCGTGCTGGTACGACGCGGTCTCCCCCGGGATGCCCGACACGCTGATCAGGCGCACGGCTTCGCGGATCTGCTCCTGCGGCACTCCGAAGTGCGCGGCGGCATCGGCGACGCTCACGCGGTCGTGATCCATTAGGTACGGCACCGAGGACAGGAGGAAGGCGAGTTTGTCCTGCGCCTTCTGGGGTTGCGCGCGCTCAGCCATGGTCCACCGCCGTTGCCTCGAGGCGCGAGCGCACGGCATCGCGCAGTTCGGCAGGCGAGACCACAAGCACCTCGGGCCCGAAGCCGGCCAGCTCGTCGGCGAAGATGTTCGCGTCGCTGTAGTGCAGTTCGAGAACGCCGGATGCGCGCGATCACCGCGCCGCGCCGCTTACCGAGCCGGGTCGCGGCATCCGTTCCCGGCTCCACCTCGACGATCGCGGTGTGATCGCGCCAGACCTCGTCGAGCTCGGCGAGAGCTTTCGCCGACTGGTCGGCGGACGGCGCAGGGAACGTCTCGGCGGTCACCGTGACCGGGCTGACGATTCGACGAAGCAGGAAGGTGCGGGTGCCACCGGAGTCGGGCTCGTCGGCGTACAGGTGCCATCGGCCCTGGTGCTGCACGAGGGCGAGCGGGGCGACGGTGCGCACGCGGGGCTCCCCCTCCCCCGGCTTGAGGTAGGAGAAGCGCACCATCGCGTGCTTCTCGAGGGCGGCGCTCAGCGGCTCGAACGCGGCATCCCGAACCCGCACCCGTGGGGCGTAACCGAGAACCGGCTCGGTCGCCGAGACGCCGAGCGAGCGCAGCTTGAGGATCGCGCGCCGTGACTCCCCGCTCAGCGACCCCTCGCGCCAGACCATGGCGGCAAGGCCGAGCAGCGTGGTCTCGTCCGGTGAGAACGTGATGTCGGCGGGCAGGTCGTACTCACCGCGCGGGAATCAGATATCGCAGATTCTGATTATTACCGGCCTGACCGGGACTTTCTATCGTTTCCAGTGGCACGCCGAGCTCGCGAATGTCGTCTTTGTCGCGCTCGAACTGGCGCTCGAGGTTGGCGTTGTCTCCCGAGTGCGTGTACTTCTGCCGATAGCCCTGAACGGTCGACAGTATCTCGTTCTTGGTGAGCCCGGTGTCCGTCGCCAGAAGCGCGAGCACGAGGCTGAAGAGCCTCTCCTCGACGGGAATCTTGGGGGCGGAACTGGCTGGCGGCACGAGAGAAATCCTAATGTTTGATGACACCCGGCCAGTGTCGAGGCGTGGCTAGTCGATGGCGAGAATGTCGACTACGAAGAACAGAGTATCGCCAGCGGATACGCCGGCGGGCTCCGAACCGGCGGGATAACCGACACTCGGCGGCACGATCACGAAGATCTGGCTGCCGACGCGTTGCCCGACGAGGGCGGTCGCGAGGCCGGCGACCACGCCCTGACCCGACGCGTCGAGGGGCGAGGCCACGACCGAGACCGGGGCCGCGTTGGACCAGCTGGACGCGAACGTCACCTTTGCGCCCCACACGATTCCGGTGAGATTGAGGGCGAGACTGTCGCCAGCGGCGACGGTTGCGCCGTCGCCCTGCTTGGCTACGGCGATGGTCAACTCGGTCGGTGCCGGCTTGCTCCCAAAGGTCATTCCGGGCTGGCCGATCGGCGACATGACTACGCCGGGGAAGTCGTTGGACACGATCTGGTCGACGCCGGTGGCCCGGGCCGGATAGGACTTGGTGATGTCGGAGACGACGATGAGGGTGGTCGCCGGGTCGAGGCCGGTAGCCGAGTCGCCCAGAATCTGAACCGCCGTGCCCGCAACGACGACCCGCGAACCCGCCGTCGCGCACTCGAACGCTTCGGTGAACGGAAGGCTTCCGGTCACGTTCGAGCGCAAGGCAAGAGCGAGGATGTCGCCCTGCTGGGTCGACAACACGGCGCCCGTGTCGCCGTCGTAGATGGTCGTGAGCGACTCGACAACGTCGGTCGCGAGAATCGGATCTCCGTCGCCCGAGGAGAGCACAGAGACATCCAACGACTTGGCCACGATGGGTGTCGGGAACGTTGCTTGGGGATCCCCACCGGTCGATCCGGATGCGCTGACCAGACCTGCGTTACCGGAGGGGGTGCAGTCGGAGAACTGTCCGCTCGTCGCCGCGCAGGCGGAGAGCGAGACCAGCAGGGTCGCAGTGGCGAGAATTGCCGGGATCTTGCGCACAAACACTCTTTTCATCGGGGGCAGAACGTGGTGGGGCGAGTACCGCAAATAGCCTAGTCGTCGTCGGTGGCCGCACCCTGCGCCGCGGCGCGCGCGGCCGACTGTGCCTCGCGGCCGCGTCGACGAAGCGCCTTGGCGCTGGTGCTGCGCTCGCCGACGGCGCCCGGAGTCCAGACCTCGACATCCTCGTCACTGAAGTCTGACTTCGACGCGCGGCGCTTGAGCGCCGGCAGTACCGTACCCGGCGCGAGACGGCGCGCGACCAGCAGGAATCCGGTGTGACCGATCATGCGGTGGTCGGGTCGAACGGCCAGACCCTCGACGTGCCAGGTGCGCACGAGCGTTTCGCTCGGTTCGGGGTCGGTGAAGGCCCCGGTGTCGCGGATGGCTTCGGCCACTCGCGAGAGCTGGGTGACGGTCGCGATGTAGCAGATCAGCACTCCCCCGGGCGTGAGCGCGGTCGCGCACTCGTCGAGGCACTCCCACGGCGCGAGCATGTCGAGCACGATGCGATCGACGGAGCCCGCCGCCGTGACGACGGGTAGCTGCTCCTGGAGGTCGCCCACCTGCACGGTCCAGTTCTCGGGCTCCGCGCCGAGGAACGTGGCCACGTTGCCGCGCGCGACCTCGGCGAACTCCTCGCGGCGCTCGAACGAGGTCAGCGTGCCCTCGGGCCCGATCGCGCGCAGCAGCCACAGCGAGAGGGCGCCCGATCCGACGCCGGCCTCGACCACGGTGGCGCCGGGGAAGATGTCGGCGGCGCCGAGAATCTGCGCGGCATCCTTCGGGTAAATGATTGCGGCACCTCGCGGCATCGACATCACGAAGTCGGTGAGCAGCGGACGCAGGGCGAGGTACTCGATCCCGTTGCTCGACACGACCACCGAGGCATCCGGTTGTCCGATGATGAGGTCGTGACTGAGAACTCCGCGGTGAGTGTGGAACGAACCGCCGACCTCGAGGGTGACGGTGTTGAGGCGTCCCTTGGGGCCGGTGAGCTGCACGCGGTCGCCCGCGAGGAACGGGCCGCTTTGTCGCCGGCGAACGGGGGTCATGAGGTCACCGATTCGGCGAGCAGTGCCGAGAGATCGGCCAGAGTGCGTCCCTCGAGGCTCTCCCAGAGAACGTGTGCGCTGCCCTCGTCGATCGGGATGATGAACGGCACGCCAACGACGACTGTGCCGGCCGCCATGGCCGAAGCAATTCCCGGCGTCGAGTCTTCGATGGCGATGCACTGCTCGGGTGCGACACCCAGCAGTTCTGCTCCCCGCAGGTAGGGCTCGGGGTGCGGTTTGCTGTTGACCACGTCGTCACCGGACACGATCGCGTCGAAACCGACGAAGCCGAGACGGTCGGCGACGTGGTGCGCCATGCGGCTGATCGACATGGTCACGAGGGCGGTGGGTACGCCCGCCTCGCGCAGTTCGGTGAGCAGCTCCCGAGCTCCGGGGCGCCACGGGATGCCGAACTCGACGAGCTGTTCGAGCACGCGATCGGTGAGACGATCGATGATCTCGTCCTCGGTGAGGGTCACTCCCTTGGCCTGAATGATCCGCGCGGAGGCCCACAACCCCGAACCCACGAGCTGCATGGCTTCGTCGTGGGACCAGTCGCCCCCGTACTCGTGAATGAGGTCGGTTTCGGCCGAGATCCAGTAGGGCTCGGTGTTGACGAGGGTGCCGTCCATGTCCCAAAGGACTGCGGCGGGGTGGCTGTGGGTCACAACGCACAATCGTAGTTCTATCCTTGACTGAAGGGTTCCGCGAGCTGCAGAGCCCGATACCGAGGAGATACGTGGCAGACACTTCGTTCGCAAGCGGCCGACTTCTTGTCGTCGCCTTCGAAGGCTGGAACGACGCGGGCGAAGCAGCCAGCGGCGCCGTTCGCATGCTCAAAGACGTTCTCGACGTGTATCCGATCGCCGAAGTCGACCCCGAGGACTACTTCGATTACCAGTTCAACCGACCGTCGATAGCCGCCGACGAGGATGGCGCGCGACAGATCGTGTGGCCGAGCGTCACGGTCTACGGCCCGACGCAGCCGGCATCCGGGGCATCCTCGAATGTCTACCTGATGCTTGGCACCGAGCCGTCGCGCGGGTGGAAGACCTTCACCCGTGAGGTGCTCGATGTGATCGAGTCCAACGACATCACCTCGATTGTTTTTCTCGGCGCGATGCTCGCCGACGTTCCGCACTCTCGACCGATCTCCGTCTTCACGAGCAGCGAGAACGCGGAGGTGCGCGCCCAGCTCGAGATCGAACGCAGCGGGTACGAGGGGCCGGTGGGCATCCTGTCCGTGCTCGCAGACGCCGCCGAGAAGGTCGGGGTCAGCACGATGTCGATCTGGGCATCCGTGCCGCACTACGTTCACAATGCGCCGTCACCCAAGGCGACGCTCGCGATAATCGCCAAACTCGAGGAGATCATCTCCGTCGAGATCCCGCGCGGCGAGCTCGAGACCGAAGCGGTGGCCTGGGAGACGGGGATCGACGCGCTCGCCGGAGACGACGACGACATGGCCTCCTACATCGAGCAGCTCGAGCAGGCCCGCGACACCGTCGACTCCCCCGAGGCCAGCGGCGAGGCGATCGCGCAAGAGTTCGAGCGGTACCTGCGGCGCGGCGGCGACAAGCCCGATGGCGGCGCAGCGGGCGACGAGCCCTGGCGACCCGCCCCGTAGCGTGCCGGTACGCGCGACGGCGCCGGCCGGTTACAGCGGCTGGATGACTCCGAGCGACAGCAGCACCATCACGGTTGCGCCGAGCAGGACGCGGTAAATCACGAACGGCAAGAACGAGTGGTTCGAGATGTAGCGCATCAGAAACGCGATGACGGCGTATCCGACGGCGAACGCGACAACCGTGGCGACCGCCGTCTCCGGGTACCCGTAGACGCCCTCCGGTTCGCCGAAGCTGTGCACGAGCTCGTACAGGCCGCTTCCGAAGACGGCGGGAATCGCCAGCAAGAACCCGAACCGTGCCGCGGCCGGGCGGGTGTAACCGAGCAGACGACCCGCGGTCATGGTCGACCCCGAACGGGACACGCCGGGAATGAGGGCGAGCATTTGCGCGAGGCCGATGATGATGCCGTGGCCGTAGGTCATCTCGGGAAGTTCGCGTGTGCGCTTCGCGAGAAGGTCGGCGAGACCGAGGATGATGCCGAAGACGATGAGAACCGTCGCGATGAGCCACAGGTCGCGGAACACCGAACGGATGGTCTCCTGGGCGAAGTACCCGACGATCACGATGGGGATCGTGCCGATGATGATCAACCAGCCGAGGCGCACATCCGGGTCGTTCTTCGGAATCGAGTCGGCGTGCGCGCCCTTGCTCGCGCCGAAGTGACGGAACCAGCGGCCGATGATGCGAACGATGTCTTTGCGAAAATACAGGATGACGGCGAGCTCGGTACCGAGTTGGGTGATTGCCGTGAACGTGGCGCCGGGGTCGCTCGCCGAGGGCAAGAACTCTCCGGCGATGCGCAAGTGCGCGCTCGACGAGACGGGCAGAAACTCGGTGAGACCCTGAATGAGCCCGAGAATTATCGCCTCGATGAATCCCACGGTGATGCCCTTCTTAGTAGTTCAGCAGCAGGTCGCCAAGCACCCGCCTGCCAAACACTAATGCGTCTAGCGGCACGCGTTCGTCGACCCCGTGGAACATCGCGGGAAAGTCGAGGTCGGCGGGGAGCTTGAGCGGCGCGAAACCGTAGCCCTCGATGCCCAGACGCGACAGCGCCTTGTTGTCGGTTCCGCCCGAGAGCAGGTACGGCAACACGGGTGCTCCGGGGTCGTGAGCGTTCAGCGCGCCGACCATTGCCTCGACGAGCGGGCCGCCAAACGTGTTCTCCAGGCCGACGTCGCGATGCATCACGACGATTTCGATGTCGTCACCGATGAGGGAGCGCACCTCGGCGAGAACGGCGTCTTCCTCGCCGGGCAGGGTGCGGATGTCGATGAGGGCCTCCGCGACATCCGGAATCACGTTGTGCTTGTAGCCGGCCTTCAGCAGCGTCGGATTGGTCGTCGTGCGCAGCGATGCGTGCAGGAAGCCCGCTGCGGTGCCGGTGGAGATGACCAGCTCCTCCGGACCGACCGACGTCGGGTCGACGCCCATCACCCGGGCGAGTTCGGAGACGAGCAACTCGGTCGTCGCGGTGAGATGCACGGGCCACTGCTGTCGGCCCAGGATCGCGACAGCCTCGGCGAGCTTGGTGACGGCGTTGTTCGGGATGACGCGACTGCCGTGAGCCGCAACCCCGCGTGCCACGAGCTTGATCCAGACGAGGGTCTTCTCGCCCGTCTGCAACAGGTACGACGCGCTGACCCGCCAGGTGCACGGAGTACCCGCCGACCTCGCTGATGGCTTCCGTCGCGCCGGCGAACAACTCGGGACGGTTGTTGACGATGTAGCCGGAGCCGAAGTCTCCCCCGTTCTCCTCGTCCGAGAAGAAGGCGATGATCAGGTCGCGCTGGGGGCGCTTGTCGGCGCCAAGGATGTCTTGCAGCGCCGTGATGATCATGGCGTCCATGTTCTTCATGTCGACCGCGCCGCGCCCCCACAGCATTCCGTCGCGAATGATGCCGCCGAACGGATCGACAGTCCAGTTGGCGGGATCGGCGGGAACGACATCGGTGTGGCCGTGCACGACGAGCGCCGGCTTGGTGCGGTCGAGCCCCTCGACTCGGGCGATGACGCTCGTGCGACCGGTCGCGGCATCCACGTATTCGGTGGTCAGCCCGAGGTCTTCGAGCAGTGCGCCCAAGTACTCGGCGGCATCGGTCTCGCCGTTGGATCGACCTTCGCCGAAGTTGGTGGTATCGAAGCGGATCAGCTCCTGCGCAATGCGGGCTGTTTCCTCGAGAGGCTCGGTCACAGTGACCACCGTACCCGCTCGGGTGCGCGCAATCGGGGTGTCGCCGTCATGCTATTCTCGTACGTCGGTGGTTCTGCAAAGGACTGCCACTGCGCGCGGATGGCGGAAATGGCAGACGCGCTAGCTTGAGGTGCTAGTGCCCGAAAGGGCGTGGGGGTTCAAGTCCCCCTTCGCGCACAACGAAGAAGAAGCGTCACCTTTGGGTGGCGCTCTTTCGTTTGTCGGGAGGTGCCGCGCGAACTCTTCGTGGGCCCGCGCCGATTCCGGCGCGTCGAGCAGCGTGACGGCCGTGCCGCTGGGGAGTCAGTCGACTGCGCGCACAACGAGTGTGGCGCGCTCTGGGGACGCTGCGCGATACGGGTGCTTGACCCGAGCAACGGCCGATCTTCGACGCACGAGTGTGATGCGCGCCGACGCGAGAAGGTCACCGGTCACCGACCATGACTCGCCGCGCGAGCACGACACGCTGCACACGTGGCCTCGCCGGGGTTCGAGTGCTCAGCGAGCATCTCGCCGGCCTTGAGCGCGATCAGCGTCTGGCGCAGAAGGTGCTCGCGGCCGCCGTACACGGTCTTGGCGCTTCGGCCGCTCGAGGCGGCGCGGGCGGCATCCAACTCGGCCGCTGCCAGCTTCGTCAGCGACGTCGTCTCCACAGCGTCGCCTAGGCGCCCGCGCGCTTGTAGGCCGGCTCGCCGTACGACGCGGTCACGAGAATCGGAATGTGATCGGATGCCCCGCGCGCGAGCGTTTCGACGCCCTCGATCGTGAAGCCCTGCGAGGTCACGAAGTCGAAGTGTCCGCGGAAGAACTTGTACGCCGTGTAGGTGCGACGATCGCTCAGCGAGAGGTCGTATCCGGTCTTCTTGACCCGTGAGGTCAGGTTGTCTTTGAACAGCGGGTAGTTGTAGTCGCCGACCATGATGATCGGCGCGCCCTCACCGAGCTCGCGCAACAGTTCGTGCGCGGCCTTGATCTGGGTGCGCCGCAACGAGTTGAGTGCGGTCAGCGGGGCGGCGTGGAAGGAGGCCAACACGAGTTCGTGGCCGCTCTCCCGATCCACCAGACGCGAGCCAACGAGGCGTTCCGGGGTCGGCGTGAAGATGAGGTCGTGCAGCGACTTCTTGAGCTCAAATGACTGGCTCGCGATCTGCTCGTAACGGTCTTTGCGGTAGTACACGGCCAGTCCGAGGCGGTTGCTCTTGGTGGCATCCGCGAGGTGAAGATCGCCGATCTCGTCTGGCAGCTCGGCGGCAAACACTTCTTGCAGGCAGAGAGCGTCTAGGTCTGGTGTCGTGGCGAGTTCGGCGAGTTCCCCCACCGCGCGGTGCTTGCGCAGGTTGTAGCTAATTACTCGAATCACTGGGCTCGCGTTCCTTCAATCAACGAAGTGTTAAGCCTACTGCCGCTGGTTCGGAGCGAGCGCACGCCGCGACAGGAGTCGGTAGGCGACTCCGACAACGAGTACGGCCACACCGACCACGATCGAGCGGGGCGGCAGGGTGGCGACGAGGGTGATGCATCCGACAATTCCAAAAATTTGAAGGGCTCTCGGGTAGCGGCGCTGCCGCACGGGCTGAGTGATCGCAGCTGCGTTCGCGACGACGTAGTAGAGCAGCACACCGAATGAGGAGAATCCGATGGCGCCGCGCAGATCGACGGTGGCGACGAGCACGCAGACGATGACGGCCAGAACGATTTCCGCGCGGTGCGGTACCGAGAATCTCGGGCCGACCGCGGAGAGCCAGCGCGGCAGGTCGCTTTCGCGCGCCATCGCCAGGGTGGTGCGGCCGACCCCCGCGATCAGGGCGAGCAACGCACCCAGGGATGCCGCGGCAGCCCCCACCCGAACGATCGGCCCGGCCCACCCCCAGCCAACCGCCTCAACGGTCGCGAACAGCGGCGCCGGAGCACCGGCAACCCCGTCGGCTCCGAGAACCCCCAGCACGGTGACCGCGACGGCCGCGTACACCAGCACCGCGATGCCGAGCGCGAGCGGGATGGCGATGGGGATCGTGTGGGCCGGATCGCGCACCTCCTCCCCCATTGTCGCGATTCGGGCGTAGCCGGCGAAGGCGAAGAACAGCAGGCCGGCCGACTGCAGGATGCCGTACCAGCCGGACGCCACAAGCCCAGCCGACAGGCCGTCGCTACCCGTGAACAGGTCGGGCAGCCCGGTGGACGCTCCGCCCGCCACGACGACGGCGAGGGCGAGGAGCACCACGACGACAATCACGCGGGTGAGCAGCGCGGTACGGGTGATGCCGAGCAGATTCACGCCGGCCAAAGCGACAACCGCGGCGATCGCGACGGGGCGCTCCCACCCCGCCGGAGCGGCGTAGGCGGCGAACGTGAGCGCCATCGCGGCGCACGATGCCGTCTTGCCGACGACAAAACTCCAGCCGGCGAGGAATCCCCACCAGGGTCCCAGCCGTTCTCGGCCGTAGACGTAGGTTCCACCAGACGACGGGTACACCGCGGCGAGCTGCGCCGACGAGGTCGCGTTCGCGAAGGCGACGAGGGCCGCCACCACGAGGCCGACGAGCAGCCCGGATCCGGCGGCCTGAGCGGCGGGGGTGAAGGCGGCAAACACCCCGGCACCGATCATCGAACCGAGCCCGATCAGCGTGGCATCCGTGACCCCCAGGCGACGCACGAGGGCTGGACCGGTGGACACAGTGGCACCCTACCGTTCGGGGCGGTGGGTGGCCGTCGTGGCGGTGAACGCCGGGTGAATGGCGAGTAACGCTCGGGGAGGCATAAACTGAGCAAAACACCGACAGGGGAGGTCAGAGTGAGCGATACAACGCAGTACCCGGAGTCGGACAACGTCATCGATGACGAGACCCAGCCGCACCACCCGAAGCATCGCCTCGAGGGCGTGCCCGTTGACGCTGAACCCGCGCTCAAGGGCTTCGGAAACGACCCAGACACCTCGGAGGCCGGCTAACTCGCCCCGCGACGCATCAGACGAAGCGCACGCCGGCCAGAAGGCGAGTACGCACGTCGAACAGCTCATTGCCGCCGATCGGACTCGAGCCGGGTAGGCCGCCACGCATCAGCGTCGCCAGCGCCGATTGGCGCACCGCCACGGCCGTCGCGCCGCGAATCGAACCGAGCGGAACAACCGCGTCGTCGAGGGCGTCATCGGGCAGCACAATGACCAGCCCGGAAAACTTGACGCGCAACTGACGGGCGACGATCTTTGCCCGCGCCGCGAGGTCGTGCATGGGCCGTTGGCCGGCGACCGCGTCGCCGATGAGGTCGCCGCGACGAACCCGCACCGGTCCCCCGAAGTCTTCCGAGATCATGGCGACGAGACCCGTCGGCCCCAGCAGGATGTGATCGAGCTTCTGATCGGGGTCACCGGTCGAGACGTCGTGCCAGACGGTGAAGCCGATGCCGAGCATCGCGAGGGTGCCTGCCGTGGACTCCTCGGCGAGGGCATCCGCGAGCGTGTGCCGAATCTCGACCGGCGCCGAGCGCACCAGCGCGGGGTCGTACGGGTCATCGAGGGCGACACCGCGACCCACCCACTCGCGCATCTGGCCGAGGAACTTCTCGCGCCGCCAGCCGCCCGGATGCCCGTAGCTGCGCGACTTCGGCCGTGAATCTTTGCGCGGACGCGCGGGCTGGGCGGCGAAGGTTTCGCGCTCGCCGGAGCTCGCCCGGCCCGCGTCGTAGGCGGCCCGAGCCGCCGGGTCGCCGACGCGCTCCCAGGCCACCTGCACCGCGGTGAATCGGCCGGGATCCCCGCCAGTGTCGGGGTGCGTGTCGCGCATTGCCTTGCGAAACGCCTTGCGCAGATCGGCATGCGATGCGGATGCCGCGACCCCGAGCACTTCGTATGCGCTCTGGTTGCGCGGGCTTTCGGGCATCCGCTCAGGATACCGGGATAGGTTGATGAGGTGACTTCAACCATTGCCGACATCCCCCTGACGACGATTCGCGGCGAGGCGACGAGCCTCTCGGCATACGACGGCAAGGTGCTGCTTGTCGTCAACGTGGCGTCGCGCTGCGGTCTGACCCCGCAGTACGAGAAACTCGAGGCGCTACAGAAGAAGTACGCGGACCGTGGCTTCACGGTGCTGGGCTTCCCCAGCAACCAGTTCCTGCAGGAGCTGTCGTCGACCGACGCGATCGCCGAATACTGTTCGGCCACCTGGGGCGTGACGTTCCCGATGTTCGAGAAGGTGAAGCTCAACGGTGGCAAGGCGCATCCGCTCTACCAGGAGCTCACCAAGACCCCATACGACGATGGCGGCAAGGCCGGCAAGATCAAGTGGAACTTCGAAAAGTTCGTGATCACGCCCGGCGGCGACGTTCATCGTTTTCTGCCCAACACCGAGCCGGATGACCCGGCCATCGTGAGCGTGATCGAAGGAGCTCTGCCCGCATGACGACTCTGGCCCACGAACCGGATGCCTCGCGCTATACGCTGCGCGACGGCGACACGATCCTCGCCCTCGTCGACTACACCATCAACGGCAACACGATCTCGTTGACCCACACTTTCACCCAGCCGGCCCATCGCGGTCAGGGTCTCGCGGCCCAGGTCGTCGAGTTTGCGATCAACGACATCGCCTCGACGACCGAGCTCAAGGTGTTGCCGATGTGCTGGTACGCCGCAGAGTGGTTCGACAAGCATCCCGACCGCGTCGAGCTGCTGTCCCGCTAGCCCATGCTGACCACCGACCGGTTGCTGCTGCGACCGTGGCGCGTCGCCGACGCGGTGGTGCAGCATGAGTTGTGGACCGAGCGCGACCCGCGGGTTCCTCCGCGTCGCCGCATCCGTGCCGATGGATATCCCACCGTCGCCGATCTTGAGGAACGTATCCGGTTCGGTGTTCAGCCGGAAGGCTACGGACTACTGGCGGCCGAGCGCAAAGACTCGGGCGATGTCATCGGGTACTGCGGGCTGATCGAGAACACCCACGGGCCAACGGACGAGCCGGAACTCGCTTTTGAGCTGCTGCGCGCAGCGTGGGGCCAGGGCTACGCGACCGAGGCGTCGCGGGCCGTCATGACGTGGGCCCAAGGGTCGGGATTCCGCCGCCTCTGGGCGACTGTGCGCGACTGGAACGTCGCGTCTCGGAGGGTGCTAGAGAAGCTGGAATTCGAGACGGACCGGGTCGAGCCAGACGAGCTCTACGGCGACGTGCTGTACACGACGAGAGAGCTCTAGCTCGCTCGTCGAATCACGACGGTACCTACCGTCCGCCGCCGCCTCCCCCGCCCCCGCCTCCGCCGGAGAACCCGCCGCCGAACGATCCGCCGCTAAAGCTTCCGCCGCTCGACCCGCCCCAACTGCTTCGGCCCGTTGACGAGCTCGGCGGGGGCGAGATCGCGACCCCGAGGCCCGCCACCGCCGAGCGGAAGCTGGTGGCGTCGAAACCGTTGGCGCCGACGAACCAGTCTGGGCGCTCAGGCAGGGCGTCGACGTGAACGGCGAGTTCTTTCATCCACTGGTCTTCCACACCCCAGAGCACCGCCCACGGCAGCAGCTTCTCGTACAGCTTGATCAGCTCAAGGTTGTTTCCGACGTCGATTCGTTCGGCACCCTCGGGGCTCTGCAGCATGCGCAGTCGGTCCTGCTCGGCGAGCGTGAGGTACATGCGCATGCCGTACAAGAAGTCGCGGTACGGCGCCCCGCGCTCGGTGACGATGTACGGCCGATAGGCGGTGAGCGCGACGATGAAGAACCCGAAGAACAACCCGAGCATCGAAAGACCGATGAGGGGGCTCGCGTCACGGAAGACTTCGAGCGACACCACGAGAACCACAAGGGCCGCGATCCCCAGCACGAACTGGGCGACGATGCTGAGCACCGGCCCGATTCCGCCGCGCGCCCTGCCGAGCAACCCGGACGTGATGATGGATGCCCGCGCCGCCGTCGACACGTCGGTGAGCGCCGACATCAGGGTGCGGTCGGTTCGACCGAAAGATCGGGTGGCGCCCGGTTCGGGCGCCTGGCCGAAGATGGTGCGGAGAAGTTGGGCGTCCGTGGCATCCGCACCCTCAACGCTGAGGAACTGAAGCGTGTACGGCGCACCCCCGGCGTCGACCGCGTAGGCGAGAATGCGCAGATTGCGGCGTACCGCCAGCCGAACGATCGCGGCGGGCAGTGCCGCAGACACGCGCCCGACCAGGTGCGCCGACTGCAGGATGTCGATGCCGTCGGGTTCGCTGTACTCGGGGATGATCGCGCCACGACCCGGTGCACCGCGGCGGGAGCGCGCGGCCGCGACGATGCTGGCAACGACTCCGCCGAGTCCGAGCAGGCCGAGCAGCGCCGACAGCAGGTGCAACCAGATGGGGATCGGGGTGGGCGCAACGTACTCCGGCGGAAGGTACTCGGGGCCAGGAACGTAGACGGGCTCGGGGGTGATGAAGGTGTCGGGTGCGAAGCCGACGGCGATTGTAAGCGTCTCGTTCGGGCCGAGCGCGCTCGCCCGCGCCGTCACCGTGGCATCGTTCTGCACGATCGACGCGCACGGGGTCACGCCGTCTTGCGGGCCGGCGTAGCAGGCGGACTCGCCGGTCAGCGTGTCGACCAGCTCCGGGTCGATGTGCAGGGTGGCGGTGACGCTGCCGAAGGGCTGGTCCCAGCCGATGCCGTTGACGTCCCAATAGAACTCGTCGGCACCCGTGTCGGTGAAGCTGCGCACGATGTTGATCTGCTGGTACGTGATCACGTAGGTCTGAACGCCCTGCACGAAGTCGTCGGTGCCGAGGGCGAGTTCGATGAAGCCGTTGTAGCTGGTCGTCACGAAGGGCACGGGCGCGCCGGTCTCGTCGGTAACCCCGCCGATCGTCGTGCTCCAGCGGTACGCCGTCGTAGTCGTCGGGGATGGCGCGGATGATGCCGCGGTTCTGATCGAAGTCGGGGAACCGCGCGACGATCGTCTCCACCACGTCGAGCCGGGCGGTGCCGTCGGCGTCGCGCGTGAGGGTGTAGTCGGCGTCGAACGAGTCGAAGGTGAAGTCGCTCGTGTCGGCGTGCGCCGCGGTGGCGGGCATCAGCGCGACCGACGGCAGCACCACCACCCCGAGAGCGAGAATCAGGGCGGTGAGGATGCGACGCATTCTCCGAGCCTATCCAGAGGATTTCGACATAGGCTCGACTCGATGCGACTTCTGCTTATTCGTCACGGTCAGACCCCCTCCAATGTCGACGGGTTGCTCGATACCGCGGCCCCCGGACCCGGCCTCACCGCCCTGGGTCTTCGTCAGGCGGCCGAGATTCCGCGGTCGCTCACCGGCCAGGCGCTCGACGGCATCTACGTGAGTTCGCTCGTGCGCACGCACCTCACGGCGGCCCCGCTGGCGGGCGACAGAGGGCTGGATCCGGTGCTGTTGCCGGGCATCCACGAGATCGAGGCCGCCGACCTCGAGATGCGCCACGACCACGACGCGTACCGCGCCTACCTCGAGACGGCGTTCGGCTGGGGTCTTGGTGAACTCGATCGACGGATGCCCGGCAGCGGTACCGACGGACGTCACTTCTTCGAACGCTTCGACTCATCGATCGAGTCGATCGACGCCGACCGCGCCGTCGTGGTGAGTCACGGCGCGGCGATACGGGTGTGGGTGGCGGCGCGCGCAACGAATGTGCCGCCGACCTTCGCCGGGGAACGCGAGCTACAGAACACGGGAATCGTCGAGCTCGACGGTTCGCTGCGCGACGGCTTCACGCTGCTCTCGTGGCAGGGCACCCCGGTGGGTGGCTCCGACCTCGAGGATGACACCGCCGAAGACCCCACCGGCGAGACGCTCGACGACGTGTAACGCCCGGCGGTCGAGCTCGTCGAGACCCGGTGGTCACACCACATACTCGTCGCTCTCCACCGCCCGCACCCCGCGTCGATGACACAAGTACGGCCCGAGCACAGAGAGCCCACTGCGCTCCCCCGCGCCGGCCAGCATTCTCATCCATTCCCGGTCGGGCTCGCTGAGTTCTGGCGGGCCGACTCGTTCGAACACGAGGATGACGTGCGCGGCATCCACTTCGCTCCCGATGCCGCGGATGAAATCCCCGATGCGCTCGGCGTCGTCTTCGTCGGGCAGCGGCGGCACGTCGGTCGGCATCAGCATGGGCAGCTGCTTGCGTTCGCGGTCGAGGAACATCAGCCACACCTGGCGGCGGATGGCGTTGCGCACGAGCGAGCGAACGCGGTCGAGCACGTCGTCGTCGGTCTCGAGCGCGATCGCCTGGGCATCATCAAAGTGGAGGGTGTCGGTCATCCCCCGAGTGTGCGCACGCGATGCCGCGCCTGGCCGGGCGATCGCCGATCTGTGGACAACTCACGGCGTCCCGCCTTCCAATGTCACTGGCATCCCCCAAACTGCTCTACTGCCCACCCGAGGCAGCCCCACGAGCCGATGGAGGCCCCCATGACTGACCCGAACTACACCGCCCTGCTGCTGGTGATCGACCGCAGCGGTTCGATGACGACGATCCGCGACGACATGGTCGGCGGCCTGACCGAGCTTCTCGAGGATCAGGCGGCCGAGCCCGGCATGCTCACCGTGGATGTCGTCACCTTCGACACCGAGATCGTGCGCACGCACTCCCTCACCAACCCGCTCGCGGTGAAGATCGAGCTGGACCCGCGCGGCGGCACCGCCCTGCACGACGCCCTCGGCATCGCCGTCTCGGAGTTCGGCGCGACCCTCGCCGCCCTCCCCGAGCACGCGCGTCCGTCGACCGTGCAGGTCGTGGTGGTGACCGACGGTCAGGAGAATTCGAGCAGGGAGTGGACCGCGGATGCCGTGCGTCACCTCATCCGCCAACAGATCGACACCTACGGCTGGGACTTCGTCTACCTCGGCGCCAACCAGGACGCCGTGCTCACCGCCCGCGACCTCGGCATCGACGCGGACAGCTCGATGACCTACACGGCCGCGAAGGCCGGCGTCGACAAGATGATGGGTTCGACGGCTCGCTACCTGAAGGATGTCCGTGGCGGCTCGAAGAAGGGCTTCACGGAGGAGGAGCGGGGTGGGGCGGTTGAGGGGTGATCAGCGCCCGATCACCTTCGACAGCACAAGCGCGGAGCGCTGGATCAGACACATAGATGTACGTCCCCCTAATCCCGCGCGTAAGCAAGACCGCGTAGATGTTCTGGACGAACGACGAGCAACTCGTCGTCGCTGTACTTCTTGCCGAGAACTTTGTTGTTCTCCTTGCCCTTGGTGTCGAAATAGTTGTCGCGGTCGAAGTAGATGCCGCTGTCAGTGTCGTAGCGGAGATCTGGCCCGATGATGACGCCTGCGTAGTTGAGGTCGTAACCCTGCACAGTGTGGATCGAGCCGACTTCATTGAGGGAGTTCGGCGACGCGATCCAGTCGACCTGCGTGCCGTTCCACCGGAGTTCCAGTCCGCCTTCAGCAATGTCGAACGCAGTTGGGTCCTTCTTGGTTGTCCATGGCCATGCGTAGCCAGCGACCATACGAGAAAGACCGAACTCGGCGTCGCGCGCGTGGATCTCGTCGCGCATCTCGGACAAGCTCTCGAAGAACCGAAAGTCGTACTCGCCAAGATCCGGTCGGCCGATCGGTCTGTCAGGTGAGGTGAGCAGCTTGCGAACCCAGCCGACGTAGTCGGCGCCCGCCTTCACTCGCATCTGGGTCGCCAGCGGGTAGTAGCGATGTGCGGACCGCGCGGAGTCGGCAAGTTTCTTCGTCTGCTCGAGTGGGAGATCTGCAGGGCGAACCGCTTGTGCGGCATCCAGCAAGAGGATCTGGTGTCGACTGCGTGCACGAATCCAATCGAGCTGCGTTTTGCTCTTGTCATCCCAATCGAAGAGTTTGTGGGTGATCTCGCTGAACTTCTTGTTCTGCGGGCCTGAAGGCTGGTTTGCCCGTTGATTGAGGCGGTGCGTTTCATCGACCACGAGGATGTCAAACATCTCGTCCGACTCCCCCACCGCGAAGGGTGTCAGGACCATTGACGCATGCAGTCCCGGCGTCTTCTTGAACACCTTCTGAACCGACTTGCGAAGCGATTGTTGCGGAATGACCAACCCGACCTTCAAGCCAGTGAAGAGCTCTCGATTGCCGGGAAGAAAGAACTCCGAGAACATTGAGTCGGCATCTGGCTCCTCCTCGGGAAGTGAGTTCGCGACATCCGCAATCAGCTTGAGCAGGAAGATCGCGATCACGGTTTTGCCTGTGCCCGGCTCTCCTTGAACCACAACCGTGCTGGCCGCGTTCGCTCGCAGATCGTCTGCGAGCCCTTCCATGATGCCTTCGACGGCGACGGCTTGGTCTTGGCTCAGAGCCTTGAACGGCGAAAGCTTGAACAGGTCGCTGTTCTCGATCTCGGGGATAGATCCGCGTGAAGACTCCCTGGTTCTTGAGTTGCTCAAAGACCTCGCGGAAAGTCTCGCGATACATCGTGCGGTCGTAGTAGTCGGCATCGGTGATGCCAGCGTTGCCATTGAGAACCTCGAAGGTTCCGTCTCCGGACAGCAATCGAATGAGGAAAGACTCGAGGTCTAGGCACACCGACTTATTGAACTTGTCGTCGAGGATGACCCGTGCTGAGGTAAGGCCCACTTTGCTGTGCGATTCGAGGTGCTGTTTCATCCGATTGGCAGCGTTGAGGGACTCCCCGACGTAAACGGTCCCTAGCGACTTCGTGCCGCTGTCGAGCACGTAGACCACCGGCCAGTTGGAGTTGCGGGGGTCGGAAGCGGCCCAGGCACTGACGCTCTGCTTCGTGAAGCGGAACGGCTTGATTTCAAAGGGCGTCATACTTGGCGCTTCGCCCCTTTGCCTTGTCCACTGGGTACTTCTGTCGAGTCTTCGAGAGCTTCTCGCGGATTAGCTCGTCGGGCTCGATTCCGAGCTTCTCGGCGAGTAGGAAGCAATAGGTGAGGACGTCAGCGAGCTCGTCGCGGATGCGCTCTGGGTCTGCTTCCGCGCTCCACTGGAAACACTCGAGAAGCTCGGCGGCTTCGATGCTGATGCTCTTCGCCAGGTTCTCGGGAGTGTGAAACTGCGCCCAATCGCGCTCGGATACGAACGCCGCGAGTTCGTCGCGGATCGATTCGCTAGACATGGTGCAAACGTAGCAGTGAGGATTCGACGAGATGGATGACACAGCGCGGTAAAGTCCCGCCATGGTCCAGTACGACGTTGATTCGCAGCGCCTCTATCACCTGACGCATCTCAGCAATCTAGAGAGCATTGTCCGGGACAAGCAGATCTACGCTGACACCAACCCGGACTGGGAGGGGCGGCCCGTTGTCGATATCAGCCCGGAGTCACTCAGAATCGAAAGGCGAGCAACTCCATCCGCAAATCCCGATATGGCCATCTCGGACTTCGTGCCGTTCAATCTCCTCCCGCGGAGCTCTGCACTTGAACTGATCGCTGACACTTCCGAGTTCGTAGTGATCGTGACCGGGATTGACCAGCTCGCAAACTGGCAACGAACCTTTCCTTCCCAGAATCGGCCCCGATTCTTGATTTACGACAGGAATCCGACGGACCCGGAAGCGAGGGTTGGAAGGTCCCGGGCCGACCTGCACACGCTGATCCATCACCGGCGGTCGGTGCTGGGGACCAGCTCCATTGGCGCTCTTGCAGACATCGAATTGCTAGTTCACGGACGTTTCCCCTTTCGATTCGCCACGTCACTTGCCGTGCCATCCGCCGCAGCTCTTTCAGCGGTGCAAAGGCTCGTTGCAGATCGCCTAGAACCCATCACCGTTTCGATCAAGCCGCACTGGTTTGGGGTGCGGTCGCGAGGTGGGCCTTCACCCAGCTTTAGTTGAAGGCGGCGCGCTAGTCGGTTGCGGGTGCTGGTCTCGATACGCGCTTCGCGCTACTCGACCGGCGGGTGGCGGCGGGGGCGCGGGCAAGGTGCAATGTCCGCGGCATCCCGTACCGTCTCCCCCAAGCTCACGAGCGACAACTGTCAGTACCTAGCTGGTTGTCCGGCAACCCCGTCCGTCGACAGGGTGCCCTAGGGGAAGAGCCGGCCCGCGGCATCCGTCTCGGGCAAGTTCGATGGGAGGGTGTCATGACGACAACCGGCAATCAGCTCACTGTTCGGCTCGACCTGCGGATGCTCGAAGAGCCTGAGGAGATCGACCTCCGCTGGCGGGCGCAGGGTATGGGTGTGTGGTTTCGTCCGCTCGCGTCGTGGGGCGAGATGGACCGGCTGCTGGGGATGGTCGGCGTGGACGGTCCCGAGTACTTGATCGTCGAGAGCGTCAGCCGGCACCGGTTCGCGCAGACGATGGGCGACCCCAACGCGCTCATCATCGAGGTGTGCGGGAACGCTGGCTCGGGGCATCCGGATGTCTGGCGCCTCCGCCGCGCGCCCGGCGACCGGCTGCCCCACGCCGAGTTGGGGGCGACGCTGTTTGAGGGCGGGATGGATCCGGATTGCCTGTTCACGGTTGCGGAGGCGGCGCGGGTGTTTCGGGCGTGGTTGGGGGGTGGGGAGTTGTGCGGGTATGGGGTGGAGGGGGTTGTGTATTGAGGCCCTTCGGTGACAATTGGAGGGTGATCGAGTTGACCGAACCGCAGGTGTGGGTGCTCATTGGAGTGTTTGCGGCGTCGACGTTTGGCATGATCACGATCGTCACGGTGAGCTTCACGCGCACGCTGAACGCTGCAATGGGCGGCGTGCGGTCGGAAATCTCGGGGCTTGAGTCCGGGCTGCGCGGTGAGATAGCGGGGCTCGAGGCAGGGCTACGAGGTGAGATTTCGGGTCTTCGCGGCGAGATGAATGCGCGCTTTGAGGCGGTGGATGCCAAGTTCGACGCGATGGATGCCAAGTTCAGCGGCAAGTTCGAGGTGTTGGACCGCGACATCCAGGCATTGTCGCGGAGGGTGTTTGGGGCGGAGTAGCTCGGGGGCGTTGGTTTCGATACGTCGCGCTGCGGCTACTCAACCGGCGGGGGCGCGTTCCTCGGCGACACTGTTGCCGCCGTCGACCACGATCGTCTGGCCCGTCACGTAGCTCGCGCCCGGGGACGCAAGCCAGGCGATTACGGATGCCACCTCATCCGCAGTCCCGCTGCGCCCGACCGGTACCAGACCGCCCTCGATCGCCTCGCTGTCGAGTTGGGAGCCGGTCGCGATCCAGCCGGGGGCGACCGCGTTGGCGGTGATGCCGTGGCGGGCTTCGTCCACGGCGAGGGCTCGCGTGAGCCCGGCGAGCCCGGCCTTCGCGGCGGCGTACGCGACATCCCCTCGGCTGGCCATCACCGGGCCGCTCACGCTCGTGACGGTGACGATGCGGCCCCAGCCGGCCGCGCGCATGAAGCCGATCACGGCGCGCGTCGCGTGGAACGCCGTCGACAGGTTGATGGCGAGGCCGCGGTCCCAGTCGGCGGGGCTCGAGGTCACGTCGCCGTGCAGCATCCCGTCGTCGCCGACCGCGACCATGCCGGCGTTGTTGACGAGGATGGTGGGGGTTTGGTCGGTGCTCTTGAGTGCATCGGTGAGGGCTTGGGCGCCGTCGGCGGTGTCTAGGGTGCAGATGATTCCGGATGCCTCGTGGCCCTGCGGCTCGCAGCTCGGCGACGCGCTCGTGCACCCGGTCGGTCGTCGCGGTCAGGATGACGCGGGCGCCGAGCTGTGCGAGCATCCGGGCCGCTGCGAAGCCGATGCCGGTGGGGCTGCCGGCGCCGGTGATGAGGGCGGTGCGTCCGGTGAGGGTGAGGGCGGCGGGGATCGGGTGTGGCTGGCTCATGCGGCAACGCTAGCCGCTGGTCGGCCCGCCGTGGCTACCGCACGAATGTTTGCCGACGTCGATCGCGCGGCGGCGCGTAACGCAAAAAGCGCAACAAGCTGGGCCGGCGCGGGGGCTCGGAGCGGTGGCGGCGCTTGGGCTGAATCTCCGTGGTGTGCGGCATAACTGGGGTTCGGAGCAGTTCGCCGACCGGATTGGTTGATCTGGTCGGCGGGCGTGCGCGTCCTCTCCGCGAGAAATCTGTGGAAAGAACTTCTCCCCATTTCACTCGAACATATGTTCTAATGTGGGAGAATCGACACATGCCGAATCCAGCAGCTGTCATAAGGGAAGCGACCCGCGCACTCGCGGTCGCGCCCGGCGATCTTGCCGCGATTTCGGCGTTTGACTTGAAGGATCTCCTTGCTGCCGTTGGCGATCACGAACGTGCGCTGGCGCGATACTCGGCTCTCGCCTCAGGCGAGCTGGCGCGTCGATCCCGTCGTGAACTCGGACATGCCGGGCTCGCCCAGGCCGAGGGGTTCCGCACGGCCGAAGCGATGATCCAATCGATTACCGGTACCACGGCGACTGAGGCATCCGCGTTGGTGCGGGTCGGGTCGCTGCTGGTTGACGACCCCGCCTCGCCGGTTGCCGCAGCCGTCGCAGGCGGGGCGTTGACGGTCGACGCGGCCGACGCGATTAGGGGTGGGCTCGGGCGACCGGATGCCGCGACCTCCTCCGAATCGCTGGATTCCGCAGCCGCCCGACTCATCGCCAGCGGGCTTGAGCATCACCACTCCCCCGACGAACTGCGTCGCCTCGCGCGCGAGGCTCGCGACGAACTCGACGAGCACGGCATCGCCCGGCGCGAGCAGGAGCGGCACGAGCTGCGGTACTTCCGAGCGCGGCGACGCGAAGACGGCATGGTCGCGGGATCGTTCCTTCTCGACCAGGAGCACGGCGGGTTGGTGTTGTCTGCTATCGACGCGATCCTTAGCCCGCGGCGGGGCGGACCTCGGTTCGTCGATCGCGCGCGGCGTGCGAATGCGGCGATCCTGCTTGTCGACCCGCGCACCAATGACCACCTCGCCGCCGATGCTCTTGTCGACGTCTTCAAGCTTGCGGTCGATGCCGATCCCGGCACGGTGTTCGGGTTTCGGCGTCCCGCGGTGCGGATCATGGTGACCGAGAACGCGCTCGCGACTCGCATCGGACACGGCGAACTCGAGGGAGCGACCGACCCGGTATCGCTGGAGACTGTCGATCGGCACCTGTGCAGCACCGGATTCTTGGGAATCAAGTTCGACAACGGCGAAGTACTCGACCTGGGCCGCACGCAGCGACTGTTCAGTGCCCGGCAGACGGTGGCGCTAGCGGTTCGGGACGGCGGATGCATCACGCCGGGGTGCGATCGACCGCCATCCATGTGCGAAGCGCACCACATCAACGAGTGGTACCACGACAGCGGGAAAACAGATCTCAAAGACGGTGTGCTCCTGTGCCGATATCACCACCTCTGGTTACACAACACGAAGCGAAGAATCACGCGGCGCGGCGACGGGCGATATTGGTTGGAACCACCGCCGTCGAGAGACGATGCGGCCGCGGGAGCAGCAGTGCCGCTCGAGTCGAAGAGCAGACTGGTGCGTCAGTTGGTCGAGGCTGCGGTTTGAGTGCCCGGGCCGAAGTTGCGCGGGCTGGCGTCGCTGGGGCTAGGGCTGCTGTGGGTGGAGTTGTTGCGGCGAAAGCTGTTGCGGCTGGAGTCGCTGCGGCTAGCTGACGCGGGTGAAGCGATCCGCCAGCAGCGGCGACAGAAACTGCGCCCACTCGGCATACGTGCTCGCATTGCCCTCATCGACCACATTTGTCAGCGTCGGCACGAATGGCACAAAGGTCGCGTTCGCAACCTCGTCACACACCCGGCGTGAGCCCTCGTTGATCGACGCGACCCGGGCATCCACCAGCGAACGAGTTCCTCGCGGAAGCGACACCAGCGAACTGATCGGCGCAACGCCCAACACGAAAGTCGCCAAACCGGACGCCGCGAACTCACCCACCCCATCGAAGAAGCGGCGCAACGAACGTCGCCACGCCCGACCCGACGTCAACGCCAGCGCGTCATTGCCGCCAAAAGTCGTCACCAGAGCCTCAAACCGGTCGAGGGCGACCCATCCGAGCGCCGCGGTCGCGTCATCCGCCCGCATGTCAATGTCCGTCACCGTCTGCACCGCAACCGCGCGACCGGATGCCACAGACACCTGCCGCGCCAGATGCCCGGCCAACCCGAGCTCATGTGACAACACCCCGAAGCCGACCGCCGGGCCGCCACCCAGCAGCAACACCGACAGAGGCGACGCCCCGGGCGGGGCGGTGCCGGCGAGAACGAGAGTGTCGCCGTCCGGGCGGGGCAGGTACCGCCAACTGCGACTCGACGACCGCAACCAGACGTGCATCGTCGGTCGCGCGAGAGCGCTCCCGATTGCCGTCCTGAAAGTCATGTGAACCTGATCTCGAACCTGATCTCGAACCTGATCTCGAACCGTCAAAATCGACACCACCCGAACCCGCAGGCAGCGCGTGGATACAGAATGGACGAAGAGCCCACCAGCCAAAGTCTAGGTGTTGTCACGTTTCGCTGTCCACGCAAAGGGGGACAAACCCGAGCGAGGAATGAACCCGCGCGATGGGCCCGCAACTGGCGGGCGAACGACTACTCGGGCGCCGCGAACCAAGGTGGGTAGACGGCGACCTTCGGCCTCGTCGACGATGACTCGAGCACAGCGCGCACCCGATCCCGGTGGGGCTCGTTCGCGACCCCGATCAGTTGCACCGCCGAAAACGGCACCGCCCCAAAAACCAGAACCTCGGCGCCGAGCGCATCATCCGTGTTGTGCAGACGCGAGAGCATCCGCAAAGCCTGGTCCTGGCCCGAGGCGAAACGCGTGAAAGTGCCTGCCGCGTCGCCGTCCGCGACCACGAAACCGCCCTCATCGGAGTTCACCGCGGAGCCGCCCGCTGCGGAGCCGCCCCCCGCAGAGTCGTTCATCGCAGCGCCGCCCGCCGCAGTCCTTCGCTCAGCCTCGCTCAACGACGACAGCGCCCGCACGGTACTCACCAGCACCACAAAGTCGACGGATGCCGCAGCCCGCGCCGCCGCCGACCATCGTGTCTCGGCCGCACCCCGTCGCAGCTCCTGCCACACCGTCGCGTCGGTCGAGAGATACCAGGACACGTGTGCCGCTACCTCGCGTGCGGGTGCCACTTCCGCGGTGGCGCGCAACTCGCGGGCAAGCGGTGAACTCAGGTCAACGGTGGGGACGAGCTGCGCCGACGGCGCCAGCACCGCGCCCGACGCAATGATTCCGGCGAGATTGTTCACGTGCGTGACGTGATACACCCGCTGATCGAGGAGGTTGACCGGGGGCGCTTTCGGCGATCGGGCCGCGCGCGACTCTCGCTGGGCTGACCCCGACCCCGACTTCGTGACCGACCGGGTGGCCGCCCGACTAGCGACTGCCGGCCGAGCCTGCACCATCGGTGCTTTCGGGAAACAGATGTCACACAGGCCCTCATCGAACCCGTGGATGCACTCGCTTGCCACTACCTACCCCTAACGCGGCGACGTACCGACGTCGCACTCCCACGTTACGGGCATCCGTCGCTATATTCGTCCGCATGAGCGAATCACAACCAGTTTCTGCGCCCGTTCCCGGCACCAGTTCGGATGCCATCCCCGAAACCGTCTCCGCACCGGTCGCCGCTGTGGCATCCGGCGTGTGGTGGTGGGTGCTCATCCGCGGCATCCTCGCCGTCGGATTCGGAGTTATCGCCCTCGTCAGCCCCGGCTCGGCGATTCTCGCTTTCGCGCTCGTCTTCGGCGCCTACGCCCTGGTCGACGGTGTCGTCGCCGTGGCTCACGCGATTCGAGTGCGCAACCAACTGAAAGCGTGGGGTTGGCTTCTCGTTCAGGGCGCACTCTCCGCGATCGCGGGTCTCATCGCGCTGATCGTGCCCGGTCTGGTCGGCACCTTCGGCGGACTCGTGCTGCTGTGGACGATTGTGATCTGGAACGTCATGCACGGCGTCGCCGGCCTGCGCTCGGCGGCGGGCGCGGCATCCGGTGCTCCCAAGACCGTCGGAATCGTGGCGAGCGTGCTCACGATCCTGTTCGGCATTCTGCTCGCCGTGCTCGTACTCATCACACCCGGTGCAGCGCTGCTGGGACTGGTCTGGCTGATCGGCTTCTACGCGATTCTGTTCGGCGTGATGCTCGTGATTGCGTCGATACAGACCCGCGCAATGGCGAAGAGTTAGCGCGCCCTGCGCCAAAGCGCGCTAGCGCGAGAACGCGCCGCGGTAGTTGTTCCAGAGCACCGACTGCGCGTGCATGGCGAGTTCGCGCAGTAGCGCGCGGTCGGTCGCTGTGAATCGTCGTGGTTTGGTGTCGACGACACACAGCGTTCCGATGCGTTGACCGTTCGGGGCCTCGATCGGGTAGCCCGCGTAGAAACGTACTCGACCCTCCCCGAGCATCCATTCGCTCCAGGAGTAGCTGTCGTCGTTGTCCGTGTCTTCGACGACGAAGAATTCGCCAGACGCGATCGTGTTCGCACACACCGACCGCGCGCGGGGCACCGCCGTTCGCACGAGCCCGACCGCCGCGAGCCCCCACTGCCGCGTGCGGTCTATCGCGTTGAGCGCGGCACCGGATGCCCCGAACAGGTCCCGCGCGGTCGCCACGATCTGGTCGAGTTCGACATCGACCTCGGACTCGGACTCGGGTTCGGGCAGCCGCATGTCATCGAGCGCCGCGATGCGAAGGTCTTCATCCACCGGCACCTGATCGGGGTCGAGGTGTCGATCGAGTCCGGCCGCGATCGGTGGCGCGATGAGGTCCGCCCAGTCCCGGTAGCGGCGGCTGGTGATGTCATCCACGGTTCGAGTGTGCGGCGGCTGGAATTCCACGAACGTGGCATTCGCATACCGCGAGCAGATCTCTTGGGTGATCGCATTGAGCGCACGGGCGTGGCGGGAGGTGATCGCACGCGACGCCCACGGCATCGGGACCATGCTCTCTGGCAAGGGCACCGCAACAAGGTAGAGGCCGCTCGTGGGTGCCCGATCGAGCATCGAGGCGATCATCGCTTCGATTGCGTCGGCCCAGGCGCGCGCCGACATGAGCAGTACGGCCTCGATACCCCCGAGTGTCGTGACTATGGCGTCGTATTTGGCGACGTCGATGCCCGAGAGGTGGGCAGCGGCGCCCGACGCGGTCAGGTCGGGGTTCGCGCGGACGTGCACGACGGTGCCACGGCCGGTGAGAGCGGTGAGGCGGCGCGCAAGTGTGCCGGGAAGTCCCAGGTCGTGCGAGAGCACACCGTAGCCGACGGCGACGCCGTTACCAATCAGCAGCACCCGGTCGGATTCAGCGCCCGCGGTGTGCACGCTGGGTCGATCGCCCGGAACCGGCAGGGCGCGCCAGGAGCCGGACGACGACACAACCCAACCCCGAAGAAACGGTCGGATCGCGGCGTGCAACAGTGACAAAACTATGTTCCCCCCGAACGGCGGCCCGTTGTGACCGTGGTTCGAGAGTAAGTCGGGGGCTCAGTGTGTGCTTAAACGCCGCCGTCGCGATGTTCGTTTTTCGCACGTCGCTCGGATTTGATGCGGGCGTTCTCTTCGTGCACTCCGGCCTGGGTTGCGCGTTCGAGTACCAGCCATGCGGGCTTCGTCTCGAGCAGGTGCTTGATTTCGGCAGTCGTCATGCTGTCCGGTGCGCCTGATCGCGCCAGACCCGAGACGGAGACACCGAGCTTCTGAGCCACAACCTGCTTGGGGTGCGGGCCGGTGCGGCGCAGTTCGGTGAGCCACTCGGGCGGGTTCGCCTGTAGTTCGAGAAACTCGGTGCGCGTCACCGTGCCTTCCTGAAAGTCGGCGGGCGCGGCGGTGAGCAGGATTCCGAGCTTCTTGGCTGCGGTGGCGGGTTTCATGGTCTGGTCTGGCACGGGTCAAGGCTAGCCTGAACGCATGGGAGAGCCAGCCGCGTTCGTTGTGGCCTATGTCGTGGGGGTCACTCCCGGCAAGTGGGCGCGGGTGTGGGGGGAACGGATGCCGCGGCATCCGCTCGAACTGCGTGCACTCGGTCCCGCCGAAGCGATCGCCGCCCTCGATGATGGCTCGGCACACGTCGCGCTCGTACGCCTGCCTGTCGAGTCGGAGGATCTCAGCGCCATCCCGCTCTACACGGAGCAGCCTTTCGTGGTTGCGCCGAAGGGGCACGCGCTCGAGGCGCTCGATTCGGCGACGCTCGCCGACCTGTCCGCCGAGACCGTGCTGGATGGCGGGCCGGATGCCTGGGCCGGCAACGTCGAGCTGGTCGCCGCGAACGTCGGAGTCGCAGTGATGCCGCAGTCGGTGGCTCGGGCGCTGAGCCGACGTGACGTTATCGCGCGTGCGGTGTCGGATGCCGCGACCACCCAGATCGCACTGGTCTGGCCGACCGAACCTGCTGATGCGTCCGTGCAGGAACTCGTGGAGGAGTTTGTCGGAATTGTGCGCGGTCGCACAGCGAAGAGTTCGCGGGGAACGCCGACGCCGCCTACTCCCCCGGCGCCGAAGGGGGCGAAGGGTGGCAAGGCCGGCAAGGGCGGGGCCGCGAAGGGTTCGACAGCCCAGGCCAAGAAGACTCTTGCCCCCGGCTCCGGCCGCGTTGCCCGCAGCAACCGTCTGGCGGCTAAGGCGCGGAAGAAGTCCCGCTAGCGGCGACATCGCTAGCAGCCTCGACGGCGCGCCCGGTCATCCGTCGCTCGCGCATCGCGAGGAACAGCGGGAACGTGAACGCGAACGCGGTCAGCCCCGAGAGCACGATGTAGACCCAGGCGCCGCGCATGCCGAGGCGACGCGACTCGACGACGATGAGCACGCATCCGGCGACCGCGACGACCAGTAGGTCGACGGTCAGCGACGAGACCGCCGGACCGCTGTTCACCCAGTCGCCCACGAAGTCGCGTAGTTGCACGATGGCGAGCACGTTGAAGGTCCAGGTGCCGACAAGCCCGACGATGGCGAGCACGAGCCAGGTGATGGCCAGTGGCGTCCAGTGCTGAGTGATTTTTGCGGTCATAGATCCATTGTGCGGGCTGCGTGCGCAGTAGCGGGGGCAGTAGCGTTGTCGCATGACGGATGCCACGAACCCGCCCAGCGACACCGCCGCACCCGGCCCGGTGCGATCCCGGTCGATCAAGCTCGGCGTGTGGGCGTTGACCCTCGTGGTGTTCCTCGTGATCTACCTCGTGATCGGAATCGTGTTGGCGCTGCTCGCCCCGAGCAGCAATGAGGCTGTCGCCACCATCGCGTACGGCATGTTTTTCATCGGTTTGCTCGCCGTTCCGGTGAGCGGAATCGTGGCGCTCGTGTTGGGTGTGATCGCGTTGATCGTGGAGCGTCCGCTCGGCAAGCTGTTCGGTGGTATTGCTGTGCTCGTCGTTGCCGCGTGTGTCGTCGCCGTCGTCGTGTTCCTCGGCGGGTCGAGCGATCTGGTGGGCGGCGTCATCTAGCTCGTCTCGTCGACACGCCGGTGGATGTCGGCGGCAATTGACACAATCGAACATATGTTCGAACATGGACAGGTGTCCACTGCATCCTTAGCTGCACCCGCAGCTCCAGCTGCCGACCCCATCGGCGAGCTGCGGTCGCGCATCCGCGCCATGCAGGCGACGACGCTGGACTCTCGGCTCGTGCCGACGCATCCGGCGATCGCCCAGTTGTTGCCGGGCGGCGGGCTCAAGCAGGGCGCGGCGTATTCGGTGCAGAGCTCGGCGGCGCTCGTGATGGCGCTGCTGGCGGCCCCCTCGGCGGCTGGCTCGTGGTGCGCGGTCGTCGGGGTTCCGGAATTCGGGGTGGAGGCGGCATCCCGTTTCGGCATCGACCTCGATCGGCTCGTGCTGGTGCCGAATCCGGGCGACCAGTGGCTTGCTGTGACCGCGGCGATCGCGGATGTCATGGGTGTCGTCGTCACCCGACCCCCCAAGCGCGCCAACGACTCGAGCGTGGCGCGGCTCGCTGCCAGGCTGCGGCAGCGCGGCGCGACCCTGTTGGTGCTGGGAACTTGGCCGGGCAGCGAAGCGATGCTCTCGCTGTCCGACAGCCAGTGGACGGGTCTCGGCGACGGGCACGGACACCTCCAGGCGCGTCAGGTCACCGTCACCGTGACGCACCGGTTGGCGGGGCGGCCGCGCAGTGCCCGGCTGTGGTTGCCCGCCGCGGATGAGAGTGTGCAACGAGTGGTTTCCCCCGCACAGCTCGGGGTCGCCACCGCCGTCGCCACCGACCGCCCTCATGAGCTTGCGGCGACGGGATGACCGTGCAGGGTGACGCGAGCGCGCAAGGTCTGACGGCACAACGGCTCGTGGTGTTGTGGTGTCCGGACTGGCCGGTGACCGCGGCGATCCACGCGGCTGCCCACGGCGAGGGGCTGGCCGGTAAGGGTGCGGATGTCGCGGCAGGTGCCGCCGTCGCCCTCATCGTCAAGGGGCTCGTGTTTGCGTCATCCGCCGCGGCACGCGCGGAGGGGGTGACCCGTGGGCTGCGCGTGCGCGAAGCCCAGGCCCGGATGCCCGAGCTCACCGTGCTCGACTACGACCCGGCGCTCGACGCTCGCGCCTTCGAGCCGATCATCGCCGCCGTCGAGGAACTCACGCCGGGCGTGCAGTTGTTGCGTCCCGGGGTGTGTGCCGTTCGGGTGCGCGGTGCCGCCCGGTACTACGGCGGCGAACGAGCGGCGGCGCTCGGGCTCGTGGGGCGCATGAACGAGTTGGGCGCTGGTGGCGCGCGGGCCGGTGTCGGTGACGGGCTGTTCACGGCGGAGCAGGCGGCGCGGCGGGGTTCATCTGGCACGCCGGTCGTGATCGTTCCGGAGGGTGAGTCCGCAGCGTTTCTTGCGCCGCTCGACGTGGGGTTGCTGGATGAGTTCGCCGCGTCGGCAAGCACCGCTCGTAGTCAGGTCGGCATGGTCACCCTGTTGCGTCGGCTCGGCATCCGCACCCTCGGCGAGTTCGCGGCCCTCGGTGCCGACGACGTGCGCAACAGGTTCGGCGGGCACGGCGCCCGGCTGCACGCCCTCGCGGCCGGGAGCGACAGCCTGCCGATAACCCCGCGCACTCCCCCGCGCGACCTCGACGTGTCCGTCGACTTCGAGCCCGCGCTCGACCGGGTCGATCAGGTCGCGTTCGGGGTGCGCGCCGTCGCCGACGACTTCATCGAGCGGTCACCGCGGCGAAACTGGTGTGCACCGCGATCCGGGTCGAGCTGGACTCCGACTCGCGGCGAGTTCTCGGAACGGGTCTGGCTGCATCCGCGATCGTTCACCGCCGCCGACGTCGTCGACCGGGTGCGGTGGCAGGTGCAGGCATCCGGAGACGCATCCGAAGGCACAAACGCCGTTCGATCGGGCATCACCCGAGTGCGGATCGTGCCCGAGGCCGTCGACGCGATCGGCAACCACGAGACCGGGCTGTGGGGGTCGGGGCCCGACGAGCGGGTGCACCACGCGCTGTCCCGGGTGCAGAGCATGCTCGGCCACGGCGGCGTGCTCATGCCCGTGCTCACCGGCGGACGCACCCTCGCCGACCGGCAGCAGCTGGTGGCGTGGGGCGACCGGCCGGTCGCCGGGCGCGACCCGAGCCAGCCGTGGCCGGGGCGGCTGCCCGAGCCCCTGCCGGGAACGGTGTTCACGCAGCGGCATCCGGTGCACGTGCTGTCGGCTGCGGGCGAGGCCGTCGCGATGGATGCCCGGGGCGCCCTCAGCGCGCCGCCCGTCGCGGTTCTCGGCCGGGCAGCACCCAGCTCGACGATCACGCAGTGGGCGGGACCGTGGCCGCTCGACGAACGCTGGTGGAGCCCGGAGGCGGCGCGGGCGGCGTGGCGGTTTCAGGCGGTCGACTCGACCGGATGCGCGTGGCTGCTGGTGCTGGACTCCGGCGGCTGGTGGGCGGAGGCGCGGTATGACTGAGTGGGCTGGGCTGGGCGGGCCGGGCTGATGGGCTGGTCGAATCCGCCGATCCCGTGGTCGGAGTTCGAGCGCGGGCTCAGCGACCTGACCCGTCCGGGATCGGCGCCGCCGGTGGACGCCGACGGCGGCGACAGCCCGGCGTGGTCGCAGAAGCGCGCGGCGTACGTGCCGCCGGAGGGTGCCGCGGCGGGCGGGCGGCAGGGCGCACGCGTCGGCACGGTGCCGTACGCCGAACTGCACGCCCACTCGAGCTTCAGCTTTCTCGACGGCGCGAGCATGCCCGAGTCGCTCGCCGAAGAGGCGGCGCGGCTGGGGTTGCACGCGCTCGCCCTCACCGACCACGACGGCCTGTACGGAATCGTGCGGATGGCGGAGGCCGCGGCATCCCTCGGCACGGCCACGATCTTCGGGGCGGAGCTGTCGCTCGGGCTCGGTGGGCCGCAGAACGGCGTGCCCGACCCCGAGGGCACTCACCTGCTGGTGCTCGCCCGCAAGGAGGAGGGGTATCACCGGCTCGCCGCGGCGATCACGGAGGGACAGCTGCGCGGTGGCGAGAAGGGGCGTCCGGTCTACGACCTCGAGCGAGCTGGCGGCCCAGGCGGACGGGCACTGGGTGATCCTGACCGGATGCCGCAAGGGTGCTGTGCGGCGCGCGCTGGATGCCGGTGGTCGAGCGAGTCGAGACCCAGACGAGATCTCGACAGGCTCGATCACCGGTGGTCGGATCTCGACAGGCTCGATCACCGGTGCATCCGCCGAACTCGACCGACTCGTCGCCCTGTTCGGCGCCGACAACGTGCTCGTCGAACTGTTCGACCACGGCAATCCGCTCGACAGCGTGCACAACGACGCGCTCTACGCCCTCGCCCAACAGAAGAACCTGCGCGTCGTCGCGACCGGCAACGTGCACTACGCGACCCCCGAGCAACACCACCTGCACAGCGCGCTGTCCGCGGTGCGGGCCCGCCGCAGCCTCGACGAGATGGACGGCTGGCTCCCCGCCGCCGGTACCGCCCACCTGCGCAGTGGCGCCGAGATGGCCGCCCGATTCGCCCGCTACCCCGGCGCCGTCGAGAACACCGTCACGGTCGCCGACGAGCTGAGCTTCGAGCTGCGTCAGGCCAAGCCCGAGCTGCCCGATCAGGAGGTTCCGCCCGGCCACACCCCGATGAGCTATCTGCGCGAACTCGTCTGGGCCGGGCTCCCCGACCGCCAGATCGACCCGACCCCAGAGAACCGGGCGCGCATCGAGAAGGAACTCGACGCAATCGAGGCCAAGCACTTCGCCGGCTACTTCCTGATCGTGTGGGACATCGTGCGCGAGGCCAGGAGCCGCGGCATCCTGTGTCAGGGCCGTGGTTCGGCGGCCAGCAGCGTCGTCTGTTACCTGCTGAAGATCACGGCGGTCGACCCGATTCGCTACAAGCTGCCGTTCGAGCGCTTCATCTCGACGATGCGCGAGGAGGAGCCCGACATCGACGTCGACTTCGAGTCCGAGCGGCGCGAGGAGATCATCCAGTACGTGTTCGATAAGTACGGCAGGCGAAACGCGGCACAGGTCGCGAACGTCATCCAGTACCGGCCGAAGTTCGCGGTGCGCGACATGGCCAAGGCGATGGGTCACAGCCCCGGTCAGCAGGATGCCTGGTCGAAACAGGTGGAGCGCTGGGGCGCGACGGTCTCGAGCGCCGACCACGACATCCCCGAGGCGGTCGTGGAGCTCGCGATGGAGGTCATGAAGTTTCCGCGGCATCTGGGCATCCACTCCGGCGGCATGGTGCTCACCAAGCGCCCGGTCGGCGAGGTGGTGCCGATCGAGCACGCCCGCATGGACAAACGCACGGTCGTGCAGTGGGACAAAGACGACTGCGCCTGGATGGGTCTGGTCAAGTTCGACCTGCTGGGGCTCGGGATGCTGTCGGCCCTGCAGTACAGCTTCGACCTGGTCGCGGATGCCCTCGGTGAGCGCCACGATCTCGACACGATCCCGAAGGAGGAGCAGGGCGTCTACGACCAGCTCTGCCGAGCGGATGCGATCGGAGTCTTCCAGGTCGAGTCGCGCGCCCAGATGGGACTGCTGCCCCGGCTTCAGCCGCGCGAGTTCTACCACCTCGTCGTCGAGATCGCGCTCGTGCGGCCCGGGCCGATTCAGGGCGGCGCGGTGCATCCGTACGTGCGCCGCAAGCTGGGGCAGGAGCCGATCACCTACCTGCACCCCAAGCTCGTGGAGCCGCTGGAGCGCACGCTGGGCATCCCCATCTTTCAGGAGCAGCTCATGGCGATGGCGGTCGCGATCGGCGGCTGCACGCCCGACGACGCCGACCTGCTGCGGCGGGCGATGGGGTCCAAGCGCGGGGTGGAGAAGATCGAGTCGCTGCGCGCGAAACTCTACGAGGGCATGGCCGAGAACGGAATCGTGGGCGCCGACGCCGACACCATCTACGCGCGCATCCAGGCCTTCGCGGGCTTCGGGTTCGCGGAGAGTCACGCCCTGAGCTTCGCCCTGCTCGTCTACGCGAGCGCGTGGGTGCGGCTGCACTACCCGGCGGCGTTCCTGGCCGCCCTGCTGCGGGCGCAGCCGATGGGGTTCTACTCGCCGCAGTCTCTGGTGGCGGATGCCCGGCGCCACGGTGTCGAGGTGCTGCGGCCCGACATCCAATGCTCGGGGGTGTACGCGACGCTGGAGGCGGTGCACCCGGGGGTCGAGCGAAGTCGAGACCCTCGACCAGAGTGCCTGCACCGCGAACAACCGCCGATCGGACCGTTCGACCGCAGCGCTCCCGACACCACTGCCGACCACCGCCGCGACGGAGCGTTCGCGGTGCGGCTCGGGTTCGACGAGGTCACTGGCATTGGGCTGCCGGTGGCCAAACGCATCGTCGCCGAACGCGACCGCGGCGGCGACTACCTCGACATGAACGATCTGGTGCGGCGAGTCGACCTCACCACGGCCCAACTGGAGATGCTCTCGGCGGCCGGCGCTTTTGACACACTGGGGCTCAGCCGTCGCGAAGCACTGTGGAACGCAGGCAGCGCCGCCCAGGATCGCGCGCAGTTTCTGCCGGGCACGATCGTGAGCGTGCAGCCCCCGCTGTTCGGGATGCCGACGGCGGTCGACGACCTGATGAGCGACCTGTGGGCGACGGGGATCTCGACGGACAGTCATCCGGTGCAGCATCTTCGCCCGGCGCTTCGCGAACGTGGCGTACTCACTGCTTCTGACCTGGTGACGGCGGAGTCGGGCAGGCGCATCGAGATTGGCGGGGTGGTTACCCATCGTCAGCGGCCGGCGACCGCTAGCGGCATCACCTTTGTGAACATCGAGGATGAGACGGGTCTGGTCAATGTCATCTGCAGCGTGGGCGTGTGGTCGCGCTACCGTCGCGTTGTTCGCGAGGCCCCCGCCCTCGTCGTGCGAGGCATCCTTGAGCGCTCGGCCGAGGGCGTCACGAACGTGCTCGCCGACCGTTTTGAGGTGCTCGCGATGGCTCCCCGCACCCGTTCTCGAGATTTCCGGTAGAACAACGCCAGATGACGATTAGTTACCGGTTGAGAAATACATGGCTCAAACAGTCAACTCCTGCTATAGCCTTGGCACATCGTTAGTGATCTCTTCGGAGCGCACTGATGTGGCCTCGACTGTCGGGGCCTGAGAAACGCTCCTGGAGGAGTTTTAAATGGCATTAGGTACCGTCAAGTGGTTCAACGCGGAAAAGGGCTTTGGATTCATCGCCCCTGAGGACGGAAGTCCTGACGTGTTCGCCCACTACTCGGCCATCGCAACCGGTGGCTACAAGTCGCTCGACGAGAACCAGAAGGTCGAGTTCGACATCACACAGGGACCGAAGGGTCCCCAGGCGGAGAACATTCGCCCCCTCTGATCTTATAAATCAGTAACGCTGTTCACACAGCAAAGAGAACGCCCCCGGTCCTATACCGGGGGCGTTTTCTTGTTAGCGATCGGCTCGATCGAGCTACTGGCGAATGCCTCGCCGTAGGTGATCGATTCGCGCCTGCAGCTGGCTCACACTCGCCTGTCCGACTGCTGGCCCCCCGTGCAACCGACGCAGTTCAGCGTGGATGAGCCCGTGTGGCTCTCCCGAGATCTTGGCGCGCATCCCCACCAACGAGTTGAGCAGGGTGCGCTGTTCGCGCAGCGTGCGGTACAGGGGCGCCGGTTGCTCCTCCGACTTGGGCCTGCCGAGTCCCCGACGAGCCTGACGAGCCTGACGTTGCCGCAGAAGCTCGCGCACCTGGTCGGGCTCGAGAATGCCCGGCAGGCCGATGAAGTCCAACTCCTCGTCGCTGCCGACAAGCGCCGCCATCCCAAACTCATCGCCGTCGAACAGCACCCGGTCGAAGTTGGCGTCGGATTCGATCGCCTCCCAGGTGAACTCGTCGGTGAGCACGTCGGATGTGGTCTGCTCGCGGTTCTCGCGCTCAAGCAGGTCGTCGTCGAGCAACCTGTCGTCGTCGCGTTCGCGGTCGAGCGCGTGGTCGCGCTCCAGTTCGAGCTGTGTCGCTAGCGACATCAACGACGGAACGCTCGGCAGGAAGATCGAGGCCGTCTCGCCGCGGCGCCTAGCCCGCACGAAGCGGCCGACGGCTTGAGCGAAGTAGAGCGGTGTCGCAGCGGACGTCGCGTACACGCCGACCGATAGTCGCGGAACATCCACGCCCTCAGACACCATGCGCACCGCGACCATCCAGCGGGACTCCCCCGCCGCAAACGCTTCGATGCGCGCCGACGACTCTTTCTCGTCCGAGAGCACGATCGTTGGCCGCTCGCCGGTGATATCCGCGAGCAGCTCTGCGTAGTCGCGGGCGGCCTGCTGGTCGGTCGCGATCACAAGCCCTCCAGCATCCGGGATCGAGTGCCGAACCTCGGTGAGCCGGGTGTTGGCGGCCCGCAGCACTGCCGGCATCCACTCGCCCTTGGCGTCGAGGGCGGTGCGCCAGGCCTGGGCCGTCACGTCCTGCGTGTCACCCTCGCCGAGCCTGGCCTCCATCTCGTCGCCCATGCGGGTGCGCCAGCGCATCTTTCCGGCGTACGCCAAGAAGATCACGGGCCGCACGACGCCGTCGGCGAGAGCGCGACCGTACCCGTAGCTGTAGTCCGTGAGCGAGGTGCGGATGCCCTTCTCGTCGGCGAGATAGCTCACGAACGGGATGGGCGCGGTGTCGCTGCGAAACGGTGTTCCGGTGAGCGAGAGTCGCCGTGTCGCGGTTTCGAACGCCTCCCGAATCGCGTCGCCCCAGCTGAGGGCGTCGCCGCCGTGGTGGATCTCGTCGAGAATCACGAGGGTACGCGCCGAGTCGGTGATCTCTCGGTGCAGGGATGCCCGCACGGCGACCTGCGCGTAGGTCACGGCCATGCCGTGGTACCGCCGCCCGCCGTAGGCGTCGCCGTTTGCGTAGCCGGGATTGAGGCGCAGGCCGACCCGGTGTGCGGCATCCGCCCACTGCCGCTTCAGGTGTTCGGTGGGGGCGACGACAGTCACCCGGTCGACGACCCGGCGCGCGATGAGTTCGACGGCGAGCCTCAGGGCAAAGGTGGTCTTGCCGGCACCCGGAGTCGCCGCGGCGAGAAAGTCCCGGGGCTCGCGTTCGAAGTAGGCGTCGAGGGCTTCCGCCTGCCAGGCGCGCAGCTTATCGGCGGTTCCGCGAGCGGCACGTTCGGGGTATGCGGGTGAGAGATGTTCCGCCGCGAAGGTTCCCACCGTGGGCGGGGGCAGGGGTGTACTCACTTGATAAGACGATACCCGAGCCGTCTGACCTTTCTGGCGCAGAACCTAGTCGCGCTGCCCCAGCCGCGGCCGTTCGGTGGCGGTTCGGCCCAGGAGCCGAGCCTGAGTCACTGCGCCGCGGCCGAAACGGGCGGATGCGGCATCCATGACGTCTTCGGCGTGGCGCCAGCCGTCGCTGTCGTCCCACAGCCCCAGCTGAACGTCTGCGGCGTCGAGAAGGTGCTCGCCTCGCACCCCGACCAGTCGTACGGGACGATCGGTGCCGAGAGCGGCGTAGATCGCCCGCACCTCGTCGTAGATTGCGCGCCCCAGGTCGGTCGGTTCCGCGATCGTGCGCGACCGCGTGATAGTGGTGAAGTCGTCGTAGCGCAGTTTGAGTACGACGGTGCGCGCCCGCAACCCGGCCTTGCGCAATCGAACGGCGACCATCCCCGAGAGCCGGAGCAGTTCGCGTCGGACAACCTCTGGGTCGGTCACATCGGTCTCAAAGGTCATTTCGTGCCCGACACTCTTTTCCTCGGCACCGGCCTGCACGGTTCGGGGGTCGATCCCCCACGAGAGATCGTGCAGCCGCACCGCCGCCGCGTCACCGACAATGCGCGTCAGGTCGTCAACATCCGTTGCGGCGAGGTCACCGATCGTGTGGATGCCGCGGCCGCGCAGCAGCTCCTCGGTCTTGCCTCCCACACCCCACAGCTTCGCGATCGGAAGCGGATGAAGAAAGCCGACGGTGTCGGCTAGCGGAACCACGAGCAGCCCGTCGGGCTTCGACATGCCGCTGGCAACTTTGGCGACGAACTTCGTGGCGGCCGCGCCGACCGAGCAGATTAGCCCGGTCTCGGCGCGCACGCGTTGGCGCAGGAGGGTCGCGACGTCGACGGGCGAGCCGAAGACGCGGCGCGCGCCGGCGACATCCAGAAATGCTTCATCGATGCCGAGCCGTTCCACGGCCGGAGTGAGATCGTCGCAGATCGTCATGACCTGCCGCGAGAAGTATTGGTAGCGCTCGAAGTGCGGCTCAAGCACGATCGCGTCGGGGCACCGCCGCAGCGCAATCGACATGGGCAGCGCGGAGTTCACCCCGAACTTGCGTGCCTCGTAGGTCGCGGCGGTGACGATGGAGCGCGACGACCGATGTCCGACGATCACCGGCTTGCCGACGAGCTCCGGATGATCGAGCAGTTCGACGGAGGCGAAGAACGCGTCCATGTCGACGTGAAGCACCGTGGCTGAAGAGTCGTCGATGGGTCCGACGGTGACCTGCCGATCCCGTCCGTCTTGCTTACCCATGATGCGGCCCCATGCTGCAATGATGTCACCGGCGACCGACCCCAGAAACGACGCAGCGGGTGCCGACCCGAGGGCCAGCACCCGCTCCGACAGGTTTAGCGCTTGCGGCGGATGAGACCGAAGACGAACAGCACGATCAGCGCGCCGCCGATTGCGATGAGCCACGACTGGATTGACCAGAAGTTCTCGTAGCCAACGCCGGGAATGAGGCCCGCGACCCAGCCGCCGACCATCGCGCCGATGACACCGAGAACGATGGTCAGGAACCAGCCCGCCTTCTGCCGCAGAATCAACTTGGCGATGACGCCCGCGATGATTCCCAGGATGAGAAATGACAACCAACCCATAGGGATGTTCCGTTTCTGTGTTGTGAGAGCGGCTCTCGCTCCACGCTCGTTCAGCATCCCACCGCGCGGCCACCGCGACAAGCGGCCTCGCGGGTGCGGGCCTTTCTAGGCCTTTCGGCTGCCCCGCGTGACCAGTCCGTAGATCAGCAGCACCAGAATCGACCCACCGATCGCCAGCAGCCAGGTGCGGATGTCGAAGAATCCGCCCAGGTCGACGTTGAACAAGAGGCCGCCGAGAAATCCGCCCAGCAGCGCCCCGACTACTCCCAGCAGCAGCGTTATCAGCCACCCGCCCCCTTGCGTTCCCGGGAGTATCGCTTTCGCAATCGCGCCCGCCAGCAGCCCCAATACGATCCAGCCAATGATCCCCATCTCGACCTCCATGTCGACTCACCGCGGATTCGTAAACCGAAGCCGCGTCTGCAGTCTGGCACTCCCCCAAACGGGGGGCAAGCGTGGCGCACTGGCGAGTCGCAGAAACGTGAGCGAAGCTAGGGGCATGTCTCAGCAGCATCCGTGGTCAAGATATGTCGCGATCGGCGACTCTTTCACCGAAGGCATCGGGGATCCCGAGCCCTCGAGCCCGGGCGGGCATCGCGGTTGGGCCGACCGGGTCGCCGAGGTTCTCGGCGCCCAGTCCGAGGACTTTGCCTACGCGAACCTCGCCATTCGGGGCAGACTGCTTCAGCAGATTTCGGACGAACAGGTGGATGCCGCCCTGGCCCTGAAGCCCGATCTCATCAGCATCTCGGCCGGGGGCAACGACCTCATCCGCCCCGGAACCGACCCCGACGATGTCGCTCAGCGGTTCGAAGACATCATCGTCAGGTTGCGCCGGGATGACGCGACGGTGGTCATGTTCAACGGGCCCGACATCGGGATGACCCCCGTGCTGCGGCGTGTGCGTGGCAAGGTCGCGATCTACAACGAGAATCTGCGGGCCATCGCCCATCGTCACGACGCGATTGTGGCCGACATGTGGTCACTGCGCGAACTCAGCGAGGCCCAGATGTGGGCGCCCGACCGGTTGCACTTCTCCCCGCTCGGTCACCACACGATCGCACGAATGGTTCTTGAGGCGCTCAATGTCGAAAATGACCTCGAGCCGTTGCATCCGGAGCCCGCAGCGCCGGCATCGTGGCGTCACGCGCGCGTTGAAGACGCCGTGTGGGCGCGCGAGCACCTGGTGCCGTGGGTGCTGCGTCGGGTGCGCCGACGGTCGTCAGGCGACCATATCGAGCCGAAGCGACCGGGCTACTGACGAGCAGCCCGGCGCACGACTATCCCGAATAGCCGGTTCGCCCGGCCGCTGGGCAGTCAAACGGGTCGCCGTCAGCGCCGAGCCCGACCTCATTGAGGTGACGGATCACGATGCCGTACGAGGTAAACAAGCCCACTTCGGTGTACTTGATGTTGCGGCTCTCGCAGAATTCGCGAACAATTTCGCCGGCGCGCTTGAGGCTCGGTCGCGGCATGTTCGGGAACAGGTGGTGCTCGATCTGGTAGTTGAGCCCGCCCATGAAGTGGTTCATGAAGTGTCCGCTGCGAATGTTGCGGCTGGTGAGCACCTGACGACGCAGGAAGTCGACCTTCTCGCCGCGGGGCAGGATCGGCATCCCCTTGTGGTTGGGGGCGAATGATGCGCCCATGTAGAGTCCGAAGATTGCCAGCTGCACGCCGACGAACGCGAAGGCCATACCCAGCGGCATAAAGGTGAACACCACCGCGAGGTAGCCCACGTTGCGGATCGTCAGCAGCACGATCTCGAGCGCACGCTTGTCGACTTTGCCCGGGGAGAAGACGGTCTTGAACGCCTGAACGTGCAGGTTGAGGCCCTCGGCGAGCAGCACCGGGAAGAACAGCCAGCCCTGGCGACGGGCGAAGAAGCCAGCGAAGCCGGTGAGCCCGGTCGCGTGGTCCTCGCTGGAAGATGATGAAGTCTGTCTCGATGTCAGGGTCTTTGCCGACCGTGTTCGGATTGGCGTGATGGCGCGTGTGCTTGCTCATCCACCAGGAGTAACTGATTCCGACGACGAGGTCGGCCATGATTCGACCGAGGAGCTCGTTGAGCTTGCCCGACTCGAACACCTGGCGGTGCGCGAGCTCGTGGGTGATGAACGCGTACTGAGTGAACAGGATGCCCATGGCGCCGGCGATGAGCAGCGTGTACCAGGTGCCCTGAAGCAACGCGAAGCCGAACCAGGCGCCCACCATGGCGAGCGTGATCACGGCGAAGGTCGCGATGTAGAAGGTTCTGCGGCGGCGCAGCAGGCCGGCATCGCGAACCGTATTCAGCAGGGCCGAATACTCGTTGAGGGGATTGCCGACGCCGCGGGCGCCGGTCTTGACGATGCGGACGGGTTCGCCAGCTACAGCAGAAGTCACGTGGCCTCAGTCAGTCGATGACTTCGCAGCCAAACGTTGCGAGCAGATCGCTCAGATGCTTCACCCTATCGGCTGCGGCTGGGAATTCGTGGCGAATGTCACGTCAAGCGCGTCGGATTGCTCAAACGCCACCACGCACCGGGGTCGTCGATGGTCGAATCGAGCCGCAGTGCGACGGTTACCTGACGCTCCCCCACGGTGAATGTGACCTGCCCCGCGGGTGTTCCCTCGACGGCCAGCCGGAGGGGATCCGCGTCGATCTCGGCCGTGACGGCCGACCCGCTCCACAGCACTGCGGTCGTCGTCGCCGACGCGACTGCGGCGGCGGAATCGCCCCACGCCGTCGCGTATTCGGCGAATGGTTCGCCCGCGGTGGCGAGTTGTACCTCGCTGAAGCCGAGGTCGGCCTGAGCCAGAAGGCCCCGGACTGCTGCGTCGATGGTGTCGTGATCGGGCCCGCCCAACACGACCCCGACCAGGGTGACGGTCTTGGTCGCCAATGGTGTGATCGGCCGAGAACAACAGGCACGAACCGGCCTCGTCGAGTGTGCCGGTCTTGATTCCGTCGATACCGTCGAGGCCGAGAAGTTCATTGCGGTTCTCGACGACACCGATTCCGGGGATGTCCACGCTCGCGGTCCCCACGATCTGCGAGACGACCGGGTCGGCAATGGCCAGTTTTGCCAGCGTGATGAGGTCGGCGACGGTGCTGGCGTTGCCCGGGTTGATGCCCGTGGCATCCGCAATCGTCGTGGACGTGAGACCGTGATCGGCCAGCCACGTCGCTGCAGCGTCGACGTAGGCGGCCTCGGAGCCGAACGCCCACGCTGCGAGAGACTGGGCGTAGTTGTTGGCGGAGGCCATGAGAGCCAGATCGAGGATGTGCCGCTGCGCCATCACTTGTCCCGCGTACACGGATGCCACGACCCCGTCTTGCGCGATCTGCTCGGCGTAGAAACCCTCGTCGACCGACGTGAATGTCACACTCGGGCCGAGTTCGTCGACCGTCAGTGGGTGCGACTCGAGCACGACGAGCGCGGTGACGACCTTGGAGATCGAGGCGATGGGCAGCGGCGTCGTCGAACCGCCCTGCGCGAGCACTCCGGAGTATCCGACGGCTCCGAGGCCGGAGGCACCGTACGCGGGAAAGTCGATTGTCGGCACGGCGACCGGCGGTGCCGTGTACGCGACGAGCTCGGGTACGATCTGCGGGAGGGGCGCCAGCAGGGTGACCGGGAGGTAGAAGCCGCCGGCCAGCAGCAGCGCGGCTCCCCCGAAAACGACTATGCGACGACGCCGATAGATCTGGCGTTTGGTGAGCGGCACCCGTCCACCCTAAGCGACCACCGTCTGCGGCACCTGAGAGGACTCAGGCGTGCCGCATCCGCAGCGCGTAGAGCGCGACGGCGCTGGCCGAGGCGACGTTGAGCGAGTCGACTCCGTGTTGCATCGGAATTGTCACGACCGAGTCAGCGCCGTCGAGCGCCGCGGCGCTGAGCCCGTCGCCTTCCGTGCCGAGCACGAGCGCGACTCGGTCGGGCGCGGTCGCTGCAAACTCGTCGAGGCTGACCGCCGAGTCCGAGAGTGCGAGCGCCGCGATGTGGAATCCCGCATCGTGCAGTTGTTCGGTTCCGAGCGGCCAGTCCGCGAGTCGGGTCCACGGCACCTGCAGCACGGTACCCATGCTGACGCGTACGCTGCGACGGTAGAGCGGATCGGCGCAGCGCGGAGTCACGAGAACTGCATCGGCGCCGAGGCCGGCGACCGAGCGGAAGATTGCCCCGACGTTGGTGTGATCGACGATGTCTTCGAGAACGACGACGCGGCGGGCATCCCGCACCAGGTCGGCAACCGAGGCAAGCTCGGGCCGGTGAAACGCGGCGATCGCACCGCGATGCAGGTTGAACCCGGTGAGGGATTGCAGCAACTCGGACTCTCCCACGAAGACCGGCACGTCGAACGGGTCGAGCACCGAGCTGAGCTCGGGGAGCCACTGGTCGAGCATGAGGGCTGAGCGCGGAATGTGCCCGGCGGCAATCGCGCGCGAGATCACCTTGGCAGACTCGGCGAGGTAGAGACCACCGGCCGGTTCGATCACCCGGCGCAGCGCGACATCGGTCAGATTGAGGTAGTCATTGAGTCGCGAATCGGTGAGGTCGGTGATCCGCTGTACATGCACGGTGCCGAGTCTGCCAGCAATCGGAAACATAACCGAAAACTTCGGTGTTTAGTCTGGTGTGAGACCAGACGACAAGGAGACGGCCGTGGTGCATAGCTCTACGCTCGCCGATCCCCCGCCCACCCCGGTCTTCGACCCCGCGACGCAGGCCATGCTGGATGCCGCGGTCGCCGCCCTTCACGGCCGGCGCGTTGCGGTGCTCACGGGCGCCGGCGTGAGTACCGACTCCGGCATTCCGGACTACCGCGGGGCCGGGGCCCCTGTGCGAAGCCCCATGACTTTTCAACAGTTCATTGCGGACGTCGACTACCGCAAGCGCTATTGGGCGGGCAGCCACCTGGGCTGGAAGACCTTCATGTCGGCCGCGCCCAATCCCGGGCACCGCGCCCTGGCCGAGATGGAGCTCTCGGGGTTCGCGGATGGCGTCATTACCCAGAACGTCGATGGTCTGCACCTGCAGGCCGGATCGCAGCGGGTTGTCGACCTGCACGGCTCGCTCGATCGAGTGCGCTGCCTGACCTGCGGACAGCACTACGCTCGCGAAAGCTTTGCGACCCGGCTCACGGCGGATAACCCGTGGCTCGACTCTGCTGAGTCGGTCACCCTCTCGCCGGACGGCGACGTGCAGATCGACGACGTCGCAGGATTCGCCGTGCCCGAGTGCACTGTGTGTGGCGGCATCCTCAAGCCCGACGTGGTGTTCTTCGGTGAGTTCGTACCCAGGGAGAAGTTCGACGAGGCGAGTGCACTCGTCGCACGAGCCGATGCGCTGCTGATCGCCGGATCGTCGCTTGTCGTCAACTCCGGCATCCGCCTGCTCGATCAGGCGACCAGACGTCGGATGCCCGTGGTCATCATCAACCGCGGTACAACCAAGGGCGACGGCCGGGCGACCGTTAAGATCGATGCTGGAACGTCGGAAACGCTGGGCGAACTCGTTCAGCGGATGCGAGGCTAGCCCGGCGGTCCCCTCGAAAGGACACCGGTGCTGCTCTACCTCGTTCGCCACGGCGAAACCGACTGGAATCTCGCGCGCCGCATCCAGGGCAGCACGGACATTCCCCTCAACGCGACCGGCCGGGCGCAGGCGGCAACCACGGGGGCGCTCTTGGCCCGTCGACAGTGGGACGCCGTCTATGCGAGCCCCCTCTCCCGCGCCTACGACACCGCCAGCATCATCGCTGATCGGCTCGGGCTGGCGGCACCCGTCGCGGTTGACGCGATAGTCGAGCGCAACTACGGCGACGCGGAGGGCCTTGCCGACCCCGAGTTGGCGCGACGATTTCCGGCCAACGTCGAGGTGCCCGGACGTGAGTCACGCGAAGAGGTCGTGGCCCGGGTGATCCCGGCCCTTCTCGAGCTGGCGGAGGCCCACCCCGAGCAATCGATCGTCGTGGTCAGTCACGGTGGCGTCATCCGATCGGTGCTCGGTGCGGTCGACCCGACGGGCACGCACGGCATGATCGCCAACGGTTCGGTGCACAGCCTGCGACACGACAACGGAAGCTTCGAACTCATCGCCTTCGATGACCCGATCGAGGTTGAGTCGCTCGAGCCCGGCGCCGAAGGCATCGTCGAGCAGAACGCCCTCGAGGCGCGCGAAGCTCGAGGCGGGTCACAGTCGTGACCGATCAGCGCGCCGAACGGTTTGCCCAGCGCGCGGCCGCGCTCGGCCTCGAGGTGACTCCGCGCGAGATGGACGCATCGACACACACGGCCCAGCAGGCGGCCGACGCCCTGGGCTGCGGGGTCGAGGCGATCGTCAAGAGTCTGCTGTTCGTGGGCGACTCCGGGCCCGTGCTGGTGCTGGCATCCGGTCCGAATCGGGTCGATCCGGAGCTCGTTGCTGCGATCGTCGGTGAGAGCGTCGTCATGGCCGACGCCAAGACCGTAAAGAGCGTCACCGGGTCGTCGATCGGCGGGGTGCCTCCGATCTGCCATCCCGAGCGGCTACGGACCGTGATGGACGAGACCCTCATGCCGCTGCCCGAGGTGTGGGCGGCCGCGGCAAGTCAAACCTCGGTCTTCGGGATCGCCCCGGCGAGACTCGCCGAGGTCAGTGCGGCGACGATCGCGCGCGTCGCCTAGTTTTCGGCTGTCTCCCGCGCTGTACGGCGCTCGACGGTTTCGGTGAGAACGGCAAGCAACTGTTTCGCGGCATCCGGCCAGTTGTAGCGCTTGGCCCACGCGGTGGATGCCGCGCTGCGCCGCCGCCACTCGTCGGCGTTTTCGAGGGCGCGTACCCCAGCAACGACCGAGTCGACGCTGTCCGGATCGAAGTAGACCGCGGCGTCTCCGCCGATCTCGCGAAAGATCGGGATGTCGCTGATGAGCGCTGGCGTGCCCAGAGCCATGGCCTCAACGACGGGGAGGCCGAATCCCTCGTCCCGGGATGCCGTCACGAGTGCCGTCGCCTTCTCGAGCGCCGAGACGTACTGTTCGTCTGTCGCGCCCTCGAAGAACTCGAGCGCACCTTCGGGAGCCATCGCGATAAGGCGAGACTTCTCGTCGGGGGTTATGCGGCTCATGAGCTGAAGACGGTAGCCCGGGCAGCGCGCTCATGGAGCGCACCAGCAGGTCGACGTTCTTGTAGGGCATGAACGAGCCCATGTAGACGAGAGTTCGTTCGAGCGCCGCCGAGCGTGTCGGGGTCGGGTGCGGCTGTTCGGTGCCGAGCAGTACGACGTGCATCGGATTGCGGGTCATCCGGTGCTTAACCATGAGATCGCGGGTCGTTTCGGAGTCGACCAGGTGCGCGTCCGCCCGGTTGAGCAGGGCGCGCTGGAATCCCCACCACAGGTGATAGCCGCGCCACAGCAGCCGCAGTGCCGGGTTCAGGTCGCGCGGCGGCGTGCGGTGGGTGTAGTAGATCAGGTCGTGCACCGTGGTCACGAGCGCGTAGTCGCGCCCGCCCGGGCCCATCGTCTGCATGGGAGTGAACACGACATCGGGCGAGTGGGCGTTAACGATCCGGGCGATGCGGGGTTCACGGGCCGAGGTCGGATCGGTTCCCATGATCCACGGCAGATCGGGCAGCATCTCGAGCTGGCGCTCGTCGGAGATGAGCATGGTGACGGGATGAAGCTTCGCGAGCTCCTCGACTAGGCGGGCGCCATAGCGGCTGATGCCGTCGTGCCGACCGAGGCGGGTGTATCGACAGTCGAAAACGATCTTCACGATGCCACCCGTCCCGCTCCAAGAAATTCGACTATCGCCTGAGCGGCCTCGCGCGGCTTTTCGTAGTGCACGAGATGGCCGACGCCGGTCAGGATCGTGAGCTGCGCATCGGGGAAGAGCGTCTGCAGGGTGCGCTGCGCCGCCACGGTCGTGATCGGGTCACTGTCCGCGCCGATCAGGAGGGTGGGCTGGGCGATTTGCGCCGCGAACATGCTGACATCCGAGCCGATGGATGCCTCGAACCCTTCGACGACGCTGTCCCGGTTCGCGTAGCGGCTGAAGTAGGTGTGGTGCTGGTCGTGAATGAAGCGCCGCAGCGCCGGGTCTGTGGTCTTGCGCGAGAAACACGCTCATGAAGCGCACGATGAGCCAGTTGCCGAGCAGCGCGGCGCCGAGCCGCTCGGGCAGAGCGCGCGCCGTGCGGTAGTAGAACAGGGTGAGTCGGCTCATGAAGCCGTTTGGCCCCGTCAGCGCCGGGGCCGCGATCGGATTGATCAGGATGACGCGCGGAGTCGGTAGCCCGCCGGCGACCGCCGCCGCGACGACGATCGTGCCGAAACTGTGACCGAGGATGACCGCGGTGCCGCGCAAGTCCCAGCGCGTCGACGAACGCGCCCAACCACTCGGCGTAGCCGGCGATGTCGTGCGCGCGGCCGACCAGCGGGTCGGATTCCCCGAAACCGGGGAGGTCGGGGCTGATGATCCGTATGCCCTCGCAGGTGTGCGACGACCGGCTCGAGTCCGTGGTGTTCGCCCCGGTAGCCGTGCACGACGACGACGGTGGTCGAGGCATCCGCTGGGCCGTAGTCCCAGTAGCGCGTCGTGCTACCCAGCACCTCGACCGACGCGTCGCGCACGGGCAGCGCGGCGAGCAGGGCGGCGTAGGGCGATGGCGCGGTCACTCTCGCAATCTTAGGCATCCGCGTTACACAAGCGCTTGCACACGCGCCCTAGACTCGAACAGTTGCCGACACCACGCCGAGGAGCACTGTGACCTTTACCGCACCCATCCAGCTGCCCGGCCTCGCGCTGGATACCCAGTGGTACAAGCGCGCCGTCTTCTACGAGGTGATGGTTCGGTCGTTCTACGACAGCAACGGCGACGGGTCGGGAGACTTCGCCGGGCTCATCTCGAAGCTCGACTACCTGCAGTGGCTCGGCGTCGACGCGCTCTGGATTCCGCCGTTCTACAACTCACCGCTGCGCGACGGCGGCTACGACGTCTCCGACTTCATGACGGTGCTTCCCGAGTACGGCACCGTCGACGAGTTCAAGGAGCTCGTGACCAAGGCACACGAGCGCAACATGCGCATCGTCATCGACTACCCGCTGAATCACACGTCAGACCAGCACGAGTGGTTCCTCCAGTCTCGGGAACACCCGGACGGCCCGTACGGCGACTACTACGTCTGGAGCGATTCCGACGAGAAGTACCCGAACATCCGCATCATCTTCGTCGACACCGAAGACTCGAACTGGGCGTTCGATCCGGTGCGGCGTCAGTACTATTTCCACCGATTCTTCTCCCACCAGCCCGACCTCAACTTCGAGAACCCCGCCGTTCGCGAGGCGACGCTCGAGGTCATTCGCCACTGGATGGAACTCGGGGTCGACGGCATCCGGCTCGATGCGATTCCCTACCTGTTCGAGTCCGATGAGGGCAACGGTGAGGGAGAGCCGAAGACGCACGCCTTCCTCAAGGAGATCCGCGAGATGGTGGACCGGGACTTCCCGGGCCGCGTGCTCATCGCCGAAGCGAACCAGTGGCCGAACGAGGTCGTGACCTTCTTCGGCACCGACGAGGAGCCGGAGTGCCACATGGCCTTCGATTTTCCGGTCATGCCTCGAATCTTCTACTCGCTGCGCTCCCAGAACGCGACCGAACTCGTGCGGGTGCTCGCGGAGACTCCCGCGATCCCCGAGTCGGCGGCGTGGGGAGTGTTCCTGCGCAATCACGACGAACTGACGCTTGAGATGGTCAGCGAGGAGTATCGCCAGGCGATGTACGGCTGGTACGCCTACGACCCGAGGATGCGATCCAATGTCGGCATCCGCCGTCGCCTCGCTCCCCTGCTCGACAACTCGCGGGCCGAACTTGAACTCGCGCACGCCCTGCTTTTTGCGCTCCAGGGCAGCCCATTCCTGTACTACGGGGACGAGATCGGCATGGGCGACAACATCTGGCTGCCCGACCGGGACTCGAGCCGTACGCCCATGCAGTGGACGCCCGACCGCAACGCCGGCTTCTCGACCGCTGACCCGGGCAAGCTGTTTCTGCCGGTCGTGCAGTCGCTGGCATACAACTACTCGCTCACCAATGTCGAGTCGCAGTTGGCCCAGTCGCGCTCCATGCTCAACTGGGTGCGTAACGTCATCCATATTCGCAAGGGACATCCCACCTTCGGGCTCGGCGACATGCGGGTGTTGCGCACCAATCACGAATCTGTGCTGGCCTTCGTTCGGCACTACGAGGGCGGAGCGACCCAGTTCGGTGACTCGGCCGAGACAATTCTGTGTGTCTTCAGTTTCGCGCACAGCCCGGTCGCGGTGCAGATCGATCTCTCCGGCTACGAGTCGTCGACGACCTGGGACATTTTCGGTGGCGCCGAATTTCCCCCGGTCGCTGCCGACGGCTCTCTCACCCTGACGATCGGCACCCAGAGCTTCTACTGGCTGCACATCGGGGATGCGCCACGCGCCTAGGCTGACCCGTTCTGTCGCCGGTGCGCCCTACCCTGATCACATGACCACCTGGGGCCGGATCGGGGTTTTCGATCTCGAAACGACCGGCATCGACGTCGAAACGAGTCACATCGTTTCGGCCTGCATTGCAATCCTCGACGAGACGGGCGACCTCGTCACCAGGTGGGACTGGCTCGCCGACCCCGGCATTGAGATCCCCGAGGGGGCGTCGGCGGTGCACGGCATCACGACCGAGCGAGCTCGGGCCGAGGGCCGGGATGCGACTCAGGTCGTCGCCGAGATCACCCAGACGCTCCGAGCGCTGTTTGCGCTCGGGATGCCCGTGGTCGTCTACAACGCGCCGTACGACTTGTCTTTGCTCGATCGAGAGTGTCGTCGCCACGAGCTTGCCCCGCTCGACCTGCTCTCCCCCGTGATCGACCCCCTCGTGCTGGATAAGGCGGTCGACCGGTACCGCAAGGGCAAGCGCACTCTCGAGGTCACTGCCGGCCTCTACGGAGTGTCGCTGGACGACGCCCACGACGCCGGCTCCGACGCGATCGCCGCCGGGCGGGTCGCCATGGCGCTCGCGCGGGCGTACCCGGAGGAGCTCGGTCTGCCCGCGAGCGAACTCCACGACCGCCAGGTTGGGTGGTACGCGGATCAGGCCGCGAGCTTCCAGGACTACATCCGTACGGTGAAGGGTGACGAATCGTTCGTGAGTGACACGGCGTGGCCGCTGCGCCTCGCCGAGCATCCGCGTTCGTACCAAGACACCCAGCCGATCGCCGCGCCAGCGCCTCGGCCGAGCCTGACCGTTCCGGTTTTTGACCTCTACGGCACGGGCACACTGTCGCTTGGCACCCTCACGCAGGAGCCGAGTCGTCCCGAGTCGGCACGCTCCGGCCCAGCGACGACCTATGCGTCGGCGCCACCCCCGGCCTCCCCCAAGCCGACAGTGCTCCGGGTCGCGGCAGGAATCATCAGCGACGAGAACGGCCGCACGCTCCTGGTAAGAAAAGTCGGCAGCACCGCGTTTATGCAGGCGGGCGGCAAGATCGAGTCGGGCGAGAGCGCGTTTGATGCCCTCTCGCGCGAGCTCACCGAGGAGATCGGCCTCAGCCTCGACCCTGATCACACCGAGTATCTCGGCAGTTTCCGCGCGGTCGCGGCGAACGAACCGAACACGGTCATTCGTGCCGAGGTCTTTGCGCTCGTCACCTCGGTCGAACTTCGGGCCTCGGGCGAGATCGAAGAACTGATCTGGATCGACGACGCGCTTGCCGAGGGCATCGAACTGGCCCCGCTGACGCGCGACACGATCCTCCCGCTGTGGGAGAAGCGGCGTTCTGCGCTGTTCTAAATCGGCACTGTTCTACGTTGGCGCTGTTCTAGGCGATATCACCCCAGACGCAAAAAACTCAGGGCGACCGGTTGCCCGATCGCCCTGAGTGAGGTGTGTGACGCGAACTACTTCGCGGCGTCCTTGGAGTCGTCCTTCTTGGCGTCGTCCTTCTTCGTGCCGAAGTTGGAGTAGCGGGAGTTGAACTTCTCGACGCGGCCGGCGGAGTCCATGATGCGCTGCTTGCCGGTGTAGAACGGGTGGGACTCCGACGAGATCTCGACGTCGATCACCGGGTAGGTGTTGCCGTCTTCCCACTCGATGGTCTTTTCGCTCGTCACGGTCGACTTGGTGAGGAAGGTTGCACCCGAGGCGAGGTCGCGGAACACGATCGGCGCGTAGTCGGGGTGGATGTCGGTCTTCATGGTGATTCCTTGGGATTGGCGAGAGTGGGAGAAGTCTTCGGCGGCGTGAGGCCAGTCATGCCTCTGGGCCGACTCACGATTCTAGCAGATCAGACGGCGCGAGCGGTGAAGCGACCGGCCTCGTTGGCGACCGTGAGCGGCAACCCGAAGGTAGCGGACAGGTTGTCGGCGGTGATCACATCGGCGATCGGGCCCGCTGCGGCGATTGATCCGCCCGCAAGCAGGAGCGCGTGGGTGAAGCCGAGCGGGATCTCCTCGACGTGGTGGGTCACCATGACGATCGCCGGCGCCGACTTCGCCCTCGCGAATCCGCCGAGTAGATGGAGGAGTTCCTCGCGCGCGCCGAGGTCCAGGCTTGCGGCAGGCTCGTCGAGCAAAAGCAGTTCGGGGTCGGTCATGACCGAGCGGGCGATCTGCACTCGCTTCTGCTCGCCATCGCTGAGGTCGCCAAACCGGCGGTCCGCCAGCGCCCCGAGCTTCCACTCAGCAAGCACGCGCTGCGCGCGGCGTTCGTCGATCTCGTCGTAGGTCTCGTTCCAGCGTCCGGTGACCGAGTACGCCGCGGTCAGCACGACGTTGAGCACGAGTTCGTCGCGCGGCACACGACGCGCCAGCGCGGTCGAGGCGAATCCGATCCGGGGGCGCAACTCGAACACGTCGGCCTTGCCGAGCTTGTCGTCGAGCACGACGACGTTTCCGGAGGTCGGGTGAATCTGAGCCGCGGCGAGCTGCAAGAGGGTCGTCTTGCCCGCGCCGTTGGGTCCCAAGATCACCCAGCGCTCGGATGCCTCCACCGCCCAGGTGATCCGATTGAGAATGGCATTGCCATCGCGGAGAACTGAGACGTCGGAGAACTGCAGAACGCTTGCCATGATGCGTCCAGCCTAAAGGAGACTTTGGTAGATCTCCGTCGTGCGGCGGGCAATCGTGGTCCAGCTGAAATCGCGTTCGGCGCGATCCCGCCCGGCAGCACCCATTCTCTTGGCGACGGTCGGGTTACTCACCACCTCGGTGAGAGTCGCGGCGAGGTCTGCGACAAACCGATCAGGGTCGAGCGGCGTGCCGGTGCCGTCCTGCGCCTGATCGATGGGCACGAGCCGTCCGGTCACTCCGTCGTCGATGACCTCGGGGATCCCGCCGGTCGCCGTGCCCACGACCGGCGCCGAACACGCCATCGCTTCGAGGTTGACGATGCCCAGTGGTTCGTAGACCGATGGGCAGACGAACGTGGTTGCCTGCGTCAGTACCGCCGACAGCTGCGGTTGACTGAGAAGCGTGTCGAGCCAGACGACCCCGTCGCGCTCGGCCTGAAGCTCGGCCACACCGGCCTGCACTTCGGCGAGGATCTCGGGAGTGTCTGGTGCTCCGGCGCAGAGCACCAGCTGCACGTCGGGCGGGAGCTGCTTTGCCGCCCGCAACAGGTACGGCAGACCCTTCTGTCGGGTGATGCGGCCGACGAACACAACTGAGGGTCGGTCGGGGTCGATCCCCAGCTCTCGGACAAGATCGGGATCGTCGACGGGCTTCCACCGGCTGAGGTCGATGCCGTTGTGCACGACGGCCACTTTCGACTCGTCGATTGCCGGGTAGGAGCGCAGAATGTCGCGGCGCATCCCCTCGCTCACCGCGATGATCGCGGCCGCGCTCTCGAAGGCGGTGCGTTCGATCCAGCTCGACACGCGATAGCCGCCGCCGAGCTGTTCGGCCTTCCACGGACGCAGCGGTTCGAGGCTGTGCGCGGTCACGACGTGCGGAATTCCGTGCAGCATGCTCGCGAGGTGTCCCGCCGCGTTGGCGTACCAGGTGTGGGAGTGGACAAGGTCGGCTCCCGCAACATCCTGAGCGATCTGGAGGTCGACACCGAGCGTCGCAAGCGCGGGATTCGCTGTGGTGAGTTCGGGCGGCACGAGGTAGGAGAAGACGTCAGGCTCGTCGCGAGGCAGCCCGAAACAGCGCACCACGACATCGAGTTCGGTGCGCAGTGCCTGAACCAGTTCGGCGACGTGGACGCCGGCGCCGCCGTACACCTCCGGTGGATACTCACGGCTGATCAGGTCTACACGCATGCCTAGACGTTACTCCACGGGCGCCGCGCGCAAACGCTTCCACGATTGCCCCCCACGGCTCAGGCTGGTCGCCTACTGTTGGCGTATGGCTACGCAGAAGATCTTCGGGATTGTGCTCGCTGGCGGCGAGGGGAAGCGTCTCATGCCCCTCACGGCCGACCGGGCGAAACCGGCGGTGCCCTTCGGCGGCGGCTACCGTTTGATCGACTTCGCGCTGAGTAACCTCATCAACTCGGGACTGCGCCAGATCGTGGTGCTGACTCAGTACAAGTCGCACAGCCTCGACCGCCACGTCTCGCAGACGTGGCGACTGTCGGGTTTGCTTGACGCCTACGTGGCATCCGTTCCCGCTCAGCAGCGTCTCGGCAAGCGCTGGTTCAGCGGTTCGGCCGACGCGATTCTGCAGAGCCTCAATCTGTTGCGCGACGAGAAGCCCGACATCGTGATCGTCGTCGGTGCCGACCACGTCTATCGCATGGACTTCAGTCAGATGATCGAGGCGCACATCGAGTCGGGCCTAGGGCTCACGGTGGCGGCGATCCGCCAGCCGATCGGGTTGGCCGACCAGTTCGGTGTCATCGAGGTGGATGCCGCAGATCCGACCAAGATTGCCGCCTTCCACGAGAAGCCCCAGAAGCCGATAGGCCTGCCGGACTCCCCCAACGAGGTGCTCGCCTCGATGGGCAACTACATCTTCGACGCCGACGTGCTGATCGACGCCGTCATCCGCGACGGGGAGCGCAGCGACTCCAACCACGACATGGGCGGCGACATCGTTCCCGACTTCGTCTCACGGGGGCTGGCGCGGCGTCTACGACCTCAACCGCAACCAGGTGCCGGGGTCGACCGACCGCGACCGCTACTACTGGCGCGACGTGGGAACGATCGACTCGTTCTACGACGCCCACCAGGACCTGATCTCGGCCCTGCCGATCTTCAACCTGTACAACCGGGACTGGCCGATCTTCAGCCAGCAGCTGAACTCGCCTCCCGCGAAGTTCGTCCGAGATGCCCGGGGCTACCTCGGAACGATGATCGACTCGATCGTCTCCCTCGGATCGCTGCTTTCGGGTGCGCACATCGAGCGCAGCGTGCTCGGTCCGTGGACCACCGTCGAATCGGGGGCGATGGTCGTCGACTCTGTGGTCTTCGAGCGGGCGCGGATCATGCCGAACGCCGTCGTGCGCAAAGCTATCCTTGACAAGGATGTCGTCGTCGAGACCGGCGCGACAGTCGGAGTCGACCACGACTCCGACCGTGCCCGCGGCTTCACCGTGACCGACACCGGTATCACCGTCGTGGGCAAGGGCGTGCACGTCACCGCCTAGGCACGCACACGACCGAGGAAGGACCGCATGGCTGGCTTTCTCGTCGTGCTCGACGTCGATTCGACTCTCATCGAGAACGAGGTGATCGAGTTGCTTGCCGAACGGGCGGGCTCGCTGACCGAGGTCGCGGAGATCACCTTCCGTGCCATGAACGGCGAACTCGACTTCGAGGAGAGCCTTCGGGCGAGGGCTGCCACTCTCGCGGGTCTGCCGGAGTCGGTGTTCGCGTCCGTGGGCGAGTCCGTGACGGTGACGGCGGGGGTGCCAGAGATGATCGCGGGCATCAAGCGGCCGGCGGCCGGGTCGCCGTGGTCTCGGGAGGCTTCCACGAGGTGCTCGACCCGATCGCAACCGACCTCGGGCTCGACTACTGGCGCGCCAACCGCCTCGAGGTCGTCGATGGCGTTCTCACGGGCGGGCTCAGCGGCCCGATAATCGACGCCGAAGCCAAGGCGTCGACGCTACGGGAGTGGGCGGCGGACTCCGCGATTGCCTTGCGAAGCACGGTCGCCGTCGGCGACGGCGCGAACGATCTGCCCATGATGGCGATCGCCGGTCTCGCCGTGGGATTCCACGCGAAGGCTCCGGTGCGCGATCTTGCCGGCGTGCTCATCGACGTGCGCGACCTGTCTCAGGTGCTGCCGCTGCTGGGCCTTCGCGGGTAGTTTTGCGGGTCAGTGACCCATGCCGAGGCCGCCGTCGACGGGGATGACCGCGCCCGAGATGTAGCCGGCATCGTCCCCGGCGAGCCAGGCGATGACCTTTGCCACCTCGGTCGGGCTCGCGAACCGGGCCGCGGGGATCTGCTTGAGGTACGCATCCTGCTGTTCGGGTGCGAGTTCGGCGGTCATGTCCGTCTCGATGAACCCGGGCGCGACGACGTTGGCGGTGATTCCCGCGACTGCCGAGCTCTCGGGTCAGGGACCGTGCGATTCCGATGAGTCCGCTCTTCGACGCCGAGTAGTTGATCTGTCCGGCCGAGCCGAGGAGTCCGACCACGCTCGAGACCAGGATGACGCGGCCGAACCGTGCCTTGAGCATGCCCTTCGAGGCGCGCTTGACGACGCGAAAGGCGCCGCTGAGGTTGGTGTCGACGACGTCGGTGAAGTCCTCGTCGCTCATGCGCAGCAGCAGCGTGTCGCGGGTGATTCCCGCGTTGGCCACGACGACTTCGACCGGGCCGAGCGCCGCCTCGACCTCGGTGAACGCGGCGTCGATGCTCGCGGCATCCGTGACATCCGCCGTCACTGTGAGGGCGCCGTCCGGGCCGGAGCCCGACCGAGCCGTCACCGCGACGCGGTGCCCCTGGGCGATGAACTCCTCGGCGATCGCCCTGCCGATGCCGCGGTTTCCGCCGGTGATGAGTACGGTTCTGGGCGTTGTCATGGCCACCAGCCTATAGTCAGCCGCGAGCGACGTAGGCTGGTACTGAGGCGTCACACCGACCCTCGTCAGCGTGGGTAGGCCATGAAGCAGTCCCAGTCCATTACGACTCTGCCGGAGTCGCCAGACGACGATCGTCGGCGCCGCATGATCCGCTACCTGATCACGATGACGATCCGCGTCGTGTGCATCATTCTCTGCCTCTTCGTGCGGGGCTGGTGGCTTGTGCTGCCCATCGTCGGAGCGGTCGTTCTCCCGTACATCGCGGTCGTTCTCGCTAACGTCGCGAGTCGCTCGGATGCCGCGGCGCCGGAGCGCCCCGGTGCCCTGGTGCACGTTCCGAGCGATCGGTCGACCGGAGCCGGACGGTGAGCGTCAGCTGCTCCCGTGCCGGGTGTGCGGCCGACGCACGGTGGGCCGTGAACTGGCGTAATCCGCGCATCCACGGGCCCGAACGGGTGAAGATTTGGCACGCCTGCGACGACCACGTCGAGTACCTGCGCGACTATCTGGCGACTCGAAGTTTTCCGGTCGTCGTGACGGATGCCGCGACTCCTCTCGAGCGGCTGCCCGAGGGCCCGGCGTGAACGGCTGGCGGTTCGCGGCGTCGCGTCGCTGGCTGGGGTATCTCGCCTTCGTCGTCGCGTTCGCGATCGCGTGTGCGTTTCTTGCCTCGTGGCAACTCGCGCGGCGCGCGGAGGCGCGGGCCGAGATCGATCGGGTCGAGACAAACTGGGACAGCGCACCACTGCCCGTCGACGATGTGCTCGCGACCCTCGACGCCTTCGACCCCGACCAGAAGTGGGTGCCGGTCGTGATGACCGGGCAGTACCTGCGTGACGAGCAGCTCTTGGTTCGCGGGCGTCCGCTCGGCGGCAGTGCGGGATTCGAGGTGCTGGTCCCCCTGCAACTCGCCGACGGCTCGGTGTTCGTGGTCGACCGGGGCTGGGTTCCTGCCGGAAACGAGCAGGACGCGCCGGACAGCGTTCCCGCCGCACCGGCGGGTGAGGTGACCGTGGTGGTGCGTCTCAAGGCGGGCGAACCCACCCTGCCCGGACGCTCGGCGCCCGAGGGCCAGGTTGCCACGATCAATCTTCCGACGATTGCCGAACTCGTCGACGGGCCGCTCTACTCCGGTGCGTACGGGCTACTCGATAGCGAGGACCCCGCGGTATCGACCCGCCCGGTGGCGGCGGCCAAGCCCACGCCCGACGAAGGACCGCACCTGTCGTACGCGTTCCAGTGGGTCGTGTTTGGGATCATGGCGTTCGTCGCCCTCGGCTGGGCGGTGCGCCAGGAGTATCGAGTCAGGAATCAGGATGATCCGGCCGAGCGCGAGCGCGCCGCCGAGCGCGACCGGCGCAAAGCAGCCAAGCCTCGCTCGGACGCCGAGATCGAAGACGAGTTGCTCGACGCATAGCTAGGCCAGGCTGATGAGGTCCGCGTAGTCCGGGCTCCAGTGGTCTTCCACACCGTCGGGCAGGATGAGCACGCGCTCGGGATTGAGCGCTTCGACGGCTCCCTCGTCGTGGCTGACGAGAACGACGGCGCCGCTGTAGCTGGCGAGGGCGCCCAGGATCTCCTCGCGACTTGCGGGGTCGAGGTTGTTGGTGGGCTCGTCGAGCAGCAGCACGTTGGCCCCGCTGACGACGATCATGGCAAGAGCAAGACGGGTCTTCTCGCCGCCGCTGAGCACACCGGCAGGCTTGGTCGCGTCATCCCCGGTGAACAGGAACGATCCGAGAACGCGACGAGCCTCGGTCTCGGTGATGTTGGGCGACGACGAGACCATGTTCTCGAGAACACTGCGCTTGACGTCGATGGTCTCGTGCTCCTGCGCGTAGTAGCCGATGCGTAGCCCGTGACCGGGCTCGATCTGACCGGTGTCGGGCGCGTCGACCCCGGCGAGCATCCGCAACAGCGTCGTCTTGCCCGCACCGTTGAGCCCGAGGATGACGACCTTGGAGCCGCGATCGATCGCGAGGTCAACCGCGGTGAAGATTTCGAGCGACCCGTAGCTCTTCGAGAGGTTGTGGGCCTGGAGCGGTGTGCGGCCGCACGGCGCGGGGTCTGGGAACCGCAGCTTCGCCACGCGGTCGACGGTACGAACATCGTCGAGGCCCGAGAGCATCCGCTCGGCGCGCGCCACCATCTGGTGAGCAGACGCGGCCTTGCTGGCCTTGGCTCCGAAGCGTGCAGCCTGGAGCTGCAACTGGGTCGCCTTCTTCTCGACGTTGACGCGCTCCTTCTTGCGGCGCTCCTCGTCGGCTTCGCGCTGGCGCAGGTAGTGCTTCCAGCCCATGTTGTAGACGTCGATCTGCTGACGGTTGGCGTCGAGGTAGAAGACCTTGTTCACGGTCTCGCCGACGAGTTCAACATCGTGGCTGATCACGATGAAGCCGCCAGCGTAGTTCTTGAGGAACTCGCGCAGCCACACGACCGAGTCGGCGTCGAGGTGGTTAGTCGGTTCGTCGAGAATCATGACCTCTGCATCAGAGAACAGGATGCGCGCCAGCTCGATGCGGCGGCGCTGACCACCGGAGAGCGTCTTGAGGGGCTGGTCGAGAATGCGGTCGGGAAGGCTGAGGTTGCTCGCGATCGACGCAGCCTCGGCCTCGGCGGCGTACCCTCCGAGCCCTTCGAACTGATCGGTCAGCGATCCGTACTTCTTCATTGCCGCGGCGCTCACGGAGACGTCGGCACTGCCCATCGCGGTGCTTGCCTTGGTCATGCCGAGAACCAGGTCGCCGAGCCCGCGCGCGTTGAGGATGCGAGTACGAGCCAGTTCCTCCGGATCACCGGATCGGGGGTCCTGGGGAAGGTAGCCGATGGCTCCCCCGCGCTCGATCTTGCCGTCGGTCGCCGGCAACTCCCCCGCGAGTACCTTGGTGAGTGTCGTCTTGCCTGCGCCGTTGCGGCCCACGAGCCCGATCTTGTCGCCGCGGTCGACCCGGAACGAGACGCCGTCCATGAGGAGGCGTGCGCCTACGCGCAACTCGAGGTCGTGCACAGACAGCACAGTAAAGATCCAGTTCTCTGGGCGCGTTCATACAACGCAATGAAGGGGGGTCAGCCAGATAGTCTACTTTGTGTGCCGTGACAGTCGGCCCACAGCCGCACGACCCGAGGAGTCCCATGAGTAGCATCGCGTTGTCCCCCCGCCAACCGGTTCTCGCCGATCGCATCGTCAGCCGGTCCCTCGCAACCGACCTGGTGCTGATTGCGGCAGGCACGGCAGTCGTCGCGCTGCTCGCCCAGGTGACCATTCCGCTCTGGCCCGTGCCGATCACCGGACAGACCCTCGCGGTTCTGCTGGTTGGTGCCACACTCGGGATGGCTCGCGGCGCGGCATCCCTCGGCCTCTACCTGGTGCTCGGCCTCGTCGGGCTGCCGGTCTATGCACCGCAGGATGACGGCAGCCACCTCACCGGCTTCGTCGCCCTCGCCGCACCGAGCTTCGGGTACATCGTCGGTTTCGTCGTTGCCGCCGCCGTTGTCGGCTGGCTCTCCGAGCGCACGTGGGACCGCAAGTTCCTCAAGGCGATGGCTACCTTCGTGGGCGGATCACTCGTCGTCTTCGCGTTCGGCCTGCCATGGCTCGCCGTCGTCACCGGTGCGACCCTCGCGCAGACCTTCGAGTGGGGATTCACGCCCTTCATCGTCGGCGGACTGGTAAAGGCCGTCATCGCCGCCCTGCTGCTTCCCGCGGCATGGTGGGGCGCCGACAGGATTACGCAGCGCAGGGCCCGCGACGCCGCGAAGTAAGCCTCGCACGACAGAATGGCCCGGACGAGCAAGTCCGGGCCATTCTTGTGTTCAGGTAGGAGCTAGATCGAGAAGCCGAGGGCGCGCATCATGTCGCGGCCGTCGTCGGTGATCTTCTCGGGGCCCCACGGCGGCATCCACACCCAGTTGATTCGGAACGCGTCGACGATTCCATCGAGCGCCTGAGCGATCTGTTCCTCGATCACGTCGGTGAGCGGGCACCCTGCGCTGGTCAGCGTCATGCTGACGATGAGGGCGTTGTTCTCGGGATCCCAGCTCAGGTCGTAGATCAGACCCAGGTCGACAATGTTCACGCCGAGCTCGGGGTCGACGACATCTTTGAGCGCCTCTTCCGTCTGGTCGAAGAGCGCGGGGGCAAGCGCGGTTGACATGTGTCTACGCTACTTCTGTGGGGCTGAGAAAGCGATCGTAGCCTTCGCTTTCGAGGCGATCGGCGAGTTCGGGGCCACCCTCCTCGGCGATGCGACCGTCAACGAAGACGTGCACGAAGTCGGGCTTGATGTAGCGCAGAATCCGCGTGTAGTGAGTGATGAGCATGATGCCCAGATCTCCGGCGGTGTGCGCCCGATTGACACCCTCCGACACGACCTTGAGCGCATCGACGTCGAGGCCGGAGTCGGTCTCGTCGAGAATCGCGAAGCGCGGCTTGAGCAACTCGAGCTGAAGAATCTCGTGGCGCTTCTTCTCGCCACCGGAGAAGCCTTCGTTGACGTTGCGCTCACCAAAGCTCTTGTCCATGCGCAGCGCCTTCATCGCCTCGTTGACTTCTTTGATCCACGGGCGGATCGCGGGCGCTTCGCCGTCGATCGCGATCTTGGCCGTGCGCAGAAAGTCGGTCATGCGCACTCCGGGAATCTCGACCGGGTACTGCATCGCGAGAAAGAGCCCCGCGCGGGCGCGCTCGTCGACCGTCATGGTGAGCACTTCGGCGCCGTCGAGCAGCACCGAGCCGCTCTCGACGTGGTACTTCGGGTGTCCGGCGATCGAGTAGGCCAGTGTCGATTTGCCCGACCCGTTGGGCCCCATGATCGCGTGGATCTCGCCCTGCTTGATGACCAGGTCGACCCCCTTGAGGATCTGCTTGGTGCCCTGCTCGGTCTCGACGCTGACGTGGAGATCCTTTACTTCGAGTACTGACATTAGGAAATTGCGACTTTCTCGGTGGGGTCGATGAAGATGACGCCATCGGCGTCAATGGTCACTACGAATACGGGTACCGGCTCGTACGCCGGAAGAGTCATGGGCTTGCCTGTGGTGAGGGAGAAGAGCGATCCGTGTGCCCAGCACTCGATGGATCCGTCTTCGACGAAACCCTCGGCGAGGGAGATGTCGCCGTGAGTGCAGGTGTCACCGATGGCGTGCACCGCGCCCGAGGCATCCTTCACGACAACGATGGGCACGCCGTCGAGCACGACACGGTGCGCCTTGTTCTCTTCGAATTCGTCCGTCGTTCCGATGCGGTGTTCGGTCACGCTGGCTCCCCCAGTTCGGATTCGATCTGCCCGTGTAGGTACTCCTCGAGGGCCGGGTCGCCGATCTTCTGAACGATTTCGGAGAGGAAGCCGATGACGACGAGTCGTCGCGCCTCGGACTCGGAGATGCCGCGCGACTGCAGGTAGAACAGCTGTTCGTCGTCGAAGCGGCCCGTCGCGCTGGCGTGACCGGCACCGAGGATGTCGCCGGTCTCAATCTCAAGGTTCGGGATCGAATCGGCGCGGGTGCCTTCGCTCAGCACGAGGTTTCGATTCTGCTCGTACGAGTCGGTTCCGGATGCCTCGCGGCCGATGAGCACATCGCCGACCCATACCGTGCGCGCCCCAGCGCCCTGGAGTGCGCCCTTGTAGTTGACGCGACCCTTGGTGTTGGAGGCCTGATGATGCAGGTAGACCCGCTGCTCGAGGTGTTGGCCGGCGTCGGCGAAGTACAGGCCGTAGAGCGCGGCATCCGAGCCCTCGCCCGACAGATGCACCGAAGGATTTACTCGCACCACGCGTGCCGCCGAGCGAGACGACGATGTGGGTCAGGGTGGCATCCCTACCGACCTGGGCAAAGTGACTTGCCAGGTGGATGCCGTCGTCTGCCCACTCCTGGAGCGAGACGACGGTGAGACGAGCGCCGTCTTCGACGACGATCTCGACGTTCTCGGCGAGATTCGCCCCGCCGGTGCTGCGCACAACCACGTGCCCTGTGCTGTTGGGCTTCGCCGTGATCACGGTGTGTGCGGCACGAGGCGCCGAGCCCAGACCGCTCCGCGCAATCGTGATGGCGACCGGATCCACTCCTGCGACGGTGATCGCGAGAGCCCGCTCGGTGCTGGTCCAAGCGTTTGCGGATGCTCGGTCTTCGGGAACGCCCGCTGAACCGACCCGCGAATCACCACGGTCGATCCACTCGACGGTCGCGCCATCGACCGGGGGAAGCTCCAGCTCGTACGCCGTTCCGTCGAGCGCGCCGTCAATCAGGTCCCGCACCAGCGCGACTGGCGTCTGCTTCCAGTCGACCTCTTGGCCGGTTACGGCAGGAAAGTCGTCGTGGTTGACCGAGGTAAACCGACCGGAGCGGGTCTGGACGGGCACGTTACTCGTGTCGTCCCATCCACCGTCGCTGTGCGCCTTGGCGCCGTGCTGCTCGGAGGAGGTCGCGGAGTTGCCGGTATTGGAGTTCTGTTGTGTAGCTATCGACATCTAGCCGACACTGCCTTCCATGCTCATCTCGATGAGCTTGTTGAGTTCGTGGGCATATTCCATCGGCAGTTCACGAGCGATCGGCTCGATGAATCCGCGAACGATCATCGCCATGGCTTCGTCTTCGGGCATGCCCCGGGACTGCAGGTAGAAGAGTTGTTCGGCGCTGACCCGCGAGACGGTGGCCTCATGCCCGAGTTGGACGTCGTCGACACGGATGTCAATCGCCGGGTACGTGTCCGACCGCGAAATCGTGTCGACCAGGAGCGCGTCACAGCGCACGGTATTTGCGGAGTGATGCGCCTTCTCGTCGACACGAACCTCGCCTCGGTAACCGGCGCGACCGCCGCCGCGCGCGATCGACTTGGAGACGATCGACGACGTCGTGTACGGCGCCATGTGAATCATCTTGGCTCCGGCATCCTGATGCTGCCCGGGGCCAGCAAAGGCCACCGACAGCGTCTCGCCCTTGGCGTGCTCGCCCACGAGGTAGATCGACGGGTACTTCATCGTGACCTTGGAGCCGATGTTTCCGTCGATCCACTCCATCGTGGCGCCCTCGTGTGCGATGGCGCGCTTAGTGACGAGGTTATAGACGTTGTTCGACCAGTTTTGAATGGTCGTGTAGCGCACTCGCGCGTTCTTCTTCACGACGATCTCGACGACCGCGGAGTGAAGCGAGTCAGACTTGTAGATCGGTGCCGTGCAGCCTTCGATGTAGTGAACGTACGATCCCTCGTCCGCGATGATCAGCGTGCGCTCGAACTGGCCCATGTTCTCGGTGTTGATGCGGAAGTAGGCCTGCAGCGGAATCTCGACGTGGACGCCCTTGGGCACGTAGACGAACGAGCCGCCCGACCACACCGCGGTGTTGAGGGCTGCAAACTTGTTGTCGCCGGCCGGAATGACCGTTCCGAAGTACTCGTCGAAGAACTCCGGGTGCTCCTTGAGGGCGGTGTCGGTGTCCATGAAGATGACGCCCTGAGCTTCGAGCTCCTCGTTGATGGTGTGGTACACCACCTCGGACTCGTACTGGGCCGCGACGCCGGACACGAGGCGCTTGCGCTCGGCCTCGGGGATTCCGAGCTTCTCGTAGGTGTCCTTGATGTCGTCCGGGAGGTCTTCCCAGGTCTGCGCCTGCTTCTCGGTCGACCGAACGAAGTACTTGATGTTCTCGAAGTCGATGCCCGAGAGGTCTGCGCCCCAGGTCGGCATCGGCTTGCGGCGAAACAACTCGAGGCCCTTGAGACGGTTCTTGAGCATGGACGCCGGCTCGTCTTTGAGACGAGAGATGTCCCTGACGACCTCCTCGTTAACCCCGCGTCGGGCCGAGGCGCCTGCGACGTCAGAGTCGGACCACCCGAATTCGTACTGGCCGAGGCCGCTGAGTTCGGGGCGGTCGATGAGTACGTCAGACATTGTTACCTCTTTTCCACCGTGGGCAACCGAGTTGGCTTCCGCGGCATTCCCCGCAGTGAGAAAGGCACCGTCAGGGGCTGTTTAGACTGAAGCGAGACGAGGGAGCAATCCGCTCCGGCGTCTTCGCTGACTCCCCGGCATGGCTTTTAGTCGTGAACGGCATCAATTCTACAGTGAGCGGCACGAAATAACAGGAGGTGCGGCTGTGAAGGCCGTGATCGCACTACTTCCGAGCGTCGTGGATGCTCGCATTCGGGCTCTTTCGATTGCCTCCCTGGTGGCTCAGATCCTGATTGTCGGCACCGGTGGCGCCGTGCGTCTCACCGGTTCTGGCCTCGGATGCCCGACGTGGCCGCGCTGCACGGCCGACTCGTTCGTGGCAACGCCCGAGATGGGTATCCACGGGGCGATCGAGTTCGGCAACCGTCTGCTGACCTTCGTGCTCGTGATCATCGCGATTGCGATGTTCGTCGCCGTGCTGCGTATTCGCCGCGAACGCGGGGACCTTTTCGTGCTCGCCCTGCTGATCGGGCTCGGGATTCCCGCGCAGGCCGTCATCGGCGGCATCTCGGTGCTCACTCAGCTCAATCCCTATGTCGTCGGCCTGCACTTCGTGGTCTCGATCGGTCTGGTGGCGCTCGCCACGACACTCGTCTACCGCGTCTACACGGGTCGCGCGGGCGGCGGCGCGGTCGTTCCGCTCTGGTTTCAGGCGGTCGCGCACGCGACCGCTGTTCTCGTGGCCGTGACCATTGCCGTCGGCATACTCACCACCGGTTCCGGACCGCACGCCGGCGACGCCACTGCGCCTCGCAACGGACTGGACTCGGAGTTGCTCCAGCACGTGCACAGTTGGCCCGCCTACGCGACGCTGGCCCTGACGATCCTTCTCGTTGTCGGAGCCTGGCGGCTGCGCGTGGGCCGAGTGCTCCGGTTCGCCGTGATTCTGCTGGCCGTCGAGGCCGCGCAGGTCACGGTCGGGCTCACTCAGGCCCGACTCGGTCTTCCCGAGGCGCTCGTGGCGACGCACATGGTGCTTGGCCTGCTGCCTCGCGGCCGCCATGACGGCCGTGGTGCTGACGCTACGCGCGCCGGCCGCCGAGGAAACGAGCCCGCCCGACCTCTAGAACGGCAGCAGGGGGTCGACACCCACCGCGATGAACACGAGAGTGAGATACGTGATCGACGAGTGGAACACCCGCATCGGGCGTACCTCGACGTGTCGGATCGCGGCCGAATACAGCCGGTGTGACTCGACGATGAACCAGCCTCCGGTCACCAGGGCGACGACCGTGTAGAGGATGCCCATGTCGGCCACCGGGATCAGCAGCAGCGAACAGGCGACCGTGGCCCACGCGTAGAGCACGATCTGCAGTCCGACCACGGTTCGGCCGCGCACGACGGCGAGCATCGGGACACCGACCGACTGGTAGTCGGCGCGGTACTTCATCGACAGCGGCCAGTAGTGCGGCGGCGTCCACAGGAAGACGATTCCGAACAGGATGACGGGCGCCCAGCTCAGCGAGCCCGTTACGGCGGCCCAGCCGATGAGCACCGGCATGCATCCAGCGGCACCGCCCCAGACGATGTTCTGCGGGGTGCGTCGCTTCAGCAGCAGCGTGTAGACGAAGACGTAAAACAGAATCGCGGCGAGCGAGAGCGCGGCGGCAAGCCAGTTCGTGAGAAAGCCCAGCCAAAGTACCGAACCGACCCCGACCACCCACGCGAACACGAGCGCCTCGCGGTCGGTGAGCTCCCCCGTCACCAGCGGTCGCTTGCTCGTCCTCGCCATGACTCGGTCGATGTCCCGGTCGATGTAGCAGTTGAACGCGTTTGCGGATGCCGCGCTCAGGGTGCCGCCGACGAGCGTCGCGAGCACCAACCACAGATTCGGGTATGCCATTGGCAGCGAGGATCATCACCGGCGCGGTCGTGACCAGCAGTAGCTCGATAACTCGAGGCTTGGTGAGGCCGACGTACGCCTTCACCTTGCGAAGGATGCCCATCCGCCCGATCGACGGGCGGGTTTGCGTAGCGACATCCATGATCCCGATTCTAAGCGACGCCCGCCGAGCGTCCGGTGTTACCGCGTGCGTCCGCGCGGACATGACCCGTCAAGTGAACTCCCTATACTTGAATCGCCTGCCAGCCGGGCTACCGTCTCCGCGCCCCGGGCCGCAAGGCCACCGGTGCGCCGTTCAGGAAGGGTCACTATTACCGTGGCAGCTCTGCAATGGGATCCGATCGACAACAAAGCGGTAGACACCGCCCGAATTCTCGCGGCGGATGCCGTTGAGAAGGTGGGGAACGGGCACCCCGGAACCGCGATGAGCCTGGCTCCCGCGGCCTACCTGCTGTTCCAGAAGGTCATGCGCCGCGATCCAAGCGACGACAGCTGGCTCGGCCGTGACCGCTTCATTCTCTCCGTGGGCCACAGCTCGCTCACGCAGTACGTGCAGTTGTACTTCGGTGGCTACGGCCTCGAGCTCGACGACCTGAAGGCGCTGCGCACCTGGGGATCGAAGACCCCGGGCCACCCCGAGTTCGGTCACACCGCCGGCGTCGAGATCACCACGGGTCCGCTCGGTCAGGGCATCTCGTCCGCCGTCGGTTTCGCTTACGCCGCCCGCTACGAGCGCGGCCTGTTCGACCCGGATGCCGCCGCAGGCACAAGCCCGTTCGACCACTTCGTTTACGTGATCGCCGGCGACGGCGACCTGCAGGAGGGTGTGTCGAGCGAGGCATCCTCGCTCGCCGGCCACCAGCAGCTCGGCAACCTCATCGCGATCTACGACAGCAACCAGATCTCGATCGAAGACGACACCAACATCGCCTTCACCGAGGACGTGCAAGGCGCGCTACGAGTCCTACCGCTGGCACGTTCAGGTGGTCGACTGGAAGAAGACCGGCGTCTACAACGAAGACGTCGCCGAGCTGAACGCCGCAATCGAGGCCGCGCAGGGCGTTACCGACAAGCCGTCGCTCATCATCCTGCGCACGATCATCGGTTGGCCCGCACCGAAGAAGCAGAACTCGGGCAAGATCCACGGCTCCGCGCTCGGCGCCGAGGAACTGGCCGCGACAAAGTCGGTGCTCGGCTTCGACCCGGAGAAGACCTTTGAGGTCGACCCCGAGGTCATCGCACACACCCGCAAGGCCGTCGAACGCGGGGCTGCGGCTCGCGCAGAATGGCAGGTCGGCTTCGACGCTTGGGCCGCCGCGAACCCCGACCGCAAGGCGCTACTGGATCGACTCGAATCCGGCGCACTGCCCGGACGGTGTCGAGGATGCCCTTCCGGTCTTCGAGGCGGGCAAGGATGTCTCGACCCGTGCCGCCAGCGGCAAGGTGCTCGGCGCTCTCGGCGCGCTGCTCCCGGAGCTGTGGGGCGGCTCAGCCGACCTCGCCGAGTCGAACCTGACGACGATCGAGGGCGCAGCGTCGTTCATTCCGAGCGAGCACTCAACCCACGAGTGGACCGGCAACGAGTATGGTCGCGTGCTGCACTTCGGCATCCGCGAGCACGCCATGGCCGCCATCATCAACGGCATCGTGCTGCACGGCCCCACCCGGGCCTACGGCGGCACATTCCTGATCTTCAGCGACTACATGCGTCCAGCGGTTCGTCTCGCCGCCCTCATGGCCGTGCCGTCGATCTTCGTCTGGACCCACGACTCGGTCGCCCTCGGCGAAGACGGCCCCACCCACCAGCCGATCGAACAACTCGCCTCGCTGCGAGCGATCCCAGGTCTCGACGTCGTGCGTCCAGCGGATGCCAACGAAGTCTGCCTGGGCGTGGAAGACGATCCTCGAGCGACGCAAGGGACCGGCGGGCATCGCCCTCAGCCGCCAGAACCTGCCCGTGTTCGAACGCGGCGAGCGGCGCGGCATCCGGCGACACCCTCGCCGCGGCATCCGGTGTCAGCAAGGGAGCCTACGTGCTCGCCGAGGCGCCGAACGGGTCGCCTGACGTGATCTTCATCGCGACCGGATCCGAGGTGCAGCTCGCGATCGAGGCCCGCGCGGTTCTCGCGGCAGAGGGCATCAACGCTCGTGTCGTGTCCGCACCCAGCCTCGAGTGGTTCGAGGAGCAGGATGCCGCGTACCGCGAGTCCGTTCTGCCGTCCGCCGTTCGTGCACGAGTGTCGATCGAGGCGGGTCTCGCCCTGACCTGGCGTTCGTACGTCGGCGACACCGGTCGAAGCGTTTCGATTGAGCACTTCGGTGCGTCGGCCGACTACAAGACCCTGTTCACCGAGTTCGGCATCACCACCGACGCCGCAGTCGCCGCAGCCAAGGAAACGCTGGCCGCCCAGTAGGCGCCAGAGGAGAGAAGACACACCATGAGCACCGAATCCCCCACCGCAGCGCTGTCCGACCTCGGGGTCAGCATCTGGCTCGATGACCTGTCCCGGGAGCGCATCAGCTCGGGCGGCCTGCAGAGTCTCATCGCCGACCGCAACGTTGTCGGAATCACGACCAACCCGACGATCTTCGCGACCGCTCTCGCCAAGGGCGCAGCGTACGACGCAGCAGGTCGGCGAACTCGCGGCAGCGGGCAAGAGCGTCGACGAAGCCGTCTTCGAGATCACGACCGACGACGTCGCGGCCGCCTGCGACATCTTCCGCCCCGTCTTCGACGCCACCAACGGCGTCGACGGGCGCGTGTCGATCGAGGTCGAGCCCGGACTCGCCCATGACGCCGCGGGAACCATCGCCCAGGCCAAGCAACTCTGGGCCAAGGTGGATCGTCCGAACGCTCTGATCAAGATTCCGGCGACCGTCGAGGGCCTCGACGCAATCGCGGCGACCATCGGCGCGGGAATCAGTGTCAACGTCACGCTGATCTTCAGCCTCGAGCGTCACCGTCAGGTCATCGAGGCCTATCTCACGGGTCTCGAGACCGCGCAAGGCGGCCGGAATCGACATCTCCACCCTGCACTCGGTCGCGTCGTTCTTCGTGTCGCGGGTCGACACCGAGATCGACAAGCGGCTCGATGGCGATCGGCACCGACGAGGCGCTGGCGCTCAAGAGCAAGGCGGGCGTCGCGAACGCCCAACTCGCCTACCAGGTGTACGAGGAGGCGTTCGCCAGCGACCGAGCGAAGGCGCTCCTGGCGGCTGGCGCGAACAAGCAGCGCCCGCTGTGGGCTTCGACCGGAGTCAAGGACCCCAGCCTCCCAGACACGTTGTACGTGACCCAGCTCGCCGTGACCGAGACCGTCAACACGATGCCCGAGAAGACTCTCGAGGCAACCTTCGACCACGGTGTTATCGAAGGCGATCAGGTGACCGGCTCGTATGCGGCCGCAACGCAGACTCTCGCCGCACTCGAGGCTCTCGGAATCTCGTACGACGAGGTGACGGCGCTGCTCGAGAAGGAGGGCGTCGAGAAGTTCATCGTGTCGTGGAACGAACTGCTCGACACCATCACGGCGGCACTCGAGGCCGCCAAGTGAGCGTGAAGATCGCGGTATCCGGCGCGGCGGCGGAAGCCGTCGATCGGATCGTTCCGCAGCTCGTGAGCGACCTGGTCGCGAGCCGCATCACCGGCGGCGACGAGACCCTCTGGGGTACGGATGCCGAAGCCGAGGCCGCTCAGCGACTCGGCTGGGTCGAGGCCGTTTCGGTGGCCCGTCCGATGGTCGACGACATCTACGAGCTCCGCGACAAGCTGCGCGAGTCCGGGGTCAACCACATCGTGCTCGGCGGAATGGGAGGGTCGTCACTCGCACCCGAGGTCATCACGCGCACCTACGGCGTTAGCCTCACCGTTCTCGATTCGACCGACCCGGGCCAGGTGCTTGCCGCGCTCGGCGACCGCCTCGCGACATCCGCAATCGTCATCTCGTCAAAGTCGGGCTCAACCGTCGAGACCGACAGCCAGAAGCGAATCTACGAGAAGTACTTCAGCGACGCGGGAATCGATCCACTCGAACGCATCATCGTCGTGACCGACCCGGGCTCGCCACTCGATGTTTCGGCTCGCGCGACCGGGTACCGCGTGTTCAACGCCGACCCGACAGTGGGTGGACGTTACTCGGCTCTCACCGCGTTCGGGCTGGTCCCGAGCGGGTTGGCCGGAGTCGACCTCGAGGAACTGCTTGACGAGGCCGAGGCCGTCATGGTCGAACTCGCCGTCGACAACGTCGCCAATCCCGGCCTCGTGCTGGGCGCCGCAATCGCGGGGACCCTGCCGCTCAAGGACAAGCTGGGAATCGTGGCGGACGGCACGCACATCCGTGGCTTCGGCGACTGGGCCGAGCAGCTCATCGCCGAATCGACGGGCAAGCTCGGCAAGGGCATCCTGCCAGTCGTTCTCGACGTGGACTCCCCCGAACTCAGCGAAGACCTCGCCGACCTGCAGATCGTGCGACTCGTCGGCGACTGGGATGACACCCGTGAGGTTGAGGAAGGCGAGATCGAGGTCGCGGGAAGCCTCGGCGGCCAGATTCTGGTCTGGGAGTATGCGACCGTTGTTGCCGGCCGCATTCTCGGCATCAACCCTTTCGATCAGCCCGACGTCGAGTCGGCCAAGATCGCGACCCGAGCGCTCATCGATCACCCCTCAAAGCCCGTCGACCCCGCGTTCGTCGTTGGAGACATCGAGGTGCGGGGCACCGGCGACGTGGTGTCAGGAGCCAGCGATCTCGCCGGTGTGATCTCCTCGCTGCTCTCGCATCTGACCGAAGACGGCTACGTGAGTATTCAGGCCTACGTCGACCGGGTCGCTCATCCGGCTCTCGCCGATCTGCGCGATGCGGTTGCCGCACGCGCCAAGCGTCCCGTCACCTTCGGCTGGGGACCGCGCTTTCTGCACTCGACCGGCCAGTTCCACAAGGGCGGACCCGCGGTCGGGGTGTTCCTGCAGATCACGACGATCGAGGATGCCGACCTGCAGATTCCGGAGCGTCCGTTCACCTTCGGTCAACTGATCCGGGCGCAGGCGGACGGCGACGCGAGCGTTCTGGCCGATCACGGGCGACCGGTGTTGACCCTCACCTTGCGTAACCCGGGTACGAGCATCCCGATCGTCGTCGACGCACTGAACTAGCGCTCGCTCTCGCGAGCAGGAGATCCATGTCACCGGTAAACATCACCGCAGACTTCAATCCGCTGCGGTTGGCCTCGGATCGACGCCTCAACCGAATCGCCGGGCCGAGCGGCCTGGTGATCTTCGGTGTGACAGGCGATCTGTCGCGCAAGAAACTCATGCCCGCCGTCTACGACCTCGCCAACCGGGGGCTGTTGCCACCGGGGTTCGCCCTCGTGGGGTTCGCGCGCCGCGAGTGGGAGAACGAGGACTTCGCTCAGGTCGTGCACGACGCAGTGAAGCAGCACTCACGAACCCCCTTCAACGAGGATGTTTGGGCGCAGTTGGCCCAGGGAATCCGATTCGTTCAGGGTGAGTTCGACGACGCGGAGGCTTTCGCACGGCTCAAGGACACAATCGAGGCACTCGATCGCGACCGCGGGACGATGGGAAACCACGCCTTCTACCTCTCGATTCCGCCGAAGTCTTTCCCCCAGGTGACCGAGCAACTGCGCAACTCGGGTCTCGCGGAGCAGCAGGACGGGCAGTGGCGCAGGGTCGTCATCGAGAAGCCGTTCGGAAGCGACCTCGCGACGGCGCGCGAGTTGAACTCCGTAGTCGAGTCGGTCTTTCCGCCCGACAGTGTCTTCCGCATCGACCACTATCTGGGCAAGGAGACGGTCCAGAACATTCTCGCTCTGCGCTTCGCCAACCAGCTCTACGAACCCATCTGGAATGCCAATTACGTCGACCACGTGCAGATCACGATGGCCGAAGATGTCGGTGTGGGTGGGCGTGCCGGGTACTACGACGGCATCGGGGCCGCGCGTGACGTCATCCAGAACCACCTGCTTCAGCTTCTGGCGCTCACCGCTATGGAGGAGCCGGTGTCGTTTGACGCTGCCGATCTGCGGGCCGAAAAGGAGAAAGTTCTCTCCGCGGTGCGCCTGCCGTCTGATCTCGGCAAACACACGGCTCGCGGTCAGTACTCGGGCGGCTGGTCGGGCGGCGAAAAGGTCGTCGGGTTTCTCGAGGAAGACGGCATGAATCCCCAGTCGACCACGGAGACCTTCGCAGCAATTCGCCTCGACATTGGTACGCGGCGCTGGGCCGGTGTTCCCTTCTACCTTCGCACCGGCAAGCGCCTCGGTCGTCGGGTTACCGAAATCGCTGTCGTCTTCAAACGTGCACCGCAGTACCTCTTCGCCGAGAGCCAAACCTCGGCCCTTGGCCAGAATGCGCTGGTCATCCGGGTGCAGCCCGACGAGGGCGTGACGATTCGGTTTGGGTCAAAGGTTCCGGGCGCCGGCATGCAGGTTCGCGACGTCACGATGGACTTTGGCTACGGCCACGCGTTCACAGAGGCGAGCCCCGAGGCATACGAGCGGCTCATCCTCGACGTGCTACTGGGCGATCCCCCGCTGTTCCCGCGGCACGAGGAAGTCGAATTGAGCTGGAAGATTCTCGATCCGATAGAGAAGTACTGGGCCAGCCAGGGGGCACCCGAGCAGTACCGGCCGGGCACCTGGGGTCCGGCATCCGCCGACGCCCTCATGGCCCGCGACGGCCGTACCTGGAGGCGCCCATGATCGTCGACCTGCCTAACACGACGACCAGCGCCGTGTCGAAGACTCTCGTCAAGATCCGCGGCGAAGGCGGAGCGGTGGCGCTCGGCCGAGTGCTGACGCTGATCATCTCGACCACGCACGGCGATGAAGAAGAGGCTATCGAGGCCGCCAACGACGCGTCGCGCGAGCACCCCATGCGTGTGCTCGTCGTCTCGACAAGCACCAGTGCAACCTCGTCCACGGACGAAGCGCGGGTGGATGCCCAGATTCGAGTCGGTGGAGATGCCGGCGCGAGCGAAGTCGTCGTCATGCGCGCGTACGGCGACGCGGCCACCGACCCGGAAAGCCTCATCATGGGCCTCCTGCTGCCCGATGCGCCCGTTGTGGCGTGGTGGCCCGGTGAGGCACCGGACGCGGCCTCCGAGTCCGCTATCGGGCGCATAGCGCAGCGCAGAATCACGGATGCCGCGGCCTGTTCCGACCCGCTAGCCGCCCTCGACCGCATCGCGGCCACCTATCGGCCCGGCGACACGGACTTCGCTTGGACGAGACTCACCCTGTGGCGCGCTCAGCTCGCCGCGGTGCTGGACCAGCCTCCCTATGAGACCGTCACGGCGATTCACGTCCACGGCGCCGCGGATTCGCCATCTACGGTGCTGCTCGCCGCGTGGCTGCAGTTGCAGCTTCGCCAGCCGGTTGTGCTCGAGGTGTCGACGAAGTCGCACGGCAGTAGTGGCATCCAAGGAGTTCGACTGCTTCGAGCATCGGGGCCCATCGATTTGGAGCGCACGCGGGCAAACACGGCGACGCTCGTGCAACCGGGTCAGCCGTCGCACGAAATATCGCTGCCACGGCGCAGCCTGCGCGACTGTCTTGCCGAGGAACTTCGTCGTCTCGACCCGGATGACCTGTTCGGCAACGTCGTCATCAAGGGAATCGGCCAACTCGCGTCGCCGACCGACGTCATCGAGGAGATCTGATGGGCAACGAACGTCGCGTAATTGTTCAGGCCGACAAGGCTGCACTGGCAGATGCGGTCGCCGCACGGTTCGTGCGCAAGCTTCGTGATCTCATCGAAGAGTTCGGCGAAGCGACGATCGTTCTTACCGGTGGAACGATGGGCGCCGCAGTTCTCTCCGCGGTGCGACACGCACCGAAGCGCGACAAGGTCGACTGGAGCCGCGTCAACATCTGGTGGGGCGACGAGCGGTGGTTGCCTGCCGGCGACCCCGAGCGAAACGAGACCCAGGCGCGGGATGCTCTTCTGGACCATATTCCGCTTGACCCGGAGCGCGTGCACCCGATGGCGGCGTCCGACTCCGGCCTCTCGCTCGATGACGCGGCCGCAGCCTACGCGGCGGAGTTGGCGGCGAACGCGAAACGTGGGGGTCTGCCGTACCTCGACATCACGTTCCTCGGGGTGGGACCGGACGGTCACATCGCGTCACTGTTCCCGGAACGGTCGGGCATTCGAGAGGTCGAAGCGACCGTCATCGGCGTCAGGAACTCCCCCAAGCCCCCGCCGGAGCGCCTGAGCCTCACGCTTCCCGTGCTGAACTCGTCGGCTCGGGTGTGGCTCGTCGTCGCCGGAGCAGACAAAGCGGCGGCGCTGGGACTGACCCTCGCCGGGGCGAGCATGAACGAGGTGCCTGCCGCGGCCATTGAGGGTCGACGATCAACCCTGTTCTTCGTGGATGCCGAGGCTGCCGCCCAAGTTCCCGAAACACTCATTGACCCCGGTCAGTTCTGGACCGGCGCCGACGAGAAGAACTAGCCGGCAGATCCGCGGCGCTCGCGCAACTGCACGAGGGCCTCGTCGAGCAGGTTCGCGGCCTCTTCTTCGGTGCGCCGTTCTTTCACGTACGCCAGATGGGTCTTGTACGGCTCGAGCTTGGACACCGACGGCGGATTATCCTTGTCTCGACCGGCAGGCAGGCCCGTCGACGGCGAGTCGATGATCTCGGGAATCTCGTCGTCCGGGAGGTTCGCGGCGAAGTTGCGGACCGTCTCGTTGCCCATCTCATCCCAGTACGAAACCTGAATGCGATCGGCGTGGAAGCCGCGGTCCTGCTCGCCCATGGGGCCGGCTCCGACTCGCGAGCCACGAATTGCGCTGCCACCTGATGCCATGATGTCCCTTGCTGGTCGGTCTGGTCGAAAAAGGTATCGACTACGCGCCGTCGAACTTCGTGATGAGTCCGAGAACGACGATGCTGCTGATCCACACGAGCGCGAGGATCACCGTGATCCGGTTGAGGTTGCGTTCTGCCACACCGGATGCCCCGAGGTTGCTGGTGACACCGCCGCCGAACATGTCGGAGAGCCCGCCACCGCGCCCGCGGTGAAGCAGGATCAGGAGCGTGAGCAGCAAGCTCGTGATGCCGAGAACGACCTGCAACACAACCTGGAGAATTTCCACGGGTAACCCTTTCGAAAAGCCTTGGCAAGTATAAGCGATCGGGCAATCGACCGCTCAGTTGGCGGTCGATCCCGTCGCGACGGTGATCGAGCCTGTCGAGATCTAGGTCCCGACGTGCTTCGAGAAGCGGGCGATGCTCGCGAACTCCGCGACGTCGAGACTCGCGCCGCCAACGAGCGCACCGTCGACGTTGGACTCGCGCATGATGGACGCGATATTGCCCGACTTGACCGATCCGCCGTAGAGAATCCGAGTCGCGTCCGCGAGGTCAGCACCATACAGCTCGGCAAGCGTCTCCCGAAGCTTGGCAGCAACCTGCTCGGCCTGCTCCGGTGTCGCCGCTAGCCCCGAACCAATGGCCCAGACCGGCTCGTACGCGATGACGAGATTCGGGGTTCCCGATATGCCGGACAGAGCCGCCTTGAGCTGCGCCACCGGAACGGCACTGGGGCCGTGTGTCTCGAGATCCTCAGCGGTTTCGCCGACGCACAACACCGGCACGAGTCCGTGTCGCAGAGCCGCGGCGACCTTGCGGCCGAGCTGCTCATCGGTCTCACCGTGCATCGTCCGACGCTCGGAGTGGCCCACGAGCACGTATCGGCACTCCAGCGCCGCGAGGAACGACCCGGAGATCTCCCCCGTGTACGCGCCGGAGTCGAACTCGGACAGATCCTGTGCGCCGTAGGCGACGTCGAGCGAGTCACCCGACACAACCGACTGCACGCTTCTCAGGTCGGTCGCCGGCGGGAACACCGCGACCTCGGACCCGGCAACGCCGAAGTCATGGCCTGCCTCTTTGAGGGTCCACGCCAGTTTCTGCACGAAGGCCACCGACTGCAGGTGGTCGAGATTCATCTTCCAGTTGCCCGCGATGAGCGGGACGCGTGAAACCGCGCGAGCGGTATCTAGAGTTGCCATCCGAGGACCTCCAGTCCTGGCAGGCGCTTACCCTCGAGAAACTCGAGACTCGCCCCGCCTCCGGTAGAAATGTGACCAAACTGTGTGTCGGTGAAGCCGAGCGCACGCACGGCGGCCGCCGAGTCTCCACCACCCACGACGCCGAAACCATCGAAGTCGGCAAGCGCGGATGCCACGGCCCGAGTTCCCGCAGCAAATGCCGGCAGTTCGAACACTCCCATGGGTCCGTTCCAGAAGACGGTCTTCGAGTCGAGGATCACCTCGGCGAACCGGGCCGACGTCTCCGGGCCTATGTCGAGACCCAGGCCGGATGCTCCGAACGGGGTGTCCTCGATAGCGTCCGCGGAAGCAACGACGTGTTCGGCATCGCCCGAGAAGGATGCCGCAACAACAACGTCCGTCGGCAGCACGATCTCGACGCCCAGGGCCTCGGCCTGCTTCAGGTAGCCCTTGACGGCATCCACTTGATCAAGCTCGAGCAGGCTTGCCGCGACCTTGTGACCCTGCGCCACGAGGAAGGTGAACAACATCCCTCCACCGATCAACAGGCGATCGACCTTGGGCAGCAGCGCTCCAATGACTGCGAGCTTGTCAGAGACCTTCGAACCGCCCAAGACGACCGTGTACGGCTTCTCGGGGGTGACGGTGAGTCGTTCAAGCACCGACAGCTCTTCTTCGATGAGAAGACCGGCGGCGCTCGGCAGTTCCGTGGCAAGTTCGTAGACGCTGGCCTGCTTTCGGTGCACGACACCGAAGCCGTCGGAGACGAAGGCATCGCCGAGCGCCGCGAGCTTCTTAGCGAAGTGCTCGCGGTGCTCAGCGTCTTTCGACGTCTCGTGCGCGTTGAACCGAAGATTCTCGAGAAGCGCGACGTCGCCGTCTTCGAGGTTGCCCACGGCATCCTCGGCCGCTGAACCGACCGTGTCGTGCGCGAACACGACCGGCTTGCCCAGCAGCTCGCACAGACGCTGCGCGACGGGCTCGAGGCTGTACTTTGCGTCGGGCTCGCCGTCGGGACGACCGAGGTGCGACACGATGACGACCCGTGCTCCGGCGTGAATGAGCGCATTCAGAGTCGGAAGGGATGCGCGGATGCGTCCGTCATCCGTAATCTGACCGTTCTTTAGCGGAACGTTCAGGTCACAGCGAACGAGTACTCGCTTGCCCTTGAGGTCTCCCAGCGACGCGATAGTGCGGAGGGACATGATCGCCTAGAGGCGGTCGGCGACGTACTCGGTGATGTCAACGAGTCGGTTGGAGTAGCCCCACTCGTTGTCGTACCACGAAGCTACCTTGACCTGATCGCCGATTACCTTGGTGAGGCCGGCGTCGAAGATCGAGGAGTGCGGGTCGCCGACGATGTCGCTGGACACGATCTCGTCTTCGGTGTACTTGAGGATGCCCTTGAGCGGCCCCTCGGCCGCCGCCTTGTACGCCGCGTTGACTTCCTCGACCGTGACGGGTCGGCTCGCCGTGACGGTGAGGTCCGTGATCGATCCCGTGATCACCGGGACGCGCAGGGCGTAGCCATCGAGCTTGCCGACGAGCTCCGGGATGACCAGGCCGAGGGCCTTGGCTGCACCGGTGGAGGTCGGGATGATGTTGGCTGCCGCTGCGCGAGCGCGACGCAGGTCGCCGTGGGGGCCGTCCTGCAGGTTCTGATCGGCCGTGTACGCGTGCACGGTCGTCATGAGACCCCGCTCGATGCCGAAGTTGTCCATGAAGACCTTGGCGAGCGGTGCGAGGCAGTTCGTGGTGCACGACGCGTTGGAGATGATGCTGTGAACGGCGGGGTCGTACGTGCCCTCGTTGACGCCGAGCACCAGAGTTGCCACGTTGTCGCCCGTTGCCGGTGCGGAGACAATGACCTTCTTGGCGCCCGCGGTGATGTGCTTGCTGGCATCCGCGGCCTTCGTGAAGTGACCGGTGGACTCGATGACGATGTCAACGCCCAACTCGCCCCAGGGCAGGTTCGCGGGGTCGCGCTCCGCGAAGACGCGAATCGACTTGCCGTTGACGGTGATCTGGTCGCCGTCGTACTCGACCGTGGCGTCTAAGCGGCCCGTGATGGAGTCGTACTTGAGGAGGTGAGCGAGGCTCTTATTGTCGGTGAGGTCGTTGACCGCGACGATCTCGAGGTCACTTCCCTTCGCCAGCGCGGCGCGGAAGAAGTTGCGGCCGATGCGGCCGAACCCGTTGATACCAATCTTGACGGTCAATTCAATACTCCAGGTGCTCAGGCGTCATCGGACGCTCTAAATGCTGTGGTGGTGGTGGTGGAGTGGATCGGGGCGGGAAACCCCGGGCCACGATGCCGCTACGACAGTACCAGCAGCCCGTTGGTCTTCTCGCGCGCCACCGCGAAGCGGTCGCTGACATTGCCCCAGTTTGCGATGTTCCAGAAGGCCTTCACGTAGTCGGCGCGCACGTTCTTGTAGTCGAGGTAGTACGCGTGCTCCCAGACGTCGAGGAGCAACAGCGGAACCGTTCCCGCGGCAAAGTTGCTCTGCTGGTCGAAGAACTGGTTGATCAGCAGGTTGCCGCCGATCGAGTCCCAGGTGAGGGCCGCCCAGCCGGATCCCTGAACGCCCATCGCGGCGGCCGTGAAATGGGCCGTGAACTTGTCGAAAGACCCGAAGTTGTCGTCGATCGCGCTGGCGAGCTCGCCGGTCGGCTTGTCTCCGCCATCCGGCGACATGTTGGTCCAGAAGATCGAGTGGTTGACGTGGCCGCCGAGGTTGAAGGCGAGGTCCTTCTCGAGCTTGTTGATTCCCGCGAGATCACCCTTGTCGCGGGCCTCCGCCATGGCCGCGAGAGCGGCGTTGGCGCCGGTCACATAGGCCTGGTGGTGCTTGCTGTGGTGCAACTCCATGATCGCGCCGCTGATGCTCGGCGCGAGGGCCGAGTAGTCGTATGCGAGCTCCGGAAGTGTGTAGTCAGCCATCGAAAATCTCCTAGCACGGTAGGGCGTTGGTGCCCCGTGACGAGACGAGGCGGGAATGACCACTTCAGTCTACCCGCGTCGGCCGGCGTCGAATCCGGTCGTGCTGATGGCTCTGCTACTCGTCCAGGTCCGGCGGAAGATTTGCGTCGGTGCCGGGAATTCCGAGGTCGGATGCCCGCTTGTCAGCCATGGCGAGAAGCCTCCGGACTCGGCCGGCGACGGCATCCTTGGTCATCGGAGGGTCGGCGTGGTGACCGAGTTCGTCGAGGCTCGAATCGCGGAACCGCAGCCGCAACTCCCCCGCGTAGCGCAGGTGTTCCGGTACGTCTCCATCGAGGATCTCGAGCGCTCGCTCGACCCGGGCGCACGCAGCGACCGCAGCCTGGGCAGAGCGCCGAAGATTGGCATCGTCGAAGTTGACCAGACGATTCGCCGTCGCCCGAACCTCGCGGCGCTGTCGCAGTTCGTTCCAGCTGGCGACACCGCGCGTCGCCCCGATGAGCTCGAGCATCGCCCCGATGGCCTCCCCGTCGCGAATAACGACACGGTGCACGCCTCGAACTTCGCGGGCCTTCGACGAGATGTGCAAACGGCCGGCCGCTCCAACGAGAGCCATCGCGGCTTCGTTGCCGGGACAGGTCACTTCGAGAAAAGCCGAGCGGCCGGGGTCGGTGAGACTTCCCGCTGCCAGAAACGCTCCACGCCACACGGCGGCGAGCTCCTCGCGACTTCCCGTGGTGAGCCGGTTCGGGAGTCCGCGGATCGGCCGGCGTCGGGCATCCAGCAGGCCGGTCTGCCGGGCAAGCGTCTCCCCGCCCTCGAGAACCCGCACCAGATAGTGGCTGGTGCGACGCACTCCGGATGCCGAAACCACAGAAATCTCCGAGCGAACGCCGTAGATCTCGGCGATGTCCCTCCGAATGCGCTTCGCGAGCTGTTCGGTGTCGACCTCAGACTCGACGGCGATGCGGCCGGAGATCAGGTGCAGACCGCCCGAGAAGCGCAGAATCGTCGCCAACTCCGCCGCTCGCACGGTGGTCTTGCCCGACTGAATCATCGCCAGCTCGTCCTTGACTTCGGCGGTTAGTGCCACGGCCTGCCTCCTTCTGACGTGCGACGGTTGTGGTGCGATCTGCCAGCCTACCCGCGCTACTCGCGGCCCAGATCCCGATGCTTGACGGTGACTGAAACACCCGGTAATTCACGCAGGTGCTTAGCCAACTCCTCCGCGATTGCCACCGATCGATGTTTGCCGCCCGTACACCCGATGGCGATGGTCGCGTGCCGCTTGTTCTCGCGCTGGTACCCGGCAAAGACGGGCTCAAGCGCCGCGGAGTATGCCGCCACGAACTCGGATGCCCCCGGCTGCGTCAGCACGTAGTGGGACACCTTCTCGTCTAGCCCGGTCAGGCTCTTGAGCGCAGGATCCCAGAACGGGTTGGGAAGAAAGCGGGCGTCGGCGACGAGGTCGGCATCGGTGGGAAGCCCGTACTTGTGGCCAAAGGTCAGGATTGTCACGCGGAGTCCCGGTGCTCCGACCTCGGCAAAGTGATCGTTTATCGCGGTCGCGAGCTGATGAATGTTGAGGTCTGACGTATCGATGACGACGTCGCTCGATTCGCGGATCTCCGCCATCCGTGTGCGTTCCGCCGCGATGCCGTCGAGCAGCGTGCCGTCGCCCTGGAGCGGGTGCGGTCGACGCACCTGCTCGAACCGCCTCACGAGCACATCGTTGGTTGCCTCAAGAAACAGCACGCGCACCATGGCGTTGTCGCGGAGCGCTTCGATGGCCTGCTGCACGTCGGTAAATAGCTTTCCTCCGCGCACGTCGACCACGACAGCGAGCTTGGGCAGGGAGTCCCCGGCGTGCTGGGCCAGTTCGACGAGGGGGCGCATCATCTGCGGCGGCAGGTTGTCGACGACGTACCAGCCGAGATCCTCGAGCGCATTGGCGACCGTCGAGCGACCGGCGCCGGACATCCCCGTGACGATCAGCAGCTCTTGTGCGGTACTTTCCTTTGCCATCGTGAACCCAGACTACCCGGTGAAATCCTCAGGAACGCAGGCGAGCGACGATGGTTTGCGCAAGGGTCTGGCCGATCCCCCGCACCGTGGCGACCTCGTCGGCGGAAGCACTCTTGAGACGTGCGACCGAGCCAAAGTGTTTGAGCAGTTCCTTGACGCGCGACGGGCCCAGGCCAGGGATCTCGGAGAGAACCGACTGGATGTCGTTCTTGCGCTTCTGGCGCTGATAGGTGATGGCAAAGCGATGCGCCTCATCGCGAATGCGTTGGATGAGAAAGAGTGCGTCGCTATTGCGCGGCAAAATCACCGGAAAGTCGGAATCGGGCAGCCAGAGTTCTTCGAGTCGCTTCGCGATACCGCACAGGCGAATGCCGGTTACCCCTGCCTCGTCGAGCGCCCGCTGCGCCGCCGCCACCTGCGGCTGGCCGCCGTCGACGATCAGGAGCTGAGGCGGATAGGAGAACCTTTTTCGAGCGGGGGTCGCATCATCGCTGCCGGGCGAGGTCGCGTCGTCTGGTTGATTCAGGTATGCGAGACGGCGCGACAGCACCTGGTAAATCGACTCGGTATCGTCGGCCGATTCCGCGATGCTGAACCGGCGGTACTGGTCCTTGCGGGGCAGCCCGTCCTCGAAGACCACCATGGACGCGACGATGTTCGTGCCGCTGAGGTGGGAGACATCGAAGCACTCCATTCGCAGCGGGGCCTCGTCCATTCCGAGCGCGACCTGAAGGTCACTGAGCGCCTGCGAGCGGGCCACGAAGTCGGCGCTGCGGCGCGACTTGTAGAGAACAAGCGCGTTCATCGCGTTTTGCGCAACGGTCAGCGCGAGCGCCGCCTTGTCGCCGCGCTTGGCAACCCTCAGCTCGATCCGACCGCCGTCTCCGTGCATCTCGGCGAGCCACTGCTCGAGGGCTGGCGCGTCGTCGGGAAGGGCCGGCACGAAGATCGAGCGGGGGGCCGTGGCATCCGTGTACGCATTTTGCAGCACCGACTCGACCAGTTCAGGAAGCTCGACGTCGAGCTCCTTGTCGACGACCCACCCCCGCACCCCACGAATCCGACCGCCACGCACGATGAACTGTTGAACCGCGGCGGCGAGTTCGTCGTGCGCGATCCCGAACAGGTCGGCGTCGACGCCGTCATCCAACACGACGGCGTTTTTGGCCAGAGCGGTTTGCATCGCCGCGATCTGGTCGCGATAGCGCGCGGCAAGTTCGTAGTCCTGAGCCTGAGCGGCCTCGCCCATGCGGCGAGTGATCGTCGTAACGTACCGGGAATCGTTGCCGCCCATGAAACTTGCAAAGTCGAGGGCGATGGCTTTGTGCTCCTCGAGGCTCACTCGACCGACGCAGGGCGCCGCGCACTTGCCAATGTCACCGAGCAGACACGGTCGCCCGGTCTGCTGGGCACGCCTGTAGGTCGAGTCCGAGCAACTGCGCATCGGGAACGCCTTGAGCATGATGTCAACGGTTTCCCGAATCGCCCAGGCCCGCGAGTACGGCCCGAAGTATCGAGCATTCGCTATGCCCTTGTTCCTCGTGACGAGAACGCGCGGTACCGGGTCTCCCAAGGTTATGGCGAGGTACGGATAGCTCTTGTCGTCTTTGTACTGCACGTTGAAGGGCGGATCAAACTCCTTGATCCAGGTGTATTCGAGTTGCAGCGCCTCGAAGTCGCTGCCCACGACGGTCCACTCGACGGATGCCGCGGTCAGCACCATCCTGCGCGTTCGCTCGTGCAACGTCGCGAGTGGGGCAAAGTAGTTGCTCAGTCGTGAGCGGAGGTTCTTCGCTTTGCCCACGTAGAGCACTCGGGACGCGGCATCCCGAAAGCGATAGACCCCAGGTTGAGTGGGGATTTCGCCGGCCTTCGGGCGCCACGAAATCGTCTCGGCCACTTCAAACGCCGCCTGGGGCATCCAGGTCAGACACGGGTACCCAAAAGCGTCTCCCTGAGGAACACGCCGGTGTGGCTGTCTGGCACGTCAGCGAGCTGCTCCGGGGTTCCGATGGACAGCACCTGCCCGCCCCCGGCGCCACCTTCGGGCCCGAGATCAATGAGCCAGTCGGCCGACTTGATGACGTCGAGGTTGTGCTCGATAACGATGACGGTGTTGCCCTTGTCGACGAGCCCGTTGAGAACCGTGAGAAGCTTGCTGACGTCTTCGAAGTGCAGGCCCGTGGTCGGTTCGTCGAGCACATAGATGCTGCGCCCCATCGAGCGGCGTTGCAGTTCTGTGGCGAGCTTCACTCGCTGTGCTTCGCCACCAGACAAGGTGGTCGCGCTCTGACCGAGACGTACGTAGCCGAGCCCCACCTCTTCGAGCGTTTTGAGGTAGCGGTGGATCGACGAAATCGCCTCGAAGAACTCGGCGGCCTCGCTGATCGGCATGTCGAGCACCTCGGCGATGTTCTTGCCCTTGTACCGCACCGCTAGGGTCTCCCGGTTGTAACGGGCTCCCCCGCACACCTCACAGGCCACATAGACATCGGGCAGAAAGTTCATCTCGATCTTGATCGTTCCGTCGCCCGAGCAGTTCTCGCAGCGACCGCCCTTGACGTTGAAGCTGAACCGACCGGGCAGGTATCCTCGGGCCTTCGAATCGGCGGTCTCAGAGAACAGGGTTCTGATCTTGTCAAATACGCCCGTGTAGGTGGCCGGGTTGGATCGCGGCGTGCGTCCGATGGGCGCCTGGTCGACGTGCACGACCTTGTCGAGATCGTCGAGGCCGGTGACCCGAGTGTGGCGGCCTGGGATCTGTCGGGCGCCGTTGAGCCGGTTCGCGAGCACCTTGTACAGGATGTCGTTCACCAGACTCGACTTACCCGACCCGCTGACGCCGGTCACGGCCGTGAAAAGCCCCAGCGGGAAGCTCACCGTCACGTCCTGCAAGTTGTTCGCGCGGGCACCCTCGACAGTCACCTGACGCTTCGGATCGCGCTTTCGGCGAGTCTTCGGTGTTTCGATGCTGCGTCGACCGGCCAGGTAGTCGCCGGTGATCGAATCACGATTCGCGAGAAGACCCTCATACGAGCCCGAGTGCACGACCTCGCCACCGTGCTCGCCAGCACCGGGGCCGATGTCGACGATCCAGTCCGCGGTACGGATGGTGTCTTCGTCATGCTCGACGACGATGAGCGTGTTGCCAAGGTTCTTAAGCTTGACGAGAGTCTCGATGAGCCGACGATTGTCGCGCTGGTGCAGGCCGATGCTCGGTTCGTCGAGCACGTAGAGCACCCCGGTCAGCCCCGAGCCGATTTGGGTTGCCAAGCGGATGCGCTGTGCTTCCCCGCCCGACAGGGTCGCCGCTGCGCGCATGAGGTCGAGATAGCTGAGTCCTACCTCGATGAGAAACTCCAGCCGAAGCCGGATCTCGCGCAGCACCTGCGCCGCGATTCGGGCGTCGCGCTCCGAGAGTTCTAGCGCCTGCATGAAGGCGTGGGCGTCGATGAGGCTCAGTTCGCAGACATCCGAGATCGACGTTCCATTCACCGTAACGGCCAGAACCTCGGGCTTGAGCCGTTTACCATGGCAAACCGGGCACGGGATCTCGCGAAGGTACTCCGCGACTCGTTGGCGGGCAACGTCGGTCTCGGCCTCAAGGTATTTGCGTTCCATGTACGGAATGACGCCTTCAAACCCGGTCGAGTACTTCATCTCTCGGCCGTATCGGTTCTTCCACTTGACCGTGACTTCGAAGTTGTTACCCCGCAGGATCGCCTCCTGCACGCTCTCGTCGAGCTCGCCCCACGGGGTATCGAGCGAGAAGTCGAGGTCGCGGGCCAGCCCGTCGAGCAGCTTCTCAAAGTAGTTGAACAGGCCCTTACCCGCGCTCGTCCACGGCAAGATGGCGCCGTCGGCGATGCTCACGCTGTCGCCCGCTATCAGCAGTTCGGCGTCCACCGACATACGCGTGCCGAGCCCCGAGCACTCCGGGCAGGCGCCGAACGGCGCGTTGAACGAGAAGGTGCGCGGCTCGATCTCGGTGAGCTGGAGCGGATGATTGTTGGGGCAGGAAAGCTTCTCGGAGAACGATCGCCATGCGGCATCCCCGGTCTCGTCGACGTAGTTGATAGACACAGTGCCGTCGGTGAGCCTCAGGGCCGTCTCGAGCGAGTCGGTGAGGCGAGTGAGGATGTCGTCGCCGGCGACCAGGCGATCAATCACGACGGAGATGTCGTGCTTGTACGACTTTTTGAGCGTGGGCGGTTCGCTGAGTTGAATCTGCTCGCCGTCGACGATCGCCCGCGAATACCCGCTCGAGGCGAGCTCAGCAAACAGGTCGACGAACTCGCCCTTCTTCTGGGAGATTATCGGGCTCACGATTTGGTAGCGGGTACCGTTCTGCAGCGTCATGAGCTGATCGGCTATCTGTTGAACCGTCTGGCGGGAGATCTTCTCGCCGCACTCGGGACAGTGCGGCACTCCGATGCGGGCCCAAAGCAGCCGCATGTAGTCGTAGATCTCGGTGATCGTGCCGACAGTGGAACGCGGGTTGCGGTTGGTCGACTTCTGATCGATGGAAACCGCCGGGCTGAGCCCCTCGATGAAGTCCACATCGGGGCGATCGACCTGACCCAGAAACTGTCTGGCGTACGCGCTCAGCGACTCGACGTAGCGTCGCTGTCCCTCGGCGAAGATGGTGTCGAACGCGAGACTGGACTTGCCGGAGCCGGATAGACCGGTGAAAACGACGAGCGAGTCGCGGGGAATCTCGAGGTCAACATTCTTCAGGTTGTGCACTCGTGCACCACGGACGCTGAGGTGCCCACGGCTGTCGGGTCGAGCGGACAAGGCCGCAACCATGCTGCCCTCGTCGAGTTCTTCCGGGGCATTCAACTGAGAGATCGACACACATCCCATTCTACGGAGGCCACCGACACTGCCCGGCGGCGTTCGCTGTCGGCGGGATGCCGCTGAGCGTCGCTAGCGCAGGTGCCCGGCCTGCTCCATCTGTCGAAGCTCCTTCTTCAGGTCGGACACCTCGTCGCGCAACCGCGCCGCGAGCTCAAACTTGAGTTCCGCCGCCGCAGTGAGCATCTGCTCGTTGAGGTCGGCGATGATCTTCTCCAGATCGTTGCCGCCCGCGGCGGCAAGCCCCTCGCGCTTGAGGTTGGGCGTGGGCGCGCGCTTGCGACTGGCATCCGCCTTGCCTGCCAACATTGCTGCGGTGTCGCTCGATTCGCGCATGATCTGATCGGTGATGTCGGCGATCTTCTTGCGCAGCGGCTGCGGGTCGATGCCGCGCTCGACGTTGTAGGCGATCTGCTTCTCGCGACGGCGACTCGTCTCGTCGATGGCCTTGGCCATCGAGTCGGTCATCACGTCGGCGTACATGTGCACCTCGCCGGAGACGTTTCTCGCTGCTCGACCGATTGTTTGGATGAGCGACGTGCCCGACCGCAGGAAGCCCTCCTTGTCCGCGTCGAGAATCGCGACCAGGGAGACCTCGGGAAGGTCGAGGCCCTCGCGCAATAGGTTGATGCCCACGAGCACGTCGTAGACGCCCTGCCGCAACTCCGTGAGCAGTTCGACGCGGCGCAGAGTGTCGACGTCGGAGTGGAGGTAACGCACGCGAACTCCGTGCTCGCCGAGGAACTCGGTGAGCTCCTCCGCCATCTTCTTGGTCAGAGTCGTGACAAGCACCCGCTCGTTCTTGTCGACCCTGATCCGGATCTGCTCGAGCAGGTCGTCGATCTGCCCCTTCGACGGCTTCACGACGATCTGCGGGTCGACGAGACCGGTTGGGCGGATAACCTGCTCGACAATCGAGTCGGTGATGCCGAGCTCGTACTTGCCCGGCGTCGCGGAGAGGTACACCTTCTGGCCGACCCTGGTGAGGAATTCCTCCCACTTGAGCGGCCTGTTGTCCATGGCGCTCGGCAACCGGAAGCCGTGCTCGACGAGGGTACGTTTGCGCGAGGCATCCCCCTCGTACATGGCACCGATCTGCGGCACGGTCACATGCGACTCATCGATGACCACGAGAAAGTCCTCGGCAAAATAGTCCAGCAGGCAGTGCGGGGCCTCCCCCGGCGCCCTACCGTCCATGTGCCTGGAGTAGTTCTCGATGCCGTTGCAGAAGCCAATCTGCTCCATCATCTCGATGTCAAAAGTCGTGCGCATCCGCAGCCGCTGCGCCTCAAGCAGCTTGCCCTGGCGCTCCAGCTCTTGGAGGCGTTCGGCAAGTTCCTCTTGAATCGTGCCGATCGCTCGTTGGATCGTCTGGGGGCTTGCGGCGTAGTGCGTGCCAGGGAATACGGAGACGGCATCCATCGCCCTGACGACCTCTCCCGTCAGCGGGTGAAGTGCGTATATCGCTTCGACTTCGTCACCAAACATCTCGATGCGGATTGCGAGCTCTTCGTACACCGGAATGATCTCGATGGTGTCGCCGCGCACCCGGAACGTGCCGCGGGAGAAGTCGTAGTCGTTGCGCTGGTACTGCATAGACACGAACTTGCGGATGAGCGTCTCGCGGTCGATGCGCATGCCCACCTGAATAGCCATCATGGCTTCGAGGTAGGAGTCGGCAGCACCCAGTCCGTAGATGCAGGAGACGGTCGACACGACAACGACATCGCGCCGGCTCAGTAGCGAGTTGGTCGTCGAGTGTCGCAACCGCTCTACCTCGGCGTTGATCGACGAGTCCTTCTCGATGAAGGTGTCGGTTTGGGGGATGTACGCCTCGGGCTGGTAGTAGTCGTAGTAGGAAACGAAGTACTCGACCGCGTTGTTCGGCATGAGATCGCGGAACTCGTTGGCGAGTTGCGCCGCGAGAGTCTTGTTGTGCGAGAGCACGAGAGTCGGGCGTTGCACCTGCTCGATCAGCCACGCGGTCGTCGCGGACTTTCCCGTACCGGTAGCCCCCAGCAAAACAACGTCGGTCTCGCCCGCGTTGATGCGCTGTGCCAGCTCGGCGATCGCCTGCGGTTGGTCGCCGCTCGGCACGTACTCGCTGACGACCTCAAACGGTCGAACCGATCGCGTGGGCTCCATGCTTCAAGCTTAGGCACGGCCTCCGACACCGAAGCTACTGTGCGCTCACAGCGGAAGCCGCCGCCATCGCCCAGAGTTCGTCAGCCTGACGGAGGGTTTCCTCGATCGAGCCGTCGCTGTCGATGACGACATCGGCGATAGCGAGACGCTCGGCGTCGCTCGCCTGCGAGTTGAGACGGTGTGTTGCCTCTTCCCGCGTCATCCCACGGAGTTCGACCATCCGCCGGATGCGCTCGGCCATCTCCGCGTGAACGACCACGATGAGATCGAATGTCATCGGCCGGGAACCCGCCGATTCGACGAGGAGGGGCACGTCGTAGACCACCACCGCGTGCGGGTCGGCGGCGTCGGCCCGGGCGATCAACTCCTTCGCCCTGGCCCAAACCGCGGGATGCACAATGGCGTTAAGCGCCGCGCGTTTGGTCGGGTCGGGAAAGATCTGCGCGCCCAACGCCGCGCGATCGAGCGTTCCGTCCGGCGCGATGACTGTCGGACCGAAGGCATCGCGAATCGCTGCGAGGCCCGCTGTACCCGGTTCGACGACCTCCCGGGACAGAACGTCGGCATCGATACACACCGCTCCGTGTTCCGCGAGACGGGATGCGACGACGGACTTACCCGACGCGATGCCACCGGTTAGTCCGATCAGATACATCCCACAATGCTAGCCTCGGCGGTAGATCGAGAGGATTGTGTCGGATGGAATTCTTGACCGGAACCGGTCTCGCGGTGGCCGCCGGGCTCAACGCCTACATCCCCCTTCTCATCCTCGGGCTCGCCGGGCGTTTCCTCGACTTTGTCGACCTGCCGGCGAACTGGGCATGGCTCGAAAACGAGTGGGTTCTCGTGATCTTGGGCGTGCTGCTCGTCGTCGAGATCGTCGCCGACAAGATTCCCGCGGTCGACTCGATTAACGACCTCATTCAGACGGTGGTGCGCCCGGTCGCCGGCGGCATCGCGTTCGGAACCGGTTCGGCGTCAGGTACCGCAGTAGTCACAGACCCCGCGTCATTCTTCACCTCGGGATCATGGGTACCGATCGCGATCGGTGTCGTTCTTGCTCTGGGAACACACGTAACCAAAATGGCGGCTCGCCCGGTGCTTAACGCCGTCACCGTTGGCGCTGCCGCCCCGGTCGTGAGCACCGCGGAAGACGTCAGTAGCGTCATCCTGAGCTTTCTCGCACTACTCTTCCCGCTGCTCGTGCTGGTCGCGATTGGCGGTCTCGTTGTTGCGCTCGTGGCGGGGATGCGCCGATCCCGCCAACGCAAGCGTGAGCGGCAACTCGAGAATCCGGCCCTCTAGTCGACAACGACGAACGGCCGGCCCCACGAGGGGACCGGCCGTTCGTCGTGTCAACTACTAGGAGTTGTTGGAGAGCTTCTCACGCAACGCGGCGAGCGACTCGTCGTCGGCGAGGGTACCCGCACCGCCGGTCGAGGTCTCATCGCTCGAGAAGGTGGATGCACCGGCAGGAACCTCGCTGATGTGGTCCACCTCGAGGGCTGCTGCAGCGACCTGCTTCTTGTGCTGCTCCCAGCGAGCCTGGGCAGCTGCGTACTCCAGCTCCCACTTCTCGCGCTGGGACTCGAAGCCGTCCTTCCACTCCTGGGTCTCCGGGTCGAAGCCGTCAGGGTACTTGTAGTTGCCCTGCTCGTCGTACTCGGTGAGCATTCCGTAGAGTGCCGGGTCAAACTCGGTGCCCTCGGGGTCGACGCCATCGTTCGCCTGCTTCAGCGAGAGCGAGATGCGGCGACGCTCGAGGTCGATGTCGATGACCTTGACGAAGACCTCCGCACCAACCGACACGACCTGCTCGGCGAGCTCAACGTGCTTGCCGGACAGCTCGGAGATGTGAACCAGTCCCTCGATGCCCTCTGCGACGCGAACGAACGCGCCGAAGGGAACGAGCTTGGTGACCTTACCCGGTGCGACCTGTCCAATCGCGTGGGTGCGGGCGAATACCTGCCACGGGTCTTCCTGAGTGGCCTTGAGCGACAGCGACACGCGCTCGCGCTCGAGGTCGACCTCGAGAATCTCGACGGTGACCTCCTGGCCAACCTCGACGACCTCTGAGGCGTGCTCGATGTGCTTCCACGAAAGCTCAGACACGTGGACGAGTCCGTCTACGCCGCCGAGGTCGACGAATGCACCGAAGTTGACGATCGACGACACGACACCCTTGCGAACCTGGCCCTTGGCGAGGTTGTTGAGGAACGTGGTGCGGCTCTCGCTCTGGGTCTGTTCGAGCAGTGCGCGGCGCGAGAGAACGACGTTGTTACGGTTCTTGTCGAGCTCGAGGATCTTGGCCTCGATCTCCTGGCCGAGGTACGGCGTGAGGTCGCGAACGCGGCGCAGCTCGATGAGCGATGCCGGCAGGAAGCCACGCAGTCCGATGTCGACGATCAGGCCGCCCTTGACAACCTCGATGACCGAACCTGTGACGATTCCATCGTCATCCTTGATCTTCTCGACATCGCCCCAGGCACGCTCGTACTGAGCGCGCTTCTTGGACAGGATGAGGCGACCCTCTTTGTCCTCCTTCTGGAGAACGAGTGCCTCGACCATGTCGCCGACCTTGACGACCTCTGTGGGGTCAACGTCGTGCTTGATGGAGAGTTCGCGGGAGGGGATGACACCCTCGGTCTTGTAGCCGACGTCGAGAAGAACTTCGTCTCGGTCGATCTTGACGACGGTGCCCTCGATGAGGTCTCCATCGTTGAAAAACTTCAGCGTCTTTTCGACCGCGGCGAGGAAGTCTTCAGCAGATCCGATGTCATTGACGGCGACCTGCTTGGGTGCCTTGTCGGTCGTTACGATTGTCATGTAGTAGTTGCTCCGGTATGGACATGGTTGGGCCGCTGGCGGATGGTGCAGGGTGGTGATCGCCAGAGGCAGGCGAATAGACGTCACAAATGCGACATTCCAGCTTAGCGTGCCTGAGTCTCCAGTACCACCCGCGGCTCGACAACAGCCACCGGACGCTTCTCCCGAGCGAAGACGACCAGGCGTTGCACCTGATAGCTCACGACGTAGAGCGCGACGTCCACGACGATCTTTGCCGCCACGAGCGCCACCCCGAGCCCGGTCAGCGCGAGGATTCCTAGGTAGCTAGCGACCACAACTGTGATTGCCAAGGCCACGTAGCGAACGAACTGGCGACGAGGCCGCGGCTCGGTCGCGTGAAACACCACATGGCGATTGATGAGGAAGTTCGCCGTGCCGCTGACCAACCGTGCTCCGAAAACCGCAACCGCGAGCGATCCCGTGAGAAACACCAGGAGCTGGACTCCCGCCAGATCCAGCAGGAAAGAGCCGAGCGATGACGCCCCGAAGAGCACGAGGGGCCGCATGACCCGCAGCGAGTCGACGACGGGGCGAAAGTGGGAAGACGAGTTGCCGTCGAGATAGACCGTGGCGATCGGCACCTCGACGATTGCCACGCCTGCGTCGCGCGCGCGCAACAGCATCGCGAGCTCGTACTCGAAACGCTCCCCAGGAACTGTCCCGAGCCATTCGAGCAGGCCCGACGGAAACCCGCGCAGCCCGGTCTGGGTATCACGCACCGCGAGACCCGTTGCTAGACGAAAGAGCAGGCGACTCAGTGCGTTGCCGAACCGACTGCGGGCCGGCACGTCGCCGCCGAACGAGCGTCCGCCCAGCACCAGCGCGTGGGGCTCGGAGTCGAGCCGCTGTGCGATACGAAGGATGTCCACGGGCAGGTGCTGTCCGTCGCTATCCGCGCTGACGACATCCTCGCCCGCATAGTGGTCCCGGATGTGGGCGAATCCGAACTTGAGCGCGTGGCCCTTGCCTCGGTTCTCGGCGTATCCGACGATCTCCGCGCCCGCACGGGCGGCGCGCTCGAAGACGCTCGCGAAATCCGGGCCGCTGCCGTCATCGACGACAACGACGCGCAGAGTGGCATCCGCTTCCCGCACCTTCGACACCAGTTCAACGAGACTCTCACGCGGCTCAAAGGCCGGCACCAGAACGATCATCGTCTCAACCCGCCACGTACAGGATGTCGGAGGTCGCGCGTTCGACACCCTTACCCAGAGGGTCGTTGACGACCTCGCCGTTGAACACCATGGTCGACGAACCGCCGCCGTCGAGGTTGTATGCGGTGACCGCGCCGAGGGAGGCAAGTATGTCGGCGAGTTCAGGAAGAGTGACCCCGGCGCTGTAGCCCGGACTGCGCCCATCCACGACCACGAACACCAGGTGGTTCGCGTCGATAACGCCGATTGCGGTGCGCGGCTGATCGCCCTGGATGCTGTGGTTTCCGATGTTGGTGTCGATCTCGACACTCTCGATTCCCGCGACAACCGCGCCATCTTCGAGGATCGCCGGCCCGAACGACAGGGTGTTCCACGCTCCTGCCGCGAGGAGTTCGGCTGCCGAGGTCGTGGTCTCGTCATACACCTCCACGGTTCCGTCGAGGTAGAACACCAGGCCCTCGCGCTGCGGCGCGTCCCGGTACACCACGCCATTTCTGATCACGATTCCGCTGTCACGAAAGCCGTAGTAGTCGCCGTTGATCGCGAACACCGCATCGTGGTCCGCTGCGACTGCCGATGTGTCCTCGACGACGTTGGTGCCGAACTGATTGTTCGCGAAAGCGGACCGCAGCACGGTTGCATCGCTCAGCACCACGTCGGCGACGTAGTACGTCACGGTGCTGTCGCCGCTGCCCGTAGTCACCGTCGAGACGGCCACGCTGGATTGGTCGGACTGGTAGGTCATGGCGGTGTACGTGCCGACGCTCGCCGCGGCATCCGACGAGTCGACGTTCGAGTACTCGGCCTCATAGCTGGCGACATCGGCGATCTCGACGTGTTGCACGACGAACCGGTCGAGGGCCCAAGCGGTTCCGCCGCCGACGCCGAGGAGCACGACGAGTGCCGAAGACAGGATGACGGTGCGGCGGGAACGGTGTGTGGTCATGTCCCCCAGTGAACGGGTGGAGGCTATGGACCCGACAAGGCGAGGCTGTGTGTAACCCGGCAGCGCCCTATGAAACCGGCCTCACGATCGACTCAAGCGCGTGACGCAGCTGCGGATAGCTGAACTGGAACCCTGCGGCGTTCAACCGTTCCGGCACCACCCACCGACTCTTCAGTACGAGTTCGGTCTCGGTTCGAATCACGAACGAGCCGATCTCGAGGATGAATCTCGGCATCGGCACGCCGAAGGGCGCTCCCACCACCGAGCGAAGAGTGGCCATGAAGGAGCGGTTGTCCGTCGGTTCGGGCGAGCTCGCGTTGATCACGCCATCCAGGTCTGGGCGCTCTCGGAGAAACTGAATTGCGCCGATCACGTCGTCGATGTGGATCCAGCTGAATCGCTGCCGTCCTCGCCGGGCACGGAACACATGGAAGGTTCCCGCGGTCCGTCGCGCGGCCGTCGAAAACCACCGGCCGTCCCACTGCGCTCCCCCGAGTCCGAGCCGGGTCAGACGAATCAGAGGCGTCAAAGCACTTCCGTCGCCCAGCACGATCGCCATGCGCAGCGCAACGCGTCGGGTACCCGGCAGTTCGCCCTCGAATAGCTCTCGCTCCCACGCCTTAGCGACAGACACCGAGAACCCTTCGCCGAGTTCCCCCGTCGACTCGGTCATGGGCCGATCCTCCGCGTGTCGATAAATCGTGGCCGTCGAAGAATTGACCCAAAGCGCAGGGGGCGCGGATGCCGCGGCGATCGCCTCGCGCAGCTCTCTCGTGGTGTCGACACGTGACCTCAGAATCTCGCGACGGTTGGCTTCGCCGTACCGGCAGTTCACGCTCTTGCCCGCGAGGTTTACCACCAAGTCGGCGCCGTCGATCGCTCGTCGGATGCCGTGGGTGTCGCCCCATCGCAGATCCGCGCCGGCGCGTCCAATCGTCACAACCTCATGGCCGTCGGCCCGGTACACCTCGATTAGGCGACGACCGATAAACCCCGAAGCGCCGGCGATAACGATCCGATCGGTCACGACTGCTCCTCAAGTAGGTAGGTGAACATTCCCGAATATTCGTAGACGACACCCACGACGGGAAGCGAGACGCTCAGGCTCACCCGTTGTCGCCCGGAATCCGCCTGCTCGACTAGCGTCACCCGCGGAGACAGCGGGCCCAGAGGCACCCTCATGCCGCCGAGCCGCAGAACGGCGGCAGACGATCGTAGGGTGAGTGACCCATCGGTGACCTCCGCGTCCAGGGCTGCCTCGAGGATGCCGGTGCGCCCCAATCGGTCGCAGAGCCCGCCGGCACCGATGCCGATCTCGTCGTGCATGATCCGGTCGCCGTCGGCAAAACGGAAGGTGCGTTCGGCGACGACGGTTCCCGACGTGGTCGACCGATTCGTCACGCTGAACGGAACATCTCGTTCGAACCGGGGAAACGCGATCCCCGTTCGCTCGGCGATCGCGAGCAACGGCCAGAGCCAGCGTCTGGGGGTGCCGACAATGTCGAAGACGCCCTCGCCACGGCCAATCGTCCCCTCGGGAATGCGCGAGAAGTAGCCCACGAGTTGAGCGTCGAGCAATCCGAAGCGCTCACCGAGCGCGCGCTCCCAGGGTGATCGCCTCACCGGGCCTCCGCGAGCACACCGCGCATGAACTCGAACTCGGTGTCGTAGATGTGAGCGGACTTCACGATGAACGTCAATCGACCGACCGGGCGCTCCAGGTCCGTCGCGACCCGGTGCTGCAACGCGGCGAGCTGCACGAGGTTGCCGTAGCCCTTCGATCCGAAGTCGATGCTGTGGGCGTACACGACGAGGTCAACCTCGCCGCGCGGCATCCAGAAGTCCAGCATGCTCACACAGGGGATGTAGCTCGTGTCGAGAAGTGGTTCGAAGGTCGTGATCGTGGCCGATCGGGAGTCTGGATCGGCGCGCAGCCTGTCCACGACCCACGCGACTTGGTCTCGGCCCACCGCTGCATAGTCGTACAGGCGGCTCGCGTAGCTCCGGGCATCCCCCAGCTCCGCCACCGGAGCGCGGTCGAGAAAGTTCGTCCGCATCCAGGCGAGACGCTCCGGGTCGGCGTAGCGTGAAATGAGCCCATCCGCGGGATCGGGCGCGGCCACGTCAAGCGTCGCGTGATCGATCTCGAGAATCGGTTTCTCGTCATAGCTCGCGGGACTGCCCTGTTCGAGGATGCGCTCGGCGACCTCGAGCCACGCCTCACCGATGGTGGGCGCGGCTACCGCCACGCTCACTTGAGCAACGCGGCACGGAGTGTGTCGAGACCGACCCCGCCCAGGTCGAGCGCCTTCCTGTGGAACTCCTTGATATCGAAGTCGGCGCCCTCGTTGGCCTTGTAGGCATCCCGGATCTGTTCCCAAATCCGCTGGCCGACCTTGTACGACGGTGCCTGACCCGGCCAGCCGAAGTAGCGGTTCACCTCGAAGCGCACGAACGGTTCGTTCATGTTGACGTTCGCCTTCATGAATTCGAACGCGTAGTCGTAGTCCCAGATGCCAGTGCCGTCGAGGCGCGGCTTGCCCAGGTGCACGCCGATGTCGAGAACCACGCGCGCCGCGCGCATCCGCTGCCCGTCGAGCATTCCGAGGCGGTCGCCCGGGTCGTCGAGGTAGCCGAGGTCCTGCATCAGCCGCTCGGCGTACAACGCCCAGCCTTCGGCGTGACCCGAGGTGCCAGCGAGTTGCCGACGCCAGGTATTCAGTTTCGCGCGGTTGTAGACGGCCTGGCCCAGTTGAAGGTGATGTCCCGGGACGCCCTCGTGGTAGACGGTCGTGGTTTCCCGCCACGTGTTGAACTCGGTGACCCCCTCGGGAACCGACCACCACATGCGTCCCGGGCGCGAAAAATCGTCGCTCGGGCTGGTGTAGTAGATCCCACCCTCCTGGGTCGGGGCGATCAGGCACTCCAGCCGTTTGATCGGATCAGGAATGTCGAAGTGCGTCGCCGAAAGCTCGGCGACCGCCTTGTCGCTGAGCTGTTGCATCCAGGCCTGAAGCGCCTTCGTGCCCTCAAGTTTGCGTGACGGATCTGCGTCGAGAGCGGCAATCGCCTCCTGAACGGATGCCCCGGGCTTGATCTCGTTGGCGATCGACTCCTGCTCCTCGACCATTCGGGCAAGCTCCTCGATGCCCCACTCGTAGGTCTCGTCGAGGTCGATTTTGGCGCCGAGGAAGCGGCGCGACTGCAGGGCGTAGAGTTCCCGCCCGACACCGTCCTGTTCCGTGGCGGCAGGCAACAGCTCGTCAGTCAGGAACGCGGCAAGCTTCTCGTATGCGGCGGCCGACACCACGGCGCCGGAGGCGAGATCCGACCGAAGGCTCTCCGGCAGGGCGGCGTCGCCCGCGAGGGCCGCCGCAGCAGTGAAGTTGTGGAAGAAGCCATCGGCCGCGCCGTGTTTCTTGGCCTGATCGATGACCTCGCGAACCTGACGTTTGGCAGGCGTGACCCCCTGCGCGATGCCGAGGCGCAGCGTCTCGATGTACCCGTCGACCGCTGCGGGCAAGTTCGCCAAGCGGCCCGACACGTCGACCCAGTTCGCTTCGGTGTCGGTGGGCATCAGGTCGAGCACGTCACGCAGGCCCTGGGCCGGGCTCGCGATCACATTCACGTCACGCATCCAGAGACCAGCGGCATCAGACTCGAGGCCCAGCTCGATGTCGCTCGTGAGATCGGTCTTGGTCACCCAGTCGACGTCATCGACGACGGGAGCCCCGGCCAATCGAGTCAGTACGGCCTTGGATGCTTCGACGAGTTTCGCGTGACCCTCGGGCGAGAGATCTTCGTACTCATCAAGGCGCCCGGGGATGCCGATCCAGGTTGCGATTGCCGGGTCGAGATCTGCGAGAGTCGCGACCCAGTCTTCGGCGATCTGATCGATCGGTGTGGGGGTTCGGGCCTCGTGGGCCGCCGGCGTTCCCGTCGTGGAATCTGTGCTCATGCGACGAGCCTAAGCGACGACAACTACTCCTTGTCTAGGTCTGTTTCCAGCAGCGTCGCCAACTCGTCGAGCGCTGCGTCGGCGCCGTCGCCCTCCGCACTGAGGGTGACAGTTTCATTGTGTGCGATGCCGAGACTCAGCACACCAAGAATGCTCGCCGCGTTAACCGATTTGCCCGCGGCCGACGTGAGGGTGACGGGGACGCCTGTCTTCGCTGCCGCCTGCGCAAAGAGCGAAGCGGGGCGGGCGTGCAGTCCAACGCTGGATGCGACGGTGACTGTTTTGTCGGTCATGAAATTCTCCTAGGGTTCGATGGTTACTTTGATGGCGTCTCCGCGGGCGACGATGTCGATCGCGTCGAAGAGACTGTCAAGGGGAAGTCGGTGGGTAATGAGGTCGGCGACCTCAACTGCGCCGCTCGCGATCAGCTCGAGTGCTGCACGGTTGTGGGCAGGGCTCGAACCGTTGACCCCCACGATGGTCAGTTCGCGGTAGTGAACGAGGTTTGAGTCGACCGTGATTGTCGGCGCGTCTTTGGGAAGGCCACCGAACAGGCTCAGCCGACCGCGTGGCGCGAGCATCAGTAGACCCTGCTCCTGGGCGACGCCGGATGCAGCTGCGGTGATGACGACGTCGGCTCCGCGACCGTTGGTCGCCTTCAGTACTGCCGCGACGGGGTCTGTCTCACTCGAGACGATCGCGACATCCGGCTGAACGAGCGCCGATGCCTTGCTCAAACGGTCTGCGTTGAGGTCGATGAGGATGACTCGCGCGGCTCCGCGGGCACGAGCGAGCCGCACGTGCAGGCATCCAATTGGTCCGGATCCGACGACGACGACCGTGTCTCCGTCACCGACTCTCGCGAGTTCTTGGCCGTTAAGCACGCAGGCGAGCGGCTCAGTGAGGGATGCCTCGGCATAGCTCAGACCGTCCGGAATGAGATTCAGTCCCTCCACCGCGAGCACCTCACGCGGCACGATCATGTACTCGGCAAAGCCGCCGGGAAACTGGTACCCGATCGACTTCTGATGGGGACAGACCGTGAGCAGTCCTGCCAGACAATCGGGACAGGTGCCGTCGGGAATGGCGGCGATCACCTGAACCCGATCACCTATAGTCCAGTCGGCGACACGGGATCCGACGTCGACAATCTCCCCAACCACCTCGTGTCCCATGACCTGTGGCGCCGACATGTTCGGGTGTCCCGAACGATAGATCTTGACGTCTGTGCCACACGTCGAGCAGTTCACGACCCGGATCTTGACCTCGTCGTCGCCGACCACAGGCTCTGGGGTGTCCTCCAGGCGCAGATCGCCCGGAGCGTAGAATTTCGCAACTCTCAAGGTGTGCGCTACTCGTCCTCGGGGTCCGCGGTGAGCAATGCGTACACCTCGGCGGTGGTCGTCGCTGCACGGAGTGCCGCTGCCTTGTCGGGGTCCATGAGCACCGTAGCCAGTTGCGACAGCAGGGCAATGTGACCGTTGCCTTTCGCAGCGATGCCAAACGCGATAGTGACGGTGTTGCCGTCCCAGTCGACTCCGGAAGGGAATTTGATCATCGAGAGCGCATCGGACTTCACCGAGTCCTTCGCGCCCAGGGTTCCATGAGGAATCGCAACGCCTTCTCCCATGAACGTGGAGACCGAGTTTTCGCGGTCGATCATGGCATCGACGTATGCGGGATCGACAGCACCCGCCGCTACCAATGCAGCGCCTGCCTGTCGGATGGCATCGTCTCGCCCCCCGGCGGAGGCGTCGAGGTGAATCGACGCCTCCGCAAGGAGTTCGGCGAGAGGTGTCGCCTGGTCGTCAGACATCTCTAGAGCTCTACCGTCGAGCCGTCGAGGATGGCCTTGACCAGCTTCGCCACGGCCGGGTCACCCAGAAACAACTGGAACGGGATGACCGGGACATCGGGCACGACCACCCGTGCTCGATCGGCCAGTCCGGCCTGAGTGACCACGACATCGGCGTCGCCAGGAATGGACGAGACTGGCGAATGTTCGACCGTGACTCCACTCTTCGCGAGTTGCTTCTTCAGCGTTGAGGCGAGCATTACGCTGCTGCCCATCCCCGCGTCACACGCAACGATCAGTTTCTTGATACTCGATCCGTCGATGGTTGCCATAGCTTTTCTCCCTTGCTAATCGTTGTTTGAAGGCTACGCCGATGCTTCGGCGCCCGCCTTCTTGTTTGCCTTGTTGGCAGCGGACTTGGCCATCGACTCTTCGAGGGCGGCGCGATCTGCCGCCTCCTTCTCCTCGTCGGTCAGACGCTCCTTGCGGCCGAAGCCGAACAGAAGCATTCCGACGAAGAACGACGCAGCCGCCGAGAGCGCGATACCCAGGTAGATCAGGAACAGATCGCCGGGAGCCGCCACGAGGGTGTACGCGATGATGCTTCCCGGTGATGGGCTGGCAACGAGACCGACACCCGTAATGAGGAACATCGTGATACCCGTTGCTCCGCCGGCGATGGCAGCCAGGATCAGCTGCGGCTTCATGAGAACGTACGGGAAGTAGATCTCGTGAATTCCGCCGAGGAACTGGATGATGATCGCGCCGGGAATTGATGGACGAATTGCACGCGGTCCGAAGAAGAAGAACGCGAGCAGGATGCCGAGGCCGGGGCCGGGGTTCGACTCGAGCATGAACAGGATCGACTTGCCCGCTTCCTGAACGTCGATGACCGCGAGCGTGTCAAGCACACCATGGTTGATCGCGTTGTTCAGGAACAGTACCTTGGCCGGCTCAATCAGGATCGATGCCAAGGGCAGCAGACCGCTGTCGACGAGGAAGCCAACGCCTCCTCCGAGCACGTCGGTGATCCAGATCAGGATCGGCGACATCAGGAAGAAGGCACCGATCGCGAGACCGCCACCGAGAATGCCTAGCGAGAAGTTGTTCACCAACATCTCGAATCCGGGGCGGATCTTCTCGTCCCAGAGCTTCTCGACCCACTTGAGGATGAGGGCAGCAAGCGGACCCACGATCATCGCGCCGAGGAACTGCGGTGTTGTCGTTCCGACGACAACACCCACCGTTACAAGCGCACCGATGACGGCACCGCGCTGGCCGTAGACCAATCGGCCACCCGTGTACCCGATGAGAATCGGAAGCAGGTAGACAATGATCGGACCGACGAGGGTCGCGATGGTTTCGTTGGGAATCCATCCGGTGGGGATGAAGAGCGCGGTGATCAAACCCCACGCGATGAAGGCCCCGATATTGGGCATGATCATTCCGGCGAGGAACCCGCCGAATCGTTGGATACCCGCGCGGACGCCGGTACCGGTGACCGTGGGTGTGTAGTCAGACATGAGAGTAAGTACTCCTTCGTACGGTGGGTGGATTTCAGGTGGTGGCCACGAGTGGCCGATCCAAATCTGGCTGCGACACCAGCTGGACGTTTGTGTGGGTGATATCCCGGGGGGATGGCACCGATGTTCCGGGAAGGGCGGCGGCGGCCGCTCCCCAGGCGAGACCCTCGAGCAGGGCGGACGAAACGTCGGATTCGTCGGCGCTGAAGCGCGAGAGGAAACCGGCAAGGAAGCAGTCACCCGCGCCGACTGTGCTCTTGGCGTGCGCCACCGTCGATGCGCCGACGAGAACACCGTCGTCGCCGACCAGAACCGCGCCGTCGGCACCGAGGGTAACGAGCACGATTTCAATACCGCGCTCGCGTACCTCACTGGCCGCCGCGATGACCTCAGACATCGACCCAATCGGTCTCTTCGCGATCTCGGCAAGCTCGGATCGATTCGGCTTGATCAACCGGGGACGAGCGGCGAGCGAGGCAACTAGCGCATCGCCGCTCGTGTCTGTGGCGAGGCTCGCGCCTCGATCGGCGAGCGTTGCCGCGAGATGGGCGAACTGCTGGGCCGTAACTCCCGGCGGCACGCTGCCGCTGATGAGAACCCAGTCTCCGGGCGATACGGACTCGGCGACGGCAACGACAATCGCATCGAATTCCGCTGCCGATAGTTCTGACCCGGGCTCATTGAACTTCGTGACGGTGCCGTCGGATTCGGCCACAGTTATGTTCGAGCGCGTGCGACCTGCCACGGGCACCAGGCGCGCCGGTACGCCAGACGACTGTAGCCGCGCACTGAGTTCGGCGCCCTCGCCGCCGCCAACCGGAAGAACGGCAAGACTCGGGATGCCGTTGGCCGACAGCGCGCGGGTCACGTTGACGCCCTTGCCGCCGGCCTCGAGGGTCGGGGACGACGTGCGCAGCACCGAGCCGCGGACCAAACGATCGACCTCAAGGGTTCGGTCCAGGCTGGGGTTGAGAGTTACGGTGACGATCACACGATCACTACCCGAGGGCCGGCCTTCTCGATGTCTTCGGCAAGCTCGCTGTCGAGCTCCGTTCCGGTGATGACCGTGTCGACATCGGAGAGCGGAGCGACTCTGGCGAAGTCTTCACGGCCGAACTTAGTGTGATCGGCCAGCACTACGGTGCGGCGCGCTGAGTCCATGAGGGCACGCTTGACACTTGCCTCCACGGTGTCTGGCGTCGTCAACCCGTGTTCGACGCTGATCGAGTTGGTTCCCATGAACGCGACATCGGCGTACACCTCGGCGATTTGCGCCTTGGTCCAGTCCCCGACAGCGGCGAGGGTTCTGCCGCGCACGATACCGCCGAGCAGGTGCAGGGTCAGGTTGGGCCGAGAGACGAGCACACTAGCGACCGGGATCGAGTGTGTGAGTACCGTCAGTTCGCGGTCGGTAGGAAGCATCTCGGCGAGGCGCACCGTTGTCGTTCCGGCGTCGAGGATTATCGATCCCCCCTCGGGAAGCTCTTCTAGGGCCGCACGAGCGATGCGTTCCTTCTCGCCAGCGGCGTGGCTTTCGCGATCAGCGACGCCCGGCTCGATCCCCATGCGTTCCACGGGAATGGCACCGCCGTGCACGCGCCGGATGACGCCTCGACGCTCGAGCGCGGTCAGATCGCGGCGGACGGTCTCGGGAGTCACGGCGAGGTCTCGCGCGAGTCCGGCGACATCGACCCGGCCCTCGGCGCGGGCGGTAGCCAGAATCTTCTGGTGACGCTCCGGTGCGTACAATTCCGACCTCACTGACGAAAACACAACAACTCAAATGTTGTTATTGCTTTATGTAAGTCTGTTTGTGTCCGCTTGTCAACTCGCGGCAGACTCACAGCCTGGTCGGGTGCAGGCGAGATCGATCGTTGCTAGTGGGCCGCGGCGTCCCAGTTCGGGCCGGTGCCGATCTGAACATCCAAGGGAACACGAAGGTCGGCGGCGCCCGACATCCTCGTGCGCACAATCGCGCTGAGATCATCGAGTTCACCCGAAGACACCTCGAAAACGAGTTCGTCGTGTACCTGAAGCAGCATCCGCGACTTCATGCCGCGCATGTCTTTCTCGATTTCGATCATCGCCCGCTTGAGGATGTCTGCCGCCGAACCCTGGATGGGCGAATTGAGTGCTTGGCGCTCGGCGTTGTCCCGCAGCACGCGATTGTTCGAGGTGAGGTCACCAAACGGACGACGCCGACCGAAGATTGTCGTCGTGTAACCGTCGACCCGAGCCTGCTCGACGACGTTGCGCAGGTATTCGCGAACGGCCCCAAATCGCGCAAAGTAGTCGGTCATGAGGGCCTTCGCCTCGGAGGTCTCGATGCGCAATTGCTTGCTCAGCCCGAACGCGCTCAGGCCGTAGGCCAGCCCGTACGACATCGCCTTGACCTTGGTGCGCATGACCGGTGTGACATCCTCGGGCGCGACGCCGAAGATCCGAGCGCCGACGAAACGGTGCAGGTCCTCCCCCTCGTTGAACGCCAGGATGAGACCCTCGTCGCCCGAGAGATGGGCCATGATCCGCATCTCGATCTGCGAGTAGTCGGCGGTCAAGAGGGTCTCGAAGCCGTCGCCCGCCTCGAACGCCGATCGGATCTCGCGCCCCACCTCGGTCTTGACCGGCACGTTCTGCAGGTTCGGGTCATTGGATGCGATGCGTCCGGTGCTCGAACCCGCCTGCTCGTACGTCGTGTGTACGCGCCCGGTGCCGTCAACGGCTTTGTCGATGGACGCGATGATCTGCATGAGTTTGGTGGCGTCCCGGTGCTGGAGGAGCAGGTCGAGGAAGGGATGAGGCGCTTGCTCCTGTAGGTCGGCAAGGCTCGCGGCATCCGTCGAGAAACCGGTCTTGTTCGATCGGGTCTTGGGCATTCCGAGCTGGTCGAACAGCACCTCTTGCAGCTGTTTCGGGCTACCCAGGTTGATCTCCCGCCCGATCTCGGCGAACGCCCGCTGGGCGACGTCGGTGGCCTTCTCGCCGAGCGACGAAGTCAGTCGCCCGAGAATCTCGCGATTGACAGTGATGCCGGTGAGCTCCATGCGAGTGAGCACGGGAACCAGCGGCATTTCGATCGTGTTCAGCACACCGAGTGATCCCGGGTCTAGTTTTGCGCCCAAGAAATCGGCGACTCGGAGCACGTACCATGCCTCGGTCGCTGGGCTCGCCCCCTCGGTCTCCGGCACAAGCTGGTTGGGATCTGACTGCTCGAGCGTCTCGCCGAGGTAGTCGTAGACCTGAGACTCGAGGGTCTCCGGTTTAGCGCCCGGTTTCGCGAGCCACGCCGCCAGGGTCGTGTCAAACGTCACCCCGTTGATGGGCAACCCCGAGGCTGCCGCGATCTTCAGCTGGGCCTTCGAGGACTGCATAACCTTCGGCGCATCACTGGCCAGCCACGCCTCGAGCGCGACGTAGTCCGGGCGATCCGGTGCCCACGGCACATACGCTGTCTCGCCCATCGCAGCGAGACCGAATCCAGTAACGACGCCGTTCTGGCTCGCCACTCGCAGGCCCAATGCGAGAGTTCCCGCCTTCGAGACCGTCTCGAGCCACTTGCCCAACTCCTCATCGACCATTGTGTGGATTACCGGAATCTCGTTCACGGGTGCGGCCTCCACGGCATCCTCGCCGCCCTCCGCCGCTGCAATCTTGAGCACCCGGTCGAGGAGAGTCTTGAACTGAAGCTTGTCGAAGACCTCGCGAACCGCGGTCACGTTGATCGGGCGCCGCAACAGTTCAGCCGGACCGACCGGCAATTCGACATCGGTGATGAGGTGGTTGAGCTTTCGGTTTCGCACCGCGCGGTCGCGCTGCTCGCGCAGCTTCTCCCCCACAACGCCCGTGATTTCGTCGGCGTGCTCCAGAACGCCATCCAGGCTGCCGTACGCGGTAATCCACTTGACGGCGGTCTTCTCGCCGACCTTGTCGATCCCGATGAGATTGTCGCTGGTCTCCCCCACGAGTGCCGCGACATCCGGATACTGCTCGGGCTCGATGCCGTAGCGCTCGACTACGGCATCCCGGTCGTAGCGTTTCAGCTCGGACACTCCGCGGGCGTTGGGGTAGAGCAGTGTCACGTCGGGTTTGACCATCTGGATGGCGTCGCGGTCGCCCGAGACAACGAGAACCCGGTAGCCCTCTGCCGCGCCTCGCGTGGCCAGGGTCGCGAGAATGTCGTCTGCCTCGAAGTCCTCTTTGCTGATCGTGGTCACGCCCATGGCCTTGAGCGCTTCTTCGAGCAGCGGGATCTGGCCCACGAACTCCGGCGGTGTCTCGCCGCGGGTGCCCTTGTACTCGGGATATTCACGAGTACGGAACGAGTAGCGCGAGATGTCGAAAGCAACCGCCAAGTGGGTTGGCTTCTCGTTTTGCAGCAGCAGGATCAGCATCGACAGAAAGCCGTGGATGGCGTTCGTATGCTGTCCGTCCCGGTTCTGGAAGCTGTCCACGGGAAGCGCGTAGAAGGCTCGGAAAGCGAGCGAGTGGCCGTCAATGACGAGGAGGGTAGGCTTTTCGGTGTCCGACACGAGAGCCAGCCTAGCCGCGGCATCCGACAGCAAACGATCGAGGTACCCTCCAGTGAAACTGCCCGAGAATCTCGATCCGGAGCTCTTTCAACGCTTGATCGAAACCGGCGGCGGCGCCCTCACAGTAAAGATGGGCGTGGAGTATCTCGAGCTCACGGCCGAACACTCAGTGGCACGGATGCCGGTGGAGGGCAACACGCAGGTCGTGGGCATCCTGCATGGCGGCGCCCACGTCGTTCTCGGCGAGTCGCTGGGCTCAATCTCGTCAGCCATCCACGCCGGCCCCGGCCGCATGGCGATGGGGATCGAGATCAACGCGACCCACAGCCGCTCGGTGTCGACGGGATTTGTTACTGCCACGTGTGACGCGATCGTTCTGGGCCGCACCCTCGCAACTCACGAGATCGTCATTCGCGATGACGAAGGCCGGCGACTGTCGACGGTGCGTATGACCAACATCCTGCGCGACCTCGGCTGATGTCAATCGGCGCGGACTGGATCAAGCATCCGCGCCCCTAGAGTGCTACTTCTTCGCGCTGAGCTGCTCGATGATGGCGTTCGCCACGTCGTGCATGGTCAGACGGCGATCCATTGACGCCTTCTGAATCCAGCGGAACGCCTCGGGCTCGCTGAGCCCCATCTTCTCGTTGAGAAGGCCCTTTGCCCGGTCGACGAGCTTACGGGTCTCGAACCGCTCGACGAGGTCAGCAACCTCGGCCTCGAGGGTAATGATCTGGGTGTACCGGCTGAGGGCGATCTCGATGGCAGGCAGCAGGTCACTCGGCGTGAACGGCTTCACCACGTACGCAAGCGCGCCCGCTTCGCTCGCACGCTCGACGAGTTCCTTCTGGCTGAACGCCGTCAGCAGCACGACGGGAGCGATGTGGTTCTTGCTCAACCGTTCGGCGGCCGAGATGCCATCGAGCTGGGGCATCTTGACATCCATGATGACGAGATCCGGTCGCAGCTCGGTGGCCAGAGCGACTGCAGTCTCGCCGTCGGCGGCTTCGCCCACGACTTCGAATCCGTTGTCGCGCAGAATCTCGACGATGTCCATGCGAATGAGTGACTCATCCTCGGCAACGACTACCCGTCGCGGGACTGTCGGTGCGGTTTCCTGGTCAGTCACGGTATGAGCCTACGGTATTCTCTGGAGTGGTTGTTGTGCGCCGGATTGGCGGAATGGCAGACGCGGAGCACTCAAAATGCTTTGTCCGAAAGGGCGTGCGGGTTCAAGTCCCGCATCCGGCACAACTCTTGTGAGTACCCCGCGCTCGATAATGTCTAGCCGCGGCCCTGCCATGCTGGCGCGGCAGCGTTGATTGCGTCGCCGATGATGTGAACCCGCAGGTCGTTGGTCGATCCCGCAATTCCGGGAGGGGAACCGGAAATCACCACGACCTTGTCACCGATTTCGGCCAGTCCACGCTCGAGCAACGTCTCGTCGACCTGACGGTACATCTCGTCGGTGTGGGTAACGCGATCGACCGTGAACGACTCGATGCCCCAGAGCAGCGCCATACGACGTCGGATTTCTTCGTTCGGAGTAAACGCCTTCATCGGGATGCGGAACCGAAGTCGTGACATCCGGCGCGCCGAATCTCCGGACTCGGTGAAGACGCACACGAACTTGGCTTCGACGAAGTCGGCGACGTCGGCCGCGGCGAGGGTAATCGCGCCGCCCTGCGTGCGCGGCTTGGTGCCGAGCGGGGGAATGCGCTCCAGGCCGTGATCCTCGGTGGACGCGACAATCCGAGCCATGGTCTGCACCGTGACGACGGGGTACTCCCCCACGCTAGTTTCGCCCGACAGCATGACGGCGTCGGCACCGTCGAGGATGGCGTTGGCGACATCTGAGGTCTCGGCGCGGGTCGGCACCGGGCTCGAGATCATCGACTCGAGCATCTGCGTCGCGACGATGACAGGCTTGGCCATACGGCGGGCAAGCTCGACAGTGCGCTTCTGCACGATCGGCACTGCCTCAAGCGGCAGCTCGACACCCAGGTCGCCACGGGCGACCATGATGGCGTCGAAGGCGTCGATGATCGCCTCGAGGTGGTCGACGGCCTGCGGCTTCTCGATCTTCGCGATCACGGGGACCTTGCGGCCCTCTTCAGCCATGATCTCGTGAACGCGCACGATGTCTTCGGCGTTGCGCACGAATGACAGAGCGATGAGGTCCGCTCCGAGCTTGAGTCCCCAGCGCAGGTCGTCCTCGTCCTTCTCAGACAGCGCGGGAACGTTTACCGCGACGCCGGGGAGGTTGATTCCTTTGTTGTTGGAAACCGCGCCAGCCACGATGACCTCGGTGATCACGACGGGTCCCTCGACCGCGGTGACCTTGACCTTGACCTTGCCGTCGTCGATCAGCAGGAAGTCGCCGGGCGAGACGTCGCCGGGCAGCCCCTTGAACGTCGTGCCGGAAAGCTCCTTCGTACCCACGACGTCTTCCGTCGTGATCTTGAACACGTCGCCGACCTCGAGCTCGTACGGCCCATTCTCGAACTTGCCGAGGCGAATCTTGGGGCCCTGAAGGTCGACCATGACCGCGACAGCACGGCCCGAGTCGGCCGCGGCCTGGCGCACGTTCGCGTAGACCTCTTCGTGCACGGCATACGATCCGTGACTGAGGTTCATGCGCGCGACATCGACACCTGCATCGATGATGGCTCGGATGTTTTCGTAGCTCGACGTCGCTGGCCCGAGGGTAGCGACGATCTTGGCTCGTCTCATGACTTCCTTCTGTGGTGTGCTGCGTGGTGGTGGGTGGTGTAAATCTTGGCGTCGGATCAGATTGAGATCGCGTGGTCCGTGGGGCGCACGGGGAACGGCAGTTGTGTCTCCCCTTCAAGGTAGCGATCGACAGCGGATGCCGCAGCCCGCCCCTCGGCGATGGCCCACACGATCAAGCGACTGTCCGCGACCGGCATCGCCCGCGACGAACACCCCGGACTCGCTTGTCGCGTACTGCGCATCCCGCTCGATCGTGCCCTTCTGGTCGAACGGCACGGGCAGCTGGCTCTTGATGGTCTCGGCCTCGGGGCCGGTGAATCCGAGTGCGAGCAGCACCAGGTCGGCCGGGATCTCGCGCTCGGTGCCCGACTTCGGAACGCGGCGTCCGTCGATGTACTCGGTCTCGGCGACGCGAATCGCGCGCACCTCGCCCGCTTCGTTGGCGAGGAACTCGACGGTGGAGGCGAGATAGACCCGCTCACCGCCTTCCTCGTGGGCGCTCGACACCTCGAAGAGAGTGGGGTCCATCGGCCACGGCTGGTGCTCGGCGCGCTCGCTCGGCGGCTGCACGCCGATGGCGAGGTTGGTAACCGAAAGCGCCTGCTGACGGTGGGCCGTGCCAATGCAGTCGGCTCCGGTGTCGCCACCGCCGAGAACGACGACGTGCTTGCCCTCGGCACTGATCTGTTCGGCCACGGCATCGCCAGCACCGACTCGGTTCGCCTGCACCAAATACTCCATGGCGAAGTGAACGCCCAGCAGGTCGCGTCCGGGAATCGGGAGGTCGCGCGGCACAGTCGCGCCCGTGGCGACGATCACCGCGTCGTACCGACTCTTGAGGTCGTCCCAGGTGATGTCGACGCCGATCTCGACGCCGGCGCGGAACCTCGTGCCCTCGGCTTGCATCTGAGCCAACCGCGCCTCGATATGCTTCTTCTCCATCTTGAAGTCGGGGATGCCGTAGCGCAGCAGCCCGCCGATCCGGTCGTCCCGCTCGAAGACCGCGACCGTGTGGCCCGCTCGCGTCAGCTGCTGCGCAGCGGCAAGGCCCGCAGGGCCCGAGCCGACGACCGCGACGGTCTTGCCCGTGAGTCGCTCCGGAGGGTGCGGCGTTACCCACCCTTTCGCGAAGGCATCGTCGATTATCGACACCTCGACCTGCTTGATGGTTACCGCGGGCTGGTTGATGCTGAGCACGCACGCGCTCTCGCACGGCGCAGGACACAGCCGACCGGTGAACTCGGGGAAGTTGTTTGTCGCATGCAGACGTTCAATCGCCTGCGCACCCTCGCCACGCCAGGTGAGGTCATTCCACTCCGGGATCAGGTTTCCGAGCGGGCAGCCTTGGTGGCAAAACGGCACGCCGCAGTCCATGCAGCGACCGGCCTGCCGCCGCAACTGAGCGGAATCCTGCTGTTCGTAGACCTCTTTCCAGTCCATCAAGCGCAGTGCCACCGGGCGCCGGGCGGGAAGCTCACGCTCGGTCGTCTTCAGGAACCCCTTGGGATCAGCCACCGGTCACCTCCATGATTCGCGACCAGACGACATCGCCGTCCGGGTCTAGGCCCTCGTTGATGGCGGCCTGACGGGTTTCGAGCACTGCCGCGTAGTCGCGCGGCAGCACCTTCGTGAAACCGGCGACCGTGGCATCCATGTCGGCAAGCATTTCGCTCGCCACTGCCGAGTCGGTTTCGTCACGGTGGCGCTCGAGAAGGTCGCGCAGAATCTCGATGTCGGCGCTACCTAAGGGCAGCAACTCGAGTTCGCCCGAGGCCAGCGAGTCGGAGTTCACGCGCTCCGGGCGCAGCCCGAAGACATACGCCGTGCCGCCGGACATCCCGGCACCGAGGTTGCGGCCGGTGCGCCCGAGAATCACGGCGAGCCCTCCGGTCATGTACTCGAGGGCGTGGTCGCCGACGCCTTCGACGACGGCGGTCGCACCCGAGTTGCGCACCAGGAAGCGTTCGCCCACGATTCCGCGAATGAACATGCTGCCCTGAGTGGCGCCGTATCCGATCACGTTGCCCGCGATGACGTTCTGCTCCGCCTTGAAGAGGCTCAGCCGGTTCGGACGGATGATGATCTCGCCGCCGCACAGGCCCTTGCCCACGTAGTCGTTGCTGTCGCCCTCGAGCCGCAGCGTGATGCCGGACGGCATGAACGCACCAAGCGATTGACCCGCAGTTCCGGTAAGACTCACGTCGATAGTGCCGGTTGGCAGTCCGTGTTCGCCGTGGCGCAGGGTCACGGCGTTTCCGAGCATGGTTCCGACGGCTCGCTCCGTGTTGCGAATCGGCAGTTCGATGGAAACCGGTGTGCCGGTGTCGAGCGCCTCGCTCGCAAGCTCGATGAGCTGGCGATCGAAGTGCTTTTCGAGCTCGTGATCCTGACCGACGCGATTAGTGCGCGGTTCGTCGTCCGAGAATTCAGGACCGAGAAGAATCGGTGCAAGGTCGAGGCCGTCGGCCTTCCAATGGCTGACCGCGCGATCCACGTCGAGCAACTCACGATGCCCGATGGCTTCCTCAAGTGTGCGGAATCCGAGTTGGGCAAGATACTCGCGAACCTCCTGTGCGAGGAACTCGAAGAAGTTGACAACAAACTCGGGCTTGCCCGTGAACCGCGATCGAAGCTCGGGGTTCTGCGTTGCGACACCCACCGGGCAGGTGTCGAGGTGACACACCCGCATGAGGATGCATCCCGAGACGACCAGAGGCGCGGTGGCGAACCCGTACTCCTCGGCGCCCAACAGAGCGCCAATGATGACGTCGCGCCCGGTCTTCATCTGACCGTCTACCTGCACGACGACCCGATCGCGCATGCCGTTGAGCATGAGGGTTTGCTGAGTTTCGGCGAGGCCAAGTTCCCACGGTGTTCCGGCGTGCTTGAGCGAGTTCACCGGGCTGGCACCGGTGCCACCGTCGTGACCCGAAACGAGAACGACGTCGGCCTTCGCCTTGGTCACGCCGGCAGCAACAGCACCGATACCGGACTGGCTGACGAGTTTGACGTGAACCCGAGCGTCCGGGTTGGCGCGCTTGAGATCGAAGATGAGCTGCTTGAGGTCTTCGATCGAATAGATGTCGTGGTGCGGCGGCGGCGAGATGAGGCCGACGCCGGCGGTGCCGTGTCTGGTGCGGGCGATCCACGGGTAGACCTTGCCTGCCGGCAGTTGGCCGCCCTCGCCGGGCTTCGCGCCCTGCGCCATCTTGATCTGAATATCGGTTGCGTGCGTCAGGTACATGCTCGTGACGCCGAACCGCCCCGAGGCGACCTGCTTGATCGCGCTTCGACGCTCCGGGTCGAGCAACCGCTCGACGTCTTCGCCGCCCTCACCTGTGTTCGAGCGCGCGCCGAGCCGATTCATCGCGATCGCGAGGGTTTCGTGCGCCTCCTGGCTAATGGAGCCGTAGCTCATCGCCCCGGTGTTGAACCGCTTGACGATGGACGAGACGGGTTCCACCTCGTCGATCGGTACCGGATGCCGCACTCCGGTGCGCAGCCCGAACAGCCCGCGCATTGTCATGAGTGACTCGGCCTGATTGTCGACGAGCGACGTGTACTCGCGGAAGATGTCGTACCTGCGGGTGCGCGTCGCGTGCTGCAGCCGGAACACCGTGTCCGGGTTGAACAGGTGGGGCGGACCGTCCCGACGCCACTGATACTCCCCACCAGTGGCGAGGCGTTCGTGGGCGCTGATTGCACCATCCTCCGGGTAGGCCGCGGCGTGCCGAGCGGCGTTCTCGGCCGCGATGACCTCAATGCCGACTCCACCGAGCAGGCTGGGGGTACCGGTGAAGTACTCGTCGACGAAGTCCTGAGCCAGACCGACCGCCTCGAAGGCCTGGGCCCCCGCGTACGAGCCGACCACCGAGATTCCCATCTTCGACATGATCTTGAGTACGCCCTTGCCGAGAGCCTTGATCAGGTTCTTGACCGCTTGTTCTGGGGTAAGCGAGTGAATCATTCCGCTGCGGACGAGTTCTTCGGCCGTCTCCATGGCGAGGTATGGGTTGATTGCCGACGCACCGTAGCCGACGAGGAGTGCCACGTGATGCACCTCGCGCACGTCACCCGCTTCGACGATGAGGCCGACCTTCATGCGGTTCTCTGCTCGAATGAGGTGATGGTGCACAGTCGCGAGCATGAGCAGCGACGGAATCGGCGCGAGGTCTTTGTTGGAATCGCGATCGGATAGCACGATGAACTCGGTGCCAGCGGCAATCGCCTCGTCCACCTCGATGCACATTCTCGCGAGGCGCTTCTCCATCGCCTTGGGGCCCTTGTCGACGCGGTACAACCCCTTGATGGTTGTCGCCAACTGGCTGTTCGCCCGCGGATCGATGTGCTGAATCTTGGCGAGTTCATCGTTGTCGATCACGGGAAACTCAAGAGAAACTTGACGCGCGTGCTCAGGCGTGGCTGTGAGGAGGTTGCGCTCAGGACCAAGCCCAAGGCGCATCGACGTCACGACCTCTTCTCGGATCGAGTCGAGCGGAGGGTTGGTCACCTGAGCGAACTGTTGCGTGAAGTAGTCGAAGAGCAATCGCGGGCGGTCCGAGAGCACGGCGATGGGCGTGTCTGATCCCATCGCGCCGAGCGGTTCTGCCGCGTTCTGCGCCATGGGGGTGACGAGGATGCGCACCTCCTCCTCGGTGTACCCAAACGTGCGCTGACGTCGGGTCACGCTGGCCGGGGTGTGCACGATGTGTTCGCGATCTGGCAGGTCCTTGAGCGCTATCCGGCCCGACTCGAGCCAGTCGGCCCAGGGCTCGGACGCAGCGAGCTCCGCCTTGATCTCCTCGTCTTCGATGAGGCGACCCTCCGCCGTATCGACGAGGAACATCTTTCCGGGACGCAGCCGACCCTTGCGAACGACCTTGGTTGGGTCGATGTCGAGCACGCCGATCTCGCTGGCGAGCACGACGAGGCCGTCGTCGGTGACCAGGTACCGCCCGGGGCGAAGGCCGTTACGGTCGAGGGTCGCGCCGACGAGAGAGCCGTCGGTGAAGACCAGCGCGGCGGGCCCATCCCACGGCTCCATGAGCATCGAGTGGTACTCGTAGAACGCCTTGCGGGCAGGGTCGATCTCGGTCTGGTTCTCGTACGCCTCGGGAACCATCATCATCATCGCGTGCGGCAGCGAACGGCCCGCGAGGTTGAGCAGTTCGACGACCTCGTCGAACGACGCCGAGTCGCTGGCGCCGGGCGTGTTGATCGGCAGGATCGACCGGATGTCTCCGAGAACGTCACTCTCGAGCTGCGACTGGCGCGCGCGCATCCAGTTGCGGTTGCCCTGAACGGTGTTGATCTCACCGTTGTGGGCAATCATGCGGAACGGCTGAGCGAGCGGCCACGACGGGAACGTGTTGGTCGAGTAGCGGGAGTGCACCAGCGCGAGCTTGGACACGAACCGCTCGTCGGACAGGTCAGGGTAGAACGGCTCCAGCTGGAGGGTCGTGACCATGCCCTTGTAGACGAGGGTGCGCGACGACAGCGACGGGAAGTACACGTTGAGTTCGCGCTCGGCGCGCTTACGCAGGCGGTACACCTGGCGCTCGAGCGTCGAGTCCCCCGGCGGTTGCCGCGCCGTCGGAGACGGTCGACTGCAGGAAGACCTGCTCGAAGGCGGGCATGGCACCCCGTGCCAGGTTCCCGAGATTGCTGGGCTGTACGGGAACTTCGCGCCAGCCGAGAACCCTCAGGTTCTCATGGGCGGCGAAGTCAGCGAAGTCGCGTCTTGATCTCGTCCCGTTCCTGCGACTCGGTGGGCAGGAACGCCATGCCGACGGCGTACCGGCCGACGGCGGGCAAGTCGAAGTCGACGACGGCGCGCAGGAAGGCGTCGGGAATCTGAGTGACGATTCCCGCGCCGTCGCCCGTTCCGGCGTCGGAGCCGACCGCGCCGCGGTGCTCGAGGTTGCGCAGTGCGTTGAGCGCCGTCTCGATGATGTCGTGCCCCGCGGTTCCCCGCAGGGTTGCGACCATGGCGAGGCCACAGGCGTCCCGCTCGTTGCGCGGGTCGTAGAGACCCGTTGCGGCGGGCGCGGCGCTAAACCGCTCGAAGGCTGGCGTGAGAGCCATGGAAACCGTCCTCACGTTGTGCTGATGCTGGGAGGGACGTCAATGGCCCGGAGGGATAGCGGCCCCGGATTATGAGGACGTGGTGCCTGCACCGCTTGTGGCGTGCTGTTCGGAAACGTCGGGAGCGTCATCGCCCGGTTCGTCGGTGTCCGAATAGGTCGCTTGGGAGTCTACAGCACCCGTAGGTTCGCGACCGGGCACGTACGCGCCTGGCTCGCGACCGGGGTGCCTGCGAGTCTGCACGACGTACAGGATGATCCCGGCGACAATCGCCGCGATCGCTCCCCACTGGTTCGAGCGCAGGCCAAGAATGACGTCACTCGGGTCGACGCGAATGCCCTCGAAGAAGAATCGGCCGATGCCGTACCAAACCATGTAGAGCGCCCACACCTTGCCCCACTGGAGTCGCGGAAGCGCGTCCCCCACGGGCACCGGCACGCTGAGGCCGAGTACGGTCTTGCGAACCAAGCGGAACTGTCGCTCCATTGTGACGAGGAACACGATGCCCACGACGTTCCAGATCATCTCGTACAGGAACGTCGGGTGAAAGAGCGTGCCCTCGGGAAGGCCGACCGGGAACGCTGCGTTGCTCGACTCGATTTCGAGACCCCACGGCAGATCCGTCGGCAGCCCGAACAGCTCGTGGTTGAAGTAGTTTCCCAGCCGGCCCATCGCCTGAGCGAGGAGCATTGCCGGAGCGAGCGCATCCGCGAAGGTCCAGAATCGCAGGCCGGCAAGCCGGCACCCGATGTAGGCACCGACCGCACCGCCGATGAGGGAACCAAAGATGGCGTTTCCGCCCGACCAGATCGCGTAGACGCTGTTCGGGTTGAGCACTCCGTTGACGAACAGGCTCCACGGCTCATTCCCCGCGTAGAAGTAGTCGCTCAAGTGGGTGGCGACATGCCACGCTCGCGCTCCCACGAGACCCAGCGGCACGGCCCAGATGATGACATCGAGAACGACACCGGACTCGACGCCTCGGGCCTTGAGTCGCGAATTGACCCAGATCGTGGCGGCGATGATACCCGCGAGAATGCACAGCGCGTAGGAGCGAATCTCGAGCACCTGGTTCTCTGCGACGAACGGCAGGATCGAGTGCAACCAACCCAGAGGAATCGTGACCGGGACCTGCCATGCGTCAGGCGGGCTGGGGATGCTGAGCGGCAGGAGCGACAAGGCCGATCACCTTTCTGGAGGGGTGCGAACTAGGTGAGTCTAGTACCGGCGGCCAGTGCCGCGGCTGTGCGCGCAACGGCCGAAACGCCGCCGTCGGCTAGCGCGGTGACGAGGGCCGAGCCCACGATTGCGCCGTCTGCGTACCCGAGAACCTCGCGAACCTGGTCGGCCGTTGAAATGCCGAGCCCGACGCACGCGCTCGTCGATCCGACGGCACGCAGCCGCGCGACGAGATCGCGAGCGGCGGAATCCACGTCGCTACGAGCGCCGGTGATCCCCATCGTCGAGACCGCATAGACGAAGCCGCGGCTCACCTCGACGGCGCGGGCCAGCCGAGCATCCGTGGAGCTTGGCGCTGCAAGAAAAACACGGTCGAGTGAGGTGCGGTCGGATGCCGCGAGCCACTCCGAAGCCTCGTCCGCTACCAGATCGGGGGTGATGAGCCCGGCTCCCCCGGCGGCGACAAGGTCATCAGCGAAGCGATCGACGCCGTACTGCAGCACCGGGTTCCAGTAGGTCATGACGAGAACCGGAACATCGACGCGCGCCGTGATCGCGGCGACCGCGTCGAATCCCTGGGACAGCGTGAAGCCCCCGGCCAACGACTGCTGGGTCGCCTTCTGGATGACGGTGCCATCCATGACCGGGTCGGAGTACGGCAGGCCGAGTTCGATGACATCGACGCCGTTCTCGGCGAGAGCTACCGCGGCATCCACGCTCGTTGCAAAGTCGGGAAAACCGACAGGCAGGTACCCGATGAGTGCGCCAGAACCGGCCGACTTGCGTGCGGAAATCGCGGCCTCGACAGTGCTCACGCCGTTCACAGCCCGCCCCCGGACTCGCGGTCGAAGAGTTCGAAATAGGTACCGGCAGTTTCCATGTCTTTGTCGCCGCGACCGCTCAGGTTCACGAGAATGACCGCGTCCGAACCCAACTCCCGGCCCAGCTTCATCGTGCCAGCGAGGGCGTGCGCCGATTCGATCGCCGGGATTATGCCCTCGGTGCGGCTCAGCAGGCGCAGGGCCTCCATCGCCTCGTCGTCGGTGATGGGCAGGTAGTGCGCGCGGCCGATGTCGTTGAGCCAGGCGTGCTCGGGACCGACGCCCGGGTAGTCGAGGCCGGCAGAGATCGAGTGCGACTCGATGGTCTGACCGTCGGCGTCCTGCAGCATGTAGCTGCGAGCACCGTGAAGCACGCCGGGACGCCCGCGGGTGATCGTCGCGGCGTGGCGCTCGGTGAGATGGCCTTCCCCCGACGCCTCGTAGCCGTACAGCGCGACCTCGGGATCGTCGAGGAAGGCGTGGAAGATTCCCATGGCATTGCTGCCGCCGCCCACACACGCCGTCACCGCATCGGGTAGCCGACCCGTCAGAGCGAGCACCTGCTCGCGGGCCTCCTCGCCGATGATCTTGTGGAAGTCGCGAACCATGACCGGGAACGGATGGGGTCCGGCAACCGTGCCGAGGAGGTAGTGGGTCGAGTCGACGTTGGCGACCCAGTCCCGCAGGGCGTCGTTGATCGCGTCTTTCAGGGTTCTCGAACCGGTGGTCACCGGAACTACGGTCGCGCCGAGCAGACGCATCCTGGCGACGTTGAGCGCCTGGCGTTCGGTGTCGACCTCGCCCATGTAGACGACACACTCCATACCGAAAAGGGCCGCGGCGGTCGCCGTGGCGACGCCGTGCTGGCCCGCGCCGGTCTCCGCGATCAGCCGGGTCTTGCCCAGCCGCTTGGCGAGCAGCGCCTGACCAAGAACGTTATTGATCTTGTGCGAGCCGGTGTGGTTGAGGTCTTCACGCTTGAGGATGACGCGCGCTCCCCCGGCGTGCTCGGCGAACCGAGGAACCTCCGTGATGATGCTCGGGCGTCCCGTGTAGGTCGCGTGGAGCTCGGCCAGCTCGGCGCTGGAACTCAGGATCGACACGGGCCACCTGGTATGCGGCATCCAACTCGTCGAGCGCCGCGATGAGCGACTCTGGGACGAATCGGCCGCCGTACTCGCCGAAGTACGGACCCACCTCGTCACGGAGCGCCATCAGGCGGCCACGAACTCTCGAATGGCCTGTGCGGGGTCGGCTCCGGTCACGAGGGCCTCACCGACGAGCACGACGTCAGCGCCGCCGCGACGGTAGTGCGCGACGTCGGCGGGAGACTTGACCGCCGACTCGGCAACTCGGATGACGCCACTGGGAATGAGGTCGGCAAGACTGCCGAAGAGCTCCTGATCGAGCTCAAAGGTGCTGAGGTCGCGAGCGTTCACTCCGACGATCTGGGCCCCTAGGTCGAGGGCGCGCGAGACTTCCTGCGCCGAGTGCGTCTCGACGAGTGCCGACATCCCGAGATCGCCGATGAGCCCGAACAGCTCGGCGAGCGTCGCGTCATCGAGCGCAGCAACGATGAGCAGAACGAGATCTGCCCCCGCGGCGCGGGCCTCGAAGACTTGGTACGGGTCCGCGATGAAGTCCTTCCGGAGCACCGGAATGGATGCCACGGCGCGCACTGCCTCGAGGTCCGCGAGTGACCCGCCGAAGCGGCGCCCCTCGGTCAGCACGCTGATCGCGCTAGCGCCGCCCGATTCGTACGCGACCGCAAGGGAAGCAGGATCCGGGATTTCGGCGAGGGCGCCACGGGACGGGCTGGCGCGCTTGATCTCGGCGATGATACGCACCGAGTCAATCGGTTCCAGGGCGGCCACTGCATCGAGGGCGGCCGGGCGGGCGAGTGCCGCCGACTCGACCTCCGCGAGACTGCGCGCAGCGCGGCGATCCGAAGCGTCGTGAAGGGCCCCGGCTACGAGTTCGGAGAGCACCTAGTTGTGCGCCTTCGGGGCGTACTTGGGGCCGGCAACGCCGTAGCCGGCCTTAGCGAGTGCCCAACCAACGATTGCGCCCACGACGAGCAGACCCGCCGACGCCCACACGAGCCACGCGATGTCGAGCCAGAATGCGAGGGTACCGATCGCGAACGCGACGAGCATGATGATCACGGCGGTCCAGGCGGCCGGCGAGTGTCCGTGGCCGGGGTCAGACTGGGGGTTCATCTTCGGTGCTCCATTCTGTTATTTCAGTACAGATTCTAGCGGTCAGGTGGGGTCGCGTCCGTCACTGAGGGCATCCCAGTCGTCCACCGCCGTGCCTTCGGCAGTTTCGAGGCGCGCCGCGGTGTACTTGCGGGAGGAGATCGGCCAGCGACGCGATGTCGCCACGACCATGACTCCGAGGGCGGTCAGCAGAACTCCCAGCGACAAGGTGACGACCGGCCACGCGGTGACGACGACCGCGGAAACGAGGGTCGCGATCGACTCATCGCCTCCCACTCCTGTGGCCGACGAGATCGTCTCGGCCGATGCCGCAAGCGGGTTGGCCAGCGCGATCGCCGCCGACGTGATCACGAGGGCGCCAATTGCCGCCTCGAGGCCGCCCAGAACCAGTCTGAACACTGGACCGGCCAGGGCGAGCGCCCCCGCAAGCACGAGTCCCGAAAGCGCTAACGCTGACAGCGCTGGCGCGGCGACATCGCCCGCGATCGCGAGTTCTTGGCCGGCCGCCAGCAGCACGGCAAACCACTGCTGGGTCCACGCGAGCAAGATGGAACCGCTCAGAACGATCCCACCGACGATCAGACCCATTCTCAGTCGTTTCGCGCTCATCGGATCCGCCTCATCGCATTGGCGACCGCGACTGCGCGCAACGGCGCGGCGGCCTTGTTTTGTGCCTCTTGGTGTTCGGCTTCCGGATCAGAATCGGCGACGAGTCCGGCGCCGGCCTGAACGCGAGCCATCCCTCCCGCGATTGTGGCGGTGCGAATGGCGATCGCCAGGTCGGCATCACCCGCAAAGTCGAGGTATCCGATGACACCGCCGTACACGCCGCGCTGGGCGGGTTCCAATTCGTCGATGATCTCCAGCGCTCGCGGCTTGGGAGCACCGGAGAGCGTGCCAGCGGGGAAAGTCGCGCGAAACACGTCCACGGCGGACGCCTCTGGCCGAAGGTCTCCCTCGACCGATGACACGAGGTGCATGATGTGGCTGAACCGCTCCACCTGCATGAACTCGGTGACCTCGACGGAGCCAGCGACGCACACCTTCGCGAGGTCGTTACGGGCCAGATCGACGAGCATGAGATGCTCGGCCTGCTCCTTGCGGTCGGCGAGCAGTTCGTCGGCGAGATCTGCGTCTCGTTCGGGCGTGTCACCGCGCGGCCGCGACCCCGCGATCGGATGCATGTAGACGCGGGACTGCGAGACCTTGACGAGCGCCTCGGGGCTCGACCCCACGATCGAATACTCTTCGCCAGCAGGATCGACCAAGGTGAGCAGGTACATGTACGGCGAAGGATTGAGGGTGCGCAGAACTCGGTAGACGTCGATCGGGTCCGCCGTGATTTCGTGATCGAAACGCTGTGAGACCACGACCTGAAACACGTCGCCGTCCCGAATGTACTGTTTGGATCGCTCGATCGCTTCGGTGTATGCCTCGACGCTCACCCGCGGAATCGGGGTCGGCGCGATCGTGAGGTCCACCTCCGCGAGCCACGCCTCGCTGGGCTGAGTCAGACCGCGTTGGAGCGCGTCGAGCCGCGCCTGTGCGTCGGCCCAGAGGGTAGCCGGTTCATCCTGCCCGTCGTTGAGGGCTGCGGCGATCAACAGCACGGTGCCGAAGCGGTGATCGAGCACGACAAGTTCGCTCACGAAGCTCAGCGCCTGACCGGGCACGGCGAAGTCGGCGGGGGGAACATTGGGCAGCCGTTCGATCTGACGGATCGCCTCCCACCCGATGAAACCGACAAGACCGCCGGTCAGCGGAGGATGACCTTCGACGCGGGGGGTGCTCCAGCGTTCGTAGAGGTGTGCCAGGGCGTCGAGCGGGCCGGTCGGGCGCTCCGAGCCAAGAGCACGCTCGGCAGAGAGTCCGTAATCGAGCCAGGTTGCGGCATCCCCGGTCTGCGTCAGCACGCCGAAACTGGAGACCCCGACGAACGAGAATCGGGACCAGATGCCACCCTGTTCGGCCGACTCCAGAAGAAAGGTGCCCGGTTTTCCCGCGGCGAGTTTGCGGTAGATCCCGACCGGAGTCTCGCCGTCGGCAAAGAGCTCCCGAATCACGGGAACCACACGGTCACCGGCGGCAACGCGCGCTTCGAAGTCGCCCGGTGTCGTCGTGCTATTCATCAGAGACCCCCAAGGCGGGTTCGAGGGGGTGCACGTCGAAGCAGGATTGGGCGCCCGTGTGGCACGCGGGGCCGTGCTGATCGACCGTGACGAGAAGAGCGTCAGCATCGCAGTCGAGGGCCGCCGCGCGCACGTACTGACGGTTACCGCTCGTGTCGCCCTTGCGCCAGAATTCCGCCCGGCTGCGGCTCCAGAAGGTCACGCGGCCCTCGGTGAGCGTGCGGCGAAGCGCCTCGGCGTTCATGTAGCCGACCATGAGCACCCGATGAGTGGTGGCATCCTGAATCACGGCGGGGAGCAGTCCGTCCGCGCCAAAGACAGCGCCCTCGATGACGGCTCCCACCGTCTCATCCGTCAGCGTGCTCATCTCACCAGCATCCCAGCATCCCCCAGCGCCTGCTTCACTTCGCCGACCGTCAACTCTCCGTTGTGGAATACGGATGCGGCGAGTACAGCATCGGCCCCGGCCGCAAAAGCCGGTGCGAAGTCTCCGACTTTACCGGCTCCGCCGCTCGCAATGACCGGAACCGAACTCAGCTCCCGCATCGCGGAAACCAGTTCGAGGTCATACCCCTGTTTCGTACCGTCGGCGTCAATCGAGTTGACGAGCAGTTCGCCCGCTCCGCGCTCAATCGCCTCGCGAGCCCAGTGCAGGGCGTCGAGATCGGTTTCGATTCGGCCGCCGTGAGTAGTCACGACAAATCGACCCCCGCTGCGCTTGACGTCGAGGCTCAACACCAGCACCTGCGCTCCAAACCGGTCGGCAATTTCGCCAACGAGGTCGGGTCGCGCGATCGCCGCGCTGTTGATGCCGACCTTGTCCGCGCCGCTCGCGAGCAGACGCGCGACATCCTCGGTGCTGCGAACTCCCCCGCCAACGGTGAGCGGTATGAATACCTGTTCGGCGGTCGCCCTCACGACGTCGTAGGTCGTCGACCTGTTGTCGACGGTCGCCGTGACATCCAGAAAAGTGATCTCGTCGGCGCCCTGCTCGTAGTACCGACGAGCCAGTTCGACCGGGTCGCCGGCATCACGCAGGTTGAGAAAGTTCACGCCCTTCACCACGCGGCCCTCGGCGACATCGAGACACGGGATGACCCGCAGTGCGACCGCCATAGCTAGATCCGTGCGGCGTGGATGGCACTCACGAGAATCGCGCGTGCACCGACCGCGTAGAGCTCGTCCATGACGTGGTTAGCGTCGACCTTGAGTACCATCGCCCGCACGGCGACCCACTCCGGATCGTGCAACGGCGAGACGGTCGGGCGACTCCAGTCCCGGCGTGATGGCAGTTGCCGCCTCGACGAGCGCGACGGGAACGTCGTAGTCGACGAGAACGTACTGGCGGGCGACGAGAACGCCGTGCAGTCTGCGCTGAAGGGTCGAGATTCCCGCGACCGCGGGGTTAGCGCTGATCAGCACGGCGGTCGAGTCGAGGATGACGGGACCGAAGATCTCCAGACCCTGTGCCCGAAGCGTCGAACCAGTCGAAACGACGTCGGCAACCGCGTCGGCGACGCCGAGTTTGACCGCCGACTCGACGGCCCCGTCCAGGGAGACCATGTCGACCTGAACGCCGTTTCTGGCGAGAAAGTCGCCGACCAACGCGGGGTAGCTCGTCGCGACCTTGAGGCCCGCGAGATCGCTCAACTCGCTGAATCGCCCCGGAGCCCCGGCGAATCGGAAGGTCGACTCTCCGAAATCGAGGGCGGAGATTTCCTGCGCCGGGCTGCGTGAGTCGAGCAACAGGTCACGTCCGGTGATTCCGACGTCGAGTGCACCGGAGCCGACGTAGGTCGCGATATCCCGAGGTCGAAGGTAGAAGAACTCGACGTCATTGCGGGCATCCAGTGCGCTGAGCGCACGCGGGTCCCGTCGGCCGGAGTATCCCGCCTCGTGCAGCATCTCCGCGGCGATCTCGCTCAGTGACCCCTTGTTGGGTACTGCGATCTTCAGCATGTTTCTCTCTCGGTCGGAAGGGAAGGGGTGGACGACGTTAGAGATGTCGCCAGACGTCCGCCGGGGTGAGACCCTTCGCGAGCATGAGCACCTGAAGGTGATAGATGAGCTGCGAAATCTCTTCCGCCGTCTCCTCGTCGCTTTGGTACTCGGCGGCCATCCACACTTCGGCCGCCTCTTCGACGATCTTCTTACCGATTTGGTGAACCCCCGCGTCGAGCTGGGCAACCGTGCCGGAACCTTCCGGGCGCGATGCCGCTTTGTCGCTCAGTTCGGCGAACAGCTCATCGAAAGTCTTCACCCGATAAGGGTACTGGAGCCGGGAATGGCTACTTGACGCCGAGCAGGTCGATCACGAACGTGAGAGTGCGTCCCGAAAGGCGGTGCCCACCACCCGCGGGTCCGTAGGCCAGATGAGGGGGGCAGATGAGCTGTCGACGGCCCCCGACCTTCATGCCAGGGATGCCCTCCTGCCAGCCGGCGATGAGTCCGGACAGCGGGAACTGGATGGACTGCCCGCGGCTCCAACTCGAGTCGAACTCCTCGCCCGACTCGAAGTCGACCCCGAGATAGTGCACGTCGACGGTTGCGCCGGGCTGAGCGACCTCGCCGCTGCCCTCCTCAATGTCGATGATGACCAGCTCGGTCGGCTCGGCACCCTCATAGAATTCGACTTCGGGCTTGGTTCGCGGTGAATCTGTCATTCTGCTATCCAAGCAGATTCGTGACGGAGAGGATGACTCACACGGCCTACACCGACACCGCCCACCTCGAACGTGCCGTCGAACTCGCTGCGCACGCACGGGCCGCAGGCAATGATCCTTTTGGCGCCGGCGCGGCGCGGGTGCACGAGGGCTACTGGACCTAGTGGTCGGCGTGGCCGTGCGCCTGCGCGGCCGCCCGCAGTTGCGCGATCTGCTCCGCCGGGCTGTCGCCTCGGAATACCGCAGATCCCGCGACAAAGGTATCGGCCCCGGCTTCACGCGCGACCCCGATCGTCGTGAGATCGACTCCCCCATCGACCTGAAGCCAGACATCGGCCCCCGCCTTCGCGATCGCCGCGCGAACCTGCTCAAGTTTGGGCATCGTCGAGACCATGAATGATTGGCCGCCGAAACCCGGCTCGACCGTCATCACGAGCACCTGATCAAACTCGTGCATCAGATCAAGGTAAGGCTCGGCCGGGGTTCCCGGCTTGAGCGCGAGCCCCGCGCGTGCCCCCAGCCCGCGCAGCGTACGAGCGAGCTCCACCGGGTGGTCGGTCGCCTCGGCGTGAAAGGTCACGGATGCCGCGCCTGTCTTCGCGTAGTCGGGCGCCCAGCGGTCGACATCGGTGATCATGAGGTGCACGTCGAGCGGGCGAGGCGAGACCTCCTGCAGCCGCCCCACCATCTGGAGGCCGAAGGTGAGGTTCGGCACGAAGTGGTTGTCCATGACGTCAACGTGCACGAAGTCCGCGGTCTCGATGCGGCCGAGCTCACGTTCGAGATTCGCGAAGTCCGCCGCCAGGATGCTCGGATTGATGCGCAGGCTCATGCTCACACCTTAGCCAGCAGCTGAATGAACATGGCGTCGGTGCCGTGCCGGTGCGGCCAGAGCTGCACGTGGGTCGTATCGACAAGATCGAGCGGCTCCTTCACGATCGACTGGAGCACCGCTGGCGTGTCGATTCGCTCGACACCGGGCATGGTGCGCAGCACGGATGCCACGACCGCCTTCGTTTCCGCCGCGTGCGGCGAGCACGTGACGTACGCCAGCAGGCCCCCGGGTTTGAGGGCGGCGAGGGCGGAGCCCAGCAACGCGGTCTGAAGCGCCCCGAGTCCGGCGACATCGCTCGGCTGCTTGCGCCAGCGAGCCTCCGGGCGGCGACGGAGCGCGCCGAGACCGGTGCACGGCGCGTCAAGCAAGATCCGGTCAAACGTTTCGGGATGACTCGCACCGATCGTCGTGCCGTCGTGCTCCCACACCTCGGGTACCGGGTCGAACACGGCCAGCGCGTTGCGTACGAGCTCCGCGCGCGCCGGCACGAGCTCATTCGCGATTAGCACGGCGCCACCGAGGGCCGCCTCGGCGGCGAGCAAGGCTGCCTTGCCGCCGGGTCCAGCGCACAGGTCGAGCCACAGCTCGCCCGTCTCGACCGATCTGGCGCGGCTCAAGGTCAGCGCGGCGAGGGCCGAGCCCTCATCCTGAACTCGAGCGCGTCCGTCGCGAACCGCTCCGAGTGCACTCGGATCCCCGCCGTCGAGCACGGCTCCGACCGGAGAGAACTCGGCAGCGTGAGCGTCCAACTCGTCGACGGTGGCGTAGCCGGGCAACGCGGTGAGCGACACCCTCGGCGCCACGTTGTCGGCGGCAAGCAAAGGCTCGAGCTCGGCTTCGCGGCTTTCGGCGACCAGTACCTGACGGAACGCCCGGGTCACCCAGAGCGGATGCGAGTAGGAGAAGGCGAGCGCCTCTTCGCCGGAACGCGCTTCGGCGAGCACCCGATCGAGCCAGGTGTCCGCGTCGGTACGCGTAATCGTGCGCAGCACGCCGTTGACAAAGCCCACGGCGGAATTCGACCCGACGGTCTTCGCCAACTGCACGGACTCGTCGACGGCCGCGTGCTGAGCGACGCGCATCGACAGCAGCTGGTGGCAGGCGAGGCGCAGCACATCGAGAATCGGAGGATCGATTTTGTCGACCGGTCGCCCGGCGGCCAGAGCGATCACCCGGTCGTAGTAGCCCTGCATGCGCAGAGTCCCGTAGGTTAGCTCGGTTGCCAGGCCCGCGTCCGCGACCGAGAGCTTCGCGCGCGAGAGCCGCACCGGGAGCAACAGGTTGGCGTAGGCGTCAGACTCACGCACGGCCATGATTACGTCGAGGGCGATGCGTCGAGCTGGCTGCGGCTGGCTCACGAGGTGGTCCGCCCACGCCACCAGGCGGCGGCATCCATCGCGGTGCGGCCCTCGGGCTGTACCGTGAGCAATTCGATCGGATCGGTCAGGGTGCCGACGACAATGCTCTTGCCGACTCGATCGAAGTCGCCTGGCGGCAGCCTCGGGACATCCCGCGCGATGGTGGCGTCGAGAACCTTCAGCCGGGAACCGTCCACGACAGCGAAAGCACCGGGCTCGGGAGTTACGCCCCTGATTCGAGCGCCCACCTCATCGGCGGTCAGGCGCCAGTCGATCGCGCCGTCGGACAGCGTCAGCTTGGGGGCGAGGGTCACCTCCCCGCTCTGAGCTACCGACTGCGCCGAACCGTCGGCGAGCGAGTCGACCACCTTCGCCAACAGCGCCGCCCCGGATTCGCTCAGGGAAGCGAGCAGGTTTCCCGCGGTCTGGTGCTTGCCAATCGCTTCGATCAGGTGGCCGAGTACGTCGCCTGCATCCAGTTGCTCGACGAGGCGGAACACCGTGGCGCCCGTCGTCTCGTCACCGGCCATGATGGCCCGCTGCACCGGAGCAGCTCCTCGCCACCGCGGAAGCAAAGAGAAGTGGAGGTTGATCCACCCGAGTCGCGGTGTTGACAGCAACGGTTCACGCACGAGTCCCCCGTAGGCGACGATGACACCGAGATCGGGTGCGAGGGCGCCGATCGCCTCGGTGGCGGGCCCGGCAAGCCGATTTGCCCGCACCACGGGCAAGCCGAGACGTTCGGCCTCCACGGCGACAGGCGTGGGCGTGAGCACCCTGCGCCTGCCCTGTGGTGAGTCCTCGCGGGTGAGAACAGCGACGATCTCGTGCGGACCGCTGGCGAGCGCCGAGAGACTCGGTACCGCCGCAGCCGGGCTACCGGCGAACACTATTCTGAGGGCATCCATCAGCTAATTCTCTCGTGCCGTCACCCCCTCGGTCGACCACCCGCGTCGCGGTGAGACCGGTACGCGCCCGCCCTAGGCGTCGAGGAACGGTTCCACGTCGTCGAACCGCACCCGGAGATTCGGAGGCAGCGGTGCTCGCCCACCCTTCGCGACCGCAGGGCGCCGGCGGCTCGTTGCCGCCTTGATGACTTCGGCACGAAGGGCCGACGCCACCGCCGCACCCTGCGCGTAGTCGAAGCGCACGATCGTGCGCACCGAGTTGGAGTCGACATCCACCGGTCCGAGAACGTCTGACCGATCGACGGGCACCGCCGCGACGGCGCGCGCCACAGCATCGACGGCACCCGACACCGTAGCCACCCGCACCGCGGGAGGGAAACGCAACCGACGCCGGTCGGCGAGTTCCGAGCGCGCGAAGTCGGCATGCCGCCACGTGACGAGAGCGGATGCCAGGGCTCCTCCGACCCCGACCAGCACCGTGGTCGCTCCCCCAGCCGCCAAAGCCACCGCGTTCGACCACCAGCGCAAGCAGTCCTCGGCGACCCGAAGGCTCTCGCGCGCGACCATTCTCTCGCCGTCGAGCAGGAGCACCGCCCGATAGCCACCTGCCGCAACCGGCTCGGCGCCCCGCGTCGCGATGACGAGCGCGGGCTCCGGCCCCACCGACAGAATCTGGCGTTCACCGTCCGCGATGATCACCCGCACCCCAGGGAATGCCCGACCCAGATCCTCGGCCGTTCTGGTCGCCCCCTGCCCCACGGCCTTCAGCGTTTCGCCCTCACAGTTCGAACACCGCCACCCGACGGCCAGAGCACCACACCAGGTGCACGCGGGAACCGCGTTCGCGCTCTTCTTGGCCAAGGGCCCCTCACATCGCAGGCATCGAGCCGACTGTCCGCAGTCTGCACAGGCGAGCTTCGGCGCGTACCCGGGACGCGCGACCTGAACCAACACGGGACCATTCGCGAGTGCGGCTCTGGCGACCTGCCAGGCCGAGGACGGAATGCGCGCCTGTGCCGCGAGGCGGTCGCCGCCGGCCTGCTGCTGGGTGGGGACCACCTTGGGCAGAACGAGCGGATTTGGCGACACGGCGCGCAGCCATCCGACCTCGACAAGGCGCTCCACCTCGGTGCTGCGCGAGTGCGAGACGAACATGAGTGCGCACTCCTGCTGCTCCTGGCGAAGCAGCGCGGCATCCCGGGTGTGCACGTACGGGGCCAGAGGTTCGCTGTGCAGCGGGTCGCCGTCGTCCCAGACGGCGATGAGACCGAGCGTTCGTGCTGGCGCGTAAACGACCGAACGGTTGCCCACGATGGCGAGCGGAACGTCTGACAGACACCGCAGAAAGGCTCGATAGCGGTCGGGGTTGGACTGCCGCGCGTCGAGGCGCACCATCCGCTCTTGCGGCACCACAGCTCGCAGGGCGGCCTCCAGCTGTTCCTGATCGCGGTAGTCGGGCACGGCAAGAATCGCGCTGCGACCGAGCGCCAGCGCGGATGCCGCGGCGCGAGCCATCGTGACGGCCCAGCCGCCCACCCACACGCCAGCGGATACCTCGATCACGTAGGGCGCGGCATCCACAGCAAGCCGCTCGCCGAGCGCGATCGCGGTTTCAACCACCGACGACCCGTAGCCGTCGATCGCCGGAGCCGAGACGACCGCAGGGGGCTCTGTGCTCGCCGTGGCCAGATGGGCCTTCTCCACCCGAACCTGCCGGTTCGGAACGGCCAGCCGAACGATGTCGGTTGCCGACCCTGCGGCGCGGTCGGCGGCCTTTCGCGCCAAAGCCCACACCTCGGGGGCGAGCACGGGGATCGGCGAGACCACGGAGTCGAGTTCGCTCAGCACACCGGTGTATTCCACCGAGGCGACAACCTCAACGATGTAGCCGTCGGCCACCCGCCCTGCCGATCGCAATGGCACCTTCACCCGAACACCGGGCACAGCCACATCGATGAGATCGGCGGGGATCGAGTAATCGAACAGACGGTCGAGTTGCGGCAGCGGCGAATCGACCATCACCCGCGCGATGGTCGCGGACACGGCTACAGCCCGCAGGCGCTGCGGAGGGCCTCGACTCGGTCGGTGCGCTCCCAGGTGAAGTCGGGTAGCTCGCGCCCGAAGTGCCCGTACGTCGCGGTTTGAGCGTAGATCGGGCGCAGCAGGTCGAGTTCTCGAACGATGACTCCCGGCCGCAGGTCGAACACGTCATTGATCGCGGCGATGATCGAGGCATCGTCGACACGACCGGTTCCGAACGTCTCGACGTAGAGCCCGACCGGTGCCGCTCGGCCGATCGCGTAAGCGATCTGTACTTCGAGGCGGTCGGCGAGCCCCGCCGCTACCGCGTTCTTCGCGACCCACCGCATCGCGTATGCGGCTGAACGATCGACCTTCGACGGGTCTTTGCCACTGAAGGCGCCGCCGCCGTGACGGGAGGCGCCGCCGTAGGTGTCGACGATGATCTTGCGCCCGGTAAGTCCGGCGTCGCCCTGCGGCCCACCGATCTCGAACCGGCCCGTGGGGTTGATGAGTACCCGAAGCTGCGAGAAGTCGAGGTCGGACCGCTCCAGCACGGGGCGGATCACGATCTCCTCCACCTCGCGACGAAGCTGTTCGTTGGAGACCGACGGTGAGTGCTGGGTCGAGACGACAACGGTGTCGACGGTGCGCGGTACAGCACCTTCGTACCCGACCGTCACCTGAGTCTTGCCGTCGGGTCGCAGGTAGTCCACGACGCCTTGGTGGCGAACCTCGGCGAGTCGCTCCGACAGTCGATGGGCCAGCCAGATCGGAATCGGCATGAGCTCGGGCGTCTCCGTGGTCGCGTAGCCGAACATGATGCCCTGATCGCCGGCGCCTTGGAGATCATCGGCATCCACGCTGTCGCCCTCGCGGGTTTCGATCGCCGTATCTACGCCCTGAGCGATGTCGGGCGATTGCGATCCGATCGAGATCGACACGCCACACGATCGGCCATCAAACCAGACGTCCGACGAGTCGTAGCCGATCGACGTGATCTTCTCGCGCACGATTGACGGGATGTCGACGTAGCTCGATGTGGTCACCTCGCCCGCGACATGCACAAGCCCCGTCGTAACCATGGTCTCGACAGCGACGCGCGCCTTGGGGTCTTGGGCGAGCATCGCGTCCAGGATGCTGTCGCTGATTTGGTCACAGATCTTGTCAGGGTGACCCTCGGTTACGGACTCGGAGGTGAAGAGGCGCAGCTCGGTACTGATCGCGGGCTCCCGTGGTTAGGTCGAATCTCTCAACAGGTCCAAAATACGGTCGGCCACCGACAGCTTGCTACCGGTAGCCCCGCCCACTATATCCCCGGCCTTGTCGACGATGACCACGGTGTTGTGCTCGGTGCCGAAACCGTCAGACCATCCGACCGCGTTGACGACGAGATAGTCGCTGCCCTTGCGCGCGACCTTGGCGCGACCCAGCTCAACCAGTTTCGTCTCGTCGGATTCGGTCTCCGCCGCGAACCCGATGATGACCTGCCCGGGACGGCGGGCGTCAACGAGCGAACGGAGAATGTCCGGGTTCTTCGTGAGCCGCAGCTCAAGTGTGTCGCCCTGCTCGTCTTTCTTGATCTTCGTGGAGGCCACAGACTCCGGCCGATAGTCGGCGACTGCTGCTGCCATCACGATGACATCGGCTGCGGATGCCGCAGCGGCCGCGGCATCCGCGAGCTCTCGAGTCGAACCGACGGTCAGCACAGTGACGCCGTGGGGCGCCTCGACCTCGAGGTTCGCGGCAATGAGGGTCACGTCGGCGCCGCGACGAGCGGCCGCGAACGCGATGGCAACGCCCTGTTTGCCACTGGAGCGGTTACCGATGAAACGCACGGGATCGAGCGGCTCGCGCGTGCCACCCGCGGTAACAAGGATGCGACGACCGACCAGGTCGCCGCCCGAAACCACGGCCAACGCCGCGGCGACGATGTCGTCGGCTTCCGACATCCGCCCTGGACCGCTGTCGGAGCCCGTCAGCTGACCAACCGCGGGACCGACCACGGTGACACCACGTTCGGTCAGCAGCGCGACATTCGCGACCGTCGCCGCGTTCTGCCACATCTCGGTGTGCATCGCTGGCGCGATCACGAGAGGCGCCGTGCTGGCGAGAATCGTGTTTCCGAGTAGGTCATCGGCGAGACCCGCCGCGAGCTTGGCGATCGTGTTTGCGGTGGCGGGGGCGACGACAATGAGGTCGGCGGCCTGCCCAATGGCGACGTGCCGCACCTCAGCGACTCCCTCGTAGAGGTCGGAGTGCACCGGATTGCGGCTGATCGCCTCGAGAGTGGGTCTGCCCACAAATCGCAGCGCGTTCTCGGTCGCGACGACGTGCACGTCGTGCCCGGCGAGCACGAGGCCGCGCACAACCGATACCGCCTTGTACGCCGCGATTCCGCCGGAGATTCCGACGACGACGTTGAGGGCGGTCACGAGTGCGGTCTAGCTACTCCGAGCTCAGGCGCTTGAGCTCGAGCTTGTCGTCGTTGATCTCGTGCAGCGCCACCGAGAGCGGCTTGTCGTCGATCGTCGAATCGACGAGCGGCCCGACGTTGTCGTGCAGGCTTCCCTCGTGCAGGTCCGCGTAGTAGTCGTTGATCTGGCGCGCGCGCTTGGACGCGAAGATGACGAGCTGGTACTTCGAGTCGACCTTCGAGAGCAATTCGTCGATGGGCGGGTCAATGATGCCGGAGTGCTTGTCGGCCATGGAGGTGCTCCTTGTGTCGCTTGCGTGTGGGAAGTCATTGCGCGAAAAACGGCGCATCCATCAATTCTACGACCTCTTGTGCCGCTTGACCGACCTCATGGTTGATCACTCGCGCGTCGAACTCGTCTTGCGCGGCCAATTCGACCCGCGCTGTCGCGAGTCGACGCTGCTGTTCCTCGGGGTCTTCGGTGCCGCGGCCGGTGAGTCGTCGCACGAGTTCCTCCCAGCGTGGGCGGGAGCAGAAACACCAGAAGCGCCTCCGGCATGACCTTGCGAACCTGGCGCGCACCCTGCAGGTCAATCTCCAGCAGCACCCGCTTTCCTTCGGCCAGGGCGGCGTCGATAGGAGGTCGCGGAGTCCCGTAGCGGTACGAGTTGTGTACGGTCGCCCACTCGAGCAGTTCGTGATCGGCAATCATCCGGTCGAACTCGGCGTCGCTCACGAAGTAGTAGTGCACGCCGTCGACTTCGCCCGGGCGAGGCTTTCTCGTGGTCGCGGACACGCTGAGGGCCACCTCGGGGTAGTTGTCTCTGATGAATGACGACACGGTGCCCTTGCCGACCGCCGTAGGACCGGCGAGTACGACGAGCCGAGACGGCTCGGCACCCTGGCGGGCGACGAGAAACTCTCGGAGGCGCGCTCTCTGGTGCTGACCGAGCCCTCCCACGCGCTTCTTCGGCGAGATCTCGAGTCGCTGCATAGCGCGATCCGCTCGAAGCGGACCAAGGCCCGGGATGCTGGTCATCAGTTCGCGAACCCGCAGTCCCCCCTCGACGCCGTGCGGGTCATCCCATCCCGCCTGGGCGACCGACGCCGCGCTGCGCTCTCGAGTCGAGATGTCACGTTTGACCGCCGCTCGCGCCTGACGCGCGGCCACCGCGGCCTTACCTGCCGCAATCCGATCGACCTCGGGGGGTTCCGGGCGGGGGCTCACTGCGCGGTCGGCTTTCGCAGTTGCGCTGTCAGTCGCACCAGTTCGTCGCGCATGCCGTCGGGACCCTGTCGCAGCACCGAACGACCCACGTTGGCGATGATGTTGGGCGATACCGCGCCGTACAGCGCGTGCAGGTCGGTGAGCTCCGCTCCCTGATCACCAAATCCGGGCGCGAGGATGGGGGTGCGCTCAAGCGCCTCCCGGTCGATCCCGTAGTCGCCGAGGTCGACGGTCGCCCCGAGCACAACTCCCACACCACCCAGCACCGGGGATTGCGCATTGAGTTCTCGCACGCCCTCGACGATAGCTGCGGCAACCGATTGCCCGGCATGTGCGCCCCGCCGCACCGTTGCCGTCTGTGTCGCTGCCGCCTCCGGGTTGGAGGTTGCCGCGAGTACGAAGAGACCCTTGCCGTGCTGCTGGGCGCGGGCGATGGGGTCAGTGAGCGATCCCAAGCCCTGATACGCAACAATCGTCATGGCATCCGCCTCGAGAGAGCTGCCCGGCGTCAACCACGCCTCGCCGTAGGCGGCGACAGTCGACCCGATGTCACCCCGCTTGACGTCGGCAATAACAAGCAGCCCCGCCGATCGCGCCGTTGCGAGAACCTCTTCAAGCACCGCGTAGCCGGCCGACCCGTGTCGCTCGAAGAAGGCGATCTGGGGTTTGACGATCCCGATGGATCCCTCGGCCGCATCAATCGCGCGCAACGCGAACTCTCGAACACCGTTCGCGGTGTCGGGAAGGCCCCACTCGGACAGCAGAAACTCGTGTGGGTCGATACCCAGACACAGCGCGCCGCGATCGGCCAACGTGCCGGCCAGTCGAGTGCCGAAATCAGCCACGAATAAGTCTCTCCGCCCTATCGATCGCGTAGTCCTGCAGCGACTTTACTTCGAAGCCGTCGCGAATCGACTCGAACGAGGCGACAGCGGCACCCACTTGGGCGATTGTCGTGAACAGCGGCTTGTCGGCCGCGACGGTCGCGGTGCGGATCTCGTAGCCGTCGGCCCGGGCGCTGCGGCCGCTCGGAGTGTTGATGACGACATCCACTTCGCCGCCGTTGATGAGTTCGACGATCGATGGCTCCCCCGGCACGACCTCCTGGCCCATGAAGTACTTGCGAACGACGCGGGCTTCGATCCCGTTGCGGGCGAGCACCTCGGCGGTGCCTTCGGTCGCCAAGATGGTGAAGCCCAGCTGGCTGAGCCGCAGCACGGGCAGCACGATGGCGCGCTTGTCGCGGTCGGCGACGGACACGAAGACGGAACCGCTCAACGGCAGGCCGCCGTACGCGGCCTCCTGACTCTTCGCAAACGCCTTCGGGAAGTTCGAGTCGATCCCCATGACCTCGCCGGTCGAGCGCATCTCCGGACCGAGCACGGAGTCGACGACCTGACCCTCGACGGTTCGGAAGCGCTTGAAGGGCAAGACCGCCTCCTTCACGCTGACCGGGGCATCCATTGGCACGATCGAGCCGTCCTGGCGGGGAAGCAGTCCATCGTCGACGAGGGAGCGGATGCTCCGTCCGACCATGACGAGGGCCGCCGCCTTGGCGAGCGGAATCCCTAACGCCTTCGAGACGAAGGGAACCGTGCGCGACGCCCGGGGGTTCGCCTCCAGCACGTAGAGGATGCCCTGGCCGATCGCGAATTGCACGTTGATGAGTCCGCGCACCCCGATGCCTGCGGCGATCGCTCGCGTTGCCTCGCGAACTCGGTTGATCACGTCTTTGCCCAGCGTCACGGGCGGCAAGGTGCACGCGGAGTCGCCGGAATGGATGCCCGCCTCCTCGATATGTTCCATGATGCCGCCGATGTACAGTTCGGTTCCGTCGTACAGGGCGTCGATGTCGATCTCGATCGCGTCATCGAGAAAACGGTCGACCAGCAGGGGCGATCCCGGGGCGATGATCGCTTGATCCTTCACCCGGAAGAAGTAGTCGGCGAGCGACTCGGTGTCGTAGACGATCTCCATCCCGCGGCCGCCGAGCACGTGACTCGGCCGCACCAGAACCGGGTAGCCGATGGACTCGGCGATGGCGATCGCCTCGCCCTGGTTGGTCGCCGTTCCGTTCTTCGGCGCGAGGAGTCCCGCCTCGTCGAGGATGCGCGAGAACAGGCCGCGCTCCTCGGCCAGATCGATCGCCTCGGGGGTGGTGCCGAGAATCGGCACACCGGCATCCTTCAACCCCTGTGCAAGCCCGAGAGCGGTCTGCCCGCCCAACTGCACGACGACCCCGACGAGTTCGCCTGAGGCGGACTCGGCGTGAATGATCTCGAGCACGTCTTCGAGGGTGAGCGGTTCGAAGTAGAGCCGGTCGCTCGTGTCGTAGTCGGTCGACACCGTCTCGGGATTGCAGTTGATCATGATGGTCTCGTACCCGGCGTCGGAGAGCGCGAAGCTCGCGTGCACGCAGGAGTAGTCGAACTCGATGCCCTGTCCGATGCGGTTGGGGCCGGAACCCAGGATGACGACCTTTTTGCGATCGCTCGCCGTCACCTCGGTTTCGAGGTCGTAGCTGGAGTAGTGGTACGGCGTGAGCGCGGGAAACTCGCCGGCGCAGGTGTCGACCGTCTTGAAGACGGGGCGCACACCGAGTTGCCAGCGCAGCGCCCGCACCTCGGCCTCATCGATTCCGCGCAGTTGCGCGATCTGCACGTCGCTGAAGCCGTGATCTTTCGCCAGGCGCAGCAGCGACTCGTCCAGCGGAGCGAATGAAGCGATCTCCAGGGCCACCTCGTTGATCAGGGCGATCTGATCGACGAACCACGGGTCGATACCGGTTGCCTCAAAGACCTCGGCGACGGTGGCCCCCGCGCGCATCGCCTGCTGCACCGTGACAATACGTCCGTCGGTCGGCACGCTGGCGATGGCCAACAGCTCTGCCTTGTCTCCGGGCTCGCCCGACCAGTGGAAGCTGCTGCCCCGCTTCTCGAGCGACCGAAGCGCCTTCTGCAGCGCGGTGGAGTAGTTACGGCCGATTGCCATGGCCTCGCCCACCGACTTCATGGTCGTGGTGAGGCGGGTATCGGCGGCGGGGAACTTCTCGAACGCGAACCGGGGAACCTTCACGACGACGTAGTCGAGCGTCGGTTCGAAACTGGCCGGCGTCACCTTGGTGATGTCGTTGGGGATCTCGTCAAGTCGGTAGCCGATCGCGAGCTTCGCCGCGATCTTCGCGATCGGGAAACCGGTGGCTTTCGAAGCGAGTGCGCTCGAGCGCGACACCCGCGGGTTCATCTCGATGACGATGACCCGGCCCGTCGCGGGGTCCACGGCGAACTGAATGTTGCAGCCGCCGGTATCGACTCCGACAGCGCGGATGATGTCGATCCCGATGTCGCGCAGGTTCTGGTACTCGCGGTCGGTGAGGGTTAGCGCCGGGGCGACCGTGATCGAGTCACCGGTGTGCACTCCGACCGGGTCGACGTTCTCGATCGAGCACACGACGACGGTGTTATCGGCGGTGTCCCGCATGAGCTCGAGCTCGTACTCTTTCCAGCCGAGAATCGACTCCTCAAGCAGAACCTCCGTCGTGGGGCTCTGGTGCAGCCCGTCGGTGACCATGCGCACGAGTTCGGGCCGCGAGTACGCGAAGCCCGATCCAAGACCGCCCATGGTAAAGCTGGGGCGGATGACGAGCGGGTATCCGAGGTCGTCGGCAAACGCGACCGCCTCGTCGACCGTGTGGGCGATGTGCGAACGCGCGACGTCTGCTCCGGCATCCAGAACCAACTGCTTGAAGATCTGGCGGTCTTCGCCCTTGTTGATCGCCTCGAAGTTCGCGCCGATCAGCTCGACGCCATACTTCTCGAGGATGCCGTGCTTGTGCAGGTCGATCGCGGCGTTGAGCGCGGTCTGTCCGCCCAGGGTCGGCAGAATCGCGTCCGGCTTCTCCTTGGCAATGATCGACTCGATGACCTGCCACGTGATGGGCTCGATGTAGGTGGCGTCGGCGAAGTCCGGGTCGGTCATGATTGTCGCCGGATTCGAGTTCACCAGGATCACGCGCACGCCCTCCTCGCGCAGCACGCGGCAGGCCTGCGTTCCGGAGTAGTCGAACTCGGCGGCCTGTCCAATGACAATGGGGCCTGACCCGATTACGAGAACCGAGTTGATGTCGTCACGCTTGGGCACTGGCGTCCTTCTGGGTGCTCAGCACCATGTCGCGGAATCGGTCAAAGAGGTAGCCGGCGTCGTGCGGGCCGGCCGCGGCCTCGGGGTGATACTGAACAGAGAACGCGGGGATGTCGAGCGCGCGCAGTCCCTCAACGACGTTGTCGTTGAGGTTCACGTGGCTCACCTCGACGCGTCCGAAGCCGGCTGGGCTGTCGCTAATCACACCGATCGGAGCATCGACGGCGAACCCGTGATTGTGGCTGGTGATCTCGGTGCGGCCGGTCTGCACATCGACCACGGGCTGGTTGATGCCGCGGTGGCCGAACCCCAGCTTGTACGTTCCATAGCCGAGCGCGCGGCCGAGCAACTGGTTGCCGAAGCAGATTCCGAAGAACGGCAGCCCGGCGCGCAGCACTCCCCGCAGCAGCTCGACGTGATCGTCCGATGCCGCGGGATCGCCCGGTCCGTTCGAGTAGAAGACCGCGACCGGAGAGATCGCCAGTAGCTCGGCGAGCGTCACAGCTTGTGGCAGCACGTGCACATCAAATCCACGAGCGGCAAGGTGGGTGAGCGTCGACGTCTTGACGCCGAGGTCGAGAACGGCGAGGGCGCCGAGCGAATCCCCTACCGCCGGGATGACGTAGCCGTCCGACGTGGAGACCATGGATGACAAGTTGCGCCCGGCCATCTGATCGCCTGCGCGCACGAGTGCGAGCTGGTCTTCGGGCTCCAGTGCGGCATCCGCCCCGGAGAAGACTCCCCCGCGCATCGAACCGGTGTCGCGCAGGCGACGGGTCACCGCGCGCGTGTCGATTCCGCTGATGCCGACCACTGCCTGCGTGACCAACAGGTCATCGAGCGAGCCGTCTGCCCGATAGTTGGACACCACTCGACTGGGATCGCGGACGACGTAGCCCGAGACCCAGACCCTGGACGATTCCGGGTCCTCGTCGTTGACGCCCGTGTTGCCGATGTGTGGCGCGGTCATCACGACGATCTGGCCCGCGTAGCTCGGGTCGGTCAGGGTCTCCTGGTAGCCAGTCATTCCGGTCGCGAACACCACCTCGCCGAGGGTGCGTCCGCGCGCACCGTAGGCGCGCCCGGCATATCGAGTGCCGTCCTCGAGAACGAGTACGGCGCGGTCGGTCGTGAGGCTCACGAGTTCTGCCTTTCGGTTATGCGTTGGGCTGCGGCGTCGAACGCCGTGGGGTCATCGAGTCGCAGCACGGTGTCAACGTCTCGGTCGCCGAGCGACCATGCCACCAGATGCAGCCCGTCGCGCTCGACGATGCGGTCGATCGTCCAGGTCGTACGGCGGATGCCGCGAATCGCGTTCCGCGCAATCCACACCTCTGGCGAGCCAACGATCCGCAGCAGCAGTCCTTGCTCCGAGGGCACAACCACCACGCGCCCACGGAAGCCGAGTCCGTGAACGGTGACCCGATTCAGCGGCTCGTCGGCAATCGTCGTGGCGACGTACTGCCCCGCAAAGCTTCCGAACTCGGCTCCGCGGTCGGCAGGCACGGCCTTCGGAGCCGGGATGTCGGATTGCCTGCGGCCGCGGGCACGCCAGCCCAGTGCCATGAGGGCGAAGAGTACAACGGCGAAACCGAGCACGATGGCCAGAAGCACGGACCTATCCACGAGCGGCCTGCTCTGCGACGGTGTCGGCCGCAACGAGCTCGCCGTCGACCACGGTCATCCGGCCGTCGTGCATGGTCGCGATGACCTGTCCCGGAAGCGGTCGACCCAGGTAGGGCGAGTTGACGCCCTTGCCGCGCAGGAGGTCCGTCGAGAAGCTGCGTTCGACCGTGGGGTCATAGAGGGTGATGTTGGCCGGGCTGCCGACAGCAAACGGTGTCTGGTAGCCGTCAAGGAGTCCGATTGCCGCCGGAGCGGACGACATCACTCGCGCGACGCCCGACCAATCGAGCATTCCGGTATCGACCATGGCGCGCTGAACCACACTGAGCGCCGATTCGAGCCCGACCATTCCGTTGGCCGCTTCGTCCCAGGCACAGTCCTTCGCCTCGACCGGATGCGGCGCGTGGTCGGTCGCGACGATGTCGATGGTGCCGTCGGCGAGAGCCGCTCGCAGCGCGGCCACGTCATCGTCCCGACGCAGGGGCGGGTTCACTTTGAAGCGCGAGTCGTAGCCACGAGCCAGCTCCTCGGTGAGCAGAAGGTGGTGCGGGGTCACCTCGGCAGTGACCGCCACTCCCCGGGCCTTCGCCCAACGGATGATGTCGACCGACCCTGCCGTCGAAACGTGGCACACGTGCAGGCGCGCCCCGACGTGCTGGGCGAGCAGAACGTCCCGAGCGATAATCGACTCCTCGGCAACCGCGGGCCAGCCCACCAGACCGAGCTCGCTCGACAGGGGTCCCTCGTTGAGTTGGGCTCCGACGGTCAGTCGCGGGTCCTGGGCGTGCTGGGCGACGACCCCTCCGAAGGTGGTCACGTACTCGAGGGCGCGGCGCATGAGCAACGGATCGTGCACGCACATTCCGTCATCCGAGAAGACCCGAACCTTCGCCTTGGACTGTGCCATCGCCCCGATCTCGGAGAGGCGTTCGCCAGCGAGTCCCACGGTGACCGCTCCGATCGGGCGCACAGTGACGTAACCGTGGCGTTGACCCAACGATTGCACTTGCTCGACGACGCCAGCCGTGTCTTGCACCGGCATCGTATTGGCCATCGCGAAGACCGCGGTGTAACCACCGATTGCCGCGGCCCTCGAGCCGGTGAGCACGGTCTCGCTCTGTTCGAAGCCCGGTTCGCGCAGGTGGGTGTGGAGGTCGACGAGACCTGGAAGCGCAACCAGCCCGTCGGCATCGATCGTGGTGTCGGCGGACGGGGCGTCGACGAAGACGCCATTCTCGACCACGAGGTCGCGGCGGGTTCCGTCGGGCAGCGTCGCGCCCGTGATTCGAACGCTCATGATTCCGAGCCCGAAAGCAGGTGATACAGCACAGCCATCCTTATCGATACCCCGTTGGCGACCTGTTCGAGCACGGTGGACCGGCTCGAATCGGCGGCAGCGGCGGAGATCTCCAGTCCACGGTTCATGGGACCGGGGTGCATAACCATGGTAGCCGCAGGCAGTCGAGCGGTTCGCTCGTCGTCGAGGCCCCACTGCCGGGAGTACTCGCGGGCGGTGGGGAAGTACGCGGCATTCATCCGCTCGGCCTGGATACGGAGCATCATGATCACGTCGGGCCCGGCGTCGACCGCGTCATCGAGGTCGTAGCCCCAGGTGACTGGCCAGCCGTCGAGGCTCACCGGCAACAGGGTGGCCGGTGCCACGAGACGCACCGACGCGCCCAGTGCGTGCAGCAGCCAGACGTTCGAACGCGCCACGCGGGAATGCACTACGTCTCCGACGATCGTGACGGTGACCCCGTCGAGGTCGCGGCCGCGCGAGGCGGTGCCGTGAAGTCGCTTGCGAACCGTGTACGCATCCAGCAGGGCCTGCGTGGGGTGCTCGTGCGTTCCGTCCCCCGCGTTGACGATGCCGGCGTCGATCCAGCCGCTGTCGGCGAGCACCCGAGGCGCCCCGGATGCCGAGTGCCGGATGACGACAGCGTCGGCGCCCATGGCCGCCAAGGTCTGTGCGGTGTCTTTGAGGCTCTCGCCCTTCGACACGCTCGATCCCTTTCCACTGAAGTTGATTACGTCGGCGCTGAGTCGTTTCGCCGCGACCTCGAACGACACCCTGGTTCTGGTGGAGTCCTCGAAGAACAGGTTCACGACCGTCTTGCCGCGCAGGGCCGGAAGCTTCTTGATCTCGCGGGTCGCGACATCCGCCATGTCCTCCGCGACGTCGAGGATCGCGACGGCCTCGTCCCGGGTCAGATCCTTGGTAGACAGCAAGTGCCTCACAGAATCGTCACCCCCTCCTCGCCATCGATCTCGGTGAGCCGCACGTTGATGCGCTCGTCCGAGGCGGTCGGGAGATTCTTGCCCACGAAGTCGGCGCGGATCGGCAGCTCGCGGTGGCCGCGGTCGACCAGCACGGCGAGCCGCACCGCCCGCGGGCGCCCAAGGTCGCTCAGCGCGTCGAGGGCCGCACGAATGGTTCGACCCGAGTACAGCACGTCGTCGACGAGGATGACCGTCTTGCCGTCAATACCTCCCGGCGGAATCTCGGTCGGCGATGGCGCGCGGGTGGGGTTGCGCGAGAGGTCGTCTCGGTACATCGTGACGTCGAGAGAGCCGACGGTTCCCGCGTCCGGCTCGATGGAGTCCAGGATCGCGCCGATCCGGCGCGCGAGCACGACACCCCGGGTCGGGATGCCGAGAAGAACGAGATCGTCTGCGCCGCGATTGGTCTCGAGGATCTCGTGCGAGATCCGAGTCAACGCTCGGGCGATATCAGACGCCTGCAGCACGGAGCGTGCAGCCATTCTGACCTCCTTCCCCGCCTCTCTGGACGGAACTTAAAGGATGTCTAGTTGCTCAACTATAGCGTCATCCCCAGCGCCGAAGCAGATACCTCTCGAGCACGCCGATGAGCGCGTCGCTGAGCTTGCCGAGAATGGCCAGCACGACTATCGCCAGATAGAGCCGATCGGTTCGACCGTTGTTCTGGGATTCGATGAGCAGGAACCCGAGACCCATGGTCGAACCCAACAGTTCGGCCGCGACAAGGAAAAGCCATGCCTGAGCGAGAGCCAACCTGAGCCCGGAGACGACGGAGGGAATGACCGCGGGCAGCTGAACCGAGAAGAGCAGTCTCGACCGCTGATACCCGAAGGCGCGACCGAGCTCGACGAGGTGCGGGTCGACGTGACGTAGCGCCCCGGCCACCGTCGTGTAGACGGGAAACAGCGCGCCAATCGCAACCAGAGTTACTTTTGAGTCCTCCCCAAATCCCAGGTACAGGATGAGCAGGGGTACCCACGCGAGTGACGGCACGGCACGTGCGGCACCAATTGTCGGCGCGAGGAACGTGTCAGCGAGCCGGGACAGCCCGACCACGGATCCGAGCGCGAGGCCAGCGACCGATCCGATCGCGAACCCGAGAAATACCCGTTGGGTCGAAATTCCGACATATTCAACCAGCAGGCCGCGCTGAGCGAGGTCGACTGCCGCGACTATGACCGACTCGGGGGTCGGCAGCTTGTATGGCGCCACCCACCCAAGCGCGGTGGCCGTCTGCCACATCGCCAGAAGGGCGACCGGGATGATCGCACCGAGCGCGATGCGCCATCCCGACCGCCGCGTGCGGCGCTCGCCGGGTACCGCCGGGTCGACGGCCGGGCCCGCGGCACCACCGCGAACTACCGACGACCCGGTCAGATACTCGGACGACATGACTGTCTAGCCCACTCGCGATGCGTCTGCCGCGTCGGCGAATCGCGTGTCGAACAAGGTCGCCAGCGCGTCGTCGACGAGCCCCTGATTCGGAATGTCGCCGTTGGCGACCTGGATTGGTCCGACCTTCTTCAGCACCGCGAGCTGCGCCTGACCCGGCGCGGGATCCAGGTCGAGAGTCGTTCGGTCGAGAACGGCTGTCGCGATCGCGAGATCGATGCCCGCGGCATCCGCGAGGATCTGCGCTGTCTCGTCTGGGTGATCGAGCGCCCACGCACGCGCGTGCTCGTACGCATCCACCACGACCTGTGCGAGATCGGCGTGGTTGGTCAGGAAGTCCTCTGTGCCATTGAGGAAGCCGTAGGTGTTGAACCCGACGTTGCGGTAGATGAGCTTGGTGCCGTTGGATGCCTCGCTCGCTGCCATCATGGGGTCGAGACCCGACCACGCATCTACCGTGCCGTTGAGCAGCGCGGCTCCCCCATCGGCGTGCTGAAGGTTCTGCACATTGACCTCGCTGAGCTCAATGCCGGCCTCATCGAGCGCCTGTAGCAGGAAGAAGTACGGGTCCGTGCCAATCGTGACGGCGATCGTCTTGCCGCGGAGGTCATCCACTGAAGTGATTGGCGAGTCGGCGGCGACCACGAGCGCCGACCACTCGGGCTGCGAGTAGATGTCGATGGTGTGTATCGGCGAACCGTTCGAGCGGGCAAGCAGCGCCGCCGAACCTGCCGTCGACCCCACGTCGATTGCCCCGGCCCTCAGGGCCTCGTTCGCCTTGTTCGACCCGAGCGACTGAGTCCACGTCACGGTGACGTCCGAGCCGAGGGCATCCTCGATCCAACCCTGGTCTTTGATGATCAGGCTGAGCGGGTTATAGGTGGCGAAATCCAGATTGAGCGTGTCCGAACTCCACCCCTCGGTCGCTGGCGCATCGGGGACGACCGACGAGCCTTCGCCTGCGCACCCGGTGAGCGCGAGCGCAACGGCCGCGAACCCGGCGGCGAGCGAGATGAGTTTCTTTTTGTGAGTCATTGCTGTGTCCTCAGAACGTGTGGGGCGGATGATGGGTGGAAACGCCGAGCCCCTCGAGGAGGCGGGCGCGTAGGTGGGCCAGCGCTGCGTCGCCCCGGTCGCGCGGTCGCGAACCAGGGACGGTGGTGATGGAACGGATGACGGCGCCCGACTCGGCTGGATAGCCAGACTCGACCCCGAGCAGCACTACGCGGTCCGCGAGGTACAGGGCTTCATCAACGTCGTGCGTAACGAACAAGATCGTCGCCGGTTCAGCGGCATGGATGTCCAGCAGCAGGTCCTGCATCGACAGGCGGGTGAGCGCATCGAGCGCGCCGAACGGCTCATCGAGTAGCAGAACACCGGGACCGCGCGCGAGCGCCCGTGCGAGCGACACCCGCTGCGCCATTCCGCCCGACACCTGACGCGGGCGCAGGCCGGCGGCTGGCGCGAGTTGAACGAGCTCGAGTAGCTCCGCGACCCGCGCGCGACCCTCGGCTCGCGGCGTGCCGTGTGGCAAGCCGAGTTCGACGTTGCGGGCGATGGACCGCCAGGGAAGCAGTCGGGGCTCCTGGAACGCGATCGCGCACCGCTGGTCGACCTCGGCGACCGGCTCCCCGCCGAGCACAACGGCGCCGGAATCGGGCCGATCCAGTCCCCCGACCTGGCGCAGCAGGGTCGACTTGCCGCTACCGGATGCCCCGATCAGTGCCACGATCTCTCCGGCCTCGATCGTCAGCGACACATCGCGGAGGACCTTGCGAGCCGGATCGTTTCTTGTCGCGCCAGCAAACGAGCGCGACACGTCCTCCAACGACACCGACAACGCGGGCGCCGTGACGCGCACGGGAGCGGCAACGGGGGGCATACGTGCACGCTATGGCCAGCACTCTCCCGCCCACCAATCGGGCCGTAATGCGACGAAATGTTAGCTAGCTGAAGCGTCCGCTCAGGCGCGCGTGGCTGCGATACGACCCAGCAGTCCGTTCACGAATCCGGCGGAATCTTCGGTGCTGTGCACCCGCGCTGATTCGACAGCCTCGGCGATTGCGACGCTGTCGGGAACGTCCTCGTTGAAAAGAATCTCCCAGATGCCCATTCGCAGCAACGCCCGATCGATCGCGGGCATCCGCGCAAGCGTCCACCCCTGCGAATACGTCTCGATGAGCTCGTCGATCTCATCGCCGTGCTCGGTTATGCCAACGACAATCTGTCGGGCGTACTCCCACGAGTTGGTGCGCTTGGGATCGGCTCCGTCGCGCGCCGCCTCCTCGGCGAGGGCGGCGTTGATCGACAGGCCCTTCACGTCGGCCCCGTACAGAACGTCGAGGGCACGCTTGCGCGCCTTGGTTCGAGCGCCCAAGTTAGTCGTTCACCCGTCCGAGGTAGCTGCCATCGCGAGTGTCGACCTTGACCTTGGTGCCCTGTTCAAGAAAGAGCGGAACCTGAATCTGGTAGCCCGTCTCGACGGTGGCCGGCTTGGTGCCACCGGTCGAACGGTCGCCCTGAAGGCCGGGCTCCGTGTAGGTAATCTCGAGCACGACAGACGCGGGCAGTTCGACGTAGAGCGGTTCACCGTTGTGCAGCGCGATCGTCACGTTCTGGTTCTCCAGCATGAAGTTGGCTGCGTCGCCGACCTGTGCCGGGCTCAGCGTGACCTGCTCATAGGTGCCCAGGTCCATGAACACGAAGTTGTCGCCGTCTTTGTAGGAGTACTGGAAGTCGGCGCGGTCGACGGTCTCGGTCTCGATCTTCGCCCCGGCGTTGAACGTGCGGTCGACGACCTTGCCGGTCATGACGTTCTTGACCTTGGTGCGCACGAACGCACCGCCCTTGCCCGGCTTCACGTGCTGGAAGTCGATGACCGTCCAGAGCCCGCCGTCCATGTTGAGAACGACGCCGTTGCGGATGTCAGCGGTAGAAGCCATGGGAAATGTTCCTTGTCCTAGAAGATCGTGGGTTGGGTAGATCCGTCAGGACCGTATCGAAACCGACACGCGAGTCTACCCGAGACGGCGCGCCACGAGATTCAGGGCCAGGAGATAGCTGTCGAAGCCGAAGCCCGCGATGACGCCCGTGGCGACGCGCCGAGATGACGCTCGTGTGCCGGAACTCCTCGCGCGCGTGAGGGTTGCTGATGTGAACCTCGACCAGCAACAGCCCCGCTTTGGTTACCAGGGCCGCCGCGTCGCGCAGCGCGTACGAGTAGTGCGTGAATGCGGCCGGGTTGAGAATTACCGGCAGCGAGGCATCCACGGCCTCGTGCAACCACCCGATCAGCGTCGCCTCGTCGTCGGTCTGTCGGAGGTCGATAGTCGAGACCGGATTGCTCGGCCTCCAAGGCCACGCGGAGGTCGTCGAGTGTGCCGCCGCCGTAGACGTCGGGCTCGCGGCTGCCGAGTCGGCCGAGGTTGGGTCCGTTGAGTACGAGCACGTGGGTCACGGTGTCGAGTGTAACCAGTGCGGGTCTCGACTAGCCCTAAGGAAGGGACTCCGCGACGAGCACGCCGCCGAACGCGATCAGGATCCCGCCGGTCACCCGATCGATCCACGCGACGACCCGCGGGCTGGCGAAGAAGCGTCGAAACGCGCTTGCCGCGAAGATGATGAGGCTGAACCAGACCAGTGACTCCACCACGTGCACCAGGGCCAGCAGCAGTCCCATGGGAAGCGGCATGATTCCGGCCGGGAGAAATTGCGGGATCAAAGCGATGTAGAACACACCGACCTTGGGGTTGAGCAGGTTGGTGAGTGCCCCACGCCAAAACGCGGTCCTCAGGCGCCCAACCGGCTTGACGACCACGCCGGTAACGGGCTCGTGTTTGCGAAACGAGGAGACGATCATGCTGACGCCGAGGTAGACGAGGTAGGCGGCTCCCACCATCTTGAGCACGACGAAGGCGACTTCGGATGCCGCGAGCAGGGCCGCCGCTCCGACCGCCGCGGCCGCGCCCCAGACGAAGGTGCCACTGGCGATGCCGAAGCCCGTGACATAGGCGTGCCGCCTCGACTGAGTGAGAGCCGATCTCAGGATGAGCGCCGAATCGATGCCGGGAAGAATCGTGAGTAGCGCCGCGACCACGGCAAATCCGCCGAGAGCCTGACCGATGGTCATGTCAGACCCCGACCTCCTGATAGGCCGCGAACAGCAGAGACTCGTCGGGTCCGTTGAGGGTCGTGGGTTTGCCGATGGCGTCAAGAACAATGAAGCGGATCATCCCGGCCCGCGCCTTCTTGTCGCGCTGCATCGTGGCCAGCAGGGTCTTCCACCTGCCGAGCGGGTAGTCCACCGGAAGGGTCAACGACTCGAGGATGCGCCGGTGGCGGTCGACGACGTCGTCGCTGAGCGACCCGGCGAGCCGAGCCAGCTCTGCCGCAAACACCATGCCGACCGAGATCGCGGCACCGTGTCGCCAGCGGTAGCGCTCGGCGTGCTCGATCGCGTGTCCGAGCGTGTGTCCGTAGTTCAGGATCTCGCGCAGCCCCGACTCCTTGAAGTCCTCGCTGACCACCCGAGCCTTGAGGCCTATGGACAGTTCGACCACACGACGAAACTGGGGGCTGTGTGGGTCTGTGACCGCATCGACATCCGCCTCGATGATGTCGAGAATCTCTGGCTCGCCGATGAATCCGCACTTCACGATCTCGGCGAACCCCGCCAGGATCTCGTTGCGGGGCAGGGTGTCGAGCAGATCGAGGTCGACGACCACGGCGGCCGGCGCGTAGAACGAGCCGACCAGATTCTTGCCTTCGGCGGTGTTGATCCCGGTCTTACCGCCCACCGCGGCGTCGACGATTCCCGCGACGCTCGTCGGACACTGCACGAGGCGCACACCGCGCAACCAGGTAGCGGCGACGAAGCCGGCCAGATCGGTCGTGGCTCCCCCGCCCAAGCCGACCACGGCATCCGTGCGGGTGAAGTCGGTCTGGCCCATGATCTGCCAGCAGAATGCCGCGACCTCGACTCGCTTGGCGTCTTCGGCTTCGGGCACCTCGGCGAGAAGCACCTCGTAGCGGTCGCTCATGCTTTCGCGCAACTCACTCGCTCGAGCACCGAGGGTGGCAGGATGCACGATGAGCACCTTGGCGACACGGGGGCCGAGCTGCTCGGGCAGCGACGAGAGGATGCCGCGACCGATGATGACGTCGTATGGATCGTCTCCGCCCACGGGGATGATCGTGGTGTCGGTCACCGCGAACCTCCTTCCAGCCAGTCGGCTATCTGTCGCGCGATCGCATCCAGGGGCTGGTGTGAGGTGTCGATCGTCAGTTGACAGAGCTTGTCGTAGAGCGGCTGGCGTGCGGCAACGAGCGCAGACCACGCGTCGACGCCCCCTGCCAGCAGCGGTCGTTTGCCGCCGGCGATGCGTTTGGCGACGGCCTCGGCCGTCACGGTGAGTTGCACGACGGGCAGTTCGCCGAGGTCGGCTTGCGTTCGCGGGTCGAGCACGGCTCCACCACCGAGGGTGACCACCGCCTTCTCCCGCAGTGCCTCGGCAACCGTGTCACGCTCGAGGGAACGGAAGTGACTCTCGCCGTGGTCTTCGAAGATCGTCGAGATCGGACCGTACGCCGCAACGATGCGCTTGTCGGTGTCGATGAAGTCGACTCCGAGCAGGCGGGCCAGCCGCTTTCCCGTGCGCGTCTTGCCGGCGCCCGGTGCGCCGATCAGAGCGACGAGAGCGCCGTCACTCACTGTGCGACGCCGGCGCGGTGGTGAGGGACTCGGGGATCGCGGCCAAATAGGAGTCGAGGTTGCGCTTGGTCTCCCCCAGCGAATCGCCGCCGAACTTTTCGAGCACCGAGTTGGCGAGCACGAGCGCGACCATTGCCTCGGCGACCACTCCCGCCGCCGGAACGGCGCAGACGTCGGACCGCTGGTGGTGCGCATCCGCCGCCGCGCCCGTCGCGATGTCGACCGTGCGAAGCGCGTGCGGAACCGTGGAGATCGGCTTCATCGCCGCGCGCACCCGCAATAGCGTTCCCGTGCTCATTCCCCCTTCGGTGCCTCCGGCGCGATCGGTGAGCCGAGTGATGCCGTCATCCCCGATAACGAGCTCGTCGTGGGCGGCAGAACCACGACGCTTCGCGGTCTCGAAGCCGTCACCGAGTTCGACCCCCTTGATCGCCTGAATACCCATGAGGGCCGCCGCCAACTGCGAGTCGAGACGGCGATCCCAGTGTGTGTACGAACCGAGGCCCGGGGGCAATCCGAACGCGAGAACCTCAACGACTCCCCCGAGGGTGTCGCCGTCTTCGTGGGCGCGATCCACCTCGGCGACCATCTCGGCGGAGGTCGCTGCGTCGAAACAACGCAGCAGGTCGGCGTCGAGGGCGGCCACGTCATCCGGGCCCGGCAGCGGTGTGCCCTCGGGCACTCGCACCGACCCGACGGACAGCGTGTGGCTGATGATCTCGATGCCGAGTCCCGAGAGGAAGGCGCGAGCGACAGCGCCGAGTGCTACGCGCGCCGCCGTCTCGCGGGCGCTCGCACGCTCGAGCACGTTGCGGGCCTCGTCGAAGTCGTACTTCTGCATTCCGACGAGGTCAGCGTGACCGGGCCGGGGACGAGTCAGGGGGGCACCGCGACCCTTGGGCAGCGATTCGACGTCGACGGGTGCGGCGCTCATGACGTCCACCCATCGCGGCCACTCCGTGTTCCCGATGCGCAACGCGACCGGGCTTCCCATCGTGAGCCCGAACCGGATGCCCGCACTGATCGTGAGCTCGTCCTGCTCGAACTTCATCCGGGCGCCGCGACCGTAGCCGAGCGACCGTCGGTGCATGTGCTCGCGAATCTGCTCAGCGGCGATCGGCACGCCCGCCGGGAGCCCCTCAAGGATGGCGACGAGCTCGGGACCGTGCGACTCTCCAGCCGTCAACCAACGAAGCATGTGTCGATCTTCCCACAGGCTGGGGTGTGCCTCAGGCGACCGCCGCGCGCATGGCTGCAACCACGGCGGCCTCGTTCGGAAGCGCTAGGTGTTGGTCCCCGCCGAAGAAGAGGCGCACCTGCCCGACGGCCTGATTGATGAGCAGGTCGAGCCCGCTGATAACCGTGCCGCCCGCGGCATCCCACGCGAGAGCCAACTCACTCGGCCACGGGTCATACGCGACGTCGAACAGAACCGCGGATGAGCGGATTGGCTCCGCGAAGACCAGGTCACACTCGCCGCCGGGCAGGGTGCTGATGACTGCGTCGGGAACGATCATCGACCGATCGGAAACACCCCACCGACGCACGATGACGTCGACCCCCAGCGAAGCGCCGAGCGCCACCAATCCGTCGGCCTTCTCAGGGGTTCGCGCCGAAACCTGGGCGCGCTTCGCTCCCAATTGGGCGACTGCCACTAAGACGGATGCCGCGGTGGCCCCAGCCCCGAGCAAGTGCACGTAGTTCAGGCTCGACACGCCGACCCCGGCGAACGACTCGACGACGCCCTGCACGTCCGTGTTGTAGCCTCGCGGCCCCGCCGGATCCAGCAGCACGGTATTGGCACCGCCCACGATGTCCACCAGCGGGTCACGCCACGCGAGCGCGGGCAGGACATCTCGCTTCAGCGGCATCGTCAGCGACAGCCCCCGCCAGGATGCGTCCCTCGATCCCACGAAGTCGACAATCAGGTCGCCGGTCAGTTCGATCGCGTCGTAGCTCCACGGCACTCCGAGTACGCCATAGGCGGCGCGCTGGATCGCTGGCGACTTCGAGTGCGAGATGGGCGAGCCGAGCACCGCGAGGTGCGTGCGGCCATCACTCACAGTACGAGGCGTTCTCGGGGCTCGCGTCACACCAATCACGCAACACCTGCACGGCCGCTTCGTGTTCGTCGGCCGTCTCCGAGAACACCGTCTCACCGGTGGCGAGGTTGATGGGTACGAAGAATAGCCACGGACCGTCGGCCGGGTGCAGCGCCGCGTCAATCGCGAGATCTCCTGGCAGTCCGATCGGGCCGACCGGAAGTCCGGCGTTCGCGTAGGTGTTGTACAGGTTGCCCGCGTCGGCGCGCTCGTCGTCCGTGGTCCACACCGTGTGCAGGTTCCCGGTGCCGTAGGCGACGGTCGCGTCTGACTGGAGGTTGATCCCCTGATCGAGGCGGTTCTGGAACACGCGAGCAATCTTGTAGAAGTCGTCCTGGTTCGAGCCGGCTTCGCGCTGGATTATCGATGCCTTGGTCAGGATCTCGTGACGCTGCGCGACCGGCACCCCGGCATCGTCAAGGTGCTGGAACATGGTGTCGACCAACAGTTGCAACAGCCCTACTGCGGTCTCGGTGCCGTCCAACTCATAGGTCGCCGGGAACAGATACCCTTCGAGGCTGGGAGCCTGGGCCGGCACGCCGAACTGGGTGTAGTCGGCGGCGGCAGCTTGGAACTCCTCGAGGGGGATTCCGGTCGTCTCCGCCATGATCTCGAGCGCGCTGGGTAGAGTCGTCCCCTCCGTCAGCAACAGCTTCGAGGTGACCTTGTTCGCGGGGTCAAGCAACGCATCCAGAGCGGACTGCGCACTCATCTTCTCTTGCAGCGAGTAGTTGCCCGGCAGGAAGTTCACGTTGTCGGGCATCGACAACAACAGGTCGTAGAAGGCATCGAATGTCATCGTGACGCCCTTGTCGTGCAGGGTGCTCGCCACGTCTGAGCCAATCTCGCCCGACTGAATCGTGACGATCACCTCGACGCCGTTCCCGGTCCCCGAGAAGTCGTTGGGCAACTGCCAGCCCATCAGCTCGCGCACTTGATCTTCGTAGTTGGTCCAGGCGTACGCGGCGCCTCCGCCAAGCGCCGCGAGTACGAGCACGATCGGCAGCGTGATCTTCAACCACAACATGCTGCGGCGCTTGCGTGGCTTCTCGGGCGGGTAGTACCCACCACCGGAGCCGTTCGACCCGTTGCCGCCGTTACCCCTGTCGCCGCCCCCACCGAAATCGAAGGGGAATCCGGCCGCCGCGGGAGCCGCCACCGGTTGTGCGGCAGGCACCGCTGCGGCCGCTGCCGCGGGAACTGCCGCAGCGGCGGAGGCCATGGGCTCCCGCACGACGTCTGCGCCGCCACCCTGAGCCTCGCGCTCGCGAAGCTCGCGCCGCGTCAGTGGAACCGAGTCGCTCGCGGCAGCAACCGGGGTTGCCTGAACCGCGCCGGGCTGGCTCGCGAAAATGTCTGCGAACGGGTCAGCGTTGTGTGCGGGGGGCGCCGGTTCCTGCTGCACCACCGGCTGCGCAGGGATGGTCGCCTCTGGCTCCGAGACCTGCTGGAGTGGCCAGTCCGGCGGAAAAGGCTGTTGCTGCACCGCGGGCTGGGCCTGAACTGTCGGCTGAGCCTGCGCGGGCGGTTGCTGCTGAGGCTGCTGCTGGTACGTGGGCGGCGCTGCCGGCTCCTGGTACGTGGGCGGCGCTACGGGCTCTTGATAGGTGGGCGGCGCGATCGGCTCCTGGTACGACGGCGTTGCGACCTGCTCCGGATACGCGGGCGGGTTCGTCTGGGTCGGCTGCGGTGGGAACGCCTGCTGAGGCTCGGGCTGAACGTACTGCGAAGGGAACACCGAGGCCACAGGCGCGTCGGCGGGGGCTACCGGCGTCTCGGCAGGTGCAGGGGGCTGGATCGGTGTCGAATCGGTCTCAAATCCCGCGAACAGCGCGGCGAAAGGATCTGTCTCGGTGGCTGGCTCACGGGGAGCGTCCGATACCGCCGGGTCGGGTGCAGCGGGTGCGGGCTGAGCAGGCTCACTAGCCTTGGGCTGGGGATTGAACAGCTCATCCCAGCTCGGTTCGTTCGCCATTTATGATCCTTCGTCCGGTTCGACCACTGCGCCGGGCGGGGTTTCGGCCGTGCGCTCGAAATCGAGGGCGTGTTGCAAAATTATAACGGCGGCGACCTGATCAACGACCGAACGCGAGTTCTTCGCGTTTCGTCCGGACGCGCGCAGCGCTGCACTCGCCGACACCGTCGACAACCGCTCGTCGACCATGCGAACGGGAACGGCAAGTCGGTCCGCCAGTTGTGCGGCAAAGTCTCGGGCATCCTGCGTCGACGCGGTCTCGGCACCGGACAGCGCAATCGGCAGCCCCACGACGACCTCGATCGCATCGACCTCGACCGCCACGGCAACAATGCGGGCGATGTCCCCCGAACCCCGCGGCACTGTCTCTACCGGGGTCGCGAGCATGGCGTGCGGATCGCAGCGGGCTAGTCCGACCCGAGCCTTACCGACGTCAACGCCGAGGCGAACACCCGGCCGCACGGCTACTTCCCGACCGAGGCGACAATCGCGTCAAGCGCGGGCCCGATCGCGGAGACGTCGGAGCCGCCGCCCTGGGCCATGTCGTCTTTGCCGCCGCCGCCACCGCCGAGAATCCCGGCCGCAAGCTTGGCCAACGCGCCCGCCTTGACTCCCGCGGCGCGGGAAGCATCGTTGGTAGCAACGATCACGGCCGGTTTGCCGTCGACGTCGGCAGCAAGGGCGACGACGGATGCCGCGCTCCCCAACTTCTCACGAACGTTCGTGACGAGACTGCGCAAGTCGTCGCCAGACGCGACCGAACCCACGTTCTCTGCGACCATGGTCACACCGCCGACCGTACGAGCGTTGGCCACCAGGGCGGGCACCCGCTGCGCCAATTGGGCCGACTCGAACTGTGCGATCGTGCGTTCGGCAGCCTTGAGGCTCGCCATGAGTTCCGCGATTCGGTCGGGAAGCTGGTCGCGGGGCGTCTTCAGCGAGCTCGTGAGCTGGGACACGATGGCCCGCTCAGTCGCCAGTTCGCGGAAGGCCTCGATGCCCACGAGAGACTCGATCCGACGGTTGGTGGAACCGACGCTCGACTCCCCCACCAAGCTGATCAGGCCGATCTCGCTCGAACGCGTCACGTGAGTTCCCGCGCAAAGTTCGAGCGACCAGGGGCCACCGATCTCCACGACGCGCACGCTGTCGCCGTACTTCTCGCCGAACAGAGCCATTGCCCCGAGCGACTTGGCCTCGGCGAGGGGAAGAATTCGCGTGGTCACCTCGAGGTTGTCGCGCACCGCGTTGTTGGCGACCTCTTCGATCTCGCTCTTGGTCGCGTGCGAAAGCGCCTGAGTCCACGAGAAGTCGAGTCGCATGTATCCGGCCTTGTTGTACGAGCCGGACTGGTGCGCCTCCGGGCCGAGAATCTGTCGAAGCGCGGCATGGATGACATGGGTCGCCGAGTGCGCCTGGGTCGCCCCGCGCCGCCACTCCGGATCGACGACGGTGGTCGCGGCATCCCCAACACCGACTTCGCCCGACGTGACGTGAACCTTGTGACTGACGAGGCCCTTGACCGGGCGCTGAACGTCGAGCACTTCGAGTTCGAATCCGGAGCCAACTATCGTGCCCGCGTCGGCTTCTTGGCCACCCGATTCCGGGTACAGCGACGTCTCGGCAAGGATCACCTCGGCGATCTGACCGGATGTTGCCTCAGTCACCGAGGCACCGTCGACGATGAGCCCGAGAATCGTGCTGTCGGTCGTCAGATAGTCATAGCCGGTGAACACGGTCTCGCCGTGGGCACGGAACGCGCTGTAGACGCTGAGGTCGGCGAGGTGCTGCTTCTTCGACTTCGCGTCTGCCTTCGCAATGGTGCGCTGGTGGTGCATGAGGGTGTCGAATGCGTCGCGATCGACCGTGAGCCCGGCATCCTCGGCGATCTCGAGCGTGAGATCGATCGGGAAGCCGTAAGTGTCGTGCAGCAGGAACGCGGTGTCGCTGGGCAGTTCGGTCGAGCCCGCCTGCTGGGTGCGGGAGACGGCAAGGTCGAGGATGCTCGTGCCACTCGCCAGCGTTCGCAGGAAGGTCTCCTCCTCGGCCAGCGCGAGTCGCGAGATCCTGTCGAAGTCGGCAGCGACCTCGGGGTACTGCGTCTTCATCGCGTCGCGAGACGCTGGGAACAGCTCGGCAAACGTCGGCTCTTCGACTCCCAGCAGGCGCATCGCCCGAACGCTTCGGCGCATGAGGCGACGCAGGATGTATCCGCGCCCCTCGTTGCTCGGGGTCACTCCGTCAGACATCAGCATGAGACTCGATCGCACATGGTCCGCGATGACGCGCATCCGCACGTCGTCATCGTGCTGTTTTCCGTACTTTCGATTGCTGAGTTCTGCCGCCTTGTCGAGAACCGGGCGAACCTGGTCGATCTCGTACATGTTCTCGACGCCCTGCTTCAGGAACGCGACTCGTTCGAGCCCCATCCCGGTGTCGATGTTCTTCTTGGGCAGTTCACCGAGGATCTCGAAGTTCTTTCCTGCGCCCTCGCCGCGCAGGTACTGCATGAAGACGAGGTTCCAGATCTCCACGTAGCGGTCGTCGTCGGTCGCCGGCCCTCCGTCGATTCCGTACTCGGGACCGCGGTCGAAGAAGATCTCTGAGCACGGACCTGCGGGGCCGGGCTGGCCGGTGGACCAGTAGTTGCTGTCCATTCCGAGGCGCTGAATGCGCTCGTCGGGCAGTCCAGCGGTCTTCTTCCAGAATTCGACAGCCTCGTCGTCGTCTTCGTAAACGGTGACCCAGAGATCCTTCTCATCGAAGGCCAGACCGCCATCGGTCTCCGAGGATGTCAGCAGTTCCCAGGCGTACTCGATCGCCTGCTCCTTGAAATAGTCGCCAAACGAGAAGTTGCCGTTCATCTGAAAGAACGTGCCGTGCCGAGGAGTTTTGCCTACCTCCTCGATGTCAAGGGTTCTGATGCACTTCTGAACGCTCGTCGCCCGAGGGTACGGCGCCGGCACCAGGCCGGTGAGATACGGAACAAACGGCACCATCCCGGCGACCGTGAAGAGCAGGGTCGGGTCATCGCTGACCAGCGAGGCGGACGGCACGATGGTGTGCCCGCGGTCGCCGAAGAAGTTCAGCCAACGGCTCTGGATGTCTGCGGTCTGCATTGTGGGTCCCGGGTCGGTGAAGTGTTGCCCACCAAGAATCCCCGGTGGGTGAGTGGCCGCGACGGCGGCGAAACCAAACCTATTTGACGCGCTTGGTCAGGTCGGCGATGACGTCTTCTGCGTCGGCGACCGCCGCACGAAGTTCGGCCTCGCGGGCCTTGTAGCCGTCCACGACCGCGCTGCCGAAATCGCGTGCTTTGCTGTCCACGTCATCGAAGAACTTCTTGCCTTCGGGAGTCTTCGCGACCTGGTGCGCAACGAGGAATCCGGCGGCGACACCAACTATCAACAGAACGATGCTCTTCATGATTTCTCCTCGTGAACTGGTAGATCTTCTAAGGTCACATCAAGCTTACTTCTTCGAGCGAGGCCCTTTTGGGTCGGGACGCAGGCCGCCGATCGCCGCACGCACCCCGGCAGAGAATCCCGCCAGCTTGATCAGAGGACCGCCGACCGTCGCGGCAAAGAGCGCGACGAGCGCCGAAACATTGCCCGTGGTCTCCTCGACGCTCGCGGTTATCGTGTCAACGCGCGCGAGCTGTTTGTTGGTCTCGGAGATGGTGATCGTCGCCTCCTCAAGCAAGGGCGTGACGTTGTCGCTCGCGCTGCGGATTGCCGCGCTGGTCTCGTCGAAGACGCGGCCCAGCTTGAGCAGGGGAACCGCAAGCAACGCGACCAGTATTGCGAACACGCCCGCCGCGATCAGCCCAGCAATGTCTCCACCCGACATGGTGTTCTCCTTCTGTTCGTGGAACGAAAAAGGGCCGGGGAACAACCCCCGGCCCTTCTCACGCGACTAGCGCGCCGCGTAGTACTCGACGACGAGCTGCACTTCACAGGTCACGGGGACCTCGGCGCGCTTCGGGCGACGCACGAGGCGCGCCTGGAGCTTGTCGATTTCGACCTCGAGGTATCCCGGGGTCTTGGGCAGAACGTCGACGTGACCGCCGGCAGCGGCGACCTGGAAGATCTCCATGCCTTCGCTGCGGGGCTTCACGTGAACGAGCTGTCCCGGCTTGACGCGGAACGACGGGCGGTCGACGAGCTGGCCGTCGACGAGGATGTGGCGGTGCACGACCATCTGGCGCGACTGCGCCGTGGTGCGGGCGATCGCGGAACGAACGAGGATCGCGTCGAGACGCATCTCGAGCTGCTCGACCAGGTTCTCACCGGTCAGGCCTGCTGCCTTGCGGGCTTCCTCGAACTGAATCTTGAGCTGTGCCTCGCGGATGCCGTACTGGGCGCGCAGGCGCTGCTTCTCGCGCAGACGAACGGCGTAGTCGCTGTCCTGCTTGCGCTTGGTGCGGCCGTGCTCGCCCGGTGCGTACGGACGCTTCTCGAGGTACTTTGCTGCCTTCGGGGTCAGGGCGATGCCCAGAGCGCGCGAGAGGCGGGTCTTGCTGCGAGTACGTGACTTAGTAGACACGGTTTCCTTTTCTGTAGACGAACAAACAATGGCATCCGGTCGCTCGCGCACACTCATGCGCGCTCAGCACACACCGGCAAAATTGTGAGGGATGTCCCGCGAAGTTTCGGTCGGCTACAGACCGTGTGCTTCTTGGCCGATGATTCCTGTGCAGCCGCGCTAGGGAAATCAGGCCGTGGGCGTCACAAATACTATCATCCGCCGCGGATTATCGCGCGCAACTTCTCCAGCCGGGCAGCGACATCACGCTCGTTCCCAAAGGCGGTCGGGGTGTAGTACTCGGTGCCGACTAGTTCGTCGGGGAGATACTGCTGCTGGGCGACGCCAAACTCGGCGTCGTGGGAGTACTGATATCCCTTGCCGTGTCCGAGTCGCTTGGCGCCCGGATAGTGGGCGTCGCGAAGATGTTTGGGCACGCGACCGATCTTGCCGGCGCGCACGTCGGCGATCGCGGCATCCAGTGCCACATAGGCCGCGTTGGACTTGGGCGCCGTCGCCAGGTACACCACGGCCTCGGCCAACGGGATGCGGCCCTCGGGCATACCAATCAGCTGCACGGCATCGGCCGCGGCCATCGCGATCAGCAGCGCCTGCGGATCGGCCATGCCCACGTCTTCGGCGGCGGAGATGATCACTCGCCGCGCGATAAACCGGGGGTCCTCCCCCGCCTCGATCATCCGCGCGAGATAGTGCAGCGCCGCGTCGACGTCCGATCCACGCACCGACTTAATGAACGCGCTGATGACGTCGTAGTGCTCGTCGCCCTGCCGGTCATAGCGCAGCAGGGCCCGGTCGACAGCACGGGCCACGATTTCCGTGGTCACCACGGGCGTAGCGTCGCCCTCGCGGGAGGCCGACGCCGCCAGCGCGGCCGCCTCCAGCGCGGTCAGCGCGCGTCGGGCGTCCCCCGATGACATTCGGATGATCGCGGCGCGCGCCTCCGGGTCCAACTCCACGGCGCCGGCGAGCCCCTGTGGTTCGCTCAGTGCTCGGTCAATCACGACACCCAAGTCGTCGTCGTCGAGTGCTTCGAGAGTCAGCAGTAGAGATCGAGACAGCAGCGGGGAAATCACCGAGAACGACGGATTCTCCGTCGTCGCCGCGATCAAAATGACCCAACCGTTCTCGACGCCCGGCAGCAGCGCGTCCTGTTGCGCCTTCGTGAACCGATGAATCTCATCGAGAAAGAGCACGGTCGTCAGCCCGTAGAGGTCTCGGCTCGCCAACGCCTCCTCCATCACCTGGCGTACGTCTCGTACGCCCGCGGTCACCGCCGAAAGTTCGACAAACTTGCGGCCCGAACTGTTGGCGATCGCTTTGGCGAGGGTTGTCTTGCCGGTTCCCGGCGGACCCCACAGGATTATGGAGGTCGCTCCCTGGTCGCCTGCGACATCCGTGGCGAGGCTCACGAGCGGCGAACCCGGGGTGAGGAGGTGCTTCTGGCCCGCGATCTCACCGAGGGTTCGCGGTCGCATCCGCACCGCCAACGGCGTCGCTGAGCTGCGAAGCCCCGGCTGTGCATTCATAGCGGCAATGCTAGCCGCGGCCGAGCGCGTCAACTCTGTCGTAAAGTTACTCGACCGAGCGCAACACCCCCGAAGGAGATCTCCGTGGCATCGAGCAAGTCAACCGAGCGCGAAGCCCGCGAGGCGCGTGAGCGTCTTCGCCGCTACAACGCGAGGCAGGCCGTGCACGAGAACCAGCAGTCGCGCCGCAAGCGGGACAACATCACCGCGGTCGGCGCACTCGTCGTCGTAGCCGCGCTCGCGACGGTTCTGCAGCTCTTCTACTTCAACGGTGGTCCGGGAACCCCGAGCCCAGAGCCGTCAGCGAGCGAGGCCCCTCCGGTCGCTGAGGGGCAGAACGTTGGCGACGTTCCGGATGCCGGTTTCGCCGAGGGCAAGGCCTACACCGGCACCCTCGTGCTCAACGACGTCACTCTGGGAATCACGCTTGATGCCGCTCTGGCCCCTCAAGCGGTCTCCTCCCTACTCGCTGACTCCCTGACCGGCTTCTACCCGGGAAAGACCTGTCATCGCCTCGTGACCGGAACGGCGAGCCTGATCCAGTGCGGATCGGTCGATGGAACCGGAGCGACCGACCCGACCTACAGCTACGGGCCGATTGAGAACGCCCCGATCGACGGCGTGTATCCGGCGGGAACCATCGCGATGGCGCGCGCGGGCGGCGACGCGTACAGCAACGGGCGCCAGTTCTTCATCGTCTACCAAGACACGACACTGCCGGGGGATGCCGCGGGCGGCTACACCGTCGTCGGCTCGGTGACGAGCGGACTCGACGGCCTCATCGCCCAGATCGCCGCGGCAGGAACCGCCGACGGCAGTTCGGACGGCCCACCGCTGATCCCCACGACGATCACAAGCTTCACGATCCAGTAACGCAGGTCGGGCCCCGCGTCGGTTGCCATAAGCTGGTGCACGCGCGGCGGCGATGCCCGCACAATCCCGAGCGAACAAGGTGAGATCAAGTGACTGACGAGATGGCTCCCTGGGGCCGCGTTGACGAGACGGGGACCGTCTATGTGCGCGAGGCATCCGGCGAACGTGTCGTCGGGCAGTACCCCGACGGAACAGCTGAAGAAGCGCTGGCGTACTTCGAGCGCAAGTTCACGGAGCTTGCGGGACAGGTGACGTTGCTCGAGCAACGGGTCAAGCGGGGGGCACCGGCGGCGGATGTCGCAAAGACGATGACCACTTTGAGCGCGAGCATTGCCACAGCGAATGCCGTGGGAAACCTCGAGGCACTTCAGACCCGTCTCGCCGCGCTCAGCGGCACCGTGACCGAGCTCACCGAGAAGCAGACCGAGGAGTCCAAGGCACTCATCGCCGCGGCACTGGTCGAGCGTGAGGCGCTCGTCGTCGAGGCGGAGACTTTGGCGGCTCAGGATCCCGAGAAGGCGCAATGGAAACAGGTTTCCGCGACCCTCGACGACATCTTCGCGCGCTGGCAGAAGCATCAAGCCGATGGACCCCGCCTGCCCAAGAACGAGTCCAACGAACTGTGGAAGCGCTTCCGTGCCGCGCGGTCGACGATCGACGGCCACCGCAAGACGTTCTTCGCCGAACTCGACAGCGCCCACAAAGACGCGAGGGCGGCCAAGCAGGCGCTCGTCGAGAAGGCAGAGGCCCTCGTTTCGAAGGGCGCCGACGGCATCCCGGTGTACCGCTCGTTGCTCGACGACTGGAAGGCCGCCGGTCGCGCCGGCAAGAAGTTTGATGACGCGCTGTGGGCCAAGTTCAAGGCGGCGGGCGATGAGCTCTACTCCGCCAAGAGCGAGATCGACGCAAAAGATGACGTCGAGTTTGGCGCCAACCTTGCCCTCAAGCTCGAACTCCTCACCGAAGCCGAGCCGCTGCTCGCCGAGACTGACCGGGTCAAGGCCAAGGAGACCCTGCTCTCGATCCAGAAGCGCTGGGACAAGATCGGCAAGGTCCCGCGCGACCAGGTGCGGGTCGTCGAAGATCGTCTGCGCAAGGTCGAGACCGCGGTTCGCAAGCTCGACGAAGATCACTGGCAGAAGAACAACCCCGAGCGTCAGCAGCGCTCAGACGGATTCCTCGATCAGCTGACCGAAGCAATTGCGAAGCTCGAGAGCGAGCTCGCCGAAGCCAAGGCCGGGGGCGACGCCAAGAAGGTCGCCGAGGCTCAAGAGGCTCTCGATGCTCGCAAGGCATGGCTCGGCGCGCTCAAGAACTAACACCCGGCCCGACTGCACCAATCGACGCAGTGCGGGAATGCACCGATCGATCGCGGTCATGCTGGCGTGGTGTTCTCCCGTCATCCCACCCTCCTGACCACTCGAGACCTGCCGGTCGCGGAACTGCTTGCTGCGCGCCTCGACGGCGAGATCTTCGCGATCGGTCGGGGTTTTGCACCGATCGATGAGTTCGACGGGCCCGGCCTGCGCGCGGCATCCATCTCCGTCGGAGTGAATCCGCGGCTCATCGCGGAACAGCGCACGGCGGCCTGGATTTGGGGAGCCCGGCCATCGGCGCCTCGAACCCACGAGTTTTGCGCGGCGTTGGACGCGCGGGTCGCCCATCGACTGTCCTCATGGATGAGCGTGCGTGAAGTCATGATCGACGATGAGGACACGGCTACCGTCGGCACGCTGCACGTCACTACTCCGCTGCGCACCGCCGTCGATCTCGCGCGCTTCAGTGAGCACTTCGAGACGGACCGGACCACTATTTCCGCACTGATGAAGATCGGCGGATTCGGCGAGCCCGAGTGTCGTGTTTACCTCGACCGGCGCCGCAACCTGCCCAACAAGCGGGTGGCGGCACTCCGGCTGAGAGAGTGCGCGTTAGCCCGAGTTCACCCGATACACGTCGTAAACCGCGTCAATGCGACGCACGGCGTTGAGCACCCGATCGAGATGGGTCGTGTCACCCATCTCGAAAATGTAGCGGCTGACGGCCAGACGGTCGCTCGACGTGGAGACCGAGGCGGAAAGAATGTTGACGTGACTCTCGGTCAGCACGCGAGTGATGTCAGACAGCAGTCCGGCCCGGTCCAGCGCCTCGACCTGGATCTGAACCAGGAACAACGACTTGGACGTCGCCGCCCATTCCACGTCGATCATCCGCTCCGGTTCGAGCAACAGGGATGACACGTTCTTGCAGTCCGATCGGTGCACAGACACACCCGAGCCTCGGGTGACGAAGCCGAGAATCTCGTCGCCGGGCACTGGCGTGCAACACCGCGCAAGCTTGACCAGGATGTCGGGGGCACCACGCACCAGCACGCCGGAGTCGCTGTTCTTGAGCGCTTTGCTGCGGCCGGTGGGCGCGAACTCGATCTCCGAGTCCTCGGTCTCTGCCTCGGCGTGCAGCGACGCCAGAACCTTCTCGATGACCGACTGGGTGGAAACGTGTCCCTCCCCCACCGCCGCGTACAGCGCTGACACGTCGTCGTACCGCATCTGGGCGGCGACCTCGGCGAACGAGTCCTGACTCATCAGCTTTTGCAGGGGAAGGTTCTGCTTGCGCATGGCGCGCGCGATCGCATCCTTGCCCTGTTCGATCGCTTCCTCGCGTCGCTCCTTGGTGAACCAGGCCTTGATCTTGTTGCGGGCGCGGGTGCTCTTGACGAAGCTCAGCCAGTCTTGGCTGGGGCTCGCATCCGGGCTCTTCGACGTGAAGACCTCGACAGAATCGCCACTGTTGAGGGTGCTCTCAAGCGGGACGAGCCTGCCGTTGACCTTCGCGCCCATCGTGCGATGCCCGACCTCGGTGTGTACCGCGTACGCGAAGTCGACCGGCGTTGCCCCCGCCGGAAGTCCGATGACCTTGCCCTGGGGGGTGAATACATAGACCTCTTTGGCACCGATCTCGAACCGCAGGCTGTCGAGGAACTCACCGGGGTCTTCGGTCTCGGACTGCCAGTCGGTGATGTGAGCAAGCCAGGCCATGTCGGTGTCACCCGTACCGCTACCGGCATCTTCGCCCTTGGCCCGCGCTTTGTACTTCCAGTGCGCGGCAACACCGAACTCGGCGCGCTGGTGCATCTCCTGCGTGCGGATCTGGATCTCGACCGCGCGACCCTGCGGGCCGATCACCGTCGTGTGCAGCGACTGGTAGAGGTTGAACTTGGGGGTCGCGATGTAGTCCTTGAAACGCCCGGGGATCGGATTCCATCTGGCGTGAATCGATCCCAGAACGGCGTAGCAGTCCCGCACGGAGTTGACGAGTACGCGAATGCCTACGAGGTCGTAGATCTCGTCGAACTCCCGTCCGCGAACAATCATCTTCTGGTAGATCGAGTAGTACTGCTTGGGGCGTCCCGCAACCGACCCCTTGATCTTCGAAGCCTTCAGGTCGTCGCTCACTGCGTCGATCACCTGCTGCACGAACTGTTCGCGCTGCGGGGTGCGCTTGGACACCAGATTTTCAATCTCGACATACAGCTTCGGCTGAAGCACCGCGAACGAGAGGTCTTCCAGCTCGAGCTTGATCGCCTGAATTCCGAGTCGATGCGCCAGCGGCGCGTAGATCTCAAGGGTCTCCTGCGCCTTGCGGGTCGCGGATGTCGCCTCGACGAAACCCCAGGTGCGCGCGTTGTGCAGGCGGTCGGCAAGCTTGATGACCAGAACCCGGATGTCTTTAGACATCGCGACGATCATCTTGCGCACCGTCTCTGCCTGAGCGCTATCGCCGTATTTGACTTTGTCGAGCTTCGTCACCCCGTCGACGAGCATCGCGATCTCGTCGCCGAAGTCGGCACGCAGCAGGGCCAGGGAGTACTCGGTGTCTTCGACGGTGTCGTGCAGCAGCGCGGCCGCCAGCGTCTTGGCGCCAATGCCGAGTTCGGCGAGAATTTGCGCGACGGCGACCGGATGCGTGATGTACGGCTCGCCACTCTTTCGCAGCTGCCCGGAGTGTGCGCGTTCAGCAGCGGCGTACGCACGCTCAATGAGAGCGACATCGGCTTTGGGGTGGTGCGATCGAACCGTCTTGATGAGTCGATCGACGGCCCCGGCCGGCTGCGCTCGCGAGAACAGCCGAGGGAGCAGCGAGCGCAGCGACGCGGCACTCTGCGTAGTGTCTGTCATCAGCGCACCTCCCGTGACGATTCTAGGTTGCGCAGCAGGGCACTAGCTCGACGCGGGAGGGCGACTGATTCGCGGTTGAACGTTAGCGCACCGCGCCCGAGGTTACCCGCGACGAGTTCGCCTTAATCTTCTCGCTCGACTTGGCGATTTCCGGCTCTTTCTCGCGCAGCTGCGAGTACAGGGGCGCTCCGATGAAGATCGTCGAATAGGTGCCGATCACGATGCCGACGAAGAGAGCCAGCGAAATGTCGCGCAGGGTGCCGGCGCCGAGCAGCGTGGTTCCGATGAAGAGGATCGCGCCGACCGGGAGTGCTGCAACCACACCGGTGTTAATGGATCGCACGAGCGTCTGGTTCACCGCAAGGTTCACCGACTCCGCAAAGGTGCGCCCGGTGGCCTCGCCGGTGTTCTCCCGAATCTTGTCGAACACCACGACCGTGTCGTACAGCGAGTAGCCCAGAATCGTCAGGAATCCGATGACCGCCGCCGGGGTGATCTCGAATCCAAAGGCGCCGTACACGCCCACGGTAATGATCATGTCGTGCAGCAGCGAGACAACCGCGGCGAGCGACATCTTCCAGGTACGGAAGTAGACGGCCATGAGCAGCGCCGCGAGTATGACGAAGACGACGAGGGCGCGAACTGCAGCGCCCGTGATGTCGGCACCCCAGGTGGGGCCAATGAACGACGAGGTGACCTGATCGGTCGGCACGTCGTACGCAGACGCGAGAGCGTCACGCACTCCCGTCGACTGCTCGGTCGTGAGCTGCTCCGTCTGCACCCGAACGGAGTCGGTACCGACTGTCGAAACACGTGGCGTTGCGTCCGCGACGACCGAGGTGACGGCATCGGTCGCCACCTGCTGCTCGACATGGGCCACACCGGAAATCTGAAACTCCGATCCGCCGCTGAACTCAATCCCGAAGACGAAACCCCCGCGCAGGATGGGCAGGAGAATCGAGAGCCCGATCATGATGAAGGCGACGGTGTACCAGATGCGGCGACGTCCGACGAAGTTGTACGAGCGCTCGCCCGTGTACAGGTCGTTTCCGAACTTGGAGAAACTGAACATCGTTACTCCCCTCCATCCGTCTTGGTACTGGACCCGGCACCGAGCTCGGCGGCCTTGCGTTCGGCAATCGTCTGACGACGAGCGGCTTCGCGCAGTGCGCCGTCCCGCTTACCTGATGAGACGGGGGTGCGGAACTGAGCTCGACCGCGGTAGACCGCTCCGAGAGCTTTGGGGTCGAGCCCGCTGAGTGGATGCCCGCTGGAGAAGAACCTCGTGGTTGCCAACAGTTGCAGCAGCGGGTGCGTGAACAGCACCACAACAAGCACGTCGATGACGGTCGTGATTCCGAGGGTCAAAGCGAACCCCTGAACGTTTCCGACCGCGAGTATGAACAACACCGCGGCGGACAGCAGGTTGACGGCCTTGGCCGCGTAGATGGTGCGCAGAGCGCGCTTCCATCCGGCCTCGACCGCGGACTCCAGGCCTCGCCCGTCGCGTAGCTCGTCACGGATGCGCTCGAAGTACACGATGAACGAGTCTGCGGTGAATCCGATTGCGACGATGAGCCCGGCCACACCGGCAAGCGAGAGCCGGTAGCCCTGACGCCAGGCGAGGATGACGATAACGAGGTAGGTGAGCACCGCCGCGATCACGAGTGACGCCACGGTAACCAAGCCAAGTAGTCGGTACTGGAACAGCGAGTAGATCACCACGAGGATGAGGCCGATGAGGCCTGCGATAAGCCCGCTCTGAAGTTGCGTGGATCCGAGTGTTGCCGAGATCACCTCGGAGCTTTGCACCGTGAAGCCGATCGGCAGCGCACCGAACTTCAGCTGGTCAGCGAGCGTCTTTGCACTCTCCTGAGTGAACGAGCCGCTGATCTGCGGCTTGCCATCGGTGATAACGCCCTGAGTTGTCGGCGCCGAGATGACGCGACCGTCGAGCACAATCGCGAACCGGTTGCGCGGGTCGGTGTCCGGGAAGCTGTACAGCCGCTCGGTGACGGTCGCGAACTGCGACGTGCCCACCTCGTTGAAGGTAATGAAGACCCCCCACTGGCCGGTGCTGACGCCCTGGCTGTTGGTGATGAGCCCGGCCGTCGCGTCGGAGATCGTCTCGCCGGAGACCTCGACCGGCCCGAGGATGTACTTGTAGCTACCGTCGTCTTCACACGTGATGAGCGGCTCGTCGACGGGCGCCACATTGGTGTTCGCCGTATCGAGAGTCGCGCAGTCGAAGTTCTGGAACTCGGCGAACAGCGCCTCGGTGACCCAGCTCGGGTCACTGGCATCCGTCGGTTCCGCAGTGCGGGTTGTGGATAGACCTTCGGTCGGTACTGGCGTCGGCGTCGAGCCGTCCGCTGCGCTGACAGCAGCGACATCCGTATAGATGACCGGGCGGAACTCGAGCTTTGCCGATGCCTCGATGCGTCGGAGCGTCTCGTCATCAGGTATGCCCGGGATCGACACGATGATGTTCTGTGAGCCCTCGGTGCTGATCTCGGCTTCGGAGACGCCACTGGCGTCGATGCGCTGGCGGATGATCGATACGGCCTGGTCGAGCTGCTCCTGGCTGACCGTGTCGCCGCTCTCCAGCTGCGGCGCGAGTCGGATCTGGGTGCCGCCCTCGAGGTCGAGAGCAAGCTTGGGCTGCCATGAGCCGCCACCGAACAGCACACCGGCACCGTTGATGGCGATGAGGCCAACAATGATGATGGCAAGCCAGGTTAGCGAGCGCCACGCCTTCTTCGCTGGGGTAGATCTTGCCACTGGCTATTACTCAGCTTTCTCTGTGGGATGCGCAGGTGCGCGGGCACCCGAAAGGTGCTAGCCGATGGTTCGGGCGCTTGTCAGCGCACGAGCTCGGTGGCCAGCACCCAAGGTTAGTGTCTACTCGCCGGTCTTCTTGGTGGTACGACGCGCCGGCTTCTTTTCCTCAGAATCGACACGCTCGCCGTATGCCGGCTTGTCGAGCGGAATCGCGGTGTCTTCGTTGAGCTTCACGCGGTCGCGCTCCTCGGCTTCCCGATTTGCGATGGCCATGGCTTCTTCGACCGAACGCGGTCCGTCAGCGTTGAGTTCCTCGCTCGTGACAACCTTGGCGATCGTCTGGCGGTGCACTCGCACGACGTTGCCGGGGCTCGTCTCCAGCTCGGCAACGTTGGTCAGTTCATCCACCGACTTGAGCGTGCCGAACAGTCCAAAGTTGGTCATTACCTCGGCGCCGGGCTGAATCTTGGCCTGCAACTCCTCCTGCTGCGCCTTGCGCTTGCGGCTGTTGCGGAACATGAAAAAGATCAGCACCGCGAGAATTGCGAGCATTCCGATTGTCAACGGATCCATGGGGTTACCTTCCAAGAGGGAGTCGTGCGACCGGCGAGCCTAGTAAAGCCCGCTGAGCAGTCTTTGGAAATTATAGGTCATCCCCGAAGATGCCGAGGGTGGCCTGCGTCGCCTGGGGCGGCGTAGCGCCAAAATGCTTCCAGGCCGCGCGGGTCGCGACCCGGCCTCGCGGCGTTCGGGTGAGCAGGCCGATCCGTACCAAAAACGGTTCGACAACGGACTCGATAGTCTCTGCCTCTTCGCCCACGGATACGGCAAGGGTGTTCAGCCCGACCGGTCCGCCATCGAAGCGCATGAGGATCGTGTGCATCACTGCACGGTCGAGCCGATCGAGACCGAGCTCGTCGACGTCGTACAGGTCGAGCGCCGCGTGGACGGCATCGAGACCGGCTCCCGAACCCTTGACGAGCGCGTAGTCACGCACACGCCGCAGCAGTCGATTGGCGATGCGCGGCGTTCCGCGACAGCGACCTGCGATCTCGGCCAGAGCGCGCCGATCGATGTCGAGATCGAGTAGGGCCGCGGCCCGAGTGAGCACCTGTTCGAGTTCGGCTTCGTCATAGAACTCAAGGTGGGCGGTGAAGCCGAATCGATCGCGCAGCGGGTTGGGTAGCAGTCCGGAACGAGTCGTTGCGCCGACCAAGGTGAATGGCGACAGGTCGAGCGGAATCGAAGTAGCCCCGGCACCTTTGCCGACCATGATGTCGATGCGGAAGTCCTCCATGGCGAGGTAGAGCATTTCCTCCGCCGAACGCGCCATCCGATGGATCTCGTCGATGAACAGCACCTCGCCGGGCACGAGCGACGACAGTACGGCCGCGAGATCGCCGGCGTGCTGGATCGCCGGACCGCTCGACATCCGCAGCGGCCGGTTGCTCTCGTGGGCGACAATCATCGCGAGGGTCGTCTTGCCGAGACCAGGCGGACCGGCGAGCAAAATGTGATCGGGCGTGCGGTTCTGCATCGCCGCGGCCTGCAGCAACAACTGCAGCTGGCCCCTGACCTTCGACTGGCCCACGAACTCGGCGAGGGATTTCGGGCGAAGCGCGCCCTCGAAGGCGAGTTCAGCTTGCGACTCCGGCGTCGCACTAACGATTGACTCCGACTCGGTCATTGCGAGTTCACCGCCTGCGGCCCGAGACTGGCCAGCGCGAGGCGCAGGAGTGCGGGCACCGCGTCGCGGTCGGCGTCTGACGCTCCCGCCATCGCCTCATCCACGGCCTGTATCGCGACCCGCTCCTGCCACCCAAGACCAATCAGCGCGACCGTCACGCTCTCGGCGACGGTGCTTGTCCGTGGTGCGCCCGGCACTCGGGCGCCGGCGGCCACAACAAGCTTGCCCGCCAGTGACACGACGATGAGCTTCGCCGTCTTGGGCCCGATCCCTGAAACCTTGCGAAATGCACCATCGTCTTCGGTAGCGACGGCACCAGCGATTTCTGCGGGGCTCATCGCGGCGAGCACGCCCATGGCGCTCTTGGGGCCCACCCCCGTGACTCCCCGAAGCAGGTCGAAGGTGGTCAACTCGTCTGCCTCGGAAAAGCCGTAGAGCGCGAGGTCGTCTTCGCGAACAATGAGCGCGGTTCGAATGGATGCCTCGGCCCCCACCCGCAGCGACAGCGCGTGCTGTGGGGTCACCTGCAGGCTCAGCCCGACTCCCCCGACCTCGATGACCGCCGTCGTGCCCTGGGCGACCAAAACCGTTCCACGCACCGAGGAGATCATGACGAAAGCCTAGGAGCGGCCGCGGCCTTCTCGGCGCGCCGCCACGCCTGTTGGGCCGGGGTGAGGCGCGTCGGCTCGGCGACGACCGTGGCACTCCAGGCGTGGCACAACGCAATGGCTAGGGCGTCGGCGGCATCCGCAGGCTTGGGAACTTCCGAGAGCCTCAGCACCCGGGCGACCATCGCCCCGACCTGGCGCTTATCGGCCGCGCCGTAGCCGGTAACGGCGGCTTTCACCTCGCTCGGCGTGTGCAGCCCCACGGTCAACCCGCGCGCCGCCGCGAGATGCAGAGCGACGCCGCTGGCCTGGGCGGTACCCATGACCGTGCGCAGATTGTGTTGCGCGAACACCCGCTCCAAGGCGACCGCGACCGGCGCGAACTCGTCGAGCGCGGCGGCGATGCCCTCGGCGATCGCCAGCAGGCGCCGCTCCAGAGGCAGCTCGGGTGGGGTTCGGATGACGCCAACGTGCACGAGAGTCGCCGACCGGGTCGGCGCGACATCCACAATGCCGATTCCACAGCGCGTGAGCCCAGGGTCGATTCCGAGCACGCGTAGGGACATACCCCTAGTCTTCGTCCAATTCCGCCTGAACCTGCGGCGACACGTCGTAATTCGAATATATGTTCTGTACGTCGTCGGAGTCTTCGAGCGCGTCGATGAGCTTCATCACCTTGCGCGCCGTGTCTGCGTCGACGTCGACGGTCAGGTTGGGAACGAACTCTGCCTCTGACGAGTCGTAATCGATCCCGGCCGCCTGAAGGGCTTCACGGGTGGAGACGAGGTGCGCGGTATCCGTGATGACCTCGAAACCCTCGCCTCGGTCGAAGACCTCCTCCGCCCCGGCATCCAGCACCGCTAGCAGAATGTCGTCTTCCGTCACGCCCTCGCTCTTGGTGATCGAGATGACTCCCTTGCGGGTGAAGTTGTAGGCGACGCTGCCCGGGTCCGCCATCGTTCCGCCGTTGCGGCTCATGAGCGTGCGCACGTCGGCCGCAGCACGGTTGCGGTTGTCGGTCAGACACTCGACCAGGAGAGCAACGCCATTGGGACCGTAGCCCTCGTACATGATGGTCTGGTAGTCGATGACCTCGCCGGTAAGTCCGGCACCACGCTTGACCGCGCGATCGATGTTCTCGTTGGGAACCGAAGTCTTCTTAGCCTTCTGGATCGCGTCAACAAGGGTCGGGTTGCCCGCTAGATCAGGCCCGCCGATCTTTGCAGCAACTTCGATGTTCTTGATGAGTTTGGCGAACGACTTGGCCCGGCGCTGATCCTTGATCGCCTTCTGGTGCTTCGTGGTTGCCCATTTGGAATGCCCTGACATGCAACAGATTCTACCGGTCGGGCCCGCGCACTCCTGCCGACTTGAGCTCGAGCGCGGCGAGCTTGCGCATGACCGCGTCATCACCGCGGCGCCACGCCGCCATCGCATCGGCGTCCACTGCGGCAAGCGACGGGATGCTCTGGGTCGCCAGCGCGCGCAGCGCGAGGAGGTCGACCCCGGCCCCGCTGGCGACGAGCGCCTGGGCCCGACCAGCACGACGAGCAAACCGGATGCGCGGCAGGAGCCACAGCAGGAGGATGGTCGCGATCGGTAGTGCAGCAATTCCGATGCCGAGCGCGGTCGCTAGCTGGAGGATGGCATCCTGCTGGCTCTGACCCGCGGCCTCAAGCGCGCCGCCGGCATCGCTCGCGCCGTCGAAGGGAATCCTGATGCCCGGCCCGATCAGCGGGATCGCCCCCAAGGACTCACCGACCTGGGTCATGGTCTCGCGGAAGCCGGCTCCGGCATCCTCCATCTGCACCCCGTAAGCGGCGAGGTTGGCGATAAGCGAGTAAACGGTCACGCCCAGCCACACCCAGCCGGCGATTAGCGCGAGCGCAATGACATCAGCCGCAATCTGGCCGGCCCTGCGCCCTCCGAAGTCCGAATACGGTTTCATGCCACAACGCTAACGCGTCAGGCCGCGCGCACCGTCGCGACGAATCGTTCGTGAAAGCGAGTCTCCCCCGTCATTTCGGGGTGGAAACTGGTGCCGAGCAGCTGACCCTGCTCAACGGCGACAATGCGACCGTCGCCGAGGGCGGCTAGTACGTTGACGTCGGCCTCGACCTCTTCGACGATCGGAGCCCGAATGAAGACCGCGTGCACCGCGGGCTCCCCCAGCGCCGGGATGTCGAGATCGGTTTCGAAGGAGTCCAACTGCGATCCGAAGGCGTTGCGCCGAACCGAGAGGTGAAGTCCGCCCAGCGACTGCTGACCTTCGATGGCGTCAAGAACCGTGTCGGCGAGCATTATCAGCCCGGCGCAGGTGCCGTAGACCGGCATCCCGCCCGCGATCGCGGCCTTGAGCGGCTCCGCGAGGCCGAACATTCGGGTGAGTTTGTCCATGACACTGGACTCCCCACCCGGAATGATCAGCCCGTGAAGTGATTCGATCTCTTCCGCCCGTTTGATCGGGACGGCATTGGCCCCCAGGGCGGTGAGAACGGAGAGGTGCTCGCGGAAATCGCCCTGAAGGGCGAGGACTCCGACCCGCGGGGCTGCCTTACCAGCCACGCTCGGACAGGCGGTGGGGCGCAGGCAGGTCAGACACGTTGATGCCGACCATCGCTTCGCCGAGTCCACGGGATGCCTCGGCGATGACCTGCGGGTCATCGAAGAAGGTTGTCGCCTTGACGATCGCCGCTGCGCGCTGAGCCGGGTTACCCGACTTGAAGATTCCCGAGCCGACGAACACTCCGTCTGCACCCAGCTGCATCATGAGAGCAGCATCGGCAGGCGTCGCTACTCCGCCCGCCGTAAACAGCACGACGGGGAGCTTGCCCGCTTCGGCAACCTCGCGCACCAGCTCGTACGGCGCCTGTAGCTCCTTGGCCGCGACATACAGTTCGTCGGCCGAGCGGCCCTTGAGGGCGTTGATCTCACCGAGGATAGTGCGGATGTGCTTGGTCGCCTCCGACACGTCGCCAGTTCCGGCCTCGCCCTTGGAACGGATCATTGCCGCACCCTCGGTGATGCGTCGCAGCGCCTCGCCCAGGTTGGTCGCGCCACACACGAACGGCACCGAGAAGTTCCACTTGTCGATGTGGTTGACGTAGTCCGCCGGGGACAGCACCTCGGACTCGTCGATGTAGTCGACCTTGAGCGCTTCGAGCACCTGCGCCTCAACGAAGTGACCGATTCGCGCCTTCGCCATGACCGGGATCGACACGGCCGCGATGATTCCATCGATCAGGTCGGGGTCGCTCATGCGAGCCACGCCTCCCTGCGAGCGGATGTCCGCGGGCACCCGCTCAAGCGCCATGACGGCAACGGCTCCGGCATCCTCGGCGATCTTGGCCTGATCGGCCGTGACGACGTCCATGATGACGCCGCCCTTGAGCATCTCGGCGAGTCCGCGCTTGACGCGGCTCGAACCCAATTCGGTTGACGTGTTCTCGGTGCTCATAGTCCTAGATTCTATGCGGGTGACGCGCAGGGGTTCTGCGGCCAATTGTCGGTCAGCGGCCTGCTGGCCATGCCGTGGCGATCTCCTCGCGCACCTCGCCCAACAACCGCGGCAGCGCTTTCGTGCCAGCGATGATCGGGAAGAAGTTGGAGTCGAGAGCCCAGCGTGGAACAACGTGCTGATGGAGATGCTCCGCGATTCCGGCGCCAGCGATGCGGCCCTGATTCATGCCGATGTTGTAGCCGTGTGCGTGCGCGGTCTCGGTGAGCACCCGCATTGCTGTCTGAGTAAGGCTACCGATCTCGGCGACCTCCTCGGGCGTGGCCTCGTCATACGTCGCAACATGGCGATATGGGCACACCAAAAGGTGACCGCTATTGTACGGGTAGAGGTTCAGAATGACGAAGGCGTGAGTGCCGCGCGCAACGATAAGCGCCTTCTCGTCGCTGAGGGTCGGAGCGATACAGAACGGGCACGCGTCGGGGGTCGGGTCCTGACCGTTGATGATGTAGGCGAGGCGATGGGGCGTCCAGAGCCGTTGGAAGGCATCCGGAACAGCAGCAAAGGTGTCAGACGCTTCTACGCTGTCGTACTCGGATCCGTCATAGTCCTTGACCATCAGACCTGCGCCTTGGTGGCGATCGCCTCACGGATGCGCTCAACTGCCTGCGCGATCGGCACACCGTTCTCCTGAGTTCCGTCCCTGAACCGGAAACTGACGGACCCGTTCGCACTGTCCTCTTCGCCGGCGATCAGCTGGAACGGCACCTTGGCTTGAGTGTGCGTGCGGATCTTCTTCTGCATCCGCTCGCTCGAGGCGTCAAGCTCGGCGCGCACGCCGGCATCCTTGAGCTGACGGATGACGCTGCCGAGGTACTCCTCGTGCGCCTCCGCCACGGGGATTCCCACGACCTGCACCGGGGACAGCCAGACCGGGAACGCTCCCGCGTAGTGCTCCAGTAGAATCGCGAAGAACCGCTCGATGGAGCCGAGCAGGGCCCGGTGGATCATGACCGGTTGCTGCTTCGTTCCGTCGTCTGACGTGTAGCGGAGCTCGAACAATTCGGGCTGGTTGAAGTCGAGCTGGACCGTCGACAACTGCCAGGTGCGGCCGATCGCGTCGCGAGCCTGAACGGAGATCTTCGGTCCGTAGAACGCCGCCCCGCCCGGGTCGTCGACGAACTCGAGACCGGAATCGATCGCAACCTCGCGCATGGTCTCGGTGGCAATCTCCCATTGCTCGTCGGAGCCGACGGACTTTTCGGGGTCCCTCGTGGAGAGCTCGAGATAGAAGTTGTCGAGCCCGTAGCCGCGCAGAGTCTCCAGCACGAACTCCAGCTGGCGGGTCAGCTCGGGCTTAACCTGCTCGGGGGTCACGTAGATGTGCGCGTCATCCTGGGTCAGGCCGCGAACGCGCGTGAGGCCCTGCAGCGTGCCGCTCTTCTCGTAGCGGTACACGGTGCCGAACTCGGCGAGGCGCAGCGGGAGTTCGCGGTAGCTTCTGCCGCGGGCACGGAAGATCAGGTTGTGCATGGGGCAGTTCATGGGCTTCAGGTAGTAGTCCTGACCCTGGCGCGTGACGTTGCCGTCGGCATCGTGTTCCTCGTCGAGGTGCATCGGAGGGAACATGCTGTCTGCGTACCACTCAAGGTGCTGGCTGATCTCGTATAGGTGGCCCTTGGTGATGTGCGGAGTGTTGACGAGTTCGTAGTCGTTGGCGATCAGGCGCTCGCGCATGAAGTTCTCTATTTCGGCCCGGATGATTCCGCCCTTGGGGTGGAACACGGCGAGTCCCGAACCGATCTCCTCCGGGAACGAGAACAGATCGAGCTCGGCGCCGAGCTTGCGATGGTCGCGCTTGGCGGCCTCCTCCTGGCGAGTTTGGTGTTCACGCAGGTCATCTTTGCTCGCCCACGCTGTTCCGTAGATTCGCTGAAGCTGCTTGTTCTTTTCCGAGCCGCGCCAGTATGCCGCAGCATTGCGCACGAGCGACCAGCCGTTGCCGATCATGCGAGTGCTGGGCAGGTGCGGGCCGCGACACAGATCAGACCAGAAGACCTGGCCTGTCTTTCCATCGATGTTGTCGTAGATCGTGAGTTCGGCGCCGCCCACTTCGACCGACTCGCCGTCTTGGCCCAGCGCCTCTCGGTGCCGAGCCTGTCGCCCCCTTCAGCCCGATCAGCTCGAGCTTGTACGGCTCGTTTGCGAGCTCCGCCCGTGCTTCGTCTCGGTGACGACCCGTCGCGTGAAAACGCTGGCCCTGACGGATGATCCGGTCCATCGCTTTGCTGATGGCCTTGAGGTCCTCCGGAGTGAACGGCTCTTCGACATCGAAGTCGTAGTAGAAGCCATCGGTGACCGGCGGCCCAATCCCGAGCTTGGCATCGGGGTTGATCGACTGCACGGCCTGCGCCATGACGTGTGCGGTGGAGTGCCGCAGGATGCTCAGCCCGTCCGGCGATTCGATCGTGACCGGCTCGACGGCATCCCCGTCGGTGACCGTGGCCGCGAGGTCCTTCAGTTCGCCGTTGACGCGCATGGCGACGACGGCTCGGTCGGTGTACAGGTCGAATCCGGTCTTACTCACTCCTGAAGTTTAGTGGCGCGCGGTGGCGTGGTCGGTCATGACCGAGTTCGGCGGCCGCGACGCCCGCGGTCTACCCGGGAGCGATCGCTGACCAGAGCGCCGTCATCCACTCGACGATCACCGGACGGTCAAACGCCGCGAGCCACGCGATGGCGATTTGCGCCACCGCGACCACGTCGAGGAGCGCGGTCGTCGCTCGGCGCTTCGCGGCGGGAATCAGCGCGATCGCGAGAACCGTCATCATGATGAAGGTGTTGCCGGCCGATCCGGGCGCGATGAGTCCCGCCACAAACGCGACGAGAATCGCCAAGAATACGAGCGAGGCGACCGGGATCGCTTTCCAGCGCCCGACGATCACCGCACACAGCCACGCGCTCACAACCGGAGCCAGCAGCAGCCACCCGGTCGGCGAGGCGAACAGTGCGGGAAGGCCCGCGAGTCTGGCGTCGGCACCGTCGAGCAGACCGGCGCCGATCTCGCCGAGCGGGTTGTGCAGGAATACGAGGTTGAGCAGCATCAGCGAACCGACGGCCGCGAGCGTGGGATATGCCACCACCAGGAGCACGGACGCGCGCGCGCCAGACTGACCCCGTCGCTTGAGCACGAGGAAGGGCACCGCGGCGAGTGCGGTCAGCACATACAGCAGGCCGGACGTGTCGCTGAGCGTGGCGAGCATGAAGTAGATCCCGGCCCTGAAGCCGGACTGGGTGTTGCCCCAGGTCACGAAGCGCACGATGTCGGCGATGGCAAGTCCGAAAAAGATCAGCCCGACGAAGCCCGCGAAGTTCTCGGTCGCGGTGTAGAAGAACAGCGGGTTCGCGGCAAGAGCGATCATCAGGATGTTCGAGGTCGTACGGTGGAATCGCCGCTGCACCATGATCTCGCCGAGCTTCTGCAGAAAGACCCCGGCCGCGAGGCTTCCGAGGATCGCGAGCCCCACACGACCGCCGGGCATCAGGGCAGCGATGAGGGTCGTGATCGGCGGGTAGATCTCGCCCAGCCAGACCACGTCGGCGCGAGTCCAATCGATGAGCGCGACTCGTTCGACGAGTGCCGCGTTCGGGGTTCCAGCGATCGGCGATCCGGCTCCGTACACGACGAACGTGGTGAGCAGAAAAGGCAGCGCAAAAACCACGCGCAGCAACCATCGCGCACCGGGCCGACGCGGGTAGGCGTCGATCTGGCTGTGTGCCCGCGCGGGCGTGGCAGCGAGGTGGCGTGCCGGGCGCGAGGCGGGGGCCCTAGTGAGACTGGTTGGTGAGGCCATGCTCGGTCTTCTCCCAGTAGTGCGGGCGGGTCAGCAACTGCCACAGTCCCTTGTAGGCGGCGATCGAGTGGAGCAACCAGTAGACGGGGTTGTAAAGCGCCCACAGGATCAGCCCAAAGGCACCCCTCTTGAACGGACCCATCATCGACAGGTAGACCATGATCGCGTTGCCGATCACGAAGTTCGCGAGACTCACCCACAGCACCCACACCGGGAAGAATGACGAAATGAACTCGGTAGGAATGAGGAACGTCACCGCCGTCACGACGTAGAACGGCAACACCGCGAGGAAGGTTGCCGGCGTGCCGGCGATGAGCAGCACGAAGCTCAGGAACCGCCTGATCCCGATGCTCGCGATGAGGCGCAGCGGCGTGCGCGCGTGCACCAGGGTGGTCTGCATGTAGCCCTTGATCCACCGGCTGCGCTGGCGGATGAAGTTCGGCACCGAGGTGTTTGCCTCCTCCATGGTGGTCGAGTTGATCACTCCCACGCGATAGCCGAGTGCGCTGGCTCGAATTCCCAGGTCGGCGTCCTCGGTGACGTTGTACGGGTCCCACCCTCCGAGCTCGATGAGTGCGGAGGTACGAAAGTGGTTCGACGTACCACCCAGCGGAATGGGCAGGTCTTGGGCATCCAAACCCGCCAGCATGTAGTCGAACCAGTAGCTGTACTCGAGAGTGAACATGCGCGTCAACACGTTCTCGTCGGCATTGAAGAAGTTGAGGGATGCCTGAACGCACACCGTGCGCTCCCCCGCCCGCCGGAACGCGATGAACGCCTTCTTCAGCTGATCAGGATCCGGAGTGTCCTCGGCATCGAAGATCACCAGAAAGTCTCCCGTCGCGAAGAACAGGCCGACGTTGCACGCGCGCGGTTTAGTCTGCGGATGTCCCTTCGGAACGGTCACCACGTGAAAGTGGTCCGGGGCATGTGCTGCCTCGAAGGCATCTCTCGTCTGGGTGTCTTCCTCCTCGATGAGGATCAAGACCTCGAGTTTCTCGACCGGCCAGTCCAAGCCGCCCAAGTTGTCGACGAGCTGCGCGACGATGTTGGCTTCCTTGAAAACAGGGACCAGCACGGTATAGCGCGGGAGTTCCTCATCGCTCAGCCGACCCACTTCGGCGTCGGTGACCCGCTCAACAACGTCGTACTTCGCCCCGCGCATCGCCGTGACGAACTTGAATGTCGTCCCGGCCAAGAAAATGAGGCTCGCGATTCCCAGAACGGCGGCAATGGTGCCGGTCGGCCACAGAACGAGCAGAACGCCGAGGATCACCGCGGCGACGATGATCCCGACTTTTTGTCCGCGAGAGAACACGACTCGTGCCGATAGCCCCGGATTCTGCCGCCACAGTTCGTTCGCCGCCTGGTTGGCGATCTCTGGGGCGTAAATCCGCAGGACCGCACGCTTGATCTGCCACGAGGTGGCGACCTCAAAGACGGCCGCGGTGCCGACTTCGCCCTCAATCTCGAGTGTTCGCTGCTCGTCGGGCACGCGTGCGGTGGCGACGAGGGTCTCACCGGTCGGCAATCGACGCACGGGCAACCAGTTTGCGGCCATGAGGTCTTGACCGGAGAACCGCCGAACAAGGGTGTCATCGATCAGCCGCAGGTCGGCGCGCTCAAGCCCCCAAGTGAGCATCATGAGGTTCAGCAGGCGCGTCTCGTCGAGCATCCCCAGGGCGACGAGCGTTTCGTCAACGTGAGCACCGGTTCGAGCTTTGACGGCCCGGGCCAGGTCAAGCTGGTCCCGCGTGACGAGTTTGCCCACCAGGAGCATGCTCGAAAAAGCATCGCTCTGTAGTGACGGTCCCCCAACCATGGCTCAATACTCACCCGCGGCGTAGCTATCCGCAACTACGCCGCGCGGCACAGCGCAAACGCGAAATGGCCCGGACGGTGTCCGGGCCATTTCCTGTGTGGGCGGTACTGGGATCGAACCAGCGACCTCTTCCGTGTCAGGGAAGCGCGCTACCGCTGCGCCAACCGCCCATGGTTTCGGATTTGCATCCGAGGTGGCGACGGGATTTGAACCCGTGTAGACGGCTTTGCAGGCCGTTGCCTCGCCTCTCGGCCACGCCACCGTGGCGGGTCACGCCAGTGGCCAAAAAGATGGTCACTGACACTTCCCACTCGAGCGGATGACGAGATTCGAACTCGCGACCCTCACCTTGGCAAGGTGATGCGCTACCACTGCGCCACATCCGCATTCGCTCGCATTGCTGCGTGCTGTATGACTGTAACCGATAGATCAGGCCAGAGCCAATTCCGTTACGGGCGGGTCGCGGGCTGTGGCAAGATTATGGTCGCGGGCGATTGGCGCAGTTGGTAGCGCGCTTCCTTCACACGGAAGAGGTCATCGGTTCGAGTCCGGTATCGCCCACCACCGCATTCACGGGAGGCGTCATGGCAGAGTCCCGACGTCCGGCCCGGCCCGCGGGCCGCCCCACGGTCGCTCGGGACTTCTTCCTCGGCATGGGCCTTCTCGCTCGCGGCCTCTCGGTCTGGCGCACAGCGCCCGGCCTCATGTTTCTCGGCATGGTTCCCGCGATCATCGTTGCCGCCGCGATTCTCGCCGGCCTCATCGCCCTTGGCGTTAACCTCGAGGCGATCGCTACCGCGGTCACCCCATTTGCCGACGACTGGCAGGAACCGTTCTTCACGGGCATCCACATCGTCGCGGGTCTCGCCTTCGTCGGACTGGCGATACTGCTGATCGTCTACACGTTCACAACAATCACACTCATCGTGGGCGACCCGTTCTACGAGCGCATCTGGAGGCACGTCGAGCAACGCTACGGTGCCGTACCCGCGAGCGGTCGCGGCTTCTGGCGCGAGGTGTGGGGCGGCATCGGCACGGGACTTCGGATGCTCGTGCCAACCGTTCTCGTTGGCCTAGCGCTCTTCGCGCTCGGGTTCATCCCGCTAGTCGGCCAACTGCTCGTTCCCGCTGTCGGCGCGGTCGTCGGCGGATGGCTGCTCACCGTTGAACTCGTCGGCCGCCCGTTCGACGCCCGCGGCCGCACTCTGCGGGAGCGTCGAGCTGCGTTGCGCGGCAAGCGTGCGATGACCCTTGGATTTGGCGTCGCGGTGTGGCTGCTGTTTCTGATTCCACTCGGCGCCGTCATCATGATGCCGGCGGCGGTGGGCGGAGCGACCCTGCTGGCCAGACGAACCCTCGGCGAACCAACCGAGGCCTCGACCGGCGGCCCGGCTAGCGGCCCGACCCAAACCGAGTCGTGACACCCGAGCTGTAGAGAACCGAGTCCGGTGGCCGATCCACAATGCCGGGCAGGCCCGCGGCAGCCACCAACGTGTCGTCGAGCCCGACGAGTTCCGCCGCCTGCAACGGCCAGGGCTCGTGCGTGTTGCGCAGGTAGGTGGTCTTGCCGAATCTCGTGGTGAACAGGGCCCAGCGGGCCGTCAGGAAGTCGGCGGTGGGGTCTGCTGTGACGACCTCGGCACGCGGCCGCACAGAAAAGCGACTGCTTCCCGTCCCGAGGTGCCGGCTCGCACGATACTCGAGCACACCGTCGGCGTCACGAAGCGACGTTGCCGACCAGAAGTAGGGAATTGAGAACGCCGCGCGGGCCGCGAGAACGGCCGCTAGGCGGGATGCCTCAAGCGAGCGGAACACCACACCTCGCCGCCCCGACTCATCCACCCCGTAGAGACGCACGTTGATCTCGGCAAATGTGCCGAAGTACGGCACTGCTGGCCCCGCACCGAGCGACGCCCGATCGAGCAGAAAGCCGATGAGGCCGACCCAACTGCTGCCGTCGTGCTCGTCGGGGTGCACGCCGTGGGGAAGGAGTCCCGCGACGGCGGCAGACTCCACCCGCCAGTGCACAAAGCTCACGCTCGACCACCGCTGGCTGGCTAGGGTGCGTCCAGACAACTCCGGAGCCGACCGGACTATGGGTTCGGCGGCAGTCACGATCGCTCAAGAACCGCCACGGGCGCAAAAACCCGCCGCAGTAAGGCCCACAGCCCCACCGAGATGCCCATGGAGTAAGCGGCGACGAGTACACAGCAGATCACCTGGTCTCGCACCACCACGTACTGCCCGGTGAACAAGAAGCCGAAGCCGTTCGCGAACAACCCGAGCACAACCAGTCCCACAGCGCCAGCCACCAAGTGGGATCCCACCACGAACCACTGCTGCCGAGCGGTGCGCGCCACCCTGCTGAGAGTGAAGGCACACGCGGCCGAACTCGCGAGTACCGCGGCCACGAACGCCGCAATCGGTTCGTACATGGCCGATCCCGCCGAGATGGCGACCAGGCCACTTACCAGTCCTGCTGCCACGGCGGCGAGCGTCGTCGACTGGTGACGAATCCGCTGCACGACTAGCCAACCGACAACTCCGCCAGCGGCGCCAGCGACGCCATTGGCGACTATTGGAAGGGTCAGTTCGTCTACTGCCAGTTCCGACCCCACGAGCCACCCGAGCCACCCGAGGGACAGAATCACCACGCCCACCGTCGTCATTCCGTAAGGAAGAGGCGACCCGCCGCGGCGGCGCGCAGCAGAGCCCGTCGACACCAGCACGCCCAGCGCCGCGGCACCAGCCGCGACATTGATCGCTAACGACCCGCCCTGATCAATCGGTCGCACCCCCAACGGACCTACACCCGTGAACGAGAGCATCGCCACGGGAACGAACACCGCGACCGACCAGCCGAAGGCGAAGATCATGGAAGGAACGAATGGAAGCCCGTTCGCTCGAACGACAATCGTCGCAACGAACGTGGCGAAGGCCGCGAGAGCCGCAATCAAGAGAACTGTCTCGAGCGGAAGGTTTGGGCGGACGACGGCCGCGAAGAGGAGCCAAATGACCGTTCCTGTGGCCGAGATTGCCACGGTGAGCCGAAGCGAGGGCGACGGCGGGAGCATCCTTCGATAGACGAGTGCGGCCCCCGCAGTCATGCCTGCGACCGCGACGACCGAAAGAACAACGACCACTGCATCCATAGGACCCCCTCCCGAGAACAGAGTAGGGGGTGCCGCCCGTCTGGGCGACACCCCCTACCGAATGCGATTCGGTCAGGCGCAGAGGACTACTAGCTCTCGGAGAGCACGTAACCTTCCTCGCCGTGCACCACGGTGTCGATTCCGGCGATCTCGTCTTCGTTCTTGATCCGGAAACCAATGGTCTTCTGGATCGCGAAGCCGATGACGAGGGCGACAATGAAGGAGTAGATGGCTACTCCGAATGCCGCGATTGCCTGAACGGCGAGCTGGCCGAGGTCGCCACCGACGAAGAGGCCGGTGTCGATCGCGAAGAAGCCCAGGTACAGGGTTCCGATGAATCCACCGACAAGGTGGATGCCGACAACGTCGAGTGAGTCGTCGAAGCCGAGCTTGAACTTCAGCTCGATCGCTAGGGCGCAAACGACACCGGCGAGAAGGCCGAGCACGAGGGCCCATCCCGGAGCGAGGTTCGCACAGGCGGGGGTGATCGCGACGAGACCGGCAACAGCACCAGAACCGGCACCGACCGAGGTCGGCTTACCGTCCTTGATCTTCTCGACGATCAGCCAACCGAGAATTGCGGCGGCGGTAGCACCCAGAGTGTTGACGACGATGAGGCCGACGTTCGCCATGTCGTTGAGGAACTCGGCGCCAGCGTTGAAGCCAAACCAACCGAACCAGAGCAGACCGGCACCCAGGAGAACGAACGGCGGGTTGTGTGGCACGTGCGCGCCCTTGGCGAAGCCGACACGCTTGCCGAGCACCAGCGCGAGAGCGAGTGCTGCTGCTCCTGCGTTGATGTGCACGGCGGTTCCACCGGCGTAGTCGATGACGCCCGGGAGGCCGAGGGTGTCGCCGAGGTTGAGGATCCAGCCACCGCCCCAGACCCAGGCCGCAACCGGGAAGTACACGAGAGTCGCCCAGACGCCCGCAAAGATCAGCCAGGAGCTGAACTTCGCACGGTCAGCAATGGCGCCCGAGATCAGTGCGACCGTGATGATCGCGAAGGTCGCGCCAAAGGTCGCGCCGACGAGCGTCTCGTTGTCGAATGACATGAGTCCGAAGTTTGCGAATGGGTCACCCGCGAAGTCGGTCACGTTGGCGACAGCGGACATGTTGAATCCGTACAGGATCCACAGCACGCTGATCAGGCCGAGCGCGCCGAAGCTCATCATCATCATGCTGATGACGCTCTTGGCCTTGACGAGGCCGCCGTAGAAGAATGCGAGGCCGGGGGTCATCAACAGCACCATCGCGGTGGCTGTTATTGCCCAAGCAAGTTCACCGGTATCCATCTCAAAAAACCTCTCTCAGTTGTTGCGAAGGGACGCACCGTGGCAATCCGCGCTGGCGAGGAATGACCTCGGTACCCCGTTAGTGTGGCGAGCCGACGTTTCGGTGGAGGGTGCAACTGTGTTTCGTGGCTGTTACGCGATGAGGCCGAATGTAAACATCGCGTTTCGCGAAGCTGCCGAACTCCCGTAGACACTGACATCCGTAGAATTGCCAGATGTCGTTGCTGCGTTCCGAACGCTTCTCTGCCCTTCTGTTGGTCGCCGCGGCGGCCATCGGCCTTCTGCTCGCCAACTCCCCCGCGGCGGCCATCGCTCACTCTGTCGAAGAATTCACCATCGGGCCGGCCATGCTCGGACTCAATCTGTCGGTCGGACACTGGGTCAAAGACGGCCTCCTAGCGATCTTCTTCTTCATTGCCGCAATCGAGCTGCGCCACGAGCTGCGCCATGGCGAGCTCGATTCGCCGAGCAAGGCACTCATACCGACCGTCGCCGCGGTCGGAGGCGTCATCATCCCCGCGATTGCCTTTCTCATCCTCGTGCCCGATCGTGACCTGTCGCACGGATGGCCCATCCCGACAGCAACAGACATCGCTTTCGCCCTCGGGGTCTTGGCCCTCGTCGGCAAGGGGTTGCCGCCGACCTTCCGCGCACTCCTGCTGGCGATCGCGGTGATCGATGACCTCATCGCGATCCTCATCATCGCGTTCTTCTTCACCACCGATCTCCTGCCGCTCCCGCTGCTCGTCGCGATCCCTGTGGTGCTCCTGTTTGGCTGGCTGAGCCATCGGCTCAACCGTGACCGCCGCGCCTGGCTGATGCCGACGCTCATCGTGCTCGGCGTTCTCGCCTGGGCGCTGGTGTACCTGTCGGGAATCCACCCCACGATCGCCGGAGTGGCGCTGGGGCTGATCATGGCAAGCGGCCCGGCAGCGCGAACCCGCCGCGCGGTCGAGCCCTGGTCAAACGTGGCGATTCTGCCGCTCTTCGCTCTCGTCGCCGCGCTGGTTGCCATCCCCGCGACCACGATCGCCGACCTGAATCCGGCGTTCTGGGGTGTTCTCATCGCGCTCCCGCTCGGCAAAGTCGTCGGCATCACCGCTGGAGCGCTGGTTGCCAACATGATGGCAGGCAAGACCAGCACCGTCCCGCACCTGCCGATGGCCGACATTGTCGCGATCGCGAGCTTGGGTGGGATCGGTTTCACCGTGAGTCTGCTGATGAACGAGCTTGCCTTCGACGGCTACGGTTCGGTGGCCGACGAAGTGACCCTTGCCGTGCTCATCGCGTCGATAGTTGCGGCTATCGGCGGCGGAGTGCTGACCATGCTTCGCGCGCGGTCGTATATCGCTGCCGCTCGTCGCTCGCAGCCGACCAACGCCTAGTCCGGTTCGGTCAGCGCGATCATCCGGGAGACCGCGCGAAGGTACTTCTTGCGATACCCGCCGTCAAGCATCTCTGCCGGGAAGATCGAGTCGAGCGGCGTCCCACTGGCAACCATGCGAACCTGCGCGTCGTAGAGCCGATCGACGAATGCGACTAGACGCAGAGCATCCGTCTGGTTGTGGATGACGTGCACGTCGGTTAGCCCAATCGCGTCGAGCCCTTCGACGAGTTTCACGTACCGCGAGGGATGCACCGTCCCGAGGTGCTTCAGCACCGAATCGAATGAGTCGAGCGTCGCTGTGCCGCCGATGTCGGCGAGAACCGAGGCGACATCGTCGACGGTCTGCGCGTGTGCGTCGTTGTCCCGCCTGCGGTAGTCCAGGCCATCGATGCGCACCGTCGTGAAGCGAGCGGCGAGCGAGTCGATCTCCCGCAGGAAGTCTTGCGACGCAAAGCGCCCCTCACCGAGAGCGTTGGGCGGGGTGTTGGATGTGGCTGCGATGCGCGAGCCCGAGGCGACCAACTCCGACAGCAGCCGGGACATCAAGCGGGTGTCTCCGGGATCGTCGAGCTCAAACTCGTCGATGCACACGAGCGATGCGCCCTTGAGAAGATGAACGGTCGGCGCGTAGCCCAACGCGCCAACCAGCGCCGTGTACTCGATAAACGTTCCGAAGTACTTGCGGCCAGGAGCCAAGTGCCACAGCGCGGCAAGCAGATGGGTTTTGCCCACTCCGAACCCGCCATCGAGGTACACGCCGGGAAGGCTCGGGTCGCCCTTCTTCTTTCTCGAGAACAACCCTCCGCCGCTCTGCCACCCGGCAACGAAGTTGCGGATCGCAGCGACCGCCGCCCCCTGCGACGGAAAGTCGCGATCGGGTCGGTACGAGTCGAGCGTCGCCGACACGAACTGGCGGGGCGGCACGAGGTGAGCGATCATCTCGGCGCCGCTGAGGGCGGATGCCCGATCGACGAGATGACCGGGAAGGGTTGCCGCTTCGGCACTCATGGTTCTGCCTAAAGTTTGTGTCGAAGTCTTACGCGAGCACCCAGCCTCGGCTCAGGGCGCGTAGATTCGTAGTGAAGGTGTGTTGCAAGCCTAATCGCGGCTGTCCACCCGATCCGCACACCCGCGGCAATCCCACTCACGGAGGAACCATGCCAGTCGAGTTCGACACTGCCCCCCAGTTCGCCGCTTTCGCGCATCCCGAGCGTCTGGTCTCCGGAGACTGGCTCGAGGCGCACCTGGGCGACCCCGGCCTCGTGGTCGTCGAGTCGGATGAAGACGTATTGCTCTACGAAACCGGCCACATCGCCGGCGCCGTGAAGGTTGACTGGCACACCGACCTCAATGATCCGGTCGAGCGCGACTACATCGACGGCGAACGTTTCGCCGCACTGCTCGGCTCCAAGGGCATCTCGCGCGACAGCACCGTGGTGATCTACGGTGACAAGAACAACTGGTGGGCCGCATACGCACTCTGGGTGTTCACCCTGTTCGGTCACGCCGATGTTCGACTTCTCGACGGCGGTCGGGCCAAGTGGGAGTCCGACGGTCGCGCATACACGACGGACGTGCCGTCCCCGGCCCCCGTCGACTACCCCGTCGTCGAGCGCCAAGACGCCGCAATCCGCGCGTTCAAGGACGATGTTCTTGCGCACTTCGGCAACCCCCTGATCGACGTTCGCTCGATCGAGGAGTACACCGGACAGCGCACCACGATGCCCGCCTACCCCGAGGAGGGTGCGCTGCGCGCCGGCCACATTCCGAGCGCCCAGAGCGTTCCGTGGGCACAGTCGGTCGCTCCGGACGGCACCTTCAAGCCGGTCCCCGAACTCGACGCGCTGTACCGCGAGGGAGCCGGCCTGAAGCCCGGCGACAACATCGTCGCCTACTGCCGAATCGGTGAGCGATCCAGCCACACCTGGTTCGTGCTCACCCACCTGCTGGGCTTCGAGGGCGTGCGCAACTATGACGGATCATGGACCGAGTGGGGGTCCGCGGTTCGTGTTCCCATCGTCAAGGGGGCCGAGCCCGGCCCCGTTCCCGGAAAGTAGTCTCCCGCGTGAGTGACGACGATCTCCCCGAGCAGCTCGCCCAGATTCGCGAGGACTTTCTCGAGCTCGAGGTCCGCGATCGGCTCATGTTGTTGCTGGAGTTCGCCAACGAGCTTCCCGAGCTTCCCGAACAGTTTGCCGATCACCCCGACCTGCTCGAACGGGTCGAGGAATGCCAGTCGCCGGTGTTCATTTTCGTCGAGGTCGACGACGACGCGACCGTGCACCTGCACGCCACGGCGCCCAAGGAAGCCCCAACCACGAGAGGGTTCGCCTCGATCCTGGTGCAGGGTTTGTCTGGTCTCAGCAGCGCCCAGGTGCTCGCGGTTCCGGACGACTACCCGAACACCATCGGTCTTACCGAGGCGGTTAGCCCACTGCGCATTCGAGGCATGACCGCCATGCTCGGCCGCGCGAAGCGTCAGGTGAGAGCGAAACTCGCCGCGTGAAGCTCACCCGTGTGCACCCCGACCCGGTCGAGAGCATCGAGGCGGATGCCCCCGCCGGACGTGCGCGCCTGCTCGAGTTGTATCGCGCCGAGGTCGGCTCGCTTCGGCTCAACATGGTGACCGATGTCTCGGGCAGTGCCGCCGGATCGGACGGCACCTCGGAGTCGCTCACGAGTCGCAGCGATCGCAAGGTGCTCGGCGTCATCCGGGAATTGAGCGATGTCGTGCTCGTGGGCGCCGCATCGGTGCGTGCCGAGGGCTACCAGCTTCCCCGCCGGTCTCGCCTCGCCGTTCTCACCTCCAGCGGCGATCTCAGCGGTCATCGGTTGAAAGGCGACGGCGCGGGCGATGTCGTCGTGGTGTGCCCCGAGTCTTCGGCCGATCGTGCGCTCGCCACCCTGCCGGGCGCAGAGATTCTGCCCGTCGCAACCGACGGCGTGCGGCTCAGCGTCAGGGACGCGATTGCCGCCCTGCGCGAGACCGGCCTGACGACGATCGTCTGCGAGGGCGGACCGTCACTGGCCGCGCAGTTGCTCAACGCTGACCTCGTCGACGAGGTGTGTTTAACGACCAGCCCGCGCTTCGGCGGGCATCCGCTTGACGCGTTTGCCGGAGTGGAACGACAGGCCGAACTCGCACTGCGTCAGCTCATCGTTGACGACGCAGGCTTCGTTTTCGCCCGCTGGTCTACCCGAGGGATGCCAGCCAGCGTCTGATCGCGGAGTTCCACCGCTCGCTGTCGTAGTTCCAGAGCCGAACGTGGCCCGCCGTGGTGAAGTGCTCGAAGGTCACGATGTCCGGCCGGGCCGCCGCGAGCGCCGTAGACGCGGTCACCGGAACATAGTCGTCGTCCTCGCTGTGCAGCAACAGGATCGGCGTGTGCAGTTCGTTGGCGCGCGCGACGAAATCGAGCCGACGAAGGTCGATCGGGTCGGCGCTGCCCGTCAACACACCCGACCATCGGCTGCTCAACAGGCTCAGAGCGATCACGCCCAAGAGTCTGGGAAGCCGGTTGATCGCGCCCTGATGGTACAGCGCGGTTACCCAATCGACCACCGGTGAGTCGAGAACAACACCAACCACCCGGTCGGCATTTCGTGCGCGGGTCAGCGCCTGAAGCACAGTCGCCCCGCCCATCGACCACCCCATGAGGATCAGCTCGCGCGCTCCGTTGTCGAGTGCGTACTGCATCGCGGCTTCGACATCTCGCCACTCCGTGTCGCCCAAGCCGTAGCGGTGATCGAGGCTGGGCGGGGCATCCCCGTCGTTGCGATAGGAGACGAGCAACGACGTGTAGCCCGCGGCGAGGAACACCGGCACGGAGCGCAGCGTCTCGGGGCGGCTCACCGCGCGACCGTGAACCTGAATGACCCAGCGGCCGTCGTCGACGCGGGCCGGCACAAGCCACGCGGGCGCCGGCCCCAGGTCGGTGTCGATCGCGACTTCGGAATACTCGACCCCGAGCTCGTCTGGCGTGAGATAGAACCAGCTGCTGAGCCGGCCACGCAGCGGGGCCACGAGATCGCCGTAGTCGACCCCGATGAGTTCGCGAGTCACCGACTCCGCGTCGAAGTCGCGGATCTCTCCGATCCGGGCGTGCCCGGAGTCGGCAGCGAACCAGAGCCCATAGCGCCCGGGGGTCATCGACTCAATCGTGGCCGACAACGTAACCGTCGACTCGGTTACCGCGCGGATGCGAACGTCCTGCGCTCGCGAAGTCGGTGGCGTCACGATCTTTCTCGCGAACAGCACCGCGATTGCCGAACCAGCCAAAGCTGTGAAGCCTGCCACCGCTGCCAGTGCGACCGCGGCACGCGCCGCAACGCGCAATCTGGTGCTGTGCGAAACCATGCGCTGCCCCCTGCGCTCATAAACCGAGCGGCGTGCCTCTGCCGCGAAGACCATGCATCAGCCTAATGTTTGGCATGTGCCCGACACACAAGCTGGTCAAAAGACTCCGGCCGTCTTCACGGCGGCCGTCGACTCACTGACGCGTGCAGCAATGCGCTCGGAACTTGTGGTCACCGAGATTCCGGCGCCGGGAACCTTGGCACCCTGGTCGTACGCGCTCGCCGCCGACGTGAGTTCGGTCAGCCACGGTTCCGACTCCGAGCTGGGCACGGGACGCTTTGTCGTTCTGTACGACCCGAGTTCACCCGAGGCCTGGGGCGGTCCGTTCCGCGTCATCTGCTTCGTGCAGGCACCGCTTGAGACTGAGATGGGCGTCGATCCGTTCATTGCGGATGTCGCGTGGTCATGGTTGGTCGACGCGCTCGACGCCCGCGGCGCAACCTACACCGCGGCATCCGGAACCGCGACGCGAATCTTGTCCACGGGATTCGGCGAACTTGAGGCGCAAGGTCACGGAGCGCAGATCGAGGTGCGGGCATCGTGGAGCCCCGCAGATTCTCAGCTGTCCGCGCACGTCGAGGGATGGGGCGAACTGCTGTGCATGCTCGCCGGACTCCCCCCAGCAGTCGAAGGGGTCGCGGTGCTGTCCGCCCGGCGAGTGGGACGTGAGTAGTACCAACGACAACGACAGCGCCACCGCGCCGGAATCCGCAGATGGTTTGTCGACCCCGGCCGTCGAGCAGAAGCAGGCCGCCCACGTGCACGTGCACGTGATCGAGACGCGTGACGAGTATCTTGCCGCAGTCGACGCGATCGCGGCCGGCACCGGGCCGATCGCCATCGACGCCGAGCGGGCCTCGGGTTACCGCTACTCGCAGCGGGCCTACCTGATACAGATTTTCCGCCGGGGCGCTGGAACGTTCCTGTTCGATCCGCCGGCGATCGGCCAGATGAGCGAGCTGAACGCGGTTATCGCAGACGAAGAATGGATTCTGCACGCGGCGAGTCAAGACCTCACCTGCCTGCGCGAGGTCGGGCTCGACCCGACCCGCCTGTTCGACACCGAACTTGCCGCTCGCCTTGCCGGTCTCCCGAAGGTCGGCCTTGGCGCGGTCGTCGAAGAACTCCTCGGCATCCATCTTGCGAAGGAACACTCGGCCGCGGACTGGTCTACCCGACCTCTCCCCCAGGCATGGCTGGTCTATGCCGCGCTCGATGTCGAATTGCTCGTCGACCTCCGTGAGGCTCTCGGAGCGCTGCTCGCGTCGGCGAACAAGACCCACATCGCCGAGCAAGAGTTTGTATCCGTGCTTGCCCGAGACTTCGTCATCGTGCGCAACGAGCCGTGGCGACGACTCGGTGGCGTACACGCCGTGCGCAACGCCCGTAATCTGGCCGTCGCCCGGGAACTATGGCTCGCACGGGATGCGTACGCGCGCGAAATCGACACCGCTCCCGGGCGGCTGGTGCCCGATTCGGCCCTCGTCGCCGCGGCGCGCGTGCTCCCCGAAAGCAAGCGCGACCTTGCCGCCCTTAAGGAGTTCACCGGCCGAGCGAGTCGCTCTCAAATCGATCGATGGTGGAACGCCATCTCCACGGGTGTCACGACAGACGACCTTCCCGCCCTGCGCGTTCCGAACGACTCCGTACCACCGCCACGCGTGTGGTCCGACAAGAATCCCGAGGCCGATCGACGCCTCAAGCGCGCTCGCGCGGCGGTCACCCAAGTCAGCGAAGAGCTGAGCATCCCCGTGGAGAATCTCCTCACTCCCGAGTATTTGCGCCGCGTCGCATGGACGCCACCCGAGCCGACCGACCCGGAATCGATCGCGAACGCCCTGGCGGAACTGGGAGCGCGCGCGTGGCAGGTTGACGCAACATCACAGGTAATCGCCAAAGCCTTTGTAGAGGCAGCCCAAAGCCCAGAAGACCCGCCCGAGGACCCTTCGTAGGAAGAATCAAAGGATTCCGCGCGTATTTCTTGCGAGCCTAGGATCGAATCGAACCTAATGCGCAAGTGGAGGCACCGTGGCCGAGAGAGCTGATGTCGTTTTTGTCGATGGAGTACGAACTCCTTTCGGCCGAGCCGGCGAAAAGGGAATGTTCTGGAACACCCGAGCTGACGATCTAGTCGTCAAGGCGATGATCGGGCTGCTTGAGCGCAACCCTCAGATACCGCAGGACCGGTACGACGACGTGGCGATTGCCGCCTCGACGCAGACCGGCGACCAAGGACTGACCATCGGCCGGACCGCGGCCCTTCTTGCCGGACTTCCGCGCACGGTTCCCGGCTACGCCATCGACAGGATGTGCGCCGGGGCTATGACCTCGGTCACGTCGATCGCCGGTGGGATCGCGTTCGGTGCCTACGAGGTGGGGATCGCCGGCGGAGTGGAGCACATGGGCCATCACCCGATGGGCTCCGGCGCCGACCCGAACCCGCGGTTCCTCTCGGAGAAGTTGGTTAGCGCCGACGCGCTGAACATGGGGAACACCGCCGAGCGCATCCACGACCGTTTTCCGCACCTGACGAAGGAGAGGGCTGACCGTTTCGCTCTGGGGAGTCAGATGAAGGCAGCGGCGGCATACGAGAACGGCAAGATTCAGCCCGATCTCATCCCCGTCGCCACCAAGAGCGAGGCCGGGTGGGGCCTGGCAACCCGCGACGAGGCGCTGCGCCCCGAGACAACCCTCGAAGGACTCGCAGGGTTGAAGACTCCGTTCCGCCCCCACGGTCGCGTTACAGCGGGCAACTCGTCGGGTCTCAATGACGGAGCGACCGCGAGCATCATCGCGAGCGCTGCGGCCGCCAAGGAATTTGGCCTGAAGCCGAAAATGCGACTGGTGAGCTTCGCGTTCGCTGGAGTGGAGCCCGAGATTATGGGAATCGGTCCGGTCCCCTCGACCGAGAAGGCGCTGCGCAAGGCGGGCCTGACGATCGACGACATCGGCCTGTTCGAGCTCAACGAGGCCTTCGCCGTTCAGGTGTTGTCGCTTCTCGACCACTTCGGAATCGACGACGAAGATCCGAGAGTCAACCAGTGGGGCGGCGCCATCGCGATGGGCCACCCGCTTGCATCCTCCGGCGTTCGCCTGATGATTCAGCTCGCCGCGCAGTTCGCGGAGCGTCCAGACGTGCGCTACGGCCTCACCGCCATGTGCATCGGCCTCGGCCAGGGCGGCTCCGTTATCTGGGAGAACCCGAACTACACCGGAAAGAAGAAGAAGTGACCATGGCCGAAACACCTGCCGCTACCCGGTTCGCGAAGCTTGCTGCGCTCGACCCGAACGAGGTCGTGACCAATTCGTTCGTGCGCGATGTTCCGCTGTCCGACGGCAAGACTCTCGCTCTGATCACGCTCGACAACGGAAAGGACCACACTCGCCCCAACACGCTGGGGCCGAGCACGCTGCTTCAGTTCGCTTCGGTGCTCGACGAGCAGACCGCTCGCGCCTCCCGGGGAGAGATCCACGGCGTCGCGGTGACCGGCAAGCCGTTCATCTTCGCGGCGGGAGCCGACCTTTCGAAGGTCAGCGACATCCCGGACTACGAGACGGGCCTGCAGATGGCTCAGCTCGGCCACTGGGCTCTTGGAAAGCTTGACGAGCTGGGCGTTCCCTCCTTCGTCTTCACCAACGGTCTCGCGCTCGGCGGTGGGGTCGAAGTCGGACTCAACGCCAACTACCGCACAATCGACAGCTCGGTGCCGGCCTTCGCGCTCCCCGAGGTGTTCCTCGGCCTCATCCCAGGATGGGGCGGTGCGTGGCTGCTGCCGAACCTGATCGGGATCGAGAATGCTCTCGAGGTGATCATTTCCAACCCGCTCAAGAGCAACCGCATGATGAAGGCCCAACAGGTCTTCGACCTCGGAATCGCGGACGCGATATTCCCGCCCGCGACCTTCCTCGAGGACTCGATCCGCTGGGCGGACGGAGTGATCTCGGGCGCAATCAAGGTCAAGCGCAAGAACGAGCCCGGCAAGCTCGAGCGGGTCGCCAAGTGGGACATCGCAATCGGCATCGCCGAAAAGATGCTGAAGAGCCGCATCGGCGCCGTCGCTCAGTCCCCGTACCAAGCACTGGAACTGCTCAAGGCCGCGAAAAACACCGACAAGAAGACCGGTTTCGCCGCGGAGGACAAGGCACTCGCCGATCTTGTTGCCGGCGACCAGTTCCGCGCGAGCATGTACGCGTTCAACCTTGTGCAGAAGCGTGCGAAGCGCCCTGCCGGAGCACCGGACAAGGAGCTTGCTCGACCGGTGACCAAGGTCGGCGTCATCGGCGCCGGGCTCATGGCACGTCAGTTTGCCCTGCTCTTCGTTCGTCGACTTCAGGTTCCTGTCGTCATCACCGACCTCGACCAGAGCCGAGTGGATGAGGGCGTTCGCTACATCCACGACGAGATCACCGCGCTGAAGGACAAGGATCGCATCAGTTCGGACGAGGCCAACCGCCTCACCGCACTCGTCAGCGGCACGACCGACAAGGCGGACTTCGCCGAGTGCGATTGGGTTATCGAGGCAATCTTCGAAGAGCTTGAGGCGAAACAGCTCGTCTTCGCGGAGGTGGAGAAGTACATCTCCGCCGAGGCGATTCTGGCGACCAACACCTCGTCGCTCTCGGTCGAGCAGATTGGCGCCAAGCTTGAGCACCCGGAGCGTGTTGTCGGGTTCCACTTCTTCAACCCCGTTGCAGTCATGCCGCTAATTGAGGTCGTGAAGACTCCAAAGACCACCGACGAGGCTCTCGCGACCGCGATGGCGACCGCCGCGAAACTGCGTAAGAACGCCGTGATCACGACCGACACGCCCGGTTTCGTCGTCAACCGCATCCTCGCGAAAGTGCTTGGCGAGGCCATGCACGCCGTCGATACCGGAACTCCGTTCGAGGTCGTCGAAGAGTCAACCCGCCCGTTCGGCCTACCGATGACGCCGTTCGAGTTGCTCGAACTGGTCGGCCTCAAGGTCGGCGCACATGTGCTCGATACCCATCACGCCGCATTCCCCGATCGGTTCTTCGAGAGCGCAAATCTGCACAAGCTCGCCGAGCTCGGTCACATCTTCGAGCGCGACGCCAAGGGCAAGATCAAGGGAATCGACAAGAAGGCTCTAGCAATCGTGAAGGGCGGCACGTCGCCGATGACCGCGACCGAGCTTCAGACCCGGATCGAAGACGGCCTGGCCGATGAGATTCACCGGATGCTCGAGGACAACGTCGTCGCCGCGGCGGAAGACATCGACCTCTGCCTCATCCTCGGAGCCGGCTACCCGTTCCAGATGGGCGGCGCTACGCCCTACCTCGACCGCGCGGGCGCGTCAGAGCGCACCTTCGGCGACACGTTCCACCACCCGCCGATCCGCGGCATCCACTAGGAGACGACGCAGGGCCGGCCAGAGGCTCGCGGCCCTGCGTCGAGACTAGAACGATGCTATGAAGGTGGCGAGGATCTCGTCGAGTACCGCCGATTTATCGGTATCCGACACCAGCTGAGCCGTCAGGATCAACAGGTGAGTCGACGAGATGTCTTTGGCCACGAGCACGACTAGGTCGGCCGAGCCTCCGCACGCCGTGAAATAGACGAACTTTCCGACGTACAACCCGTCGTTGTAGTCACCGGCGCTGTCCTGAGTGCAATCGGTGAGGCCGGAGGTGAACTGCTCGAGTCGGGTATCGATGCTGTCACCGACGGCATCGGGCGACGCGAGAATTTGAACTCCCGGAACCCCCCACGTGGAGTTGAACCCCTCGATGTCCGGGGAGGCCAGGAGGCCGGCGAAAGTCACGCCGTTGCCGTCGGTTCCCGACGATCCGTCGACGTTGCTCCACGTGTCGGGAACGCTCACCGAGATCGCTCCGCTCTCATCGCTCACCGTCACGAAGCTGCCGACCGGCTGCGGGTCGTCGGACGAACCGCTTGCCGTGAGCTCGAGCGCCTTGCCGTTGAACTGACCCTCGTAGATCGAGTTGTCGGAGGGCCGATACACCGTGACGTCGATCGCAGCGTCGTTGCCTTGGGTGCGAATCACCTCGCAGTATTCCTCCAGCGTTCCGCTTCGTGCGAGCGAGACCCCTGCGAGAGTCACCATCACGTCGCCGGGCTCGATACCGACGGCATCGGCCGGGCCTCCGGCCTTGACTGACGAGACCCAGATGCCCTGCGGGGATCCGTCATCGCCGGGCTGCAGCGCCTGCGCATTCACACCCAGGCTCTGCACCGCTTTGCCATCGATGAGGTCCTGGAGAACCGGCATCACCTGATCGCGGTGAATCGCGAAGTTGTAGTCCAGCTCGTCGTTTCCGGCGTAATTCACACCGACGACACGTCCGTTCGCTGCCACGAGCGGGCCACCCGAGTTGCCACCGCGAATGCGGGCGTCGTGTTCGACGACGTGATCGAGCGATGCCCATGGGTCTTCCTGAGGAACGTCAGCCTTAGACACGATCCCCTTGGTCAGGGTGAAATTGGGATCCCCCAGGGGGAATCCCGCCGAATAGACGTCGAGCGCTGGTTTGATCTCGCCCTCATAGAAGCCCATGAATGGGAACGAAGCACCGTCCACCTTGATGACGGCGAGATCAAGGCACTCGGATGCGCCAAGAACGGTCGCGCCGAACGTGGTCGACTGATCGCCGCCGGCCCACACTTTGAGCGTTCCCGCGCCGGTCACCACGTGGTTGTTGGTGACCGCAATGCCGTCGGAGCTGATGAAGAAGCCGGAGCCGCGGCTGCCGCTCTCCACCGGGTTCAGGGTGAGCGGTTCGATGAACGTTCCCTCGGCCTGAATCTGGATGGTTGCCGACTGGACGTCTTCGAATCCGACGGCCCCCGACCCGGCGTTGAATACACACGAGGACAGCGCCAGCGTGCTGGTGGCAGCTAGCGCGATTGCGCCGAAGGTTCGACGACGAAGTTGGGGAGTCATGGTGCGCATCCTCTCGAGTCGGGCGTGAATACTCGTATCCTATAGACGAGAAGTATTCACACACGATAACGATTTGGGCGGCAGTTACCCCAACTACGGCAAGGGCCGCGCAACGGGAATTTTGCTGCCCAGCACCTGCGCCACGACGTCACGCGCAATCGCCTGCGAGGTCAACCCCACGCGCTCGAGAATAAAGTCTCGGCTGCCGTGCTCGAGAAACTCGTCGGGGAGGCCCAGCTCGTTCACGGCCGTATCGACTCCGGCTGCCCTCATGTCCTGGCGGATCCGAGTTCCGATTCCGCCGACGCGCACACCGTCCTCGATCGTGACGACGAGACGATGATCGCCGGCGAGCGACACGACGCTCGGCGGCACCGGAACGACCCAACGCGGGTCGATAACCGTTGCGCCAATCCCCTGTGCCGAGAGCCGTTCGGCGACATCGAGCCCCAGGCCCGCCATCGGTCCGACCGTGACGATCAGCACGTCACGCTGCGACGCCTCTCGAAGGATGTCGACTCCGTCATCAGTGCGCCGCTCGGCATTGATATCGGAGCCCACAGTTCCCTTCGAGAACCGCACGACGGTGGGAGCGTCGTCAACCGCCACGGCCTCACCCAGCTCCTCACGGAGCCGGGTGGCGTCGCGAGGCGCAGCGATGCGGATGTTCGGCACGATCTGAAGGGAGGCGAGGTCCCACATTCCGTGATGGCTCGCGCCATCGGGTCCGGTCACGCCGGCGCGGTCGAGCACAAACGTCACACCCGCCTTGTGCAGCGCGACATCCATCAAAACCTGATCGAACGCGCGGTTGACAAAGGTTGCATAGAGGGCGACCACGGGGTGGAGTCCGCCAAAGGCGAGGCCCGCCGCCGAGGTCACCGCGTGCTGCTCGGCGATCCCCACGTCGAAAACCCGGTCCGGGTGCTTTTCGGCAAACTTATTGAGGCCGGTCGGTCGCAGCATCGCGGCGGTGATTCCCACCAGGCGCGGGTTGGAGTCCGCCAGTGACACGATCTCCTCGGCAAAGACGCTCGTCCACGACGGCTTGGTCGCCGATTCGATGGGCTCGCCGGTCTCCGGATCGATCTGTCCGACAGCGTGGAACTGGTCTGCTGTGTCGAGCAGGGCGGGCTGATAGCCGCGACCCTTCTCGGTGATCGCGTGCACGATAACCGGTGCTCCGTAGTTCTTTGCCTGCTCGAGAACCTCAGTGAGGGCGCGCAGATCGTGGCCGTGCACGGGCCCGAGGTACTTGATGTCGAGATTGGAGTAGAGCGCCTCATTGTTGCTGAAGCGGGCCAGGAACCCGTGCATGCCGCCACGGAGGCCACGGTAGAGGGCGCGGCCCGGACCACCGAACTTGTAGAACACCTTGCGGCTAGTGGAGTAGAGGCTGCGATAGGAGCGTCGCGTGCGCACGTCGTTCAGGAAGTGCGCCATGCCACCGATGGTGGGCGCGTAGGACCGACCGTTGTCGTTGACGATGATCACGAGGTTGCGGCTGTTGTCGTCGCTGATGTTGTTGAGCGCTTCCCACGTCATTCCGCCGGTGAGCGCGCCATCACCGACCACCGCGACGACGTGGCGGTCGCTCTGCCCGGTCATCGTGAAGGCCCGAGAGATTCCGTCGGCCCACGACAACGAACTCGACGCGTGCGAGCTTTCGACAATGTCGTGAACAGACTCGGATCGCTGGGGGTAGCCGGCGAGCCCGCCCTCCTGCCGCAGCCGAGAGAAGTCCTGCCGCCCCGTCAGGAGCTTGTGCACGTAGCTCTGGTGACCGGTGTCGAAGATGATTGCGTCGTTGGGTGAGTCAAACACCTTGTGCATCGCGATCGTCAGCTCGACGACGCCAAGGTTAGGCCCGAGGTGTCCCCCGGTCTTGGAGACCTCGCGCACCAAGAACTCGCGGATCTCTGCGGCAAGCTCCACGAGCTGCCCAGGGGTCAGCGCATCGAGATCGCGCGGGCCGTGGATTGACTCGAGCAGACTCATATCGTCAGCCTAAACGAGAGACCTCAATACATACTGCAGGATGCCGCCGTTGCGGTAGTAGTCGGCTTCACCGGGCGTATCAATACGCACGACGGCGTCGAATTCGACGGTCGCCTTGCCCGGCGCCGAATGCTCGGTTGGGGTCGCGGTCACGTGCACCGTCTTCGGCGTCGCGCCGTCGTTAAGCGCGGTGATGCCGGAGATCGAGACCTGCTCGGTGCCGTCGAGTCCGAGGGCCTCGGCGGTGCTGCCCGCCGGGAACTGCAGCGGGATGACACCCATGCCGATCAGGTTCGAGCGGTGAATGCGCTCGAACGTCTCGGCGATGACAGCCTTTACGCCGAGCAGCGAGGTGCCTTTTGCCGCCCAGTCACGGCTCGACCCCGAACCGTACTCCTTTCCCGCGAAGATCACGAGCGGCGTGCCAGCGGCCTGGTAGTTGGTGCTGGCGTCGTAGATGTACGCCTGCGGGGCATCCGCCTGAGTGAAGTCGCGAGTGAATCCGCCCTCCACGCCGTCGAGCAGCTGGTTACGCAGCCGAATGTTCGCGAAGGTTCCGCGGATCATGACCTCGTGATTGCCGCGTCGCGAGCCGTAGGAGTTGAAGTCCTTGCGGTCAACCCCGTGCGATTCGAGGTACTTGCCCGCCGGGCTCTCCGCCTTGATCGAACCGGCCGGGCTAATGTGGTCGGTCGTCACCGAGTCGCCGAGCTTCGCGAGCACGCGCGCGCCCGAGATGTCGGTTACTGGCGATGTCTCGATGGTCATCCCATCGAAGTACGGGGGCTTGCGCACGTACGTGGATGTCTCATCCCACTCGAACACTTCGCTGTCGGGCGTCGGCAGCGAACGCCAGCGCTCGTCGCCATCGAAGACCTCGCCGTACTCCTTAGTGAACATCGCGGTGTCGATTGACGAGTCGATGGTGCGCTGAACCTCGGCCGAATCGGGCCAGATGTCCTTGAGGAACACCTCGGTGCCATCGCTACCGATGCCGAGCGCGTCCTTGTCGAAGTCGAAGTTCATCGACCCGGCGAGGGCGTAGGCGATGACCAGCGGTGGGCTCGCGAGGTAGTTCATCTTCACGTCTGGGCTGATGCGGCCCTCGAAGTTGCGGTTTCCCGAGAGCACAGCGGTGACGGCGAGATCGTTGTCGTTTACCGCGGCGGTGACCTCGTCGATCAGCGGGCCGGTGTTGCCGATGCAGACCGTGCAGCCGTAGCCGACGGTGTAGAAACCTAGCGCCTCAAGATCGCTGGTCAGGCCGGCCTTGGCGTAGTAGTCGGTGACGACCTTGGATCCGGGAGCGAGCGTGGTCTTCACCCACGGCTTCGACGTGAGGCCCTTCTTCACCGCGTTGCGCGCGAGCAGACCCGCGGCCAACATCACCGACGGGTTTGACGTGTTGGTGCACGAGGTGATCGCGGCGACCGCGACGGCTCCGTGATCGAGGGTGTACTTCGTGCCGTCCTTCAGCTCGACCGGAACCGGCTTCGAAAGCGTCAACGGGGCGTGGCTCACGTGGCTGTGCGACAGCTCGTGCGCGGACTCCTCGTCTTGCGGGGTGAGCCCGATCGGGTCGGATGCCGGGAACGACCCCTCGATCGCGGCATCCACCTTGGAGAGGTCCTGATTTGCGTAGTCGTTGAGGTCGATCTCGAACTGGTGCTTGGCGTTACTCAACTCAACACGGTCTTGCGGACGCTTCGGACCCGCGATTGACGGGACGACCGTCGCGAGGTCGAGCTCGAGGTACTCGCTGAACACCGGCTCCACCTCCGGGTCGTGCCAGAGCTTCTGCGCCTTCGAGTAGGCCTCGACGAGGGCGACCTGCTCGTCGCTGCGGCCGGTGAGTCGCAGGTAGTCGAGTGTGACGTCGTCGATGGGGAACATCGCCGCCGTCGAACCGAACTCGGGGCTCATGTTTCCGATAGTGGCGCGGTTCGCCAGGGGAACCTGTGCGACACCCGCCCCGTAGAATTCGACGAACTTGCCGACAGCGCCGTGCTTGCGCAGCATCTGAGTGATCGTGAGCACCACATCGGTGGCCGTGACACCGGCCGGGATGGCTCCGGTGAGCTTGAATCCGACGACCTTCGGGATGAGCATCGATACGGGTTGCCCCAGCATTGCCGCTTCCGCCTCGATGCCACCGACGCCCCATCCCAACACGCCGAGGCCGTTGACCATCGTGGTGTGCGAGTCGGTACCGACGCAGGTGTCCGGATACGCGCGGAGGGCGCCGTCGACGGTGCGCGTATAGGTGACCCGAGCCAGGTATTCGATGTTGACCTGATGCACGATGCCGGTGCCGGGCGGCACGACCTTGAAGTCGTCAAAGGCGGTCTGGCCCCAGCGCAGGAACTGGTAGCGCTCGCCGTTGCGCTCGTACTCGATCTCGACGTTGCGCTCGAGGGCATTCTCGCTGCCAAACAGGTCGGCAATGACCGAGTGGTCGATAACGAGTTCGGCCGGCGCGAGGGGGTTGATTTTAGTGGGGTCGCCACCGAGCGCGCTCATTGCCTCGCGCATTGTCGCGAGGTCGACGATGCACGGAACGCCGGTGAAGTCCTGCATGATGACGCGGGCCGGAGTGAACTGAATCTCGGTGTTCGGCTCTGCGGCGGGGTCCCAGGCACCGAGGGCCTCGATCTGACTCTTGGTGACGTTGGCGCCGTCTTCGGTGCGCAGCAGGTTCTCGAGCAGCACCTTGAGGCTGAACGGAAGCTTCTCGTGGCCGGGAACAGTGTCGATCCGGAACACTTCGTAGTCGGTCGATCCCACCTGGAGGGTGGCCTTTGAACCGAAACTATCCACTGATGACATTGTCGTCTCCCTTGCTGGCCTTGGTGTCAATCCTTGCACGGATGCCGGAGACCCCGATCGCCAAACTATCTTGATATCAAGATAAATCTAGCACTATTCGCGGTCGTAGATCAGTCCTCGGCTGCGAGCGATTCGGTACATCGCCTCGATCGCGGTCGCCCCGATGCACCCAGCCACGATGCCGATTGCGAGCACCGGTGTCGGCTCAAGATGCATGGCGAAAAAGTCGCGTCCGAACGGCACGGTGTTCGCGAGAACGAAGATCGTGAGCATGCAGCCAAGCAGCACCGCACGCCAGCGATCGAGTGGGCGGGACAGCACGTTGAGAATCCAGAACGCAACGATCCAGAGTGCGAGTGTCGTGATCGACCGCGCCTCGTCCTGCGACACCAGTTGCCGCACGATCGCGTTCGTCGTGAACGTCACGATGGCCGCGATTACGCCGGTGGGTGCCGCGTAGCGCAGCAGACGGCCCAGAATCCCCGGGTGGTAGATTCGGCGATTTGGTGCCAGGGCGAGGAAGAACGCCGGAATGCCTATCGTGAGGGTCGAGACGAGGGTGAGCTGTCGCGGCAGGAACGGAAACTCCCACAGCAACGCGGCGAACACGATGGCGAACAGGATGCCGTAGGTCGTCTTGGCGAGGAACAGGTTCGCGACCCGTTCGACATTCGCGATGACCTGCCGACCATAGAGCAACACGTTCGGTAGCCGCCCGAACTCGTCGTCAAGCAGCACGACCCGCGCCACCGCCTTGGATGCCGCGGTGCCCGACCCCATCGCGATACCGAGGTCCGCATCCTTGATCGCCATGGCATCGTTTACCCCGTCGCCGGTCATGGCAACCGTTCGTCCGTCCTCCTGAAGAACGCGCACGATCGCTCGCTTTTGATCGGGAGTGACCCTCCCGAAGATGCTGTGCTCGGCCAGAGCAGCCCGCAACTGGTCGTCATCGGTGAGGGTGCGGGCATCCACCGAGCTGTCCCCCACGCCAAGCCCGCGCGCGAGGGCGGCGACCGTCGTCGGGTTGTCTCCCGAGATAATCACGCAACGCACCGACTGCTCGGCGAAGTACTTCATCGTGACGGCCGCGTCGGAGCGGATGGTCTCCCCGAACAACAGCAGTGCGGTGGGATGGAGTACTAGGTCGTCGAGCACGATGTCTTCTGAGCTCGGCAGCTCGCCATCCAGCCGCACAAGCGCGAGTGTTCGCGTTCCCGCAGCGGCGTGCACTGCCGCCGACTCCTGGTTCGCTCCGACGAGGAGGTGTTCGGGTGCGCCCAGCAGCCAGCTTGACGCGACCCCGTCCTGTTCGAGTTCGACCGCGCTGAACGCACGAGCGCTCGAGAACGGGATGCGGCGCACGACGGTCGCCGCCGTGGGCGCAAAGTGCGCACCGAGAGAGCGAGCGGTGGCGTTGGCCGCATCGTCGTGGGCGAACAGCGCGAGTGCCGAGTCGAGGTGCGGGTCCGCCGAGAACAGCTCATAGGTTCGATAGGACACGTCACCGGTCGTGAGGGTTCCGGTCTTATCGAGACACAGAACGTCTACTCGCGCCAGGATCTCGACGGCGGCAAGCTCCTGAACGAGCACCCGCTGACGCGCCAGGCGAATCGCAGCGACACCGAACGCGAGGCTGATCAGGAGCACTAGCCCCTCAGGGATCATCCCGACGACACTCGCGACCACATCGAGAAGCGCAATGCGCCAGCGCCCCTCGTCCAGGGCGGCGAGGTTGAAACCGTTGCCGTAGGTGAGCATCCGACTGCCAATGACGACAAGGACGATGGGACCGAGGACCCACGAGATGTAGACGAGGATGCGGTTGGTCGCCGCCCGCAGTTCGGAGTGCGCGAGCGAGTGGCGCCGGATTTGCGCCGTCAGCTTGTTGGCGTAGGAGTCGGAGCCCACGGCGGTGACCCGCACGTGTCCGGTTCCGCTCGCGACCAGCGCTCCGGAGAGCACGGTGTCGTCCGCGTGCTTCGCGATGGGCTCCGACTCACCCGTCAGCAGGGACTCGTTGATCGTGAGGTCGACCGAATCGAGCACGGTGGCATCCGCGACAATTTGGTCGCCAGCGCGAAGCACCACGATGTCATCGAGCACGACGTGTGCGGGATCCATCGTGACCGTCTCGTCACCACGCCGCACGGCAACGATCGGCGACGCGAGCAGTGCCAGTCGATCCAGCGCAAGCTTCGCCCGAACCTCCTGCACGATTCCGATCAGGGAGTTCGCAACGACGATGCCGTAGAACAACCCGTCGCGCAGATCGCCGAAAAGCAGGATGGCGATGAAACACACCGTCAAGATCGCATTGAACAGCGTGAACACGTTGTCGCGAATGATGTGCCACAGCGGCCGCGACGTCGTCTGCTTCGTCGCGTTCGTCTGGCCCCGAGCGATGCGCTCGGCTACCTCGCTAGGGCTGAGGCCGCGCATACGCGGTTCGCACGAGTAGCCAAGTCACCCAGAGCAGAGCCGCATACAGGGGCACACCCAAGATCAGCTTGAGCGTCGCTAACGCGGCCGTGTTGCCGGCGAAGTACAGGGGCAGCTCGACGCCGAGCCGCACTGCAAACAGCCCGCACCACAAAATGGTTGCGATGACGGCGACCCTGACCTTGGCTCGGTCAGAGCGCCAGGCCGATCCTTCGCCGGTGATGAGAGACGCGATTACTCCGATGAGTGGCCAGCGCGCGGCCAGACTAACTCCGAGGCCAACCAGGAACACCGCGTTGATCATGAAACCGAAAATGAAGTTGTCCTCGGCCCGCCCGGTGATGAGGGCGAGACCCGCCGACAGGCCGATCCCGACGACTCCAGCGACCGCCGACGTCCATGGCTGACGCATGACCACGCGCGCGATGACGAACAGCACCGCGAGCCCGAGGGGGAACAGCACAGACGGAACCAGCTGCTGGGTGATCGTGTACACGACGAGAAAACCCAGTCCGGGCAAAATCGATTCGACGAGCCCGCGAATTCCGCCCATGGCGCCGAGCAGCGCCGATCCGGTTGGCGCCTCCCCCGGCTCTACTTTTCCTAAACCAGACTTTCGAGCGGCTGCGGCAAACGCCGCCCGCAGATCGGTGCGGTCATCCTCGGGTGGGGTGTCGTCGGTCATGCCTGCTGGCCCGTGGCAGGCATGTGCAGGGCGATGAGGTCACGGGGCGGCATCGGAGTTGTGCCGCGTACCACCACGATCGAACGGTAGATGTCCTCGATCTTCGCCGCTGCCTCGGGATCCGAAACGCCCTGACCCGAAATCACCCCGCGCAAGAACCATCGAGGTCCATCGACCCCGATGAATCGAGCCAGACGAGGCTCGCCGCCCGCTACCGGAATCTCGGCAAGCAGTTCGGGACCGAACACGCCGTCACGCTGAGTGATTCTGCCGCCCTGCTTGTTGATCTGATCGACGATCTGCTGCCGAATCTCGTGCCACAGCCCGCTGGTCCTCGGCGCGGCGAAGGGCTGAACCTGCAGGGATGAGCCGGCATAGTCCAAGCCGACGGCGACAACTCGCTTGCTGCCTTCCTCGACCTCGAGGCGCAGCGCGAGATCCGTTCTGGGCAGAATTTTCACTCCACCAAGGTCCACGTAGGGACGAACGGCGTTCGCCTCACTCTCGTCGAGCGGGCCAGTGACATGCCGATCGGCCGGCGCCGACTTGGGCTCTTCGGCCGGTTCCTGCTCAATAAAGTCGTTCACGACGTTGCTCCTTGGTTCTCATCGGCACGCACCCCGACGCCGGTCGAGCCGAAGCCCGCCGCACCCCGGTGGCTCCCCGGTAGCGTCTGCACCGGGATGAAGGTCGCGCGGGAGACCGGCATCACAATGAGTTGCGCGATTCGGTCACCCACCTGAATCTCGAAGGGATGCTCCACATCGGTGTTGAGGATCGTCACCCGAATCTCGCCGCGGTAGCCGGCATCCACTGTTCCCGGGCTGTTCACGATCGTGACGCCATGCTTGGCTGCGAGCCCGCTGCGCGGCACGACAAACCCGACATACCCGTCGGGCAGGGCGATTGACACGCCCGTGCCCACGGTTGCACGGGTGCCCGGCGCCAGCGTGGCTGCCTCGGCCGCCATGAGGTCGGCTCCGGCATCGCCCGGGTGGGCGTATCCGGGTACAGATGTAGACGAAATCAGCACCTCGACGTTGTCAGCCACGTGATGAGGGTAGTGCAGAACACTGAACACCCAGAAAGGATGATCGAATAGGGCTATGTCGACTTATCGCGAGAAGCTGTGGCCCGCCCCCTGGCTGTTTATTGGCACGGCCCTAGTGATCCCCGCCAGTCTGTTGGTCTTTCTCCCGATCAATCAGACCGTCGGCATAGTCGTTGCGATCGCCCTGTACGCGGGGTGCGTGGGGCTGCTCATCTCCGCCGCTCCCGTGATCGAGGTGACAGCAACCCAGTTCATCGCCGGGCGTGCGCGCGTTCCGCTTACCCTGGTGGGCTCTGCCACCGCACATCACGGCGAAGACGCTCGGCTCGAGCGCGGTCAGAAGCTAGACGCACGCGCGTGGCTGCTCATCCGCGGTTGGATCGACCCAGTCGTTCGAATCTCGCTCACCGACCCGAACGACCCGACACCGTACTGGTTGGTATCAACTCGCCGCCCGGCCGCCGTCATCGCCGCGCTCGACGAGGTTAAGCAGCGCACTCCAGGCAGATAGGGCCGAGCTTGGTCTGGTGGTCGATTTGCGAGCGGTGCTTGACCAAGAAGCAGCTCACACAGGTGAATTCGTCGGCCTGAGCCGGGAGCACCACGACATCGAGGTCGAGGTCGGAAAGGTCCGCGCCGGCCAGTTCGAAACTGCCGGGGTTGTCGGCGTCATCGGCATCAATAGAGCCCGACGTCTTGTCCGGAACGCGCTCCTTCAGGGCCTCGATCGACTCGGAGTCGTCGTCGGTCTTTCGTGGTGCGTCGTAATCGGTTGCCATGCCCATCCACTTCTGTTTGCTCTAGCTGCGCCGTCGTGCTTACCGAAATCGGCGGGGACAGTGTGCATCAAACCCGAGGGAATAGCAAACCACTGAGTGCGCGTCGTTTCTCTGCGCCACTGTCAACTTGCGGCACGCCAGTTCTATTCCCGTGTTTCGCGGGTCTCCCGTGCGAACCTTGACCCATTCGTGACGGCTGGAGGGCAGTCAGCATGCAGGACCTGCAGGTAATTGGAGTCGAGGACGGCGCACTCGTGGTGGCCTCCGACGACGGCACTCGCTTTCGTCTCCCCATCGATGAGGCGCTCCAGTCGAAGGTGCGCCACAGTGCACCCGAAACGGGGGAAGGCCGCAAGCTCGCACCGAAAGACATCCAGGCCCACATTCGTTCGGGAATGTCGGCTCAAGACGTGGCATCCATCACCGGAGCGCCCCTCGACTACATCCAGCGGTTCGAAGGCCCCGTAATCGCCGAGCGCGAGTTCGTGGTCACGTCGGCACTCGGGATCGCGGTACACACCGCGGCCGACACCGATCCGCTTCGCCAAGGAAAGTCATTCGGTACAGCCATTCGCGAACGACTGCACGATCTCGGCGGAAACAATGAGCGGTGGGCGAGCTGGAAAGATGCGGCGACCGGCTGGATCGTCAAGCTCTCGTTCACCGCCAACCAGATCGATCACGACGCTCGGTGGCAGTTCGACCCCAAGAAGCACACGCTGAGCCCACTCAACAGCGAGGCGATTACCCTCTCTCAGCAGGGCGAAGCCGCAGGAGTTCTCATGCCGCGACTGCGTGCCGTCGCCGCGGAGTCCCCAGTGGATTCGTCGCGTTTCGACAGCGGAGCGTTCGTGCGTGGCGAGTCCGGCTCGATCGAGGATGCTCCGGCACCGGTCGCCGCAACGCAGGTCGTTGTCGACGACGAACCGGTGCACGCCAACCAGACCGCAGACCTGCTGGATGCTCTGCGTCGTCGCCGCGGCGAACGAGAAGCTGCGTCGTTCAGCGACGAGGATGCCAGGTCGTCGCATCCTTCGACCGGCTCGATTCGACTTGTTGACATCTCCCCCGAAGCCGACGACGAGCCGGGTGCGCGTCAGACCGCGCCACAACCAACGACCAAAAAGCGCGGCCGAGCAGCTATGCCCAGCTGGGACGAGATTGTGTTTGGCGCGCGCCCGGACGATCTGGCGTAGTCGCACCGAGTTTTCTACGGCGCGAACGCGCCGAACCGCAGAAGCGGCACTCGGAGTTCCGGTTGAGTAGCCGACCCGTGTTGGCCGATCATCGCGCGCGCGTGCGGGTTGGCGGCGCGAGTGTCGTAGTACGCGATCGACTTTCGAGCGGCGACGATGAGGTCTCCGATTCGGGGCGAAACCGCGGGGCGCACCTGCCCCAACCATCCCGACAGCACGAACTCGTCACGAGTGGCGACCCAGGCTCGGTCGGACTCGGATGCCCGCCAGCGCTCAACGAGCGCATCGCGTCCCGCCGCAGACAGGTCGGGTTCGAAGTGAAGCTGGAGGCAGCGAGGTTCGCCCGCAACGAACCGCACCCCGTCTACGAGGGCGGGGTCCCTGTCAAACAGCACGTGCGAGCGTGACTCGACGTCAATTATCCCGTGGTCGGCAGTGACGAGCAGCCCCTGCCGAGGGCCGAGTGCGGCCGCGAGGGAGCGCAGGGCTGCGTCGGTCAGCTCGAGGGCGTCCGTCCACTCGCGCGACTGCCAGCCGTGAGCGTGCGCCGCCATGTCGAGCTCCGGGACGTAGACGTAGACGAGCGCGGCACCATCGGGGTCGGCCACGAGGTCGCGAGCGCGCGACATCCGCTCGCCTATTGATGACGCACCGACGTAGCGCGCGCCCCTTAACACCGCCGCGCTGAACCCGGAGTCGCGATACCGTTCGGGACCGACGGCGACGGCGGCGAAACCCTCATCGTTGGCGCGCTCAAACACCGTGCGCTCGAGTTGCCAGGTCTGGGGGTCGAGGTCAACGTCCCAGCCGGTCAGTTGATTGATGACCCGGTCGTTCGTGGCGTCGAGAACGCTGTAGCCAACCAGCCCGTGTTGGCCCGGCAGCGTGCCCGTGGTCAGGCTCGCCAGAGCGGCGGCCGTCGTGGTCGGGAATCCGGACTCGATCACGTTCTTCGAGGTGAGTGCCCCGGCAAGCGTTCGTGCGTGGCCGGCCCGCGCCTTGAGCGCGTCAGCGCCGAGGCCATCAACCAGCACGACAATCGCCCGATCAACCCCAGCAAGCCCGAGTCTGTTGTCGCGCGCGGCGAGCGACTGAAGAGAACTTTGCAGGACATCGGCAAGGCTGAGTCCCGCGGGTTTCGCCGCCGGTAACATGGGGGCAATCCTATGGCTACCCCAGAAAATCCCCTCCCCACCTTGCCCTCAGGCGAACGCATCGAAGACGTGGACGTATCCGCAGAGATGCAGGGTTCGTTCCTCGAGTACGCGTACTCGGTGATCTATTCGCGCGCCCTCCCCGATGCCCGGGACGGCCTCAAGCCCGTGCAGCGCCGAATCCTTTATCAAATGACCGAGATGGGCCTTCGGCCCGACCGCGGCCACGTGAAGAGCTCCCGGGTCGTTGGCGACGTGATGGGCAAGCTACACCCGCACGGCGACGCGTCGATCTACGACGCGATGGTGAGGCTGACCCAGGATTTCGTGCTTCGCGTGCCGCTCATCGACGGGCACGGCAACTTCGGCTCGCTCGACGACGGGCCAGCGGCTCCCCGCTACACGGAGGCCAGGCTGCACGCGACTGCGCTGGCAATGACCGACGATCTCGACGAAGACGTCGTCGACTTCGTTCCCAACTATGACAACTCGCTCATGCAACCGTCGGTTCTCCCCGCCGCGTTCCCCAACCTGCTCGTCAACGGAGCCAGCGGAATTGCCGTCGGAATGGCGACGAACATGGCGCCGCACAATCTGATCGAGGTTGTCGCTGCGGCACGGTTCCTTCTCGACAAGCCAGACGCTTCCCTCGAGGAGCTCATGGAATTCGTGCCAGGGCCCGACCTGCCTACCGGCGGAACGATAATCGGCCTCGATGGCATCAGAGACGCGTACGCGAACGGCCGCGGCGCGTTCAAAACCCGCGCGAAGGTGAGCGTCGAGGCGCTCACCGCCCGCAAGACCGGGCTCATCGTTACTGAGCTTCCCTATCTCGTCGGCACGGAACGCGTGATCGAGAAGATCAAAGACGGCGTCAATGCCAAACGCATCAACGGCATATCGGATGTCACCGATCTCACCGACCGCAAGCACGGCATGCGCCTAGTCATCGGCATCAAGACCGGCTTCAGCCCGGATGCCGTGCTAGAGCAGCTCTACCGACTCACCCCGCTGGAGGACAGCTTCTCGATCAACAATGTCGCTCTCGTGGGCGGCGGACCGCGCACGCTGGGGCTCAAGGAACTGCTGCAGGTCTACCTCGACCACCGGCTCTCGGTGGTGCGTCGCCGCAGCGCCTTCCGCCTCGCGCGGCGCAAGGAACGTCTGCACCTCGTCGAAGGCTTGCTCATCGCGATTCTGGACATCGACGAAGTGATTCAGGTTATTCGCCGCAGCGATGACAGCGAACAGGCCAGAGTTCGGCTGATCGATGTCTTCGATCTCAGTGAGGTGCAGGCCGAGTACATTCTCGAGTTACGGTTGCGACGCCTGACCAAGTTCAGTCGGATCGAGCTCGAGGCCGAGGCCGACAAGCTTCGCGCCGAGATCGAGTTTCTCGAAGCCCTCCTCGCCGACCCTGCTCGCGTTCGAGCCTTGGTCTCGCAGGAACTCGACGCGGCGGCCGAGCGCTTCGGTACACCGCGCCGCACCCTGCTTACTCAGGCACGGCCTTCGGTGGCGACGACCGCTGCTTCGCGACGTGCGGCGCCGGTCTTGGAGATCGCGGATGCGCCCTGCCAGGTATTGCTTTCGACCACCGGCCGCGCCATTCGCGTCGATGTGGGCGACGAAGGGCTGAATCAGGGTCCGACCCGACGCCGCAGTAAACACGACGCGATCAGGTCTCGGGTGACCACGACGAGTCGAAGCGAACTCGGCGCAGTAACGTCGACGGGGCGCCTGATCCGCTTTACCGCGGTCGACCTGCCCAGCGTGCCTTCGAACTCCATCCAACTTGCCGCTGGCGCCAAGATCACCGAGTACCTCGCGATCGGCGCCAGGGAGCGGGTGCTCGCCATCGTCGCCCTCGACTCCGACGAGCCAATTGCGCTGGGCACCCGTCAGGGCATCGTCAAGCGAGTGACCCCCGGCGCGTGGCCGAGCAAGCCCGACTTCGAGATCATTGCGCTCAAGCCTGGCGACGAAGTTGTCGGTGCAGCCCAGGGCGGCGACAGCGACGAGCTCGTGTTCGTAACCGCCGAGGCCCAGCTGCTGCACTTCGCAGCGTCCGCGGTCAGGCCGCAGGGCCACTCCGCCGGCGGCATGGCGGGCATCGGTCTCGGTGCGGGTGGCAGCGTGATCTTCTTCGGTGCTGTTCGGTCACTCGCCGACGCGGTCGCCGTGACGGTGTCAACATCTACCTCAACGATCGCCGGCGCGGACCCCGGGCGCGCGAAGGTCTCCGCCCTCACCGAGTTTCCCGGCAAGGGTAGGGCGACGGGCGGCGTGCGCGCCCACAGCTTCCTCAAGGGCGAGGACGTACTCGGGCTCGCCTGGGTCGGACCAGCGCCGGCACTCGCCGTCGGGTCGGACGGGGCAGCACGCCAACTGCCTGAATCGCTCGCCAAGCGGGATGCCTCGGGCACGCAGCTCGACGCGGTTATTGGGTCAGTCGGAGAATCGCTCTAACCCGGTCGACTAGATGTGCGGCACGAAGTTCTGCCACGCCCGTCTACGGTCTGCCCGCGGATCCTCCTCGACCCGATCTATCCGATCGATGATGAGCGTCCGTCTGCGCTTCGGCGTGTAGCGCGGCCACTCGGAACCGGGACTACCGGTCGAGGCGAAGAGCAACCAGTGACGTTGCATCCGCGATCCGGCACGCTTGAGAGCGCCGCGCCCGCCAACCACGCCCAACCCGCGACCGAATACCCCGTCCATGCGGTCGAAGAGTGCGAACAGCTCGACACCGTGCGTCGCGTCGAGACCCATCCAGCGCAGCAATCGAGTCGCAACGTCGAATCGATAGAAGAAGACTTGCGCGAACCGCGCGTGACGTTCGGCGACCTTGACTGAGGGGAACCAGAACGCGAAGTCTCCCCCGAAGTCGGCAGCAGGGCGCGGAGCCGGTAACCCGGGATACTGCGCCTTCAGTTCTTTGCGAGCACGCTTGCGGGTGTTGGCAAAGATTGCCCTGATGCGTGGCGGTGTCGTCGCGAGGATGTCGAGACGCCCGCGGAATAGCGACCCCTCCCGATCGTTGGTACCGATGATCAGCGGCACCCGGTGCGCGCGGCCCGCTTTGAATGCGTCGAGCGGTCGCTCCGGCAGAAAGTCCCCATCGATCACCGGCGAGAGCGCAATCGTGCCGGGGGCGCGGTCCGGGGTAAGCAATTGCATCCGGGTCGTGGCCGCGACGAGTTGCTCAGCGCTGGCCTGGGCGAGAAGAGCCGCGGCATCCTCACCGCTGGTGCTCTCGGTGCTTGAGTTGTCTACCGTCTCACTCAGCAGCTCGACATACTCGCGCGCCCATCTCGCCGTCACCTCGGCCGGGTAGATCGCGTTGGGCGAAGCGCTTTGCGCAATTGCGGCGCAGAACAGGCCCGCCGCCGCAGGAACGGCCATGAGCGTCGTCACCGCGTTGCCTCCGGCAGACTCACCAAAGATCGTCACCCGCGACGGGTCTCCGCCGAAGAGCGCGATGTTGTCGTGGACCCAGCCGAGGGCAGCGACCTGATCGCGGAGCCCCAGATTGCTGTCGAATCGCCGAGCTCGCGTCGACAGCTCCGTGAAGTCGAGGTATCCCAGCGCGCCAAGCCGATAGTTGAAGTTGACGAAGATCACACCACCGCGGCGCACGAGGCCTTCGCCCTGTTTGCGAACTTCCTGAGCCGACCCGACGCTGTACGCTCCGCCGTGCACGAAGACCATTACGGGCGAGCCCTCCGTAGCGTCGGTCGGCGCGATGACGTTAAGCGTGAGGCAGTCCTCGCTCATTTCCGCGTTCGTACGCACCCGGAACTGGCCATTGCGATCCTGAGGCGCTATCGGCCCGAACGCACGCGCCGTGCGCACCCCCGCCCACGCTCGAACGGGTTCCGGGCGTCGCAGACGAAGCGGGCCAACCGGGGCGGCCGCGTACGGGATGCCGCGCCACATCCTCAGTCCACGCCGGACCGTGCCCGCGATCGCACCGCCGGTGACGTCGATCTCGAGCGGTCCAGTCACCCGCGCAGTCTAAACATGGACTGTGAACAACAACCCAACAGCACAGCTGAGGCGGGCTCGGCGATTGACAGGCGCAGAGACAGTGGTAGATTGCGTAGATAGTAAAGTTTCCTAACCACGCTGGGGGAGCCATGGTACGGCCTTCCGAAAGTCCTATTCCCGCGACGCCGGGCCTGCTCCGGTCGATCAACGACCGTGTTGTTCTGGAACTTCTCCTCGAGCATCGCACGCTCAGCCGGGCCGATGTGCGCCGCCTCACCGGCGTGTCCAAGCCCACTGCCTCGCAACTGCTTTCCCGGCTCGAAGCCAGTGGCCACGTTGTTCAAAACGGCGTCGAGGAGCACAACAGAGGCGGGCGCGCCTCGGCGGTGTACGAACTCAACCCGCGCGCCGGTTTCGCTGCTGCGATCAACGTCACGGCGGCAGGCGCCCACGCGCAAGTCGCCGACCTCCGTGGCACAGTCCTCGGCGAGATGCGCGACCCCGGTGAGCCGCGCCCGAGCACGGCAATCGATACCCTGCACGCCGCGCTCGCCGCCGCTGGACTGAAAATGAACGACCTCTCGTCGATCGTCGTGAGCCTGCCTGGCTCCTACGATCCCACGGCCGACGCGGTTCGCTTCGCGGGGCATCTCCCCGAGTGGCAGCAACCCGGTCTCGTGACGTCTCTGGAAAAGCTCACCGGAGTAGCCACGTACATCGAGAACGACGTCAACGTCGTGGCGACGGCCGAACAACACATCGGCGCCGTGCGCGGGGAGAGTGACTTCTTCATGCTGTGGAGCGACGAGGGCATCGGTGGTGCCCTCATGCTCGGTGGACAAATCCACCGAGGCAGCAGCGGCGGAGCAAGCGAGGTCGCGTTCATGCTCGTTCCGGGTGTGCCCATCGTTCGCAACCCCGCTCGAGAAAACCATGGCGGGTTCGACGATCTCGCCGGGGCCACGCAAGTTATCGCGCTGGGTGCCGAACACGGCGTTCGGGGCGCGACAGCGCCGGATGTCGTCGCGAACGCCATCGCGTCAGACGATCAAGACTTTCTTGCGGAACTCGCCGGCCGATACGCCCCGGGGTTGGCGTCGATCATCGCCCTCATCGATCCTCCGGTCATTGTGCTTGCGGGGGCGGTGCTCAACGCTGGCGGTCCCGAACTGCTTCGCCTCATCTCCGACCACGTCGATGAGATCGCCATTCGCACTCCGCGATTCGTACTGGGTGACGTCGTCGAGGATCCGGTAGCCGCAGGCGCCCTGTTGGTCAGTCTCAATCACACTCGGAGAGCGGTGTTTAGCACGTGAAGATTGCGATCGTCGGCGGGGCCTCAACGTACACTCCCGAGTTTGTCGACGGCCTCGCGCGCCTGGATCTTCCCGTTACCGAACTGGCCCTCATCGACCCTGACGGCGAACGGCTCGAGATCGTCGCCGCGTTCTGCCGCCGCATTCTGGCGCGGGCGGGAAGCCAGTGCCGAATCACAACGACTCAGTCGCTCGAGGGCGCGGCCGAGGGCGCTGCAGCCGTGCTCCTCCAGCTGCGAGTTGGCGGCCAGGCGGCGCGCCATCGAGATGAGACATGGCCTCTCGAATGCGGGTGCATTGGCCAAGAGACCACGGGAGCGGGTGGGCTCGCCAAGGCGATGCGCACGGTACCGGTAGTGCTCGACATCGCGAACCGAGTACGCACCGTCAACCCCGGCGCCTGGATCGTGAACTTTACCAACCCGGTCGGAATCGTCACGCGGGCGCTGCTGGACGACAACCATCGGGCCATCGGACTGTGCAACGTCGCGATCGGTCTGCAACGGTTCGTCGCCGAGCTGCTCGAGGCCACTCCAGCGGCCGTCGAGCTCACACACGTAGGTCTCAATCACCTCAGCTGGGAGACGGACATCTCGGTGTCCGGCGAATCAGTGCTCCCTCGCCTGCTCGACGAATTCGGCGACAAGCTCGCCGAGGAAATCGAGTTGCCCGTGACCCTGCTGCGCTCCGAGAATCTCATCCCGTCGTACTACCTGCGCTTCTTCTACCAGCACGACCTGCTGGTGCGGGAAGGTCGAGGCACGCCCACGCGCGCGTCGGCCGTAGCCGTGATCGAGCGCGAGCTCCTTGACCTTTACGCCGATCCAGCCCTCGACACCAAACCCGAGAAGCTGACCCAACGCGGGGGTGCCTACTATTCCGAGGCCGCCGTCGCGCTGCTGGGTGCGCTGCTCGGTCAAGCTGAACCGTCGCGGCAGGTGGTCAACCTCAGGAACGGCGGAATCCTGCCCTTCCTCGCCGACGAGGCCGTAATCGAGGTGTCGGCACTGGTCGGCCCCGAGGGCCCCACTGCGCTCGATGTCGGACCCGTGCCGCCGCTCGTCGCCGGGCTTACCGCTCACACGTCCGCCTACGAAGAGTTGGCGCTGGATGCCGCCAAACACGGTGGACGCGACCGCGTCGTGCGAGCACTGCTCGCGCATCCCCTCATCGGACAACTTGAGCGTGCCGAGCCACTCGCTGACCGGCTCATTGCCGAAAATTCGGGTTGGCTTGGGTGGACACAGTGACGCCGAGCGATGCCATCATTCTCGCCGTCGACGGAGGCAACAGTAAGACCGACGTCGCCCTAGTACGAGGTGACGGCACGGTGCTGCGCCGCACGCGAGGGGGTCCGTTTGTTCCCCACTTGATTGGACCCGTGGCGGCAGTGCAGTCCATCGCACCGGCGATCCTTGATGCGCTAGGAGACCTCTCCCGAGTCGATCACGTCGCGGCGTACCTCGCCAACGCCGACCTACCGATCGAAGAAGCTCGGATCAGGGATGCCATGGTGAAGCACGACTGGGCGCCGTGCGTGGTCGTGGAAAATGACACCGTCGCTCTGCTGCGGGCCGGAGCAGACTCCCCCAATGCCGTCGCAGTCGTGTGCGGTGCTGGCATCAACTGCATCGCCGTCGCCGAAGACGGTCGACAGGTGCGATTTCCTGCGCTCGGGCGCATCACCGGGGATTGGGGTGGTGGAGTCAGCCTCGCGAAGGAGGTTCTCTGGTCGACCTCTCGCGCCGAGGACGGCCGCGGCCCCGCAACCGAACTCACGACGCGTGTGGCCCAACACTTTGGTCGCCCGACGGCCGTGGCCGTGTCTGAGGCGATTCATCTCGGGGACATCGATCGCGAGCGCAGCCACGAACTGATCCCGATCTTGTTTGACGCGGCCGCCCATGGCGACGAGGTTGCTCTGGCACTGGTGCGGCGTCAGGCAGACGAGATTGTGCTCATGGTGACGACGAGCCTGGGGCGACTCGGGCTGGTTGACGTCGAGACCGATATCGTGCTCGGCGGCGGGATTCTGGGATCCGCGCATCCCACCCTCCTTGACGTGGTTCGCACCGAACTAGCCCACGCGGCGCCACGGGGGCGCATCGTGCTGTTCGACGGGGTCCCCGTCGTCGGCGCCGCGATCCTCGGGATCGAGACGATGTGGGGCGCGGATCACGGGCCGGGCCGTGACGCAGCAGTTCAGAAGGTTCGACAAGAGTTTGGAGCAGCACGTGTCTGACGTTCGATGGGGACTTGGTCGGTACGGGATTCTGGGCGCGGGAGACGCACGCGCCATCGATTGCCGCCACCGCTGGCGCGCGCTTGGCCTCGGTGTGGGGACGCGACCCCGCCGCGACGGCGACCCGTAGCCGGCGAATTCGGCGCTAGCGCGTACTCCGACGTCGACGAGTTTCTCGATTCCGTCGATGCCGTGAGCTTCGCGGTTCCGCCTCACGTGCAGAGCGAGATTGCCCTGCGAGCGATTCGGGCCGGCAAGCACGTGCTACTCGAGAAGCCCATATCGGTAACTCTCGCCGCGGCCGACGAACTGGTCGCCGCCGCAGCGGAGACCGGCATTTGCAGCGCAGTCTTCTTCACCCTGCTGTACGACCCGCGCATGCGGGCGATCTCGGCGACCGCTGCGACCGACGCATGGTCGGGCGCTCAGGGGCTGTGGCTCGGTTCTGCCCTGATGGATGACAATCCGTTCAATACGCCGTGGCGGCACGAGAAGGGGGCTCTGTGGGACCTCGGCCCGCACGCGATATCCGTGCTGCTGGCAACGCTTGGTCCCATCGTCAGCGTCTCCGCGACGGCCGGCGAGAAGGATTTGGTGCACGCGGCTTTCACTCACGCTAGCGGCACGACGAGCACCACCTCGATGACGCTGTTCGCGACCGAGGCGGCGGACGGATTCTCCACGCTCATGTGGGGTGCGACCGGCAGGCAGTGGTTGCCGGTCGATGACGTCGATGAGCAAGCGGCAATGCGTCTCGCGCTCGAGGAGCTCGTGGCGAATATCGGCAGCGGAACAACGTCGCACGACTGCGATCTGAGCTTCGGCCGCGACGTGGTCGCCGTGCTCGCCGCAATCGAGTCGGAGCTTGCGGGCTAGTCGGATGAAGTCACTCAACATCATTTTCCCGTCACCGAATGTCGTCACGATCGATTCCACCGAGGTGTCCCAACCCGCAGCGGGAGAGCTGTTGTGCGAGGCGCGAGTCTCGCTGCTCAGCACCGGAACCGAGACTTTCTGCCTCGCCGGCGAATTCGACGAGGGAACCTTCTGGCAAGAATGGGTCGAGTTTCCCTTCGCGCCCGGTTACTCGATGACGTCGACGGTGTTGGCGGTGGGGTCGGGCGTCACCCGATTCGCGCCGGGCGACCGAGTCGCAAGCCAAACTCCGCACGCGCAGCGCTTTACCGTGCTCGCCGACGATGTCGTTGCGATCCCCGACGACATCACCGACGATCAGGCGGCCTGGATGTCGCTGGCCTGCACCACCCAGCTCGGGGTGCGCCGGGCCGAACTTCAACTCGGCGAGTCCGTTGCCGTAGTCGGTCTCGGACTCCTCGGCCAACTCGTCGTGCAGTATCTGCGCGTGGCCGGTGCCGGGCGCATCGTCGCAATCGACACCTCGGCCGAGCGACTCGAACTGGCGCGCGCCAACGGCGCTACCGACATCATTCGCTCGGGTGCGGCCGAGGCGCGCGAGCGAATCACCGACCTGACCGGCGGGCGGATGCTCGACGTCGTCTTCGACGTCACCGGTCACCACTCGGTGCTCGCGCCGGCATCCACTCTGCTGCGCCCCCTGGGACGCCTCGTTCTTCTCGGGGACAGCCCCACACCGCGGCTTCAGTCGCTGGGCCCACGGATTGTCGCCGACTCCATCTCGATCCTTGGAGTACACGCGTCATCCGCCCCGCCTGTCGCGACTCTGCGCGACCCCTGGACAATCGAGGCGATGACAGAGCTGTTCTTCCTGCTGATCCGAACAGGACGAATGAACGTCGACGACTTGGTCTCACACCGGGTCACCCCCGACGCAGCCCCCGAGGTTTACGCGAGCCTGCAGCGCGATCGATCCACGTATCTGGGCACCCTGTTCGACTGGACGGGAGTCGCACGGTGAGCGAGCCCGTGCGCTGGGGCATCCTCGGCGCTGCAGGCATTCTCGAAGCGGCGGCGCCGGGCATCGCGCTAGCCGAAAACGCCCGAATCGTCGCCATCGCGAGTCGCACGCAAGACCGAGCGGATGCCGCGGCCGCAACCTACGGCGCCGATCGCGGCATCGCCGGCTACGACGCGCTGCTCGCCGACCCCGAGATCGAAGCGGTGTACATCCCACTGCCCAACTGGCTTCACCACGACTGGGTGCTCAAGGCTGCAGCCGCCGGAAAACACGTGCTCTGCGAGAAACCCATGGCCGTCACGTCGTCGGATGCCCGCGCCATGATCGACGCCTGCGCGGCCGCCGGAGTCCATCTGGGTGAGGCGTACATGTACGCCCATCATCCTCGATTCGATCGAATGATCGACATCATTGCCTCGGGCGAAATTGGTGCACCCCGCAGCATCATCACGACCTTCTCGTTCGACGCCAGCGCAGACCTCGATCACTCGGGGTTCCAAGGCATGCCCGGCAGCGGCGCGGTCTACGACGTCGGCGGTTACGCCATCCACTCTGCTCGCCTGTTGCTCGGGGCGGAGCCGACGGCGGTGACCGCGCGATCGGTTGTGTCGAAGCTGCACGGCGACATCGACCTCGCGACGTCGGCGCTCGTCGAGTTTCCCGAAGCAAGCTTGCTGTTCCACGTCGACATGGCCGGGGCAGATACCGACACGATCGAGGTGATCGGGGAGCGCGGACGCATTACGGTCCCCCACGCTTTCTTGTGCGGGCCGGGTGAGGGTGACTTCGCGGTCAACGACCGGATCGAGATCGTTCCCGAAACCAATCACTATGTCGCTCAGGTCGAGCGCTTCTCGCGCGCGGTGCGCGGCGAGCAGCACTGGCGCTACCCGGCCGACGATCCGTGGCGCATGGCGCGAGCGCTCGAGTCGACGTCGCGGTCCTACCGACTGTCGGAACGCGTCACCATCTAGCGCTCGAACTCGCGCGCGAAGTCCGACAGGAACATGTCCAGCAGGTCTCCGTGCACCCGAAGTCGGTGGGCTCGAAGCTCGGTCAGGGCAGTCATCACCAACTCGCGATCGTCGTCGCTTGCCGGTCCCTTCGCCATTATGGCGGCACACAACGCGAGTGCTCGGGCGGCTCGAGCGTACTGATCGATCCAGGGCGCCACTTCCGCCGCGAGAGCGCGATTGCCGATTGTTCGCATCCGCTGCGCGATGTCAAGTAGTTCCGCGGCCGCCTCCGCCACATCGGCGATTGCAGCCTTCGCGGTCGCCGTAGGCGAATTCGAAGGAGAATCGTTCGAGTCGCTGGCCCAGTCGCGGCGAATCGTCCGTGCATAAGGCAGACCCGCGGAACGCGTCGGCGAACTCGCGAACCGTCTCGAAGTCGTCGCCCGCTACGGCCTCGATACCCTGTTCCCAGGCGCGCTCCGCGTCGTATCCCATCGGGTCGGCCAAGAAGCGGGCGATCGCCACGAACGCAATCTTGGATGCCTCGGGAAACGGCATGGCGTTGGCGATGATGCCGCGCGACGCCGTGGCCAGCGAGCCATCCCGACCCAGATACGGTCCGATGTGCAGCTCGTGCGTCATGGCCACGTCGTTGACGGGAAAGTTGTCCCAGTACAGCGGCGGTCGACCCGTCGCCTCCGCAAACCGCTGGGCGTCGACGGTCTCGAGAACGGGCGAGCAGATCGCCCGACCGGTGAAGAATATGTCGATCTCGACATCGATACCGTGCCCGAGCCGCGACAGGTAGGGCTCGTCTCCCCTGCCCCAGTAGGTGGTTGGTGCGACCACGAGTGCACCAGGCAGCGCGGAGTTCAAGCGACCGATGAGCGCGATCTGGGCGTCGACCAGGCAGTCGAACGCGGCGAGGTCTTCCGGGATGCTGCAGCGTTGACGGGATGTCGTCAAGCAACAGGGCGAAATGCGCCACTCCGAGGCCAGCGACTTGGGCGTACTTGGCGACGAGCAACTCGAAGTCGCACCGGATCGGAGTATCGCATCGAGAGGCCCGGCGAGAGAGCGAAGCTGAAAGTCACACCGCTGCGTCGGCACGCGTCGACGAGCTCACCCAGGCGGCTCAGTTCGTCGTCGCCAAACTCGACGCGCCAGTCACGCCGGAGGTAGGCGTCATCCTTCGGTCCGTAGACGAAGGTGTTCATGCCCAGGTCGCCGATGAATTCGATCATGTCGAGGCGTTGGGCGTGCGTCCACGGGACTCCGTAGAATCCTTCGATGATGCCGCCGACGGCGAAAGGCGCGCTCACAGCGACCGCGCGCGGTGGCGATAGCGCGCGAGCGTCTCGCGGTTTTGCTCGTCGCCGCCCGCAACGTTACTGCTCGTGAACACGGCCGGCTGAGTTCCCGCTGCCGCCGCCTTCTGGGCCGCTGACATCGCCAGCACGTTGACGATCGCGGCGCCAATAACCGTCGAGGTCGGACCCATCGGCCGGTCGACACCCGACACCTCGATCGCGGCATCGCCGGGCGCTCCTGCGTTGTCGATGACGAACCCGGCGAGTTGGTCGATTCGAGGTGCCGATGACCCTCTGGATGACGCGGAGGTGGCGTGCGCCACGCTGGTGAGGGCGATTGTCGCCATCCCCAATTCGGTGGCGAGCACGGTCAGCTCTCGGGCGATGACATTCGACCCGGAGTTCGAGATCACCAGCAAGGTGTCGGTCGGGCTGGCGTTCAGCCGCGAGAAGATCACCGACCCGAGCCCGGGAGTGCGCTCGAGGGAGGTGCTCAGCTCGGCACCGGCGTGAAGCAGCAGGCCCTCGATCAGAATCGGGTTGACCGCGCCGAGACCACCGGCCCGGTAGAAGAGTTCGGCTGCCAGCAGATGCGAGTGCCCGGTGCCGAACACGTGGAGCATCCCGTCGGCGACGATCGTGTCGGCGATCGCCTGGGCCGCGGCGTCGATGACGGCCGCCTGCGACGAAAGCGCTTCGAGCTGGGCAATAAGCCGCGCCGTGTAGTCGGCGAGCGGATCTGTCGTTGGGCTCATGGTGTGCTCCATTTGCTGATGAACTGGTCGTACACGTGCGGCGCGTCGGCCGAGGCGAGCTGCAGCGCCCCATCGAGGGGGCCGCCGGCGGCATCCACAAGAACCAGTCTGGCCTCGTCGTGGACGAGCCGCTCGACCTCGCTGCGCAGCGGCGTGCCGGGGGCGGCCGCCCTGCCGAGCACGACCAGGGGCACCGTTCCCGCGGCACAGATGCCCGCGGCGGCAAGCGACGTCGCCACTAGTTCGTGCGCGGCATCCCGAACGATTGCCGTCGCGATGTCGTCGCCGGCCTCGGCGTGTTCTTGGACCACCGCGGCAAACTGAGCGACAGCGTTGACCGGTCGCTCCAGAGAGTGCACGGTCGCGGCGAGCTGATGCGCCGGGCCGAACCGCTCCTCGGCGGCGGAGGTGAGGCTCGTCTCGCGCCCCGCGTCCATCGCGTGAGGAGAGTGCCGCGGCGAGCCCTCGACGCCCCATCCAGAAGGATGCCCCGTCGTCGCCGAGCAGGAACCCGTCGCCATCCACCCGGCGCACGCGTCCGCTCGGCCCGTCGATGGCCAGACACGCGATACCGGTGCCGACGACCATGACCACGCCGTGGTGCTGCGGGAAGCGCCCCGAGGTGTGCTGTGAGCGCGTCGCCGGCCAACCACACCTCCCGGGCTCCCGTCGCGGCGGAGACGGCCAGCGCGAGCCTCTCGCGGGTAGGTTCGTCTGCAGGCATCGTGGTGATCCCGAGCACGATTCGGCCGACCAGTGTCGTCGGGCTGCCTGAGGTGCGCCCACGCCTCGGCGATCGCCTCCACCAGCAGGCCGACGGCAGTCCCCGTCGCTGTGCGCGACGCCGTCGCTGGTGGCCTGGCCCGCGCGCCCGGCGACGCTCAGTCGAACCTGCGACTGGCCGCCGTCGACCCCGATGTTGACAATCATGAGACGCCACCCCACGACTCGGACCGAACCATGCCTCGAGAGTATCTAGGCTGAGAGCAACCAGGGAAAGGGCCGCAATGCCGCACATTCGTCAGTACGAGCCGAGCGACCGTGACGCGCTCTACGAGGTGTGCCTGCGTACGGGCGCCGACGGTGGCGACGCGACCGGACAGTTTCAGGAGCCCACGATTCTCGGGCGAGGTGTATGTCGGCCCGTACCTCGAGTTTCATCCCGACCTCGCCTGGGTCGTCGACAACAACGGCACTGCCAGCGGCTACGTGCTGTGCGCACCCGACACGAGGGCTTTCGAGGAACGGTGCGAACGCGACTGGTGGCCGCGACTGCGCGAACGCTACCCGCTCGGCCAGCTTTGCCCGCAGACTCGCTCGACGAGGAGGTCGTCGGAATCATTCACACTCCGTCGAAGGCCGCCCGCCGAGATCGTCGTCGACTACCCGGCGCACCTGCACATCGATCTGGTTGCCGAGGTGCAGGGCCTGCGGCTCGGCGGTGCCATGATCGGCGTGCTTCTCGACACCTTGACGGCGCGCGGCACCCGCGGGGTGCACCTCGGCGTGGGAACCGCGAACACCCGGGCGATCGGTTTCTACGAGCATCTCGGCTTTACCACTCTGGGTCATGACGGCACTACGACGACCATGGGAAAGTTTCTCAATCCCACCTAGTGCACCGAGCCCTCGGTGATGCCGTTGATGACCTGCCTGTGGAAGATTACGTAGATTCCGACCATCGGAATGGTGATGATCGACAGCGCGGCGAAGAGGGTCGGATAGTCGGTCGAGTACTTGCCGGTGAAGGCGAGCAGGCCGACCGGGATCGTGCGCAGGTCGTCGCTCTGGATGTACAGGGTGGCGAGCAGAAACTCGTTCCAGGCGCTCAACACCGAGAACGTGGCCACCGTCGCAAGTCCCGGGCGCATGAGGGGCAACACGATCTGCGCGAGCAGCCGGAAGTCCCCGGCACCGTCGATACGCGCCGCTTCAAAAAGTTCGCGAGGGAGCGAGTCGAGGTAGCCCTTGAGCAGGAACACGGCGAGCGACAGCCCCAGACCGATGTACGGCAGGATGAGCGCCCAGCGCGTGTCGAGAATGTAGAACGCGTCGAGCAGGCGACTCTGTGCCGTCAGGTAGCTCTGCACCGGAAGCAGCAGCCCCAGCAGGAACGGCAGAAGCAGCCACTTGCTGAACCGAAACTTCAGGCGGCTGAAGGCGTACGCGGCCAGCAGACCAAAGATCAGGATGCCGCCGACCGAGACGACCGTCGTGATGATGCTGTTCACGGCGTACACACCGAGATCCCCGCGCTCCCAAGCGCTCGTCCACACCGAGAAATCGAGTGTCGTGGGCAGCGCAAATGGGCTGTCGAAGATCTCGCGCTTCGTCTTGAATGACGACACGATCATCCACACCAAGGGCAGCACGAAGAACAGCGACACGACCGTGAGAACCGTGTGATAGATCACCGAGCTCACTCGCGGAGTCACCCCACGTCGCCGAGCCTGGACGTTGGCGCGCGCTTGGTTAGTACTCAATGTCCACCCCTCCCACCTTGGAGCGAACCCGCGCGAAGATGAGCCCCAGTGCGAGCACGACGACCGTCATGATCGTCGCCAGCGCCGCGCCGTAGCCCAGGTTGTTGAAACGGAACACGACCTCGACGAGGTAGGTCGTCACGATCTCGGTCGCATGGTCGGGCCCGCCGTTGGTCATGACGTAGAACAGGTCGAAGCTCTGGAACGCTCCTGTCACGCAAAGCAAGACGGCGATTTCGATTATCGGACGAATCATGGGCACCTTCACCGAGAAGAAGGTGCGCCACGGGGATGCTCCGTCGAGCGTCGCCGCCTCAAGGATGTTGGTCGGGATGCGCTGCAGCGCCGCATAGAAGATCGCCATGTAGAAGCCGGCGTAGATCCAACCCGAAACGACGCTGATCGCGATGAGTGCGGTCGCGGGATTGCCGAGCCAGACCAGCGCAAGAGCGTCGAGTCCGAGCCCCCGCAGGGCGGTGTTGATGAGCCCGATGTCATCGCTGTAGACGAACGACCACAGCACGGCAATGACGACCATGGGCAGCATCACTGGTACGAAGAACGCGATTCGGTAGAAGGCCGTCTTGCGACCCTGCATCGTCACGACACCGGCCATGATGAGGCCGACCGCGACCTCGAGAATCAGGGTGAGGCCGATGTAGCCGAAAGTGTTGCGGTACGCCGTGAGGTAGATGTCGTCACGGAACGCGCGGGTGAAGTTGTCGATTCCAACGAAGACCATCTCGTTGGTGCCGGACCAATCGACGAAGCTCAGTCCGGTGTTGAGAAGGGCGGGCACCAACACGACAAATGCAAAGACAAGAACCGCGGGCGCGACGAGCAGATACGGCGTCCAGACTCTGTCCGGTTTCACTTCGGTTGACCCTTCTCGAAGAGGTTCTCGTGCGGGGGCCGGGTAAGCGGCCCCCGCACGACAGTGCTAGCGAATCTCGTCGATCCGCTTCTGCGCGGTGTCGAGGGCGTCCTGCACGTTGCCGCCACCGATGATGTTGGCTACCGCGTCGTAGAACGCTGCCGCCACCTCGATGTCGTATCCGCTGTCGGACGGGGCCACGACGGTCGGTGCCGTCGACATGAGAGTCGCGAGTGACACCGTGCGCTCATCCGCGTCGACACCGGCGAACGGGTCGATCGTCATCGGCGCGAGACCGGCCTCTGCCCACAGCTTGGTTCCCTCTGCTGATGCCACCAGGGCCAGGAAGTCCATCGTCTCCGCGATGTGCTCCGACTTGGCGTTGACCATGAACCCGGTCGAGATGCCGAGCACGCTGGCTTGGTCACCGGCGCCATCCAGAGCTGGCGTGTTGAAGTAGTCGAAGTCGAGACCCTCGGCGTCGGTCGCGGCATCGGCCATGAGCCAGCTGCCGATCACGATCATTGCCGCGCGGCCCAGGAAGAACTGGGTGTTCGCCTCGTCATCCGGCAACGCGTTGACGCTGTCGTTGATGTAGCCCTTGCTGGCGATCTCCGCGAGGTTGTTCATTGCGTCGACCATCTCCGGGGAGTTCATCGGAGCGTTGCCGTTCATGGTCTCGGCGTAGACGTCTTCACCGATGACACGCGAGGAGATGTGCGAGGCCCAGTTTCCGACGGTCCACTGGTCTTTGTTGCCCTCGACGATCGGGGTAATGCCCGCCGCCTTGATCGTGGCGCAGACATCCATGAACTCGTCCCACGTGGTGGGAACCTCCAGACCGAGGTCCGCGAAGATCGTCTTGTTGTACCAGACGATGTCGGTGACGTCACCGGTCCACGGGACCATGTAGATACCCGAACCATCGACGTCCATTCCGGTGAAGGCACCGTCGTCGTAGCGACCCGCGAAGGCATCTCCGGCGAGGTACTCGCTGAGGTCGGCGCCGTCGCCGTCAGCGACGTGGTTGCGCATTCGTGGGCCGGACCACTCGAAGTACGCGTCGGGTGCTTCCCTGCTCGACAGCAGCGTCGAGAGACCCGTCGTCTGGTAAACGTCGTCCTCCTGAACGATGATCTCGACCGAGCGGTCGGGGTACATCTCCTCGTACTGGGCCTTGAGGGTGTCAAAGTTGCTGTCGACGGCGTCGCCGGACGCGCCCATGGCGATCCGAATGACGACGTCTGAGCTCGATGCGGGCGCGCAGCCGGTCACGGCGAGAGCTACCGTGACTCCGATTGCCGCCGCGGCCGCGACTGTCCTGTGAATGTTCCGTATTGCCATAAGTCGACCTCCGGTGCGATGTTAGTAAACTTTACTTCCCTAGCTCGAGTGAACTGCTATTTACCCGCGATGTCAATGTTTCGGGCGCGAGTTTGTGTACTTGTAACAATGGGAAGCGGCGAAAACCTCGCCTAGACGTCGATGCGATCCCGGTCGAGACCGTGTCCGGCGATGATGAACTCCTTGCGCGGGGCGACGTCGTTGCCCATGAGCAGTTCGAACACGGATGCCGCCTGCTCGGCGTCACCGACGTTGACCCTCCTCAGGGTGCGATGCGCCCGGTCCATCGTTGTCGACGCGAGCTGATCGGCATCCATCTCGCCAAGGCCCTTGTAGCGCTGAATCGGGTCCTGAAATTTCTTGCCGCTCTTCTTCAGGCCGGCGAGAACGCCGTTGAGCTCGTTCTCGGAGTAGGTGTAGATCGTGTCGTTGGGCTTCGAGCCTGGGTTCATCACGACGACGCGGTGCAGCGGCGGCACGGCGGCGTAGACCCGCCCGTCGGTAATCATCTGCGGCATGTAGCGGAAGAAGAGCGTCAACAGGAGGGTGCGGATGTGGGCGCCATCGACATCCGCGTCGGCCATGATGATGACCTTGCCATAGCGGGCGGACTCGAGGTCGAAGCTGCGCCCAGACCCGGCCCCGATCACCTGAATTATCGAGGCGCACTCGGTGTTCGAGAGCATGTCGCTCACCGATGCCTTCTGCACGTTCAGGATCTTGCCCCGAATCGGCAGCAGCGCCTGGTACTCGCTGTCGCGGCCCAGCTTCGCCGTACCGAGCGCCGAGTCGCCCTCGACGATAAAAAGCTCGCTGTTGGCCACGTCATTGGATCGACAATCGACCAGCTTGGCCGGCAGTGACGAACTCTCCAAAGCGTTCTTGCGACGCTGGGTCTCCTTGTGGGCGCGAGCCGACAGGCGAGACTTCATCTCCGCGACAACCTTGTCGAGCACGAGCGCCGACTGAGCCTTGTCGTCCCGCTTGCTCGACGCGTACTTCTCGGCCATCGACTTGGCGACGACGGATGCCACGATCGCCCGCACCGCCGGCGTGCCGAGAATCTCCTTGGTCTGACCCTCGAACTGCGGCTCAGGCAGACGAACCGTCAGCACCGCGGTGAGCCCGGCAAGTATGTCTTCCTTGTCGAGCTTGTCCGTTCCTGCCTTGAGTCGCCGCGCGTTCTTCTCCACCTCGGCACGCAAGAACTTGAGCATCCCCTGCTCGAACCCCGCCTGATGGGTTCCGCCCTTGGGCGTCGCGATGATGTTGACGAAGCTCTTGAACACCGTGTCGTATCCGGTTCCCCAGCGCAGCGCGACATCCACTTGGCAGTCCCTCGTGAGCTCCGAGGGGGTCATGTGTCCGTTCTCCTGAAGCACGGGAACCGTTTCGGTGAACGTACCGGAGCCGGTCAGTCGCCAGACGTCGGTGATCGCGGCATCCGGCGCCAGATGCTCGACGAACTCGCCGATGCCGCCGTCGAAGTGGAAGCTCTCGCGCACCGGCTCCGCCGATCGCTCGTCGGTGATGTCGAGCGTCAGTTGGGGAACAAGAAACGCGGTCTGGCGCAGGCGGTCGAGCAACTCCTCGGTCTGGAAGGTTGTTCCTCGCGTGAAGATCTGACGGTCGGCCCAGTAGCGCACGCGCGTGCCCGTGACCCCCTTGGCAACCTTGCCGACGACGCGCAATTCGCTGCCCGACGTGAACGGCGTGAACGCGGCGTCGGGCGTGGGCTCGCCGGTGTCGGCGAAGATTCCCGGCTCGCCCCGGTGGAACGACATCGCCCAGGTCTTGCCGTCGCGATCGACCTCGACATCAAGTCGCTCCGAGAGCGCGTTGACAACGGAAGCGCCAACGCCGTGAAGTCCCCCTGAGGCCGCGTACGAACCGGACCCGAACTTGCCTCCGGCGTGAAGCTTGGTGAAGACGACCTCGACGCCAGAGAGCCCGGTCTTCGGCTCGATGTCGACCGGGATGCCGCGGGCGCGGTCGCGCACCTCGACGCTCTCGTCGGCGTGGAGCACCACAGCGATCTCGGAACCGTGCCCGCCGAGCGCCTCGTCAACCGAGTTGTCGATGATCTCCCAGAGGCAGTGCATCAGCCCTCGGGAGTCGGTGGATCCGATGTACATTCCTGGGCGCTTACGTACCGCCTCGAGTCCCTCGAGTACAGAAAGATGGCGGGCCGAGTAGTCAGCGCTGGTCATGAATCCACCCTACGGTCAGCCACCGCGGTACGCGTTCAGCGAAATACCCAGCAAATGACGCATCCCTGTCACAACCGCGTGCTTGTATTGGGTAACGGAACTTTTAGCCGTCAGCCGTAAAGGAGAAGCTCATGTCTCAGATCGCCACCGAGAACACCGCCGTCGACGAGCTGGACTACACCCTTTCCGGCTTGGATCGTTGCGATAGCTGCGGTGCTCAGGCCTACATTCGCGTCACCCTCGCGAGCGGGGACCTGCTGTTCTGCGCCCACCACGGCTCGAAGTTCAAAGACAAGCTGTTCCCGACCGCGCTGAACTGGCACGACGAGTCGGCCCGTCTCCTCGAGTCCGTCGCCGACTAGGCGAAGCCTCACCGCTACCGTGACCAGCGGCTCGACCGCAGGGGTGCGGCGCGAAGCAAGGATCGATCTTGGCGCGTTCGCGCGCAATCTGCGGAGCCTTCTCGAGGTCGACGACTCGTTCGTGCTCGACGCGCGTGCCGACGCCTTCGGCCACGGAGCGCAGCAGATCGTTCGTACTGCACTCGACCTCGGCGTGAACACGGTTCGAGTGTCGCCGAATCAGACCAATCTGCTCGGCATCAAGAGGTCGGCGCTCATGACGGTTGCTCCGCGCAGAACCGTTGTCGCCGATGACGCATACGGTCTCACCGAGGCAACGACGCCCGTGATGACCCTGGTTGGCGAGGTCATCGCAGTGAAGCCCGCCGAGGCGGGCGTCGGCGTCTCGTACGGCTACAGCTATCACACGACGGATGCCACGACTCTCGCCCTCGTGGCCCTCGGCTACGCCGACGGTGTTCCTCGTCTGGCATCCAATCGGGCCGAGGTTCTCGTGGCTGGCGGACTGCACCCTCTGGTCGGCCGAGTCGCCATGGATCAGTTCGTTGTCGACTGCGGGCCAGACGCGCCCTCCGTCGGGGACGAAGCAGTGCTGTTCGGCGCGAGCGGACCGACCGCGCGCGACTGGGCCGAACACTCCGAGCGCTCGGCTCTTGACCTCACCGCAGGCCTCGGCTCGCGCATCGTGCGGGTGTACGCATGACCGGGGCCCGCATCGAGGTCGATCTGAGCGCGTTCAGGCACAACGTCGCCACGCTCGCCGAACTGGTCTCCCCCGCCCGCACCATGCTCGCGGTGAAAGCCAACGCCTATGGGCACGGCCTGGTTCCCTTGGCCCGTGCCGCGCTCGACGCCGGTGCGCAGGAGCTTGCCGTGCTCGAGGTTCCGGCGGCACTCGCGCTGCGGCGCGCCGGAATCACGGCGCCACTGTTCGCGTGGCTGCACGGCGTCAATACGGACTTCGCCGAGGCCGTTGAGCAAGACATCGATCTGGGCATTTCGGCGGTCTGGCAGCTCGACGCCATCTCCGCCGCATTCCGCGGTAAGCCGGCTCGAGTGCATCTCAAGGTCGACACCGGACTGCACCGCAATGGAGCGCGGCCCGAAGATTGGCCCGCGCTCGTCACCGCTGCTCTCGCGGAGCAGTCCGCGGGACGTGTGACGATCGCCGCCCTGTGGTCGCACCTCGCCGACGCCTCCCCCGAAGACGACGCGGATGCTCTGGCCCGCTTCCACGACGCAATCGACGTCGCCGCCGCGCTGGGCTGCGATCCCCCGATGCGCCACCTCGCCGCGAGCTCGGCGGGAATCCGCATGCCCGAGGCGCGCCTCGATCTGGTGCGGTTCGGCATAGCCGCCTACGGAATTTCGCCATTCGACGACCAGTCGGCACGCGACCTCGGGCTTCGGCAGGTCATGTCCGTTCGAGCCCCCGTTGCATCGGTGATCGACGGGGTCGCGACGATCTCGGTCGGCAGCGCAGACGGCATCCAGGTGCCGGCGCTGGGTGAGGCCGAGGTTGCGATCCGCAAACGACGGCACCGGGTGCTGACTATCGACGTCGACACCATGACCATCGATGTCGCACACAGCTCGATCACCGTGGGCGATGAGGTGACGGTATTCGGTCCGGGCGACCGCGGCGAGGCTACCGCCGAGGAGTGGGCCCGCTGGGCGGGCACTATCGGGGACGAGATTGTCGCGCGGGCCAGCGAGCGTCTGCCGCGCTTCTACCTCGGAGAGCTCTAGCGGCCCAGCCGCTTGCGAATCGCGAGGCGCGCCTGCGCCGCGTACTCGTCGGCGACGGCGAGCCTGCCGTCGGGCTGCCCCCATTCGACTCCCGCGAGGATTGCGGCCCGTTCGAGCAGTCGGTCCGCCCAGTTGGGGTTCATGGGCAGGAACGGCCCGTGGAGGTTCGTGGCGACGCTGGCGCCGTACTCGAACACGGCTGGCTGGCCGGCGGGCATGCCGGACGTCACTGCACCGTGGTTCTCAAACCCAGCGACCTCGGGCGTCCAGACTTCGCGAACCACCCGGTTCTCTGTGAGTCGGGCCGAGGTCGGGAAGATTCCGACGCCTTCGTTTGTCACGCCGGCGAGGTCGGTTGTTGCAGCGCCGAGCAGTTGCCATCCCCCGGCTATCGCGAGAAAAGGCACGTCGGCGTTTGCCCAGAAACGCAAGGCAGCCGCGTTGACCGCGAGATCGGGGCGCACTAGGTCCTGCGCAGCGAGCGGTCCACTGCCGATGTGGACGAGGTGTGCGCTGTCGGGAAGCGCGGCACCACTCTCGTGATTGACGACGGTGAGAGGCATCCCCCGCCACTCGGCGCGCTTAGCGAGCGCCATGACGTTGCCAACATCCCCGTTGATGTTGAGTTCCCTCGGGTAGAGATCGACGATGACGATCACGAGCGACCCTCCATCTCGAGGGCACCGAGCTGCTTACGCACGAGCATCATCTGTTCGTAGTTGACGATCAACGTCTTGACTCCGACCGTGGGCCGGGCAAGCGCGAGGAACGCGGCCAGTGCGGGCGCCAAGTCGGGCTCGACGCGGCGCACCTCAATCTCCGAGTAGGCGAAACGAGTCGCCAATTGCCATGCCTTCGAGCCGGTGAGAACGTCGACGTGCGTGATGCGCGACAGGTCAGACCCATAGATCCACGACGGGTCGGGGGTTCCCTCGTCGACGGCGACGAATATCTGTTCCGGCCGCGGGTCGAGGTAGTCGAGGTTGACCTGGAGGCTCGGCGGATTCTTCATGGTGATGAACTCGAGCTGTTCGCCGTTGTGGGTGATGACGTCACCACGCCCGTAGACCGCCTCCATGGACTGCAAACCGGTGGCGACGGATGCCGCGTCGAGCCGGTCCCCGAGTAGCGCGGCCGCCATGGCGACCGCCGCCGCGGCATCCACCGCGACGTGCAGCCCGCGCGACGGCAGAGCAACCGTCATCCTGTCGTCGCGCACGGACAGCACCGCGGTGCGCCCCTCGAGGGACTCGACCGTGACGTCGGCATCAACTCGCGCCGCGGCGACGGCGAGGCTGGGATTGTCTCCCCTCGCCAGCCACGCTGGACCCGCGGCGAGCAACTCCGGCGCTGCTGCAAAGGTGCCCTGTCTGGCGGGCCCAGTGGAGAGCCGGGCCGCCAGCGACGCGAGATTGTGATCGTCGGCGTTGGTCACGAGGTGCTTCGTCGCTACGCTCGCGAACTGCTCGAGCATCCCGAGCACCTTCATGGGCTCGTGGAACCGGTTGAGCTGATCGACCTGGAGGTTGATCAGGAGCACGCTGTGCGGCGAGAGCTGTTTGGCGAGGCGCGGCCCGAAGGCCTCGTCGACCTCGAGAACCGCGACATCCTCGCGCAGCCGACCGTCGAGCGGAACCGTCGCCAGCATCGCTGACGCGATGCCCTGCGGCAGATTGGCTCCGCTCGGGTTGGTGAACACGCTGAGTCCGTGAGCGCGCAAGACGCTCACGAGCATGTGTGTGGTCGTCGACTTGCCGTTTGACCCCGAAACGAACACGACACCGAGCGGCATGTCTTCGACCGCGCGCGCGAGGAACCTCGGTGACAGCGCGAGCAGCACCCGTCCGGGCACGGCCGACCCGCCGCCCCGCAGGCGCAGAAGCGCCCTCGCGAGCCGACCGGCGAGGATCGCCAGCGCGGTCAGCATCCGGGGTTACTCGAGGTAGTCGCGCAGCGACTGCGACCGCGACGGGTGACGCAACTTGGCCATCGTCTTGGACTCGATCTGACGGATGCGCTCGCGCGTAACCCCGAACGTGTCACCGATCTGGTCGAGGGTCTTCGGCATTCCGTCGCCGAGGCCAAAGCGCATGCGGATAACTCCGGCTTCGCGCTCCGACAGCGAATCGAGCAGGCTCTCGAGCTGCTTCTGCAGCATCGTGAATCCCACGGCATCGGCGGGCACGACCGCCTCGGTGTCCTCGATGAGGTCACCGAACTCGCTGTCACCGTCCTCGCCCAGCGGTGTGTGCAGCGAGATCGGCTCGCGGCCGTACTTCTGCACCTCGATGACCTTCTCGGGAGTCATGTCGAGTTCGCGACTCAGTTCTTCCGGCGTCGGTTCGCGACCGAGGTCCTGAAGCATCTGGCGCTGAACGCGAGCAAGCTTGTTGATGACTTCGACCATGTGCACCGGGATGCGGATGGTGCGGGCCTGATCGGCCATCGCACGGGTGATCGCCTGGCGAATCCACCACGTGGCATAGGTCGAGAACTTGAAGCCCTTCGTGTAGTCGAACTTTTCGACAGCACGAATGAGACCCAGGTTTCCTTCCTGAATGAGGTCGAGGAACTGCATTCCCCGTCCGGTGTACCGCTTAGCAAGAGACACGACGAGACGAAGGTTGGCTCCGAGCAGGTGGCTCTTGGCGCGCTGTCCGTCTTTCGCTACCCAGAGCAATTCGCGACCCAACTGGGATTTCGCTTCGGCGGGCGTCATGTGCGAGAGCTTGTCTTCGGCGAACAGACCGGCCTCGATTCGCATCGCCAGTTCGACCTCTTCGGCCGCGTTGAGCAGGGCGACCTTACCGATCTGCTTGAGGTAGTCCTTGACCGGGTCGGCGGTGGCGCCGGTGATCGCCGAGGAATAGACCGGAACCTCGTCGTCGTCGTCTACGAGCGACAGCACGAGTGCGCCGGTGGGCAACTCCTCGTCTTTGCCCGTCGACTTCTTGTCGTCGTCATCGTCGTCGTCATCGTCCGAATCGGTGTCATCGCCGTCGGCGACCGGGGGGACGATCGAGATTGCGCCCGTGTCGATCGCGGGTTCGTCATCATCGTCGCCGTCAGACGCCGACCCCTTGGCCTTGCGACTGGCCTTGGCCGGGGTCGCCTTGCCGTCGGCCGCGGCCGCGGCCTTCGCTGCCTTTGTCGCCGCGGCCTTCTCGGCGCGAGTGAGAGGCTCAGCAGCGGCGTCGACAGTCGTCGTCGCGGCGGCCTTCGCTGCCGTCTTCGTCGGCGACTTCGCGGGAGCCTTGGCTGCTGCCGTCTTCGCTGGCGCCTTTGCCTGCGCCTTCGGCGCTGCCGTCTTCGTGGCCGTCGCCTTGGAGGTCGCGGTCTTCGCGGCCGGAGTCTTTGCCTCTGCCGCCTTCGCGGGTGAGGTCTTGCCTCGCGACGGTGCCGTCGCGGCCTTGGTTCGGGTTGCCATTCGAACGCCTTTCGATCGGGGCAGTACTGTTTTTGGGCAGTACTAAGACCCATGTCAAGTCCTGATTCGTTGCGCCGACGGCGCTAGGTACCGCGAGGTACAACGAATCCCAGAAACAAGACCGGGTCTTGCGTCAATTATTGCACGGATTGCGGGGGGTGCTCACCAGCGTCGCCACCCCGGTGCCGCCACGCCCGCACTATCGCAACCCAGAGCGGACCCACCTCTATTCCCTCGTCGGCGTGCAGTCTGTTGCGGGTGCGACGCCGCGCGCTCAGGAGGAAGAAAACCCCGGCACCGATCACCGCGTACTGAGCAAGGAACGCCCAGCGAAACGAGTCGAGCGAATACAGCTCGGTCGGGATGCCGCTACCGCCACGACCTCGATCGATTGCGTCGAGCAGCAGCCCGACGACTCCCATCAACACGAATCCGGCGGTGAAGCCGCCCACGTTGACGACACCGGTCGCGGAGCCCAGCGAACGCATGGGGTTGAAGGTTCGGGCAAAGTCGAAACCGATGAGCGACCCCGGACCGCAGACCGCGATCACGACAAGCAGAAGCAGAACCAGCCAGAGTGGCGGCTGCCCCGGCCACGCAAGGGTGGCACCCCACACGACACCGAGCAGGCCGACGATGGTCAACACGATGTTGCTTCGCCGGTACGGAAAGCGCGCCGACAGCATCCCGAGCAATGGTCCCGTGACGGCGGCGCTCGCGACCAAGACGGTCAGCAGCGCGGCGGCTCCCGTGGGCCCGTACCCGAGCGCAACCGACAGAAACGGGAAGCCCCACAGCAACGAGAACATCGTCACAGAGCCACCGGACACGAAGTGGGCCCAGAATCCGAGCTGGGTTCCCGGCCGTTTCAGGCTCTCGCGAAGGTGATGCAGTGAGCTGGTCCAGGTCGGTCGTACCGGCGGTTCATCGGTGGACACGGGATCCCGGGCAACTGCGGCCACGAGCACCACGGCGATAACCGACAAGGATGCCGCGCTCACGTAGGTGGGAGTCCAGCCCCAACTGTGCAGCGCGAGGGCAAGCGGAAGTGCGGAGAGCACTTGGCCGAGTTGGCCGGCGGTGCCCAGCAACTGGGAGACGATCGGCAGCGTGCGACCGTCGAACCATCCCGACAGAAAGCGGATAGCCGAGATGAAGGTCATTGCGTCACCGGCGCCGACGAGCATCCGTGCGACCAGAGCTACTGAGAGGCTCGGCGCGACGGCAAGTCCTACCTGCCCGACGGTCATGAGCGTCGCGCCGAGCAGGAGCAGAAAGCGCGGGCCGACCCGATCCAACATGACTCCGACAGGAATCTGGAGCGCCGCGTACACCACGATCTGAACGACCGCCATCGCCGAGAGCGCCGCCGCGGTGATGTCAAAGCGGTCGGTAGCCTCGACCGCCGCGATCCCCAATGAGCTGCGCTGGAGCACTGCGACCAGGTACGCGGAGACGGCGATGCCGAACATCAGCCACGACCTGCGGGAGTTCATCGCTCCCATGCTAAACGGCCTAGTCGGCGACGGAATCCTCGTCGCCATTGCGCCGAGCCGCCAAGAAGTTTTGCAGCTCGGCGGCTATCTCGTCGGCGGTGGGGAGCTCGCCGTCGATGTCGGTCAGCGGGGATCGCATCGGGTTGTCTTGCATGTAGCTGTCGTGCCGCTCCTCGAGCGTTCCGACAAGTCGCGCAAGCTCGGGATTGTTCGTGACCTGACCGTCGATCTTGGCCAAAAACTCCCGACCTTCCTCGCGCAGCCGTCGGTGGGAAAGATCAGCCCGGTTGCCGCGCTAACGCTCTCCAACGCCACGACTGCGGCGAGCGGATACTCAGTGTCGGCGAGGTAGTGCGGGATGAGCAGCACGAACGCCGCCGACGGGGTGCCCGAGTTCTTTCAGTCGATACTCGACGAGATGTAGAGCGGTCGCCGGAACCTGAGTGCGCGGCTTCCAGACCGAGATCGACTCGATGAGTTCGCTCCGGTTGCCACTCACCGTGACCCCGATCGGCCGGGTGTGCGGTACCGGCATGGGAATCGAGTTCATCCACGTGGTCGTCGAGACCTGGAACGTCTCGATGAGACCAAGCACCGCGCTCGTGAACGCCTCCCACTGAAAGTCAGGTTCGTATCCGGTCAGCAGAAGAAACTGTTGCCCAAGTTCGTCTTTCGCCAGATACAGGTCGAGCTTCGGCGGCCGGTAGTTGCTCAGGTGGTCCTGATCGAAGTAGATGGTGGGTCGACGGGCGCGATAGTCGAGCAGCGCATCGTTGTCGAAGCGGGCAACGACGGTGTGCTCGAGCGTGTCGAGTAGGTACTCGCTGACCTGTCCGACGGCACTGCCCGCGTCGGCAAATCCCGTGAGCCCCGCGACGAGGTGCAGCCCGGTCGGCACGTCCATGACGTCGGTCATGATCTCGTACAGGGAACCAGGGTCGCGCATGCATCCACTCTAATCTTGGCGACTCGCACCAACCGCGGTGCCACTGATGCCCTGAGCGAACACCGAGTATTTGCTCGATACGATTGCCGGATGACCGTGCCCGCGCTTGCGCTTTCTCCCGACTCGTCCACCACCCTCACCGCCGATGTGCTCGTGCTCGGCGTGCGCAAGACCGACAGCGGCCCGCTTCTTGCGAGCGATGCCCCCGAACTCCAGTGGCTGCGGGACGCCCTCGATTCGATCGGCGTGACGGGCGTCGAAGACCAGCTGCGGCGCATCCCGGGAAACTCGGTCGCGGCGCCGTCGATCGCCTTGATCGGGCTGGGGTCGGCCGAGATCTCCGCCGACGTGCTGCGCTACGCCGCTGGTTCCGCCACGCGCCAGCTGCGCGGCATCGACACCGTCGCCATTGATCTCCCCTCGCGGAACGACGACGACGTACTCGCGATACTCGAAGGCGCCGCTCTGGGCTGCTACGTGTACACGGCCTACCGGTCGAGTTCACTCGAGGCGACGAAGCTGCCGGCGTCGAGCATCACCGTCGCCGCGGATGCCCCGGCCGAGCTGCTGGCGCGCGCGACGGCAACCGCTGAAGCCGTGCACACCGTGCGCGATCTCGTGAACATGCCTCCCTCGGACCTCTACCCCGAGACGTTCGCCTCCTCCGCACAGGCACTCGCCAAAGGCTCGTCCGTCTCCGTCGAGGTCTTCGATGAGACCAAGCTGGCTGCCGGCGGGTTCGGTGGAATTCTCGGGGTCGGACAGGGCTCGGCCCGACCCCCGCGACTGGTCAAGGTGACCTATGCGCCGGAGGGTGCGCAGAAGCATCTCGCGCTCGTCGGCAAGGGCATCACCTTCGATTCCGGCGGCTTGTCCCTCAAGCCACCGACCTCAATGATCGGAATGAAGTACGACATGACGGGTGCCGCGACAGTGCTCGCCGTCGCCCTCGCCGCGGCCAGGCTCGAGCTGAATGTCAAAGTGACCGCCTGGCTCTGCATCGCCGAGAACATGCCGTCGGGTTCCGCCCTGCGACCCAACGATGTGATCCGGATGCGCGGAGGCAAGACCGTCGAGGTTCTCAACACCGATGCGGAGGGGCGCCTCGTGCTCGCCGACGGCTTGGTCGCTGCAAGCGAGGAAGAGCCCGACGCCATCGTGGATGTCGCGACTCTCACCGGAGCAGCGTTGGTCGCCCTCGGCAACCGCTACGCGGGGGTCATGGGCGACACCGCCCTTGTCGAGCAGGTCGTCGCCGCGGGAACCCGGGTGGGCGAGACACTCTGGCCGATGCCGATCCCCAGCGAGGTGCGACCGATGCTGGCATCCGATATCGCGGATATCGCCAACATCAAGCCGGGCAACACCGCGGCGGGCATGCTCATCGCCGCGGCTTTCCTGCGCGACTTCGTCGGCAGCACCGGTGAAGGCGACTCGAAGCGCACGATTCCGTGGGCTCACCTCGACATCGCCGGCCCGGCGAACAACAGCGGCGGCGGATGGGGCTTTACCGGCAAGGGTCCCACCGGAGTGAGCGTGCGAGCGCTCATCGAACTGGCCTCTCACCTCGCGCAGGGGTAGTAAGGTTTTTTGGGCGGGCTTTTCCGCCCCTTCCGGTCGCCCACCACATGTCCTGGCGTGCCGGTGCACAGATCCTTACAAAGGAGTTGCTGGGATTGGCTGAACACAACTTTGACCTCGTAGTTCTCGGCGGCGGCAGCGGCGGTTACGCAGCGGCTCTCCGCGCTAGCCAGCTCGGGATGACCGTCGGTCTCATCGAGAAGAACAAGGTCGGTGGCACCTGCCTGCACGTTGGCTGCATTCCCACCAAGGCGCTCCTGCACTCGGCCGAGGTTGCGGATGTCACGCGCGAGTCCGCCAAGTACGGCGTCACCTCGACCTTCGGCGGCGTCGATATCGCCGCCGTCACGGCGTATCGCCAGGAGGTCGTGGCCAGCAAGTTCAAGGGCCTTCAGGGGCTCATCAAGGCTCGCGGCATTACGACCATCGAGGGCGAAGGCAAGCTGACCTCGCCGACGACCGTTCAGGTCGGCGACGACACCGTTACGGGCAAGAACGTCATCCTCGCCACCGGTTCATACTCGCGCACCCTTCCCGGCCTGGAAATTGGCGGTCGCGTAATCACGTCGGAGCAGGCCCTCGAGCTGGACTTCATCCCGAAGAAGGTCGCCGTTCTCGGCGGCGGAGTCATCGGTGTCGAGTTCTCGAGCGTCTGGAAGTCCTGGGGCTCGGATGTTCACATCATTGAGGCTCTCCCCCACCTCGTGCCGAACGAAGACGAAGCGATCTCGAAGCAGTTCGAGCGAGCGTTCCGCAAGCGCGGCATCGAGTTCACGCTGGGTGTTCGGTTCCAGAGTGTCACGCAGAACGACAACGGCGTCGTCGTCACGCTCGAGGACGGCGTCGACTATCGAAGCGGAACTGCTGCTCGTCGCCGTCGGCCGTGGGCCGCTAACCAACGGACTCGGCTTTGACGACGTTGGCGTCACCATGGATCGCGGCTTCGTGCTGACCAATGAGCGCCTTGCTACCAACGTTCCCGGCGTCTTCGCCGTCGGCGACATCGTTCCCGGGCTCCAGCTCGCGCATCGCGGGTTCCAGCAAGGAATCTTCGTCGCCGAAGAGATCGCGGGACTGAACCCCATCGTGATCGACGACCTCAACATCCCCAAGGTCACCTACAGCGATCCCGAGGTTGCCTCGGTCGGGCTGTCGGAAGCGAAGGCCGCCGAGAAGTACGGGGCCGAGAAGATCTCGTCATACGACTACAACCTCGCCGGCAACGGCAAGAGCCACATCATCGGCACGTCAGGCTCGATCAAGGTCGTGCGCGTCAACGACGGCCCCGTGGTCGGAGTTCACATGATCGGCGCGCGCGTCGGAGAACTCATTGGCGAGGCACAGCTTGCCGTGAACTGGGAGGCGTACCCGGAGGACATCGCCCCCCTCATCCACGCGCACCCCACGCAGAACGAGGCGCTCGGCGAGGCATTCCTCGCGCTGGCCGGCAAGCCTCTTCACGCGATCTGACCATCGGGCAAACCCCGAACTAAGCTAGAGATGTCACGCGGCACAAAGGAGCAACACTGATGAGCGAATCCGTCAACCTTCCGGCACTCGGAGAGAGTGTCACCGAGGGCACGGTGACCCGATGGCTCAAGAAGGTCGGTGACCGCGTTGAGGTCGACGAACCTCTGCTCGAGGTCTCGACCGACAAGGTCGACACGGAGATCCCCTCGCCCGTCGCTGGCGTGATCGAGGCCATCCTCGTCGCCGAGGACGAAACCGTCGAGGTGGGCACCGCGCTCGTCACCATTGGTGACGGTTCCGGGTCGGCCCCGCGGCCGAAGCTCCCGCGGCCGAGGCACCCGCCGCCGAGCCTGCCGCACCGGCCGAGGAGGCGCCAGCTGCCCCGGAGCCCGTTGCGGAAGCACCAGCTGCCGAGCCCGCGGCCCCAGCCGAAGAGGCAGTTCCCGTCGAGGCACCGGCCGAAGCACCCGCCGAGGCGCCCGCGCACACCGGCAGCTCCCGAAGCAGCCCGTCGAGGCACCGCGCCACGGCGCCTCCAGCCGAGGCACGCCGCAGCGCAGCCGCGCCGAAGCTCCCGGCTGCTCCCGTCGCTCCCGCCGCCGCAACTCCGGTGCCGGATGCCGCGGGCTACGTGACCCCGCTGGTGCGCAAGCTCGCCAACGAGCACGGTGTCGATCTCACAGCAGTGTCGGGCACGGGCGTCGGAGGACGCATCCGCAAGCAGGACGTGCTCTCCGCCAATTCCGCTGCGCCTGCCACTGCCAGCGCGGCGCCGTCCAAGCCCGTCGAGGTCTCGCCGCTGCGCGGCACGACCGTCGCAATGTCACGACTGCGCAAGGTCATCGCCGAACGCGCCGTGATCTCGATGCAGTCGTCGGCACAGCTGACTTCCGTAGTCGAGGTCGACGTCAGCCTCGTCGCCCAGTACCGCAACGAGGTCAAGGGCGCGTTCCAGGAGAAGACGGGCCTGAAGCTCAGCTTCCTGCCGTTCTTCGCCCTCGCCGCCGCCGAGGCGCTCGCCGCAAACCCGATCATCAACGCGACCATCGAGGGCGACTCGATCGTCTACCCGGCGCAAGAGAACATGAGCATTGCCGTCGACACCGAGCGCGGCCTGCTCACTCCGGTGATTCGTGATGCCGGTTCGCTCGATCTCGCCGGATTCGCCGCGCAGATCGCGGACCTGGCGGAGCGCACCCGCGACAACAAGCTCAAGCCCGACGAACTCGCTGGCGGCACATTCACGCTGACCAACACGGGTTCGCGCGGTGCACTCTTCGACACGCCCATCGTGTTCCTGCCGCAGTCCGCGATTCTCGGAACGGGAATCGTCACCAAGAAGCCTGTCGTCGTGAGCGATGCCGGTGGGGACGCTATCGCGATCCGCTCGATGGTCTACCTCGCGCTGTCGTACGACCACCGCATCGTGGACGGCGCAGACGCCGCTCGCTTCCTAGTCGCGGTCAAGGACCGCCTCGAGGGCGGCAACTTCGCCGACAAGCTCGGGATCTAGCACGGCTGACTACCACTCCAGGTAGTCCCTGATTCGCCAACCGGCCTCGCCCTTCATCAGAAGGATCGAGGCCGGTTCGCCGTCTGCGACATCTCCGAGACCGACTAGAGCGGTATCACCGAGGCGTTCCTCAAGCGTGAGACCTGCCGGGTCGGGCTCGATCGAGATCGACAGCGCTACCGAGTCACGAACCTCACGCACGAGTTGCTGGTCGTAGGCGAGCGCAGCGGAATTTGTCTGGTCGACCGCGTCAAGACACAGCACGGAGAGATCACGGATGCATCTCGCTCTCGTCTCGAGCAGCACTGCAAGTGCGAGCAGCGGGTCGTCACCCGTCACCGGTGAGTCGATACCGATAGTCGACGTAGGCGACGACTCCGCGGTCAGCTGTTCGGCAGTCGCGCCGGCAGTGGTCCCCGGGATCGCCGCAACGGCCACCAACAGCGTGGCCGCTACTGTGCCCGCGGCGATCCAGACTGGCGCTCGCACCGCGGCCAGCGACATCCGTAGGGGCGCCATTCGTTCCCGAAGCCCAGCAACGTCGACCCAGTCGGGCAGGCCGCCCCGTGGCCGGGATGCCGCCACGCCGTCGACGCCAGAGACCACGGGGTTCTCAGTCGCCGTGCGCAGCGGAACCACGGCAGGTCGCTCGTCTGGCCCGAACCTGACTGGCTCTGGGTCGCCGAGGGTGAACAGGTGGGCTGCGACTGAGGCAAGCCATCCGCTGGGCACGACCGCGGGAAGTCGGTGGGGCGTCGGCAATCGTTCGAGTACAGCATGGGCGACCCGCTCAAATGCGAGCAGGTCGTCGGTCACCCCCTCCTCAGCCTCGAGCCGCACCGGGGGTAGGTGCGACTCGAAGAGGCTCGCACGACCGAACGCACAGAGCGCTGGCGAGCCCGTCCCGTCGAACGCGATCGCATCGAGCCGCAACCCGCCATGGGCGACCCCGGCCGAGTGCAGACGCGCGATGGCCCCCGCGAGCGGCGCAAGAATCGTGATCGCTTCGCCCGGGCTCAACGTTGTGCGATTCAGAAGCAGCCTGGCGAGGGTGCCCCCGGCCAGCCGCTCGAGAAGGAGAGCAGGCACGCCCGTCGGCCCCATAGCGAGGTCCACCAGCGGCAGGGAGTGGGGACCGCTCGCCCGAGACAACGCCTCCGCCTCGATGAGTACCGATCGCTCGGTGACCTCAGGTCGATACACCTTGGCGACAACCGGACGCCCCAGACCCGCGTCACTCTCGGGATGTGCGAGATACAGATCGGCGCGTGGGCCATGCCCCACCTTGCGGATGAGTCGATAGCCGCCGATCGTGTCGAGAATCACGCCTGACAGCATTGTCCTGTCGCCGGCGCATCCGGCACCGCGCGAGTTTTCGGATTGGTCAGGCCGCGACGCAGGGGCTGTCGAGGAGCAGAACGCACGTAGACTTGGGCGCGTGATCGACTTTGTCGTCGCGGGGCTAAGCGCCAACTCCGTGCCGTACATCGAAGCCTTGGAGCTTCAACGCGCAACCCATCGCTCCGTCGCGAACGGGGACAGTCCCAATACCGTGATCCTCCTGGAGCATCCCTCGGTCTATACCGCCGGGAAACGCACGGAAGAGTTCGAACGCCCCACCGACGAGACCCCCGTGATCGATGTCGACCGCGGTGGCAAGATCACTTGGCACGGTCCGGGTCAGCTGGTCGGATACCCGATCGTGCGGCTCGCCGAACCGATCGACGTGGTCGGCTATGTTCGCCGCATCGAGGGCGCGCTCATCGACATTCTTGCCGAGCTCGGAATCGACGCTGGCCGAGTCGCCGGTCGATCCGGCGTGTGGCTGCGCTACGCCGAACCTGTCGGGGCCGAAAAGATCGCGGCGATCGGCATCCGGGTCGCCGAGGGCGTGACGATGCACGGCTTCTCTCTGAACTGCAACAACGACTTCGACGCCTACTCGAAGATCGTCGCGTGCGGCATCCTCGATGCCGGCGTCACCTCCATCTCGCGCGAATTGAATCGCGACGTCTCCCCCACCGATGTGCTGCCGATCGTGCAGCGCCACCTCGACAACGTTCTGGCTGGAGCTCACGCATGACCGCCTCACACCACCCCGAAGCGAACCAGATCGGTGGGCGCAAGCTGCTGCGCCTCGAGATCCGCAACGCGGAGACTCCCATCGAGCGCAAGCCCGAGTGGATCAAGACGGTCGCAAAGATGGGCCCCGAGTACCGCAAGTTGCAGGAGCTCGTGAAGGGTGAAAACCTGCACACGGTCTGTCAAGAGGCCGGATGCCCGAACATCTTCGAGTGCTGGGAAGACCGCGAAGCAACGTTCCTCATCGGCGGTAGCCAGTGCACCCGACGCTGCGACTTTTGTCAGATCGACACCGGCAAGCCCGCCGACTACGACAAAGATGAACCGCGCCGCGTCGCCGAGTCCGTCACCAAGATGAACCTGCGGTACGCCACCGTGACCGGTGTCGCCCGCGACGACCTGCCCGACGAAGGCGCGTGGCTACACGCCGAGACGGTTCGTCAGATCCATGACCAGAACCCGGGAACCGGCGTCGAGATTCTCGCGACCGACTTCTCGGGAAACCCGGACTTGCTCGCTGAGGTCTTCTCGTCGCGCCCCGAGGTCTTTGCGCACAACGTGGAGACAGTACCGCGCATCTTCAAGCGCATCCGCCCCGCCTTCCGCTACGAACGCTCGCTCGACGTCATAACGCAGGCGCGAGCGGCCGGTCTCATCACGAAGTCGAACCTCATTCTCGGCATGGGCGAAGAGCCGGCCGAGGTGATCCAGGCGCTCCAGGACCTGCACGACGCGGGAACCGACATCATCACGATCACCCAGTACCTGCGCCCGACGCCTCGACACCTTCCGGTCGCACGCTGGGTCAAGCCGCAGGAGTTCGTCGAGTTCTCTGAGGCCGCCGAAGAGATCGGCTTCCTCGGTGTGCTCGCCGGCCCGCTCGTGCGTTCCAGCTACCGGGCCGGGCGCCTCTGGGCGCGCTCGATGGTCGCGAAGGGTCGCGACATCCCCGAGCACTTGACTCACCTCGCCGACAAGAACCTCGGATTCGCTCAAGCCGTCTGACCCGGCCCGACGAACCCGTATCCTAGACAAATGGCACGAAAGACTTCCACAACGCCCAAAGCTCCCAAGGAGCCCGGACGCCTGAAGCAGATGTATCAGGTGTTCCAGATGACGCGACGCTACGACAAACTCGCGATCTGGTTCCTGCTCCTGGCTTTCCTGCTTCCAGTTCTCGTCGGAGTTGGACTGGGCGTGCTGCTCTCGCTCGACAACGTGCTCGGCCTCGTTCTGTACATCATCGCCGGACTGCTCGGTGGATTCTTGGCGTTCCTCATCGTTCTTGGCCGTCGCGCCGAGAAGGCCGCGTACTCCCAGATCGAAGGCCAGCCGGGTGCCGTTGGCGCCGTGCTCAAGAGCTCGCTTCGTCGCGGGTGGACCGCGAGCGAGATGCCTGTCGCGGTGAGCCCCAAGACCCGGGATGCTGTCTACCGCGCGGTCGGTCGCGGTGGCGTCGCCCTCATCGGCGAGGGTCCGCGCAGTCGCACCCAGAAGATGCTCGAAGACGAGCGCCGCAGCATCGAGCGCATTTTGCCCAATGTCCCCGTGAACTTTCTCTACGTCGGGCCCGACGCCGAATCGGTGCCGCTCTACAAGCTGTCCACTCGGCTACGCCAGCTCAAGAAAGCACTGCGCAAGCCCGAGATTCTCGCGGTCTCAAACCGACTCAACTCGCTGGGCAAGAACGGATTGCCGATTCCCAAGGGCATCGATCCCATGCGGGTTCGGTCGCAGCGCGCGCGCTAGCGCCTGACGAGGATCGTTCCGGCGAGCTTGTCGTGAAAGCCGCGCTGGTCTTTGTCCCAGATCACGGCGGGGATCACTAGGCAGAGCAGCACGGTGCGCGCGAGCGGTCGCCAGACCCCCAGATAGCCGCCCGCGAGGGGCACGACGCGCATCCCGAGGGCAAGGTGCCCGGGGCTCGCGTTGGCCGTCAGCAGGAACACCACCTGAACCGTGGCAAAGATTCCGAGCGTCGCCCACGCGTCATAGCTAAAGAAGGCGACCGAGATGAGGATGGCCGTGCCCCAGTCGATCGCGAGAGCCGCGATCCTGCGACCCACGCGCGCTACCGATCGCGGACCCGACTGGGGAAGCCCGAGACGGCGGCCCGGCCAGTCGGTGGGCGCCCCACTAGGCTGAGACTCGGGCATCCATCGATCCTACCGATGTACAGCCGGCGTAACCTGCGCGAAACATTTGCGTGACGCTAGCGAAATCGCCTTCGCCTAACCTCGGAAGTGGCCGCGTTCGCTGCCACTCAGCACCAAGCTCATGGGAGTTCCACAACATGTTCAGTGATTCCTCCGAAGTGCTCAAGTTCATCAAGGACACTGACGTCAAGTTCCTTGATATCCGCTTCACCGACCTTCCCGGCGTGCAGCAGCACTTCAACATCCCGGCGTCCACGGTTGACGAGGAGTTCTTCTCCGTCGGCCAGCTCTTCGATGGATCGTCCATTCGCGGTTTCGCGAACATCCACGAGTCCGACATGCAGCTAATCCCGGATGTCACGACCGCCTACGTCGACCCGTTCCGCACCGAGCGCACCCTCATCATGGTGTTCGACATCTACAACCCTCGCAACGGTGAGATCTACGGCAAGGACCCGCGCCAGGTCGCGAAGAAGGCGGAGAAGTACCTCGCCTCGACCGGCATCGCCGACACCGCGTACTTCGCGCCCGAGGCCGAGTTCTACATCTTCGACGACGTTCGCTACAACGTCACCCAGAACGCGAGCTTCTACTCCGTTGACTCCGACGAGGGTGCCTGGAACACCGGACGCGTGGAGGAAGGCGGAAACCTCGCCAACAAGACGCCGTACAAGGGTGGATACTTCCCGGTCAGCCCCGTCGACAAGCAGGCCGACCTGCGCGACGACATCTGCCTCAAGCTCATCGACGCCGGCCTGATCCTGGAGCGCGCCCACCACGAGGTGGGAACCGGCGGCCAGGCGGAGATCAACTACCGCTTCGACACGATGGTGCATTCGGCCGACGACATCCTCAAGTTCAAGTACATCGTCAAGAACACCGCGCTCGAGTGGGGCAAGGTCGCGACCTTCATGCCGAAGCCGCTGTTTGGCGACAACGGTTCGGGCATGCACACCCACCAGTCGCTGTGGAACGGCAACCAGCCGTTGTTCTACGACGAGAAGGGTTACGGCGGACTGAGCGACATCGCTCGCTGGTACATCGGCGGGCTGCTCAAGCACGCTCCTGCCGTGCTCGCGTTCACCAACCCGACGCTGAACTCCTACCGTCGCCTGGTCAAGGGCTTCGAGGCTCCGGTCAACCTGGTCTACTCGGCCGGTAACCGCTCGGCCGCGATCCGCATTCCGATCACGGGCACCAACCCGAAGGCCAAGCGCATCGAGTTCCGCGCGCCCGACGCCTCCGGTAACCCGTACCTTGCCTTCGCGGCTCAGCTCATGGCTGGTCTCGACGGAATCAAGAACAAGATCGAGCCGCACGAGCCCGTCGACAAGGACCTGTACGAGCTTCCCCCCGAGGAAGCCAAGCTGATCCCGCAGGTTCCCGGCGGACTCGAGGAGTCGCTTGCCGCGCTCGAGGCCGACCACGAGTTCCTCATGGAGGGCAACGTCTTCACCAAGGATCTGATCGAGACCTGGATCGCGTACAAGCGCGAGAAGGAGATCATCCCGGCCCTGCAGCGCCCGCACCCGTTCGAGTACGAACTGTACTTCTCGGTGTAACGCTCGACCACAGCAACGAAACGGTCGTCCCTCAGGGGGCGGCCGTTTCGGCGTTCTAGCCTCCGGCGGGAGCCCGACCGGCAGTGCCGTAGAACCTCCGCTCGAACACCTGACGGGCCTTGCGGGTGGTGCGCAGGTAGTCCTCCTCGAACACGGACGCCGAGCCTGGCGGGTATTCGAGCAAGCGCGCAACACCGTCGAGTTGCTGCCGATCAGACGGCAGTACGTCCGAAGTCTTCGCGGTCAGCAGCGTCATGGCCGACCGGGCGCGGGATGCCAGCATCCACGCCTGATGCAGGCGTGCGGCATCCACGGTGGACACGAGACCTTCTCGCTCCGCCGCGGCCAGGGCTCGGAGCGTGGACGTGGTGCGCAGCCCATCAACTCTCGCGCCGTGCTCCAGCTGCAGCAGTTGAACAAACCACTCCACATCGCTCAGGGATCCACGACCGAGCTTGAGGTGTCGAGAAGGGTCGGCGGCCTGCGGAAGGCGCTCCGCCTCGACTCTGGCCTTTATTCGCTTGATCTCGCGCACGTCGTTCTCAGCGATCGTCTCCGGATACCGCAATTCGTTGGCGAGTTCCTCCCACGCGGCAAGCACGCCGCGGTCCCCGACGACCGGACGCGCCCGGAGCAGAGCCTGAGCCTCCCACGTGAGCGACCACCGCTCGTAGTAGGCGCGATAGCTGTCCAGCGAGCGCACGACGGCCCCGTTGCGACCTTCTGGCCGAAGATCGATGTCGAGGTCAAGCGGCACGACGATATCTTCGGTGAGCCGGGTGAGGGCGTGCACGATCGTCTCCGCCTGACGCTGAGCGTCTTCGTCGGATGCGCCAGCGGCGCGGTAGACGTACATGACGTCGGCGTCCGAGCCGAACCCCAACTCGGCCCCGCCGTAGCGCCCCATGGCGATGATGCCGAACTCGATGCCGTCACCGAAGCGGTGCGCGATCGAGAGCATTCCGCTGAGGATAACGGTCGTGATGTCGCTGAGCGCCTTGGAGATTTCCTCGATCGTGACGACTCCGAGAATGGCGCCCAGCGCAACACGCAAAATCTCGCGGCGCCGGGCGGTTCGAAGGGCGAGCGCCGCGGCATCCTCATCGTCGGAATGCCGCGCGACGGTCGCCTGCGACTCTTCGAGCAATACCGAGTAGGGACGAGGCTTCAGCTCGTCGTCTTTCTCGAGCCACGCCGCCGCCTCGGGGATGCGCTCGAACAGCGCCCCGACGAACCGGGAGCCCGAGAGCACCTGGGTCAGGCGCTGGGCGGCCGCGCTCGAGTCGCGCAGCATCCTGAGGAACCAGTACGCCTCGCCGAGATCCTCGCTGAGGCGACGGAACGCGAGCAAGCCGTAGTCGGGGTCGGCGCCATCGGCAAACCACTGCAACAACACGGGCAGCAGGTTGCGTTGGATCGTCGATCGCCGGGACACTCCCCCGCTGAGCGCCGCGATGTGCTTGAGTGCGCCGCGCGGATCGCGAAAGCCAATCGCCGCGAGACGGGCCTCGGCCTGCTCGCTGGTGAGAACGAACCCCTCGTCGGGTAGCGCAGCGACGGCCGACAGCAACGGTCGGTAGAACAGTCGCTCGTGCAGGCTGCGCACGTCGCGCTTGGTGCGCTGCCACAGCGTCGTAATGTCGGCAGCCGTGCTGGCGAGCCCGGTCGAGCGGGCCAGCGCGCGAAGCGCGTCAGGGTCGGTTGGCATGAGGTGAGTGCGACGCAGCCGCGACAACTGGATGCGGTGCTCAAGCAGCCGCAGAAAGCGGTAGGCACCCGAGAACTCGGCGCCCTCCACCCGTCCGATATAGCCCTGCTCGGCGAGAGCCTCGAGCGCGGGAAGGGTTGCGACTTGACGCACCTCGGGATCGGACTGGCCGTGCACGAGTTGAAGCAACTGAATCGTGAACTCGACATCGCGCAGGCCCCCGGGCCCGAGCTTGAGTTGCACGTCGAGTTCGTCGGCGGGGATGTTGTCGGTGACCCGCTCGCGCATCCGCTGCACCGACTCGACAAAGTTCTCGCGCGACGCGCTCGACCACACCTTGGGAGCCAGCGCGTCGATGTAGCTCTGCCCCAGCTCGCGGTCGCCGGCGAGCGGGCGGGCCTTCAGCAGCGCCTGAAACTCCCAACTCTTCGCCCAGCGGTCGTAGTAGGCGAGGTGCGACTCGAGGGTGCGCACGAGCGCGCCGTCTTTGCCCTCAGGACGCAAGTTGGCGTCCACCTCCCACAGGGCCGGCTCTCGAGACAGATCCTGAATGGCACGCATGGTCTGCATGGCCAACTGTGTGGCGATCACCACCGCACGATCCTCGGCCAGCAGCGTGCCGTCGGGCAACTGCGCCGGTTCCGCGACGAAGATCACGTCGACATCGGAAACGTAGTTCAGCTCGCGGGCGCCCGCCTTGCCCATGCCGATGATCGCTAGCCGAGTCGCCGCGACCTGATCCGCGGGGAACTTCACGTCGCGTTTCGCGACGACGAGGGCGGCGTCGAGCGCCGCTGCGGCGAGGTCGGCGAGGGCAGCAGCGACCACAGAGACCGCGGCTATCGGGTCTCTGTGCTCGAGGTCCCACGAGGTCAGGCGCACGAGCTGGCGCCGGTAGCAGATGCGCAGCGCCACCCAGGCGGGCTCGGCGTTCAGTCCGTCGACGGCCGCGGTCAGCTCGGCTCCGTAGTCGGCCGGCGGGGCGTTCAACGGTGTGGAGAAGTCGCTCAGTGCCTCGGGGTGACGAACGAGGAAGTCGGCGAGCCCCGTCGAAGCTCCGAGTACGCGGATGAGCCGCGCCGCGGCATCCTCATCGCTCAGAATCGAGGAGACCGGTTCGGGCGCGTGGTCGCGCAGGTCGACGAGCAGTCGCAGCGCCTGATCGGGATCGGCCGCCCGCGCGAACAGGGGTGCGAGCTGTGGCAGGCCGAGTTCGGCGAGGCGCTCACTCGCCTCGTCCAGCTCGGCGAAACCGAGCCGAGCGAGTTCAGTGAGAGTAGTGGCCGGGCGGGACATCATCGTCCGCTACAGAATCTCGAGATTGCTCTCCAGCTCATACGCGGTGACCTGCGCCCGATACTGGCTCCACTCCCGACGCTTGTTGAGCAAGACGTAGTTGAAGACCTGCTCGCCGAGGGTCTCGGCGACAAGCTCGGAGTCCTCCATCAACGACACCGCCTGATCGAGGCTCGCCGGCAGTTGTCGATACCCGAGCGCGCGGCGCTCGGACTCGGACAGTGCCCAGACGTTGTCCTCGGCTTCGGGCGGGAGCTCGTAGCCTTCCTCGATGCCCTTGAGCCCGGCGGCCAGCAGCAGCGAGAAGGTCAGATACGGGTTGGCGGCCGAGTCCATGGCGCGGTATTCGACACGCGCGCTCTGTCCCTTGTTGGGCTTGTACAGCGGCACCCGAACGAGCGCAGAACGGTTGTTGTGACCCCAGGTCACGTAGCTGGGTGCCTCGTCGCCGCCCCAGAGTCGCTTGTAAGAGTTTACGAACTGGTTGGTGACTGCGGCCATCTCGGGCGCGTGCCGCAGCAGGCCTGCGACGAACTGGCGGCCGATCTTCGAGAGCTGGTAGTGCCCACCCGCGTCGTAGAACGCGTTGGTGTCGCCCTCGAACAGCGACAGGTGAGTGTGCATCCCGGAGCCCGGCTGATCGGACATCGGCTTGGGCATGAAGGTCGCGTAGACCCCCTGCTCGATCGCCACCTCCTTGATCACGGTGCGGAACGTCATGATGTTGTCCGCGGTTGTGAGCGCGTCCGCGTAGCGCAGATCGATCTCGTTTTGACCCGGGCCGGCCTCGTGGTGACTGAACTCGACGGAGATGCCGAGGTCCTCAAGCATCCGAACCGACCGACGCCGGAAGTCGTGAGCGGTGCCACCCGGAACGTTGTCGAAGAATCCGGCGGAGTCGACCGGCTCGGGCCGACCATTCTTGAGCTTGGAGCTCTTGAGCAGATAGAACTCGATCTCCGGATGCGTGTAGAACGAGAACCCGCGATCGGCAGCCTTGGCGAGGGAGCGCTTCAGCACGTTGCGCGGGTCGGAGACCGACGGCTGACCGTCGGGGGTGGAGATGTCGCAGAACATGCGCGCCGTCGGATCGATCTCTCCGCGCCACGGCAGAATCTGGAAGGTCGCCGGATCGGGATTGGCGAGCATGTCGGCCTCGTAGGCGCGCGTGAAGCCCTCGATCGCCGACCCATCGAATCCGAGGCCCTCGGCGAACGCGCCCTCGACCTCCGCCGGGGTGATCGCGACACTCTTGAGAGTACCGACCACATCGGTAAACCAGAGGCGGATGAACTTGACTCCGCGCTCCTCGATCGTGCGCAGAACGAAGTCACGCTGCTTGTCCATATGCTCCCTACAATCGCGCGCCAGAAGGCGCTCTTGACGCCGCTCTAAGGCTACTGGCTCCGGTGGCACTCTGCTGGATGTCGAGCGACACCCGGCAACTAGACTCGTCGCATGGCAGAGCAGGCAGTCAAGCGCGTCCGCACCAGGCACTTCCAGAGCGCCAAAGAAAACGGGATCAAGATCACCGGCCTGACAAGCTACGACCAACTCACCGCCGGGATCTTCGACGAGGCCGGCATCGACTTCCTGCTCGTCGGAGACTCGGCGGGCAACAATGTCTACGGCTACGACACGACTCTGCCCGTGACCATTGACGATCTCATCCCCCTCACGCGCGCGGTTGCCGGAGCCGTGCAGCGGGCGTTCGTCGTCGCCGACATGCCGTTCGGCTCCTACGAGACCGGGCCAGACGAAGCGCTGCACACGGCGTTCCGCTTCATGAAGGAAACGGGCGCTCACGCCGTGAAGCTCGAAGGGGGCGTGCGCAGCGCCGAGCAGATCCGCCGCATCGTCAGTGCGGGCATCCCGGTCATGGCGCACATCGGTTTCACCCCGCAGAGCGAGCACGGGCTCGGGGGCCACGTTATTCAGGGCCGCGGCGAACAGATCGCCCAGCTCCTGGCCGACGCACACGCCGTTGAGGATGCCGGAGCCTTCGCCGTCGTGTTGGAGATGGTGCCGAGCGAGGCCGCAGCGAAGGTCACCGAAGAGCTGCGCATCCCCACCATCGGCGTCGGTGCCGGGCCGCACGTCGACGGCCAGTTGCTCGTCTGGACTGACTGGGCGGGATTCACCAAGGGCCGCATCCCGAAATTCGTCAAGCAGTACGCCGATCTTCGCACCGCGCTCACCGATGCCGTGGGTGCGTACCGCGCCGACGTCGAGGGCGGGATCTATCCCGGCCCGGAACACTCGTACGACGACTGACGTGGCACGGGGCGAGGCGCACATCGGCATGGCCGGGTGGGTCTACCCCGCCTGGCGGGGCGGTTTCTACCCGAAGGGGCTCGTTCAGAAGAACGAGTTGGCCTATGCCGCGAGTCAGGTCACTTCGATCGAGTTGAACGGCTCGTTCTACTCGCTCCAGAAGCCGACAAGCTGGCAGCACTGGCGCGATGCGACGCCCGACTCGTTCGTGTTCTCGGTGAAGGCGCCGAAGTTCATCACTCACATCCGCCGTCTGGACGACGTTCACGAGCCACTTGCGAACTTCTTTGCCTCGGGCATCCTGAGCCTGGGCAGCAAGCTCGGGGCGGTGCTGTGGCAGCTTCCGCCGAGCCTTGAGTTCGAGCCGTTCCTGCTCGAGCGCTTTCTCGAGCAGCTCCCTCACACGACCACGGAGGCCCTCTCCCTCGCCCAGCAGCGCGGGGCGAGGATGTCCGGCAAGGAATACCTGCAGATCGACGCCGACCGTGCGGTGCGGCACGCGATCGAGGTGCGCCACAGCTCGTTCGACTCCCCCGAATTTGTCGCCCTACTTGCTCGCTATCGCGTCGCCGCTGTATACGGCGACTCGGCCGGCAAGTGGCCGGTCATCGATGAGTCGACCGCCGATTTTCGGTACGCCCGGTTGCACGCCGACTCGGCGCTGTATCCGCACGGTTGGTACGACGACGCCGATATCGATCGTTGGGCACGAACGGTCAGTGGATGGCTCAACTCAGGGCACGACGCTTTTGTTTACTTCGACAACGACTCGAAACAGCGGGCACCGATTGACGCGGTCACCCTCATCGAGCGGATGCACCGCTAGTCGTCGTCCTCTGCCCATCGCCGGGCGCGCTCAGCGGCGATCTCCGGCGCCCGCTCGGCATCCTCGCGCGTAGCGAACGGCCCATCGCGGTCGGAGGACAGCGATTGCGTTCCTTCTTCCACTTCGCCGGTCTTGTGGTTGTACCACCAGTCGGTCATCGGTACCTCCCGCTCGAAACTAGACTCAACACTATGCCTCGGGATGCACAAGGTCACCTCATTGCCGGGCGAGTATCCCCTCGGCGGCCGGTTCCCGCCTCGGTTGCGAGGCCCGAATACGTCGACCGGCCCGAGCCGGCCCGCTATTCGGGAAACAATATCTACACGCCCGCCGAGGTCGAACGGATCCGTCGGGCCGGCTCACTGGCGGCTCAGGCGGTCGAAGCCGTCGGCGCGGTCGTGCGCCCCGGCGTTACAACCGAAGAGCTCGACGTCGTCGCTCACGAATACCTCGTGACGCACGGCGCGTACCCGTCGACGCTCGGCTACCGCGGCTTCCCGAAGTCGAGTTGCACGAGCGTCAATGAGGTCGTCTGTCACGGAATTCCCGACGACACGGTCCTGCAGAGCGGAGACCTCGTCAACGTTGACATCACCGCGTACGTCGACGGGATGCACGGCGATCTCAACAAGACGTTCATCGTCGGAAAGGCAACCGATGAGATCACCGCGCTCGTCGAGCGCACCCGCGAAGCTCTCAATCGAGGCATCAAAGCGGTCGCCCCCGGGCGCGAGGTCAATGTCATCGGCCGGGCCATCGAGTCATACGCGAAGCGGTTTGGCTACGGTGTCGTGCGAGACTTCACGGGCCACGGGGTGGGTTCCGCGTTTCACACCGGACTGATCATTCCCCACTACGACTCTGCTCCCGCGTTCAACGACGTCATGGCCGTCGGAATGGTCTTCACGATCGAACCCATGCTGACCATGGGAACCCCCGAACAACCTGGGTCGATCGCGTGGGACCAGTGGCCCGATGACTGGACCGTGACCACCCGAGACAAGGCACCGACCGCTCAGTTCGAGCACACACTCGTGGTCACCGAACGCGGTGCCGACATCCTCACCCTCCCATAAAGGACATCTCACCCATGGCACAGGCGCTCGGAATCGACATCGGCGGAACAGGAATCAAGGGCGCGCTCGTCGATACGGTGACCGGCGAACTGCTGACCGACCGGATGAAGCTTCTGACCCCCGACGGCGGCAAACCCGACGACATTGTCGCGACAGTCGTTGAACTCATCGAGAAGCTCGGCGGGATCGAAGACGGCGTGCCCGTCGGCGTGTGCTTTCCCGCCATCGTCAAGAACGGCCGCACGATGTCCGCGGCCAACGTGTCAAACAAGTGGATCGGGTTAGAGGCGGAGAAGCTGTTCGAAAAGGCGCTCGGACACGACATCGTCTTCGTCAATGACGCGGATGCCGCCGGGTACGCCGAGACCAAGTACGGAGCGGCGAAGGACGTGCCGGGACTGGTCATCATGACCACTCTCGGAACGGGGATCGGCAGCGCGATTATCTACAACGGGGTACTCATCCCCAACGCGGAACTGGGCCACATTGAGATCAACGGTAGGGATGCCGAGCGCCTGGCCGCCTACTCGGCCAAGGAACGCGGGCACCTGAGCTGGAAGCGGTGGACGTCACGGCTGCAGAAGTATTACGCAACCCTCGAAGCCTTGTTCTCCCCCGACCTGTTCATTGTCGGCGGCGGCGTCTCAAAGAACCACGAAGAGTTTCTTCCGCTCCTGAAGCTGAGCACGCCTATCGTGCCCGCGGTGCACCGCAACAACGCGGGGATATTGGGAGCGGCGGCTCTCGCCGCGAAGTCCTAGGTACTACTGCTGAGTCAGCTCGACGGTCCAGGATGCCCCGTCTTGCGACCCCACCAAGGGAATCGAGCTTGCACCGGACGTGTACGGTCCGACCATTGTCGCGGTGCCATCGGTGAAGACGATCGTCACAGTGACAGTTCCGCCCGACAGCGCCCACGTGTCTGACGCATCGTCGTAGGAGTCTGTGTTGAGCGTGAACCCGACCGTGTTATCCGCCTGGAAGTCCAGCACCCAGGTGTCGCCGTCGGAATCGGTGCCACCCCACGTCGTGCCGGCGAGGGAGGTGTCGGTTTCGGTGGAGGTACCACCGGCTCCGGTCGGGATGAGAGAACACCCGGCGAGTGTTGCAAGGGCGGCCAAAACGAGTGCCGCAACCGCGACCGGGCGAAGTGTCTTCATTGCTGCAGGCTAGCGAGGTTCTCGCCCCGGCCGCAAACCGTGCGCCACGCGCGGGTACATAGCCAAGGCTTCCCTGACTGGAAACGGGTCGGTCGCGCGGTGTTAGCTTGAGCCATGAGCGAAACTATGGCGCCGACCGGCCACCCCAACGAACCACACGGCGACGGGATAGCGCACAAGCTCAACTGGTTGCGCGCGGGGGTGCTGGGAGCCAACGATGGCATCGTCTCGGTCGCGGCAATTGTTGTCGGTGTCGCCGGCGCGACGACCGCTCAGGCGCCCATCCTGATCGCCGGTCTCGCGGGCGTGGTGGGTGGTGCGATCTCGATGGCCCTCGGCGAGTACGTGTCGGTCTCGAGCCAACGGGACACGCAGCACGCGCTCATCGCGAAGGAGCGGCGCGAGCTGGAGGAACAGCCCGAAGAGGAGCTGGCCGAACTGGCGGAGCTCTTCGAGAGAAAGGGCCTGTCGCCCGCGACTGCGGGCCAAGTCGCCCTTGAACTCACGGCCCACGATGCCCTCACGGCCCATCTCGAGATCGAACTCGGGATCAACGAACGCGACGTAGTGAGCCCGTGGCAGGCTGCCGCAGCGTCGGCGCTGGCGTTCTTCGTGGGTGCGGTGTTGCCGATGCTCGCGATTCTGCTCCCACCCGAGAACCTTCGGGTTCCCGTCACCTTTGTGGCGGTGTTGGTAGCCCTTGCCGCAACGGGTGCGCTGGGTGCCTGGATCGGCGGCAGCCCCTGGCTTCGACCAACACTTCGGGTGGTCATCGGCGGGGCGCTCGCCCTCGCGGCGACCTACCTCATTGGAACGGCGCTCGGCACGTCCGGCGTCATCTGAGATCGTTCCCCGCAGTCACCGAGCGTGTGAAAACTCTCAGGTGGCGCCGCCCTGCTTCATAGCTATCTCCTAGGCAGGCCGTTCACTCTGAGCACATGACATCACCCGTGCCCGATCTGGTCAGAAGCCCACGGCGCATTCCTAGTGCCGCCGCGCGCCGCCGACAGTTCGCGAAACGAGCGCGCACCTCCGACGCGCTCGTCACGGTGCTGTGGGGTTCCGGCGCCGCCGCCGCCGCGCTGTTTCTGGCGTACGGCGGCGCCGGCCAATTCACTTCCCCATCCGAGTCCATCACGAGCCTCGGAATCGTTGCTGGACTGATCGGTACCGACTTCGTGCTCGTCATGCTCGTGCTTGCCGCCCGAGTGCCTCTTATCGACCGCACGATCGGCCATGACCGCGCAGTCGCCACTCATCGCCGCCTCGGCAAGCCGGCCTTGTACCTGCTGCTCGCCCATGCAGTACTGCTGTTGATCGGCTACGGCATGAGCTCGGGCTACGACCCGATCACCGAGCTGGCACCGATGCTCGCCCTGCCTGACATGCCGCTGGCGTTCATCGGCCTTGGCCTGCTGATCACGGTAGTAGTCAGTTCACTTATCGCCGTTCGACGCAGGTTCAGCTACGAGGCGTGGCACGTGATCCACCTGTTGAGCTACGTTGCTGTCGCGTTCGCGCTCCCCCACCAGTTGAGCGTTGGAGGCATCCTGGCCTCCGGCACCGGGCAGCGGGTCTATTGGATCGCCCTGTACGTGCTCGCCTTGGGGGCCATCCTGGTCTTCCGCTTCGTCGTCCCCATCGTGTCGAGCTTGCGCCACGGAATGCGCGTCGCCGCCGTGACGAACGTCGCGCCGGGCGTGGCATCCATCTATCTTGAAGGTTCGAAGTTGCGGTCACTGGGTAGCGCCGGCGGACAGTTCTTCATCTGGAGATTCTGGTCGGCGCGCACCTGGTGGCACTCCCACCCGGTCTCGCTCTCGGCCGTTCCCACCGACACGCACGCCCGCATCACGGTGCGCGACCTCGGGTCGGGAAGTCGACGGATTAGCTCGATTCCCGTGGGCACCCGAGTATCGATCGAGGGTCCGTACGGGCTGTTTACCGATGCCGCACGCACCGCTCCGAAGCTCGCGATCGTCGCTGCCGGCATCGGTGTCACTCCCGTGCGGGCACTACTCGAACACGCCTCGTTCGCGCCGGGCGAGGCGACGGTGTTGCTGCGCGCGTCGTCACCCGATGAGACGTACCTGTGGGACGAGGTGCGCTCGATCGCTGCCGCCAAGGGCGCGACGCTGTACTCGATGATCGGCCGCCGCGCCACGCGAGGTTCGGGGTGGATGAGCGACGAAGACGCGCGACGTGGCGTCAAGCTGGCGAGCATCTTCCCCGACCTGGCGGACTCCGACCTGTACTTGTGCGGTCCGGGCGGCTGGCTCGACCTGGTGGTCGCGGATGCCCGAGCACTCGGCATTCCCGAACATCAGATTCACGCAGAACGGTTTGACTGGTGAGAACACGCGCAACGGTAACCAGCGTGCTCGCCTCCCTCGGCGTGCTCGCGATCGGCTGGCAACTCGGTGCCGCCCACGCGACACTGACGGCGACCCCGGCAACACCCGCGACGTCGACCCAGAACACCGGATCGGGCGCAGGAACGGGCACGTCGACCGACACCCCGTCCACTCCGCAGGCTTCCGCGCCCACAACCGCGCACGACGCGACGTACACCGGCACGACGGTCAACACCCGGTTCGGCCCGGTTCAGGTGCAAGTGACGGTCTCCGGCGGTTCGATAACCGACGTGACGGCGCTCCAACTCACCAACGCCGACGGGCGTTCGGTGCAGATCAGCAATCGCGCCGAGCCGATTCTGCGTCAAGAGGTTCTCGCGTCGCAGTCCGCGCAAGTGTCGAACGTGGGCGGCGCGACCTACACGTCACAGGCATACCTTCAGTCCCTCCAGTCCGCGCTCGATCAGGCCGGCCTGTGAACCGCCGCGTCTTCGAGACCATGGGGACGGTGGCATCCCTTGTGGGCATCGACGAGAGTGCCGCAGCACAGGTGGCCGAAGTCTTCGCCGCTGCCGACGCCCGCTTCAGCCTCTACCGACCCGATTCCGAGCTCAGCAGAGTCGCCTCCGGTGCCCTGACGATGATGGACTCGAGCGAACAACTTCGTGACGCGTACGCCGACGCCCTCACCTGGCGCGCTCTCACCGGAGGAGCGTTCACGCCGAACCGGCCCGACGGCGTCATAGACCTCAACGGCATCGTCAAAGCCCAGGCCATGCGCGACTCCGGCGAACTACTGCGGGCCGCGGGATTCCTCGACTGGTCTCTGTCTGTCGGCGGCGACATCCTCGTCTCCGGTTCGGGCACGCACCTCACGGGAATTGTGGACCCGAGCGATCGCGCCCACCTGCTCTGCTCGATAACCCTGGGCACACCCCGTGTCGCGATGGCGACCTCGGGCAGCGCGGAGCGCGGGGACCACATCTGGCGGGCTGGCTCAAATGGTCCCCCCGAGTTCGTTCAAGTGACGGTGGCGGCGCACGACATCGTCTCCGCCGACGTGCTGGCAACGGCGATCGTGGCGGGAGGCAGGATCACCCTCGATCACATCACCGAGCGGTTCGACGTCGACGTCATCACGGTCGATCGCGACGGTGAGCTACTTGCCACCCCGGGAATGACGGCAGCGCTCGCCGCCTAGCGGTTGTCTAGCCGACGAAACTGCCGATCGAGCTCGCGAAGAACGTCACAAACCCGATCAGGGCAATTCCCACCGAAAGCGCACCGGTCGCGAGACCGATGGCGGCAAGCGGGGCCAGCGTCGACGGCGCTCCCTGCGCCTTGAGTTCCTTAGCTTTGGCGAGGCCGACGATCGACAGCACGATCGCCAATGGCGCGAGCAGAAAGAGCAGGTTAAAGAACAGGGAGATAACCCCCGCGAGAAACCCGTAGAAGGCAAACTTGTTGACGCGCGAGTCGATAGTTCGCCCGGGAACCGTCGCGCCAATCGCGCTGCCCCAGGTCGGCGTGGTGATCGAGTTCGGATCTTGCGGAGCCGGGTTATGGGCCGAATAGACCACGGGTTGGCGAGCCGCCTCGCTCCAGCCCGCGCCGTTCCACCATCGTTCACCGGTGCCATCCGGCGCCGGATACCACCCCGGACTCTTGTTCTGCTCCGCCATGCAGCCAGTCTAGGGATGAGAGCTAAGCGAATGGGCCGGCTGATACGCCGGGTTCTGTCCCGGTGTCTTGCGACACCATCGACGGTCATCTATCTGGGGACTACGTTGCCGCAGCCCTCTAGCGGTCTACCCGGGAACTTCGGCGAGCAGCCTATAGCGTTCCCTGTCTGACCTTGCTCCGGACGAGGTTTACCTAGCCGACCGCGTCACCGCGACCGCTGGTGGTCTCTTACACCACCGTTTCACCCTTACCCCGGGCCGAGGCCCGTGGCGGTTTGCTTTCTGTTGCACTGTTCTCGCGGGTTGCCCCGGGTGGGTGTTACCCACCATCCTGCTCTGCGGAGCCCGGACGTTCCTCGACACCCCGGAGGATGCCGCGACCGTCTTGCCGACCCATTCGACTGGCAATCCTACCGGCTTGGCCCCGCGACACCGCTACAGACCCGACTCCTCCGTGCGCACCAGAATCGCGTCGCTCGACGGGCAGATCAGCACGTCGTCGGGTGCGGCCGCCCGAATGAGTTGCAGCTCATCTTCGAGCAGCTTTACGCCGGATGCCTGCGACACCCCGCCGCGGAGCAGGGATGCTCCCGTGCCGTAACGCGAGCGCTGCTTCTCGTAGAGCGCGAGCAGGTCCTCGGGCACCTGGGATTCGACGGTGCGACGGCTCGCGGCCGTGACCGTGCGTTCTGCGGTGATCTCGGCGAGGGCGGCATCCCGGGTCGACTCGACTTGGGCGATCTGCGCCCGAACGGTCGCGAGTTCGCTCGAGGTTGCGTCAACGGCACCCTGCTGCTCCTCAAGCCGCTCCATGACGGCCAGCTCGATCTCCTCGAGGTCGTCGAGGCGCTTGCGCAGTGCCGCGAGCTCCTGCTCGAGCGCCGCGACATCCTTGACGCTGGAACTGCCTTGAAGCCGCTCGCTGTCTCGCGCGATTCGCGCCTCCACTACTGTGACGTCACTCTCGACCCGCGAGAGTTCGAGCTGAACGTTCTCGGCCAGCCCCTGCTGCTCCGCAAGGGTGCGCCGAAGCGCGTCCGCCTGGGTCGAAAGACCCGCCAGAGTCGCCAACTCGGGCAGGCTCTTGCTCTTGTGGTCCAGCTGGGCGAGCTTGGTGTCGTAGCTCTGCAGATGAAGCAGCAGGGCTTGCGTCTCGGGGGGTGCTTTCAGGGCCATGGGTTCTTTCTTTAGTGATTCGGGGCTATTGGGTGACCGCGAAGTCCCAGGGATCGGTGCGCAGTTCGCTCACCGTCACCGAGACCCCGGGTAGTTCTTCGCGCAGCTCTCGAGCTGCGGCGTCGAGCCAGAGCCATTCGCTGGCCCAGTGGGAAATGTCGACGAGCGCCGGCCCGCCCGAGGTGCGGGCATTCTCCCGCGCTTCGGAGGCCGGGTGGTGTCGCAGGTCACTCGTGATGTACACGTCCGCGGCGAGAACTGCTGGATCCGCAAGATACGCGTCTCCGGCGCCTCCGCAGAGCGCGATCGTCGACACGGGAGCGTCATAGTCGCCCGACACGCGCACGCCGGTGGCGGTCGCCGGCAGAATCTCGCCGAGTCGGCGGGCGAGCCGCCCGAGGGTCGTGGGGTGCTCGAGTCGACCCACGCGGCCGATCCCCACGCTGGGATCGGTTCCCGGGACGATTGGTGTCACGTCGACCATGCCGAGCGCAGCGGCCATGGTCGCAGACGTTCCAGTCGCGACCACATCGGCGTTGGTGTGCGCGGCGAGAAGTGCGCAGTTCGAGCGGATCAACCGGGTGATGGCCGCGCCCTTGTAGCGATCGGATGCCACACTGGTTACCCCGCGCAGCAGCAGCGGGTGATGCACCAGCAACAGGTCTGAACCCGACTCGATCGCCTCGTTGACGGTGTCGAGCACGGCATCTACCGCGAGCAGAATCGATCGCACGGGCGCGTCGCTCTCGCCGACGACAACCCCGACGGCGTCCCAGTCTTCGGCGCCGGCCGCGGGCCAGAGGCGCTCTACCGCTGCTACGACGGTGGCGAGGGTGGCGGACATGGCCTCAGTCTATTTGTCGTCGCAGCCCGGCCGGTTGCGTCGACTCAGACTCGCACTTGCTCTTGACGTCGGATGGCCGGAACGCCAATGATCAGCGGAAGTAGGATACCGAGCAGCAGAGCGACCAACACCCCGAGGTCACTGCCGGCAAGGTCGCTGCCCAACGGCACGCCGAACACGCCGAACAGGTACCCCTGCCAGCCGAGCCACGTGACTGTCGCAGAGGTCAGCCCGAAACCGATCGCCGAGATCGTCACAAGTCCGATGAGGTTTCCCCACCGCACGGTTTCGTAGGCACCACCGGCGGTAAGAAGCGACCCGCTGTCGAATCGGCGCCGGCGAATCATCATCTCGGCGGCGAAAATACCCGCCCAGGCGGCGGTGGGCACGGCGAGCGTCGTCGCGGCATCCCGGAACAATTCGGTGATTCCGCCGGTGACACCGAAGGTGAGCACGAGCGCCAGGCCCGCGAGAAGAGCGCCCACGATGAGCATCGACCACTGCCGAGCGACTCGAACGCCGATCGATTGCAGTGCGAAGCCACCCGAGTACAGGGTGATCACAATTCCGGACAGCAGGCTCAGCGCGGCCGCTAACAGAAGCGGAGCGGGGTACCACGCCGGAAGCATGATGGCCAGCGTGTCGAGCGGCGAGAGTACGAAACCGCTCGCGATGCCCTTGTCAGATGCCGCGAGAAGCGCCCCATAACCGATGAGCACGAAGGTCGGGAGCGTCGCTCCGACCGACGACCAGAGCATGGATGCCGCCCCGCTCGAGCCCGGACGCTGGTACCGCGCCAGGTCGGCGCCACTGAACGCCCAGACGAGGCCGACGAAGCTGAACACGAGAACGGCGCCCGTCACGGTCAGGATCCATGGGCCGTCCGGCGTAGTGAGTGCGTCAGCGACATCGATGTACTGGAAAGTCATCGCGATGAGCCCCGCAATGAGTAGGCCCGAAACGAGGCTGAAGATCAACTGAATTCGCGCGATGAGCGTGTATCCGGCGAATGCGATCAGCACGGCGATGAGCAACGCGCCCGCGAGCGCGATGAGAAGAAGCAGACGCTCGCCGAGACCGCCGTCAAGTTGCGCGCGCACCAGAACGATTGCCGTCGACGAGGCGAGAACCCACAACAACACTGCACCCCAGAAGACTCTCGACACCAGCGCGAGCACGGCCGGGACGACGTTTCCCACAAGTCCGAAGGTCGCCCGCGACGTCACCATCGTGGGTTGGCCGCTTCGCTTGCCCGCGAGAGTCGTGAGACCGAGCGGGATGAATGACAGCGCAACACCGGCGAGCACCGCGACGATCGACTGCCGCAGGCTCATCCCGAGCGCAAAGATCGCGGCGCCGAGACCGACGCTGAGAATCGACGAGTTTGCCGCGAACCACAGCCAAAACAGCCGCGCAGCGCGCCCGATCCGCTGATCGACGGGGGTCGGCTCCAGGCCCGCCGTCTCCAGACTGAATACCCGCTGACGAGCCGGCTCCTCGAGAAGCACCACCTCGTCGTCGGGGATGCGAACGGTCGAGATTGGACCGGACGGCGGAGAGATCAGTGGAGCTCCCCCGGCGAGTCCCCCGAACGCTCGATCGGTGTCGTCGACGTCGTCGTCGAGTTCCTCCTCATAGCTCTGGTCAATGACCGAGATGGAGTCGGTGTCGAGGCTGACGCCTTCCCTCGCTGTCACCGGAAGGGACTCTGCCGCGGCCGCCGCCGCTCCCCCCGCTGCTGCCGCCGCGACGAACGGCGTTCCCTCGTTGTCGGAGCGGCTGTCGTCGTCGCCGGTTCCCGCGCCGCTGAGCAGGTCGTCGAAGCTGAACTGCGCTGACGACGCCGACGCGGAACGCGGAACAGGGTCGTCTTCAATGACCTCGGCCTCGATGACTTCCTCGTAGTCAGGAATCGGTGCCGTCGGGACTGGCGGATGCCCGGCGGCCTCCGACGGCAGCACGGGGGCTCCGCCCAAGGGCGGGGGCTCGACAAGGGGTGGCGGCGCAAACGGCGAGTGGGTGGACTCGGGGATCGTTTCCGGTCCGGTCTCGGTGTCTGGCTCTGGTTCGGCGAGCGGCCCCGGTTCGACCAGGTCCGGCGCCGGTTCGGGCTCGGGTTGTGTCTCGGGTTCGAGTTCGGGTTCGGGCGTGACATCCGCGACGGGCTCGTCGACGCCGAATTCCGGACCGGGCGACCAATCGGCGCTGGGCGGCGGCACGTCCCACGCCGGGAGCGGCGGTGGGGGCGGTGGCGCCTGCTCGACGACCTCTTCCTGCGGCTGCTGCGCGACCGGAACGTCGTCGCCGAAGTTCGGAGTCGGCCAGGCCGCGAGCGGAGTTTCGGGCGACACGAAACCGTCAATTGGCGCCTGTGCTGCGGGCTGCTGAGCATCGGGCGCTTGGTGCGTCGGGCGCCTGGGCGGTGGGCGCGGGCGGCGGAGTGACCAACGGCATGAGCGGAGTCTGCGCGGTTTCGGTTGACGGAACCTCGCGATCCTTCAACTGAGCTTCCAGTTGCTCGATCACGTTGAGCGTTCCCCCCGGCTCGAGGCCGGCGCGTTCGAGCAGGCCGAGCAGTTCGGGGTCGCTCAGCACTCGGTCGGGCGGACCTTCCGGAAGCACAACCGCCTGGGCCGGATCGGGTGCCGGAAGCGTCATCCATGCCGGCGTGGCGTCGGCGTCGGGCTCGGGCGCCGCTTCGGCAACTGGCTCCGGTTGCCAATCAGGCATCGGCTCCGAAATCGGCTCGGGCACCGAAACCGGCTCGGGCACTGACTCGAATGCCGGCCCGGCGTTCGACGCGACTTCAGGTTCTGGCGTTCTGGTTCAGGTGCTGATTCGGGTTCTAGGTCCGGCCGCACAGCGGCAAAGGACCCTGTGGCCACTCGACCCAGCTCGGCGGCGAGCGCGGATGCGAGCTCGTCGTCATCGTGAGTAAGTTCATCGCGGCTGGGTCCGGGGGCTCGTGATTGGGCTCGTGACTGAGGTCGCCGGGACCGGGTACCGCCGTGCTCTCGGTGGGCGGCGTAAAGGTCGACCTCCGCGCTCCGGGCTGGTGGTCGGCGGGTTCGTACGAGGACTCACCAAGCACCTCGTCGTCGTTTGCCATGCAGAAATACTACGGTCCCAGCCCACCAGTGCGCGGTCGCCGGGCCGTGGCGAGCACAGTTACTGCGCCAAGAATGAGGATCAGTCCGGTCCAGCCGAGGGGGTCCAGTCGTTCGCCGACCACGGCAATCGCCAGAATCGTGGCGACTACCGGCTCGAGAAGGGTGATCGTCGTCGCCGTCGTGCTGCGCAGTGAGCGCATCCCGACTCCAAACAAGAGGTAGGCAACAAACATCGGTCCGACCGCGAGATAGGCGGCAATACCCACCGACTGGGCGGACTGCGCGAGCGGCGACCCGAACACAATCACCACGGGGATGAGAGCGACGGCGCCGATTCCGAACATGCCTCCCATCACCGAGCTGGATGACTGTCCGCTCTGGATCGCGCGGCTCGAACTGTAGGTGTACAGCGCGTACGCGAACCCGGCGACGAGGCCCAGAATCACCCCGGCTGCCGTCGAGCTCCCATCGGATGTCGCATCGCGGTGCCCGCCTAAAGCCAGCAGCCCGACCCCCACGATCGCGACGGCGGTGCTGGCTGTCCACAGCGGGGTCAATCGACGCCGCTCAACCACCCACTCGATGATCGCGGCAAACACGGGCCCGGTCCCGAGCGAAACGACGTTTCCGACGGCGACGCCGGCCAGATTCATCGACGAGTAGAACGCGAGCGGATACACGACAACGCCGAGGGAGCCGACCAGAAGCCATCGTCGGCACGCGGAATCCCCGATCGCGACGAGAGAAGCACGAGCCGAAACGACAAACAAGAGCAGGCCGCCGAACGCCATCGTGCTCGCTCCGATCGCAAGCGGGCTGACGGATGCCGGCATGAAGTGGGCAGCAGTGCCGGTGGTTCCCCAGAGCACCGATGCCAATACCAGCGCCCAAGCCCCCGAGGTACGTGCGCTTCCCACCGCATCAGGCTAGCCCCCCGTACGCTAAAGCCATGGACGCGTCTACGGTGCGGCAGGCCCCGCGCACCGTCACGCTGGTCACTCTCTCGACCGCAGTCGTACTGGGCGCGGCCCTGGTGCCGGTTCCGGGCGTTCTCCCTGCGGCAGTGGCCGGGGTTCTGACCTGCGTCGTCGCGCTCACCCACTCGGTGCGCGATGCCCTCATCGCCACCGTCGTCGGCGCCGCGCTTCTTGTCATCGCCGTAGGTGCAGCAACCAACGTCGCGCTCGCGGTCGTGTTCATGGGCGCCGTCGCCGTCGGGGTCGCCGCGGCGATGCGAGTGGGTCGCGGCACCATCGCCCTGGTCATCGGCAGCGAGCTCGCGCTTTACGTGACCGGTTCGGTTGAGACGGGGGCCGGCCCGACCACGCCGACGATCGGCGCGGTCGCTGTCGCCGGCGGACTTCTTGTGTGTGCTGGGGCGGTGTTCGTCGTGAGTTGGGCAGGCGAGCCGCCCGGTCGAGCGCCTCGAGCCGCGGTCATTGGATATCTCGCTGTGTTCGTCCCCGTCGCGGTGGCTGCCACGTGGGCGAGCGTCACAGTTCTCGCCGCGGCCCGGGGGTGGGGTCTCGCCGCGCTATTGCTCGGTCTGGCCGTCGCGGTCACCGGGGATCGGTCGGTGAATCGCCTGCTAACGGTGATAGTCGGAGCTTTCGTCGCCGCCGCAGTCGTCACTGTCGCCGGCGGCGTGCCGGTGTTGGTCGTCGCTGGTATCGTCACGCTGACCGCTCTTGGCGCCATCGCCGGCCTTGCCCCGCTGTTCTCGATTGCCCTCACCGCCCTAGTACTTCTGCTCGGCTCGCCGAGTGGCCTTCAGCAGGAGGCGATCGGGCCCGAGCCCCTCCTCGGTGCCATCGCCGGAGCCTTCGTTGCGTGGGGCGTACTGCTGGGCGTTGCGTGGCTTCGAGCTCGTCGCGCTAGCCTGACTTCATGACCCCGCGCCGCAAAATACTCGCCGCCATCCTCGTGGGAATCGGAGCGCTCGTCTACGGGATTTCGCCCATCGATGTGATCCCCGAGCTCTTCACCGGACCGCTCGGCCTCACGGACGATCTGGCCGTCATCGCCGGAGCAGGATTTGCCATTTGGAAGCTCCTGACCGGTGCGGGGCCCCAGCAGGGGCAGCAGCAGCCGCCCGAGGCGCCGTAGTCCGCTCCGCCGCCACTGCCAGGCGCTACTGCCAGACCTCTACCGCCAGACCTCGGCGACGGCATCCGCGGCACGCTCGGCCTGCGCCATGCCTGCCAAAGCCGACGCACGACGTGCCGTCGGGTCGAGGGAGTTTCGTCCCATGGCCTTTGCAGCGATCGCATCCGCTCCAACCACTATTCCGGGAACCCCGAGAGCGGCAAGCTGGTCGGCCGGTGACGTTCCCCGGCGTAGCGACCTCGTCATGGGGGCGAGCACCACAACGGTGTCGCTGCCCGCAGCGAGGTCCACGTTGGCCACCGATCGAACGCCGCCATCGAAGTAGCGTCGATCGCCGATTGTCACACACGGCCACACCAAGGGTACGGCGCAGCTTGCGCCGACGGCGTCAACAAGACTCGCGCCACCCGAGGAGTCGAACACCGTGAACTCACCGGACTGAGCATCGATCGCCGGAATCTTCAACGGCCTCGACGGCCACTCGTGCACGGGCAGCCGATCCTCGATGACGGCACGACGCACCGACTCCTCGACAGTGCGGGCGGCGAGAGCGCGCGCACCGATGCGCGCGAGCGATCGCGCCTGGTCGCGCCCCAGCATCGCGGCAATGAGACGCACCATGTCGAGGGGACCGAGCTTGCCTGGCAGTTCGGTGACCACGGCATCGAGCTGCCGCTGATAGAGCTGCTCCAAGGATGCGCCGGTGGCGACCTGTGCCGCGACGACAGAACCGGCAGACGTGCCGACGATCAGGTCCGCAGAACTGAGGTCGATTCCCCGTTGATACAGCCCCAACAGCAGGCCAGTCTCCCAGGCGATCCCCGTGAGGCCGCCCCCGCCGAGAACGAGTGCTCTAGATACTTTCGGGTTCGCCATCGTCTCACCCTAGCTGTGGGCCCTACCGGGCTCGAACCGATGACATCCACGGTGTAAACGTGGCGCTCTACCAACTGAGCTAAAGGCCCGTCGCCCGACACTGCCGGGTCAACGCATCCCCCATCGTACAGAGGTTTACACTTCCCGCATGGCAGACACCGCAGCTATCCCCGGCGAACACCGATTTCCCGTTCTGACCGCGGCGATCGGCGCGTTGCTCCTCTTCGCGGTACTTCCCGCCCAGATACAGTTCTTGCCGCCGTGGCTGGTGCCTGCCGTGGGCGCCGCCGTGCTTCTGCCGCTCATCGCGGTGAATCCTCGACGACTGAACAACGAGACGCGATGGTCGCGCTGGATCGGTATCGGATTTGCGCTCGGGCTGACCGGCATCAATCAGGTGTATGTCGTGCTGCTGGTTCGAGAACTCATCGCGGGCCAGGCCACCGGTCCCACCGTGCTGCTGTCGGCGCTGCTCGTCTGGCTCACCAACGTCATCGCCTTCTCGCTCGTCTACTGGGAACTCGATCGCGGCGGTCCCGTGGCCCGTCGGATCGACGGCATGCGCGACGAGGCCCAACAAGACTTCCGGTTTCCGCAGCAGGACAAGCCGGTCGACGGTCAGTCCTGGAACGCCGCGTACCTCGACTACGCCTACCTGTCGATGACCAACATGATGGCGTTCAGCCCGACGGATGTCATGCCGCTGACGATCCGCGCTAAAGGCCTCATGGCGTACCAGGCCTTCACTGGTTTCGCGCTGCTGGCGCTGATCATCGCGCGCGCCGTCAACATTTTGACCTAGGCGGCGGCACCCTCGGCGATCTGCTGACGGTAGGGCAACAGCGCGGCCTTGAGGCCGAGACCAACTACTCCCACGAGCGTGCCTGCCCGGAGATAGCCGATCGCGACGTCGCCCGCCAGATCACCCTCAAGAATGGTGACCTCGTCGGCGAGCCCGGGGAGCCCGTACGCCTGAAGCTTGAGATCGAACTGGTTCGACCAGAACGACGGCATGGGGGCGAAGGTTTGTGCCGCCGCGCCGTCATCACCAGCGAGCCAGCCGCCCAGCACAGCGCCAGCGCGCTTGCCCGTGTCGGTCGGAATGTTCCAGTGCTCGATTCGACGGGGCACGTCGTCAAACATGGGGTTAGGAAAGCGCGCGATGTCTCCCACCACATACACATCGGATCGCGGACCGTCGGGCGTTATCGCCCGGAGCGCATTGTCGGTCAGCACGCCGTCGCTGAGATCCAGACCCGAGCCGACCAGCCAGCCGTCGTTGCAATCCGAACCGATCGCCTCGATGACCACCTCGCTCGGGATGCCGCGGCCATCGGTCAGCAGAACGCCATCGACCGTCGACCCACCCGACATCCCGGCGACACCGGCACCCAGCTCGAACGTGACCCCGCGCTCCTCGAGCCGGCGTCGGAGCTCCCCTGCGAGCAGCTCGCCCAGCGGTCGGATCATCGGTTCGGAGCTCGGCGTCACGACCGTCACGACACACCCGAGCTTGGTGGCCGTCGCGGCAAGCTCGCAGCCGAGGAATCCGGATCCGATGACGGTGACTCGCGCTCCGGGCATGAGCTCGTGACGAAGCGCCAGCGCGTCATCGAGGGAGCGGATCGCGTGGCGGCCCGACTGGGGTTCGAAGTCGAGCCGGCGCGGTCGCAGTCCGGTCGCGATCACGAGGGCGCGAAACGGCTGTACGCCGGCCTCGGTGCTCACGGTGTTGGCGTCGAGGTCGACAGCTGTGGCTCGGTGGCCGAGCAGCCATTCGACGTCGGCCATTTCGGCACGCGCGGGAAACGCCACAGCCTCGTGCGTGACTCCCTCCGACAGCACGTCTTTCGAGAGCGGGGGGCGGTTGTACGGGGCGTGCACCTCGTCGCCGATCATGAGCACTCTGCCGGTGTAGCCGGCCCGCCGAACCGCTTCGGCGGTGCGCAGGCCGCCCATCGCTGCCCCGACGATGACGACGGGGGCGTCTGCGTTCACGGCTGTGGTCGTCACTCGACGATGCGGATGGCCTGCATCGGACACACGTCTACCGCGGCTTCGACGTTGGCGCGCTCGGACTCGTCGGCCTCGGCCAAGTACTCAAGCTTGTCGTCGTCGTTGAGGTGGAAGATTTTTGGCGCTTCGAATACGCACTGCCCGTAGTGCTGGCACTGCGTCATGTCGACGTCGATCTTGATCACTTCTTACTCCTTGACGGTTGACGGGTACAGATCTTTCGACGGGGTGCGAATCCCTCGGAACTCCCAGTCTCCCCCGAGCGCGGTCGAAATCACTTCTTCGCTCTCGGTCGGTTGCGCGCCGACATCGGTGCGGATGGGGGTAGGGCCGGTCACGATGTGGTTGCGCAGGGTGCCCAAGCCCTCGACCTCGACCTCGACGACGTCGCCGGGCTCGACGGGGCGCGAGTAAGCGGGGGTTCCGCTGAACAGCATGTCGCCGGGACTCAGCGTGATCGTGCGGGCGATGTCGGCGACCAGGTAGTGCATGTCCCACTCCATGTGGTCGGTCGTGTCATCCTGCTTCACCTCGCCGTTGACGATCGTGCGCAGTCGCTTGCCGCGGAAGTCCCAGTCGGTGACGAGCCCCGGGCCGACCGGCGCGAGCGTGTCACTGCCCTTGACGCGCAGCATGGAGCCGGCGTCGGTGTCTCTGAAGTCGTGCAGCCCGAAGTCATTTCCGATCGTGTACCCGGCGATGTAGTCGCCCGCCTCGGCCGGGCTAATGTTGCGCGCCGTGCGACCGATGACGATGACGATTTCGCCCTCGAAGTTGAGCCACTTGCATCCCTGCGGGCGCACTACCGCACCACCGTGGCTGTTCAGAGCCGTGATGGGCTTGTGAAAGTACGTGGGCGCACCGGGGAGCTTGGTCATGAACTCCTCGGTGCGACTGGCGTAGTTGAGGTGAACCGCGATGATCTTCGTGGGCACGCTCGGCGGCAGGTGATCCGCTTCGTCCACCCCGACCTCGCGACCGTCGCCCGCTACGAGCGTGTCGCCGTGCCTCACCACCTCGACGGCGGCACCGTCGAGCAGGATCCGGCGTAGCTCAGTCACGAGAGAGCACGAGGTTCTTGGGCGCGGGGAATCCGCCGCTCGGCTTCGGGAACCAGACGTGCACCTGACCGGTGCCGATCGAGTTCTCGTACTCGCTGTACAACACGCCCGGGGCGGTGCACGCGTCTTCTCCGATCGCTCCTGCGGTGAGCAGCCAGTGGCCGAACATCGCCTCGGGGCGGAACTTGTGGAAGGCGGGCATCGTCTCCAACACCTGGGCGTGATCGCCAGCCTGGAACCACTCGAGGCGTTCCATGTCTGCCGCCAGAGCACCCTCGGAGAAGATGTGGCTCGGGTCCGCCATCTCGTGCTTGCGCAGGTCGCGCAGTTTGTAGAACGTGTGCGAGAGAGCGCCCGACGCGAGCAGGATGACGCGGCGATCGCTCTTGGCGATGGCCTCGCCGATCGCCCGGCCGGCGCGCAGGAAGTCTTCGTCGGTCGCGGTCTGGCAGACGCTGACGCTGATCCACTTCTTGTCGGGGAGGCCCTCGCCGAGGAACTTCCAGAGGTTGATCGTCGCGTACATGACGGGAAGGTCCGGGTCGTCGATCGGGGTGATCCACGTGCCGTTCTTTTCGTCTTGCTCGCCGATCAGGTTGGCCAGCTCCGGGTCACCCTGGTAGTCGAACGGCACACCGTGCATTCCACGCGGCAACTCCTCCGAGGTGAACAGGCCATGGCGGCGCGCGTGCGACGTCACGATGAATTCGACGGTCGACGCCCAGTGGCTGTCGAGAACGATGACCGTGTCGTAGTCGTCGTTCTCGAAGTAGTCCTTGCGCAGTCGCTCGAGTCCGTCGACGAGGGTCGTGTCCTTGCCCTCGTTGAGCTCCATGCGCACGTCTTTCGGCAGCATGATCGTGGGAACGTGGGCGATGAGGCCCACCCCGACTACTTCACCCATTGCTATTCCTTCCATCCGGTTGGAGCGACGACCGTGTTCTTCACGTCGGCGTAGAAATCGAACGACCACGTGCCGCCCTCGCGCCCGACGCCCGACTTGCGGGACCCGCCGAACGGAGCGCGCAGATCGCGCACGAAGAAGCAGTTCACCCAGATGGTTCCGGCTACGAGCTGCTTCGTTATCGTCTCGGCGTGAGCGCGGTCGCCTGAGACGACGATCGCGGCAAGCCCGAACTCGGTGCCGTTGGCGAGGGCCACTACCTCGTCATCGGTCGAGAATGTCTGCATCGTGAGCACGGGGCCGAATACTTCCTGAGTGACGATCTCGCTACCCGGCTTCGGCTGGTGCACGAGCGTGGGCCTGAAGTAGAGACCACCCAGCTCGGCGTTCGGCTCGCCACCCATCACGACATTGGCGCCGTCGGACGTCGCACGATCGACGAATCCCTTGATCCGATCGAAGTGAATCTGGTGAACCTGGGGCCCTATGTCGCTCTCGGGATCGCGCGGGTCGCCTTGTTTGAGCGCGGCTGCCTTGGCGGTGAACGCCTCGGCGAAGGCATCCGCAATGTCTTCGTGCACGAGGATGCGAGTGCCGGACAGGCACACCTGCCCCGCGTTGTCGTACTGCTCGACCGCGAGGGATGCCGCCAACTCAAGGTCGGCATCGCCGAGAACGATGCACGGGCTCTTGCCGCCGAGCTCGAAGCTGCACGGGGTGAGGTTGTCGGCGGCCGAGCGCGCAATGACCTTCGCGGTCGGCACCGAGCCGGTGAACGAGATACGGCTGAGGCCGGGGTGCGCCACCAACGCCGCCCCGGCTTCGGCCCCGTAGCCCTGCACAACGTTGAAAACTCCGGCGGGCAGGCCCGCCTGCACCGTCAGGTCGGCAAAGAACGATGCCGTGAGCGGCGTCCACTCCGCCGGCTTCAGCACGACGGTGTCGCCGGCGGCGAGCGCGGGGGCAATCTTCCACGTGGCGAGCATGAGCGGCGCGTTCCACGGCGTGATGAGAGCCGCGACGCCCGACGGGTCCCAGCTCACGTGGTTGGTGTGACCGCGGGTTTCGAAGTCGGGGTGGCTGAGGTCGTTGATCGCGTAGTCGGCGAAGAACCTCAGATTGTGGGCGACCCGGGGCATGACGCCGCGGAGGTTGCTGCGCAGCAATCCGCCGTTGTCGAGCGTCTCGATATTGGCGAGTTCCTCGAGGCGTTGTTCAACGAAGTCAGCGATGCGATGGAGGATTTCACCACGCTCGATCGGCGTCTTGGCCGCCCACGCCGGGAAGGCATCCCGGGCCGCCTGAACGGCGAGATCGACTTCCGTCTGACCGCCGCGAGCGATCTCGCCGAGAAAGCTGCCGTCGATCGGGCTCGTGTTGGTGAAGGTTTCGGCCGAGCCGACTCGCTGTCCGCCGATGAAATGTCGGGTCTCGACGGGTACGCCCGCTACCTCGATCGTGGTCATCGTGAAATCCCTCGGCTCACCATTAAGTCATTTGGATGCTAATGACCTAGCGTAGCGGGAACCGCCCGCCTCGACAAGCGTGCCGACTACTCGGTGCGCTCGACTCCGGCCGTTATGACTCGCAACATCTCGGCAAGCTCTTGGCGCCGCGACGGATCAATGGGTTCGGTGACGTGCTTCTCCTGAGCGTTGAACGCCGGAAACAGATGCGTCATGAGATCCCGACCCGCGGGAGTCAGCGCAACGACCACCAGTCGCCCGTCGGTCGCGCTCTTCTGTCGAGTGAGCCAGCCGCGACCCTCGAGGGTCGAGAGCACGCCCGTGAGCGTTGCCTTGGAGAAGCCGCCCTCGATCGCGATCTGGCGGGTCTCGATGGGCTCCCAGATCCAAGTCACCCAGAGCACGACGAACGCCGTCCACGACAGGCTGTGCTCCGAGAGCACCGTGCGTTCGAAGTGATTGCGTACCGCGTTTGCCGCGCGGAACAGATTCGATGCCACTGCCATTGCCGTGTAGTCGAGCGGGAGCGTTCCGAGGGTCGCTTCGACCTGGCGTTCGGTCTCGGCGAGCGTGTGTGGTCCGGCCATGCGACCCCCTTCCGCGCCAAGCCTAGGCGACGCGAACCCGCTAGGGGGTATCATTTGTTCGCATCCTAACGACGGGAGTTCCACGGTGGTTTCAACGACGAGCATCAGCCTGGCCAATCTCGACCTTTTCGAGACAGGTGATCCATGGGCCGCCTTCGACGAGTTGCGCGCGAACGAACCTGTGCACTGGGACGACGAGGATGCCCCCAATCACGGCTTCTGGTCGCTGACTCGATACCACGACATCGTGAGCGTGCTCCGCGACACCGAGACGTTCTCCAGCGAGCGCGGAACAGTGAACCTCGAAGAACTGGACGCCGACCAGATCGAGGCGCGCAAGTCCATGCTCGAGACCGACGGCATCCGCCACCGCTCCCTGCGCCGACTCATGCAGGGCGAGTTCACTCCCAAGGCCGTTGCCGGCTACGAGACCTTTCTGCGCGGCCTGACCGCATCGACCCTCGATGCCGCCTTCGCCAAAGGCACGTTCGACTTCGTCGCGGAGGTAGCCGCCGACTTCCCGATCCGCGTGCTCGCCAAGATGCTCGACGTGCCGGACTCCGACATCTACAAGCTCATCGACTGGGGCAACCGGATGGTCGGAAATGACGACCCCGAACATTCCGACGTTCTCGCTTCCTCCGAGGAGAGCGAGAAGTACCGGCTCCTGCCGTTCCGCTCCCCCGCCGCCCTCGAGGTCTTCGAGTACGGTCAGGCGCTCGCGGCAGAGCGCCGCGGGTCCGACCGCACCGACCTCGTATCGCGACTGGCCAACGTCACGCCGGAGGATGGCATCCCGCTATCGGAGCGCGACTTCAACAGCTACTTCCTGCTACTGGTCGTCGCGGGAAACGAGACGACCCGTCACACCATCAGCCATTCGATGCACTACCTGATGCAGAACCCCGACCAGCTTGCCCTGCTCCAGGAGCGGCCCGAACTCATCCCGTGGGCGGTCGAAGAGTTTCTCCGGCTGGCCAGCCCCGTGTACCACTTCCGCCGCACCGCGAATAAAGACACCGAGATCAACGGAACCGCGATCAAGGAGGGCGACAAGGTCGTCACGTGGTTCGCCGCGGGCAATCGCGACCCCGAGGTCTTCGCGGACCCCTATCGCATGGATGTGACGCGCAGCCCCAACGAGCACATGTCGTTCGGTCGGGGCGGCCCGCACATGTGTCTCGGCAACGCCCTGGCACGGCTCGAGATCCGCATCATGTTTGAGAGCCTGCTGCCGCGCATCACCGGCATGACCCAGACTGGAGACGTGTCAAAACTGCGCAGCAACTTCGTCAATGGCATCAAGCGCTTCCCTGTCGCTGTGGAGCTCGCCGCGAAGTGACGATTCATGGTGAACCGCACGCCGTCTGGGGCGATGAGTCCGAGGTTGTTCAGCTCGCACTGGACTGGACCGCGGGACGCGTGGTTCGCCACACCGACCCGTTGACGACGGCGCGCAGCTCAAGCGCACTCGCCGAGGCGGCAGGTCCCACCGTGGTGCCGTCGGGAATTGGTGGTGCAGAGGCGCTGCGAATCTTCTCTGAGGTACTCGAGCCGGCGACGCGCTCGCAGGATGACCCGCTCAACCTTGCGTACATCGCGGCGGCGCCTACTCGCGCCGCGGTCGCCTTCGATCTCGTCACGAGCGCATCCAACATCTTCGGTGGCATCTGGGAGGCAGGCGCCGGCGGAATCTTCGCGGAGAACGAGGCCCTGCGCTGGATCACCGAGATGCTCGGCTGGCCCGAGAGTTCCGGTGGCTGCTTCGTCTCGGGTGGAACCTCCGGCAACCTCTCGGCGCTCATGACGGCGCGAGAGACCGCGAAGACCCGCCGCGGAGGCCGCCCGCCCGGGGGCTGGAAGCTCGCCTGCACCACGACCGCCCACTCCTCGATCCACTCGGCGGCCCGAGCCCTCGATGTCGACATTGTGGATGTTCCGATCGACGACCGAGGGCACCTCACCGGCGACGAACTCCGCACGGTGCTCGCCGCCAATCCCGAGGTGTTCGCGGTCGTCGCCTCCGCGGGAACCACCAACGAGGGACTCATCGACGATCTCGCCGACATCGCAGACGTCTGTGCAGAATTCGGAGTCTGGATGCACGTTGACGGCGCCTACGGCGGCGCCGGCCTCGCCGCCGCGAGCGTAAGAGCGCTGTTCGACGGCATCGAGCGCGCTGACAGCTTCATAGTCGACCCACACAAGTGGCTGTTCGCGCCCTACGACTGCTGCGCTCTCGTCTACCGCGAGCCCGACCTCGCTCGCGCCGTACACGCCCAGCACGCCAGCTACCTCGATCATGTCGACCGCGACTCGTGGAACCCGAGCGAGTTCGCGATGCACCTGTCTCGACGGGTACGCGGGCTCCCCCTCTGGTTCAGCCTCGCCACACACGGAACCGACAAGTACCGCGACGCGATCGAAAAGTGCCTGACGACCTCGCGCGTCGTCGCGGATTCGATCCGGGCATCCGACCATCTCACCCTGTCGCGGGATCCAGAACTGTCGGTACTGATTTTCGAGCGACCAGGCTTCAGCGACGCCGACTACGACGTGTGGTCACGACGCGCCGCGGCGGACGGCGTCATCCTGTGCGTGCCGACGCGCTTTCGCGATCGCGTCGTGCTGCGGCTGGCATTCGTCAACCCAGACACGGAGGCGGAAGCGGTCATCGCCGCGCTCGAGAGCCTGCGCGAACTGCCGCTACGGCTCTAGCCGAGCGACCTGGGATAGAAACGCGTCGACGAGAGCGACTGTGCGCGGCGTCGCTGCTGCCTCCTCGGCGCGGGTGTGAGCGAGCATCGCCTCGGGGTTCTGGCCGTCGGCGACTACCTCGTCGTGACCGCCCTCGCGCAGCCAGCCGGCGAGAGTGTCGCCGTTGAGCTCGGGATGGAACTGCACTGCGAGGCTGCGGCCGTAGGTGAACGCCTGTGACGCGACGGCGTTGCGGGCGATCTCGGTGGCACCCTCAGGCACCGTCCAGGCGTCGTAGTGGAACTGGAACCACGGGCCTGCTGACACCAAATCCGGTTGGTCGGTGTGAATCGGAGTCCAGCCGATTTCGGCTTTTGTTCCCCGCGCGACCGAGCCCCCGAGTGCGCGCGCCATGAGCTGACCGCCGAAGCAAATACCCAGTACGGGGATGTCGCGATCGATGGCCGACCGAACCCACTCGATCTCGGGCAGCAGCCATTTTCCTATGCACGCGTCGTCCCACGCCCCCCACGGCGCCCCCATCGGCACGATGAGGTCGTAGTCCGCGGCATCCGGAAACTCGTAGTCGACATTGGGGGTCGCGAAGTTGCCCTCGTCGACGACGGTGATCTCGTCGACGTCGAAGCCCCGTTCACGAAGTCGCGCAGACACCGGGCCGGTCGGACTGACGTGATCGTGTTGGACGAAGAGGGCTCGCATCGGGTTAGTATCTCACTAATCGTTCAGTGCCGAACGATTTTCTTATGGAGGCACGATGAGTATCGACCTAGCCGCTTTTCGCGCTGACCTCGACGCCAAAGGCATCGATGTTCTGCGGCTGATTTTCCCCGACATTCTTGGACTAACGCGCAGCAAAGATCTGCTCGTTAGCCAGCTCGAACGAGCCAAGAGCCCCGCGTTCTGCCAGGGCGTCTGGGTGACGACCACCCGCGGCGGCGTGCTCGACGGCAACGACATCATGTCGACGGGACTGCCCGACCTGGTCACGCGTATCGATCCGGACACCCTCACGCTGATGCCGTGGGAGCCGGGCGTGGCGATGGTCATCGCCGATGCCTTCAACCCGGACGAGACGCCGAGCGAACTCGCACCACGCTCGGTTCTGAAGAACGTCATCGCCCAGTACACCGCGCTCGGGCTCACCCCGATCGTCGGCCCCGAACTCGAGTTCTATATCGCCGAGCACGACGCAGAGACGGGGTGGCGCCGCGCCATCAGCCGCACCGGGCGGGTCTACACGACGGGCGCCTGGGTCGACCCGGACGGCACCCTGCTGCACCTGCTGCGCATGCTCGACCAGATGAACATCGGCGTGTTCGCCGGCAACCACGAGTTCAGCCCGTCGCAGTACGAGATCAACCTCTGGCACAGCGAAGCGCTGGATGCCGCCGACCGCACGTTCCTGTTCAAGACCGCGGTTCGCGACATCGTCGCCCGTGAGGGCAAGCACGCGACCTTCCTCGGCAAGCCGTGGAGCGACGAGGGCGGCAGCGGATTCCATCTGCACTTCTCGGTCGTCGACTCGACGTCCGGCGCCAACCTCATGGCCGACGGAGCCGAGTTGTCCGCGACGGCGGGGCACATGATCGCCGGCATCCTCGACAACTCGGCCGCGGTCGCGGCGCTCGCGAATCCGACGATCAACGCGTACAAGCGACTCGGCCCAGACACTCTTGCGCCGTACCGTGCCAACTGGGGTCACGACAATCGCTCGGCGCTGTTGCGTGTTCCCCCGGAGCGCGGGGCGGGCACCCGACTCGAGATCCGGTTGGGCGATGGCGCGGCCAACCCGTATCTGATCGTCGCGGCAGTGCTCGCCGCCGGGCTCGACGGCATCACACGCAAGCTTGAGCTGCCCGCGGAGGCGACCGGGTGGGCCTACGAGAACGAGGCTGCCGCGGTGCTTCCCATGACGCTGAACGCGGCCCTCGAGGCGCTTGATGCCGACACCGTGTTGCGATCCGCTCTCGGCGCTCCCGTCATCGACGTCTTCACCGTCATGAAACGCGACGAGATCCAGCGCTACGAGTCCGAGGTCGTCGATCCGACCACCCGCGACGTCACTGCCTGGGAGGTCGAGGAGTACCTCGCGGACTACTAGGCCTCGGCGAGCGCCGCGACCGGACGCGGCTCCAGGTGGATTCCAGCAACCATGCACCGCACTGATCCCCCGGCGAGCTCGATGGTCGGTACTTCGAGCACGACGGGTGTGCTGAACCGCTCGATGACAGCGCGCTGGTCGTCGCGCAGACTGCGCCACGCCCGCCCCGAGATGGCAAGCACACGGCCGGCATCCCCCTGAAGTTCGATGGCGTTGCCAGCAAAGCTGGCGATCTGCTCCCGGTCGAGTTCGACGAGCGTTCTGCCCTGCCCGCTGAGCCGTTTGGCGATCTCGTCGCGCCTGACATCCGAGGTGAGCAGTTCGAGCCCGGCGAGAACGAATTCGGTCGCGATGCACATCATGACGTTGGTGTGGTAAATCGGCAGCCCGGAGGGGTCCAGGGCGTCAAACACGATCGGCTCGAAGCCGAAGTTCGTGCAGAATCGCTCGAGAATCACCGGATCGGCGCGGTGCGAGCGCGCCGTGTACGCGATACGCAGCTCGTGGTCGAGCACCATCGCTCCCGTGCCTTCGAGAAACACGTCGTCGAGTTCAAGTCCCGAATAGTCGATGACGTCTTGCACGCGATAGCGCGACTTGAGCATCTCCACGATGTCTTGGCGGCGCTCGGTGCGGCGGTTGGGTACGAACATGGGGTAGAGCGCGACGTGGCCGCCGGCGTGCGTCGAGATCCAGTTGTTCGGGAACACGCTGTCCGGGCTCTCGGCGGTCGTGTCCTCGAACAGGTGCACGGTAACGCCCGCCGAGGTCAGGGCGGCCTCGACCGCGGTGACCTCGTCGTACGCTGCCCGTGAGATGACCTCGGGCGCGCGTTCGTCGTGCGACTGGAACGAGTTATCAGCCTCGGTCTGAGGGTTGGGTGCGAACCGGTGGGGGCGAATCAGGATGACGGCGCGCGGGGCCTGCACTGACACCGATCACCCGCCCACGGGCGCGAGTGACGGCACGAGTCCGAACAGGTCTTTGGGGTCGTCCGGACTGGCCACGAGGTCGATCGTCTCGTACAGGTCAGTGCCGTCGACGGCGTCGCGCACGAACCGCAACGCCGAGAAGTCTTCGATAGCGAATCCCACCGAGTCGAAGATCGTGATGCTCTCGTCTGACGCGCGACCGGTCGCGGCACCGGTGATGACGGTCCACAGTTCGGTGACCTCAAAGTCCTCCGGCATCTGCTGCAACTCTCCCTCGATGCGGGTCTGCGGGGTGAATTCGACGAAGACATCCCCGCGCTCGAGGATTTCCGGATCGAGCTCGGTCTTGCCCGGGCAGTCACCACCGATCGCGTTGATGTGCATTCCTGGGGTGACCACGGATGACTCGAGAACTCGCGCCTGCGTCTTGTCTGCTGTGCACGTCGTCACGATGTCCGCCCCGAGCACTGCCTCGGCCGCCGAGGTCGCGACGACGACGTCGAATCCCAGCGGGGCGAGGTTACGCACGACCTTGGCCATCGCGGCCGGGTCGGTGTCCCAGACGCGAAGCTGCGAAATTCCGAGCACCCCACGGAATGCGAGAGCCTGAAACTCCGCTTGACTTCCGGCGCCAATCATCGCCATGACCTGCGAGTCCGGTCGGGCCAGGGCTCGGGCGGCCATTGCGGAGGTCGCCGCGGTGCGTAGCGCGGTCAGCAGCGGTCATCTCGGCGAGGAAGGTCGGATAGCCGTTGTGCACGTTGGCGAGCACGCCGAAGGCCGTCACGGTCTGGTAGCCGCGGCCCGGGTTCGACGGATGCCCGTTGACGTACTTGAAGCTGTAGGTCTCGCGGTCGCTGGTCGGCATGAGCTCGATGACGCCGAACGGAGTGTGGCTGGCGACCCGGGGGGTTCTGTCGAACTCCTCCCACCGCGCAAAGTCGCTCTCGATGTACTCGACCATGTCTCGGATGATGGTCTCGGCGCCGGTCTGCGCGACCCACTTGACCATGCTGCCCACGTCGACGAATCGCGTCACGAGCGCCTCCCTTTCCTTCGATGAGTCACGGTATGTCAGGGCGATATGCACTGCATATCTTCAGTAGTACGAAGATCTGACCGGATACTGCGCATTCTGCATCATGCACTTGTACACTATGAACATGATTCGCCTCGATGACCTCGATCAGCAGCTTCTCGCGGCACTGCGAGTGGATGGACGCGCTCCGGTCGCCGATCTGGCACGACAGTTGGGTGTCGCCCGCGGCACCGTTACCAGCCGGCTCGAACGCCTCGTCTCGTCCGGAACCGTCATCGGATTCTCCGTACGAGTGCGCGACGAGTCGCAGCCGCTATCGGTGCGAGCGGTCACCCTCATCGAGGTCGAGGGACGCAGTACGGATGACGTGATCCGCCGACTCCGCGGGCTCGCCGAGATCCGTGCCCTGCACACCACCAACGGCGCCTGGGATCTGGTCGCCGAACTGGAGACCGAGAGCTTGGCGTCGTTCGATCAGGTGCTGGGTCGCATCCGCTCGATCGACGGAGTCGTCAACAGCGAGACCAGCCTGCTGCTGAGTTCGGTTCTGCGGTAGCTGGCAGCTAGACGGCGTTCGACCGGTCCGCGAGCAGGTCGCCGCCGGCAAAAGTCACGCCCAGTTCGCGGTAGTACCCGCCGAGAATCTCCTCGACCGGCAGAATCGAATCGAGCTCGTCCCACTGAGAGTCCCCCAGCGTGAGCTCGGCGTCTCCGCGCCACGCCTGACCGAGGTCGGCGTCGACCCCGCCCATCGTGACGAGCTGGTCGAGTGACATGCCCTGACCCTGGCTGATGGACGGCATGAAGCGGTTGTGCAACATCCGGTGGCCATTGACGAAGCCATTCGAATCGGATGGCTCGCGAAGAGTGACTACCGCCGACGCGAGTCGGTGGTCGTACGCCGACAACGACGCACCGAGCTGGGCGCCCGGCTCGAGGCGAGGCGACGCCTTTCCATGGTTGAAGACCCGAGTGACGTGCACCGAGCCCAGCTTCTTCGGATAGCCCTGAAACCAGCCCCGGCCGATGGCGAAATCCTTGGTGACCCAGATGGCGACGCATCGGCTGTAGGTGACGCCCTGGTAGGCACAGCGCACGACGACGAACGCCTCCAGGTACTGCGAACGAATCGGGTCGAGAAGCTCGAGCCCACCCTCGCTGCACGACTGCCAGTCCGCCCAGATCATCGCGACGGCGCCCGGCTGATCTGGCGCGAGGTCAATGTCGGCGGGGAGGATGGCACGCACGTTGGCGGGATCGGTGAGGTACTCGACGGTCAACAGCGTGCCGGAGTAGTACCAGGGCATCTTTGGCACCAGGGCGCTGGTGCCTGTCGGCGTCAGCGGCGGCAGGAACCCGTTGAGTTCGGTCATGGGCGTGAGTGTAGCAAGAGATTGTTCGTAACCAAATGAGGTGAAAGCTTGACGCGCACCCCTCGACTTCGCCATTGTGTAGTCAGATCGTGCGTATCCGAACGATTCATGAGCTCAATGAGGAGTATCACTATGTCGAGCACTTCCCCCACGTCCGACAGCACAGAGAGCGGCCTGAGAAAGGGTCGACTGGGCATTATCGGAATCGTCTTCTTCGTGGTCGCGGCCGCGGCTCCCCTCGTCGGCATGACGGGCGCCGTTCCCGTTGCCATCGTTCTCGGAAACGGGGCGGCAGCGCCGGGCGCGTACTTCGCCGTCGGAATCACCCTGTTGTTGTTTAGCGTCGGCTACGCGGCGATGAGCCAGCGGGTAACGAACGCCGGTGCGTTCTTCGCGTATGTGGGCCGCGGACTCGGCAAGCACGCGGGAATCGCGTCGGCATTCGTGTCGATCCTCGCCTACGTCGCCGTTCAGCTCGCGATCTACGGATTCTTCGGCGGTGTCGTATCGGCTCAGGTCGGAATCCTGCCGTGGTGGGCCTGGAGCCTCATCGCCTGGGTCGTTGTCACCGTGCTCTCGCTGCTCAGCGTCGACGTCGGCGCCAAGCTGCTGGGCGTGCTGCTGAGCTTCGAGCTCCTCGCGCTAGTCATCACCGCCATCGCGATTCTGATCAACGGTGGACCCGAGGGCCTCAACCTCGCCGAATCGTTCTCCCCCGACAAGATCCTCATCGGCGGCCTCGCGGGCTCGGCGGGCATCGCGTTCGCGTTTGCTTTCGCATCGTTCATCGGGTTCGAGGCCACCGCCATCTACGGCGAGGAGTCGAAGGACCCCAAGCGCATCGTTCCTCGCGCCACCTACCTCGCCGTCATCACGATCACCGTCATCTTCGCGCTGGTGTCGTTCGCGATGGTCACCGGCATGGGCGCTTCGGTGGTCGTTGACCAGACGCTCGAACGCTCGGGCGGCCTCGCCGACCCGGCCGCCGTGCTGTTCTCGCTGGCCACCCAATACGTGGGTCCGTGGATGGCGACCATCATGAGCATCCTCGTGATCTCGAGCCTGTTTGCCGGTCTGCTCGCGTTCCAGAACGCCGCCGGTCGCTACCTGTTCGCCATGGGACGCGCCTCGGTGCTGCCGACGAGCCTGGCAAAGGTCAACGGGCGCGGAGCACCCAGCCGGGCATCCCTGACGACCTCCGTCATCACGGGCATCGTCATCGTGCTGTTCGCGGTCTTCCAGCTGGACCCCGTGCTCAACCTGTTCTACTGGTTCAGCGGACTCGCGGTGGTCGCGATCGTGCTCATCGAGATCCTCGTCTGCTTCGCGATAATCGCGTACTTCCGCAAGAACAAGGGAAGCGAGAACATCTTCGTCACGATGATTGCTCCTGTGCTGGCCACGATCGGCCTGGTGCTCGGTGAATACCTGCTGATGTCGCGCTTCGGCCTTCTCGCGGGAACGGTCGTCGACGGCTTCGATCCCTCGGTTAGCCCGTGGGGCTTGAACGCTCTCGGCTGGTTCCTCGTGCTGTTGCCGTTCATCGTGTTGATTGTCGGTTTCATCCTCTCCAGCACCCGCAAGTCCGTGAACGAGGAACTCCTGAAAGACGTCATCTCCTGAGTTCACTCGTCAGCGGTTCATTCGTCGAGGACATCACCCTCGATCAGCTCGAGGATGACCCGTATCCGATCTACGCCCGGCTGCGGGCAGAGGCGCCAATCGCGTACCTGCCCGCGGCCGAGGTGTGGTTCATCACCCGATTTCAGGACTGCTCCGATGTCGGCAACGGCCAATACGGCTTCGTTGCCGCATCGGGGCATCCGACCCTGGAGCGGGTGTTCAACAAGCCCAACGTGCTCACGTCCGACGGCGAGGTGCACACCGACCTGCGCGCCGGCATCGACCCTCGACTGAAGCCCGACGCGGTCACCGCGGTCGTCGACGAGATCGTGCGGCCCGTCGCACGACGACGGCTTGAAGCACTGCGCGGGCGCAGCTCCGGCGATCTCATGGAGGACTTTTTCGAACCAGTGAGCGTGGAAGCTCTGCGCCGCGTCATGGGTCTCGACGACCTCGTCGATGCCGACACGCTGCGACGCTGGTTCGCCGGGCTCAACACCGGTATTGCCAACTTCGGCCTGCGTGACGAGGAGTTCGCGCTCGCCGACAGTGTCTCGGCCGAGATCGAGCAGGTTATCGTGCCCCTCATCGACGAGCTGACGGCGCATCCCGACGACTCGATGATCTCGCACATGATCTGGGCCGGGGTGCGCGACGGAATTCCTCGAAGCGTGGCAACAATCATGCCGTCGCTCAAGGTGATCCTGCTCGGAGGCATGCAAGAGCCTGGACACGGGGCCGCGAGCACCCTGCACGGGCTCTTCGGGCGCCCGGAACAGCTGGCGAAAGCAATCGCCGACCCCGATGAGTGGGCGCCTCTCGCTGTCAATGAGGGCCTGCGCTGGATCGCCCCGATCGGCGCGATCGAACGCCAGGCCACCACCGATGTGCGGTTCGGGGATGTCACAATCCCCGCGGGCGCAATCGTAGAAGTCATGATCGCCTCGGCCAACCGCGATGAGACCCGGTTCGACGCCCCCGACGTCTTCGACATGGAGCGCGGCACTCGCACACACCAGGCGTTCGGTGCGGGCAGTCACTTCTGCGCTGGCCACTTCTTCGCCCGTCAGGTGGAGCGGATCATGTTCGAGGAGTTGCTTGCCGGGCTACCCGGCCTTCGACCGGACCCGGACCGCCCGGCCGAAGTCAGCGGCTGGTTCTTCCGGGCGCCACAGGTGCTGCCGGTCGAGTGGAATGCTGTGACGCTGCGCGAGTCCGTAACGATTGCCGATGTGCCGCCTGCCGGCACGGTGGAGCTAGAGGTGACCGAGGTGCGCCGAGAGGCCGACGGCATCGTGTCGCTCGAGTTGCGGCATCCCGACGGCGCTGACCTTCCCGAATGGCAACCCGGTGCCCACATCGACCTCTGGCCAATTCGGGCGCGTGGCGGACAGTACTCGCTGTGCGGTGATCCCGCCGACCGCGCGACCTGGCGCGTCGCTGTACTTCGTGAGCCAGACAGCCGCGGGGTGTCGAGCACGATCCACGACAGTGTCGTCTCGGGTTCGCGACTGCCCGTCGGCGGACCACGCAACAACTTTGCCCTCGACCCGGCACCCGCCTACGTTTTCATCGCGGGCGGAATCGGAATTACCCCGCTTCTTCCGATGGCACGGCAGGCGGCCGAGCGCGGCATCCCCTTCGCCTTCCACTACACGGGTCGGTCGCTCGCAACGATGGCCTTTCTCGATGACCTTCCGCTCGGCGCGCGGGTGCACGGCGATGACGATCGACTCGACCTAGCCGAGGTGCTCGGCGACGCCGCGCCCGGCGCTGTCGTCTACTGTTGCGGCCCCGAACGGATGCTTGACGCCGCGGTGGCCGCGGGGGAACTGCTGGGCATCGACGTGCGGGTGGAACGGTTCACCGGCGTGGAGGCCGTCCGCGACGGCGATGTCGCCCTTGAGGTGGGCCTCGCTCGGTCGGGCGACACGCTGGCAGTTCCCGCCGACCGATCCATCCTCGGCGCGCTCCAAGACAAGGGCATAGCGGTGCTCACCGCCTGCGGTGAAGGAAACTGCGGCTCCTGTGAGACTCGAGTGTTGGCGGGGCTCATCGAGCACCGCGACGTGCTGCTGACCCCGACACAGCGCGCCAAGGGCGACCGAATGATGGTCTGCGTGTCGCGGGGAACGGATCTCGTACTCGACCTCTAGCGTGGCCCGACCCGGTTTAGAGGTGGATGAACGTCGTCTTCAGCTCGGTGTATTTGTCCAGCGCGTGCCGTGACTTGTCGCGACCGTTGCCCGAAAGCTTGTAGCCGCCGAATGGCACCGTAAGGTCGCCCTCCTCGTAGCAGTTCACCCACACCGTCCCCGCACGCAGTCGGCGGGAGAGTCGGTGAGCCTTCGAGACGTTCGAGGTCCACAGTCCGGCGGCGAGACCGTAGTCGGAGTTGTTTGCCACGCGCACCGCCTCGTCGTCGCTGTCAACCGTGACGATGGCGAGCACGGGACCAAACACCTCTTCTTGGGCGAGCCGCGAGTCTGGGTCGACCCCCGCGAAAACGGTCGGGTGAAAGTAGTTCTGGGTGTGTGTACCGCCGACGAGTGGCTGTGCGCCGTCCGCGATCGCGTTCTCGACATGCTGACGCACGTCGGCGAGCCGCGCGTGCGACGCCAACGGGCCCATCTTCGTGGCGGGGTCGAGGGGGTCACCGGGCGCGTAGTCGGCGGCGAGCGCCACGACACCGGCGGTGACCTCGTCCACGATGTCGCGATGCACGATGAGGCGGGATGGCGCTGTGCACATCTGGCCGGCATTGAAGAAGATTCCCCACGCGGCGGTCGAGATCGCCGTCGCTAGGTCCGGGGCATCCGGAAGGATGATGTTCCCCGACTTGCCGCCCAGCTCCAGCCAGGTGCGCTTGAGGTTCGACTGTGCCGAATACTCGAGGTACGCCCGGCCGACGTGGGTCGAGCCGGTGAATGCGAGCGCGTCGACCTGCGGATGCATCCCCAGATGCTTCCCGAGCACCGATCCGCGGCCGGGAACGACGTTGAGCACCCCGTCGGGAATCCCCGCCTCGAGCGCGAGCTCGGCCATCCGCAGGGCAGAAAGGGAGCTGAGGTCGGAGGGCTTGTGCACGACCGTGCAGCCGACCGCGAGTGCCGGGGCGATCTTCCAGCCAGCGAGCGTGAGCGGGAAGTTCCACGGCGTCACGACACCGACGACACCGACCGGCTCCCGGGTGATGAGGGCGAGGTCATCCGGGCCGACCGGGGAGGCCTCGTCGAGTTCCTTGTCCGCCAGTTCGGCGTACCAGCGGTAGGTCGCCAGCACGGCTCGAAGTTCGATGGACCAGGCCTCCTCAACGGGCTTACCCATCTCGAGGCTTACCAGCAGGGCGAGCTCGTCGCGGTGCTGCTCGATCAGGTCGGCCCAGCGCAGCATGAGTTGCTTGCGCACTCGTGGCGGCATGGTCGGCCACGGGCCGTCGTCAAACGCGGTTCGTGCGGCCGCGATCGCGCGGTCCAGATCGGCGGTGTCACCCGCGGGAACAGAGGCGAGCAGGGCACCGTCGCGAGGTCCGATGTGGTCGAAGGTCGCGGCATCCCGAGCCTCACTGCTCGCGCCGCCGATCACCAGCCCGCGGGGAAAGGTGAGGTCTGTGGCGCGCTGTCGCCACTCGTCAAAGGTGTGTCGCGACGTCGGTGTCATGACCCCAGACTAGGTCATTCGGTTCCGAACGGGTCGGTTAGACCCGTGTAGCGCCGAGGTCGGCCAGTGCCGCGCGGTAGGCCTCGAGCGAGCGAGCCTCCCCCGGCGCCGTGATGAAGCTCGCGCGAATGACGCCATCCCGATCGATCAGGAACGTCGCCCGATTCGCGAACCCCTTCTCCTCGATAAACACGCCAAACTCCTTCGCGACATCACCGTGCGGCCAGAAGTCGGCAAGCAGAGTGAAGTCGTACTTCTCGTGCTCGGCCCAGGCTCGCAGTGTGGCCTTCGAGTCGACCGAGATTCCGATGAGCTCGACATCGGCCGCCGAGAACAGCGTCAGGTTGTCGCGCAGTTCGCACAGTTCCGTGGTGCAGGTGCTGGAGAAGGCGAGCGGGAAGAACACAAGCGCGACGGCCTTGAGCCCGCGAAAGTCGCTGAGTCTGACGTGTTCGCCGAACTGGTTCGGCAGTTCGAAGTCGGGCGCGGTGATGTCGTTGATGAGAGCCACGGGGGGCCATCTTACGCTCTGAACCGACAGGCGCTATCCCACAACTAGAATCGAATGGCGTAGTCGATCACGGCACGTTCTGCACTCTGTCGTAACCCGGCGGGCGCGGAAATCTCCCCTCACAAGGAAGAGGTCAACGGTGACGGTAAACGATCAGGATCCGTACTCGGTTCATCACACCGATCAGGATCCGGAGGAAACCGCCGAGTGGCGCGAGTCCCTCGATAGCCTCGTGGCCACCCACGGCCACGCCAGGGGCCGCGAGATCATGCTGAGCCTGCTCAAGCACTCGAAGGATCTGCACCTCGGTGTGCCGATGGTTCCGACCACGGACTACCTCAACACGATCGCGCCCGAGAACGAGCCGGCCTTCCCCGGAAACGAAGACCTCGAGCGCCGCTACCGCGCCTGGATCCGCTGGAACGCGGCAATCACCGTGCACCGGGCACAACGCCCCGGGGTGGGCGTCGGCGGTCACATCTCGACCTACGCGTCATCCGCCGCCCTCTATGAGGTCGGCCACAACCACTTCTTCCGCGGCGCCGACCACCCGGGCGGCGGCGACCAGATCTTCTACCAGGGGCACGCCTCCCCCGGCATGTACGCCCGCGCCTACCTCGAGGGCCGTCTCTCCGAAGATCAGCTCAAGGGATTCCGCCAAGAGAAGTCGATGGCGCCGAACGGGCTGTCGAGCTATCCGCACCCGCGCCTCATGCCGGAGTTCTGGCAGTTCCCGACGGTCTCGATGGGCCTCGGCCCGATCAACGCGATCTATCAGGCGCAGTCGAACCACTACCTGACCAACCGCGGCATCAAGGATGCCTCCGACCAGCAGGTCTGGGCGTTCCTCGGCGACGGCGAGATGGACGAAGTCGAGAGCCGCGGCGCCCTGCAGTGGGCGGCCAACGACGGTCTCGACAACCTCAACTTCGTCATCAACTGCAACCTGCAGCGCCTCGATGGGCCGGTGCGCGGCAACGGCAAGATCATTCAGGAGCTCGAGAGCTTCTTCCGCGGCGCCGGCTGGAACGTCATCAAGGTGATCTGGGGCCGCGAGTGGGATGACCTGCTCGCCCGAGACACGGAGGGCGCACTGCGCGACCTCATGAACCGCACGCCGGACGGCGACTACCAGACCTACAAGGCGGAGAACGGCGCATACGTACGCGAGAACTTCTTCGGCCGCGACCCGCGCACTCTCGAGATGGTCAAGGACTACACCGACGACGAACTGTGGAACCTCAAGCGCGGCGGACACGACTACCGCAAGGTGTACGCGGCGTTCAAGGCGGCGTCCGAGCACAAGGGCCAGCCGACGGTCATCCTCGCCAAGACGGTCAAGGGTTACGGTCTGGGACCGTCGTTCGAGGGCCGCAACGCGACCCACCAGATGAAGAAGCTGACGCTCGACAACCTCAAGCAGTTCCGCGACGTGATGCACATTCCGATCACGGATGCCGCGCTCGAGGCCGACCCGTATCAGCCGCCGTTCTACCACCCCGGCGAGAACGACGAAGCGATTCAGTACCTGCACGAGCGCCGTCGCGAGCTGGGCGGCTACGTGCCGGAGCGTCGATCGAAGTACACCCAGGTGGCGCTTCCCGACAACTCGATCTACGACGTCGTCAAGAAGGGCTCAGGCAAGCAGGAGATCGCCACCACGATGGCGTTCGCCCGGCTCCTCAAAGACCTGCTGCGCGACAAGGGCATGGGAAACCGGATCGTTCCGATCATCCCCGACGAGGCGCGCACCTTCGGAATGGACGCGTACTTCCCGACCGCCAAGATCTACAACCCTCAGGGCCAGCAGTACACCTCGGTGGACCGCGAACAGCTGCTCGCCTACAAGGAGAGCCCGCAGGGCCAGATCATTCACGTCGGAATCAACGAGGCCGGCGCCTTTGCGGCGTTCACCGCGGCGGGCACCCAGTACGCCACCAACGGCGAGCCGCTGATCCCGGTCTACGTGTTCTACTCGATGTTCGGCTTCCAGCGCACCGGTGACGCCATGTGGGCCGCAGGCGACCAGATGGCCCGTGGGTTCATCATGGGCGCCACGGCCGGGCGCACGACGCTCACCGGTGAGGGGCTGCAGCACGCGGACGGTCACTCACTGCTACTGGCATCCACGAACCCTGCTGTGATCAGCTACGACGCCGCATACGGCTACGAGCTGGGTCACATCATGCGAACCGGACTGGAGCGCATGTACGGCGGCACGCACCCCGACCCGAACGTCATGTACTACCTGACGCTGTACAACGAGCCCATCGTTCAGCCGGTCGAGCCGGAGAACCTCGATGTGGATGGCGTCGTTCGCGGCATCTACCACCTCAAGAGCGCCGAAATCGACGGACCGCGAGCTCAGCTTCTCGCCTCCGGAGTCGCTGTGCCGTGGGCGCTGGAAGCGCAGCAGTTGCTCGCGCGCGACTGGGGCGTGTCGGCAGACGTCTGGTCGGTGACGTCATGGACGGAGCTGCGTCGCGACGGGTTGGCGGCCGAGGAACACAACTTCCTCAACCCTAACGACGAGCCGCGCGTGCCCTATGTGACGCAGAAGCTCTCCGGTTCGAACGGGCCGTTCCTCGCCGTCACCGACTTCATGCACGCGGTGCCCGACCAGATCCGCCAGTTCGTTCCCGGCGACTACTCCACGCTGGGTGCCGACGACTTCGGATTCTCGGACACCCGCGCCGCCGCCAGACGCTTCTTCAAGATCGACAGCCCGTCGCTCGTAGTGCGCACCCTCGAGTCCCTGGCCAAGCGCGGCCTCGTCGATCGCTCCGTGATCGGTCAGGCAATCGAGAAGTACCGGCTGATGGATGTCACGGCGGGCACCACCGGATCCGCCGGCGGCGAGAGCTAGGTCGACGCCCCCCGTGGCCAAGACCAAGGAGCAGACGCTAGCGTGGCTGCGCACGATCTCCGGCGAGCTCGCGACCGCGACGCTCAAACGGCTCGACGACACGCTGCCCTGGTACGGCGACATGCCTCCGGGGCGGCGGTCGGCCGTCGGACTGGTCGCACAAGCCGGAATCACGAGCTTCATTAGCTGGTTCGACGACCCCAAGTCGATTCCGTGGATCGCCGCCGACGTGTTCGGGGCCGCGCCGCGCGAACTGCTGCGCAGTGTCTCGCTCACGCAGACGCTTCAACTCATCCGCATCACCGTGGAGGTCGTCGAGGAGCGTGTCAAGGAGGGCGATGACGTTCTGCGCGAGGCGATTCTGCTGTACTCGCGCGAGATCGCGTTTGCCGCCGCCGACGTATACGCCCGCGCCGCCGAGGCCCGCGGCCTGTGGGATGCCCGACTCGAAGCACTCGTCGTCGACTCCATCCTCAGCGGCGAGTACGACAACGAGCTACCGTCGCGCATCGCCGCGCTGGGCTGGAACGGTCACGGTGAGGTCTGCGTTCTCGTGGGCACCGCCCCCAAGATGCTCGACGTCGACCAGCTGCGCCGAACCGCGCGACACCTCGACGCCGACGTGCTGATCGGGGTTCAGGGATCCCGTCTCGTTCTCGTGATCGGCCGCGCGAGCCCGCGGCCCGACGACGCAGAGGTCGAGCCCCCGATGTCGTTCCTCGCGATCGCCGACCAACTCGAGCCAGGCTTCGGCCCGGGCCACCTCGTGCTGGGCCACGAGGTGCCAACCCTCCTGGACGCCTCCAAGAGCGCCAAGGCCGCCCTGGCGGGCTTCGCGGTGGCACGGGCGTGGCGTAACGCTCCTCGTCCGACCCTCGCCGACGACCTGCTCCCCGAGCGTGCGTTCGCGGGCGACCCGCTCGCGCGCTCGACCCTCGTGAACAGGATCTACCGTCCCCTACAGGCGCACTCCACCGACCTGTTGACGACCCTGTGGTGCTACCTCGACAACGGTCGGTCGCTCGAGGCGACGGCTCGGGAATTGTTCGTTCATCCCAACACCGTGCGCTACCGACTCAAACGAGTCAGCGACGTGATCGGCTGGGATGCGACGGGCGCTCGCGAGGCGCTCATCCTGCAGGCGGCGCTGATTGTGGGGTCTATCGCGGACCCCGATTCGGCGAAACGTCGCTAACCAAACAAGGGTTTGCGCGATTCTTCGTGTGATACCGACAGTCAGTTCCTCGATCAGATTGGCAGACTAGAGAAGTGATCGTCATCGTCGCCCCCGGACAGGGCTCCCAAACTCCCGGCTTTCTCGAGCCCTGGCTTGAACTGCCGGGCGCCCGGGAGCAGCTCTCTGCCATCTCGAGCGCCGTCGGGATCGATCTCGTGGCGCACGGAACAACGTCGGATGCCGACACGATCCGCGACACCAAGGTGGCCCAGCCGCTCATCGTCGCCGCGGGACTCGTCACGCTAAACGCCCTGTTCGCCGACGGGCGGCGCGACAAGGTCGGCGGAGTCGCCGGACACTCCGTGGGTGAGGTGACGGCCGCAGCGGCCGCTGGCATCCTCGGTGAGACCGATGCCGTGGCGTTTGTCGCAGAACGCGGTCGGGCTATGGCGGATGCCGCGGCACTCGAGCCCACCGGAATGTCCGCCATTCTCGGCGGCGACGAGGCCGCCCTGCTCGAGCGTCTCGCCGAACTGGACCTCGCACCGGCCAATTTCAACGGCGGCGGACAGCTTGTGGTTGCCGGAGCGCTGCCCGCGCTGGCCGCCCTCGCAGAGAACCCCGTCGCCGGGTCCCGTGTCATCCCACTTCAGGTCGCCGGCGCCTTCCACACTCGCTACATGCAGTCCGCGGTCGCTCGCCTCGCCGACTTTGCCGGGACACTCGACCCCCGCCGACCCCACGCTGCCAATCTGGACCAATCGCGACGGCACGCGAGTCGCCAAGGGTGCCGCGTTCGTGGAGCTTCTGGTCGGTCAGGTCTCGTCGCCGGTACGGTGGGATAAGACAATGGAGGCCTTCGCGGCCGCCGGCGTCACCGGAATCGTCGAGCTCGCCCCCGCTGGTGCCCTCGTCGGTCTCGCCAAGCGTGGCCTCAAGGGCGTACCGTCCGTAGCCGTCAAGACCCCGGACGACCTCCAGGCAGCGTTCGATCTCATCGATGGGAACTCATGATCACCCTCAAGCAATCGCACGGCGTCGAGTTCACTCGCATCTACAGCTACGGCGCGGCCCGCGGCGATCGTCTCGTCGGCAACGACGAACTGATCGCGGCGATCGACTCGAGCGACGAGTGGATCCAGCAGCGCACCGGAATCATCACGCGCACCCGCGCCTCTGACGGCCTGCTCGCGGTCGACCTCGCCACCGAGGCGGCTCAGGAGGCGATCGAGAAGTCCGGGGTTTCCCCCGAGCAGATCGATCTCGTGATCGTCGCGACCATCAGCAACGTGCGCCAGACACCGTCCATGGCGGCTGTGGTCGCCGACCGGGTCGGTGCGAACCCCGCGGCCGCCTACGACCAAAACGCGGCATGTGCCGGGTTCAGCTACGGAGTCACTCAGGCGGATGCCCTCATCCGTTCGGGCGCAGCCCACTACGCGCTGGTGATCGGCGCCGAAAAACTTTCCGACATCGTCGACCCCACCGACCGCTCGATCTCATTCCTGCTGGGCGACGGCGCCGGCGCTGTCGTCGTCGGCCCGAGCGACTTCCCCGGAATCGCAGCTCCGGTCTGGGGCTCGGACGGCTCGAAGGCCGACGCCGTGAGCATGGATGCCACTCTGATCGACTACCGCGAGGGCAACGCCGCGTGGCCGACCCTCCGCCAGGACGGTCAGGCCGTGTTCCGCTGGGCCGTGTGGGAGATGGCGAAGGTCGCCAAGCAGGCCCTCGAGGTCGCCGGGATTACAGCCGATGACCTCGCTGCGTTCATCCCGCACCAGGCGAACATGCGAATCATCGACGAGTTCGCGAAGCAGCTGAAGCTTCCCGAGTCGGTCATCATCGCTCGGGATGTCGCCAACACGGGCAACACGAGCGCGGCATCCATCCCACTCGCGACCCACCGACTGCTCGCCGAACATCCCGAGCTCAGCGGCGGTCTCGCGCTGCAGATCGGCTTCGGAGCAGGGCTCGTGTTCGGCGCGCAAGTGGTCGTACTGCCCTAGTCCCCCTAAACTTGCACACGGTCACATCACATCCCCAAGGAGAAAAACAATGGCATTGTCCACCGAAGAAGTCCTCGCCGGCCTGGCCGAGCTGATCAACGACGAGACCGGCATTGCGACGGACACCGTCGAGCTGGACAAGTCCTTCACCGACGACCTGGACATCGACTCGATCTCGATGATGACCATCGTCGTCAACGCTGAAGAGAAGTTCGACGTCAAGATCCCCGATGAAGAGGTCAAGAACCTCAAGACCGTCGGCGACGCCGTCAGCTTCATCACCAGCGCACAGGCCTAGTCCCGCGCTTCGCGGCCGGCCCGACCCCGGGCTGGCCGCGAGCACGCACGCACCGTCTCGACCACAGGAACGTTGATATGACCCCCAAGAAGATCGTTGTCACCGGTATCGGCGCGACATCCCCGCTCGGCGGCACCGCCCCCGACTCGTGGGCAGCCCTTCTCGCCGGCGAATCCGGCGTCCACACCCTCGAGCACGACTGGGTGGCGCAGTATGACCTTCCGGTCACGTTCGCCGCGGAGGCGAAAGTACGTCCCGAAGAGGTGCTCGAGCGCGTCGAGTACAAGAGGTTGGACCCGTCGAGCCAGTTCGCGCTCATCTCTGCGCGCGAGGCCTGGGCGGATGCCGGCGCTCCCGACGTCGACCCCATCCGCATTGGCGTCGACTACTCGACCGGCATTGGCGGACTCTGGACGCTCCTGGATGCCTGGGACACCCTTCGCGAGAAGGGCCCGCGTCGCGTGCTCCCCATGACCATCCCGATGCTCATGCCCAACGCCGCCGCGGCCGCGGTCAGCATGGCAATCCCGTCGCGCGCGTTTGCTCGCACCGATGTCTCGGCCTGCGCGTCGAGCACCGAGGCCATCGCCAACGCCTACGACCACCTGCAACAGGGCTTGGCCGACATTGTGATCGCCGGCGGCACCGAAGCTGTCGTGCACCCCTTGCCGATCGCGTCCTTCGCGGCCATGCAGGCGCTCTCCAAGCGCAACGACGACCCGACGACCGCCTCGCGCCCCTACGACGTGACCCGTGACGGTTTCGTGCTGGGCGAGGGCGCCGGAACCATCGTGCTCGAGACCGAGGAGCACGCCCTCGCCCGCGGCGCCCGCATCTACGCGGAGCTGGCCGGTGGTTCGGTGACCAGCGACTCGTTCCACATCACCGCGCCCGACCCGGAGGGTTCGGCAGCGGCGCGCGCAATGTTGGCGGCCCTCGAGCAGGCCGGCGCCTCGATTTCCGACGTCGTGCACATCAACGCTCACGCGACCAGCACCCCGGTCGGCGACATCGCCGAGTACAACGCGATGCTGCGGGTGTTCGGTGATCACCTGCCGAACATCGCCGTCTCGGCCACCAAGGCCGCTACCGGCCACTTGCTGGGCGGCACCGGAGCACTCGAGGCGATCTTCACCATCCTCGCGCTGCACAACCGCACGGCACCGCCCACGATCAACCTGACGGACCAGGATCCGGCCATCCCGCTGGATGTCGTGACCTCGCCCCGTCCGCTCGGTGACGGCCCGCTACTCGCACTAAGCAACTCGTTCGGATTCGGCGGCCACAACTCGGTCGTCGCGTTCCGCAGCTACAACTAGTCGTTTCGGCGGTTCAGCACGGGCCTACACCCGTCGTGCACCGAGCACTCACCGTCGAAGGTGACCAGCTCGTCCGCCGTGACCAAGCGCTCCAGTAGGGCAAGGTCGAGCAGCGGGGGCGAGATCTCATCAATGAGTTCGTGCAGCTCGCGATCGAGTGTGTTCATGCGGTTCTCCTAGCCGACCTTGTGCAGCCAGACCACAGCGGAGTCTTGGCCCGCGTGCCTGAATGCTTCCAGTTCGTCATCCCAAGCCTGTCCGAGCGCGAGGCGCAGCTCGCGGTGCAGGTCGGTCGCGTTGGCGCCCGCGACCTCCATCGCGTACCGCACCCGATCCTCGGGAATGACCACGTTGCCGACGGTGTCCGTCTGTGCGAAGAAGATGCCGAGATCGGGGGTGTGCATCCAGCGCCCACCGTCGGTGCCCAGACCGGCGTCCTCGGTGACTTCGAAGCGCAGGTGCTCCCAGCCCCGCAGCGCCGAGGCGAGCTTGGCTCCCGTGCCGCGCTCACCCTCCCAGTAGAACTCGGTGCGCTGCGCGCCCTTGAGCACGGGCTGGGGGTCCCAGGCGAAGTTGACGGCGCGCTCAAGTGCGCGGCCCGCGGCCCATTCGATGTGTGGGCAGAGCGCACGAGGAGCGGAGTGCACGTACAGCACTCCGCGAGCAGTTGGTGCGGTCACATGCGTTTCGGACATTGCTGCCTCCGTTCAGGTTGGGTGCGACTTCCCCATCGACCCAGTGAACGACTGCGTGTGACTCGTATGCGATTGTGCGGCCGGAAGTAATTCCAGTCCGCTGGGGACATTATTGCCGATGAAGTCGGCAAATAACAAGCGTGTAGTTAGGGTGTCGCCCCGTCACTTCGCCTGCCCGTAGTTGTCGACCACTGCCACCGTGACCGGAAACTCGGCCGGAAGGGCGCCAAAGAGCAACTGACCGGCCTCGGTCGCTGCCGCGGCCACGTGTTCCGAGACGATATCGGTCAACTCCGCTGGGCAGTGCACGACGACCTCGTCGTGCAAGAAGAACACGAGGTGCGCGGCATCCGTGATCCACGCGCCATCGGCAAGTGAATTCAATCGTCGACGGATGCCCGCCATCCAACACAGGGCCCACTCAGCAGCCGTGCCCTGCACGATGAAGTTGCGGGTGAACCTGCCGTACGCTCTGGCGCGGCTGCGCGACCGGTTCACCTCAGACTCGGTCGCCACCTCGTCGTAGTCGGGTGCTTGGCCGCGCGGCGAGCTGCGCCCCAGGCGGGTCGACACGACGTCTCCGCGCTCACCGGCTCGCGCGGCATCCTCGACCATGGCGATCGCCTTGGGGTAGGCGCGAGCCAGTCGCGGCATGAGGCGTCCGCTCTCGCCCGTGGTCGCCCCGTACATGGCACCGAGCATTGCGACCTTGGCCTGATCGCGGGTCTCGACGGCGCCGCTGGCCACGATGCCCGCGTACAGGTCACCCGCCGACCCCGCCTCGACCATCCCCCGGTCTCCAGACATCGCGGCGAGGATGCGCGGCTCGAGTTGGGATGCGTCGGCGACGACGAGCTTCCACCCGGGATCAGCGATCACCGCTCCTCTGATCTGTTTGGGTAGTTGCAGCGCCCCGCCACCGCTCGCGCCCCACCTGCCGGTCGCTGCTCCCCCGGGCACATACTCGGGTCGGAATCGATCGTCGGCGACCCAGGTCTCCAACCACGTCCAGCCGTTCGATGACAGCAGTCGTGCAAGTTTCTTGTACTCGAGCAGCGGCGGGATCGCCGGGGACTTGAGCTCCTTGAGCTCCCAGGACCGCGTCGACGTGACCTGAAGCCCGGCGCGGCCGAGTGCCCTGAGTAGGTCGCCTGGTGAATCCGGGTTGAGGTCTGGCGCGCTGAGGTGTTCGCGTACGCGGTCGAGCACCTCGGCGAGGCGCGCCGGCCGAGCGCCATCGGCGGGACGCGCGCCGAGTAGCTCTTCGAGAATCTCCTCATGACGAGCCCGGTTCCACGGCAGTCCGGCGTGATTCATCTCCGCGGCAATCAGCGCCCCTGCCGATTCCGCCGCCAACAGCCGATCGATTCGGCCGGGTTGGGATGCCGCGGCCACAGCCGCACGCTGTGCCTGAAACTCGACTACCGGATCGGCGGGCCGCTCGTGCTCGTCATCGAGGTCGAAGAGCGTTCCGGTGCGAACGCGGGGTTCGTGACGCGGCCGATCCCAACTCGACACGGGACCGGTCGCGAGGGCCGATGTGGCCGTCAGTTCCGATCCACGCAGAATCGTGTGGCACAACCGCAGGTCATAGCAGCGATCGACGCGAACGTGTGCGGCGAGCAGTTCGGGATACCAACTGGACGTGTCATCCCAGACCCAGCGTGGGGTGTCCCGCTCGTGCCTGGCAACGTACGAGGGCAAGTCGTCGACGTACTCGACCCGCCCCGCCCCGCCCGCGGCACCGCGGTGGGCCGCCATGATGCGGCCACCGTCGACACGAGCGAGCACGATGTGCATGGGGTTAGTGTGCCCGGGTCAGCCGTGCAGCAGCGAGCCGTCCTTGGTCAGAACGTTCTTCTCGCCGGCCTCGATCCGCACCGAGAAACGATTCTGCTTGGGCGGCAGCGGGCAGTTGAAGTTGTAGCTGAAGGCGCAGGGCGGAAGCACCGCTCGATTGAAGTCGAGGTTTATGGTGCCGTCTGGGTTGGGCGCGAGGTAGAGGAAGCGACCCACGCTGTAGGTGTCGTCGCCGTTCGTGGCATCCGCAAACACCAACTGCAGAGCGCGACCCGCTTTGAACGCGGCGAGGTTGTAGTCGACGCCGTCCTTGGTGAACCGGATCTCCCCCGGAATGACCTCCTGGCGGGTGTTGCCGTCGTCTTTGAGGTGCTCGAACCCCATCGTCGTGCCCTCCGGATTCTCACTGAAAGTAGCGGTGATCACCCAGTCCGCGTTGTACGCAAACGCGTCGATTCCGCCGAAGTTCTGGATGTCGTCGGAGTTCGAGTCCCACACGCGCAGCGCGTACCCGCCCTCCGAGTTGGCGATCACGAACCCGGTCACGGTGTCGCTGAACACGACGGTGCTGGGCTTCGGGTCATCCTTGCCTCGAACGACCGCCTCGCCGTCGACGAGCGCGCCGTCGACCACAATGCCGTCGGATGCCGCGGCACTCACTCGGAGGCCACCGCCCGCGTTCGGCGCCCAGCGACCCGGAACTCCGTAAATCGTCTGCTCGGAATCAATCCACTGGGTGTTGACGAGTGCGAGGCTGCCCGTGGGCTGGACCACGCTGAGTTCTCGACGCTCGTGGTAGGTGGCGAGCAGTTCTTCGGGTGTCGAGGTCGCGTCGGTCATGAGTTCCATCTTTGTATTCACAGGCGACATAACCGGTGGCGACACGGCACTATTCCGTGTCGCCACCGGGTGTAGTGCTCGCTCAGCAGTCGCCGAAGATGTACACCGGTGCAAACATGTGCGCCAGTGCACTGCCTTCGGCCCACCCGCTGACTCCGTTCACGTCGGGGCCCGAGCCGCCGAGATGTTCGAGCACGAGTGGGTTTGTGGAGATGTCGTCGGAGCTCGGAATCGCCGCAACGACGTCGGCAACGGACTGCCCGACGTGAACGCCGGATGGGCCTGTGATCGCGAGCCCACCGGCGGTCGCGGCGGCGTTCACTCGAATCGTGAACACGGCGGGCGGCACCATGGTGATCTCGCCGGCGCCATCGAGCTCGAGGCCACCGAAGTCGTAGATCGTTCCGGCTCGGCGGCAGTTGCTGCCGGTCGTGACCGAGGTCGTCGGAGCCGTGCCGAGAGCTTCGCTGAGCATGCTCGCTGCGGTATCACCGTTCGTGGTGAAGGGAATGTCGACAATCACGCTCGACGTTTCGTCGAGCACGCTCAGCGAGGTTGCCGAAACCGTAATTGTTGTCGGCACCGGGGCGGCGACGGTCTCTTCAGGCTCGGGAGTCGCCGGGTCGGTGGTCTCGCTCACGGTGGGCGTTGGGTCGGGCTCGGGGGTGGGGTCGCACCCGGTGAGGGACGCAGCGGCGACCAACACGAGAGCGGCAAGGGCGGTGACGCGTTTCGCTGTACTTGTGGTTTCCATGCCCTTACAACGAACGAGATACCCATTCGGGTTGACTGCTTCCCCAGGCGACGGGCCCAGCCGCCCAATCCGCCGCAGCGCCCTGGTAGTGCGGCGCCGCTGCGGCCGTCGTCACGTCCCCGCGAGTGCTCACGGTCGGCGTCCAGTCGGCGTGGGGGCGCTTGCCCCTTCGCTGCCTCGCGAGCAGGTCCTGCGCGACCCGAGCGAGCGAGGTCTCTACGACCCACGACCCGCCCTGGTCGATGCGACGCCGGAGCGCCGAGGTCACCGCGGCGGCCAGAAGGTACCCCGCGGCGTGGTCGAGTGCCTGGGCGGGAAGAGCGCCCGGCCGTTCCCCATCCGCGCTCTCTATCCAGGAGACCCCGCTCGCCGCCTGCACGATGCTGTCGAAGCCGCGCCGCGCCGCCAGCGGACCCGTCCAGCCCCACGCGCTGAGGCGAGCTACGACGAGTCCGGGGCGGCGCTCGGCAAGCTCGTCGGGACTGAGGCCGAACCGGTCGAGAGCGCCCGGTCGATAGCCCGTAATCACCACGTCGGCGCGGTCGAGCAAAGCGCCGAAACGCGGATCGTCCGCCGCCAACACCGTCGAGCGCTTGCCGGTCCCAGTGTCGAGATGCTGCCAGTCGACTTCGGGCAGGCCTGGCGGGTCGACCCGCAGGACGTCGGCGCCCCACAGGGCGAGGGTGCGACTCGCGACCGGGCCGGCGATCACCCGCGTCAGGTCCAGCACCCGCAGCCCGGCTAGGGGCGCATCGCGTCTCGGTACAAGCGCCGCGCCCGACCCATCACCGACCCGCTCGAGCCTGACCAGCGGCGCCGCGGCCACCGCGACGGCCTGCGGATGCTCGCGCCAGTGTGCCTCGGAGCGCACAACGGTCGCGATGCCATCCTCGGCGCAGACCACGTTCTCGATCTCGGCCGCCGGAAGTCGCGAGAGTGCCGCGACCAGATCATCGGGGCCGGCAGAGTCGCCCAAGCCGAGTGCCCGCAGCAGCCTCGCTCGATGATGGGGGTAGTTCGCGTGGGTGCGCACCCAGCCGTCGGCGGCGCGCCAGAAACCGCTCAACTCGGCCCAGGCATCCATCGCCTCGCCGTTCAGCCGAAAGTGGCGCTCGCTCGTCACCGCAGTGGCGACGCGCGCGGGGTCGAGGTTCACCTCCGGCGGGGCTGCGGTGGTGCCCGCGACCGCAAGCATTCCTGCCGACAGGGATGCGACGGCGATCGCGTCGTGCACGAACTCCCCCACCGGCACGGATGCCACGAGCGGCACCTCGGCGCCGCGGTCGCGCACCCGCTCGAGCGCGCTGGCGTCCTCCCCCAGCGCAGCCCACATGGTTGCGATGCTCACGTCGCTACCTCCACCGGTCGTGCTCGCCATCACCGTCGCCTAGGCTCGTATCCGCGCCCATCGGCGCCTCCACGAAGGGCAACACCTTGGATCCGATCTCGATCAGCCTTAGCGCCATCGGCCTCATAGTCTTTATCATCACTGTCGTCTCGATCGTGAACAACCCCAACCACGGAGCCCTCGGCAAGTTCGCGTGGATTCTGTTGGCGTTCTTCCTGTCGATCCTCGGATCGATTCTCTGGCTGCTGCTCGGTCGCGGACGCGTCGTCAAGCGCTAAGGTTCAGTCGCAGGCAGTACTTCAGTCGCAGGCTGGGCTTCATTCGCAGGCGCAGGCCGCGACGCCCGGTGCCAGTCCCACAGCCGGTCGCAGGCCTCCTCGAGGGTCTCGGCGTAGCCCAGCACCGCGCCGGTGGGACTCAGTCCGCGCAGGCCACCCTTGCCGTTGATGCGGCCGTACTCGATGGTGCCGACGAGAACGCCTCGATCGTAGAGGCGCCACTCACCCGCGCGGAAGGCGTGCTCAAGGTTGTCGCTCGCTCGCCAATGATGGGCCATGGAATCGAACATATCTTCGAACTCCCGAGCGGTCAACCGAGCGGATTAGCCCCTGTGATACTGTGACTGCGAATCCCGAACTTCCCCGTAACCACGCGGAGTTTCGGCCAAAACAGCAGGAGGATCACGTGGCAGATAACGCGAAAGAGACTGACGAGGAAGCCCGCCAGCGTCGCAGCGACGAGGCGAAGCGCGCCGGAGCCCAGGCTCGCAACGACAAGGCGTTCGCCGAGGCAAAGGCCGCCCGCGAGGCGAAGGCCGCGGCCGCTCCCGCAGCACCCGCGAAGGCGGCCGGCGCCGGACTGACCGTCGACGGCGAGTGGGGCCCGGCAACCACGAAGGCACTCCAGAAGGTTCTCGGCGTCACCGTCGATGGCGACTTCGGTCCCGCATCCGCTCGCGCGCTGCAGACCAAGCTCGGCGTCACCGCCGACGGCGACTTCGGACCCAACAGCAACCGCGCCCTGCAGAAGCACCTCGGTGTCGATCAGGACGGCGTCAGCAGGCCCGATCACGATCAAGGCGCTCCAGACGCGACTGAACGCCGGCACCTTCTAGCAGTATCGCTCGGGGTGTGCCTGTGAGAAACGGGCACATCCCGAGCATCTCTCGACCTAGGCTGTGACCATGCCCAGCCCGTGGACCGAAAACGCCGCCCACTATGTCGCCAATCGCGACAGTTGCCCGCGTTGCGACAGCACGTTAGCCGGCCCAGGACGATGCCCGAACTGTGGCGCCGATCTTGGCGGACCGGTCGCCTCCGAGTTGTGGCGCGCCTCCGTAGCAGCCGCCGATGCTCTGCGCGCACGGCAGACCTTAATCGACCGCCTGCCGACGATTGACGAGGCCGGGGCGGATGCCGCGACCGCTGCCATCACGACGCCGGTTGCCGTGGCGCAGCCCGCTCCCAACCCCTACGCTCCGACGCCCCGCCCCGAACGCGCCAGCTCGCAGCTGAGTGTGCAGTCGGTTCTTGCGGTTGCCGGCGCCGGTCTCTTCGCGGTTGCCGCGATAGTCTTCACCTTCTTCAACCCCGACCTCACCGACTTCGCCACGCGCACAGCGATCATCGCGGGCATCAGCGCGGTCTTCTTGGGCGGCGCGTGGCTTCTGGCCTGGCGCGGTCTGACATTCTCCGCCGAAGCGGTCGGTGCTCTCGGTGCGGTGTTCCTCGCACTCGACGTGTGGGCGTTCTCCGATGGGGGGCCCGCAGGCGTGAGCGAGTGGATGCTCGGCGGCATCGGGATGCTCGTCGCCGCGGCATCCCTGCTCCTGCTCGCCGCGTTGGTCAGGTTGCGCGCCTGGCTGTGGGCAGGCCTCCTCGGCCTCGCGCTGACGCCAGCGCCGTTCGCCTACTCCTTCGACGGCGTCTGGGCCCCGGTCGTCGGGCACGTCGCCGTCGGATTCGCCGCACTCGGAGCGCACGAGCTCGCCCGCCGGTATTCGGGTCGATTCGCGAGCCCGCTGAGAGCCGATCATGGCACGGCGACGATTGTCCAACTGCTCACTGTCGTGGTGGTCTCGCTCCAGCTGATGATTCTCGCCCTCGACCGCACGCCGAACTGGGCGTGGATCGCCTCGGGCGTTCTCGTAGCCCTCGCCGTGCTGTCGTGGCTTGGGGCTCGCAACCAACTGGCGAGGTTCTGGTTGTTCACGTCGGGCGCATTCTTCGCCTCCGCCGTGGCCGTCGTGCCGTTCGCCGCCGAACTCGACGACTGGACCTGGCACACGGCCCTCGTCCCGGCCGCGGCTGCGGTCGCGCTCGCGGTCGCCACACTCATTCCGCGCCGCCCGCTGCACGCGGGCGCGCTCACCATCGCCCTGGTCGCCGTGACTCCGGCCACTATGGTGGCGGGTTTCGCGATCCTCGGGCAGCTCGTCGGCTTTCCCATCTTCATCGCTAACCCCACACCCGAATTGGCCGGGGTCTTGGGGCTCGCGGCCGCCGCTGTCGGATTCGCCGTGCTGGCCTGGCGCACACGCGGCGCCGGCAGCCTCGCCCTGAGCCTCTGGCTCGCCACGCTGGCGCTCGTGACGCTGGTGAACTGGTCGGCGTTCGATCTCACCACCAGAACGGTGCTCGCCGTGCTCCTCGCGTGCGTGCTGGCCGTGATCGTCGCGCGCGCCCCGCTTCACGCGGAAGCGAAGGCCCCGCTCATTGTCGGTGCGCACGTCGCGCTCGTGCTTGCCGCCGTCGTGTCGTGGGCCGACCCGAGCCTGAGAGTCCTTGCGGGTGCCGCGGTTGTCGCCGCGCTGTTCGTCGTCGCACGGAGCATCCCGGCGAAGTGGCGGCCGGTGCACGTTGCCGTGGGCTACGCCTACGCACTCGTCATCGTGGCCGCCGGCCTCGACCTGGTCGGACTCTCGACAATCGCCGTGCTGTGCATCACGACTGCTGTGGGCTCGGTAGTCGCACTCGTGGTGACTCTCGTGCGTCGCTTTGGCGCGGCGACCTGGTACGCCATCCTCGCGGTCACCGCGGTACCCTTCGCGATCGGAATCGTTTCGGTCTTCATCGAACGCAGCGGCTGGACCGCACTCTCGACGGGCGTCACATTCGGTCTGCTGCTGGCGATCATGCTGACCAAGCGCCCGGGGCTGACCCTGCTGATTCGCGCCGGCTCGGCAGCCCTGCTGGTGCCCGCGCTCGCTGTCGTCGTGATCAGCCTCGGCGCTCAGGTTCTCGCGGTCAGCGCCTCCCCGATCACCCTCCCGATAATCGCCGTGATCGTCGCGTGCACGCTGCCTGCTGCTGGTCTCATCGCCGCGGCCGCGCCCGACTCCGGGATCGTGCGGGTGTGGATCGAGGTATCAGCCCTGGTCACCGGCGCGATCGCGGTGGTCCTGGCGCTCGTTCGGTCGGCCGCAGGCATCCCGACGACGTTCCTCGTTCTGATCATTCTCGGCATCGGTGCCGTCGCGACGGCCGTGTTCGCGAAGCGGCGCTACGGCTGGCCGGTCGCCGGAGCAGCGTTCACCGGGGCCCTGTGGTGCGTGTGGTGGCTCTCCGGGGTGACGGTACTCGAGCCGTACCTGCTACCGCCCGCCCTCGGCACCGCTGTGGTTGCCGCGATTCTCGTCGCTCGCGACCGCCCCGGCATGGGGTTGTCGGCGCTCGGCCTGTTCTGGACAGGGCTGGGTGTCGCCGCGGTTCCGACGCTCGTCGCGCTGGCCTTGTCCGGGTCCGAGGGGGCAGCCCTTCCTTGGCGCTCATTGGGGCTGCTCGCGAGCGCCGTCGTGTTCGTGGTGCTCGCCGCGGTCATCCCGCGCCTCACCCGGCTGCACGCGCTGCGCCGGATTGCGCCGCTACGTGCACCATTGCTTGTCACGGGGATCGCCGTGGCGTCTGCCGGGGCGATTCAGGGCATCCGCTACGGCTGGGCGCTCGACTCGGTCACGGTCGCCAGTCGCGAGTTGGTGATGCTCCCTGTGTTGGTCTTCGCCGCCGTGGCTGCCGTGGTGGCCGCGGTTGCCGGTCGAGTTCTGGACTCGGCATCCCGCTGGTCATACGCCCCGGCGCTGGTTTATCTCGTCGCCGGGCCGATCGCCGCCGTGCGTGAGGGCTGGTTGCCGATCGTCACGCTGCTCGTTCTCGCGCTTGCACTGCTCGGTCTGATGGTCGTGACGGTCGTCCGCGCTCGCACTCGCGCCGTGACCCTTCCGCCGGTCTGGTTCACTTTCGCCCTGGCATGGTGCACCGCCGTCGCGAGCTGGAGCGAGCGGGAGCTTCGCGTCGAAGCGTTCTCGCTCCCCCTCGGGCTTGCGCTGCTGACCGCCGGGATCATTGCGATGCGCCCAATTCCGGATGCTCGCCCGAGCCTCACCTCGTGGCCGATCGGGTACACCGGCTCCTGGCGCCTGCTCGCGCCCGGCATCATCGTCACCCTGTTGCCGTCAATCCTCGCGACCGGAACGGACCCGCGCACCGAGCGTGCAATCCTGGTGATCGCCCTGGCCCTCATCGCGATCCTCATCGGTTCGCTGCGTCGGCTGGCCGCCCCGTTCATACTCGGAATCATCGTCTTGCCGATCGAGAACATCGTCGTCTTCGCGGTTCAGGTCGGTCGCAACATCGGCGCGCTGCCCTGGTGGATCACCCTGGCCACGGCGGGCGCAGTGCTGCTCGTAATCGCGGTGGGGTCGGAGCGGCGCACTGGATCGGGGCGTGGGGCTGCGGCGCGATTGCGCGATCTGAAATAGGGGCGGAGTGAGTCATGCTGGACCCATGGCATACACAGCGAAATCGGTCCCGGATCTCACTGGTCGCACGGCGGTAGTCACCGGGTCAAACGGCGGCCTCGGCCTCGAGACGGCGAAGGTTCTCGCCGGCAAAGGCGCCCACGTGGTGATGGCCGTGCGCAACCAGACCAAGGCGGCGGAGGCGGTCGAGCAGATCCGGTTGCGCTCCCCCAACGCCTCACTCGAGCTCGTCGATCTCGATCTCGCCTCACAGCAGTCGATTCGGGATGCCGCGGCCAGCATCCTCGCCCGGCACGACCGCGTCGACCTCCTGGTGAACAACGCCGGCCTGATGGCAACACCGGAGCGCGCCACCGAGGACGGCTTCGAGATGCAGCTCGGCGTCAACCACCTGGGTCACTGGACGCTCACCGCGCTGCTGATGCCCGCGCTGCTTGCCGCCCCCGCGGCCCGTGTCGTGACGGTGACCAGCGTGGCCCGCCACCAGGGCCGGCGGCTGGATCCGGACAACCCGCACCTCCACGGCAGCTACGACCCGTGGCGGGCGTACGGACAGTCCAAGCTCGCGAACTATCACTTCGGCCTCGGCCTGCAGCGCGAGTTCGAGCGCGCCGGGGTGAGCGCGCAGAGCCTCATCGCGCACCCGGGCCTGTCGCACAGCGACCTGCAGAAGACCACGGTTGCCGAGGGCGGCGGCGGGGCATCCGCGCCGTTCTGGGCATGGATGGCGCGCAACGCAGGCATGGAGGTGGATCGCGGGGCGATGCCACAGATTCGGGCGGCAACCGATCCGAATGCTCGTGGCGGCGAACTCTACGGGCCACTGTTCTCCACCAACGGCCCGGCCGTTCGGCTGCCGGTGGTGCGCCCTGGTGCGGACAGGGCGATCCGCATCTTGTGGGAGGTTTCGCAGCGCGAGACGGGGGTTGCACTCGCGTTCTAGCGAGCTGAGGCGGTCGGTGCGAGAATCCGATACCGTCAGTGCATGCGCAACGCAACCGCTGCCCTGACCGCCACGGCGCTTGTCGCTATGCTCGCCGCCTGCGGCCCCGCCCCGGCGCCGACCACACCGCCCACCGCGGTTCCGACGCCGACAGAATCCGCAACAGCGGCGCCGGATCCGGTGGCAGAGCCGCTGAGCGTTCCCACCTGCGAGACCCTGCTTCCGATTGCTCTTGCTCGGTCGACATTCGGCGATGCTACGGAACTCCTGAGCGAGCGAGCGCCGACTGAGTACTACCCGTGGTATCAACCGCCGGCCGTTACCGCAGCGATCTCCGGCGTGACCAATGGCCGAACATGCTGGTGGGGTGTGCCCAACTCCGACGGCGCCTTCAGCTTGTTCGTGGCGGAGATCGACCCGGCAACTCGCGCTTCGGTCGAAACGGCTCTGACCGCCGAGGGCTTCTCCTCGGTGGTCATGGGGACCGTAACGGCGCGCGAGGCGCAACGCGACGGTGAACTGAATGTTGAAGCCGAGACGCACCTGTTTACCGGCACCGTGTGGATCATCTCCGACGACGGAAGCCTGTCGGTCACTGGCACGGTCGCCGGTTCGGCGCTCGACGCGCTGCGCACTGCCAACCCAACTCTCGGCCTATAACCGGCGGCGTTTTCACCCTCGCGCAATATCGGTAGGGCGGACGGGACTTGAACCCGTGACCGACGGATTATGAGTCCGCTGCTCTAACCAGCTGAGCTACCGCCCCGTGGCCGCCGAGCGACCGGAATCAACGATACTGCCTGACGCGGCGGCGCCCACGCGGGCGCGGCCTAGAACGGCGGCGGGTCGGCGGTGCGGATCGCGCCGGTCGGGCTGGTCCAGGTGATGCCGGACGTCGGCATCCTGAGTCATGTGCCATGCGGTCTGATGCTTCAGTCGATGGTGATGTCGGCACAGCAGCGCCAGATTGTCGTCTTTAGTCTTGCCGTCGTGTTCCCAGGCAAGCGTGTGATCAATGTCGCAATTCTTGGCGAGGCGACCGCAGCCGACGAAAGTACAGGTCTGGTCGCGGGCCTCGACCCAGCGCTTCAGATCGGCGGGAACGCGGTAGCTGGTGCGGTCGACATCCAGAATCGCTCCGCTGATCGGATGAGTGAGGATGCGGTGAAAGCTCGGCGCGTGAGCCGCAAGCCGGCGGGCGGTCTCGGCGTCAATCGGCCCGTAGCCTTCGAGCGTCGCAGGCTCCTCGGATGCGCCGAGCAGCGACAGCACCGGAACAGTCACCGAGATCGAGACGCCTGCGGAACCCCCACCCGAGCCGAGCACCCCTGCGAGCAGGTCACCCGCGACATCCGCCCGCAACTGCGCCACCGTGCGCCTCTCGTCAGGTGCGCCGGCCAGCGTCACGGCGACCCGATCAAGATGCGACATGGCTCGCCCCGCAACATCGGCTGGCAGGTACGCGTGCAGCCACGACATGCCATCGATGTCTGGCTCAACCCATACCCGGCGCTCCTCGGACCGGCGGCGGCGGCGTTCGGTGAGCTGCTCCGCGTGCACGCGCTCACGAGCGGTGCGGGCGAAGGTGCGGAAGCGGGGCGGCGCGAGGCTGCCAGCGGCGGCACACACCGCGCGCTCGAAGGGCGCCCAGGCCTCGGCAGGCAACGCGCCGACTATCTCGGCAACAATCGCAGCGTTCGGGGCAGAAATCTCGCCTTCGCGAAACTCGAACCACACCCGAGGCGCGCGGTGCAGCAACACTTCGGCTTCGTGGGCCTGCGCCCGAACTGTCTGCTCCGAGAGGCACAACCGCACCGCAAGGTCGGCGATTGCAGCCCGCTCGGCGAACTCCACGGCGTCTGGCATCGACCCCGCGAGTGGCCCGACGAACACCTCAGGAAACTCGCGCGCCTCGCGCAGTGTCGCGTCAATCGCCGCCAACTGTTCCGCGAACGCCCTGGTCGATGACCTCTGCGCGACCTCCGCGCGCGCCATCCCGAATTCGACGCGAACGTCGGGGCGACGCTCGTCGAGGAGGAGGTATTCGGGGGCTTCCATGGATCAATGTCACCACGGGCCACCGACATTCCATGACCACCGATACGGCTAGCAAAGCCGAGCAAAACTCCCGGTCAGTGAGCCTTTTCCGAGGTCGGCGCGTCCGCCCCGGGCATCTCTACGGGCTCGCCTCGGTAGAGACTCTCGAAGGTGTCTAGAGTGCGCTGGATGTCGTGCGACTCCACGATCTTCAGGCTCTCCTTCTTGAGCTTGAGGAGATCCTTCTCCGGCATTGTCAGCACCCGCGTGAGCTTCTCGGCGAGATCGGCCACGTTGCCCGGCTCGAACAGGAACCCGTTTTCGCCGTCGTGCACGAGGTGCGGCAGGGCCATCGCGTCAGCGGCAACAATCGGCAGACCGGATGCCATGGCCTCCATGGTCGAGATCGACTGCAGCTCCGCAATGGACGGCATCGCGAACACCGTCGCGCGGGTCAGCGCCCCGCGGAGGTACTTCTCGTCGACATAGCCCGTGATCGTTACGCGGTCCGCGACCTTCAGGAACGCGGCGAGCGCCCTGAGCTTGCCCTCGAGGTCTCCCCCGCCGACTATCTCAAGCCGAGCATCCAACGCGGGATCGAGCTGTGCGAACGCCCGAATCAGCTTGTCGATCTGCTTCTCCTCGACCACCCGACCAAGGAACACGATCAGGTTGTCGCTGCGGGGCGTCATGTTGGGCGTGTAGTTGTGTGCGTCGATGCCGCACGAGATGGGAATGACGTTCTGAATCGACGTGTTCGCCTCGAGGTAGTCGGCGGCCTTGCGTGTCGGGGTGGTGACGGCCTCAGCCCGGCCAAACGTTCGGTCGGCTGCGGCCCAAGCCAAGCCGATCGCCCACTTCGCCAAGAATTTCGGCAGGATGAACGTGTACTCCAGCAGATTCTCCGGCATGAAGTGATTGGTACCGATGAGGCGGATGCCGCGCTTGCTGCCCTCGATCGTCATCCCGCGACCGACGATGATGTGCGACTGGAAATGGATGACATCTGGCTTCACCCGGTCGAGAATCTTCGCGCTGTTCTGCTTGATGCGCCACGGCAGCGCGAAACGCAGCCACGGGTGCGGGTACCAGCGCCAGGAGTAGATGCGGTGAACCGTCATCTTCTGGCCCTCGTGCTCCTCTTCGCGAGGGCCAAGTTTCGTGTTCGCGTACGAGGGCGCAACGACATGCACATCATGCCCGCGCTCGACGAGACCCGCGGCCAAACGCGCGATGAAGCTCGCAGCACCGTTGATCTCTGGCCAGAACGTGTCTGCGCCGATCAGAATGCGCAAGCGGGGCTTGCCTTCGTGCGGCGAACGTCGAGGAGTTGTTGCCACGGGCTAAAGGATTCCTTCTCTGGGGCGCGCAGATCCGCGCAAAACACATTCCACCGTACCGTACGGGCGATGGATCTACGGTTCTAGAACGTCCACGATCGTGGTGTTCGCGAGCGCCTGAGGGTGATGCCGAGACAGTGAAACCACGCCCCAGATCGCTGCTGCTGCGGCCACGACAAACACAAAGATCGCCCACAGCGGGGCGCTCGCGGCTTCTCCCAGCACGATGACACCAATCGTTACCGCGACGAGCGGATCGATGACGGTGAGCCCTGCCACCACGATGTCTGGCGGATTCGATGAGTGGGCCGTCTGAACGAAGTACATTCCGAGAATCGCAGCGGCGCCCAGCCCGATCAAACAGAGCAGAGTCAGGATGTCGGCAGCGCCGAACTCGAACGGGGTCGTCGCGATCGTGCGCACCCGGTCGATGACGACCTTCGCGAGCGTCACCACGAAACCGAACAGGGTGCCCGCCGCGATGACGTAGAAGATCGGACGCGGCTTTCGATTGCGCATGACAAAGAACAGCGTGATGAAGATCGCGAGAACGACGGACAGGATCAGCAGCACTGTGACGAGCTGCGTCACGTGATCGTGTGCGATTCCGCCACGAACGCGGCGATTGTGACGAAGACTCCCACCCCGGCGACACTGACGATGATCGCCCGGATCGAGACCCGATCGAGCTTCACGCCGCTGAGCCGAGCATTGAGTATTGCGGTGATGACGAGGGCGACCGCCCCGAGCGGCTGCACGACGATGAGCGGCGCAAAGGCGAGACTCGACAGCTGCACGACCATGCCGACGGTCAGGATCAACGATCCGACCACCCACGACGGCCGCGCAAGCAGGGCCTTGAGCTGGCCGAGGCTCAGCCCGGTGTGCCCCTTCGTCTTGGACGCAGCATCAACCTGCACGACACCGCGGTTCTGGTACTGGGTGCCGATGGCGAGCATCACGGCCGCGGCAAGGGCCAGTGGGATACCGATCGCGGCCGACGAGTCGAGTGTCAGGCTGTTGGTAATGTCCTGCAGGTCGGGTGGCACCCGACGAATCTACCTTCTTCGAGCCCGATATTCTTGTTGAATGGCCGTTCTCCCCATCCTCATCACCGGCGACCCCGTGCTGCACACCGTCGCCGCCGCGGTCACTGACTTCGACGAGAGTCTGCGCACACTGGTCGCCGACATGTTCGACACGATGCGTGAGGCACCCGGCGTCGGGCTCGCAGCGCCTCAGGTCGGTGTCGGCCTGCGCGTCTTCGTCTACGACTGGACCGACGACGACTCCGTCAACCACCGCGGCGTCGCCATCAATCCCGAACTGTGGCTCAGCCCCGCGACAACGGGTGACGCCGACGAAGAAGACGAGAGCGAAGGATGCCTGTCGGTGCCCGGCCTGCGCTACCCGCTCCGCCGATCCGACCGGGCGATCCTGCACGCCGTCGACCTAGACCAGAACCCGGTCGAAGTGGTTGCCGAGGGGTGGCTCGCACGCATCCTGCAGCACGAGAACGACCACCTCGACGGGGTGCTGTACTCGGACCGGCTCGATAAGCCGCACGCGAAGCACTCTGCCCGCGCCATTCGCAAGAGCGGTTGGGGCACCCCCGGACAGACCTGGCTGCCGGGCATCGACCACCTCGAAGACTAGGTAACAAGTCGAATCACGGCAGCGACGGCCGCCGCGGCAACAATCACGATGATGAACGGCACGCGCAGCGCAAAAAGTCCCGCGGCGACGAGGATGGCCGGCACCCGCGCGTCGGCGACAATTGCCTGACCGGCGCCCAGGGTCTGCACCACGACGAGCGCCGACAACAGAGCGATAGTTAGCAAATTCGCCACACGAGCGGGAGTGGGGCGCTCTACCCACGCCGGCGGTATGACGTAGCCGACGAGCTTGATCGCCAACACGGCGATCGACGCGAGAATCACGATCTGCCACACCGTCACGCCTTGCTCACCCCCAGCCAGTTGGTGAGACCGATGACGACGGCGACGAGGGATGCCGCGAGCACCGGGAGTCCGGCGGGCAACACCGGCGTGAGCGCTGCGGCAACGACCGCCGCCGCGATCGCGACCACCACGGGTTGCAGTTGCCTGAGGCGCGGCCAGAGCAGTCCGAGGAAGGCGGCAGCTGCCGCGGCATCCAAACCGTACTGACGAACGTCGCCCAACAGGTCGCCGATGAGCGCGCCGAGCAGGGTGGCGATGTTCCAGCCGACGTAGATGATCACGCCCGTCCACCAGAACCCGGCCCGCTGCCCGGCCAGGGTGGGTTGCGCGGTCGAGACAGCCGTGGTTTCGTCGATCGTCAGGTGCGCAACTATGGCCTTCTTCGGCCAGGTCACCCCGATGAACGGCGCGACTCTCAGCGCGTAGAGCGCATTGCGTGTTCCGAGCAGTGCGGCGCTCGCGATCGCCGCACCTCCTGCCGCAGCGCCCCCCGAGGCGATCACGCCGACGAGGGCGAACTGCGACCCGCCGGAGAACATCAGCAGGCTCAACACGCAGGTCTGCCAGATGTCGAGCCCCGCAGCCACCGACAGCGCACCAAATGACACACCGTAGGCGGCCACCGCGAGTCCGACGGAGAAGCTCGCGCGCACCGCGGCCGCGACCTCAGGGGATGATGCCAACGAAAAGTCTCCCTCCGGGCGCTGTGCCCAGAGGGAGACTCTATCCGCTTGCCGAAGACCTACGAGCGGTCCACCCGAGGATCATTGGCACGCAGAACCTCGAGGCGTGCGCGGTAGTCCTTCTCGTCGATGTCGCCCTGCGCAAAGCGCTCGGCGAGAGTCGACTCGGCATTGCGCGTGGGGGCCGACCATCCGTGACCGTGGCCGTGACCATAGCCGTGACCGTATCCACCGGCGCGCATCCACCGGCGACGGCCGATGCTCGCGAAGAGGATGAAGAGTCCGATGAAGAAGAGCGGCACGATGAAGAAGAAGATCCAGCCGAAGCCGAACCCATGACCGACGTGGGCCGCGATTGTTGCGGCCGTCAGAGCTGAGAACACGATTTGTCCATTCGTTCGGGGCCCAGGTAGGGCCGATAGGACAAGCCTCCCGCTCTGCGTGCGGGAGCGAATCTGCCGCCGGGCGACACCTGGCGTACTCCCCCAGGTGCATCCAACGCTGCGCGACTACTCCGTGCGGCCGGGGCTCACGAGCCCGGTCTCGTAGGCAATCACGACAAGCTGCACCCGGTCGCGAGCGCCCAGCTTGGCCATGATCCGCGAGACGTGCGTCTTGGCCGTCAGCGGGCTGAGGAAGAGGTGCTTGCCGATCTCGTCGTTGGTCAGCCCCTGCCCGACCAGGGCCAGTACCTCGCGTTCGCGATCGGTGATGACCGAAAGCTGTGTCGCATCCGGAGCCTCGCGCAGGTCGCTCGACAGGCGTTCAAGCAGCCGTCTCGTGACGGTGGGGCTGAGCAGCGCATCTCCCGCAGCCACGACGCGCACCGCTCTGATGAACTCGACGGGCTCGGTGTCTTTGACCAGAAAGCCGCTGGCACCCGCCCTAATGGCCCGTCCGACATACTCGTCGAGCTCAAACGTGGTGACGATGACGATGTGGATGCCAGACAGCTCCGGCATCCCCGCGATCTGCTCCGTCGCCCAGAGTCCGTCGCCGTCGGGCATCCGGATGTCCATGAGCAGCACATCGGGTCGGCTCGCCGCGGCCAGCGCGACGGCTTCCGCCCCGGTGCCCGCCTCCCCCACGATCTCGATGTCGGGTTCGGACTCCAGCAGGCTACGGAATCCCGCGCGAATCAGCTGTTGGTCGTCGGCAATTGCGACGCGAATCATGTGTGCTCCTTGAGCGGAATGGACACCAGCACTCGTAGTCCGCCGAGCGGACCTGGCCCAACCTCAAGGGTGCCGCCCAGCAGCTCGGCGCGCTCGCGCATGCCGAGCAGACCGCGCCCCGTCGAGAGGTCGCGGCCGTCTGTCGTACCGTCGCCGTCGTCGGCAACGGAGATCCGGTAGGCACCGTGCGTCGCCGAGACGTCGACCTCGACACGGCTCGCGTTGGCGTGCCGCACGACGTTGGTGAGAGCCTCCTGCACGATGCGGTACACGGCCAGTTGCACCGCCTTGGGGGCGTCGTCTACCGAGTTGGTGAGCGAGACCTCGACGCCCTGCGACGTGACGGATGCCGCAAGCCCCGCGAGTCTCGAAAGGTCGGGTTCCGGCACCAACGGGGCGCTCGGGTCTTGGCCGTCTTCGGCGCGCAACACCCCGAGCACGGACCGCACTTCGTCGAGTGCGGTCTTGCTGGTCTCTTTGATGCTCGCGAGCGCATCCGACGCCTTGTCCGGCTGCTTCTTCATGAGGTGGAGCCCCACGCTTGCCTGAACGTTGATCTGGCTGAGCGAGTGCGCGAGAACGTCGTGCAGCTCGCGGGCGATGCGCACGCGCTCCGCCTGCACCTCCGTCTGTCGGCGTTGGGCGTACGCGGCCCGGTACTGCTCGTCGTGTTCGCGCCTCGTGCGCACGGCCTCGCCCACGCCGAAGACGATGAGGATGCCCAGAGTCGTGATGGCCACCTGAGCGGGCTTCCAGTCGAGGCCGGCGATGAAGCCGACCGCGAGGGCAATCACCCAGCCGGTTCCCACGGAGACCCAGGCCCACACGCGAGCGTCCCGCACGATCGCGCTCACGATCGCGAACGCGAGCGCTACAAAGGGCGGCCCTTGACGATCGACGCCCAACAGAAAGTCTGCGACGGCGGCCGCGCCGACGAGTGCAACCGTGAGACCAGGGAACCGGCGTGCGGCGAGCAGGAAGAGTGGGCCGACGACCGCAAGCACGATCGTGACGAGTGCGACGCCGGCCGCTTCGCGGGTGTGGAGCGTCCAGATAGATCGCTGCCGGCACCTGAAGCGCGAGCGACACGATGACCGGCAGCCAGAGCCGTGTGCTGGCCGACGGCCGCGGTCGCCCCGAAAAGCGGTCGGGCCAGCCGTGGGGCGAGTGGTGCGGCTGGTGCATCCCTTGATCGTATGCCCGCGAACGACCGCCGGCATCGGCCCGCAGTCGTCGTACGACTACTCCCTGGGGAGTACGCACGCAGCAAAAAGGCCCAGATCGTGGAGGATCTGGGCCCTAGCTCCCCGACTTGGACTCGAACCAAGAACCTACCGGTTAACAGCCGATTGCTCTGCCAATTGAGCTATCGAGGAATGCGTTTTCAGCTTGCTTACTTTACCAAAGGATGCGCGATCCCCAAATCGTCTCGCTGGACTTCACCAGGGAGGCCGAGTTGGGCCGTCAGTACCCCGCGATCGGATCGACGATTCCCACGAATTGTCCGTCGCCGAGCAGCGCCGCAACGTTGCGCCGTACCCGCTCCGCGAGCAGCGGCTCGGTCATCTCGGGGGTGTCGGCGGTGTGCGAGGTGACGATGCAGCGGGGCGCCTGCCAGAGCGGATGCCCCGCGGTCAACGGCTCAGGGTCCGTTACATCGAGCCCGGCACCGGCAAGGTGACCCGACTCGAGGCTGGCCAGCAGCGCGTCGGAGTCGACGAGCGTTCCGCGGGCGATGTTGATGAGTGCTGCCTCGGGCTTCATGAGCGCCAATTCGACCGAGCCGATCAGTTGAGCGGTCGATTCGGTCGCGGCGGCGGCGACAATGACGACATCGGCATCCGGCAAGACCGTGTGAAGTTCGCTCGCCGACACTGTCGTGGTCGCCCCCGCGAGCGGTGTCGCTGTGCGGCGCACCACCGTGAAGTCCACCTCAAACGGCGCGAAGAGTCGCATGATTTCCACGGCAATCCCGCCAGCGCCGATGATGAGAACCGTGCGTCCGTACAGTGAGGTGCCGATCTTGACCGGAGCCCAGCTCGTTGCTCTCGCCTTCTCCGGCAGGCCGCGCAACACCGCGAGAGTCAGGGCGAGGGCGTGCTCGGCGACCGGCTCCGAGTACGAACCCTTGGCGCTGGTCCACAACGGGGTGTTCCGGTCGGCAAAGTGTGCGAGCGTCGAGGCGAATCCGTCGACCCCGGCCCAGGGCAGCTGAACCCATCCGATTCGCGGGTGAGACTCGAGAATCGCCGTGAGCTCTGGGGTCTCGGTCGCGCCGAGCCAGATTAGGCCGCGGGTGTCGTCATCCAGCGCAGCGACGCGACCCCCGGCGGCCGCCACTGCCGCGACAAAGGCGGGCCGGGACTCCGGCAGCAGCGCAATAGGACCGGCCTCGGGGCGCGGCGTCGGAACCGCGGATGCGGCGACAGGGTCCCGGTGCTGGCCGGGGGTGCGCCGCGTCATCCGACCCCCTGCATGCGATGCAGCGACTTCGCAATTGACGCGACGTAGGGATGCCGCGGATCGTCGAGCACCTCGTCGAGGTCGCCGAAGCCCACGAAGATGCCGCGGTGCATGACCGCAACCTGAGTGCTGACCCGTCGTACTTCGGCGAGGTCTGCCGTGACGACGAGAGCGGAGAACGCGTGTTGCTTCTGCAGGGAAACGATCGTGTCGAGGATCGCGCCACGCACGGTCACGTCGATGCCCGCGGTCGGGTCGTCCGCAATGAGCAGAGTTGGCTCAAGAATCAGCGCCTTGGCGATCGCGACCCGTTGCCGCTGGCCCTTGCTGAGCTCGTGCGGATACTTATTCATGGCGCCCAAGGGCAGACGGACGGAGTCGATGAGCGTCGCGACGGCGTGCCCAGCCTCGTCTTGGTCAAACTTGCGGTCGCGGGAAAAGATCGGCTCCGCGACGTTCTCGCCCACGGTCAGACGTGGCTCAAGAAAGTCCCCCGCCTCCTGTCGAAGGTAACCGACGCGAAGGGAGAGGTGGTTGCGCTTGCGATCAGAGATCGACCGCACCGGCGTTCCCAATACAGACAGTGTGCCGCCGGAAATGACAGGCGAATCATCGTCGGGTAGTCCCGCGTGCAGCGCCACAGCTCGCGCGAGGGTGCTCTTACCCGATCCGGTCTCACCAATAACGGCGAGAACCTGTCCGGGTTCGATGTCGAAGCTGACGCCGTTGACGGCAACCGACCGCGTGTCCGGGTTGTCTGAGGGGTACCGCAGGGAAAGGTCGCGCGCAACGACAGCCGTCACAGGTCCGCCTCGCGGAGAGCCTGGAGTTGGCCGCGACGAATCGCCTGTTCTGTGGGGTCTGGCACGGGTAACGATGCTAGCAACCGTTGCGTGTATGGATGACGCGGCGCACCCAAAACCTCGGCCCCAGTGCCCTCCTCGACGAGCTCGCCGTGATACAGCACCGCAATGCGGTCGGAGAGCATGTCGACGACCGCGAGGTCGTGGCTGATGAAGAGGGCGGCGAAGCCGAAGTGGCTCTGCAGCTCGGCAAACAGTTCGAGCACGCGGGCCTGAACCGAAACATCCAGAGCGCTGGTCGGCTCATCGGCGATGAGCAAGCTCGGCCCCAGCGCGAGCGATCGAGCGAGGCTGGCGCGCTGGCGTTGTCCGCCGCTCAATTCGTGCGGATATCGCGCCCCATACTCCTTGGGAAGCTGCACAGCCTCGAGCAACTCGTCCACCCGAGGGCGAGCCGCCGCGACATCGCCGGCCACGCCCGTGCACTATCAAGCGGTTCGGCGACGCACTCGGCGATCGTCAGTAACGGGTTGAAGCTCGATGCCGGGTCTTGGAAGACGAATCCGATCTGGCCGCGCACCGGTCGGAAGTCCGACTCATGGATGCCGTTCATCTCGTGGCCGAGAACCTGCAGCGATCCGCCGGTCACCTTGGTCAGGCCGCCGATGGCGCGACCGATCGTGGTCTTGCCCGAGCCGGACTCGCCGACCAGCCCGAGGACTTCGCCTGGCGAGATGGTGAAGCTGACGCCGTTGACGGCGCGGAAGCCGTGGCGACCGAATCGACCGGGGTACTCGATGACGAGATTGTCGGCCACGACCACAGGGGCATCCGTGTTGACGGTTCCCGCCGTCACCCGGCCCGCGTGCCGCTCGGCGGCGCGCGCCGCACCCGTGCCAATGCGCGGCACGGCCGCGAGCAGCTTCTGGGTGTACGGATGCTGCGGCGCCTCGAACAGCGTCTTAACGTCGGCCTGCTCGACGACCTTGCCCTCGTACATGACGGCCACGCGGTCAGCGAGATCGGCGACGATGCCCATGTTGTGGGTGATGAGGATGATCGCCGCGCCGAACTCTTCGCGACAGCGGCGCAACAGATCGAGAATCTCGGCCTGAACCGTAACGTCCAATGCCGTGGTCGGTTCGTCGGCCACGATGAGCTCGGGTTCGAGCACGAGCGCCATGGCGATGACGACGCGCTGCTTCTGTCCGCCGGAGAACTGGTGCGGGTAGTGATCGACTCGGGTCGCGGCATCCGGGATGCCGACGCGGTCAAGAATCTCGATCGCCTTGGCGCGGGCCGCCCGCTTGGAATACGAGCCGTGGGCCCGCAAGCCCTCGGCGATCTGCCACCCCACGGTGTAGACCGGGTTGAGCGCCGTCGACGGCTCCTGGAAGACCATGGCGACGTCGGTCCCCCGAATCGCACGGAGTCGGTCCCCAGTCAGCCCGATAACGTCGGTGCCGTTGAGCACAATTGCGCCGCGCGTGACCGCGTTCTCGGGGAGTAGACCCAGGATCGACTTGGCGGTGACGGTCTTGCCGCTTCCGCTCTCCCCGACGATGGCGACGACCTCTCCTGCCTCGACGCTCAAGCTCACGTCGTCGACAGCGATGACAGTGCCACCATCGGTAGCGAAACTAACCTCGAGACCCGTGATGTCGACGACGTGGCTCACGATGACACCTCCGCCGACTCGGTGATGACGGCTCGTCGTCGCGTGCGCAACCGGGGATCGGCGAGATCGTTGAGACTCTCACCGACGAGCGTCAGGCCAAGCACGGCGAGAACGATCGCGGTGCCCGGGAAAATCGACGTCCACCAGATGCCGCTCGTGACATCCGAGATGGAACGGTTCAGGTCGTAGCCCCACTCCGCCGCGGCCGTCGGCTCGATGCCGAATCCGAGAAAGCCGAGACCCGCGAGCGTAAGAATCGCCTCTGAGCTGTTGAGGGTGAAGATCAACGGGAGCGTTCTGGTGGCGTTTCTGAGAACGTGCCGGAACATTATGCGGCGGGTGCTCGACCCGATCACCTTGGCCGACTCCACGTAGGCCTCGGACTTGATGCGAACGGTCTCGGCTCGAATCACCCGGAAGTACTGCGGGATGTACACCACCGTGATCGAGATGGCCGCGGCAAAGACGCCGCCCCACAGGCTCGACTGTCCACCGCTGATCACGATTGCCGCGACGATGGCGAGAAGCAACGTCGGGAACGCAAACACAGCGTCTGCGATGACCACGAGCACGCGGTCGATCCATCCGCCGAAGTAGCCCGAGAAGAGGCCGAGGAGCACGCCAGCGAAGATCGAGAGCATCACCGCGACCACGATGACCATGAGAGCAGTCTGGGACCCCCAGATGACTCGGGAGAGCACGTCATAGCCACCGACCGTGGTACCGAGCAGGTGGGCTCCACCGGGCGGCTGCTGCGCCCCGAAGTTGCCGTCGGCGTCCTTGAGTTGCGAGAACCCGTATGGCGCGAGTAGCGGTGCGAATATCGCCACGAGCACGAATAGCGCGGTGAGGATGAGACCAGCCACGAGCATGCCCCGCTGCAGCCCCACGCTCTGCCGCAGGTGGCGTACGACGGGCAAGCGCCGCCACAGTTTGGCGATCATCAGTACCTCACTCTCGGGTCGATGATTGCCGCAATGATGTCGACGATGAAGTTGCTCAGCGCGACGATCACCGCCAGCAGGGCGACGATTCCCTGAACTGCTACGAAGTCACGCGCCGTCAGATACTCGGTCAGCTTGAATCCGAGGCCCTTCCATTCGAAGGTCGTTTCGGTGAGCACGGCGCCGCCCAGCAGCACCGCGATCTGAAGTCCGATAACCGTGATGATCGGGATCAGGGCGGGCTTGAAGGCGTGCAGCCGAACGAGACGGTACTCGCTGACGCCGCGCGAGCGGGCGGCATCCACGTAGTCCATCGACAGGGTTCCGATGACATTGGTGCGCACCAGGCGCAGAAAAATGCCCGCAGTGAGAAGCCCCAGCGCGAGGCCAGGGCAGCACGGCGTGCTGAAGCACGTCGCTGACCGCGGCCGGCCCTAGCCGGAAGGCGTCGATGAGGTAGATGCCGGTTCGATTGTCGAGCGAGTTCATCTGAAGTTCGGTGCGGGTGGTGGCTCGACCCGCGACCGGCAAGACCTTGAGCCACACCGCAAACACGAGCTTGAGCAGCAGACCGGCGAAGAACACGGGGGTCGCGTAGGCGAGGATCGCCAGCACCCGCAGCACCGCATCCGGCCACTTGTCACGCAAGTAGGCGGCGAGCATCCCCAGCGGGATGCCCACAATGAATGCGACGAGGAGGGCGTAGAAGGCCAGCTCGAGCGTCGCGGTGCCATACGTGACAAGCAGTTGCGCTACCGGTCGCCCGTCGCTGATTGCCGTGCCGAAGTTGCCGGTAAAGACATTCCCGAGGTACTCGAAGTACTGCACGAGAAGCGGGCGGTCATACCCCGCCGAATGGATGCGTGCCGCTAGTTCGTCGGGCGTCAATCGGCCACCGAGCGCGGCCGTGATCGGATCCCCGATCGTGCGCATCAGCAGAAACACCATGGTCACGAGAATGAAGATCGTGGGGATGATGAGCAGGAAGCGCACCACAATAAACCGCACTAGCGGACTCGCCGTTATTCGCGAGCCACCGGACTTCGGATTGGGTTTCGGGTCGGGCTTGCCCGGGTCGAGCACCGCAGGTGCACTTATCGTCATCGTCGCCAATCGTGCTTGTTTCGCAAGGAAGGGGCGACCCGCCTGAGCGGGCCGCCCCCGGTATTGCTCTAGAAAGACTCTAGTCGCGAGCGACTAGCCCTTGACGAGGCTTCCGTAGCGGAACTTGAAGGAGCCATCAAGCGTGGCACCCGTCACGTTCTTGCCGGTAACCGCGATCTGTGCGCCCTGGAGCAGGGGCACCGTCGACAGCTGCGCAGCAACCTTCGCCTGGATGTCCTCGATCATTCCCGTGCGAGTTGCCGGGTCTGTCTCCACTGCCTGGTCGAGGATCAACTGGTTGACCTCGGCATCCGAGTAGTGGTTCACGAGGAAGTTGTTATCCGCGAAGAACGGCGTCAGGTAGTTGTCGGCGTCCGAGTAGTCCGGGAACCAACCCAGCTGGTAGGCGGGGTAAGCGTCGGCCGTGCGCTCCTTGGCGTACGTGACCCACTCCGTCGACTGCAGGTTGACCGTGAACAAACCGGTTGCTTCCAGCTGGCCCTTCACGAGCGCGTACTCGTCGCCCGAGGACTCGCCGTAGTGGTCCGGGTTGTACTGCAGGTTGAGCGCGACCGGAGTGGCCACACCGGCAGTCGGCAAGCACCGCGGCAGCAGCGTCGGCGTCAGGGCCGCCCGAGCCATCCCCGTACAGGTCCTTCAGTACCTCGGTCGCACCGGTCAGGCCAGCGGGAACGTAGGAGTACAGCGGCAGGTAGGTGCCCTTGTAGACCTGGTCCGAGATCTCCTGGCGGTCGATGAGATCGGCGACCGCCTGGCGAACCGCGAGAGCCTTGGCGGAGTCCGCCTCGGCCGTTGCTGCGCCGTACGGCTGCGTGTCGAAGTTGAACACGATGTAGCGGATCTCGCCACCGGGTCCCACGATCACGTTGACGTTGTCGTTGGACTGCAGGTCAGCAACGTCCGTCGCCGACAGGCTGCGGTGGGCCACATCGATGTTGCCCTCCTGCACGTCGAGCTTCAGGTTGGATGCGTCGGTGTAGTACTTGAGGTCGATGTGCGACGTCTTCGCGGCGCCCAGGACACCCTGGTAGTCCGGGTTCGCCTCGAAGGAGACGAGGTTGTTGAAGTCGTAGCTCTTGATCACGTACTGGCCAGCGAAGGCGTTTCCGGCGACGATGTCGGCGTCGGGGGTCACCGCGTCGGCCGAGAATACTTCCTCGTCGACGATCGGACCGGCCGGGCTCGACAGGATCTGCGGGAACACCTGGTCGTTGGCGGCCTTCAGGTGGAATACGACCGTGGTGTCATCAACAGCCTCGACGCTGTCGAGGTTGTAGAGCAGCACCGACGGACCGTTCTCGTCGGCGATTGCCAACTGGCGGTCGAAGCTGAACTTGACGTCGGACGACGTGAGGTCGTGGCCGTTGGCGAACTTGAGCCCCGGCTTCAGGACCACGGTGTAGTCGGTGTCTGAGGTGTACTCGGCCGATACCGCGATGTCGGGCTCGACGTCGGAGGTTCCGAGCGGCGAGTTGACCAGGAACGGGTACACCTGGTTCATGATGGCAAACGAGCCGTTGTCGTACGAGCCGGCCGGGTCGATGAACGTGACCTTGTCCGTCGTGCCGACAATGATGGAGGTTGACCCGCTGTCGCCGCCACCCGCGGGCGCGCAGCCCGTGATAGCGAGTGCGAATGCCGCCGTACCTGCTAGGACGCCGAGTAGGCGTCTTCCGTTCTTGGATGCGGATGTCATATCCGTCTACCTCTTCCTTTGATTGCAGGGAACCTCCTCGATCGCCCAGGGTTGCGGGCGTGACGGAGATTGCTGTGAATTAGTACTAACACACATGGTGGATGAGCGTCATAGGGGTGACCCCACTCGCGAGCAATGTTTACGGTAACGAAATGCGAGCGCCTCAATACGCAACAAATGTGCGCCCGATTGCGCTATTCGTCGCGAAGGGCTCGACGCTCCGCCTCGACACGCACAAGGTCGCGCTGCACCTGCGAGTAGCGCTCGGGCTCCGCGATCGAGTCGATGCGCTGCATGGTTCCGAGTAGGTCGCGCTTCTGACGCAACAAGTCACGATCGACGAGCGCCGTTGCCACCCCGGTGCAATACGCCGCCATGAGTTCCTCGCGCTCGGGAATCGGGGCAACCCCGAGCTGCTTCACGAGAGTCTCGAACGGCGCTGGCACTTCGGCGGCCACCCGCGCGAGCCATCCCGGCGAGTCGATGTGCTCAATGCTCGTCGCGATAGCGTCGCGCACGACCGCGAGGGTATTGTCGACGAATGCCACCGCGGCGGCCCGGCGCGCGAGGTCTGCCCCGATCGCATCCGGATGCTGCAGTATCGCCATGAGGGCGTCGCGCTCGAGTCGAGTCGCCGGATCCGTGGGCAGTTTCATCAGATCGGGCGCGTTGGCTGGCGGCGCCTCGCCGCCGTCCTCCCGTGCCTGTGGGGGTTCGGTGTGGCTTCGTTGAGAGCCACGCGCGGATGCCACGGCACGAGACACCTCGCCGGGATCCATTCCCAGCCAGCCCGCCAGGTTGCGCACGTACCCCACGCCGAGTGCCTGATCGCGGATCCCCGCGACCACGGGTGCCGAGGCTCGCAGAGCGGCCACCCGACCCTCGACGGTCTCTAGGTCGTGGGCCGCTAGCTCGCGACGGATCTTGAACTCGAACAGCGGTCGCCGGGTCGTGACGAGCCGACGCACGGCGTCGTCGCCGCGGTTGAGGCGAAGGTCACACGGGTCGAGCCCATCCGGCGCCACCGCGACGAACGTCTGGGCTGCGAAGCGATGCTCCTCGGCAAACGCTTTGCTCGCCGCCTTCTGGCCCGGCCTCGTCGGGGTCGAAGGTGAAGATGACCTCGCCCGTGCCCGTGGTGTCTGAGTTGTCCACGTCGCCGATCATGCGGCGCACGAGCTTGATGTGATCGACCCCGAACGCCGTGCCACAGGTCGCGACGGCCGTTGTCACCCCGGCGAGGTGACACGCCATGACGTCGGTGTAGCCCTCGACCACGACCACTTGGCGCGCCCGCGAAATGTCCCGCTTGGCGAGATCGAGCCCGTAGAGCACCTGGCTCTTGTGATACACCGGCGTCTCCGGAGTGTTGAGGTACTTGGGCCCGTTGTCGTCGTCGAGGAGCTTGCGGGCACCGAAGCCGAGCGTTGCGCCCGTGGCATCCCGAATCGGCCAGACCAGACGTCCCCGGAACCGGTCGTAGACGTCGCCGCGGTCGCCCTTGCCGAGGAGTCCCGCGACCACCAGTTCGTCGTCGGAATAGCCGAGTCCGCGCAGGTGCTTCCCCAGCAACCCGCCGCGCGGCGCGAAGCCGACCCCGAAGCGTTCGGCCGCGGAAATGTCGAATCCGCGGGAACCCAGGAAAGCGCGACCCGGCTCGGCCTCGGCGGTAGCAAGTTGGGCTGAATAGTACTCGGCCGCCGCCTGATTGGCGGAGAGAATGCGAGCCCGGTTGCTGTGGTCGGTCGCCGCTGCCCCGTCTTCGTAGTGCAGCTCGAACCCGATTCGCCCCGCCATGCGCTCGACGGCTTCGGCAAACGTCACGTGGTCCATCTTCTGAAGGAACGTGAAGACGTCTCCGCCCTCGCCGCACCCGAAGCAGTGGTAGAAGCCGACCTGCGGGCGCACATGGAAGCTGGGGCTGCGCTCCTCGTGGAACGGGCACAGGCCCTTCATCGACCCGCCACCCGCGCTCTTGAGCGTCACGTAGTCGCCCACGATGTCCGCGAGGTTGGTGCGCGACCTGACCTCGTCGATATCGCTTCGTTTGATCAGGCCAGCCACGAGTTTGATTGTATGCGGGGTTTGGATACGTCGTGCCGACTGCTCACCCCACTAGACGGTCGTGCCAGGCTCCCGCCGACTGATCGGTCAGAGACGCTACCTGATCGACGACGGCGCGTTTGCGCTGCTCGTCGCTGGTCGCGGCATCCCAGTCCGACCGGAAGCCGGTGTCAAGGTTCGCCGGACCACTCCACAGCAGCACGTCGGCCAGTTCGGCGAGGATGTCGCGCTGCTGCGCGTAGATCGGCCGACGCGCATTGGTCGACATGACGAACGCCGCGACGATGCCTTTCAGCACCGCGATCTCGGCCTGCACCTCACGGGGAACGACCACGTCGGCCCCGAATCGAGCGAGGCTTCCGGAGAACGACTCGCGGGTCGCCTGAATCGCGGCTCCGGCAAATCGGCCGATCAGTTGGCTGGTGAGGTTCTTGAGTCTGCCGTGCGCCTGCCTGCTGCCGTCCCAGCGATCGATCCAGACGTCGAGTGCGTCGAGGCGATCGAACGCGGCGATGAGCTCGTCGTGATTCGAGTTCGCCGCCGATCCACTCGAACATCGAGTTGACCAGGTCGTCGTGATCGACTCGAGCGCCGAGAGCTGTGACATCGACGTAGCCACCGACGATCGCATCCTCGAAGTCGTGTACTGAGTAGCCGATGTCGTCGGACAGGTCCATGACCTGGGCCTCGATGCATCGCCGTCGGTCCGGTGCGTCCCTGCGCAGCCACTCGAAGGCTGCAGTGTCGTCGTCGAAGAAGCCGTACTTGGTTCGTCCGCTCGGATCGGGCACACCCTGTGCGCGCGGCCACGGGTACTTGCAACTGGCATCGAGACTCGCCCGGGTGAGGTTGAGGCCGTAGCTGGCACCATCAGGTCCGAAGACCTTGGGCTCGATACGGGTGAGCAGACGAAGGGTCTGCGCGTTGCCCTCGAACCCGCCGATGTCGGCCGCCCAGTCATTGAGGGCACGCTCCCCGTTGTGACCGAACGGCGGATGCCCGAGGTCGTGAGCGAGACAGGCCGTGTCGACGACATCGGGATCGAGACCGAGGCTATCGGCGAGCTCGCGACCGACCTGGGCGACCTCGAGCGAGTGCGTCAGCCGGTTGCGCGCGAAGTCGAGGCCCGCCGCCGGGCTCAAGACCTGCGTCTTCGCCGCGAGCCTGCGCAGCGCGCTCGAATGCAGAACCCGGCCGCGGTCGCGGGCGAAGTCGCTGCGGCGACTGGAGTGCTCCTCGGGAAACCAGCGCTCGGCATCCGACTCGGTGTACCCGAGCGACACCGCGCTATCCGCCACTGGTGTTCAGCTCGGCCTCGGCGAGCTCGGCGCGGTGGGTCTCCTGCAGCTCCCGGCTGTCCAGCCAGCCGTGCGGCAGGCTGGGGCTCTTGGGGCTTCCGGCCCGGCCGCGCTGACCCTCGGCGTCGGCGCCGGGGTACGGCTGGTCGTGATCCAGCTGGGCGAGCAACTCGTCGAGTTGGGCGAGGTCGTGCACGGTCGCGAGCGCGGCACGAAGCTCGCCGCCCACCGAGTACCCCTTGAAGTACCACGCAACATGCTTGCGGATGTCGCGGCAGGCGCGGTCTTCCTCTTCGAAGAATTCGACGAGCAGTTCGGCGTGACGCTTGAAAGCCGTCGCGACCTCGCCGAGACTCGGCTCTGCCTTGCGCGTCTCGCCTCGAAAAGCCGCGGCGAGGTCGCCGAACAGCCACGGACGTCCGAGACAACCGCGACCGACCACGACGCCGTCGCACCCGGTCTCGTCGACCATCCGCAGCGCGTCATCGGCGCTCCAGATGTCGCCGTTGCCCAGAATCGGAGTGTCGGTCACTGTGGTCTTGAGCTTCTCGATAGCCGACCAGTCCGCGCTACCCGAGTAGAACTCGGCGGCGGTGCGGGCGTGGAGCGCGATCGACGCGACGCCGGCTCCCGCTGCCGCCCGACCAGCTTCAAGATAGGTCAGGTGATCGCTGTCGATCCCTTTGCGCATCTTGACCGTGAGCGGAACGTCGCCCGCGGCCTTCACAGCGCGCTCGACGATGTCGCGGAACAGGTCGCGCTTCCACGGCAGTGCGGCTCCCCCGCCCTTGCGGGTGACTTTGGGCACCGGGCATCCGAAGTTCAGGTCGATGTGATCAGCGCGATCTTCGGCGACGAGCATCGTGACCGCCTCGGCGACCGTCTTCGGGTCGACGCCGTAGAGCTGGATGCTGCGGGGCGTCTCCGACTCGTGGTGGCGGATCAGGCGCATGCTCTCGGGGGTGCGTTCCACCAGAGCGCGACTCGTGATCATCTCGCTGACGTAGAGACCGGCGCCGTATTCGCGGCACAAACGACGGAACGCCGTGTTCGTGATGCCCGCCATCGGCGCCAACACCACGGGAACATCGAGGGCGATCGTCCCGATCTTCAGGGTTGGCGCTGCCGCTGTCCGGGCGTCCGCGAGAATGGTCACGTGACAATTCTCCCAGACAAAACCGGTACGCAGCGTGTGCTCGAGGATGCCGCGGCGCGCGGCATCCCGATCGAGGTAGTCGAGCGCCCCGCCGCGGACTCGCTCGAGCAGGCCGCCGAGTTGCTCGGGGTGGCGCCGAGCGCGATCGTGAAGTCCCTTGTGGTCAAGCGTCACGACGGCACATTCCTGTTTGCGCTGATTCCCGGCGACCGGCAGATCTCGTGGGCCAAGTTGCGCGCTGTCGTCGGCGTGAACAAACTGCAGCTGCCCGATGCGGCTACAGCGCTCGAGGCGACAGGCTACGAACGAGGAACAATTACTCCCCTCGGCAGCACAACCTCCTGGCCGGTCTACGCGGACGAGCGGATGCTCGGCTCTCGCGTCGCGATGGGCGCGGGTGCGCACGGCCACAGCGCCTGGGTCAACGCCGACGACGTGATCCGCGGATTCGACGCGACCGTCGCAGACATCAGCGACTAGACGTCAACAACTAGACATCAACAACTAGACATCAACAACTAGACATCAGCGACCGAGGAGACCGACGTGGCAATCGACGAGAGTCACCCCAACGTGGTGCGCTTTGACAACAAGCTGTGGGTCTCGACCCTGCCTCGTGAGGAGCTCGCCGCCCAGTTGAGCGCTCAAAAGGCTTGGGATGACGCCAGCGCACGCGCCAATCGCTGGGCGCTCGCGATCGGCATCGGCGCCGTCGCGGGCACGGGTATCACGTATCTCGCCGCGACCGCTCTGGGCGCCCCCACGGTCGTGAACCTCTTCCTGCTTCCCGTGGGTTTCGGAATCGGTGCAGTGCTGGGTGGGCTCGTCAACGAACGGCTCAGGCCGAGCAGGCCGGCCGATGCCGCACTCGGCGAACGCCCGACGGTCGAGGAGATGACACGCATCCCGCGCAGGGTTGCGAACACCGCCGATCCCAGCCTCGCGGCTCACGAACTCATCGAGCTGAGCTCGGGCCGTCGCCCGAATGGGGGATCGAGATAGTCTCACGGTCTTTCTATGCTGCTCTCTGGGGGATCACATGACCAACGCGGCAATGAACGACTCAGCGCCTCAGCGCGCACCGCTTCCGGTGGCGGGCTGGTACCCGGATCCCACAGGGACAGGGCTTCTGCGCTGGTGGGGCGGACTGGCCTGGACCGAGCATGTCAAGCCGACGGAACAGGCGACTCGCTAGCTCGCGAGGCAGGGGGACTACCAGTGAGCGACACACAGACACTTGATCAGGCATCTCAGGGTGCGCTACCGGTGGCCGGCTGGTATCCGGACCCGTCAGGCACGAACCAGCTGCGCTGGTGGGGTGGACTGGCGTGGACCGAACACCTCAAGCCCTCCGAGCCAGAACGCCCCTGGCTCACAGAGCTGAGCACCACGCCGTCATACGGCAAAGCGCAAAACTATGTGCCATTCGCGACCGACTGGCTCGAAACGGTGCAGGCCGCCGCCCCGCGCCGCGGCGCGAGCACGACCCCGATCTGGATTCTTGCGTTCACGCCAATCCTGACGATCGCACTTCAGTTTGTTGTGGCCTGGAGCGACCCGAGGATGGGTGCGGCAGTCGCTCTCGCGGCGCAACTCGCACAGGTGGCGATCTTCATCGGACTCATCCTCTGGGATCGCGCCGCGATCCGCGACCTCGCTCTGACACCGTCGTCGGCATGGTGGCTGTTGCTGCCCAGCCCGATCGTCTACTTGATCGTGCGACGGGTCACCCTGCGGCGCCAGAACGTCATCTCGCACGCCCCGAGCAACGTGTATGTGCTCGTGCTTATTCTCGCGTTCGCGGCCGGAGTTCTCGTTCAGGCCACGTTGCTGAACCTGCTCTAGCTGCGACTACACCGCGTTGTCGTCGAGCGCTCGGTTTACGACCGCTTGATTGTGGTGTTCCGGGATCTCGCAGACGTCCCCCGCGCAGGCGTCGGCCGTCGGGTCCCCCATGCTCTGGAGCACGATCGCGGGCAACGGAGCGGTGCTGGGGTGCGTCATTGAACGTCTCTCTCAAGTTGAACCTGTGTAAGTACGTTAGCGAACGTCGTCGCGTCCTGTGCACCAGACACCCCATACTTGCCGTCGATCACAAAGAACGGCACCCCCTGAATGCCATACTCGACGGCGAGCGCAACATCCGCTTTGACATCGGCCAAGAAGCGGTGTGACTCGAGCGCCTCGCGCACCTCGCCCGCGTCGAAGCCCAGTTCCACGGCGATCTCCACCAGATCGGGGATACGGCCCACGTGCTCGCCGTTCACGAAATACGCCTTGAGCAGGCGCTCCTTCATCTCGAGTTGACGCCCCTTGCTCTTGGCGAAATGCAGCAACTCGTGCGAGATCACCGTGTTGGTCTGGTGAATGTGGTCGTAGTCGTAGTCCAACCCGACCGAGTCGGCGATGTCAACGACCCGAGCGATCATCTGTTCGACCTGATCGTGCGGGAGGCCTTTACGCTGGGCCAGGTACTCGACCGGGGTTCCCTCGAAGTCGACCGGCGTGTCTGGAGCGAGCTCGAAGGAGTGGTACTCGACCTCAACCTCGCCCCCAAAGCTCGCGGCTCCCGCCTCGAACTTGCGCTTGCCGATGTAGCACCACGGGCATTGAACGTCAGACCAGATGTCGACCTTGATGGGTTGATTCACGCGTGATGCAACGTGTTGGAGCGACGGAAATTCCCCAGCTCGATCGCGGCGACAAGCGAGAGCGGAAGATTGACCCTTGCCTACCCCGGCATAGCGAGCGCATGCTCAGGGAATCGAAACCGCTTCGAGACCAGAGGGGAATTTCCATGAGAAAGAGAACGCTCGCCGCCGCAATCATGTTGGCGACACTGTCAGGACTCGCATTGGGCACACCCGCAGTTGCCAGTACTGGCGGCACTGCTGACGGAAGTCAGCATCCCAATGTCGGACTCATCCTGTTCTATGACGCTGACGGTCGCTTCCGTTGCTCAGCGACGCTCGTGTCACCGACCGTTGTTCTGACGGCCGCGCACTGTACGCAAGGCACGCTGGGCAAGACGCTCGTCACCTTTGACTCGGTGATCGCCGAACAACCACCGTCGGGGTTCCCCGTCGCTGCAGACCCGTCAGTGGGTTTCACTCAGGCCGAAGTCGAGGGAGCTGGCTACATCTCGGGCACCGCTTTCACCCACCCCGCGTACTCCAACTTCACCGACACCGCGAACTGGAATGACGTGGGTGTCATTGTTCTCGATCGCCCGCTGCCATCGATTGCCGGAGCGTATCCAGCGTTCGCGCCCGTCGGTACCCTGAGTGCGATCAAGACCAGCAACCTGTCGAAGACCCTGTTCACTGCGGTCGGATACGGGACCGAGGTGCGCAAGCCGGACTCAGGGCCACAGAAGCCGCAGCCCATGAGCTACCCGCTGCTGCGACGCTACGTGGACATGCCGGGCCAGAAGCTGACTCCGCAGATCCTTCAGACCAACGGAAACCCGAATGATACGCGGGGAACCGGCGGAACATGTTTCGGCGACTCGGGCGGACCCGTGTTCCTGGGCGGCCAACTCGTGGCCGTGACGAGCTACGGCTACACGGACAACTGCCGATACTTGGGCGGCTATCAGCGTCTCGACATTCCGTCCGTCGACAACTGGTTGGCAGGGTTCGGGGTCTGACGTCGACGGAGGCGGGTCGCTCGCGGCCCGCCTCCAAGAACGAGCATCCCGCCGGTCACTAGCGCGAATGCCGCGATCGCTAGTCCCGGATTCGTCGCGGCGCCGGTCGCGGCGAGTTCCGGCGTGAGGGTCGCGCGAACTGTCTCGGCGGGGAGACCGAACCGGTCGACGAACTCGTAGCCATCGCCGAGGGCGGCCCGGGTCGGATCCGTCTGATCTGCGGCCGCTATCCGCCACACCCACGTGTAGTACCCGGGCGCGGAGGCATCCAACAGTCCATCGCTGCGGTAAGTGCCGGGTCCGGTGACGGTGAGCCGGGCGGTACCGCGCACGGGGGCATCGGGCGGCGCGGCATCCGCGACCACCGGTTCTCTCTCAAACGGCCCGTACAAGGTACCCACCAGCACGACTGACAATGGGCCGCCGGATGCCTCGGGCCACGGTTCGTCGGCATCGACCAGCGTCACAGTCAGCGAGTCGACCAGTGCCTCGCCGAGCCCGACCGTGGGGTGTTCCACCTGCGACTGCAGTTGCGGCGTGAACGGGAGGCGGATGGGACCCACCGTCGCAGCCGCCTCAAACAGCACCTCGGTGGGCGCCGCGTGTCGGATGGTGCGCTGCTGGTCGCCCGTGAGGTAGAGCGTCACCGCCGGACCCGGTGGAGCCGTCGCACGGAACGTCACCGCGGCCTCGATCACGTAGTCGAGCACGCTGGCGGGCGGCATCCCCCGGATTGCAATCTCGTCACCGTCGGTCACGGCCGCCGACGACTCCCCGGTGGCGTCCACGACCGCGTTGCTGAGAGTGATCGTGCCGTGGGCACCGGCCGGGCTCGTGGTCACGCGCACGATTCCGTCACGCGGGGAGATCATCTCGATAGTCACGGTCGCCGTGGCGGGCGCCGTCGCAACGGATGCCTTCGCGGCGGCCCACACCGCGGCGTACGTCGCCTCGACCGCCGTGTTGCCATTGATGTAGTGCAGCCCCGCGGCATACCCAGCGCCGTTGGTCTCTGCGAAGCCGCTGGTGAACGCGTACAGGTAGGCGTTGACCGCGGCGGCGAGTTCGGGTTTCTTGGTTTGACCGTAGGTCGTGAGCACAAAGTTGATGCGCCTCAGGGTCGTCTCGTCCAGGCGGGTTCCCCACGACGTGGTGATGCGGGATGTGACGGATCCCGCGCCGGTCGGCCCGCTCGGCCAGTCGCGGCCCGAGTCGATGCAGTAGACGCGGGTGCCATCCGGCGCGACATAGTTGCCGAGGTAGCCGCCGTACGGAGTGATTCCGGGGATTCCCGCGCCGGTGGTTGCCGCCGCGACCGGTGCCGACGCGGCAATCGACCCCCCGACGGCGAGGGCCGCGACAACCGCGGCGAGAAGTAACAGGGCGGGGCCACGGCGAGTTCGCATTCCAGTAGCGTCTGACGCGGCTCAGCACCCTCGGCGCGCGTCGCCGAATTCTGTGGACTACTCGGATCGCTGCCGTTCTGTGGATAACCGCGGATTACGCCCCGATCAACTGCTCCGCAAGATAGCCCCGCAGTCGCTCGAGCGGAATGCGCTCCTGCTCCATGCTGTCGCGTTCGCGCACCGTCACTGCCTTGTCCTCGAGCGAATCGAAGTCGATCGTGACGCAGAACGGCGTTCCGATCTCGTCCTGACGACGGTAGCGACGCCCGATGGCGCCCGCATCGTCGAAGTCGACGTTCCACAGCTTGCGCAGGTCGGCCGCGACCTCCTTGGCCAGGGGCGAGAGCTGTTCGTTGCGTGACAGCGGGAGCACCGCGACCTTAACCGGCGAGAGTCGTCGGTCGAGACGAAGCACGGTGCGCTTGTCGACCCCGCCCTTTGCATTGGGAGCTTCGTCTTCGGCATACGCGTCAATGAGGAACGCCATGAGCGCACGGGTTAGACCAAACGCGGGCTCAATCACGAACGGCGTCCAGCGCTCGTCCTTGGTCTGGTCAAAGTACGACAGGTCGGTTCCGGATGCCTCCGAGTGCGTCTTGAGGTCGAAGTCGGTGCGGTTCGCGACGCCCATGAGCTCGCCCCACTCGCTTCCGGCGAAGCGGAAGCGGTACTCGATGTCGACGGTGCGCTTCGAGTAGTGGCTGAGCTTCTCTTTCGGGTGCTCGTAGAGGCGCAGGTTGTCGGGATTGATGCCGAGGTCGGTGTACCAGCGCAGCGACTCGTCAATCCAGTACTGGTGCCACTCTTCGTCGGTACCGGGCTCGACGAAGAACTCCATCTCCATCTGTTCGAACTCGCGCGTACGGAAGATGAAGTTTCCCGGCGTGATCTCGTTGCGGAAGCTCTTGCCGACCTGACCGATGCCGAACGGCGGCTTCAGGCGCGAGGCGCCGAGCACGTTGGCAAAGTTGACGAAGATGCCTTGAGCGGTCTCGGGACGCAGGTAGTGCATCCCCTCCTCGTTGTCGACTGGCCCTAGGAAGGTCTTGAGCAGCCCGGAGAAGTTCTGCGGCTCGGTCCAGGACCCTGGCTGGCCGGTGTCAGGGTCGCGGATGTCGGCGAGGCCGTTGGCCGGCGGATGTCCGTGCTTCTCTTCGTATGCCTCGAGCAGGTGGTCGGCGCGGTAGCGCTTGTGGGTGTGCAGCGACTCGACGAGCGGGTCGGAGAAGACCTCGACGTGTCCGGATGCCTCCCACACGCGACGCGGAAGGATGACTGCCGAGTCGATGCCGACGACATCCTCGCGACCCTGCACAACGGTCTGCCACCACTGCTTCTTGATGTTCTCTTTGAGCGCGGTGCCGAGCGGTCCGTAGTCCCACGCCGAACGGGAGCCACCGTAGATCTCCCCGGACTGGAAGACGAAACCTCTGCGCTTGGCGAGATTGATGACGGCGTCGAGATTGCTGGGGGTTGCCAAAGGTGCTCCAAGTTTGTGCCGAGCTGGATGCCCGGTCGGCGGTAGAGCAAGCCTAGCGAAGAGCCCCAGCCACCAACGCCACGTCTGACTCGTCGTTCCAGAGGTGGAATGACGCGCGCAGCCGACCGGCGCGCCCCGAGGCGCGCACCCCCGCCGCAATGAGCTTGGCCATGTCGGTGCCCGACTCGTCCGGCCAGGTGACGATCGCCTGGTGCTGCTGAGGGATGCCCAGCGCGTCGCACAGCGAATCTCCGAGGCCGGCGGCGTGTTCCCAGACCTCGCCGATGTTGAGGGCAGCGAACAGCGCGAGCGACTGTTCGGCACCGATCCACGCCTGCCATGCCGGCGAAACGTCGAAACGGCGCGCCGTCGTCGCGAGAGTCATTGCCGGTCCATAGGTGCTGCGCCAGACGTCAGCGCCCGCATACCAGCCCGCTTGAAGGGGCGTCATCAGGGCATCGAAACGCTCACTCAACGTGAGGAATGCGACGCCGCGGGGCGCACACAGCCACTTGTAGGTGTGGCAGACGGTGATGTCGAACCGGGACGCGTCGACCGGAAGCACTCCGGCCGCTTGAGTGAAATCACAGAAGGTATATGTGTCGTGGCGTCGGGCCGCCTCGACTATCGCCGGGGCGTCGGCAATGCGACCGTTCGCCGACTGCACGAGCGAGAACGCGACAAGCCAGGTGTCATCCGTTATCGAATCGGCGAGCGACTCGAGGGGCACAATGCGCACGCGGATGTCGTCACGCTGAAGAAAGGGGAACATGATCGACGAGAAGTCGCCATCGGGGCAGAGAACCTCGGCCCCGGCCGGCACGGCCGCCGCGACGAGGGAGGCCAGCACAGACGTCTGCGATCCCTGAGCGACGCGGGAGGAGTCCACCCCGACGAGCTGGGCGTACGACGCGCGAGCGTTCTCGACCGACACGTCGTATCCCTGCGGGTCACGGTCCGCCGCCGCCCACGCGGCGAGATCGGCCGTCAGCGCGGTCACGGCCGTGCGCGGGGGAAGCCCGATGGATGCCACTGCGAGGTACCCGCGCGGCTCGCCAAACTCGGCTATCGCGGACTCGAGCGTGTGCGATGTCATGGCACAAGCATTCCCGCCGCCCATTCATGCGACAAGGGCATATATCGCATGGAATAGATAACCGAGCATTATGCTCGGTTCATGGAGACCGATCTGGATCTGCACTCGATCCGAATCGTGCGTGCCATCTCGGAGCACGGCACGATCAGCGCCGCCGCGCGCTCACTGGGCTACAGCCAGCCCGCAGTGAGCCAGCACCTGCGCCGCGCGGAGGCTCGCCTCGGGGTGCCACTCGTTGTGCGGGCGGGCCGCGGTGTGCGCCTCACCGAACCGGGCCAGGTCATCGCGAGACACGCGGTGGCCATCACGTCGGCGCTCGACGCCGCCAACGGTGACTTGGCCGATCTGGTCGGCCTCGCCGCCGGAACTGTGCGGGTGGCGGGCTTTCCGACTGCCTCGTCGACGCTCATCCCCCGCCTGCTCCAGCTCATGCGTGAGGCCCACCCCGGCATCACGGTGAGCTACATCGAAGCCGAACCCCCGGAAGCGATCGGGATGCTGCGCGACGGCCTCGTCGACGTCGCGATCACCTTTGCCTACACGGGCGACCGAGCCGATCCGCACCGGGAGGGCGACGGATCATTCGACTCACTTCCGCTGTTCACTGAGCCTGTAGTCATCGCGCTCTCGGAATCTCATCCACTCGCCTCCGGCGACGCCGTCGAACTCGCGCTCCTTGGCGACGACCGCTGGATAGCAGGATGCCCGCTGTGTCGCGGACACCTGCTCGCCGCCTGCGAGGCCGTGAACGTTGCGCCGCGAATCGAGCTCGAGACAGATAATGCCGTGGCAGTGCTCAACCTGGTTGCCCGCAACCTTGGGGTCGCGCTGCTTCCACAGCTCGCCCTGGCGACGGCGCCCATTCCGCCGGGGGCGGCCATCCGCTCGACTGTTCCCTCCAGCGACCGAAGCATCCAGGTCGTCGTGAAAGCGGGGTCGAGCCGGGTTCCCAGTATCGCCGCGGCGCTCGAGAGCATCACGAGCCTCGACGGCAACGACTGGGGCTTAGACCGCGCCCGCTAGCGCGATTGCTGCCGAGATTGCGTGGGCGCGCTCAATGATGCGCACCACTTCGAGTGCATCCTTCGGGTCGACCGGCGTGGGTGCGCCCTCACGGATCGCGGCCGCGACTCCGGCATAAAACTCGGGGTAGGCACCCGGTTCAGTGGGCACAGGGGTCAGGCCTTCGGCAGAACCGTCGATTCCAATGACTCCCCACTCGGCCTCTGGCGTAATTCCGTAACCTTCCGAGCCCGGCCACCGCTGTTCCTTGAGCGCGGCCTCCTGGCCGTCGAGTCCGTACACGCTGTACCCGGACTTGGAGCCGATCACGCGAAAACGGGGCCCGCTCTGGGCCGCGGCGCGGCTCATGGTGAGGTGCGAGCTCACCCCGCTCGCGTGCAACAGCGAGATGAACGCATCGTCGTCACTCACTGTGCCCTCATGCACCTGGCGCAGCTCGGCGTGCTCGACCGTCGCCGGTCCGAACAGGTGCAGCACCTGGTCGATCAAATGGCTGCCCAGGTCGAATGTGATGCCGCCGCCCTGCGCGGGGTCGACCATGCCCTGCCAACGATCCAACTTCGGGGACCCCCAGCGCTCGAACGTGGACTCGAAGCGGTGGATGTCGCCGAGTGATCCGTTGGCGACGACCTTCTGAACGGTCAAGAAGTCGCCGTCCCAGCGGCGGTTGTGGAACACCGAGATGGTTCGACCGACCTCATCCGCCTTCGCGATGAGCTTCTTCGCATCAATCACGGTCGGCACGAATGGCTTGTCGATAACGATGTGCGCACCAGCCTCCAGGGCGGCAAGGCCCTGTTCCAGGTGGGTGTGCGCTGGCGAGGCGAGGATGACCAGATCGAGATCGCCGGCGCGGGCGAGCAACTCGTCCGGCGTCCCGACAACGGCAACGTCAGGATGCTGGCGCTTGGCCTCGGCCGCCCGCTCCGGGTCGCTCGTCGCGACGAGGTCGAGCCGAAATGCGGGGTTCGTGGCGATGAATGGGGCGTGGAAAACGCGGCCGCTCAGCCCAAACCCGATGATGCCGGTGCGGATGGGCGCGGTGGAAGTCTGTGTGGTGGGCATCCGTTCAGCCTAGTGAGCATGCGCGCCATGGCGCGACGATGATGCGGGCTGCTACTATCCCGCTCGTGTCGACACGACGCGTTCTCGCCGCCCTCGGTGTGCTTGGCGTGCTCGCACTGTCGGCGGTCGGCGCTGCTCCGGCCACGGCTGCCGACGAACTCGACCCCGTGCTGCGCTACTCCGGCAGCGTCACCGGAGCCGATGGCCAGTCCTATCCCTTCGCGGCAACCGTCGACTGTTCGACGGGCACCTGTTTGCTTACCGCGACCGTCGCTGAGGGCGATGTCGCCTTCTCGCTCACCGGGCCGAACCCGCTGGAGCTGACCGACGGCAGCGTTTCGGCGGACATTGCGGCCCAAGGGGATGTCTGTGCCGAAACATTCGTCAGCGCCGGCCCGTTCTCGGCCACGGCAACAGCCACGGCGATCTCGGGGGTCCGCTCGGGAGGCGGGTCCGCGGTCGTGGACTGTCCCGATGGCGGATCCACTCAATACGACCCGTTTACTCTCAGTTTTGATGCGCCGTTGGTCAGCGGCGACGCCTGCTACCTCACCAAGACCTGCCCGTCGGCAACCCCGACGCCCACACCCACTGCCACCGTCGAACCCGTCGTCACGTCGGCCACCCCGCCCGTGGCACCCAACTCACCGGGCTCGTTCAGCACCCTGGCAACCGTGCTCGACTCCGCTCGGCCCGGCAACCTCCTGTGGGCGACGATTCTCAGCGTCGTGCTCGTGATTCTCGTTGCGTTCCCGACACATCTGCTCAACGCCGCCGTCGGCACAGGCACCGACCGGGTGTCGGCCTGGTGGCGCGCTCGTCGACGACCGGCCGCGGTTGTCGCGGCACCGGCAGCGGCGATACGTGCTTGGTCGGGCTGGCCCCTCGCCGCGGTCGGCGTCCTGGCCGCCAGCCTGATCTCCTCGTTCGCCGATCCCGGCTTCGGGTTGAATTTGTCGAGCCCTCGGGTGTTCCTGTCGATCCTCGCGTCATTCGTGCTGGATGCCGTGCTCGGCTGGTTCATCGTGATTTGGCTCGTGCGGCGGGCCGACCGCACGGCCGTGCCCACCTTCAGCTTCGCGCCAGCGACCCTGCTCATCGTCGTCGCCGCGGTGGTCTTCTCGCGGCTGACCGGCTTCCAGCCCGGTATCGTGTTCGGGTTGGTCGCGGGGGTGAGCTTCGGCGCACTGCTGGCTCCGCAGCAGGCGCGCGTCACCCTCACCGGGCTCGCCTACGGCCTCGGCGCGGCAGTCATCGGCTGGGTGGGATACAGCCTGCTCGTGGCATCCGGGAACGAGGACTTCGGTGTCGTGTTCGTGCGGGAGACGATGTCGGCGATGGCCGTCGGCGGAATTGCCGCACTTCCGATTGCCCTATTCCCGCTGCGCGGCCTCGCCGGGCACGATATTTTCGTCTGGAATCGGGTCGCCTGGGCCGGCGCCTACGCGGTCGGGCTGTTCGGCTTCTTCTTCGTGCTCATGCCGATGCCGTTTGCTTGGACCGGGGTGCCATTGAGCCTGGGCACCTGGATCACGCTGTATCTGCTCTACGCGGTGCTCGCTGTGGGATCGTGGCTCGCCGTCGTGCGCCCCTGGGTGCGGGTGGCTCCCGAGGAGGCTTAGGCGCTGGGCGTGTCCACCGCACCACCGAACCGACGATTGCGGCCGGTGTAGAGCTCAATTGCACGCCAGAGGTCGTTGCGGGTGAAGTCCGGCCACAGGGTGTCGAGAAACACCATCTCGGCGTAGGCCGACTGCCACAGCATGAAGTTGCTGGTGCGCTGCTCCCCCGAGCTGCGCACGAACAGGTCGACGTCGGGAAGGTCGGGCTGATAGAGGTGGCGCTGGATGACCTTCTCCGAGATTCCGGACGGCTTCAGCCTGCCCGCCGCGACGTCTGCGGCGATCGCGCGCACGGCATCCGTCAGCTCGTTGCGACCGCCATAGTTGACGCACATCGTGAGGGTCAACACGTCGTTGTAAGCGGTGAGTTTCTCGGCGAACTGAAGCTCCGAGATGACGGATGCCCACAGCCGCGGTCGGCGCCCGGCCCAGCGCACCCGAACGCCCCAGTCGTTGAGCTGGTCGCGTCTGCGGTGCAGAACGTCACGATTGAAGCCCATCAGAAAGCGCACCTCATCGGGCGAACGGTTCCAGTTCTCGGTGGAGAACGCGTAGACGCTGAGGTGCTTGACCCCGACCTGAATTGCCCCCGCGACAACATCCAGCAGGGATGCCTCACCCGCCTTGTGCCCCTCGACCCGGGTGAGTCCCTTGCCGTTGGCCCAGCGCCCGTTGCCGTCCATGACGATCGCGACGTGCTCGGGCACCGCACCGCGGGGGAACTCGGGCGGATAGATTCCCGTCCAGTCGATCGGCTTGAAGTCGACCGCGTCTTTGTGGGTCTTGCGCACGCTCATGCGCTGCGGTCCACGTGGTGCAGCGAGCGCAGGGATGCGCTCGAGGTGGAACTGGGTGTACGCGGCGACGACGCCGCTGGCCTGGGAGCGCGAGCGTTCCTCGGACGCCTCGGCGTCATCCCATCGTCCCTCGATGAGGGCGCCCATCAGGTCGAGAGTCTCGCGGTCGAGTCGCGGCGATCCGGGCGGCGCGACGTCGTCGGCGACTACACCACCGAGTTGGGCGACGAACACCGTGTGCGGGCCCGGAGCGCCGGTGACCGCGCACAGATCGAAGCTGGGCGCCCAGCCCGCGATCGAGAGCGCGCGCAGCAGGTACGAGTCGAGGGTGAGGCTCGGGTGGTGCTCACGCCGGGCAAGGGAACGCAGGGCGCCGACCAACAGGAGGTACTGCTGCAGGCTGCCGTCGTCATCCGTCACCTTGTCGGCGGTCTCGACCATCGCGCTGCCCGCGGTGTAGCTCGCGTAGTCGTCGCTGATGTCGGCACCGTACGAGCCCAGCGACTCCGCCTGCTGAATGATGTCGAGGCTGCGACCCACGTAGCACTGCACGTCGGCGACCATCATGGGCTCTAGCCGGGCGCCGAACTTGGAGGCGGTGCGGCGCACGCCCTTGGCCACTGCCCGGATCTTGCCGTGCTGGCGAGAGAGCATCGTGACGATGCGATCCGCCTCACCCAGCTTGTGGGTGCGCAGCACAACGGCTTCATCCCGATAGGTCGGCACCGTTCAAGTATCCCCCGCACCACCGTCTGCACCCGGCAGAATGGGTGCCGTGGCGCCTACTTCGTAGAGCCTTGACCTCTGTGGTCAGAGCTTGTTGTAGATCTCGCGGCGGTGCGCGACTTCAACGATGAGAATCAGAATCTGGTCATCGTCGATGTAGGCGAGGATCCGGTAGTCGCCCACTCGATACCGCCAGAATTCCTCGTTGACGAGCTTCTTGCCGAGCAAACGCGGATTATCAAGCCGGGCAAGTTTCTGCTCAAGAAAACTACGGATACGCTTCGCTGCAGTGGGATCAAGCTTGCCGACCTGCTTTGCGGCCTTGGGTGTGAACTTGATCGCGTAGCTCACGCAGGCCAGACCACGTCAGCAAGGTCAATCGCTTCGTCGTTGGACTGAGTGAATTCGTCCAGAGCATCCTTCGCCAAGAGGTAGTCCTCGTTCTCGTCCAGATACTGCGTCAATGCCTCGGTGGCATAGAACGTTTTCGACCGTCCAGTGCGGGCAGACAAGTACTGCAAGCGGCGCTCGGTATCTTCGTCTACGCGAAGGTTGATTTGGGGCATGGGATCCTCTTCAGGTTGCTATACAAATATAGCACCACGGGTGCTTCCGTCCTGCCTCTGTGCAGAACGTGCAGAATGGTGCCGTGGCGACTGTCGAGACCTTCGAGAGCCAGCGCGGTCGCATGTTCGGAATCGCGTACCGGATGCTCGGAACCGCGGCTGACGCGGAAGACATCGTGCAGGATGCCTGGCTGCGCTGGCAGTCGGCGGACCGAACGGATGTTCTCGAACCGGCCGCCTACCTCGCGACCATCGTGACTCGGCTGAGCCTCACCGCGCTTCAGTCGGCGCGAGTCCGGCGCGAGACCTACGTCGGGCCGTGGCTACCCGAACCGGTCGACACGCGAGCCGATCCCACCTTAGGCGCCGAAAACACCGAGGCGCTTTCGCTCGCGGTGCTGCTGCTGCTCGAACGGCTGACCGGGCCAGAGCGCGCCGCCTACGTGCTGCACGAGGCGTTCGACTACCCGTTCCGTCGCATCGCCGAGGTTCTCGAGGTGAGCGAGGCTAACGCTCGACAACTCGCCAGCCGCGCGAGGCGTCACATCGACAGCGGGCGCGGCGTCGCGGTGTCCGAGTCCGAGCGCGCGCGGTTGCTCGGAGCGTTTCTCGCGGCTGCCCGCGACGGCGACCTGGAGGCGCTTGAGGCCGCGCTCACGGAAGACGTTCTGTCGCTGTCCGACGGCGGCGGGGTGGTCACCGCCGCACGCAAGCCTGTGCTCGGCCGCAACCGCGTCGCGCAATTCGTGCTGGGGGTTCTCGAAAAGTTTGGAGAGGGAGTCGCCGCCGTACCCGTGATCGCCAACGGTGAACCGGCGATGCTCGGGATGCGCGGGGACCAACCCATTGCGCTCTGGAGCCTGGACATCGAGGCCGACGGTGTGCGGGGAATCCAGATGGTTCTCAACCCGCAGAAGCTCGAGAAATTCGCGGCGGCGGCTCTGTCACATTCTTGAGGGCTACGCGGTCATAACTGGTGAACCCTACAGAAAGGACACCATGACGATCCTCGTCACCGGCGGTACCGGGAGTCTCGGCCGCCCCACCGTTGAAGAACTCAGGGCCGCCGGCCACGATGTTCGGGTGCTCAGCCGCTCGGCCGGGCCGAGCCGCGTCGTCGGCAATCTGACCACAGGAGCTGGACTGGCCGACGCCCTCAGTGGCGTCGACACCGTGCTGCACTTGGCCACGACTGCCGGCGGGAAGGATGTCGCACAGACGAGGCGACTCGTCGAGGCATCCGTCGCCGCAGGCGTCTCTCACTTCGTCTACATCTCGATCGTCGGCGTCGACGTCAACCCGTACCCGTACTACCGCGCCAAGCTGGCCTGCGAGCGCCTGATCGAGCAGTCGGGCATCCCGTTCACGATCCTGCGAGCGACCCAGTTCCACAGCTTCCTTCGGATGCTCGTGGACATTCAACGACGGGTGCCGTTCCTGATCGCCGTGGACATCCCGGTGCAGCCGATGGCCGCCGAGGAAGCGGCCGCGCGCCTCGTCGAACTCGTCACTGGGCCCCCGGCCGGGCGCGTCGAAGATATCGGCGGTCCCGAGCAACTGCGACTGTTGGATGCCGCGGCTCAACTCCAGCAAGCAGCAGGCACCCACAAGCCGGTGTGGGTGCTGCCGTTCGTGGGGCGGACCATCCGCGCCTTCAAGGAGGGAACCCACATGCCGGGATTGCCCGGCTACGGTCGCGAAACCTTCGCGGAGTACGTCGCGCGGGAGGTGCACTCGTGACTCTCGCCATCAGACTCTGCCTCGGTTTCGTGTCGATCATGGAACTCGTCATAGGCGCCTGGTCACAGTTCGCCCCAGAGAGCTTCTACAGCGACTTCCCCACCGTCGACCTCACGCCGCCCTACAGCGAACACTTCCTGCGAGACTTCGGCGGGGCGACTCTGGCAATCGCGTTGGTTCTCGTCGTTGCGACCGTGCGCCCTACCCGAGGGTTCGCGCTACTCGCCGGCAGCGCGTATCTCGTGTTTGCGCTTCCTCACCTGCTGTTCCATGTCGGGCATTTGGAGCACGCGACCGGCGACCAAGCCGTACTCCTCACCGGCAGTCTCGTCGCGGGGATCGTTGCCGCAGCAGCCGCGATCGGCCTCACGTTGGCGCGCACCAAGGTGAGCGTCTCGGGCTGATAGCGTTTCAGGCGTTCGGAGGATGACGTGACGCCGCTTTTCGTAATACCCCTGTGGGCCGACCTGTTGGCCGTCGGGATCGGGGCCATGCAGGGCGCGCTCTTCGCCGCCCAGTTTCGGGATCGACGACTCGACCTGCTCGGCGTCGCGATCATCGGAATCGCGACGGGCTTCGGTGGCGGAATCCTGCGCGACGTACTGCTCAACCGCCCGCCGGCCGCGCTCAGCAGCAACTGGTACCTCATCGTCGCTACGGCCGCTGCCCTCTCGGGCATGCTCCTCGAACGCCTGATTTCGCGAATGGGTCCGCTCGTCAACGTGCTCGACGCGTTGACGATCGGCCTGTTCGGCGCGATCGGCACCACGAAAGCTCTCGCTCTCGGCCTGCCCGTCGTGCCTGCAATCTTCGTCGGCGTTCTCTCCGCGGTGGGCGGATCGATTCTGCGCGACCTCCTCCTGAACATGCCGATCGCGCTCATGCACGTCGGCTCGCTCTACGCGGTCGCGGCGGCGGCCGGTGCGATCAGCCTCGTATCACTACTCGGTCTCGGAGTGCCCGTGTTCTTCGCCGCGACCGTCTGCGTCGCGTTGACCTTCTCGGTTCGCGTGCTCTCGGTTCTCTTCAACTGGTCGCTGCCCGAGCAGCGCGCGATCGAAAAGATCCCCCGAATCGGGCGGCGCTAGGCTCCGACCAACTCGCGGTCACCGGTCTCAGCTCGTACCGCGCGGTTGACCGCCGAGACAACAGCCTTGAGGGATGCCGTCGAGATGTCGGCATCAATTCCTACGCCCCACAGGCGCTTGCCGTTGACATTCAGCTCGACATAGGCGGCGGCATGCGCGTCGCCGCCGGCACTGAGCGCATGCTCGACGTAGTCGTAAAGCTTGACCTCGACGCCCTCGGCCGACATCACTTCGAGGAATGCAGCAATCGGCCCATTACCCGTCGCGCTCGACGACTGGGTGTCTTCACCCACGCGCAGCCGCACGTCGAGCGTGGTCTCGCCGGTCATGTCGCTTGCGGTGCGCGTCGACATCAGTTCGAAACGCCCCCACTTGTTTTCGGGATGCTCGGCTGGGGCCGGGAGGTACTCGTCCTGGAACTTCTCCCAGATCTCGGCACTCGTCACCTCGCCGCCCTGGGAATCGGTTCTGGCCTGCACAACGGCGCTGAACTCGATCTGAAGGCGACGCGGCAGATCCAGCGCGTGATCGGCCTTGAGCAGGTACGCGACCCCGCCCTTGCCGCTCTGCGAGTTCACGCGAACGACCGCCTCGTAACCGCGTCCCAGGTCTTTGGGGTCGACCGGCAGATAGGGAACCGCCCACTCCAGGTCGTCTACAGACACGCCTCGGGCCTTGGCTTCGGCAGCCATCGCCTCGAAGCCCTTCTTGATCGCATCCTGGTGCGAGCCGCTGAACGCGGTGTAGACCAGATCGCCGGCCCACGGGCTGCGCTCGTGAACTTTGAGTTGGTTGGCGTACTCGGCAGTGCGCCGAACCTCGTCAAGGTCGCTGAAGTCGATCTGCGGGTCGATTCCCTGCGTGAACAGGTTGATACCGAGCGCGACCAGGTCGACGTTGCCGGTGCGCTCACCGTTGCCGAACAGGCATCCCTCGATGCGGTCGGCTCCCGCCATGTAGCCGAGCTCGGCGGCGGCGATAGCGGTACCGCGGTCATTGTGTGGGTGCAGGCTGAGCAGCACGCTCTCGCGGTGATTGAGGTGGCGCGACATCCACTCGATGGAGTCGGCGTAGACGTTCGGTGTCGCCATCTCGACCGTCGCGGGCAAGTTGATGATGACCTTGCGATCGGGCGTGGGCTCGAAGACCTCGAGTACCTGGTTGCAGACATCTACGGCAAACTCGAGTTCGGTGCCGGTGTAGCTTTCGGGCGAGTACTCGTAGTAGATGTCGACATCGGGCGCGATCGCCTCCGCCTTCTTGCACAGACGCGCGCCGTTCAGGGCAATATCAATGACGCCCTGCCTGTCGGTGCGGAACACCACATCGCGCTGTAGCACGCTCGTCGAGTTGTAGAGGTGCACGATCGCGCGCTTCGCCCCAATGATCGACTCGTAGGTGCGGTTGATGAGCTCTTCGCGGGCTTGAGTCAACACCTGAATCGTCACGTCGTCGGGGATCAAGTCGTCGTCGATGAGGGTGCGGACAAAATCAAAATCGGTCTGGCTCGCGCTGGGGAAGCCGACCTCGATCTCCTTGTAGCCCATCCGGACCAGCAGCTCGAACATGACCCGCTTGCGCTCGGGGCTCATCGGGTCGATGAGGGCCTGGTTTCCGTCGCGAAGGTCGACAGCACACCAACGCGGTGCCTGCGTGATGCGCTTACTCGGCCAGGTGCGGTCGGGCAGGTCGACGTTGAGTTGTTCGTGATACGGCTTGTACTTGTGGATCGGCATTGCAGAAGCCGACTGTGTGTTCTTCATTGTGATGCTCTTTCGCTTGGATGACTTGGTGGGTCAGACCCAAGGTGTTTTGTTCAACACCAGTCTCCGCGACGAGTGAGGCCTGAGGTTAGGACTCGTCGCGGCAGCTAAGAAGGAGCAGACCGAACACGTTTCAAGGGTAGCACCGGGCGGACCTGCTCGCATCGCCGACGGCGCCTGACGCTCGAAAGGCACGAAATGTTGGGTGGTGGATGCCGCAATCCGCTGCTGGGATTAACCCATGAAGACACAGCACTCCCCCGGCATCTATCTCTCCCTGCTCGCGGCCACCGCAGTCGTCTCCGTCGGCTGCGCGTCCCCCTCCACTGAACCGGCCAGCGATGCTCCGGCCGGCCCGACGGCCGTACACGGTCAAGGCACCGTCATCCAGACTGGTGACGACACTCCCCAATTCTGTCTCGGCGCCATCATGGAGTCCTATCCCCCGCAGTGCTCGGGTCCTGAGCTCGTCGGGTGGGACTGGGCCGCCGTAGAGGGGCAAGAGACCGCAGGCGATGTGACCTGGGGAAGCTACGCGGTCATGGGCGACTGGGACGGCGGCCGGCTCACGGTGTCAGACGCGATCATGCTCGCCCTGTACGACCCGATGCCGTTCGTCGACCCGCTTCTCGACCCCGACAACGCTGGCACCACCTCGGCCGACGACCTGACAACGGTGCAAGGCGACATCCAGAATGACGCACCGGTCGAGATCCTCACGTCGAGAATCGAGAACGGCTATGTGTTCGCGACAGTCGTGTTCGACGACGGTTCGATTCAGGCCTGGGCTGATCACGCGTACGGGGCCGGCGTTGTCGCAATTCGAGCGGCGCTGAGCACCACCTAGACGGCCCCGCGGGGCGTGCCGATAGGGTCGAAGCACGCAGACAACCGAATGGGGCTCACCATGACACGTCGCTTGCTCGCTGTGGCCGCGGCCGCGCTACTCACCCTGACCGCTTGTTCCGGGCTCAATCCCACGCCAAGTGGGACCGTGGCCGGCACATGCCTCGCCGACTACAACGGTCCGGATGCCGACCGCACGTCGATCGTGGACTGCTCCCAGGAACACACCTTCGACGTGTACGCCTCGGCCACCTGGCCGGGGATGGATGCCGCAATCGCCGACTCAGACGCGGAGGCAGTGTTCGACGCGCTCACCTCGGACGCGGCATCCGTGGTGAGCGACGTGTACTGGGCGTGGGCTCACGCGGAGTGCTCGGACCGCTTTATCGAACACGTCGGACTCGACTCCGTCACGATCGAGGGCAAGTCGGCGCAAGAGCTCGGGTTACTCCCCGGCGGCAGGTGGGATCTCGACTACTCCCTCGATGCACGTGAGGCGTTCGTCGGTGGAGACCACAGCACGATCTGTTCCCTCGTCTGGTACGACGAAGCCGGTGACCCCGCAACCGTCAAGCACGAGCCGGGCGTCAGCGCCGCGACGATGCTGAGCAACTTCACCACCGAGCTACAGGGATGCTTCACCCGAGATCCCGACGCCGACCCCCGGTACTCGAACACGAACTGTGCCGAGCCACACAACGGTCAATATCTGATGTATCTCGACGCGCTGGCCGCGCTGGGCGCCGACTTCGTGTCGAGCATGGACCCGGAGACGACGATCTTCGCCGACTACGAGCCGCTCGACAGCTACTGCACCACGGTCATCGAGACCGTGTACCCGGGCGTTCTCGATTCGCCGAGTTGGACGGTGTGGTCGGATCAGACCGGGCGGTTCGCCGGCTGGCAGGACTACAACGGCACGGTCGATGCCGACCAGATCTATCCGGTCTACTGCGCGATTCTGGCGCCGGTCGGCGAACTGCGCGGCGACGTCATCTCGGGCAACGCGACGGTCTCGCTCGAGATCGGCTAGAACCCGAGGCGACCCAGCTGTTTGGCGTCGCGCTGCCACTCCTTTGCGACCTTCACACGCAGCGACAGGAAGACTTGGCGACCGAGCAACTTCTCGATCTCCGCGCGCGCTCGAGCACCGACATCCTGCAGGCGTTCGCCGCCGTGACCGATGATGATGCCCTTCTGGCTGTCGCGCTCGACGAAAAGGTTGGCATAGATCTCGAGCAGGTCCTTGGTGGTGCTCTCGATCATGTCGTCGATCGTGACGGCGATCGAGTGCGGGAGCTCGTCAGTGACGCCCTCCAACGCGGCCTCGCGGATGAGTTCGCTGATGCGCTCCTCCGTGGTCTCGTCGGTGACCGCGTCGGCAGGATAGAGCGGCTGGTCCGACTTGGGCATGAGTTTGATGAGTTCGGTCGCGAGGATGTCGAGTTGCACCTTGTCGAAGCTAGAAATCGGGATGATCGCATCCCAGTCGCGCAGTTCGCTGACCGCCTGAAGCTGTTCGGCCACCCCGGGGCGAGACGACGCATCGATCTTCGTCACGATCGCGACCTTCTTGGCCCGCGGGAACGACTCGAGCTGCTCATTGATGTACCGATCACCGGGGCCGATCTTCTCGTTGGCCGGCAAACACAACCCGATGACGTCAACGTCGCCCAGCGTGGTCTGCACGATGCTGTTGAGCCGTTCGCCGAGCAAGGTTCGCGGCCGGTGCATCCCCGGAGTGTCGACGATGATGAGCTGGCCCTGCGGGGCATGCACGATTCCGCGGATGGCCCGCCTCGTGGTCTGCGGCTTCGACGAAGTAATAGCAACCTTCTCGCCGACTAGTGCATTGGTCAGGGTGGACTTGCCGACGTTGGGTCGACCAACGAACGACACAAAACCCGCGCGGAAGTCAGTCATTCGCTTTTCCCTTTTTCGGTGATGTCAGTTCAACATCGAGTTGCGGCTGGTCGCGCTCGACCAGAACCGTGCTGATTCGCTTGCGGCGACCCTCGGTACGTTCGGCCGTGAGCACGAGGCCCTCGAACGCCACCGACGAACCCGCAACGGGAAGCCGCCCCAGAACCTTCGCAAGCAGCCCGCCGACCGAATCGACTTCGTCGTCTTCGAGTTCGAGGCCGAACAGGTCGCCCAGCTCGTCGATGGGCAACCGCGCGCTGACTCGGTAGCGACCGTCTTCGAGCTCGACAAATTCGGCGACCTCGCGGTCGTACTCGTCCGAGATGTCGCCCACGAGCTCTTCGATGAGATCTTCGAGGGACACGAGTCCCGCGATTCCGCCGTACTCGTCGACCACCATGGCGAGGTGATTGGATTCGAGCTGCATCTGCCGCAGCAGGCTGTCGGCCTTCTGCGACTCCGGAACGAAGAGCCCGGGTCGTGCGATCTGGCCCGCTGTGAGGGTCTCGGCGTCCAGAGTGCGCTCGTGCACGAGGCGCGCGAGGTCTTTGAGGTAGATCACGCCCTTGACCTGGTCGACATTCTCACCGATCACGGGAACACGAGATACGCCCTTGTCGAGAAACAGAGTCATCGCCTCGGTGACCGTGGCATCCTCGTCGATCGTCACCATGTCGGTGCGCGGGATCATGACCTCGCGCACGACCGTCTGACTGAACTCGAAGATCGAGTGGATGAGTTCCCGATCGTCTTCCTCCAGCACCTCAAGCTCAGTCGCCTCGTCGACCATGCTGAGCAGTTGCTCTTCGCTCGAGAACGTCGCGGTCCTCGGACGACCCGGGGTCACCCGGTTGCCCAGCGCGACCAGCGCGTCAGCGAGCGGGCCCAAGACAACCCTGGTTGCCCGCACGACCGGAGCGGTCAGGGCCATCACGGGGCGGGCGTTGACCCGTCCGATGCTCCGGGGGCTCGATCCGACGAGAACAAACGACACCGCGATCATGATCAGTGCGCTGACCAACAGCGTCCACCACCACTCGTCGTAGATGCTCGCGAACGCGAGGGTCACGAGCACCGCGGCGGCCGTCTCCGCTACGACGCGCATGAAGTTCAGGGCGTTGATGTGCGCGCCGGGGTCCAGCGCTATGGCCAACAGCGAGCGGCGCGAGCGGCTGACCGTCGCCAGGTCGACGAGATCGCTTCGGCTCAACACCGTCAGTGCCGAGTCGGCAGCGGCGAGAAAACCCGCAAACAAGACCGAGACGAGCGCGACGCTCAGGAAAACGGCGATCATGGCTTAGCGTTTTCGTTCGGCGAGGGCGAACCCGACAAGAATGTCGCGCTGGATCCCGAACATTTCTTTCTCTTCCTCGGGCTCGGCGTGGTCGAACCCGAGAAGGTGCAGGATTCCGTGCGTCGTGAGCAGCAGCATCTCCTCCAGCGGAGTGTGACCTGCTGTCTCGGCCTGCGCGATCGCCACCTGCGGGCACACGACGATATCGCCGAGCAGTCCCGCTGGGGTCAGGTGATCCTCGCTACCCGGACGTAGCTCGTCCATGGGGAAGCTCAGCACGTCGGTCGGGCCGGGCTCGTCCATCCACTGCACGTGCAGTTGCTCCATCGCCGCCTCATCGACGAAGACGATTGCAAGCTCGGCATCAGGGTGAACATGAAGCTGGTCGAGCGCGAAGACGGCGAGGCGCTGGATGGCGAGCTCGTCGACGGCCACGCCGGACTCGTTGTTGATCTCGATCGACACGACTAGCGCCCCATCCTTCTGTCCCGCTTGCGCGGGTTCTCGCGGTGTTCGAACTTCTCCCGCTGCTTGTTTTCGTCATACGCGGTGTAGGCATCGACGATCTGACCGACAAGGGTGTGCCGTACTACGTCCGCGCTCGTGAGTCGCGCGAAGTGAATATCTTCGATGTCGGTCAGCACCTTCGTCACAAGCTGGAGCCCGGATGCCCCTTCGGGAAGGTCCACCTGCGTGATGTCCCCGGTGATGACCATGCGCGAGCCGAACCCTAGGCGCGTCAAGAACATTTTCATCTGCTCGGGCGTGGTGTTCTGGGCCTCGTCGAGTACTACGAAGGAGTTGTTCAGAGTTCGTCCGCGCATGTAGGCCAGCGGAGCGACCTCGACGGTGCCGGAGGCAAGAAGCTTCGGTACGAGTTCAGGATCGATCATCTCGTTGAGCGCGTCGTACAGGGGACGCAGGTACGGGTCGATCTTGTCGGTCAGGCTTCCCGGCAGGAAGCCCAACCGCTCGCCTGCCTCGATCGCCGGTCGACTGAGGATGATGCGATCGACCTCTTTGCGCTGAAGAGCTTGCACGGCCTTGGCCATCGCCAGATAGGTCTTGCCCGTGCCAGCAGGTCCGATGCCGAACACGATCGTGTGCGTGTCGATGGCGTCGACGTAGTTCTTCTGGCCGAGAGTCTTCGGCCGAATGCTCTTGCCGCGCGAGGTCAGGATCGCCTGACTCAGCAGCTCGGCGGGGCTGCCCGCTTTGGTGTCGAGGATGCGCGCGGACTCCGACACCTCGCCCGGTCCCAGGTCGTGACCGTTTCTGACCATCACCACGAGCTCTTCGACGAGTTCTCGGGCGGCCGCCACCTGCGTGGCATCCCCACTCAGCGTTATCTGGTTGCCGCGCACCAGCACTTCGACGAGGGGATACTGCTTCTCGATCGTGGAAAGCAACCGGTCTTGGGGTCCGAGAAGCCTGACCATCGCTACCCCGTCGACCTCAAGCTCGACGTGGTCGACGTTCGGAACCTCACTGCTGCCCAAGGGAGCCTTCCGCCAGGTCGCCGCCGAGAACATGGGCGTGCACATGGAACACGGTCTGACCCGCGCTCGCGCCGGTGTTGAACACCAGCCGATACTCGCCGCCACAGTGCTCGTCGGCAAGGGTTTGCGCCATCGCGACGACGCTCGCCAAGAGTGCGGGGTCCGCGGCCGCGAGGTCGGCAACACTGCGATATTGCGGCGCCTTCGGAATGACCAGCAGGTGCACGGGCGCCTGCGGCGCGATGTCGCGAATAGCGATGAGGTCGTCGTTTTCGGCCACGATGTCTGCGGGAATGTCGCGCGCGATGATCCGCGTGAAGATCGACGGTTCTGTGGTCATGGGTACCAGCTTAAGCTCTGCAACTACCAGCGACCCAGTTTCACGGCGACCGCCGCGAGCGCCGCCGGGCCCGCCGTCGAGGTGCGCAGCACCTCGGGACCGAGACGGACGGCCTCGGCGCCAGCAGCGCTCAGCAGATCGACTTCGTGTGGGGACACGCCGCCCTCCGGGCCGACGACGAGGATGAGATCTCGCCCGTCGAACTCGAGGTCGGACAGCGCGGTGGCAGCGGTGGGCTCGAGCACGAGCATCCGGGCGCCCGCGGCGAGCCCAGCGAGCTGTTTGGTCGAGACGAGATCGAGCACGTCGGGCACCCAGGAACGCAAGGACTGCTTGGTCGCCTCGCGCACGACGGCGGCCCATCGATCGCGGCCCTTCGCGACCTTCGCGCCCTCCCACCGGGAGATACTGCGGCCCGCCGACCAGGGAATCACGCCATCGACACCGAGCTCGGTCGCCGCCTGAACGGCGAGCTCGTCACGGTCACCCTTGGCGAGGGCTTGAGCGAGAAAGACCGCGGGCTCCCGGCGTGGGGTCAGCTCGACCTCGGTGACCTCGACGACCAACTCCGTGTGTTCGGCAGAGACGACGATTCCGGACGCGATCAGCCCCGCGCCACTTCCCACCGAAATCCGCTCGCCGACCGCGACCCTGCTGACCGTGACCGCGTGACGCGCCTCCGGGCCGACGATCGAGATTCGACCGCCGACCACTGCCGTGTCGAGAGTTTCGTCGAGGTAGAGGTGTGCCACCTAGAGTCCCATGAACCGGTCGCGAAGTTTGGTAAACAGCCCCTGCTGGAAGTGGGTGAATTGCGGTTCCGGCTGCTTGCGGGCCGCGGCGAGTTTCTCGACCAGATCGCGCTCTTTCGCGCTGAGCTTGGTGGGGGTCACGACTTGGATGCCGACACGAAGATCGCCGCGTCCGCTTCCGCGCAGATGCGTGATGCCCCGGTCTCGCACCGTGATGACATCGGCGCTCTGCGAGCCCGGCTTGATCTCGATCGACACGTCGCCGTCGAGGCCCTTGAGCGTCGTGGTGGTGCCGAGGATCGCGGCGGTCATTGGCACCTCGACGGTTGCCAGCAGGTCATCGCCGTTGCGACTGAACGTCTCGTGGTGGCGGACCTTGATCTCCAGATAGAGGTCGCCGGCCGCACCGCCGGCGGGGCCCACTTCGCCCTGCCCCGGCATCTGCAGCCTCAGACCGGTGTCGACCCCGGCGGGAATGTCGACGGGAATTGTGCGAGCCGCGCGAACTCGTCCCTTGCCAGCGCAAGTCACACAGGGGTTGGCGATAATCGTTCCGTAGCCCTGGCACGTGCCGCAGGGATTCGAGGTCACCACGTTTCCGAGCAGGCTGCGCACGGTGCGCTGAATCGAGCCAGACCCGCCACAGATGTCACAGCGAACCGGGGACGTCCCGGGGGCGCAACAGGTGCCCTCGCAGGTCGCGCACAAAACTGCCGTCGTGACCTCGAGGTCTCGTTTCGACCCGAAAATCACCTCGTCCAGATCGAGTTCGACCTTGAGAAGGCCGTCCTGACCGCGCTCGCGTCGTGACCGCGGGCCGGTCGTGCGGCCGCCGCCACCACCGAAGAACGTCTCGAAGATGTCGCCGAATCCGCCGAAGTTTGCTCCGGCCCCGAAGCCGGCCTGCGGACCTAGGTCGTACTGCTGGCGCTCGCGCGGATCGCTCAGCACGTCGTAGGCGTGAGTGACCTCCTTGAAGCGCTCCGACGCATCCGGGCTCGGGTTAACGTCGGGGTGAAGCTCGCGGGCCAGCCTGCGATACGCCTTCTTGATTTCTTCGGGGGTTGCCGTGCGCTCGACGCCCAACACCTCGTAGTGGTCAGCCACAAATTCCTTTTCGTAGTTCAGTCGGTACCGAGCAGGCGCGAGAGGTAGCGAGCCACCGCACGCACCGCGGCCATGTTGTTCGAATAGTCCATCCGCGTGGGTCCCAACACCCCGAGGCGCGCCACGCTTCCCCCGGATGACGCGTAGCCGCTGGATACGACAGAGGTCTCACCAAGACCGAAGCCGGCGTTCTCGCGCCCGATGCTGGCGGTCACCCCGCCGAGGTCGACCTGCATCTCGGCAAACAGCTTAAGCAGCGTCACCTGCTCCTCGATCGCCTCAAGCACCGGATAGATGCTCCCGCCGAAGTCGTCTTCCGTTCGCGCGAGATTCGCGGTGCCCGCGAGCACGAGTCGGTCCTGCCGATTCGCGAGAACCTGCTCGATGAGACTGGCCGTCACCGCCTCGACGAGGGCGCGGCGCTGAGGCGGGAATGTCTCGGCGAAGGTCGCGAGGGCCTTGGCGGCATCCGTCAGTCCGGTGCCCACGAGCGCGGCGTTCAGCTTCGCGCGAAGTTCGCCCAGAAAGACTTCGTCGGCCGCCGCACCGAGATCGATGAGTCGCTGCTCGACACGGCCCGAGTCGGTGATGAACACGATCATGAGGCGAGTGTCGCCCATGGGCACGAGTTCGATGTGGCGCACTCGGGATGCCGACAGCGACGGATACTGCACCATCGCGACCTGATGGGTCAGCTGCGACAGCAGCCGCACGGTTCGCGCGAGTACGTCATCGAGATCAACCGAGCTGCCGAGGAACTCTTCGATCGCCTGGCGCTGCACCGCCGAGACCGGACGGAGATCGGCAAGTTGGTCGACAAACACCCGATATCCCTTGTCGGTGGGCACCCGGCCGGAGGAGGTGTGCGGCGCGGTGATGAGCTCCTCGTCTTCGAGCAGGGCCATGTCGTTGCGGATCGTCGCGGCCGAGACGCCGAAGGCGTGCCGCTCAACGATTGACTTCGACCCGACGGGTTCGCGAGAGGCAACGTAGTCCTGCACAATGACCCGCAGCACTTCGAGTCCGCGCTCCGAAACCATGAAATCACCCGCCCCTCGCTGTTGGCACTCTGCTGCACTGACTGCCAATCGTACCGCGACTCGCCGTGACCAAACCGTTGCACGCGACGTTCTTTCAGCGATACCGTGTGCTGACACGTCCTTGGAAAGGCCAATTCATGAGTGAAGCACCACCCCCGGCACCGGCTGCTGCGCAGCCCGGAGCGCCGCTCACTCCGGCCGAGGACAAACAGTGGGCGACGTTCGCCCACTTCGGCGGTGTCGTCGGAATCTTGCCATCCCTGATCATCTACCTCGTCTTCAAGGACCGCGGCGCGCAGACCCGCACCGAAGCCAAGGAAGCACTCAACTGGCAGATCACGTTCACGATCGGCTACATTGTGCTGTCGATCGTCGTGGCTGCGATTCAGGGCGCGCTGGTCGCGGCCGGTTCGTATTCCGTGCTCGGAATCGTCGGGTTTATCCCCTGGCTGCTGTGGATCGCTAACGTGGTCTTTTGCATCCTTGCCGGCGTGAAGGTGCAGGGTGGCGGTTCATACCGATATCCGTTCGCTCTTCGCCTCGTCAAATAGTCGTTTCTCTCCCATCCCACACTGAAAGGTCACCATGACAGACGCAACACCCGCACCTGCCGCACCCCTGACTCCCGCCGAGGACAAGCAGTGGGCATCATTCGCGCACCTCGGTGGCATCATCGGCTTCCTGCCGTCGCTGATCATCTGGCTGATCTTCAAGGATCGCGGCACGGTGACCAACGTTGAGGCGAAAGAGGCGCTGAACTTCCAGATCACCGCCGCAATCGCTCAGGTTGCCGTGTTCATCCTGAACGCGATCCTCACCGCCGTCACCTTCGGCATCTGGGGCCTCATCGGCTGGATCCTGCCGCTCGCGGTCTGGGTCATGTCGCTCATCTGGTCCATCATGGGCTTCCAGAAGGTCAACGCCGGTGGCTCGTACCGCTACCCGGTGTCGATTCGCCTCATCAAGTAGTCGCCTTTTCTAGGACGCCCGGAGGCACTTCCTCCGGGCGTCCTGCTTTAATGGGGGCATGTCGGACCCCACTGAACCCCCGGTCAACCCATACGCGTCGCCTGCACAACCGTTGAGCCCGAGCGACGAGAAACTGTGGGCGACGCTGATTCACGTCGGCGGCATCCTGTTCGGCTTCTTGCCTGCCCTGATCGGTTACCTCGTGCTCAAGGACCGCGGGCCGTTCATCAAGGCGCACACCGCGACCGCCCTCAACTTCCAGATCACCCTGCTCATCGCGTACGCGATCGGAACGGTGACGTCGGTCATTCTCGTCGGGCTGATCATCCTGCTCGCCGCGTGGGCAGCCAGCATCGCCTTCGGCATTATTGCGGCGCTCGCATCGAACCGCGGTGAGTACTACACGTACCCGCTCGCGATTAAGTTCATTAGCTAGATTCGATAGGGCCTTCGGCCCACACTGCTTGCCTGCCCGTCCAGGGGGACCTACTCGACCAGCCTTCGCACGACGGCATCGGCGAGCAGGCGTCCGCGGAGGGTCAACTCGAGGCGACCGCCGATGGCCGCTCTCGCGTCGACCAGTTCGTCGGCAATGAGCCCAGCCACGGCGACTCGGCCCGACTCGGTGAGCCCGGCGACGGGCATCCCATCGCGCAGGCGGGTGCGAAGCATCACCGTCTCGACCAGGCGGGTGTGGTCATCGAGTGTCTCGCGTCCGGCGTTGGGTGAGTCTCCCGCCGCTATGCGGTCGGCGTAGGCGACGGGATGCTTGACGTTCCACCAGCGCACTCCCCCGACGTGACTATGAGCGCCGGGTCCCACGCCCCACCAGTCGTGGCCGAGCCAGTAGGCGAGATTGTGAACGGACCGAAACTCGGGCGCCGTCGCCCAGTTGCTGACCTCGTACCAGTCGTAGCCCGCCGCCGCCAGCTTGCGATCGGCGAGCTCGTACATGTCGGCCTGCAGGTCGTCGCTGGGGGCGGCGACGGTGCCACGGCGGATCTGACCGGCGAGCTTGGTTCCCGTCTCGATGATCAGCGCGTACGCGGACAGGTGGTCCGGCTTCTGGGCGATCGCCTGGTCCAACGACGCCTCCCAGTCGGCAAGGCTCTCCCCCGGCGTGCCGTAGATGAGGTCGAGGCTCACGCGGAGCCCGGCCGCGCGCGCCCACTCCACGACCAGCGGCACTCGGTCGGGGTCGTGAGTGCGCTCCAACGTCGCAAGCACGTGCGGAACGGCCGACTGCATCCCGAAACTGACTCGGGTGAATCCCGCCGCAGCAAGCTGCTCGAGGTAGGCGAGGTCCACCGAGTCCGGATTTGCCTCGGTGGTGACTTCGGCGTCAGCGGCGAGCCCCCACGTCTCACGCACGGCCAAGAGCATTCGGGTCAGGTCGGATGAAGGCAGCACGGTCGGTGTTCCGCCGCCGAAGAAGACCGAACTGACGGCCCGCTGAGGCACGCCCGCGTCGCGAAGCACCCCGTCGGCCAGCGCGATCTCGGCGATGGCCTGATCGGCATAGTCGGCTCGTTTGGCGCCACGAAGCTCGTCGGAGGTGTAGGTATTGAAGTCGCAATACCCGCACCGCACCGTGCAGAACGGAACGTGCAAATACACCCCGAAATGTCGATCGCCGGCGCCCTGTGCGACGCTCGGTGGCAGCGATCCGTTGAGCGGCGCCGGGTCGGCGATGGGCAGAGCGCCCGGCATCAGCGACGCTCTAGGCGGAACACTCGGATGTCTCGTCGAGCCGTCTTCTCGTAGTCACGGTAGTGCGGCCACTGCTCTTCGAGGGTCGGCCAGATGGCCTCGGTGTCGTCGGAGTCGAGCAGGCTGGCGCGCACAGGAATCAGGGCCCGGCGGTAGTGAATCTCGGCATCGGGGTTCGCCAACAGGTTGGCGCTCCAGGCCGGATGCCGCTCCAACCCCCAGTTGCTGCCAGCAATGACCCACGACCCATCGGGCCGCGGAAAACACATGAGCGGCGACTCGCGCCGTAGCCCGGTCTTCGCCCCCGTCGTGAACAGCATGAGCGACGGGATCAGGGGCGCGCTGAGCTTGAGCGTGCCGCCCGAGACGCGGAACAAAACCCGGTCGATTGAGGTGATCATCGGACCGCCGACGAAACGGATTGGCCCGCGCAGAAGCGCGGCGGCGAAGGCACGAACGGGTCGGATCATTGGTCGATTCTCGCACCGCGTCGGCGCGATCACTCCATCGGTGCGGCAAGCGCGCGCAGGTAGCGCCTCGTGTAGTACCACTGCGCGAATCTCAGGGCCGGGTAGACGGCCCACCAGAATCGGCTGCTCGGACGGGAGAACGCACGAACCGTCAGCCACACGGAGCCGTCAGCGTTCTGGGAGACGATGAACGCCTCCTCGCCGTCCTCGGGATGCCCCGGCAGCGTGCCGTACGCGAATCCCTTGCGCTTCGGCTCGTCGATCAGGTAAACCACTCGCGCCGGAGCGTCGACACCCCACAGCCCGCCGAGCACTGGGATTCGCAACACCGCGGTGTCGCCGGGTCGAACGAAGGCGGTTCCGTCAGGGCCGAACGTGGCATCCGGCTGGGTTGTCGACGGTGGTACCGGGGCGCCGAGGTCGTCGAAGCTCACGGGAGTATAGGTCTGCGTGTGCACGCCTCCCGGTGATTCGACGTGGCTGAGCCGGAACCCGCTGCGGCGCTGAATGCCCCACGACAGCGCGCTCGCCCAGGCCCACTCGAATCGGGCGTCGCCGTGGCCGATGCGCGCTCGGCGCTCGAGCGGACGGTAGCCGGCAGGCGGATAGCGCAGCAGGTCGTCCGCCTGCGTCGCGCCGACCGCGCCGTAGGTCACCGGTGTCTCCCAGAGCTCCGGCATGGCTACTTTTTGTCCTTCTTCTCCACGTCTCCCGTGAGAGCGGCGACGAACGCCTCCTGCGGAACTTCGACACGGCCGACCATCTTCATGCGCTTCTTGCCCTCCTTCTGCTTTTCGAGGAGCTTGCGCTTGCGGGTGATGTCACCGCCGTAGCACTTGGCGAGAACGTCTTTGCGCATCGCGGAGATCGACTCACGGGCGATGATTCTGGCGCCGATCGCGGCCTGAATCGGCACCTCGAACTGCTGCCGCGGGATGAGCTTCTTGAGGCGCTCCGTCATGAGCACCCCGTAGGCGTACGCCTTCTCGCGGTGCACGATCGCGCTGAACGCGTCCACTGCTTCGCCCTGAAGCAGGATGTCGACCTTCACGAGGTCCGCCTCCTGATCGCCGCTGGGCTCGTAGTCGAGGCTGGCGTAGCCGGCCGTCTTGCTCTTGAGCTGGTCGAAGAAGTCGAACACGATCTCGCCGAGCGGGATGTGGTACTTGATCTCGACTCGGTCCTCACCGAGGTAGTCCATGCCGATGAGAGTGCCCCGGCGTGACTGGCACAGCTCCATGATCGTGCCGACGTAGTCCTTGGGGGCGAGGATGGCCGCCCGCACCATGGGCTCACTGACGTGGGCGATCTTGGTGCCGGAGGGAAACTCGCTCGGGTTCGTGACCGTGTACTGCTTCTTGTCCTCGGTGGTGACCTCATAGGTGACCGACGGGGCGGTGGAAATCAGGTCGAGTCCGAACTCGCGCTCGAGACGTTCCGTCACGATCTCGAGGTGCAGCAGCCCGAGGAACCCGCAGCGGAATCCGAAGCCGAGAGCGACGGACGTTTCCGGCTCGTAGTTGAGCGAGGCATCCGACAGCTTCAGCTTGTCGAGGGCCTCCCGCAGCACCGGGTAGTCGCTGCCGTCGATCGGGTACAGGCCCGAGAAGACCATGGGCTTGGGATCGGTGTACCCGGGCAGAGCCTTCGTGGACGGCTTGTTGGCGTTGGTGACGGTGTCACCGACCTTGGACTGACGCACGTCCTTCACGCCCGTGATCAGGTAGCCCACCTCGCCGACTCCGAGGCCCTTGGTGGGGGTGGGCTCGGGAGAGCTCACCCCGATCTCGAGCAGCTCGTGCACCGCACGCGTCGACATCATCTGGATCCGCTCGCGCGGGCTCAGCTTGCCGTCGATCATTCGCACGTAGGTGATCACGCCGCGGTACGAGTCGTAGACGGAGTCGAAGATCATGGCGCGCGATGGCGCGTTGGGGTCACCCTGTGGCGGCGGAATCAGCTCGACGACACGGTCGAGCAGGGCATCGACGCCCACACCGGTCTTGCCGCTCACGCGAAGCACGTCGTCGGGGCTGCCGCCAATAAGGCTCGCGAGTTCTTTCGCGTACTTGTCTGGGTCTGCAGCCGGGAGGTCGATCTTGTTGAGAACCGGGATGATCGTCAGGTCGTTCTCGAGGGCGAGGTACAGGTTGGCGAGCGTCTGAGCCTCGATGCCCTGCGCGGCGTCGACGAGCAGGATCGCTCCCTCACACGCGGCGAGGGACCGGGACACCTCGTACGTGAAGTCGACGTGACCCGGGGTGTCGATCATGTTGAGCGCAAACGTCGCACCGTCGAGCGCCCACGGCATCCGCACCGCCTGGCTCTTGATGGTGATGCCGCGCTCGCGCTCGATGTCCATGCGATCGAGGTACTGAGCGCGCATGTCGCGGTCACTGACGACACCCGTGATGCCGAGCATGCGGTCGGCGAGCGTCGACTTGCCGTGGTCGATGTGCGCGATTATGCAGAAGTTGCGGATGAACGCGGGGTCGGTGGAGGCAGGTTGTAGTGCCGTGGTGGCTCTGGGACTCAACGCTCGCCTCTCGTAGCGGCCCAGCGGGCCGCGTACAAGTTTAGCCGCCGAAGGCGAGAGCGAATGCGCCGAACGGAATGAAGAAGGCCGCAGCGAGCACCGTGCCGAGCACGAGCAGGGCGCCGGGCAGGGATCCGACGATGATTCCCCAGATCGCCATGGCTCGACCGCGCGGCTCGCGCGACAAAGCAAGGATGCCGAGCACGATGGCCACGATTGACAGCGGGATCACCATGCCGAACACGATTGCCGTGATCGACGAGACGAGGCTGAGGATGCTGAGAAGCGGCGTATCTGAGGCTACGGCTCGCGCCGGGGACTCGATTGCGGAAGTAGGGGCTGTAGTAGTCATAGTGCAAGAATTGCCGGTGCGCGCCAGCCACGGAATGGGGCTAACCCCCGAATCGACGGGGCACTGGCCCCCGACCCGCCGATCCGATTGCCGTAACCGGCGGCAGGCTGGTAATGTTTATCTTTGGCTTGCGCGTGAGTTCCAGGTATGGGGTTCCGCGATTCGCAGCCGGGAATCGAGCAGGGACACCTGTTACTCGGCTGCCCACCATCATTTCGGTTCAAACAGAAGGCACACACGTGGCAAACATTAAGTCGCAGATCAAGCGCATCGGCACCAACAAGAAGGCTCAGGAGCGCAACAAGGCGGTCCGCAGCGAGGTCAAGACCGCGGTTCGCGCTGCGCGCGAGGCGATCACGGCCGGTGACAAGGACAAGGCAGCAGCGACGCTCGTCGTCGCGAGCAAGAAGCTTGACAAGGCAGCCAGCAAGGGCGTCATCCACCAGAACCAGGCGGCGAACCGCAAGTCGTCGATCGCCAAGCAGGTTGCAGCGCTCTAATCTCGACAGGCTCGATCACCGATCGGATCTCGACTGGCTCGATCACCACACGCCCTCACTTCGGTGGGGGCGTTGTGCGTTAACCGCCGCGATTCGCGATGACCGCGATCATGCGCTCTAGTGCGTAGACCGGATCGCGACCGAGCCCCTTGATCTGTTCGTCGGTGTCGGCGAGAACCTCGAGGCTTCGCCCCAGTCCCGCGTCGTTCCAGCCCTGGAGGTCGCGGCGGGCGCGATCGACCTGCCACGGCGCGAGACCGAACTTCTGCGCCAGCTGGCCGGCCGGTGCCGTGTTGCCGGAGAGCCGAGCCATCGTGCGCAGCTTTGCCGCGAAGGCCGCGACGATCGGAACGGGATCGGCGCCGGAGGCGAGGGCGTGGCGCAGCAGCACGAGGGCCTCTCCGCGTCGACCCGCGATCGCGGCATCCGCCACCTTGAACGCGTTGGTCTCGATGCGGCCCGAGTAGTACTTCTCGACCGTCACCTCGGTGATCTCGTCGGTCGCGTCGGAGAGCAGTTGCTGGCAGGCGGTGGCGAGCTCGGCAAGATCGTCCGAGAACGCGGAGACCAGGGCGCGCAGTGCCCCACCCGTGATGCGTCGCCCGGCGGCGGCGAACTCGGCTGCCGCGAACTCGCTCTTCTCGACATCTTTCTTGAGCTCGAGGCAGGCGATCTCGATCCCACCCCCGGCGCCGGACCGTATGGCGTCGAGCAGCTTTTTGCCGCGCACTCCCCCGGCGTGACGCAGCACGAGGTAGGTGTCTTCTGCGGGACTCGCGAGATAGTCGATGGTCTCGGTGATGAACGCGTCTGTGCACTTCTCGACCTTGACGACGCGGATGAGCCGGGGCTCGTTGAACAGCGACGGGCTAGCCAACGTCAACAGCTCGCCTGGCCCGTACTGATCGGCTTCGACGTCGTGCACTTCGAGGCTCGGGTCTTCGGCCTTCAGCAGGTCACGCAGCGACCGGATTGCGCGATCGGCGAGGAAATCCTCGGGTCCGCTGACCAGAATGACCGGCGCCGGCCGTACCGCGTGCCACGCGAGGGTGGGGATCGCGGATTTGGGGGCTGCCACGATAGTCAGCCTACCGCCCGGTCCAGACACGCACGGTGCCGGGCTCCGGCCCAGGAGCGAGCAGAATCAGGCCGCCTGTGTCGGTGCGGGCGGGGACGGTTCCGACGGACGCGAGAATCGCCAGCAGCTCGTCGGTGGGATGCCCGTAGCCGTTGTCGGCCCCGACACCGATCACGCCCACAACGGCGCGCAGCCGCTCGTACAACCGCCCGCTCTGGTCGGCCGATCCGTGATGTGCGACCTTGACCACATCGACCGCGTCGACGGGCCCGGCCGCGATGAGGCGGTTCTGGGCGTCTCGGCCGAGGTCGCCGAGAAAGATCGAACTGAGGCATCCGGCAACACAATCGCCGACCCCGGAAAACTCGACCGTGACACTCGCCGGGTTGCCCGGCTCGAAGCCGACGAGGCGCTTCGGCGGCCACAGCACCTGCCAGCGAAGCTCCCCGAGCAGACCGCTCGGGCCCCGACTGACCTGATGAACCCGGGCTCCCGCCGCGGCGAATTGCTCACGGAGCCGATCGTCTTCGGGATCGCCCGACGGACCAACGAGCACTGTGTCGACTCGCCCGAGCACCGCCGCGGCCCCACCGACGTGATCGAGGTCGTAGTGCGTGAGAACGAGCAGGTCGATTCTGCCCACGCCGAGCTGCGTCATGCACTCGTCGAGCCGCTCCGGCCGCGGCCCGACATCGATCAGAGCGAGGTGACCCGCGCTCCGCACGAAGACCGCATCGCCCTGGCCGACGTCGCACGCCGCGATCTGCCAGTCGGCGGGGCGGGACAGCTGATCGGTCAGTCGGCCACCACCGACGATGCCGACGTAGCAGGCCGCGGCAATCGAGAGCACAACCATCGCCCACCGCCGACCGAGCGCGGCGAGCACCACGGCCGCGGAGAGTCCGGCGAGAAGCACGACCCCGGGCAGGTCGGGCAGCCAGGGCAGTTGGGCGCCGGGGAGCGCGGAGAAGAACTGGGCCACCGCGGCGATCCACGCCGACGGCAGCCACGCGAGCTGGCACGCGAGGGTGCCGAGCCCGGGCGCGACAACGAGCAGCACACAGGCAGCGAGCCCGACAATCGTGGCGACGGGTGCCGCGGGGCCCGCGAGAAGATTTGCGACGACGCCGTAGGTGGGCAAGGCGGCGTTGAGCATGATGATCACCGGCTGACAGGCGAGCTGCGCCGCGGCCGGAACCGCGACTACTAGCGCCAGCCAGGCCGGGATCCACCGCCCGAGCACCCGAGCCAGGGGCGCGGCGAGTAACAGCAGGCCCGCGGTCGCCAAGACGGACAACGCAAACCCGTAGCTTCGCGCGAGCCACGGGTCGGCGATGAGCAGGCTCAGGCTCGCCAACGCCAACACCGGGATGCCCCTGACCGGTCGACCCCCGGCCAGCGCTGCGAGCACCAAAGCCGCCATGACTGCGGCGCGCAGCACACTCGGCTCGGGAGTCACGAGGATGACGAACGCGCCGAGCACGGCGAGCGATGCCGCGATGCGCGCCCACCGGGGCACCCCGAGCGCCGCGCCTGCCGCCAGAAAGAGCCCGATGACGATCGCACAGTTGGCCCCAGACACGGCGGTCAGATGGCTGAGCGACGACCTCTTCATTGCCCGGTCGAGGTCGTCCCCGACCGACGTGGTGTCGCCGATGGCGAGACCCGCGAGCAGATCGCCTCCGTCCCCCGGTAGACGTTGCGTCGCCGAAAGGAACGATGCTCTCAGTCGGTTCGCCCACTCGAGCGCCGCGGGCGGCGCCGCGCGAACCGTCGGCACCCTGTCGGTGAACAGGAGGTACGCCGTCGGGTCGCCGGGGTCGGTCGCGACGACCTGCCCCGCGAGATCGAGGGAAGTGCCGATCCCCCCGGCCGGCGACTGCCCGAAAACTCGAACCGGAACGTGCACTACGGTGCCGTCGACGCTGTCCAGCGTGGCCGCGAATGACCGATCACCCGGTCGCCCAGTCACGGTGGCGACGGCGTGCACGAACCTACCGCTCGTTGCTGCGCCGCCGAGCACCTCCGGATGACGCGACGGGCCCTGAACCGCCACAACGGTGCAACAGAGGGCGGCAGCGGCCGCGGCGAGGGCGACAATGGCGAGGCCGCGGCGAACGAGCGCGAGCGCCGTCAGTGCCCCCGTGCAGCCCCAGGCAATGAGGGCGGGCACAACGGAATCGACGCCCACCACGATCGCGGTTGCAGCCCACGCCACCACTGCGGGAATCGCGAGTCGGAAGTCGGGCCTCACACCGTCACGAGATCCTTCAGACCGTCAAAAGTCTTCTGGCCGATTCCCGTGACGCTCAAGAGGTCCTCGACTGTGGAGAAACGCCCGTTGGCCTCACGCCAATTGATGATGCGGGCGGCGAGAGCCGGACCCACGCGGGGAAGGGTTTCGAGGGCCGCGGCATCCGCGGTGTTGAGGTTGACTTTGCCCTGAGCAGCCCCCGGCGTACCCGCCGGTGTCTCGCCGACTGCGGGCACGTAGATCTGCTCCCCGTCCACGACGAATCGCGCGAGGTTGAGCTGGGCTCGATCCGCGGCATCGGTGAAGCCGCCCGCGGCAGCGACGGCGTCGACCGCGCGATCGCCCTCGCGCAGCGAGTACAGTCCGGGACGCTCTACCGCACCCAGAATGTGCACGAAGACGACGGCACCGACGATCGATTCGGACGCCGCGGTGGATGCCCCGCTGGACGCCCCAGCGGGCGCCCCAGGCTCACTCCGAGCCACGCTCGCCGTCGAGCCGTAGTCGCCGAGTGCCGCCACGAGCACCGCGCACCCCAGCGCAACCAGCACCAACACCACGACCGCGCCGAGGCGCACTCGAAGACGGGCGGATCGGGGCGCGATCGAGTCATCCACGGCCCGACGCTAGGCGCCGAGCAACGGCCCGAGCTGGCCTCCGGGAGGGTCGGCGGACTACCGCTCGCGCGTGGCGATGTTGACGAGGCGAGGGGCGCGCACGATGACGGTGACGATCTCGCGATCGCCGATCGCCCGAACGACGCCGGCCGCGTCGCGCGCGAGCTTCTCGAGTTCATCCCCGGAGATCTTCGGGCTCACCTCGAGCCGGTCGCGCACCTTGCCATCAACCTGGAACACCGCGACGACCGAATCCTCGATCAGCAGCGTCGGGTCGGCCTTGCGCCAGTTGACGAGCGCAACAGTCGGCTGGTACCCGAGGCGTTCCCACATCTCCTCCGCGGTGTGCGGAGCAAACATGCTGAGGGCCACGGTCATGACTTCGGCCGCCTCGCGAACCGCGGCATCCCCGGGCCCAGCGCCCGTGTCGATCACCTTGCGGGTCGCGTTGACGAGATCCATGATGCGGGCGACGAGAACGTTGAACTTGAGCGACTCGGCGAGCCCCGGTCCGTCGGCGAGGAAGCGGTGTGTGATGCGCCGAAGGGCGACGTCCCCCGACTTCCACTCGATCTCGGGCGAGCTCGTGACGTCGGTCGCAATCCGGAATGCGCGAGCCAAGAACTTGGCGGATGCCGCGGGCGACACATCCTCCCAGTTGATGTTGTCCTCGGGCGGGCCAGCGAACGCGAGTGTCAGGCGCAGCGCATCTGCACCGTGCTTGTCGACCTCGGCGGTGAACGTCGTGCCTTTGCGGCTGCGCTTGGACATCTTCTTGCCCTCGCTGAGCACCATTCCCTGGTTGAGCAGCGCGCTGAATGGCTCGGTGAAGCTCACGTAGCCCATGTCGAACAGCACCTTCGTGATGAAGCGCGCGTAGAGCAGGTGCAGGATCGCGTGCTCGACGCCCCCCACGTATTGGTCGACGGGAGCCCACTTCTCGGCCTCGGCGACGTCGAACGCCTTGTCCGGGTCGTTCGGTGACAGGAAGCGCAGGAAGTACCAGGAGCTGTCCACGAACGTGTCCATGGTGTCGGCGTCGCGCTGGGCCGGGCTGCCGTCGCGCGGGTCTGGCACGGTCATCCACTCGGTTGCCGCGGCGAGCGGCGACTTGCCCTTGGGCTTCAGGTCGAGTCCGTCGGTGTCGGGAAGCACTACCGGTAGTTGCTCGAACGGCACTGCCATGAGCTCGCCGTCTGCGCCGTGGATGATCGGGATGGGAGTGCCCCAGAAGCGCTGACGGCTGATCAGCCAGTCACGCAGACGGTAGGTCTTCGCCGCCCGACCGGTGCCGTCGGCTTCGAGACGCTCGACGATCTTCTTGATGGCGTTGTTCTTGCTTAGGCCGTCGAGCGCGCCGGAGTTGATGAGCCGGCCGTCGCCGACGAGGGCCTGACCCGTCGACTGTTGGATCCATCGGCGGCAGGTCGTCGGGAAGAATCGCCTGGCCGTGCTCGTCGAGTTCGAGAACCGGGATCGCCCCGGTCACGGGCGCGTTGACGTCGACGACGACCCGCACCGGTAGGTCGAATGCGATCGCGAAGTCGAGGTCGCGCTGGTCGTGGGCCGGAACCGCCATGACCGCGCCGTGACCGTAGTCGGCGAGCACGTAGTCCGCCGTCCAGATCGGGATGCGCTGCCCCGTCGCCGGGTTGAGCGCGAAACGCTCGAGCGGGATGCCCGTCTTCGGCCGCGTGGCATCCTGACGTTCGATCTCGGTGTTCTTCTGAATCTGGGTGAGGTAGTCGGCGAACGCGGCCTGCACCTCGGGTGTCGATCCCGCTGCGAGTTCGGCCGCGAGGTCGGAGTCGGGGGCGACGACCATGAAGGTCACGCCGTACAGCGTGTCGGGGCGGGTGGTGAAGACGGTGAGCTTGTCGTCCCTGCCCTCGATCTCGAAGTCGACGTCGGCGCCGACGGAGCGCCCGATCCAGTTGCGCTGCATCGACAGCACCTTGCTCGGCCACGACCCCTCGAGCTGGTTGAGGTCATCGAGCAGGCGGTCGGCGTAGTCGGTGATCTTGAAGTACCACTGGGTGAGCTTCTTCTTGACGACGACGGCGCCAGAACGCTCCGAGGTGCCATCGGGCAGCACCTGCTCGTTTGCGAGAACCGTCTGGTCCACCGGGTCCCAGTTGACCCAGCTCTCCTTGCGGTAGGCGAGCCCCTTCTCGTACAGCTTCAGGAACAGCCACTGGTTCCACTTGTAGTACTCGGGGTCGCTGGTGTGCAGCACCCGGCTCCAGTCGAACGAGACGCCGTAGCGGCCGAAGTTCTGCTTCTGCTCGTCGATGTTCTCGTAGGTCCAGGTGGCGGGGTTGATGCCCGCGCTCGATCGCGGCGTTCTCGGCCGGAAGACCGAACGAGTCCCAGCCGATCGGGTGCAGAACGTTGAAGCCACGCAGCCGCCAGTAGCGTGCAACGATGTCGCCGAACGCGAACGCCTCGGCGTGACCCATGTGTAGCTCGCCCGAGGGGTACGGGAACATGTCGAGGATGTACTTGCGCGGACGCTTGTCTGCGGGGTCGTCGGTCGAGAACGGCTTCATCTGATCCCAGATGGCCATCCACTTCTCCTGGATGGCCGCGATGTCGTAGTCGTTGACGTCGTCGCGCTCGTCGCGCTGGTCGTGATCGGTCACGTGGCATCCAATTCGTTGCGCTCTAAAGAGAGTTCAGTAGAGAAAGTCGTGGTGGGGAAGATTCAAGGGTAGCCGCTCAATCGTCCACCCCGAGAACCGCCAGAAGCGCCGCGGCCTTGAGCTTCGCCTCGGCCAGTTCTTCCGCGGGAACGCTCAGCGCGGTGATCCCCCCACCGGTGCCGACGGTGCAGCCGTCTGGGTCGATGACAATCGACCGGATGACCATGGCGAGGTCGAGCGAACCGTCGAGCCCGAGGTAGCCGAAGGCGCCCGAATAGATCCCCCGCGCACGGGCCTCGAGACGATCGAGAATCGCGGTCGCCGACTGTTTGGGCGCGCCCGTCATCGATCCGGCGGGAAAGCACGCCTGGATGGCGTCCATGGCGGTGAGCCCGTCGGCGAGAATGCCTTGAACAGTACTGACGAGCTGATGCACCTGGGCGTAGCTCTCGACCGCCATGAGCTTGGTGACGGTCACCGAACCGACGGCAGACACCCTACCGATGTCGTTGCGCATCAGGTCGACAATCATCAGGTTCTCGGCGCGCTCCTTGTCGCTCGACTCGAGTTCGAACCTGAGTTCGTCGTCGGCTGCGGTCGTCGCACCACGCGCCCTGGTTCCCTTGATCGGCTTCGACTGCACGACGCCGTCCGGTGAGACGGTGAGGAACTGTTCGGGTGTCGCGCTGAGCAGCGCGACGGGACCCGCGACGAGGAGCGCACCGTGATGGGTCGGACTGGACTGCCGCAGCACCAGATAGGTGGCAAACGGGTCGGGATGCGCGTCTACGCGCGCCTCAGTGGTTAGGCAGAGTTGATACGCGTCGCCGTCGCGGATGGCACGCTGGCACGCCTCGATCTTGGCGAGGTACTCATCGTCGGTGTAGGCCCACACTGCGGACCGGTGATCGAGCGAAGCCGAGATCTCGACGGGCTCGGTGGTCTTGACCGCCGAAGCGAGAGCCAGCTCGACTTCGTCGCGGTAGCCGTCCACATCGTCGAGGGCCAGGAGCGTCACCTCGCCGGTTGAGTGGTCGAAGGCGAGGCAGCGGTCGACATAGAGCCACGCGGCATCCGGATAGCGCGACGACCGGGCCACGTCGACGGACATCGTCTGACCCCGCAGTTCGTAGCCCAACCAGCCCACCCAGCCGAGAGCGAAGCCGGATGCCACGGCCGACGTGTCGGCGGAGAAGGTCTCCCGACGCAACCAGTCGAGCACGGGCCCCTCGAAGTCGGTGGTGAGCCGGGACGCGACGCCCACGTAGCTCATTCCCGCGGTAGCGCCGGAGCCGCTGTCGAGCCAGAACGCCGCGTCACGGCCGACACACAGCGCAGCCCACGCGTCAGCCGGATCGACCCACCGCCCGAGGGACGCAGTCTGAACCGTGGGACGCATACGCTAACCCTATGAGTGTGCAGTCGATCTACCGATGGCACGACGGCGCCCTCGAGCCGCTCGAGTACTGCGACATGACCGCCACGGCGATCGTCGCGGCCGACTCGTGGCTCGTGAGTGATGGGCTCACGCTGGGTCTCGCGCTGCACCGCGCGCGATTCCAGCGCGACGGCCCCCGACACCGACGACTTCTGGGATGCCGCGATCGCGGCCATTCCGCGCGACGGCGAGTGGTTCCCGCGGGTCGAGGCGCACTCGACCGGAAGACTCGTGTTCCGGCTGCGCAGCGCACCCGAGCGTTCCCGGTCGGCCGTGCTCGCTACGTGGTCCGGCCCAGATCCACGCACTGTCCCGCGCGTGAAGGGACCCGACCTCGAGGCGATGCTGCGCATTCGAACCGACGCGCAGCAGTACGGGGCCGATGAGGCTGTCATCCTGACCGACGACGGCTACGTGGTCGAGGGGGCCTACAGCGCACTCCTGTGGTGGCGCGGAGACATCCTGTGCTCGCCTCCCGCGGAGTTCGACCGTGTCGACAGCGTCACCGCCCGCAGCGTCGTGACCCTGGCATCGGCCCTCGGAATCGACACTCACGAGGAGGCGTGCACGCCGGCCGAGTTGGACGGCACCGAGCTCTGGGCGCTGAGCGCGCTGCACGGCGTCAGAATTGTTACGGCGTGGGTCGATGGTCCCGGGCTAGCGGAGCGTCCTGGGCGCCTTGGCGCATGGCGTGCGCGGCTCGACGCGCTGCGCAGGCCGATCCAGGTGGTTGAGTAGGCGCAGCGTATGGCGCCTACTCAACCACCGTGGAGCTAGTTAGATCAGGCCGTTGTCAGTCAGCCACTGCTTAGCGATCGCGGCGGAGGACATCTGGTCCACCGTCGACTGCACGTTGAGAGCCACGAGACCCTCGGCGGTCAGCTTCGCCTGCACCGCGTTGATCACCGAGGCGATCTGGTCGGCGATGTCGGCGTTCACCAGCGGCACGACGTTAGAGGCGAGGAACAGCCCCTTCGGGTCGGCGAGGGTCACGAGATCCTCGGTCTGGATCCGCGGGTCGGCGCTGTAGACGTTGGCGATGTTGACGGTGCCAGCGAGCAGGTCCTGCACGGTGGTGTCACCGGTCGCCGTGAAGCCGACCGTTGCGCCGTAGGTCGCGAGCAGGCCCGCGGGACCGTACGGACGCTCCGCCAGTTCGGCGTTGCCACCGAGTACCAGCGGAACCGTGACGTTCTTGAGGTCCTCGAGCGAACTGACGTTGTTGGCGGCCGCGAAGTCAGCGGTCACGTTGTAGGAGTCCTGGTCAGTCGCGGAGGACTGGTCCAGCACGGTGAGGCTCGAGGGCAGTGCGTCCTTCAGCTCGGCGTAGACGTCGTCAGCGGTCGTGGCTGTCGTGTCGGGGCTGTAGAACTGCAACAGGTTTCCGGTGTACTCGGGGAAGAGGTCGACCTCGCCGCTCTCCAGCGACGGGAGGTAGGCATCCCGCTGGCCGATCTGGAACTGACGGTCGACGGTGAAACCGGCGTTCTCGAGGGCCTGCGAGTAGATCTCGGCGATGATTTCGTTCGAGTAGTACGCCTGCGAGCCGACCGTGATCGTCTCGCTGGTGCCTGGATCGGTACCCGGGTCCAACGGATCACCTGACGCACACCCTGAAAGGGCCAATGCCGCCCCGACCACGACCGCACCAAGTGCGAGCCGGCCCTTGTTCCTTGCTGTGAACATTTCTTTATCCTTTTCCTTGTTCGATGGGGGGTCCCATCACCGCGCGCCGACGGTTCTGCGGCGTGCGGACATCTGTGGCGCGCCCGGCGACAACGCCGTGGGGCACGACGAGGCGCTGGAGCAGCGCGAAAGCGGCGTCGAGCAGCAACGCGAGCACGACTATGAGCAGGGCTGCGCCGAGCATCCACTCGAAGTGACGAGTCGGCAGGCCCGCGAAGATCGGCAGACCGAGGCCGCCGAGTCCGATGTACGCCGCAATCGTCACGGTCGCGACGACTTGGAGCGTGGCCGAGCGCAGGCCACCGATAAGAAGCGGAAGCCCGAGCGGGATCTCGACTTTGACGAGAATCTGCCACTCCGTCATGCCCTACGGCGCGAGCCGCATCGATGACTCGGCGGTCAATCTGCTCGAGCCCCGAGTACGCCCCGGCGAGCACCGACGGTATCGCTAGCGCGACGAACGCGACAAACGCGGCGAGAGGCTTCTGGGTCACCCCGATGAGCAGCACGAGCAGCAGGATGAGGCCAAACGACGGCAGCGCGCGAGCCGCGCCCGAGATGCCCACGGCGAGTTCGCGACCGCGCCCGGTGTGCCCGATGAGATAGCCGAGCGGGATCGCGATGACCCCGGCGACGATGACCGAGACGAACGTGTAAAACAGGTGCTGCACAACGAGGAGCGGCAACGACGGTGAATCGGTCAGTCGGTCGGGCGAGAAGAGCCAGGCTATGGCGTCGAGGAAGAGACTCATTTCTATGCACCCGCTTGCTGTACGACGGGGTGCACGGTGCGTCCGGGGCGTCGAGGAGCCCACGGCATGAGGATGCGACCAGCAATCACGAGCAGGTAGTCGACGACGAGGGCGATGATGACGACCGCAACCACCCCGGTGAGTACCTCGGCGACGATCGCCCGCTGGTAGCCGTTAGTGAAGAGGTACCCAAGGCTTTCGACGCCGATCAGGATGCCCACCGTCACGAGGCTTATCGTGCTCACCGCGGCGACACGCAGCCCGGCGAGGATCACCGGACCCGCGAGGGGCAACTCGACGGTCCAAAACCGGCGCCAACTAGAGAAGCCCACCGCGGTCGCCGACTGGCGGATCGCGGGATCGACCGAGGCGAGGGCATCCGCCACCGATCGCGACATTATCGCGACGGCATAGAGGGTGAGCGCGATCGTCAGGTTGAGCGAACTCAGGTAGCTGATGCCGAGTAGCGGCGGCAGAATCACGAACAGCGCCAGCGACGGGATCGTGTACAGCAGTCCCGCGACAGTCAGCAGCAGCCCGCGGGTCAGTTTGTAGCGGTACGCGAGAAATCCCAGGGGAATCGAGATGACGAATCCGATCAGGATCGGCGGTATCGACAGCGCGAGATGCTCAAGCGTGAGCCGCCAGATCAGATCAAGATTGTTGAGAACCCAGGTCATGGTGCGCCGTCAACCAACACTCCGGCAGCACGGCCCTCGGAGTCCACGAGGATCTTGCCCCGAGGTGTGGTGCGGATCGACAGAGCGCGCTTGCCGTGCTGCACCCCGATGAAGTTCTCGACGAACTCGCTGGCCGGGTTGGACAGAATCTCCGTTGGGCTACCCACCTGAGCGATGCGAGCACCCTCCTCGAGAATCACGACCTGGTCGCCGAGCAGGAACGCCTCGTCGATGTCGTGCGTGACGAACACGACGGTCTTGTCGAGGTCACGCTGCAAGCGGATGGTCTCCTGCTGAAGTTCGGCGCGAACTATGGGGTCTACCGCTCCGAACGGTTCATCCATGAGCAGGATGTTGGGGTTGGCCGCGAGCCCACGCGCAACGCCCACGCGCTGTTGCTGGCCGCCCGACAACTGGCTCGGGTACCGGTCGGCCAGATCACGATCGAGACCTACCGTGTCGAGCAACTCGAGCGCCTGCGCGCGAGCCTGCTTTCGCGGCACGCCATTGAGCACGGGCACCGTCGCGACGTTGTCGATGACCCTGAAGTGAGGCAACAGACCCGAGTTCTGCATGACGTAGCCGATGCTTCGGCGCAGCTTCACGGGATCGCGATCGAGGATGCTCTCGCCGTCGATCTCGATTGCGCCGGAGGTCGGCTCGACCATGCGATTGATCATCCGCAGCAGCGTGGTCTTGCCGCTGCCGGATGACCCGACCAGCACGGTTGTCTTGCGCGAGGGGATTACCAGGCTGAAGTCGTCGACTGCCAGCGTTCCGTTGGGGAACTGTTTGGATACTGCGCGGAACTCGATCATTGCTGCGGTCCATTCCTCGCGCCCGAACGCGGATCGACAATGTCGTCTTGACCTCTACCAACACTATTCGGAGCCCCCGTCATTCCGGATTGCCCAAAAAAAATTCACCGACGAACCTCAGGTTCGCCGGTGAATTCAGGAGGATCTAGCGCTGTGCAGTCCCAAAATGCCCGGAAAGCATGGCGTAGCTGGTGTCCCGTGCTGCGCCGAGGAACGCGGCATCGCCGTGTGAATCGCGAGCGAAGGCACGCGCGACGAGCGCGTCGGCGACCTCGAAAACAGCCTCGAACGTGAGTCGGATGTCTGCGGAATCGGCGAGACCGAAGCGGGAAATCATGCCGTCGAGCACGCGGTTGGCCACAACCGAGTTGTAGGTGCGGTCGTTGGGGGCCGGGCGAAGGTCGATCACGTCGCCGACACGGAGGCCGCGGAATCCGGGCTCGGTGCGAAATGCGTCCGCCAGAACGTCGAATGCTCCCGAGAGGGCTGCCGCCCAGTCTGCATGCCGTTCATCGACGACCTCGTCACCTATGCGGGTGAGCACTCGCTCAAGGTTGCGGGCCGCGAGCGCCTGGAGCAGCGCAATTCGGTCGGGGAAGTAGCGATACACGGTGCCGATTGACGCACCAGCGCGGTCGGCGACCATCGCTGTGGTGAGGCGCTCGAAACCGATCTCTGCGACAACCGCGGCGGCGGCGTCGAGCAGGGCAGTAAGTCTTGCGGTGCTGCGGGCCTGCACGGGAGCGTTCCGCAAAGGAACGAGCGTTTCGGGCAGGTACTCCATCGTGTCGTTGGGGGCCACGGGAATCTCCTTCATGATCTGAACTATATTGTAGCCCTAGGTGAGGAAGTGTCGGTCACCAACCGCCAAAATGTAGATATGTGTGGACGATTTGTTGTAGCGGGCGCCAGCGGCGACCTCGTGTCGCTGTTCGACGTTGACCTTCCTGCGGACGGCCTTCCCGCACCGTCGTGGAATGTCGCCCCCACCGATCCAGTGGCGATAGTGCTCGACGCTGTTCCCAAGGACCCGCTCGACGAGTTGCCGGTGCGGCGCCTCGAGTCGGCGCGCTGGGGCCTCGTGCCGAGCTGGGCCAAAGACGTCAAGTCCGGGGTCACTGCGATTAACGCGCGCATTGAGACGCTGACCGAGAAGCGCCACTTCTCCACGGCGGTGCGAAAACGACGAGCGCTCGTGCCTGCTACCGGCTATTACGAGTGGCACACGACCGCCGCCGGTAAGACGCCCCACTTCATCCACCTGCCCGACGGCGAGCTCTTCGCTTTCGCCGGTCTCTACGAGTGGTGGCGCAATCCGGCGGCCGCCGACGACTCACCCGACAAGTGGCTGCTCTCCACGACCATCGTCACGCGAGAGGCGACGGGTGCGCTTCGAGACATCCACGATCGGATGCCGGTGTTTCTGCAACCCGACCTCGTAGACGACTGGTTGGACCCCCACAACAACAGAACCCGACGAACTGCTCGCGGCGGTCTCGCAGGGTGGCGTCGACGCCGCCGAGCGGGCCGAGTTCCACGAGGTCGGCCGCGCGGTGGGCAATGTGCGCAACAACTCCCCGGACCTGATCGACCCCGTCTGACCCGCTCCAGCAATAGATGCCAGACTGGGAGGCATGGTTCGACCCGAAGCAGCGCGCGTCTCAGGCGGGTCGCCACAACCGATTGTGCACCGTGCGGCACGCATCGAGGATGCCTTCCATCGCTGGCGCGAACGCCGCGGACGGCGCCGGGGCCTCGTGACCACGATCATCCCGTACGCGGGATACGGCGGCCCCGGCTGGGCGCGAGTGCTCTGTCGAGTGGTTCTCACCCGAGGCGACGCGGCCCCCAAGCAACGCGCGGCCAAAGTGCGGGGCTGGCGCAGCTTCTTCAGCATCCCGGTGCACGATGTTGACGTCACGATCTCGATCGGATCCGTCGAGCGCCGGGTTCGGCCGGCCCGCGGCGGCTTAGTGGACGTGCGCGTCGACGTCGATCTGAAGGTCGGCTGGCGCAAGGTGCGGATGCGCACCGACGACACGGAGCCGGTCTCGTCGAAAGTGTTCGTTATTGATCCGGACGCCCCGTTCGGCATCATCTCCGACGTGGACGACACGGTCATGGTCACCGCGCTCCCCCGCCCCTTCCTCGCCGCCTGGAACACCTTTGTGCTCGATGAGCACGCCCGCACCCCGGTCGCCGGCATGGCCGTGCTCTACGACCGGCTCACCCGAGCCAACCCCGGCGCGCCCGTGATCTATCTTTCGACCGGAGCCTGGAATGTCGCCCCGACGCTGACCCGTTTTCTCGCCCGCAATCTCTACCCGCGCGGCCCGCTGCTGCTCACCGACTGGGGCCCAACCCACGACAGCTGGTTTCGAAGCGGGCGTGACCACAAGCGCTCGAGCCTCGAGCGGATGGCGCAGGACTACCCGGCGATGAAGTGGTTGCTCATCGGCGACGACGGACAGCACGACGAGAGCATCTACGCGGAATTTGCCGCTGCGCACCCGGACAATGTCGCGGGAATCGCGATCCGGCAACTCTCCCCGGGCGAGGCGGTCTTTGCCGGAGGTCGGAGCAAAGCGGCCGAACAGGAGGCGCCCTCCTCGATCCGATGGTTCTACGCGCCAGACGGCGCCGGGCTGTGCAAGCAGCTCGTCGCGGCGCGACTACTCACGGCGTAGCCTGCGCGTCCGGCAGGTTGCGCTCGGAAGAACTCGTCGATGCGCCGCCATGCGTCGGCCGCGGCATCCGGGTCCGGTCCGTAGCCCACGACCCGAGCGAGCGGCCTGAACCAGGTCGGTCCTGCGACGCCCTCGTTCATGAAGGTGTGGTTTGCCTCGCTGTACTCCTTGATGTCATTCGTAACCGAACGCGAATCAAGGGTCTCGGCAAGGCTCGCGGCGGCACCCTTCAGCGACCTGTCGCGCCCGCCGTAGCTTCCGACCACCGGGCAGGCGTCGGCGAAGGCGACATCCGGTCGCTGGGGAAGCATTCCGTAGTTCGCCGCAGCCGCACCGAACCCGCTCGACGCGGTCATCAGCGCGAATCCGCCTCCCATACAGAAGCCCACGACCCCGATAGCCCCGGCGACATCGGCGCGAGCGGCCAACCAGCGTCTGGCCGACTCGATGTCGGCATACGCTCGCCCCGTTCCGCTGCGCATGGCGCGCATTGTCGCGACGAGGCAGCGCCGCGCTCCCCCGTCGCTGTACAGGTCGGGCATTAGCGCGAGATAGCCGAGCGACGCGAGATGCGCGACCTGCTTACGCATCTCGACGTCGACACCAAACACCTCGTGAAGCACTACGACGGCGGGCCACGGCCCAGCGCCCTTCGGGACCCCGAGAACCCCGCGCAGCAGGGGGCTCCCGCCCTCGTCGGCCGTCTCGATAGTGATGTCGGCGAGGTCTCGAGTCGCAACGGTCATGGCCGATTCAAGCACAGTCGATGTCAGGATGGTTGGATGCCGCTACTCATCGAGGACTATGCACTGATTGGCGATTGCCACACCGGGGCGCTTGTCGGACGCGACGGCAGCATCGACTGGTTGTGCCTGCCGCGCTTTGATTCCGCATCGACATTCGGGGCACTACTGGGCGACGAGGACCACGGGCGCTGGCTGCTCGCGCCGGTCGCGTCACTGACTCCGGACGGCGAGGCATCCTGTTCCCGGCGCTACGTCGACGACACCTTCACTCTGATCACCACCTGGGTCACCCCGACCGGCGAGGTCGAGGTCACCGACCTCATGCCGCACGGTGACCGGCGAGCAGATGTCATCCGTCGAGTGCGGGGCATCAGCGGAAGCGTCGCGATGCACATCGATCTGCGCGTGCGTTTCGGCTACGCGGAGGCGCTGCCCTGGGTGCGCAAGGTTCCCGAGAACACCACACACACGCTCATCGCGATTGCCGGGCCGGACGCGATCGTCGTTCGGGGCCCTGAGCTCACCGCCCACGACCAAACTCACCAAACCGACTTCACCGTCAACGCGGGCGATACGGTCGACATGACTCTCACGTGGTATCCGGCCCACCGCGAACCCCCGGCCCACCTCAACGTGAGCCGTCGCATCCGGCAGACCACGCGCTGGTGGCGCCAATGGACCAAGGGTGCGACACCATCACCGGTGTATCCCGAAGCCGTCAGGCGGTCACTGCTCGTGCTGCGCGCGCTGACCCACGAAGACACCGGAGGCATTGTCGCCGCCGCGACAACCAGCCTGCCGGAGCAGTTCGGTGGCGAGCGCAACTGGGACTATCGCTACGTCTGGCTGCGTGACGCGTCGTTGACACTCGAGGTGCTGCTCACCCACGGGTTCGTCGCCGAGGCAGATTCGTGGCGCAGGTGGTTGCTGCGCGCCATCGCTGGCGACCCCGCCGACGTGCAGATCATGTACGGGCTGTCCGGCGAACGCCGGCTCGAGGAGTTTGAGCTCACCAGCCTTCCCGGCTACGAGGGGGCCTCTCCGGTGCGCGTCGGCAACGGCGCCTATCTTCAGTATCAGAGCGACGTGTTCGGCGAGGTCATGCTGGCGTTGAACGCCGCACGCCGGGTGGGGGCAGACGAGAAGGACTTCTCGTGGCCCCTGCAACGCGCCCTCATGACCTTCGTCGAAAAGAACTGGACGCGCCCCGACAACGGAATCTGGGAGATTCGCGGGCCGCAGCGCCACTTCACCCACTCGCGAGTTATGGTGTGGGCGGCGTTCGATTGCGCCATCCGCGCCACCGAGGAGTTCGGGCTCGACGGGCCGAGTGACTCGTGGCGTGTCATCCGCGATCAGGTTCGCGACGAGATCGAGCAGAACGGCTTCGATACGGCGCGCAATACCTACACCCAGTTCTACGGTGGCACGGGGGTGGATGCCTCGCTCCTCCAGCTCTCTCAGGTCGGCTATCTTGCCGCCGACGATCCGCGGATGCTCGGAACCGTCGCCGCGATCGAGACAGAGTTGATGGTCGATGGGTTGCTGTTGCGGTACCGCACGGAATCGGGGGTCGATGGTCTACCCGAGGGCGAGCATCCGTTTCTCGCCTGTTCGTTCTGGCTGGTCGAGCAGTACGCCAAGTCGGGCCGGGTTGCCGACGCGACGACGCTCATGGACCGTCTGGTGGGCTTTTCCAACGATGTCGGGCTTCTCAGCGAGGAGTACGACGTTGCTGGAGACCGTCAAGCGGGCAACGTTCCCCAGGCCCTCTCGCACCTCGCTCTGGTGCGCGCAGCAGACGCCATAGCGGCACGCGTGGGCTGACCACCCCCGAACGGGGGTCGTGCCTCGGGTTGACCGGGAACGGCGCGCGCTGATACTTTTCAAGCGCTGGCCGCTAGTCCCCCTAAAGGAGGACTGACGGTTTCACGGTTCTGTACCCGACGGAATCGGTTCCTACCCGAAGGGAACTCAGCACAAATGAATGCTGTAATCGCGACCGCCCCCACGGTCGCTACCGACGTACCCGTCGCCGTCGCGCTTGCCGTGATGGTCACAGTAGTCGTGGCGATCGCAATGGTGGCCGTGATGCTTCGACGCACAGTGCGCCCCGCCGGGCTCACGCTCGGCGTCAGCGCGGCGTCAGCGATGGCTGTTCTCATCGGTGCCCTGCTCGTTGGTGGTTCGCTTACCCAGCCACCAACGGCAGCGGCAACCGAGACGTCCACGCCGCGCGGGTCTGGCAACCCCTCGGTCGAGCTGAAGCTCACCGGATTGCAACTGCCAACCATTTGAGCGCCGGTCTGGGGTAGTCGGTTGGCCCTGGATCGCTATTCGGCCTTCGTCGGCAAACCGCTACAGCTCGGGTGAAACCGGGTGAACCCGGCCTCGACCTCAGGCGATTTGCTCCTGGCAGGCCTCGAAGCAGTGCACGAACCGGCCGGTCTCGCCCGAGAGGGTTCGCCGCACGACCAGTATTCGACGGGCGGCGTCGTCGATGGCCGCTTCGCTGATCGCCCCAGACTCGACAGCGTGCCGAACGGCGGCGACGACCCCCGGCACATCCACTGGCCCCACATAGAGGAGCATCGTGTTGCCTGCGGCGACCGCTCTGACGGCATTCTGGTAGGGGTCAGCGAGATCGGCGCGACCGGAATTCTGAAGCATCACCATGTCGTCGGTGATGATGATTCCCGTGAAGCCGAGCTCATCTCGCAACAGCTCGTGCCACGCGAGCGAGAGAGTCGCCGGCTCCGGATCGACGCTGTCGAATTGGAGGTGTCCGAACATGACAACCTCCGCCCCGGCCGCAATTCCCGCGGCGAACGGCTCCTCATGCCCGGCCCGCCACTCGTCCAGCCCCATCGCTGTCGTGGGAATGCTCGAGTGCGAGTCACCGGGAGCGACTCCGTGGCCGGGAAAGTGCTTGAGCGTTGACATCACTAGGCCGTTCTCACCCTTAACGGCCTCGGCGACTCGAGCCGCGGCATCCGCGGGGGTCGCCCCCATCGAGCGGTCGTAGATGAACGAGCTCGGATCCCCCGTCACATCGGCGACGATTCCGAAGTTGATCGACACCCCCAGAGACTTCAGCAGCGCGCCGCGACTCGCGAAGGCCGCTCGTGCCGCGTCTGGAGTCAGCCAGCGGAGTTCTTCGGCCGAGGCGGCATCATCGGTCCAGATCCGGCGTACGATTCCGCCCTCCTGGTCGATCGCGAGCAGGAGGGGCAATCCGCTCTCGGCCGACACCGCGGTGGTGAGACCGCCGAGCAGGTCGGGCGGATCTGGGATGTTGTCTCCCATGAGGATCAGGCCGCCGAGGCTGTTTCCCGCGGCGAACTCACGCAACTGGAGAGCGTCGGTGCCACCGAGGTGTGCCATGATCATCGACTCGATCTTCTGATCGACAGTCATGACACTGAGCCGATCGTCGGCATATTGCTGCACCGGATCGACCGGCGGCGGCAGCGGCTTGGCCGGAGCCACCGCGACGGTGGTGGTTGCTGGAGCAGGCGCCATGCAGCCCACGAGGAGAATCGCCACGGTCGCACCGAGAGCAAGCGCCTTCGCACCGGGTCCGCCCACGTTGGCCATCCCGCGAGAATAACACTGCACAGCAAACGCCCTACGATGAGCGCATGTCGACGGTCGGAGCGTTGGTGCGGTCCACGCATCCGGGACCGTCCGTCGCGGTCACCGCGGTGGCTGTCTTCCTGGGGATCGGTCTGGGGCTGGATGCCGCTCGTCTCACGATTCTCGGCGTCGCGGTTCTTCTGCAACAGTTCTCGGTCGGGCTCTCCAACGACTGGATGGATGCCGAACGAGACCGACGAGTCGGCCGCACCGACAAGCCGATCGCCGCTGGCCTGGTGTCTGTTTCGGTCGCCCGGGTGGTCTCGTTCGCTCTGGCAGCGCTCTCGATGCTTGTCACGCTCCCGCTCGGGTGGCCGGCGACCGTCGCGCACCTGGGGTTTCTCGCCGCCGGATGGGGATACAACCTTGGCCTCAAGGCGACCCCGGCATCGGTGATTGCCTACTGTGTCGGCTTTGGGCTGCTCCCCGTGGTGGTGACCCTCGCCCTGCCGAACCCCGCGCTCCCAGCGCCCTGGGTGGTCGCCACGGGCGCACTCCTCGGCGTTGCGGCCCACTTTGCCAACGCGCTGCCCGACCTCGAGGATGACCGTGCGCTCGGCATCCGGGGTCTCCCTCAGAGACTGGGACACAGGTACTCGGTCGCCGTTGTCGGGTGTTCCCTTCTCGTCGCTGGCGCGCTAGTGCTGGTCGGAGCTCAGACCTTCACTCCGGCACGGCTGATTGCCGTCGCCGTTGCCTGCGCGCTCGCCGCCGCCTCGTGGTGGCTCGGTCTTACGCGTCCACCATCGCGATTACTCTTCCGGCTGATCATGCTGGCCGCACTCGTTATCGTCGGGCTACTCGGCCTCTCGGGAAACCTGCTCGCCGCGTAGCGCGCCATTGCGGATGCCGATGAACGACACAATGCCGCCCGCGACAAGCAGCACGGCGGTGACGATCAGTGCGCGATGGAATCCGGCTACGTCGAGCTCCCCCACGACGATCACGCCCAGCAACGCGATGGCGACGAGGCCGGCGACGCGAGCGACGGCGTTGTTCACCGCCGACCCGATTCCCGCCTGCTGAGCCGAGATTGACCCAAGAACCGCTGAGGTGAGGGGTGCCACAGTCATGGCAAGTCCGACGGTAAACAGCAGCACGCCCGGCAGCACGTCGGCGAAGTAGTTCACGTCCTCGCCGATGCGCAACATCGCGAAGTAGCCGACTCCGGCGACTATCGGCCCGGCCGTCATAAACAACCGCGGTCCGTAGCGGCCGCTCAAGCCGCCGAACCACGACGACAGGAACACATTGCCCAGTGAGACCGGCAGGAAGGCGATGGCCGCAATCGTGGCGGGGAACCCGGCGACTTGCTGAAGGAACACGACGACGATGAATCCGCCCATCGAGAGGGCGGCATAGATGAGGGCTGTCGCGATGTTGCCGACCGAGAAGTTACGAACCTGAAAGAGCGAGAGCGGCAACATCGGCATGGATGCCCGGGTCTGCCACCACAGGAAAGTGCACAGGCTGACGATCCCCAGAACAAAGGGCAGGTAGATCGCCGGGCTGGACCATCCGAGGTTCTGGAACTCGATGAGCGCGAACACCGGTCCGCCGAGCCCCAGCACTCCCAGAACTGCTCCGAGCGCGTCAATGCGCACACCGACCCGACGTGCATCCCGTTGTTCTAGCCGCGCCAGCAGGAACAGTGTCACGACAATCGGGAGTACGTTGATAGCGAAGACAAGGCGCCACGACAGAAAGTCGACGAAGAGGCCCCCGACGACAGGCCCCGCGAGGAAGGCGGCGCTCGTCCACGCCGTCCACTGGCCTATCGCCTTGGCTTGGGCACCGTCGCGGAACGTCGACATGATGATGGCGAGCGAACTCGGCACGAGCAACGCCGCCGCTATTCCTTGAAGCGCCCGCAGCACGATCACGAGTTCCGCAGTGGGCGCCACGGCAATGAGCACGGATGCCACACCGAATCCGATGAGGCCAGCGCGGAGCACCACGGTGCGCCCGTACACGTCCGATAGCGAGCCAGCCAACAAGATGAGCGAACCCAACGTGATGAGGTAGGCGTCGACGATCCACTGCTGGACGCTGAGCCCTCCCCCGAGCTCCGCGGTCATGGCCGGCAAAGCGACGTTGATGACCGATCCGTCGAGGAATGCCACGAACGACGCCAGTATCGCGATGACCAAGACGAGGCGTTGCTGTCGAGTCATACGTTCAGTAAACACCCGCCAGCACCGACTCCGGCCCGTGGCAGCGAGAATGGTGACTATGTCATCTCCCGGTTCGAACTGGTCTCGCTCCCACGCCTATCGGGCGGGCGTGCTGCACGAACCGACGACCCTCGAGCAGCTTCAGGATGTCGTGGCCTTGGCGCCTCGGATCAGGGCTCTTGGCACGCGTCACGCGTTCAACGCCATGGCCGACTCCGCCGAGCTCGTCTCGCTCGGTCGGATGGATCCTGACATCCAGATCGACGCCGAATCCGAGACCGTGTCGTTCGGTGCCGGCGTGAGCTACGGCGAGCTGGGGCTGCTGCTCGAATCCCAGGGCTGGGCGCTTCGCAATCTCGCTTCACTGCCGCACATCTCCGTCGGCGGAGCGATTGCTACGGGAACGCATGGCTCCGGCGATCGCAATAGCACCCTATCTCGGGCGGTCGCAGGCCTCGATCTGGTGACCGCCGACGGCGAGCTGGTGTCGATCAACCCGAGCGACCCGGACTTCGATGGCGCGGTTGTGTCCCTCGGTGCGCTCGGCGTTGTGGCGCGAATCACGCTCGATATCGAGCCCACGTTCCAGTTGCGGCAGGACGTCTATGACGGTCTGACGTGGCCTCGCTTGCTGGAAAACTTCGACGCGATCATGGCGCGCGCGTACAGCGTGAGCATCTTCACCACCTGGGTCGGAGGCAACGTGGGGAAGGTGTGGCTCAAGAGCGCGATCGGGTCCGCCCGTCCCCCCGGTGAGGTGTATGGCGCGCGGCCAGTGCCGACCGCGTCACACCCGCTCGACGACGTCGACCCCGACAACACCACGGAACAGGGCGGTGTGCCCGGTCCCTGGATCGATCGGCTCCCACACTTTCGGATGGGCTTCACGCCCAGCCACGGTGACGAGCTCCAAAGTGAGTACCTCGTCCCACGGCGCCACGCGATCGAGGCGATCGAGGCAATTCGCGCCTTGTCGACCCGGATCGCACCCCTGCTGCACGTGTCGGAGTTGCGCACGGTCGCGGCCGACTCGCTGTGGTTGAGCGGCGCGTACGACACCGACGTGCTGGCCATCCACTTCACTTGGAAGTTCCAGCCCGACGAGGTGCTGGCGCTTCTGCCCGTGATCGAGGAGACGCTCGCGCCGTTCTCGGCTCGGCCGCACTGGGGCAAGCTCTTCACCGCAGTCGAGCGCGGCGTCTATCCGCGACTAGGCGACTTTGTGGAACTCGCCGAGCGACTCGATCCCGCCTCGAAGTTCGGGAACGAGTGGCTCGACGAGCACGTGTTCTAGGGCCGCCTACGCCGCGTGACGCCGACGGATCACGAGAAGAGTGACTCCGGCCAGCGCGATGAGCACGGCGCCACCGGCCAGGTACGGCGCGGCCGCGAGGTCAGCGCCCGTGCTCGCCAGAGCGACCGGCTGACCGGGGATGATCAGGATCGCCTCGGTGTAGAACGGGTCATCGATGAACGAGCCCGAGTAGACCGGGGTTGCCTTCGTCGCGAGCGTGAAGCTCCACAGTCCGGCACCGCCATCGGTGTCTTCGTCGACCTCGACCCAGAACGTGCCGGCCTTATCGAACTGGAGCGAGTACACGGTGCCGGGCGTGACTACATCCCCGAGCGAGGTAAACGAACCGTCGGTCGTGTCAACGAGGAAGATCTCGTTCTCGTCGTCGATCGCGTAGTAGTTGCCCGTGACCGGATCATTGGCGAATGCGTAGGTGCAGCACAGGCTCCCTCCGACGTACGTCAACTCGGCCGTGGTCAGATCAACGCTCCAGAGGTCATCCTCGGCGATGACGAACGCGGATCCATCCGCGCCGATCGCCATCGACTCAACCGACGGGTAGGACGGGAACTCGATGTTCCAGTAGTAGAACTCGCCGATCCTGGTGCTGGCACCGGTAGCTACGTCAACGGATGCCAGATAGTTCCCGGTGCCGTCCCCATATTCCCACTGAATGTAGAACGACTCACCGGTGGCAGGGTTGTACGCGGGTTGGCCCGCGCACGCGTTATATGACTCCGAAACGCTGCCATCGCCGTTACCGATCGGTGTCGACGCCGCCGTAGTTGACTCGACGCTGAGCAACTGCCAGTCGTTGTACGCGGGGTCGCAGTTGACCGCGTAGAGAGAATCTCCCGGATCGACGGCGTTTCCTGCCGCCATGGCGGGTGCCGCTCCCACGAGAGCGATCGATGCGGCGCCAATGGTGGCGAGGACGATGGACAAAGCCTTCATGGAAATCTCCGAGGGGATGTGCGGAATGAGGTCTACGGTCAGGGGGCACTACACAGGTTTGCGCCCAGCATAACCGAAAACCGCCCTAACGGTGAACCGCTCTCATCATCTTTTTCCCAGGAGGAGTCCCGCCCCGAGCAGAACAATGACCCCGGCGCCGACGCCCACCGGCACCGCGCTGGACGGCGCGCCCGTCGCGGCGAGCGCCACCTCACCCGGGACGATAAGAAGAGACTGGGTGTAGAACGGGTCGTCGGTGAATTCCCCGGATCGCACGGGCGCATCGAGGGTGGTTGGCGTGAAACTCCAGAGGTCGGTGAACCCCTCACGGGTCTGTACATCGATCCAGAAGGTTCCCCCTCCGTCGATCTGCAACGCAAACACCCCGGTAACTTCGGCATCGTCGAGCACGAGTTCGTCATCGGTAAGGTAGCCGAGCGAGGTCAGAGAGCAGCCGGACGCAATGTCATCGAACTGGAACACCTCTCCGCCGCGGTCGATCGCGTAGAACTCGCCAGTTGTGGGATGTGACGCGAATGCGAAAGCTGTAATGCACTCGAAGTCAATGGGATCCACGACCGCCGTCGCTAGGTCGAGGCTGTACAGAACGCCGTCGCCCAACGCGTACGCGGCGCCATCCGAACCGATCGCGATGGAGTCAACCCGCACGAGTTCGGGGAACTCGCCGTTCTCCCACCAGAATTCGTCGATCGTCGTGCTCACGCCGGTCGCGACATTGATCTCCGCCAGCGCCCAGTGCACGTTTTCGCCATCGAAGGTGATCTGGACGTAGTACGACATCCCATCGGTGAGGTCGTAAGCCGCTTGGCCGGCGCACCCCCCGAATTCGCTGGTGCCGTCGCCGTCGCCAATCGGCGTGGAGATCGCCGTCGGAGGCGCGACGCTCAGCAATTGCCAATCGTTGTAGGTCTGGTCGCAGCTGATGGTGTACATCGAGTCGCCTGGATCGATATCAGGCCCGGCTGCGGCAGCGGCAGTCGCCCCGACTGCGACCAACGCGACAGCTCCGAGTAGTGCAATTGCGATCGGCAGGGCTTTCATGGCGTCTCCCACTTCCCGGCTCCTGGGGGCGCCAGATGTCGAGAATGGTAGCGGAGACCGCACCCGACATGAAAGTGTTTCACGACAAAAAACCCGCCCTCCCGGCCGGAGCCGGAGGGGCGGGTTTTGATCGAATCAGACCGCTAGGCCGACCGACGGCGCCGCACGACGAGCAATGCTGCTCCCATGAGTGCGAGCAGCACAGCGCCCCCGGCGAACAGCGGGGCCGCGCTCGAGTCAACACCGGTACTCGCCAAGGCCGCCTTGCCCGGGATGATCAGGAGCGCCTCGGTGTAGAACGGGTCGTCGGTGAAGTTGCCGGAGTAGACGGTGCCCGCGAGGTTGCTGAGCTTGAGGCTCCACAGTCCCGCGCCGCCCGGGAAGCTGTTGTCGACCTCGATCCAGGCCGTTCCCGCCTGATCGAACTGAAGTGAATACGTGTACTCATAGTCCGAGGCGCTGACGAACGAGAGCGATCCGAGGCTCGTGAGCGTGGCATCCGTGACGTTGACTTCGTAGACGTTGTTGTCGTAGTTGATCGCGTAGAACTTGCCGGTGACGGCGTCGAACGCGAACGCGTACAGGTCGCTGTCTGTCGTGTCGTCGATCTTCGTCAACTCTGCCGTGGCGAGGTTGAGGCTGTAGAGGGTGCCGCCGCTAAAAGCATAGGCGGACCCGTCTGCTCCGATTGCGATCGAGTCGACGCTCATTGGTTCGGGGAACTCGATGTTGAGGTACCAGAATTCAGCGACCGCAGTGCTGACGCCGGTGGTGACATCAATGATGCCCAACTCATGGCTGTCGTCTCCCCAGCGCACGTAGTACGACACGCCCGTCGCCGGGTTGTAGGCCGGCTGCCCGGCGCACACGTCGTCGTCACCCTCGCCCGTGCCGATCGGAGTGGACACTGCGGTCGACGATACGACGCTGAGCAGTTGGTGGTCGGCGTAGCCGCTGTCGCAATCAATCACGTACATCGAATCGCCCGGGTCAATGGTGTTGCCCGCTGCCATGGCCGGCGCGGTACCAACAAGGACGAGTGCGGCTGCGCCGACGAGGGCGAGTGTGGTGCGTGCAAGCTTCATGTGTGTTACTCCAGATCTGGGCACAGAGGTAGATGGCACGATGCTATCGCAGCGAGCGAGCAATTGTGAACCGATTTCAGGGTGCGGCGAGTGCCTACAGACGATCAACGGCGAGGATGCGCACCGCCGCGATCCCGCGCTCGGCGGATTCGGCGAGGTCGACTGTCGCGCTGATGCCCCAGTCGTGGTCGCCCGCCGGATCGTCGAGGATCTGGCGCACCGTCCACTGCGTCGGTCCCTCGGTGATCATGAGCATGGCCGGGCCGCGCGCGTCCCCGCCGGTGCCGAGCGACGTCGTGCTCGTCGAAGTAGGCGTCCATCGCGTCGGCCCAGGCGTCGGCGTCGAAGCCGGATGCCGCATCCAACTCCCCCAGCGTCGTCCCAGTCCTCGCGCGCCGCCAGCTGCACCCTGCGGAACAGCTCGTTGCGCACCAATACCCGGAACGCGCGCGGGTTGCTGAGCACCGACGGCGGCGGTCGGGCGGCAAGACCGGAGCGTCTCGCGGGCTCGACCACGGGTTCGACGCATCGCCTCCCACTCGTCGACGAGACTCGAGTCGACCTGGCGCACGACCTCGCCGAGCCACTCGATCAGGTCGCGCAGTTCCTCGGTCTTGGCTTCGTCCGGGATCGTCTGCCGCGTCGGCGCGGTAGGCGTCGGAGAGGTAGCGCAAGCACGAGCCCTTCGCTGCGGGCGAGCTTGTAGTAGCCGACGTAGTCCGCGAACGTCATGGCCCGCTCGTACATGTCGCGCACGACGGTCTTGGGGCTGAGCGCGAAGTCGCCGATCCACGGCTGGGTGGCGCTGTACGTCTCGAACGCGGCATCCAGCAGCTCCTCGAGCGGCTTCGGCCAGGTGATCTCCTCGAGCAGCTCCATGCGCTGGTCGTACTCGATGCCCTCCGCCTTCATCGCCGCGACCGCCTCGCCTCTGGCCTGGAACTGCTGCTGCGACAGGATCGGTCGGGGGTCGTCGAGAGTCGACTCGAGCACCGAGATCATGTCGAGCGCATACGTCGGGGATGCCGCGTCGAGCAGTTCGAACACGGCGAGCGCGAACGGGGACAGTGGCTGATTCAGCGCGAAGTTTGCCTGCAGATCGACGGTCAGCGCGATGGTGCCGTCGGGCGCCTGAGTCACGACCTCCGCGGTGCGCAGGGTTCGGTAAATCGCGAGGGCCTTGCGGGCGAGAGCCAGCTTGCCGGACCACGTCTCGTGGCTGTCGAAGATGAGATCGCGCATCGCCGCGAACGAGTCCCCGCCGCGGGCGATCACGTTGAGCACCATCGAGTGACTGACCTGCATGTGGCTCGTGAGGGTTTCCGGCTCGGCCGCGATCATCCGCTCGAAGCTGGTCTCGCTCCACGAGACGAAGCCCTCTGGCGCCTTCTTGCGCACGATCTTGCGGATCTTCTTGGGATCGTCGCCCGCCTTGGCGACCAGTCGCGCGTTCTCCGCCTCGTGATCGGGCGCCTGGGCCACGACTGTGCCTGCTGTGTCGTAGCCCGCACGCCCCGCCCTGCCGGCGATCTGGTGGAACTCGCGCGCCGAGAGCTGGCGCATCTTGGTGCCGTCGAACTTGGTGAGTGCCGTCAGCAACACCGTGCGAATCGGCACGTTGATTCCCACACCGAGCGTGTCGGTTCCGCAGATGACACGCAGCAACCCGCGCTGAGCGAGCTGCTCGACGAGCCGTCGATACTTGGGCAGCATTCCGGCATGGTGCACCCCGATGCCGGAACGGATGAGCCGGGACAGGGTCTGCCCGAACACCGTGGTGAACCGGAATGCCCCGATCGCCTCCGCGATCTCGTCACGCTGCTCGCGACTGATGACCTTGATGCTCGTCATCGCCTGTGCACGCTCGAGGGCGGCCGCCTGGGAGAAGTGCACGATGTAGATCGGCGACTGGCCGGTGTGCAGCAGATCCTCGACGGTCTCGTGCACGGGAGTCAGCGCGTAGGAGAAGTGCAGAGGAACGGGCCGATCGACTCCCGTGATGAGGCTCGTCTCGCGGCCCGTGCGGCGACTCAGGTCATCCGCCAATTCCTTCATCGGGCCGAGCGTCGCCGACATGAGCAGAAACTGCACCCGCGGCAGCGTCAGCAGCGGAACCTGCCAGGCCCAGCCGCGGTCGGGGTCGGCGTAGAAGTGGAACTCGTCCATCACGACCTGGTCGACGGGGGCATCGGCGCCGCGACGCAGGGCGATGTTCGCGAGAATCTCGGCGGTGCAGCAGATGATCGGGGCATCCGGGTTGACGGAGGAGTCGCCGGTGACCATTCCGACGTTCTCGGTTCCGAAGATCTCGACGAGCGCGAAGAACTTCTCGCTCACGAGCGCCTTGATCGGCGCCGTGTAGAAGGTGCGCTTGCCCTGCGCGAGCGCGACGAAGTGGGCGGCGATCGCGACCAGTGACTTGCCGGTTCCCGTCGGGGTGCTGAGGATGACGTTGGCCCCCGAGACCAGTTCGAGCAGTGCCTCGTCTTGAGCCGGGTACAGCGGGAGTCCCCGACCGGATGCCCAGCTTTCGAACGCGTCGTACGCGGCATCCTCGTTCCACGGGGCCGGAGCGAGGTCGAGCAGCGCGGAAGTCATGGTTGTTCCATCGTGCCCTACCCGCGCTGTCGGGGTTGACAGTGTTGGCTATTCGTATTAGCTTTATGGCTATGGCTGATACCCAAACCTCATATTTGGTCCGCGAAGGCGGGCAAATCGCCTACGACATGACGGGCACCGGTCCTCTGGTGATCTGTGTTCCCGGCATGGGAGACCTGCGCTCCACCTACCGTCACCTCGTACCCGAACTCGTCTCCGCCGGCTACCGCGTCGTCACCACCGACCTGCGCGGCCACGGCGACAGCGACACGACGTTCGCGGACTACGGAGACGAAGCCACGGCGTCCGACATCCTCGCGCTCATTGACGCCCTCGGTGGTCACGCCGTCGTCGTGGGCAACTCGATGGCCGCCGGGTCGGCCGTGATCGCCGCGGCCGACCGACCGGAACTGATCGATGCTCTCGTGCTCCTCGGCCCGTTCGTGCGCAACCCTCCAACCAATCCCGTGATGGCGCTGCTGTTCCGAGTACTCATGGCAGCGCCCTGGGCCGCCGCCTCGTGGAAGGCGTACCTACCGACGATCTACAAGGGACAAACCCCTGCCGACCACCGTGAGTACCTCGCGACCGTTGACTTCGCTCTGCGGCGGCCCGGATACGCGAAAGCATTCTCGCAAACCACCCGCACGAGCCATGCCCCAGCGGAGGCCGCGCTGTCGCGCGTGAACGCGCCGACACTCATCCTCATGGGTGAACTCGATCCCGACTTTCCGAAGCCGAGCGACGAAGCCGCGTGGATCGCCGAGCACCTACCGGCCCGTGTCGTCATGGTTGCGGACGCTGGCCACTACCCGCAATCACAGCGCGTCGACGTCGTTGCTCCGGCCGTGACATCCTTCCTCGCGGAGGTGGCCCCTCGTGCCTAGGGCTGGCCTGACCACGGATTCCGTCGTCGCCGAGGCCGAGCGTCTCGCCGACGAGGTGGGGCTGAGCCAGCTCAGCCTCTCCGCTCTCGCTGAACGCCTCGGCGTCAAACCGCCGAGCCTGTACAAACACATCGACGGACAGGATGCCCTGCTTCGCTTGCTCGAACTGCGCGCCACCGCTGACCTCACCGAGACGATGCGGGATGCCGCGGTCGGCCGTTCCGGCCCCGACGCCGTGCGGGCAATCGCCGCCGCCTACCGCCGTTGGGCACAGGCGCATCCGGGTCGGTACACGGCGACACTGCGGGCACCCGACCCGACGAACCCCGCGGCAATCGCGGTCGCCGAGCGCGCGGTCGACGTCTTCTTTGCCACCCTCGCGTCATTTGACCTTGCCGACGCAGACGCCGTCGACGCGACGCGGATGGTGCGATCCGTGCTGCACGGCTTTGTATCGCTCGAGGCGATTGGCGGCTTCGGGATGCCTCGGGACGTCGACCGCACCTTCGACGCGCTCATCGAGGCGCAGATCACGGCTCTGGAGCGCTGGGCGGGCTAAGCCCGCGATTCGTGCGCCGAGGCAACCCGCGCGTACGCCGTCTCCACGTACGCCCAGAAGCCCGGCACGTCGAGCTTCGTTGCGACGAGTGCGTTGGCGATCGGCGGGTCGAAGTCGACCACCGTCATCCCCCTCGTGAATTCGCCTGAAACCTCGATGTCGACCTGAGCCGGCACGACCGTGAACAAGTCGGGGCGGGCGACATACGCCACGGCACAGACGTCGTGCACCGCCTGGCCGTCCCAGTCGTCGACACGCGAATCGAAGTAGAACGTCGCCAACGGAACGATCAGCTCGTCGCCGAGCTTTCCCAGGGCGGAGAACCGTCTGACGATCTCGGCGTTCGCCTGAGCCTGCAGGGTCAGATCGAGTCCGATCATCGTCACCTGCCAGTCGGCGTCGAAGACGACTCGCGCGGCTTCGGGGTCCGCCCAGATGTTGAACTCGGCGGTGGGCGTCGCGTTTCCGCGGGTGTATGAGCCCCCCATGATCGTGAAGGATGCCGCCCACCGAGCCAGCGCGGGTTCCCGCTGCAGCGCCAGGGCAATGTTGGTGAGCGGTCCGATCGCGACGAGATGGATGCTGCCGGGTGTGGCCCGCAGTGTATCGATGATGAAGTCGACGGCGTGCGTCTCAGACACCGGGAGCGTGGCATCCGGCAGCACGACCGACCCGAGCCCGCCGGCGCCGTGCACGTGCGCGGCATCCCGTTGGTCACCACTCAATGGTTGACTCGCTCCGGCGGCAATCGGCACGGAGTCGAATCCGAGGTACTCGCGCAATCGCAGCGCGTTGGCCGTCGTGTTCTCAAGACCGACGTTGCCTCCGACGGTCGTCACGCCAACGATGGTGAGGTTCGGATCGCCGTGCGCAAGCAGTAGCGCAAGCGCGTCGTCGAGTCCGGGGTCACAATCGATCAGGATCTGGCGAGGCATGGACTGAGAGTAGCGCGGCACTCGACAGGCTGACGCTTTCCGCACTCAACCGGCGGCCGAGCGTGAGCGGCGTAGAATTTCGTGTGCCCACAATCGATCCCGATGACCTCGCCGTCACGCTGCGCGTGCTGGAGAGCATGGCCGACATCGATCAGGAGCATCCCGACTTCGTCACAGTGCGCCGGGCGACGGCCAAGATGTTCAAGGCCGTCAAGAAGGAACGCCGACTCGAGAAGCGTGCAGGAATCGCCGACGCCGATCGCAACGTCATCGCGGCAACCGCGACGGGCGCCCCCGACCGGATCGATGACGAAACCCGCGGCATCCCGATCTCGACGTCAACGACCGCGCCGGTCGCCGGAACGCTCATCAAGGCGCGCGCCTGCTACATCTGCAAAGAGCCGTACACGGTCGTCGACGCGTTCTACCACCAGCTGTGCCCCGACTGCGCGGCCATGAGCCACGCCAAACGGGATGCCCGCACCGACCTCACCGGCAAGCGCGCTCTGCTCACCGGCGGTCGCGCCAAGATCGGCATGTACATCGCGCTGCGACTGCTGCGCGACGGCGCACACACGACGATCACGACGCGCTTCCCGCGCGACGCAGTGCGCCGATTCACGAGCCTGCCCGACTCCGCCGAATGGATCGACCGGCTGCGCGTGGTCGGAATCGACCTGCGCGACCCCGCCCAGGTCATCGCCCTCGCGGAGTCCGTCGCCGAGGCCGGGCCGCTGGACATCCTCATCAACAACGCCACTCAGACGGTGCGACGCTCCCCCGGGGCGTACCAACCGCTCGTGGATGCCGAACTCGCCCCCCTCCCAGACGTTCGGCTGCCCGAGCTGGTCACCTTCGGACACACCAACGATCAGCATCCGCTTGCTCTGGAGCGATCGCTCGCCGCGCACCCGATACTCGCAGCGGCGGCGGAGCGAGCCGACGAGCTGACCGAACAGGCGATGGCAGCGGGCAGTTCGTCGCTGGAGCGTCTCGCCGCGGGGACCGCTATCGATGCGGGCGGACTGCTCCCCGACCTCGATCACGTCAACTCCTGGACCCAGGCCGTGCAAGAGGTCGATCCACTGGAGATGCTCGAGGTTCAACTCGCGAACACGACGGCACCGTTCATCCTGATCTCGAAGCTGCGGCCGTCGCTGGCCGCGAGCCCCGCGAAGCGCACCTACGTGGTCAATGTCTCGGCGATGGAGGGCGTCTTCGGGCGCGGGTACAAGGGTCCGGGGCATCCCCACACCAACATGGCCAAGGCCGCCGTCAACATGCTCACTCGCACGAGCGCCCGCGAGATGTTCGAGACCGACGGCATTCTCATGACGAGCGTCGATACCGGCTGGATCACCGACGAACGACCCCACCCAACCAAGGTGCGCCTCGCCGAGGAGGGTTTCCACGCTCCGTTCGACCTCGTCGACGGTGCGGCACGCGTCTATGACCCGATCGTGCGGGGCGAAGGCGGAGAAGACATCTTCGGGGTCTTCCTCAAGGACTACAAGCCGAGCAGCTGGTGACTCCCGGCGATCGCGTGGTGGTGCGTTATCGTCTCGCCGACGGACGCGCCACGGATGCGCTGGGCATCCTGCTCAGCGCCGACGAAAGCCACCTGGTTGTCGACGGCAAACGCGGGATCGAGACGATTCCGGTGCACTTGGTGATCGCGGCGAAGCGCGTGCCGCCGCCGCCCGCTGCACGCACGCCATAGCCGCGGGCCGGCATCCTGCTGTAGGAATGGGGGTAGACAGATCGGATCCCCATGGTCACGACGCTCCCCCATTCGACGCGCTGGCGGCGCAAACCCGCCGACCAGTGCGATGTCGTGATGAAGGGCGGCATCACCTCCGGGGTGATTTACCCGCGAGCCCTCGTCGAACTGGCCCGCACCTACCGATTCCGCGGCATGGGCGGATCGTCGGCGGGTGCGATCGGGGCGGCACTCGGTGCAGCAGCGGAGCTCGGTCGCTCTCAAGACGGCTTCGCGAAACTTCACGAGCTGCCCGACGAGCTTGACCTTCTCGAGGTCTTCCGCCCCGAACGCTCCACCCGCCAGTTGCTGCCGATCCTGATGGCGTTCACCGGTTTCACCCCTTCGGGCGGCAAGCGAACCGGGCTCGCTCAGCTTGCGGCGGTTGTGGGCACGGTCGCCCGGTCCTTTCCGATTTCCGGGTTTCTGGGGACTCTCGTCGGCATAGCCCTCGTCGTCGCCGGAGCCCTTGCCGGATCCTGGCCGGGAGTTCTGCTGATCGCGGCCGGAGTGGTTGTGGCCCTTGTTGGTTGGCTCGTGGCCGTCGGCCTCCGGCTGGCGAGGCTGCTCACTCACGCCGTGCCCGCCAACCTGTTCGGGATCTGTCGGGGGTTGGATGCCTCGGGCGGCGAGCGCGGCCTGACCAACTGGCTTTCCACGCGGCTGGACCGGCTTGCCGGTCTGCGACCCGAGCAGGGCCCCCTGCTGTTCGGGCACCTCTGGACCGGGCGGCGGGCCTACCGAGCCGGGGCCGTCGACGAGACTCCCGTGGCCAATCGCAGCATCGACCTGCGGATGCTGAGCACGTGCCTCAGTCGCTCTCGCCCGTACGAGATGCCACTCAAGGCGCGAACGTTTCTCTACGACCCAGCGGACTGGGCGACCCTGTTTCCGGCCAACGTCATGGCCGCACTCGACGCGGCTAGCCCGGTCGATCCCGCCGCCGCTGCGCACACTCCGCCGCTGAGACGGCTGCCCAACCCGGCAGACCTTCCGGTTATCGTCGCGACGCGCATGTCCCTGAGCTTCCCGCTGCTGATCTCCGCGGTGCCGCTGTGGGGCGTCAGCTACCGTAAGCCGCCGCCCGACGAGGCAGACGAAACCGGTGCCCCCGGCGATCGTTTCGAGAAGCTGTGGTTCAGCGACGGCGGGCTCGCCAGCAACTTTCCGGTGCACCTGTTCGACGCGCCGCTGCCGAGACGGCCAACGTTCGCAATCAACCTGGGGCCGTTCTCCGCCGACCGCGCCGCGGCATTCCCCGATCAGCGCGACAACATCGTGCTCGCCCGCGACAATCTCGCCCAACAGCCGAGCTACCAGAACATCCCGGAGTCGGGGCTCGGCGCCGTCACGTCATTTGCCGGGGCCATCTTCGTTACTGCACGCGACTGGCACGACAACGCACATCTGGATGCCCCCGGCTACCGCGACCGAATCGTTCGGGTGCTCCAGACCAAGACCGAGGGCGGGCTCAACCTCACCATGTCGGCAGACGTGATCGATCAGCTCGCCGAACGCGGACAGGTGGCCGCCGCCGAGATCGTCGCGCAGTTTCGCGGGCGCACCTATCCGACTAAGGCGCTGCGCAAGAACTTTTCGGGCTGGGACAACCACCGCTGGGTGCGCTACCGGGCGTTACTGGCTGGCATGCCCGCGTTTCTGGGCGGCTACCTTCGGGGCTTCGAAGCGCTCGGCCTCGACCCCGGTGACGTACCGAGCTACGAGTTCGACGGAGATAGCGCCCTGCTCGCCGAGCTCATCTCCTCGGGCCTGCGCGCAACGGCGTTGGGCATCGAGCCAATCAACTCCAAGACGATCGCGACGCTGTCGGATACTCCCGGCCCGCCTACCGTAATTCGGCGCGTTCCCGAGATCTGATCCGGCGGGAGCCGATCAGCAGGAGGCCGAGCCCCACCGTCAGGGCGACGAGTGCCGGCACGCCGCCGACGAGGGGTGTGCCGGTGGCGGCCAGCTCTGCCGAGGTGCTGATGCCGAGCACATCGTCGATTGCGGCTTGTGCCTCGGGACTGGATGCACCGAGTTCGGCCGTATTCGCGACCCCCGACGATCGGTCGAAGTCCGTGTCGTCGACGCAGGCCGCGTCAACGACGATGTCGTTGTCGTCCAGTGTCACCGCCCCGTTGCGGGCCAGGAGGCGCCCCTGAATGTCGGCCCCCGAAACCGCCGTTATTGATGTCAGCGCGAGTACGGTTCCGACAAAGTCGGACCCTGATCCGATCGTGGCGGAGCTACCCACCTGCCAGAAGACGCTGCACGGCGATCCCCCATTGATGAAGGTTACCGAACTGCCCGATGCCGTGGTCAGGGTGCTGTCGGTCTGGAATACCCAGACCGCTGAGGGGTCGTCTTCCCCGTTGAGAACGAGTTCGCCGGTCAACTGGAGCGGACCGTGCGCCGTGCCGAAATAGCCCCCGGGTACCAGGGTCTGGCCTCCCAGCTCGGCGGCGATGCTGACGGCCGGGGTGTCGTGCGCCTGGTTATAGGCGGTAACGAGATCCAGCTTCGGGTCGTGCGCCGGGGCGCCCGAGAAGATCGCTGACGGCGGCACGACGTTTCCCGGCGGAAAGCCCACAACGGCCAGCCCGGGGCTCACTCCCACGTCGCCGCCGATAGTGGATGACCCGGTGTTGGTCACCGTCGAGCCCGCGAGTACCGCAAAGCTCGTCGCGGTGCCGAGTCCAATCGTCGGAACGATTGTGGCCGATGCTGCTAACGGCAGTGCGGCAATCGCCAACAGGCCGCCGAGGCTCACAACGCCCAGCCCAGATACGAAACGACTTCTCGAAGACATGCCAACCCACTTTCATCACATCGGAGCACCGATCATGATCAGCAGGGGTGTGCACCCCACGGGTTGTTTCAGCTAATCGTTGTGTTCAGAATGCGCTGTCTACCCCCATTAGTCAAGCCGCGAGCGACCTTCACGTACCGAACCGTGACTTACAGGCGGTAGGTGGCGACGACCTTGCCTGAGTTGAAGTTTCCCTCGGGGTCGGCACTGGTAAACAGGCCGCTCATGACCTTCACACCCTCGGCCGAGATGTCTTGTTCGAGCCACGGCGCGTGTTCCAACCCGACACCGTGGTGGTGCGAGATGGTGCCACCGTTGTCGACGAACGACTGCTGGATCGCGCTCTTGACCTTGTTGTACTCGGCGATCGGGTCTTTGTCGAAGACGAACGCGAACGTGAAGTACAGGCACGCACCCGAGTGATAGGAGTGCGAGAGGTGACTCATGATCCAGCCCTTGATGCCGATCTCGTCGTACGCCTGCTGCGCCGCGGCATAGGCCGACTCGTGCAGGCCGATGAGCTTCGACCACGGTCCGGCGGTCTCCGACACGTCACCCGCTGCACCCATGTCGAGCAAGAAGTCGCGCAGGTAGGGAGTATCGAACTTCTTCTGGTCGTAGAGGATGCCTGGGCCCTTGCCCACACCCATTCCGCCGTGTTTCTTGACGATCGCATCGACCAGCGACTTCTGGCGCTTGGCGTGAGAGACGCTGCCCTCGTACCCGATGAAACTGATGCAGATGTCGTCGAGAGTCCACCCTTTGGACTTCATAAGACCGGGCAACACAGTTCCCGCGAGGAACTTGTCGAACCCCTTGCGATCCTTCGAGGTGGCCAACGAGAAGCCCGTTTCGCGAGCGTCGGAGATGCGGGTGATGGAGGGCGCGGCATCCGACTCGGCGATCTCCTGCATCGCCGCGATGCCGGACTTCCAGTTCGGGAAGAAGTAGGCGAACACGTCACGCTTGGCCGGCACGCGGTGCACCTGAACGGTCACCTCGGTGATGACGCCGAGGCGCCCCTCGGAGCCCAGAATCATCTCCCGCACACTCGGACCACTCGACGTGCTCGGAAGCGGGCGAAGCACGAGCACGCCACCGGGCCGAACGACTCGCATCCCCCGCGCGATGTCGGCGATGTCGCCGTACTTGTCCGACTGCATACCCGAAGACCGGGTCGCGACCCAGCCGCCGACGGTCGAGTGGGTGAAGCTGTCCGGGAAGTGGCCGATCGTCCAGCCCTGCTTGTTGAGCTGTTCCTCCAGATCGGGGCCCTGGGCGCCCGCCTGAATGCGGGCGAGGCCCGACTCGGTGTCGATGTCGACGACCTCGCGAAGGCGTCCCAGATCGAGCGAAACGATCGTGCGCTTCTCGGTCGGGATGGGCTCGAGGCTCGCGGCGATGTTGCTACCGCCGCCGAACGGGATGATGACGGCGTTGGCGGCGACCGCGGCATCCACGACCGCCTGCACCTCGGCCTCGTCGGCCGGGTAGACGACCACATCGGGTGAGCGAAGGATCGCGTTGCCACGGATGCGCACGAGGTCACGCAGACTCTTGCCGTAGGTGTGAATGACGCGCACCATGTCGTCGGTCGTGACGTTCTCGGCACCCACGATGGCCGAAAGCGACTTGGTGAACGCTGCCGTTGCATTGCTCTTGGGCACGTTGAGGTCGGCGAAGGATGGTTCCCCGGCGCGCTCAGCGGTCAGCAGGTCGAGGCCGACGGCCTGGAGCACGAACGGCGCAAACCCCGGCTTGTCCTCGTAGTGGAACCCCACGCCGTCTTTGCCCCAGCCCCACCACTTCATGTGCTTGACCTGGGTCATCGCGTTCCCTTCTCTGCGTGCGTCTTCACCGGACGCACGGTCTCGTGCAGTCGCCGAACTTCATCTGCGAGTCGGCGCGAAAAGTCTTCAGCCGATTCTCCCGCGGCGGCAAGCATCGGCGCGCCGAACACTACAGCAACAGGAAGACGCCCGCGCTTGGGCCAGTTGACCCCGCGCGGCATGGCGTCGCTCGCACCGACCAGCGCGATGGGCAGGCACGGCACCGAGGTGGCGTTCGAGAGTGCAGCGGCGCCCGGCTTGAAGCGGCCCATCACACCCACTTTCGACCGACCGCCCTCGGGAAATATCAGCAAGGGCACGCGACGCTCCAACAGGGACCGGGATGACCCGGTGCGCTTGCCCTCCGAGTTGCGCTCGATCGCGAACGCGTTGAAGAACAGCGTCGTGAGCCACTTGCGCCAGCGCACGTCGAAGAAGTAGTCGGCTGCGGCGCCCGCGGCGAGATACCGCGCCAACGGGCGAGGCAGGGCGCCGAGGATGAGCGGGGCGTCCAGATGGCTCGAGTGGTTGGCGACGGCGATGAACGGGCGATCAAGAGTCGCGATGTCGTCGTGGCCGTGTACCGAGACACGAACGAGCGACCACACGAGCGGCTTCAGAAGTCCACGCTGTGCCACGAAACGCACAGACGCCACGGCGGGCGAGTTGAATCGATCCCGCTTTTCCTGATTGCTCATGGGTTCTCCATCTTCATGACCAGTGGTTCGGAGCCAGAACCACCGGAGGATGCCGCGTCGTTGCGGCTCGACGAAATGCTCGCTGAAATACGCCGCACGGCACGGTTCGGAAGGTGGCGAACAATCCACCCGAGCACTCGGTACCGAACAGTGGGTATGGAGATCACCTTGCCGCGCGCAGCATCCCGAAGGGCGATGCGCGCGACGACGTCGGGATCGATCCACAAGAAACCAGGGAGCGAACTACGCTCCACGCCGGCGCGGGCGTGCCACTCGGTACGAACCCACCCCGGCAGCACTGCGGTCACCGACGATCCCGGTGCCTCTTAGTTCGACGGCGAGGCTCTGGCTGTACGCCGTGACCCACGCCTTGTTCGCCGCGTACGCACCGGTGGCGAGGTACGTCTGCAGGCTCGACAGATTGATAATGGTGCCGCCCCGACCACGCATCGCGCGAGCGGCGGCCCCACCCAGCACGAGCACCGCCCAGCACATGACCGCGAAGGCATGTTCGTGCGCCGCGACATCCGGCGATGACAGTTGGGTGCGCAGCCCGGCGCCGGCGTTATTCACAACGAGGTCGATCGGGCGAGCCTCGTCTTCGACGCGAACGGCAACGCGCGCGAGGTCGGCGCGGTCGGCAAGGTCGGCGCGAAGCGTCTCCACCTCTATGCCGAATTCGGCATGCAGGTCGGACGCCATTCCCGCGAGGCGCTCCTCGTTGCGAGCGACAAGCACCAAATCCCACCCAGCGGCAGCAAGCCGCTTGGCAAATGCGGCACCGATGCCGGATGTGCCGCCCGTGATGAGAGCCGTCGCCATGCGACATACATTACGCTACAGGCCCCGCGGCGGCGGGTGGGTAGACTTGGCCCGACCAGCCCTGCTCCTCGGAGGTATGACGGATGCCCGAACACCAGGAGGCGTCCGTGGACCGCGCTAGTTTCCCGGCCCCCGACTTTGACGTGCGCGACTACGCGCGCACCGCCGCGGGCAGCCACCGCGACGACATGACTCTGTCCGCGTACCGCACGGCGCCGCTCAGCGAGGAGACTCTGCGCGTTGTGCGCTACCTGCAGATCGTCGAACGGGCCACCATGACCCACCTGCGAAGCGTTCTCGTGACGGCCACCCATAAGGACGCACGAATCACCGCATTCCTGACCACGTGGGCATTCGAGAAGTACTGGATCGCCGACGCACTCGAGCAGATCCTTCTCGCACATCAGCCCGAAGGCTCGGAGCCCGACCGCTCGCCGTTCCGAACCCCGGTCGAACGCACGATCCGCGAGTCGATCGTCGCCAACATCATCGGAACTCCCATGATCGCCGTGCACATGACGCTCGGCACGGTCGACGAATGGCTCACTCAGGCCGCATACGGCCGCCTCCTCGCCCTCGATCCGAACGCGGAGTTCGAGCGCACGGTCACAACCTTCCTCGGCATCAAACAACGTCAACTGTCGTTCTTCGAAGCTCAGGCGCGCTTCCGGCTCACCGAGTCGGCGAAGGCGCAGAAGCTCACGCGGAAACGTCTCGCCGCAACGCCCTGGCCGATCGGCGCTAAGGCCGAACCCGACAGCGAGACCCGCCACTTCTTCGACCGCCTGTTCGGAACGGCTCCCGACGACGTCGAGGCCCTCGACGCCCGCATCGACACCCTCCCCGGCCAGTCCGGACTCTCCCTGATCCGAAAGGCCGCCCGCCTGTGACGACCTCCCGCAGCGCCACCCTGACAACCGAGCACGTGTTCCTCACGGGAGCCACCGGGTTCGTGGGTCAGGCAATACTCGAGCGGCTGCTGTCATCGCATCCGCAGACCCGCATCTCGATCCTCGTGCGGGGCAAGGGCAGTCAGACCGGCGAGGCCCGGCTGACCAATCTCATGCGCAAGCCGGTGTTCGCGAGCTGGATCGAATCCATCGGCGAGGATGCCGCGGCGAAAGCGGTCGCCGAGCGCGTTCGCGTCATCGAGGGCAGCCTGACCGACGTTGGCGAGTTGCCGTCGGACATCGACGTGGTGATCCACGGAGCATCGACGGTGTCGTTCGACCCACCCATCGACGAGGCGTTCGACACCAACGTCGGCGGGGCGTACGGCGTCTACGGAGCACTTCTCGCGAGCGGGAGCGACCCCCACGTGGTGCACGTGTCGACGGCGTACGTCGGCGGCATCCGCAAGGGCATCGCCCCCGAGGCATCCCTCACCCACTCCGTCGACTGGCGCGCCGAATACGAGGCAGCCAAGTCGGCGCGTACCCGCGTCGAGCTGGAGTCGCGCCAGCCGGAAGCCCTGCGGCGACACCTGGCCAAGGCCAAAGCCCGCCACAGCAAGACCGGGCCGCAGGCCGTCGCCGGCTTCGCCGAGGCCGCGCGCACCGAATGGGTACGCGAGCGCCTCGTCGACTTCGGACGCACCCGCGCCGAGAGCCTCGGCTGGACCGACGTCTACACGCTCACCAAGGCGTTCGCCGAACGCGCCGCCGAGGAACTGTGGTCGCAGGCCGGACACCGCCTGTCGATCGTGCGCCCGTCCATCATCGAGAGCGCCCTGCACCACCCGTTCCCTGGCTGGATCGACGGTTTCAAGGTCGCCGACCCGCTGATCATCGCTTACGGCCGCGGACAGCTGCCCGACTTCCCCGGCCTCCCCGACTCGGTACTCGACGTCATCCCGGTGGACTTCGTCGTCAACGCGGCACTCGCGGTGGCCGCCCGCCCGGCGAAACCGAATGACGCACAGTACTTCCAAGTCGTTTCTGGCAAGAGCAACCCGCTGCCGTTTCACCGCATGTACGAAAACGTCAACCAGTACTTCACGACCAACCCTTTGCCCGACGACAAGGGCGACATCAAGGTTCCGCTGTGGCGCTTCCCCGGCGGGCAGAAGGTCGAGAAGGCTCTCGCGAAGCGCGAACATCAGGTGGTCCGCGCCGAGCGGATCATCGAGCGCCTGCCGACCACTCCGCGCACCCGCAAGTGGCTCGACACCGTCTCCAAGGGCAAGCACGGGCTCGGCCAACTGCGCGCGTTCACCGAGCTGTACCGGGCGTACGTGCAGACCGAGATCATCTTCGATGACACCAACACCCGTGCCCTGCTGAAATCCTTGCCCAAGAAGGTGCAGCAGACCGAGGGCTTCGACGTCACCGAGATCGACTGGGAACACTACTTTCAGGAGATCCATTTCCCGGCGGTAACCACCCTCACGCGCGCCTTCGCCACACGGCCCTCGGCCAAGACGCGCGGTGCGCGTGCACTGCCCAAGCGCACGGATGTCGTCGCGATCTTCGACCTCGAGGGCACCGTTCTCGAGTCGAATCTGGTCAAGCAGTATCTCCAGCTCTGGGCCGGCAGCGTGCCGCGCGCCCGCGTGGCTCACGACCTCGCCAACTTCACGTTCTCGCTGCCCAAGTACCTGCGGGCCGAGCGCCGGGACCGTGGCGAATTCATCCGTACCTTCATGCGTCGCTACAAGGGGTTCAAGGTCACCGAGATCGAACGCCTAGTGCGCGGACCGTTCGGTCGAGCAATGATGCGCCGCGCACTGCCCGACGCACTGCGCCGAGTGCAGGAGCACCGGGATGCCGGCCACCGCACGATTCTCGTGACGGGAACGATCGACCTCATGGTGCAGCCGTTCCTGCCGTACTTCGACGAGGTCGTCGCCGGCAGCATGCAGGAGAAGGACGGCGTACTCACGGGGTTCCTCGCCGATCCCCCGCTCGTCGACGAGGCCCGCGCGGCCTGGCTGCGGCACTACGCCGACCAGAACGGCTTCAACCTCAGCCAGTCCTACGGCTACGGCGACAGCCACGCCGACCTCGTGTGGCTGCAACTCGTCGGCAATCCGACCGCGGTCAACCCCGACATCCAGCTCTACCGGCACGCGCAGGAGAAGCGCTGGAACGTCGCCGACTGGAAACGTCGATCACCGGCTCCCCGACAGGTTGAGAGCCTAGAATCCGAGAAGACGAGCACGGAAGGAGACGGGTCGTCCTCCTAGCAGGACCGCCCGCGGCATCCCATGGCATTTGATATCGACAACTACACGGCCACGTCGAAGAGCGTGGTGTGGCAGGACCTCGACTTCGGCGACTTCGAGACCAACCCGCTGCCCGAGGCGACTCTGCGCGCGCTGCGCTACATGTGCGACATCGAGTACCACACGGTCTGCTACCTGCGGGATCTGCTCGTCACGCCGTCGCACAAGGAGGCCGACGTTTCGGCCTTCATGACGATGTGGAACCGCGAAGAGTTCTGGCACGGCGAGGCTCTCGCCGCAGTACTCGGCGCACACGGCATCACCGTCGATTTCGACCAGCTCAAAGCCACTCGCCTCAAGCTGGGGTGGAAAGACCGTCTCGACCCGATCAAGCAGTCGGTGCTCGGCAACATCGTGGGCAAAGACTTCATCGCCGTGCACATGATCTGGGGTGCCGCTAACGAGTGGTCGGCGGTCGCCGCGTACAACCGCCTCGCCGAACTCGAGCAGCACCCGGTGCTTGCCGTTCTGCTCAAGCGCATCGCCAAGCAGGAAGCCCGCCACGTCGCGTTTTACGCGACTCAGGCTCGCGACCGGCTCGCCAAGAGCAAGAAGGCGCAGGTTCTGGCGCGATTCGCGCTCAAGAACGCGTGGGGCCCGGTCGGCTCCAGCGTCACCGAGGCGGCAGAGGTCACCCACGTCATGGGACACATCTTCGCCGGCGAAGAGGGTCTGCGTGAGATTCGCAAGCTCGACGAGCACATCTCCCGGATGCCGGGGCTCGAGGGTCTCACGATCGTCGAGACCTCGATGAAGAAGTACGGCGTCTCGGCGCCCGTCGCCGCCTAGCTCGACCGCGCCGGGCGCGCTCGGCGGGCTGATAACGTGGATGCGTGCCAGTACGAGTGGAACGTGTCGACCTGCCGGGTATCGGTGTGCGCAATGACGTGATCACACAGAGCGGCCGCCGGATCGCGGTCGTGTCGCACCGCGACGGGGAACGTGAACTGGCTCTGTTCGATGTCGACGATCCCGACGCGAGCACGGACACCATCCCGCTCACGGACGACGAGGCGGCGGCCCTCGCGGAGGTGCTCGGCGCATCCCTCAGCCTCAGTCGACTTTCCGGCCTGAGCGGTCGCACGATGGGCCTGTTCACCGAAGAGATTTCCCTTCCCGACTCCGGTTTCGTGGGACGCCCGATGGGCGACACGAAAGCCCGCACCCTCACGAGCTCGTCGATTGTGGCGATCGTTCGCGGCGAGGACGTCATCGCGTCCCCGACGCCCGATGTGTTGTTCGAACGCGGAGACGTCATCGTCGCCGTCGGTACCCGCAAGGGGCTGGACGCGCTAGCCACCCTCATCAACCGCGGCCCAAGCTAGGCGCAACCATGCACCCGACAACAGTGCTGCTAATCGAGGTAGGCGCCCTCCTACTCATTCTCAGCCTGCTCGGTCGGTTGGCGATCCGGTTCGGGTTCTCACCCATCCCGCTCTACCTGTTGGCCGGGCTGGCTGTCGGGCACGGCGGAGTGCTGCCGCTCAACGCCAGCGAAGACTTCTTCGAGATCGGCTCCCAGATCGGCGTCATACTGCTGCTGGTGATGCTCGGGCTCGAATACACGGCGAGCGAGCTCATGACGAGCCTCAAACAGGCGCGAGTAGCCGGGCTCTGGGATGGTCTTCTGAACGCGATCCCGGGGGCTGCCTTCGCACTCATCCTGGGCTGGGGGCCGCTCGCCGCGGTCGCTATGGCCGGGGTCACCTGGATCTCGTCGTCGGGGGTCATCGCCAAGGTTTTGCGCGACCTCCGACGCCTCGGAAACCGCGAGACGCCCGTGGTGCTCTCAATTCTCGTGATCGAGGATCTCGCGATGGCGTTCTATCTGCCGATTCTGTCGGCGCTCGTAATCGGCGCCGGTCTGCTTCAGGGCGCTACGACAGTCGTGATTGCCGTGAGCGTGGTCGTCATCATCCTGTACATGGCGCTGCGTCACGGGCGTCTGCTCTCGAAGGTATTCACTTCGAAGCATGCCGAACCGTTGCTACTCGGGGTTTTGGGGTTGACCATGCTGGTCGCCGGCCTCGCCGAGCAAGTGAGTGTGTCGGCCGCAGTCGGGGCCTTCCTCGTAGGTATTGCGCTATCCGGTCCGGTGGCGCATGGCGCCGCGACTGTCCTATCCCCGCTGCGAGATCTCTTTGCGACGGTCTTCTTCGTGTTCTTCGGGATCACGACCGACCCGGCCTCCATAGTGCCGGTGTTGCTGCCGGCGCTCGCGCTGGCAGCCCTGACCATGGCGACCAAGACGCTCACCGGGTACCTCGCGGCACGTCGGGCCGGCATCGCGATCCCCGGGCGCTGGCGCGCCGGGCTCGTCTTGACGCCGCGCGGCGAGTTCTCCATCGTCATCGCCGGGCTCGCGGTCGGCGCCGGGCTGGAACCGCAGATAGCGCCCCTCGCGGCCGCCTACGTGCTCATCACGATCATCGTCGGTCCGCTGCTGGCGAGGGTCCCGGATTCGTCCTGGTTCAAGGGCGCGGTCGCGAAGCGTCGCATCGCTGCCGAAGCGCGCGCGGCCTAGGTACGGGCCAACGCCTTCAACGTCGGATTCGAAACGCACTTCGCGGCGTACCCAATTAGCTCGAAGTGTGAGCAGCGCACGTACGGGCCACGATCACGGCACAGGAAGTAGAAGATCGCCGCGCTGACCGCACCGAAGAAGATGCTGACGACGTGGCTGAGAATCGCCCACTGCTTTCTCTCGGCCGGACTCATCCGCGCGGCGGTCGGGGCGGGATTGGCGTAGGGGTTGTCGACATTCGTCAGGTGGTTATTCAAGCAGAGAGCGGAGATGAACGGCGGATACTCCGGCCTCGCGGCAGAGAAAAGAAAAGCCGCCCCGAAGGACGGCTTCTCTTGTTCTGGTGGATCCAAGGGGATTCGAACCCCTGACCCCCTGCATGCCATGCAGGTGCGCTACCGGGCTGCGCCATGGACCCATGCTGTGCGAGCACAACCACTAAAGATTACTACAGATCGCGAGGCATCCGAGCCGATCGCCGACCGATCGCCAACCCGCGATCTAGGAACCTTCGGCGAGGCGGATGACGGCGTCTGTGTCCTCGTGCTCTAGCGAGGCTTCCAGATACGACGTGACCTCGGGAAGGTGCACCGTGAAGGTCGACAGGGCCTGAATCGCCAGCGAGCCGCTGCGCAGTCGGAAGTCCATTACGTGGCCGCCCAAGGTGCGCTCATCGTCGAGGTAGTGCAGGTGCCAGTCCGCGACACTCAGGCCTTGGAACACCTCGGGACCGCGAAAACCGAAGATGGTTCCCGACGTCGAACTCGCCGAGTCCTCGTGCTGGTGCGCCACGGCTTCGGCCAACCCCCGATACGGCGCCGACTGACGCGCGGCTTCGCGCACGATCATCCGGTCAAAGCTGGCATCGATGCGTACCGCATAAAACAGGTTGCGACTCGGAGTCAGCGCGTCGACGACCTGCTCGAGTTCGCGGGCATCCAGTTGTTCGACCGGTTCGATGTGAGTCGGCTCGAATCGCACCACCTCGGCGAAGGGAATAGCTGCGGATGCCTCAACCGGCCGCACTGTGCCGTCGTCGCGGCAGACGAAGGTCTCGCCGTCGAGCATCACTAGTTCGCCGTCGAGCGCGTCACCGCACCCAAGACCGTGATCGCCGTGCGCGAGAACGTCGGTGGCGCTAAACGCGCCCTCATAGAGACCTGCGACCAGCGCATCCACGAATGAGAACTGATGGATGGCCGCGTGCGGGCGGGGACGGATGTCGCGCGTCACGCACCCACCCTAGCTGGCGGAGTGCGCTGCTGGCAGGTCGAGCGGGATCGCCGGGCAGTCTTTCCAAAGCCGCTCTAGCGCGTAGTACATGCGGTCTTCCTCGTGGAAGATGTGCGCGACGACATCACCGAAGTCGATGAGAATCCAGCGACCCTCGGCGCGACCCTCGCGACGCAGGGTTTTCACACCGGCCTCGAGCATTTTGTCCTCGATCTCGGCGGCGATCGCCTGGACGTTGCGCTCGTTGCGACCGGTGGCGAGGAAGAAAATGTCGGTCAAGGGCAGCGGGCCGGACACGTCGAGGCCGACGAGGTCCTCGGCCTGTTTCGAGTCGGCGGCGATAGCCGCGACCTGGAGAAGTTCACGAGCGCGCGCAGATGCAGTCACAGGGTCCTTAGGAGGTAGGTGAGAAAGTGAGCCGTCAAAATCAGAAGATGTTGAGGGCGAAAGCGGTTACGAGCAGTCCGGCCACAATGACTGCCATGGATGAGGCGGCGATGAGGAGCACGGTCAGTGTCCTCGTGCCTTTCGGCTTCTGGGTGTGCGTGACGCCCTGACCCGAATTGTGGGTACTCACGGCACGGATGGCGCGCACCGGAGCCGAATCGGTGGAAATTACTTCGGCGTCCCCCGCATCGAAGAATGCGTCGATGCCTTCCGGGTCGAATCGTGCCGAGGCACCCGTTGAGCTGAAACTATGGGGCAGATCGATGGAACCGGTGAGCATGATCTCGCCCGTGCCGGTCAGGGGACCGCGGATGTCGTTCGATCCGGGGACCGTAGGGATCACCAGCGCGCTCGTCGTCGGGCTGCCACTTCCGACGGTGCGGTTGATCGTGTTCTCGTAGGGCTCGGCGTCGTCTAGGCCGGCCTGAACCGACCAGTGGCCCAGTGGCGGCGTCCATGCCGACGGTTCGGTCTGAGATGGCGCCTGCTCCGGAGCAACCAGCGGAGGGGCCACCTGTGCCGCTGCCTGGTCGCTGGCTTCGGCCGCTGCTGCCTGGGCCACTGCCGCCTGGGCCGCCGCTGCCTGGGCTGCCGCCGCCTGGGCTGCTGCCGCGCGCGCCTGCTCGGCTGCCTGGCGCTGCTCCCATTCGGTGCGGGCCGCTGCATCCTGCTCGGCAGCACGCGCTGCCTGTTGCTGCTGGGCTTCAAGCGCGGCTTGCGCAGCCACCTGCTCTGCTGCTGCTGCTGCCGCCGCGCGAGCCTCCTCCGCTGCGGCTTCACGTTCTGCTGCTGCTCGATCTGCTGCTGCTCGATCTGCTTCGACACGGTCCGCTGCCGCACGTTCCGCTGCCGCACGTTCTGCCGTCGCACGTTCTGCCGCGACCTGCGCCTCGCGCTCGGCGTGCAGCTGCTGCGACGCTTCCGAACGTTGCGTAAGGGCGTCAAATTCCGCGATCGCGTTGGTGAGCGCAGTGTCGGCCTTCGGTTCGGGGGCCGGTGGGAACGCGGCGAGATTGTGTGCGGCCGCAGCCTGAGAGGGAGCATCGAACTCCGGAACAGCTCCCGAGGCCTGTTGGTCCAGTGCAATCTGCGCGCGAAGCTCACGACGGGTCAGCGTCTGCTCGATCGGGAGCCCGGGCTCGGTGTGACGATCGATGGTCGGATCCGGTGCTGTCTGCGCCGGAACGACCGGAACCTCGTAGTGCAGCCGAGCTTCGGTGTGATAGTCGAGATCGCTTGGCGCGGAGGCGGGAGTCGGTGCGGTGGCGGGTGCCGCCGCGGGGGTGGCCGAGGCATCCAGCCATGACTGCGGAGCACTGGCGCGACGGCCCTCGGGGCTGAAATCTCTCACCCGGAAGCTCTGCTGCTCATCTGCGGGTCGGGGGGACGAAGGCTGGGCATCAGGCTGGGCGACAGGCGAGGCGGCCTGCTGGGCTGCCGGGGCCGCCTGAGGCGTTGTCGACGATCCACGCGGGCGGAACATCTGCTGAACCGGCTGAACCGGCGGCTGAGCCTGCGGCTCCGGCTCGCGCTGAACCGGCGCTCGGCCCTCCGTTGAGTAATTCAGCGGCTCAGAAGTCGGGGGCACAGGAGCGGGATGAGCGGAGCGGCGACCGGATGCAGCAGGCGCCTCGGCACGTGGCGGTGTCGGCGGAAGCTGGGCCGCGCGACGGGCGACGGTGTCCCACGTATCTGCGGGAGGCGGTGCCGTCGGGTAGAACGCGGGCGCTGCCTCTACTGGTTCGGAGGTGTCGCCGCGCTCACTCTGCCGAACCGCACGCCGCGACTGCGGCTGTGGATCCTGGAAGGTGGTCATTAACTACTCCGATACAGATGGTGTTTGGCGATGTACTGCACGACACCATCGGGCACCAAATACCAGACCGGGAAGCCCCGGCTGACCCTGCTTCGACAGTCCGTGGAGGATATCGCCAACGCCGGCACTTCAAGCGAGCTTACGCCCTGCTCTGGCAATCCGCTAATGGTTAGCGGGTGTCCTGGCCGTGAAACTGCTATGAAATGGGCGAGGTTCCAGACCTCCTCGACATCCTTCCATTCGAGGATCTGAGCAACCGCGTCTGCCCCCGTAATGAAGAATAGGTCGGCGTCGGGGCGGGCCTTTCGCATGTCACGAAGGGTGTCGATCGTGAACGTCGGGCCCTGTCGATCGATGTCTATTCGACTCACGTTAAACCGAGGATTCGCGGCCGTCGCAATGACGGTCATGAGGTACCGGTGTTCGCCTTCGGTCGCCGAGGGCTTCATCCACGGCTCACCGGTGGGAACGAATACCACCTCGTCAAGGTCAAACTGCTGCTGAACCTCGCTGGCGGCGACTAAGTGGCCGTTGTGGATCGGGTCGAAGGTTCCACCCATGATGCCGACGCGGGCACGGGTGCGTGCAGGCTCGGCCATACGGAGTGGACCTAGTGGCCCGACGTGTGCGAGTTGCTACCCGACGGGTTCTTGGTGTGGCGGTTCGCCACGTCGCGGAAGCTCAGCGAGACAAAGAACAGCAGAACGAAAACCGCGACGGCGATACCGGCGAACGCCAAAGGCGGCATGACGAGAGGAGCGAGCTCTTCCGTCTCAGCGAGGGCGAGGGCGATCAGCGACATCCGGTTCTCCGTTCGAGGTGTGTGACCATTCTATCCGCGCACCTGACCCGAGCCGCGCACAACCCACTTGGTGCTCGTGAGCTCGGGAAGTCCCATCGGCCCGCGGGCGTGAAGCTTCTGGGTGGAGATGCCGACTTCGGCACCGAAGCCGAACTCGCCGCCGTCGGTGAATCGGGTCGAGGCGTTGACCATCACGACCGCCGAATCGACCTCGGCGAGAAAGCGCTCGGCGCGGGCGAGGTCGTTGGTGACGATGGCCTCCGTGTGCTGAGTCGAGTACCGACGGATGTGATCGAGCGCCTCATCGAGCGAGTCGACAACGCGCACGGAGAGATCGAGGCTCATGTGCTCGGTCGACCAGTCCTCGTCGGTGACAGCCACGGAATCCGCAAACAGGGCCCGAGTGCGCTCGTCGGCGTGAATTGTCACACCCGACTCGCGCAGCTTCGCGAGAACCGACGGCAGGAGACGATCAGCGGATGCTTCGCTCACCAGCAGCGTCTCCAGCGCGTTGCACACACTCGGGCGGTGCACCTTCGAGTTGTGCACGATCTGCACCGCCTGCTCGAGGTCGGCGGAGTCATCCAAGAACAGGTGCACGACCCCGGCTCCGGTCTCGATGACCGGCACGGTGGAGTCGGCGACGACCGAATTGATCAGGTCGGCGCTGCCACGCGGGATGAGCACATCGACAAAACCACGGGCCCGCATGAGTTGCTTGGCTCCGTCCCTGCCGAACTCGTCGATGGTCTGAACCGCCTCGAGCGGGAGTCCCGCCTCGGCGAGGGCGGACTGGATGACATCGACGAGCACCCTGTTCGTGTTCTCCGCCGCGGAGCCGCCGCGGAGCACAACGGCATTGCCGCTCTTTAGCGCGAGGGCCGCGATGTCGATCGTCACGTTCGGCCGCGCCTCGTAGATGGCGCCGACGACACCGAAGGGAACGCGCACCTGGGTGAGCTTGAGACCGTTCTCGAGACTGGATCCCCGGATGACATCCCCGACCGGGTCAGGCAGTGCGACGATTTCGAGCACGGCGCCCGACAGGGCGACGAGACGCTTCTCGTCGAGCCGCAGGCGGTCGTGGAGTCCTTCGCTCAGGCCGTTGTCGCGGCCGTTGGCGAGGTCGAGTTCATTGGCAGCGAGGATGCGCGCCTGCGACCGGAGCACGGCATCCGCAATCGCGCGGAGTGCCGCGTTCTTCTGCGCTGTCGTCGTCGTGGCGAGCACGCGTGCGGCCTCGCGGGAGGCGGTGAGTTTCTCGGTGAACGACGTTGCGACGGCAGTCTCAGACATGGGGACGAGTTTAGCGGGACTGGGCTGTTACTCGACTGGGCTGCTATTCAACCGGCGGCTGAGGGCTCGGCTCGAACCAGGTGCCGAGTTCGGCGCCGGCGAGGGCGTCGGCGACTCGGTCGGTCGACGCCAGCAACACGGGGATTCCTGCCGCTGTCGCGAGCTTTGCCGCCGCGACTTTGGTGCCCGCTCCCCCGGTTCCGACGCCGGCCGCGCCAATGTCACCGAAGGTGACCGACGCGAGGTCGTCATCGCTGGGCACGGTCTCGATCTTCTGCGCGCCCGGTTCACCGGGCGGCCGCGTGTAGAGCGCGTCGACGTCGCTGAGCAACACGAGAACGTCGGCGCGAATCAACACTGAGACAAGGGCGGCCAGCCGGTCATTGTCGCCGAACCGGATCTCTTGTGTCGCAACAGTGTCGTTCTCGTTGACGATCGGGAGGATACGCAGCCCGAGCAGGCGCTCCATGGCGCGTTGAGCGTTCGAGCGGTGGGTGGGGTTCTCCATGTCGCCGGCGGTGAGCAGGATCTGACCGGCCACGATGCCGAAGCGGTCCAGGCTCTCCTGGTAGCGAAAGATGAGCACGTTCTGGCCGACAGCTGCTGCTGCCTGCTGGGTCGCGAGGTCGGTGGGGCGAGCATCCAACTTCAGGTACGGGATGCCTGTGGCAATGGCCCCAGACGAGACCAGAATGACCTCGGACCCACGGCCGTGCGCCGCCGCGAGTGCATCGACGAGGCCGGCGATCTGGCCCACATTCGCACCGCTGACGGAGGACGACCCCACCTTGACGACGATGCGGCGCGCGTTCGGGATTCCCGAACGACCGGTCACGGCACTACTCACTCGTCGTCCTCCACCGCTGCGTCCTGCGCTGTCGCCAGCGTCCTGCACTGCAGTGTCTTTCGACACCGCGAAACCTTCGTCGTCGGTCCAGATGCCGGCGTTGCGTTCGACTTCCAGCTCCGCGCGGGCGGCCGCCTTGGCATCCATTCTTTCAAGATAGGTCTGTCGACGCGCGCGGTTGGTGGCCCGCTGGTTGTCGTCGAGGCGGGAGTCGGTTCCGCGCGGGCTGGCGATCAGTTCGGCGGTCGACGACAGCGTCGGCTCCCAGTCGAAGATGCGGCCCGCGATGTCGACCGTCGAGCCCGGGATGGCGCCAGCCTTGAACAGGTCGTCTTCGACGCCCAGCTTCGCGAGTCGGTCGGCGAGGAAGCCGACGGCCTCCTCGTTCTCGAAGTCGGTCTGTGCGACCCAGCGCTCGGGCTTGACGCCGATGACGCGGTACACGTTGCCGTAGGTGCCGCCCTCGACCTTGACGACGAACTCTTTGGCGTCGACGGCGCGGGGGCGAATGATGATGCGCTGCTTGGCCGGTTCGAGGGCTTTGACCGCGCGGTCGGCCGACACGAGTGCGGCCAGTGCAAAGGACAGCTCGCGCAGGCCCGCACGCGAAACCGCCGACACCTCGAACACGCGGTAGCCGCGGGCCTCGAGGTCGGGGCGCACGAGGTCGGCAAGCTCACGGCCCTCGGGAACATCGACCTTGTTGAGCGCGATCAGCTGCTCGCGCTCGAGCAACGGAAGCTGGCCGTCGGGAACCGGGTATGCCGCGAGTTCGCCGAGAATTACGTCGAGGTCGGTGAGCGGATCGCGTCCCGGCTCGAGGGTCGCGCAGTCGAGAACGTGCAGCAGGGCGGTGCAACGCTCCACGTGGCGCAGGAACTCGAGTCCGAGGCCCTTGCCTTCGCTGGCGCCCTCGATGAGACCGGGTACGTCGGCGATCGTGTAGCGCACGTCGCCAGACTCGACGACACCGAGGTTGGGGTGCAGCGTCGTGAACGGGTAGTCGGCGATCTTCGGCTTCGCGGCGCTCATGGCGGCGACGAGGCTGGACTTGCCGGCAGACGGGTAGCCGACGAGCGCGACATCGGCGACCGTCTTGAGTTCGAGGAAGATGTCACCCTCGAATCCGGGGGTGCCGAGCAGGGCAAAGCCGGGGGCTTTGCGCTTGGTGGTCGCGAGGGCGGCGTTGCCGAGCCCACCCTGGCCTCCCGGGCCGACGACCAGACGGATGCCCGGGGCATCCATGTCGATGAGTTGGTTGCCCTCGGAGTCTTTGATGACGGTGCCCACGGGGACCGGAAGCACCAGTTCGGCGCCCGACGTTCCGGATTTGTGGTCGCCCTGGCCGGGCTGACCGTGTTCGGACTTGCGGTGCGGCGAACGGTGGTAGCCGAGCAGCGTCGTCACTTGCGCGTCGCTGACGAGAACGATGTCGCCGCCGTCGCCGCCGTTGCCGCCGTCGGGGCCTGCAAGAGGCTTGAACTTCTCCCGCTTGACCGAAACGCAGCCGTTGCCGCCGTGGCCCGCCAGAAGGTGGAGGGTGACCTGGTCGACGAATGACGCCATGGCACTCTCCTTACGTGTGTGTGGTTAAAGGCGAATAGCGAGCCGAAGCTCGCTATCGCGGGTCTCGATACGCCGCTGACGCGGCTGCTCGACCGACTGGTTAGTCGGCATGGGCCCACAGTAGTCAGTCCGCACGATCCGAAGGATCGGGTGGCGGGCTACTGGGGAACGATGTTGACGACCTTGCGGCCGCCCTTGGCGCCGAACTCGACTGCGCCAGCCGCGAGAGCGAACAGCGTGTCGTCGCCGCCACGACCGACGTTCACGCCGGGGTGGAAGTGGGTGCCGCGCTGGCGGACGATGATCTCGCCCGACTTGACGACCTGGCCACCGAAGCGCTTGACGCCGAGGTACTGCGCGTTGGAGTCGCGACCGTTACGAGTGGACGATGCGCCCTTTTTGTGTGCCATTAGTGTCAGCCCCTACGCAATGCTGGTGATCTTGATACGAGTGAGCTCCTGGCGGTGGCCCTGGCGCTTCTTGTATCCGGTCTTGTTCTTGAACTTCTGGATGACGATCTTCGGGCCGCGCTCGTTGCCGAGCACCTCCGCGACAACCTTGACCTTGGTCAGGGCCTTCGCATCGTGGGTGATCTTGTCACCGTCGACGAACAGCACCGGGGTGAGCTCGACGTTGCCGTCTTTGTCGGCCTGGATGCGGTCGAGAACGACGATCGTGCCAACCTCGACCTTCTCCTGGCGCCCACCGGCGCGCACAACTGCGTAAACCACTTTGATTGCCCTTACTTAGAAATATTGATAGCTAGCACTGCGGAAGCTTGCGGTGTTCGATTGCGGGCTTGGCCCAGCAGACACCAAGGGTCAACAATACGCGACATGGTGGGGCTGGGTCAAACGCTGACGACCGTGTTCACAGCTTAGACGTCAATGAGACCCTCGATGTGATGGGGTGCCGGGTTGGCGCCGCGCCACACCCACTGGAGCACTCCCCCGAGCACGCCGAGCGGCAGCAGCACGATCAGGCCGGTCAGTGCCTCCTGAAGGGCGCCAGTCCGAGCTGTCACGCCGCATCAGCTGCGCGGGTGCGACGACGACTCCTGAGGCGATGCCGAAGCATCCCACAGCCCAGACCACAAACCACAGCGTCGCGCCGATGCCCGTCGCGAGAATGGCTCGCGTGATGGCGTGGCCCACGCCCGAGTGCTTCGGTGATGGGCGCGACGACCCAGAGCGCGAGAAAGTATCCCGACGGTGAACGGAAGACGACTGTCGCGAGGCTCAGTCCGAACTGCGCCCACCACGGTGACAGTGCAATCCCGGGAGTGCGGTCAGCCAGTTGCAAGCGATCACGAGCGCTTGGCCGGCGACGAGCGTGAGCCCGACCGCGAGCGCCGTGACCGCTGCCACGAGGGCGCCGCGGGTGCGGAGCATCCGTTTCACTGAAATCTGCACCATGCCTGCCTAGGATCGAAGAATGACCGTGCTCATCGACCAGCCGATCTGGCCCGCACATGACACTCTATGGGCGCACATCGTCAGTGACACTTCGCTCGAGGAGCTGCACGCGTTCGCGGCGGCGGCCGGGATTCCTCGACGGGGCTTCGATCTCGACCACTACGACGTTCCGGCGCGCATGTGGAGCGAGTTGGTCGCCCGTGGCGCCGAGCCGGTCGGGGTGCGCGAATTTGTCACGCGACTGGCTGCGAGTGGGCTGCGGGTAGCGCAGCGGGATCGGTAAAGTTCGGCTAGCTCGATCAGCGGCGGGCTGGTACAGGCGTCACCCGCGGTGGTTGCGATATGCCGCTACGGCTTTCGTGCAGCGGCTTTCGTGCAGCGGCTTCCGTGCAGCGGCTTCAGGCAGTGATTTCTTAGCCAGTCGCCGCGAGTAGGTCGCGCAATGCGGCACTCTTCGTGGGTAAGGGGACGCGTTTCTGGTGCGGATCAATGTCCGGCGGCGGTATCAACCAATACGCGGAACCCACTCGTTCGATCTCCCAGTGATTGTTGTGCGTGAGCAGGTGATGGTGCCGACAGAGCAGCACTCCGTCTTCGATGTTCGTTTCGCCGGAATCTCGTGCCCAGTGCTTGATGTGGTGAGCTTCGGTCCAGGATGGCGGGCGGTCGCAGCCAGGAAACAGGCATCCGCCGTCTCGCGCAGATAGCGCCAGCTTCTGGCGCCGAGTGAACAGTCGCTGCTCGCGCCCTACATCAATCGGCCTACCGTCACTGTCGAACGTGACGACCGTGAGGTTCCCGCTGCACCGGAGCCGTTCGACGGTCTCAATTGACACCGGGGCGGACTCGCCGTCGAGTCGGCCGAGCCCGATCCCCGACGTAAGGGCGTCGGCGGTGACCAGCACCCGAACGGATGGCGCCCCGGTCGCCAAAAGCTGCGACGAGTCAGCGTGCGCACCCGAGCGAAGCAGGTCGACGAACACGTCGGATGTCAATTGCTCGGTCGTGCGCGTGTCACTCGCGATCTCCTGCGCGTGCTCCTGCTGCGAGACGAAGCGCGGGCCGCCGCGGCGCGGAGACGTAGCCCGATCGAAAAGCTCCCCTACTACCGCCGCAGACTCCGGATCGAGAAGCCAGATGAGCCGTGACATCCCGTCGGCCTGACGAACAAATCTCAGTGATCGCAGTTCGCGACGGTGAAGCTCCCGGTTGGCGATGCCAGCCCTGTCAAGCTGGTCGCGCATGTCGCGGGCAGCACGGTGCAGGCGGTCCGGGTCGAGGGTGGATGCCTCGGCGCACAGCTGACTGGCGGCATCCCGAAGCATCTGCTCGGTCACACCGTCGGTGGGTCGCCCCAGTCCCGACCGAATCGAGTCGGCCGCCGAAACGGAGAGAAGTCCGGCGAGCACTGCTGCACCGACGGGGGCAAGCCATGGCTCCGTGGCGGCCGCGAGCTCTCCGGTGAGCGGGTCCGCGATCGGCCGAGCCTCTTGCACAAGCCGCCCGACGCGGATTGCCGACGTGGCCTCGCGCTGGCTGGTGCGCGTGGTCACCCGCACCAATTCGACCGAAGTGCGATGCCCCTGGCGCTGTGCCAGGCCAGCATTGCCCAGCGCTGGCGCAGAACGCCGCTCGATCTCGCCGGCCAGCACCGACGCGTGTGCATCAACGAGTTGCCGCTGCACCCCGGACAGTCTTGCCAACTCGAGCAAGGTGCGGTCGTCGAGCGCCCGATACTGCTCTACGTCTGTCGAAACCCGCCCCAACGCGTCGATCACGGCAGCGATGCTCGCTGCGAGAGTCGTTGTGGGGGCCATGGGTCAATTCTCCCACCTTCGAACATGTGTTCGGTAGTAGAAGATCTTTACCCACAGTATGGGTTGTGGAGGAGAAGACCTGAGGAGGAGTGGTGCCCGGAATTCGATGCGCCACCGAGGCGGCAATCCAACCCCGGCGCGCCTCTACTCGACGGGTGCGCTGACGACCTCGCCCGCGCTGCCAGCACGTCGTGAGACACGCGAGCGTCCCTGACCGGGCTGCTTGGGCTCGGGAAGCGAATCGAGAACGGAGTCGAGCAGCTGCTCGGCGTCCGAGGTCGACACCTTGCGGGGCTGGCGCGGCTGCTTGATGACCGGGATGTCGAGGATCGCTTCGACGACGGGGGTCTCGACAGGCTCGACCACCGATGCGGGCTTGGTCTCGACGGGCTCGGTCGCCGCCCGTTCGGCCGCCGCGGGCTTGGTCTCGACGGGCTCGACAACCGACTGCTCGACCGCAGGGTGCACCGTCACGGATGCCACGCGGGCGAGCGCGTTGCGCACGTCCTCCGTGATCGCGTGCGTGCCGTTGCTGCCGACCCCGTTCTTGACCGTGGATGACGCCGCCTGACCGTTGCCGCCTCCGCCGCCACCGCGACGGTTGCGACGGCCGCTGTTGCCCTGCTCGGGCTGTGCGGTCTGGGTCTGCTGGCGGTGCTTGGTCACCGGATCGTGGTGCACGATGATTCCGCGGCCGGCGCAGACCTCACAGCTCTCGCTGAACGTCTCGAGCAGGCCGAGTCCGAGCTTCTTTCGGGTCATCTGCACGAGACCGAGGCTGGTCACCTCGGCGACCTGATGCTTCGTGCGGTCACGCGACAGGCACTCGACGAGGCGCCGCAACACGAGGTCGCGGTTGGACTCAAGCACCATGTCGATGAAGTCGACAACGATGATTCCACCGATGTCGCGCAGGCGGAGCTGGCGCACGATTTCTTCGGCGGCCTCGATGTTGTTCTTGGTGACGGTCTCCTCGAGGTTTCCGCCGGAGCCGACGAACTTTCCCGTGTTGACGTCGACGACCGTCATCGCTTCGGTGCGGTCGATCACGAGGGATCCGCCGGACGGCAGCCAGACCTTGCGATCGAGTGCCTTCTCAATCTGCTCGGTCACGCGGTACTGATCGAAGGAGTCGACCTTGTCGTCCGTGTAGCTTTCGACGCGGTCGGCGAGGTCGGGCGCCACGGCGTTGAGGTATCCCTCGATGGTCTCTTTGGCGTCGTCGCCGGCGACCACGAGCTTCTGGAAGTCCTCGTTGAAGACGTCACGCACGATCTTGATGAGCAGGTCGGGCTCCGAGTGCAGCAGCGCGGGCGCCTGAGCGTTCTCGACGAGGGTGCTGATCTGCGCCCACTGGTTGGTGAGGCGGTTCACGTCGAGCGTGAGCTGCTCTTCGGTCGCTCCTTCGGCGGCGGTGCGCACGATGACACCGACGTTCTCCGGGAGAACCTCCTTGAGGATCTTCTTCAGGCGGGCGCGCTCGGTGTCCGGCAGCTTGCGGCTGATTCCCGACATCGACCCGTTGGGAACGTAGACGAGGTACCGACCGGGCAGCGAGACCTGGCTGGTCAGACGTGCGCCCTTGTGCCCTACCGGGTCTTTGGTGACCTGAACGAGAACGCGGTCGCCGCTCTTGAGCGCGAGCTCGATGCGACGGGCCTGGTTCTTGCCATCGCGAATCGAGCGCCGCGGCATCCCAGTCGACCTCACCGGAATAGAGCACGGCGTTGCGACCGCGACCGATGTCGACGAACGCTGCCTCCATCGAGGGAAGAACGTTCTGCACGCGGCCGAGGTAGACGTTGCCGATGAGGCTCGCGTCCTGCGCCTTGGCGACGTAGTGCTCGACGAGTACGCCGTCTTCAAGAACGGCAATCTGGATGCGATCAAACTTGCTGCGCACGACCATGACTCGGTCGACGCTCTCGCGCCGCGCGAGAAACTCGCTCTCCGTCACAACGGGGCGACGGCGGCCAGCATCGCGGCCATCGCGGCGACGCTGCTTCTTTGCCTCGAGGCGGGTGGAGCCCTTAACTTTGGTCGGCTCATTGCTGAGCACGGGCTCGGGACGCGGCTGGCGCACCCGCACAACTGTGTTGGGCGCCTCATCACCGGGACGAGCCTCCTCGCCGGGACGACGCCGAGTGCGACGCCGAACGGTGCCCGGCTCATCGTTGGTTGCGCCAGGGGCGAGCGGGGGCAGCGGCGGAAGATCGGGCGCCTGGAAGAGCAGCGACGTCGACGGGCGGGCCTTGGCCTTGGGTGCCTCGTCGACCGCGGGGGCCTTGTCTTCGCCCTCGGCCGCGACCTTCTTGGCCGGGGCACGACGCGTTGCGGTCTTGGGCGCACCGTCGGGAGCGCTCGGGTCGATCGCGACCGATGCGGAATCGGATGCCGACACGTGGTCGCTCGCGGACTTCGCCGGGGTGCGCCTGCGGGCAGGAGCTTTCGCCTCGGCAGCTTTGGGCTCGATCACCGTTTCGGCGGCCGGGGTCGGCTCGACCGGCGGAGTTACGGATGCCGCGGCATCCGCACCCTTACGGCCACCAAACAGTCGCGACTTCTTCTTCGGGTTCTCTGCGTTGTTGTCTTTCACCATTTCTGGTGTACTCCTAACCCGGATAAAGCGACGTTGCGCCCACCGGGTACTCTCTCGTGCGCTATCCCCCGCGACGTACGCGGTAGACCGCTACCAATTCTTCAGGTCCTGCTCCGGGCTCTGGGCTCGCGGTGCAGTCGTGCTCTCACCACACTTGTTGCTACACATCGTTTGTCACTACTACTCGGAACTGGCTATCCGACTCGCACAACATCTCGTTGCATTCCTGGCCCGGCGTACGCCCCGGCAAAGCTGTATTTGGTGTCACCGCGAGACTGGCTCGTGTGACCTCAGTGAATTATCGCATGTTATTGACACCGACTCGTGATCTAGTGCTGCAATAATCCGAACATGACCGCCGCCGAGACCCAGCGCCGCCCGCTCGCCATCGTCCTGATCGTCACCGGAGCGGTCGGCTGGTACGCGGCCTTCGCCCTCATGCTCGACAAGATCGCCGTTCTGCTCAACGCTGAAACCGACCTCGACTGCAACATCAGTGTCATCGTGCAGTGCGGAAAGAATCTCGGGTCGTGGCAGGGGGCGATTCTTGGTTTCCCCAACCCGATCCTCGGACTCGCGGGATTTGTCGCGCCGATCGCCGTGGGAGTCGCGCTGCTGGCGGGCGCCTCGTTCGCACGATGGTTCTGGATCGCGTTCAACGTCGGAGTCGCGGGCGCGTTCGGCTTCTGCTTGTGGCTGGCCTACCAGTCGATCTTCAACCTCGGCACACTTTGCCCGTGGTGCATGTTGGTGTGGAGCATGACGATCCCGATGTTCTGGATGCTCACGCTCGCCAACGCGCGCGCGGGCCGCTTCGGCGCCGGCCTCGTGGGTATCGGCGAACGGCTCTACGGCTGGGTGCCCGTCATTACCTTCGTCGGCTACCTGATCATCGCGATTGTCGCCCAGCTCAGGCTGGATGTGCTCGCGACGCTGGTCTAGCCGAACCAGAGCGCGAGCTCGCGAGCGGCCGATTCGGGCGAATCGCTGCCGTGCACGAGGTTCTGCTGAACCTTGAGTCCCCAGTCGCGGCCGAGGTCGCCGCGGATCGTTCCGGGCGCTGCGCTCGTCGGATCGGTGGTTCCGGCAAGCGACCGGAATCCCTCGATGACGCTGTTGCCTGCGACCCGGATGGCGACGACGGGGCCACTCTGCATGAACTCGACGAGCGGCTCATAGAACGGCTTGCCCTGGTGCTCCTCGTAGTGCGCGCCGAGCAGGTCGAGGTCGGCTTGAACGAGCTTGATGTCGATCAACTGGTAACCCTTTGCCTCGATTCGGCGAAGGATCTCACCGGTCAGGTTGCGCGCGACACCATCTGGCTTCACGAGTACGAGTGTTTCTTCGACGGGGTTCATGTGGTCTCCTCGGATCGGTTGGCGAGATGGGCGGCCTTGGCTCGGTCGAGCTGACCGCCCTTGATGAAGCAGTAAATCCAGATGCCGATGAAGCCGGCGGCGATGAAGTACATGACAGGCAGCAGGATGCCCGTGGCCAGCAGCGCCGCCTGCAGCACCCAGCCCAGCCATACGCCCCAGCGGTACCGCAGCAGCCCGGCGACGAGCACGAGCGCCACGATGAGTGCAGCTCCCCCGACGAAGGCCGGGACCGGCTCGAGCACTTTGAGCCCGAACGCGGCGAGGGTCACGAAGAATACGAGGAAGGCCTCGAGCCCGAGCACGATCGACAGGAGTGACTCGCTAACGGATCGTTCGCGGCGGGGTTTCGGTACGCGCTTCGCGCGACTCAACCGGCCGGAGTCGCGACTCATTTCCACCGCTCCGCCGCGGCGATAGCGATCGCTTCACCCACGAGCGTTATCGAGCCCGTGACAACGACCGCGCGACGGTCGCTTTCCGCTGCCCAGTCGCGTGCGTCGGCCAGCGCTTCCTCGATGCTCTCGAAGCGGTGGGTCTTCTCGGGTCCGGCCAGATCACCGACCACGTCGGCGAGCTCGTCGAAGTTCACAGCGCGATCCGACTGGGATTGGGTGACGACGAACCGCGCGGCGGCGGGCAGTAGCGCCTCAACGATGCCCGCGGCATCCTTCTCTTGAAGCACGCCGATTACGACCGCAATCTCGTCGAAGGTGAAGTAGGTCGCGAGCGCTGCCGTGAGCGAGGTTGCTCCGTGCGGGTTGTGTGCGGCATCCACGATGACGGTGGGCTCGACTCCAACCACCTGGAGGCGACCGGGCGAACTGGCGGTCGCGAGACCCTCGGCGAGCAGATCCCCCACGAGCGCTTGCGTTCCCGACCCGAGGAACGACTCGACCGCTGCAATCGCGAGCGCGGCGTTGTGGCCCTGGTGATCGCCAAATAGCGGCAGGAACAGGTCACTGTAGGTGCCCGCGAGTCCGCGCACCGTGATCACCTGCCCGCCGACTGCAACGGATGACGACTCGAGCTCGAACGCCCCGCCTTCGAGCGCGAGTGTCGATTCGGTGAGTTCTGCGGCTCGCTCGATCTCGCGGAGCGCGTCGGGGGTCTGCGCGGCCGAGACGACGGATGCCGCGGGCTTGATGATCCCCGACTTGGTGCGGGCAATCTGCACCACTGTCGAGCCGAGTCGCTGCGTGTGATCCAGCGCGATCGGCGTGATCACGGCGACTTGGCCATCGGCCACGTTGGTCGAGTCCCACTCACCGCCCATGCCGACCTCGAGCACGGCGACATCGACGGGCGCGTCGGCGAACGCCGCGAACGCGAGAACGGTCAGCGCCTCGAAGTAGGTGAGCGTCTCTTCCGAGTTGGCGATCAGCTCAGCGTCGACCATGTCGATAAAGGGTCGGATGTCCGCCCAGTTTTCGGCGAGCGCGCGGTTCGAGATGGGCTGGCCGTCAATCACGATCCGCTCGTTCACCCGAACCAGATGGGGGCTGGTCATGAGCCCCGTGCGAAGACCGTAGGCCCGCAGGATGCTCTCCGTCATGCGGCTCGTCGAGGTCTTGCCGTTGGTTCCGGTGACGTGGATAACGGGGTAGCTGCGCTGCGGGTCGCCGAGCAGTTCGGTCACTCTTCGGGTGGGTGCCAGGCGTGGCTGTGGAGCCTCCTCGCCGACGCGGGCGAGCAACTCCTCGTAGACGCGATCGGCGTCATCCTGATACTCGCTATCTTCGAGTTCCCAGCCGGAGTCGTCGTCGAGGTTGGTTCCCTCATCCGCCTGCGCGAACGGGCTCAGGTCGGCCAATGGGTTGGCGTCGTCGTCGCCCTGGTCCTCCTCGGTGGCGAACTCGTCGTCCCGATCGGACATGTTGTTCTCAGACACTGACCGCTCCCGACTTCACGACGTCAATTACCAGTGAACCACTGTTTGAGTACTGTCCCGCCTCCAGTACCGCCCGCTGGCCGGGGCCAGCCGAGAGGGCCGAGGCCAGCGCCGGATCGGCCGCGGTTTCGAACCGCGTAGACACGGCGAGCGTCTCTGCCGCGATCGTCTCGGTGAACGAGCTGAGCGCCTCGATATCGACGGAGTCCGAGCCGGTGATCGCGAGCACGATTCGGTCGCTCACCTCCAGGCCGGCGGCCTTGCGGGTGTCTTGGATGGCCCGAATGATGTCACGGGCGAGCCCTTCCGCCTCGAGCTCGGGGGTCGTCGCCGTATCGAGAATCACGAAACCGCCGTCGGTGAGGAACGCGATCGCGCTTGCGGCATCCGCTGCTTCGAGTTCCAGTTCGAACTCGCCCGCCTCGAGAGAGATGTCGCCGACAGTCACCGTGTCGCCGGTCGCAGTCCAGTCGCCGGCCTTCGCCGTCTGGATCACCTGCTGCACCTGCTTGCCCAGCCGCGGGCCGAGAGCCCGAGCGTTGACGGTGAGCTTCTTCGTGATGCCGTGCTGCTCGAGGCTGCCAGCATCCAGAGGTTCGAACTCCACACTCTTGACGTTGAGTTCTTCGCTGAGAATGTCCGCGAAGACGGCGAGACCTGCAGTCGTCGGGCTCACGACCGTGAGTCGGGCCAGCGGCAGCCGAACGCGAAGCGACCGCGCCTTGCGCAGCGCGAGACCCGATGACGCAATCTCGCGCACGCGGTCCATGGTCGCAACGAGCGCATCGTCGACCGGGAAATCGGATGCCTCGGGCCAGTCGGTCAGGTGAACGCTGCGGTTGCCCGTCAGCCCACGCCAGATCTCCTCCCCGACGAGGGGAATGAGTGGTGCGGCGACCCGGGTGACCGTTTCGAGCACCGTGTACAGCGTGTCGAACGCGTCGTCGTCGTCGCCCGCCCAGAACCGGTCGCGACTGCGGCGCACGTACCAGTTGGTGAGCACGTCGGCGAAGTCGCGCAGCTTGGCCGCGGCCATCGGGCTGTCGAGGGCCTCGAGTTCTTCGGTGACGTCGCGGATGAGCTGGCCAGTCTTGGCGAGCAGATACCGGTCGAGTACGTGGGTGGAGTCGGTGCGCCAGTTGGCCTCGACTCCGTCAGCATTGGCGTACAGCGTGAAGAAGTAGTACGTGCTCCACAGCGGCAGCAGGAACTCGCGAACGCCACCGCGGATGGCCTCCTCGGTCACGACGAGGTTGCCGCCACGCAGCACGGAACTCGACATGAGGAACCAGCGCATCGCATCCGCGCCGTCACGGTCGAAGACCTCGGAGACGTCGGGATAGTTGCGCAGGCTCTTGGACATCTTCTGGCCGTCGTTGCCCAGCACGATGCCGTGGCTGATCACGTTCTTGTATGCGGGTCGATCGAACAGCGCCGTCGACAGCACGTGCATCGTGTAGAACCAGCCGCGGGTCTGCCCGATGTACTCGACGATGAAGTCGGCCGGGTTGTGGGTGTCGAACCAGTCCTCGTTCTCGAACGGGTAGTGCACCTGCGCGAACGGCATCGAGCCCGAGTCGAACCACACGTCGAGCACGTCGGGGATGCGGCGCATCGTCGACGCGCCTGTCGGGTCGTCGGGGTTGGGGCGAGTCAGCTCGTCGATGTACGGGCGGTGCAGGTCGGTCTCGCCGTCGGCGTTGACCGGCAACGCTCCGAAGTCGGCCCTCGAGCTCGTCGAGTGACCCATAGACGTCGACCCGCGGGTACTCGGGGTCGTCGCTCTTCCACACCGGGATCGGCGAGCCCCAGTACCGGTTGCGCGAGATCGACCAGTCGCGCGCGTTCGCGAGCCACTTGCCGAACTGCCCGTCTTTGACGTTATCGGGCACCCAGTTGATCTGCTGGTTGAGTTCGCCCATGCGGTCGCGGAACTCGGGAACGCGCACGAACCAGCTCGACACGGCCTTGTAGATGAGCGGGTTGCGGCAGCGCCAGCAGTGCGGGTAGCTGTGCTCGTAGCTCTTGACCTGCAAGAGACGAGCGTCGGTGCGCAGCTTCTTGATGAGTACCGGGTTCGCATCGAAGACTTGAAGGCCCGCGACATCCTCGATGTTCGACAGAAACTTGCCGCCGTCGTCGACAGAAATGATGACCGGGATGCCCGCGGCCGCACACACAATCTGGTCGTCTTCGCCGTAGGCCGGCGCCTGGTGCACGATTCCGGTGCCCTCGCCGGTGGCGACATAGTCGGCAACGAGGATTTGCCAGGCGTTGTCCGTTGCCCACTCGTCGGCATCCGCGTAGTAGTCCCAGAGCCGGGCGTAGCGCACACCCTCCAGCTCGCTGCCGGTGATCAGTCGCGTGATCGCCGCGGTCGCGGCATCCGCCGACTCGTAGCCCAGGTCTTTGGCGTATGCGCCCACTGTGTCGGTTGCGAGGAGGTAGTCGGCCACACCCTCGGCGGCACCGTCACCACCGCCCAGCGGACCACTCGGAACGACCGCATACTCGATGTCTGGTCCGACGGCGAGCGCGAGGTTGGTGGGCAGGGTCCACGGTGTGGTCGTCCACGCGAGCGCGCGAACCGCGGTGAGCCCGAGGCTCTCGGCCTTGGCCCCGTCGAGCGGGAAAGTGACCGTGACCGACTGGTCTTGACGCATCTTGTAGACGTCGTCGTCCATGCGCAGTTCGTGGTTCGACAGCGGCGTCTGGTCGCGCCAGCAGTACGGCAGCACGCGGTAGCCCTCGTACGCGAGACCCTTGTCGTGCAGACGCTTGAACGCCCAGATGACGCTCTCCATGAACGACGGGTCGAGGGTCTTGTAGTCGTTGTCGAAGTCGACCCAGCGGGCCTGGCGGGTGACGTACTCCTGCCACTCGTTCGTGTACTTGAGCACCGACCCCTTGGCTGCGGCGTTGAAGGCCGCGATACCCATCTCTTCGATCTGGCTCTTGTCGGTGATGCCCAGCTGACGCTCGGCCTCGAGCTCAGCGGGAAGACCGTGGGTGTCCCAGCCGAAGCGGCGGTGCACCTGCTTGCCACGCATCGTCTGGAACCGCGGGAACAGGTCTTTCGCGTATCCGGTGAGGAGGTGACCGTAGTGCGGCAGGCCGTTGGCGAAGGGCGGGCCGTCGTAGAACACCCACTCGGGCGAGCCCTCGCGGTTGTCGATGGATGCCTGGAACGTGCCATCCTCGCGCCAGAAAGCAAGGATCTGCTCCTCGATCGCCGGGAACCGCGGGGACGGCGGAACCGACTCGTCGGGGGTGTGGCGGGGGTAGGTCATCGTGGCTCCTGTGCATCCTGGCTGGACTCTGCACGAGGACGACATTTCTGCCGCGGTACCACCCCGCTTGCGGACCTCACGGGCCACCACTCAAACTTCGCTCGGTTCGTAGTGGTAGCGCGTGCATCCGCGCTGTTCTTCCGAAGGCTCCCCGCTGATAACGGATCGATGCCTGTGTGACTATTGTACGCGCTGCGCGAGCGAGTTCAGCAGCGCCGCGGCGGTGCGCGCACCGCCCACCGTGACGACGAGCGACTTGCCGTTCGAGCGACGCACCTCGAGTGCTTCGCCTCGGCGCGTGATGATTCCCAGTCGGCCCGCGCCGCCCCAGCGCACGCCCCAGCCGCCGAATTCCCGCGGCGGGTCGACCTGAACTACTCCCGCCTTCGTCGACGCTGTCGAGCGCAATCGTGACCCGAGGCACGCCGAGCGTTGAGCGCACTCGAAGCCCGCGCGAATCTACTGTCGACCCGCCAGAACAGGGTGCTCGCGACGAGGGCAAGGGCCACGAGCATGGCTACGGCGTAGATCACGAACGTTCCCAGCGGTGCGAGCGCCCAGAGCGCGACACCACCGCCCACGATCAAGACCACGAACAGCACGGCAAGCAGGATGGCGAGGGGGCGGGACGGCTCGATGGTTCGAGTCCAGGTCGCGCGCTCGGTCGCTCCGAGTTCGAGCGCCGGCACATCCTCGGAGTCGAGTTCGGCGAGCGGGCTGTGTGCCGGGAGCACGAACCACGCCGGCGACCCCGGCGATGCAGGCCGAGGCCGAACCCGAGACCGACGAGGGGAAGGATCGACGGAGCATCCCGAGCATCCGTCGAGTCCGCGCTGCATGACCACCGAGCCCGCAATGAGCGTCGCCATGAGCGTCGCCAGGTAGGGGGCGATCGCCAGCATGAGGCGCTGATTGACGCTGAAGCCCTGTCCCGGCGAACGCGTGACGAAGAACGCGAAGGCCGAGTAGCCCAGAACGACCACGGGCAGCAGCACGAGAACGAGTGCCGGGCTACCGAATCCGTCGGCCGCTCCCGTCGGACCCCAGTGAGTGGCAATGGGGTCGGGCAGCGTGGGCAGCGAGAACACCACAACCAGCTGTCCCACGAGGGCAATAATTAGCGGGGCGATGACGCCGACCCCGATCATCCGTAGCTTGTTCAATTCCATGCCTCTCTGATGAGTGCCGCGAGTGCGTTGGGCGTGAGTTCGAGTTTCTTTGCCTCGACAATCAGGCTGTCGATGTGCGCTGCAACCTGCGCGTAGTCTTTCGCTCGCTCGGCGACGATGGCTCCCCTGCCTCGCCTGAGGTCGACGAAGCCTTCGTCGCGAAGTATCTGGTAGGCCCGCAACACCGTGTGAACGTTGACCTCGAGCGATGAAGCGAGCTCTCGCGCCGCAGGTAGCCGTTCCCCCGCCGTGAGCTGGCCCGAGATTATCTGACCACGGATGCCCGTTACGAGCTGTTCGAACAACGGCAGGGTCGATGCCGAGTCGACGGAAAGGAACATGCAGACATCCTATTGTTCTATTTGCACTAGAGCAACTCTAGGGCTGAATGAATCTCAGAAACAGTTGATTCGACGGGCGCTGGAGTCCTAGGCTGTCCCTCATCCGGGGGTGACCGCCCCGTTCCACGCCGACAAGGGACCCATGAGCGACGACACACCGACCCAAAAGTTCGATGCCGCGGGGGATGCTCCGACCGAGCTCATCGGCGGTGCACCCGTCTCCCCCGGCGAACCCGACGCCGGTGCGCCCGCCGAGGGCAAGTCGCGGCGTCTGCTCATCATCCTCGCCTCGATCGGAGGCGCGCTGCTCCTGGCAGTGCTGATCCTGCTCGTGCTGCTGCTGACCCGCGGCACCGGCACACCGGCCCCTTCGGCGAGCCCGACACTGACGCCCACACCCTCGTCGACCCCCAGCGATACACCCAGCCCGTCGCCGACTCCTACCCCGACGCCGACGGAGACCACACCGCCCCCACCACCCCCGCCGTCGGGTCCGATCTCGTCATACTCCGCATCCCAGTCCACGGTTAACTGCAGCGCCGGCGGGGGAACGTCAGTGCCGATCAGCTTCAGCTGGGTTGCCACCGGTCAGACGCTCTGGTTTGGGGTCGGCACCGACAACGCCAAGTACGCAGCCCTACGACCAGTACCCCCTCTCCTACACGCTCAACTTCGACTACCAGTGTGGTCAGGCCGACGGGCAGCAGAAGTACACCATCACGGTTGAGTCGTCCACGGGCGACGTCACCAGCAAGACGATTGTGATCAAGGAGACATACAACTAGGAGGTACCCATGAGCGCTTCGGCGCCGGCACCGAAGAAGTCGAATGCCCTCGTCATTACGTTGGCGACGATCGGCGGGGTGCTGCTGCTCGCCGTGGTCGCGCTCGCCTTCCTGCTGATCGGACGCGGTATCGGCAGCGGCCCGGATGCCGCGGCAACCCCGACCCCGCTCGTGACTGCCACACCCAGCGCGACCCCCGCCGTGCAGGAGCCCGCCCCGGAGCCCGAGGACACCAGTGCGAGGTTCACCAGTTTCTCGGCCCAGACCGAGGTGCGGTGTCCGAACGAAGGAGACAAGCCCGAGATCATGGTGAGCTGGGCAACCGCCAACGCCGTAGAGGTCTGGTACACCTCGGGCAACGAAGACGCCAAAGACGACAACTACATGCAGGTGCCGCTCACGGGGAGTCAAAACGACTTCACGGACGAGCATCTCTTCCCGTGCGCCCATCGCGGGACGCAGGACTATACGATCACCCTCGTCGGCCCTGGTGGCGAACACGTCAGCGAACACTGGACGGTGACCGACCTGAACTGGCAGGGGTAACGTGATCGGCCGCCTGGCCGCCACTGTCGCCGTCGCCCTCGCGATCCTGGTGTCGGCACCGCCCACGGTCGCCGTCGCAGCGAATCCCACCGTGCCACTCGAGCTGGCGACGGCGCCGGACGGTCGCTTCCTTCCGGTCATCCGAGTGTCGATCAACGGCAGCCCAGAACTGCGGATGCTCGCCGACACCGGCTCCAACATTCTGGTCACCTTTCCCGGAGCGCTCGACGGCGTCACCACCCCCGTCAACGACACCGGCGTCGCGCACACGGCCAACTACACCGGCACGCAGGCGGTCGGAACTATTGCGGGCGCAACCGTGACGGTCGAGACATCCGGCGGCCCGGTGTCGACCGTGGACCCCGTCTGGTTCGTCGATGCGACCGGTTGCGTTCCCCAGTGTCTGGGCGATGCGATCGACGCCCATCTCGACGGAATCTTCGGGCTCAGTCAGGGCCGGCTGACGATTGCCGCCGGGCTCGACAGTTTCGACCTGTTCAGCCCCCTCGCCCAGTTGCCGGGGTCGGACGGCGAGGGTTACACGGTGCGACTCACCGAGACGGGCGGGCAGTTGGAGCTCGGTCGACCGGCCGAAGGCTCCGGCGATGTGGTGCTACAACAGACGGTGGCTGCCGGAACCTACCCGACCGGCCTGCCCATATTCGAGAAGCGCGTTCCGCTGTGCTTCCAGGTCGGAACCGTGGGCAGTTGCCTTGGCACGACCGTGGACTCGGGCGAGTTCACGGCGAGTCTCATGGGTGTCGCAATACGCCGGCTCCCCCAGTATTACGTTCCTGGCGCACCCCGTTCACGTACCCGGTGTGGACATCACCAGGGAGGGCACGGTCAACCCGGGCATTGCCATTGGTCTCGCGCAGACCGCGTCGGCGGCGCCGTTCGCGCAGTGGCTCACCGGGGCTGAGCCCCACCAGATGCAGTACTACTCGACGACCGGCACTCCGTTCCTCAACACGGGCAACGGGTTCTTCGTCGGCAGGCCCATCGGCTTCGACAACACCAACGGGCATGTCGTGATCGGCGCGAGCACGTTGGCACCGTCGGCACCGCTGGCGAGCGCCACGGGCGGAGTCGGGTCGGTCGAGGTTCGGTGGGCTGCGGCATCCGGCCCGTTCGCCGTGGTCGGATACATCGTCACCGTTCTGCGCGATGGCGCGATCGCCGCGCAGGCGACGGTCGGGGCGGATGCTAGAACGGCGACCATTGGCGGACTCCCGGCGGGGCCCGTCACCGTTACCGTGGCCGCGCTGACAAGATTCGCCGCCGGCCCCCCGACGACGCTGGGCGTCGTTGTGTCTGCGCTGCCCGCGACGGGTCTCGACGCCGTGACCTGGCTTGCATCAGCGTTCGCGCTCATCGGGGTGGGGGGCTGGTTGAGTGGCCGCCGCAGGCGGAGTTCTTCTCTGTCGCCACCATCACATGGTGCTACACAACAATCACTGGACGATCTTTCGCGACGACGGCCGCTACTGGTTGAGACCGCCCGCGAGCATCGACCCGGCGCAGGCGCCGATCGCGCTTCGGTCGAAGAGTCAGTTGATGCGCGAGCTCGCGGGGGCGCTCCCGCCGATTGAGCAGCAACCGCGTGCCGCGGATCGAAATCCCGGCACCCCAGCCCTCCGGTAGAATTGCCGCACACACCCACACTCAGGCACCCCGGGCCGGTGATCGCGCTTGTCGAGATCCCCGACGCGAAACAGACACGGTGCCGCACATATCGAACCGGAGCATCCCCATGGCCGAATCCGCGCCGAACACCGCGCATTCACAGAACCCCGCCATCCCCGAGAAGCCAGCACTCGAGGGGCTCGAAGACCAAGTGGGGGTCCGCCTGGGAGTCGAACTCCACCTACCGGTTCGATCGAGACGCGGCCATGGCCGCCGGAGCCGGGTCCGTCTTCTCCGTCGACACTCCCCCGCCGACCGCGTCGGGCAGCCTGCACATCGGCCACGTGTTCAGCTACACCCACATGGACCTCGTCACCCGCTACCAGCGGATGCGCGGCCGCACCATCTTCTACCCCATGGGCTGGGACGACAACGGCCTGCCCACCGAGCGTCGGGTACAGAACTACTACGGCGTGCGGTGCGACCCGAGCCTGCCCTACGACGCCGACTTCACTCCCCCGCTTCAGGGCGGCGAGGGCTCCAGCGGCAAGGCCGCCGACCAGCAGCCGATCTCCCGACGCAACTTCGTCGAACTGTGCGAGACGCTCACGGCCGAGGACGAGAAGCAGTTCGAGGATCTTTGGCGCCAGCTCGGGCTCAGCGTCGACTGGTCTCTGACCTACCGCACCATCGGCGACGACGCCCAGCGCGCAGCCCAGCGCGCGTTCCTGCGCAACCTCGCACGCGGCGAGGCGTATCAGGCGAACGCGCCGACCCTGTGGGACATCACCTTCCGCACCGCCGTTGCGCAGGCCGAACTCGAAGACAAGGAACAGCCGGCCGCGTACCACCGGGTCGCGTTCCATCGCACCGACGGCCAGGGCGACATCGAGATCGAGACCACCCGACCGGAGCTGTTGGCCGCGTGTGTGGCCCTCGTCGCGCATCCCGACGACGAGCGCTACAAGCCGTTCTTCGGAAGCACCGTGACGACGCCGCTGTTCGGCGTTGAGGTCCCCGTGCTCGCCCACCACCTTGCGCAGCAAGACAAGGGCTCCGGAATCGCCATGATTTGCACCTTCGGAGATGTCACCGACGTGGTCTGGTGGCGCGAACTCGACCTGCCCAACCGCACCATCATTGGTGCCGACGGTCGAATCATCGCTGAGGCTCCCGATGTGATCGTCACCGAAACGGCGCAGGCCGCTTACGCCGAGCTCGCGGGCAAGACCGTGTTCAGCGCGAAGGCCACGACCGTCGAGCTGTTGCGCGAGTCCGGCGAGCTCATCGGCGACCCGAAGCCGATCGTGCACCAGGTGAAGTTCTTCGAAAAGGGCGACAAGCCGCTCGAGATCATCTCCACGCGCCAGTGGTACATCACGAACGGGGCGCGCGACGAGAAGCTGCGCGATCGCCTACTCGAACGCTGGCCAGCACATCAACTTCACGCCCGATCACATGCGCGTGCGCTACGACAACTGGGTCGGTGGCCTCACCGGCGACTGGCTGATCTCGCGCCAGCGCTTCTTCGGGGTGCCGATCCCGGTCTGGTACGAACTCGATGCCGACGGCGAGAAGGGAGCCGTGATCGTGCCCGACGAGAGCGCGCTGCCCATCGACCCGTCGAGCGACGTTCCGCCCGGATACACGGAGGCCGACCGCGGCATCCGCTTCGCTGGCGAACTCGACATCATGGACACCTGGGCCACCTCGAGCCTGACCCCGCAGATTGCCGGCGGCTGGGAGACCGACCCCGAGCTGTTCTCGCTGGTGTTCCCGTACTCGCTGCGCAGTCAGGGCCAGGACATCATCCGCACCTGGCTGTTCTCCACGGTGCTGCGCGCGGAACTCGAACACGGTCAGGTTCCGTGGGAGAACGCGGGAATCTCCGGCTTCATCGTCGACCCCGACCGCAAGAAGATGTCCAAGTCCAAGGGCAACGTCGTCACCCCGAAGGGGATGCTCGACGAGCACGGCTCCGACGCGGTGCGCTACTGGGCGGCATCCAGCCGACTGGGCACGGATGCCGCGTTCGACCCGCAGAACCCGAAGCAGATCAAGATCGGCCGCAGGCTCGCGATCAAGGTGCTGAACGCGTCGAAGTTCGTGTACTCGTTCCCTGCCCCGGCCTCGAACCGAGGCTCGATCACTGCGGCCGTCACCGAACCCCTCGACCTCGACATGCTCGCCACGCTGGCCGAGGTCGTCGCGACCGCGACCGAAGCCCTCGACAACTTCGATCACGCCCGGGCGCTCGAGACGACCGAGAAGTTCTTCTGGGTCTTCACCGACGACTACCTCGAGCTCGTGAAGGAGCGCGCCTACGGCGCGAGCACCCCCGAGGCTCAGGCGAGCGCCTCCGCGGCGCTGCGGGTCGCCATCGACGTCTTCCTGCGACTGTTCGCCCCGTACATCCCGTTCGCGACGGAAGAAGTGTGGAGCTGGACGCACGACGATTCGGTGCACACTGCCGCGTGGCCGACCGTCGCCGACCTCGGGAGCGCCACCGCGCCGAGCGGGCTACTCGACCGCCGTGAGTGCGGCCCTGATCGGCATCCGCCGGGCCAAGACCGACGCGAAGGCGTCGCAGAAGACCGAGGTCACCAGCGCGACTATCGCGGGCCCCGCGATTCTGGTGGGCGGGCTCGACGACCTGAAGGCGGTTGGACGCATCGCTACAGTGAACTTCGTAGACGCATCCGAAATCGAAGTGCGAGACATTGTTCTCGCGGAGGTAACCGAGTGATTCGACCGATCGCACCATCCGACCGCGGCGCGTGGGACGAGTTGTTCCTCGCCTACGGAGTCTTCTATGAGACCAGTTTCACCTCGGAGGTACTCGACCGGGTGTGGGCCCTCATGCTCGAGCCCACCTCGGGAGTCGACGCGCTGGTCGCCGAGAAAGACGGGCAGGTCGTCGCGTTCGCTCACTACCGTTCGCACCCGGACACCTTCACGGGTGGCCGCGACTGGTATCTCGATGACCTTTACGTGAGTCTGGATGCCCGTGGCGCGGGCCTCGCGACGGAGCTCGTTGAGCACATCGCCGAGTTGGCACGTGCCGGCGAAAGCGGAGGAACCCTGCGCTGGATCACTGCGGCGGACAACGCTCGCGCACAGCGCGTTTACGACCGGATCGCCCTCAAGACCGACTGGGTCATGTACGAGAAGCGTTTCTGATGCAGCTGGGAACGCGATGGAGCGTCGGCGAAACCCCGCCGACCCGGTTGCCGGAGAGCGTCGTCGCCGCGGTCGCGCGTGTCGAGAACGAGCTCGTAGAGGTCGCGACCGACGGCTGGCGCTGGACGCTCACCTGGCTTGAGGGGCGGCCCGTCGTCGAACTCGACGACGGCACCGTCATCCGCGTCTCAGCATCCGGTGCCGTTGAGGTCGTCGGGCTGTAGCCCCGGCTAGCGCACGCGCGCGGCTCGCAGCGCCCACGCGTGGTCGCGCTGTTCGATCGCCCGAGCGGTCTCCCGAATACGGGTGTGCTCGCCCGCCGAGAGACCTGAACCCGAGCGCCTGCGCGCCCAGACCATCATCGCCAGGCTGAGGCGCATGACGGCGCGGTCGAAGCCGTGCGCACGCGGTCGCGGCGAGAACGAAACTGTTGCACCGGTCATGGATGTCACCTCCTCGACGGCATCGGTTCTGCATTCGTTTGCGTGTGTGAGCTGTGTCATGAGTCCTCCTCCATGACGTCGCCGCCGACGACGGGGAACGCGTTGAAATGGATCTGCACGGGTCGTGAGCCGGGGAGTGGTTTCGCCCCGCGGAACTTCCGGAGGTTGGCATCCGCCCACGCCTCCCACGACTTGACGACCTCGGCGAGTTGCTCGGCGGTCACCCGAAGGTTTGCTGTGGCCGTCGTGCTCGCCTCGATCCACTCCTCGTCGAAGACGTCATAGCCGCGTCGGACGAAGTCATCGAGCAGCACCGAGCGGTTGTGCTCCCACTGCTTGATTAGAGCGAGGGTCGCCTCCTTGCTAGCGGGAGTGCTTCCCGCCTCGCGGGCCGAGAGCGTCATGCCCCCAGGTACCCACTCCCACCAACGTTCGCGAGCGGTGCCTTTGCCTTCGACCTCGCGTACGAAGCCGTGGCGTTCGAGCTGACGCAGGTGGTAACTGGTGGCCCCACTCGACTCCCCCAATCGCTCGGCGAGTCCACTCGCGGTCGACGCGCCGTGCACCGACAGCGCGTCGAATATCCGCACGCGCAACGGGTGCGCAAGACCCTTGATGCTGGCGAGGTCGAGCTTCCTCGGCTGGGGCATTTCTGACATGGTGCAAAGATAGCATTGCAACGTTTTCTTTGCAAGCTATTCTTTGCAACATTTTCTTTGCAGCCGCGTCCGGTGGGGTTAGGCGCGGGCGATGACCTCCCCGTGCGGCATCGCGAGCCATCCCTGCTCTGCATCCGCCCACTCGCGCCACGCGCGACTGACCCGCTCAAGCTCGTTCTGGGTGGCGAGTCCCTTGCCGAGCGCGTCGGCGGCAAAAGCAGACTGAAGAACACGCGCCTCCCACATGCTCCCCCACCACTCACGGTCTTCGGCATCCGAGAAGTTCCAGACGGATGCCGTCGTCGCGATGTCGGAGAACCCCGCCTCCTGCGCCCACGACTTCAGCCGCCGTCCCGGCGTCCGGCTCTCCCCCGTTGCTGCGGTGCACACGCTCGTAGAGGTCGATCCACTCGTCGAGGCCCGCCAACCGAGGAAACCAGAAGGTCCCCGCGTAGTCGACCTCGCGCGCGGCGACCACACCACCCGGCTTCGCGACCCGACGCATCTCCCGCAAAGCCGCGACCGGATCGGCGAGATGATGCAGAGTCTGGTGAGTGTGCACGATGTCGAAGGCGTCGTCGTCGAAGGGGAGCTCGTAAGCACTGCCGACGAGAAACTCGAGGTTCGGGCGAACGAACTCGGAGGCCTTCGCGATCGCCGCGTCTGCGGCATCCAACCCGACCACCCGACCCGGTGCGAGCCGGTCGGCGAACTCGACGGTGATGGTTCCCGGCCCGCAGCCGACATCGAGCAGCGACAGCCCCGGGGCGAGGCGGGCTTCGAGGTACGCCGCCGAGTTCGCGATCGTGCGCCAGGTGTGTGACTTCAACACGCTCTCGTGGTGGCCGTGGGTGTATTTCTCGGTAGGGATGCTCATCTCTCGAGAATAGGCTGAGGGGATGAGCACATCGTCATCCACGTCCGCGACAAATCCGTTCTTCGAGCCGAGCACGCTGCCCTATGGAATGCCCCCGTTCGCCGACATCCGCGACGAGCACTATCGTGCGGCGTTCGACAAGGGCATGGCCGATCAGCTTGCCGAGATCAAGGCCATCACCGTGCGCCGCGACATGCCAACCTTCGAGAACACGATGATCCCGCTCGAACGCAGCGGGCAGCTTCTCGACCGGGTCGCGACGGTGTTCTTCAACAAGTCATCCGCCGACAGCAACGACTTCACCAACCAGCTCGAAGAGGAGATCGCTCCGTTGCTTGCGGCTCACTCCGACGCGATCAAGCTCGACTCGCAGCTGTACTGGCGCATCGGCGTCATCCACGACCAGCTCGACGAGCTCGAGCTCGATGCCCAGTCGCGCTATTTAGTTGAGCGGTACTTCATCGAGTTCACGGTCGCGGGCGCCGGCCTCGACGAGACCGAGAAGGCCGCCCTGCGTGACTACAACCGTCAGCTGTCGACCCTCACTACCCGCTTCGATAAGAACCTGCTCGCCGACTCCAACGATCTCGCCGTCGTCGTCGATGACGTGGCCGAACTCGACGGGCTCGAGGCCGGCGAGATCTCCGCCGCTGCGGAGGCCGCGCGCGAGCGCGGACTGGACGGAAAGTACCTGATCACGTTGGTGCTCCCGACGGGGCATCCGTTCCTTGCGTCGCTGACCAACCGGAAGCTCCGCGAGCGGATTATGGCGGCATCCCGGTCGCGGGGAAGTCGTGGTGGTGACTGGGACAACTCGGCGATCGTGCTGGAGATTGCGCGGTTGCGGGCCGAGCGCGCTCGACTGCTGGGATTTGATTCGCACGCCGCCTGGGTCATCGCCGACGAGACCGCCAAGACCCCCGAGAACGTCGCGGCGATGCTCGCGCGCCTTGCCGTGCCCGCCGCGAAGAACGCCCGCGAGGAACAGAGCGACCTCGAGAAGCAGGCCGGGCACCCCATCGAAGCGCACGACTGGGCGTATGTCAGCGAGAAGGTGCGTCAGGCGAAGTACGACGTCGACGAGGTGGCCATGCGGCCCTACTTCGAGGCCGAGCGCGTGCTGCAGAACGGCGTGTTCTACGCGGCGACGAAGCTGTACGGCATCACCTTCAGCGAGCGAGCCGACATCGTCGCCTACCACCCGGATGTGCGCGTCTTCGAAGTGCACAACGAAGACGGCTCCCCGGTCGGGCTGTACACCCTCGATCTCTACACGCGAGACTCGAAGAAGGGCGGAGCGTGGATGAATTCGCTCATCTCCCAGTCGACCCTGCTCGAGCATCCCGTGATCGTCACCAACAATCTCAACGTGCCCAAGCCCGCCGCCGGCGAGCCGACACTGCTCACCTACGACGAGGTCAACACGTTCTTCCACGAGTTCGGGCACGCCCTGCACGGGCTGTTCGCGCGCGTCACCTACCCGAAATTTGCAGGAACCAACACCTACCGCGACTTCGTCGAGTTCCCCAGCCAGGTGAACGAGATGTGGATGCTCTGGCCCGAGGTTCTCGCCAACTACGCCATCCACCACCAGACCGGCGAGCCGATGCCGCAGGAGTTCGTCGACAAGATTCAGGCATCGAGCGCATTCAACGAGGGATTCGCGACCTCGGAGTATCTCGCCGCCGCACTGCTCGATCAGGCGTGGCACACGCTGACCGCCGACGACGCTGTGACGGATGTCGCCGACCTTCGAAGCCGCCGCCCTCGCCGCCGCCGGGCTTGACAACCCGGCCGTGCCGACACGGTACTCGAGCACCTACTTCGCCCACACCTTCGCGGGCGGATACGACGCCGGCTACTACTCGTACATCTGGAGCGAAGTTCTCGACGCCGACACCGTCGAGTGGTTCAAGGAGAACGGCGGACTCACTCGCGTGAACGGCGACCGGTTCCGGTCGCGGTTGCTCGGCGTCGGCGGCTCAAAGGATCCGCTCGAAGCCTTCCGGGACTTCCGAGGACGCGACGCCGACATCCAGCCACTGCTTGATCGCCGCGGGCTCAACTAGCTCGGCTGATGGTCGTCGAGCGCGGCAACCGCCGCCTCGACGACCGCCTCCGGGGTGCGGCCGGTCGACGCCGCCACTCGGGTGAGCGTTGCCGCGGCATCCCCGTGCAGGCGAATCGTCACGGTCGTGACCGTCTCGCCACCCTGCGCGAATCGGCCGAACCGGGCGAGCACGGGCAACACGATGGTGCCGAGGGCGTCGAGGATGGCGACAACGCCGAGCACGCGCCAGTAACTCTCGTTGTCCCCGGGCACGCGCCCGTCGGTGAGGATCGGGATGAGAATGAGCACCGCGAGAAGTCCGATGAGGCCAACCGTGGTGAACAACATGCCTCGAAGAACCGGGCTCTTGCGCTCTTCAAGAAGCAGCAGGAGGTTCGCGTGGGCGAGACTCAGTGCCAGGATCGCGAACACGGCGAAGGCCTTGAGCACGTTTTCCCAGACCCGATCCCAGTTATCCCAGCTCGCCCAGATGAGAACCGTTCCGGTAGCGAGAGCGAGGGCCGAAACGCCGATCCCCGCGAAACCTACGATGCGAAGCGCCCGCCCGACGACCGCAAGGTGGCAGAGCGCCGTGATGCTGAAGCCCGCGACGAGAAGCGTGGTCAGGATGATCTTGGCCTGCACCTCACCGAATGTCGCGGTCAGCAGCGTGACGATTCCGACGAGTGCGGCAAGCGACAGCGACACGATGATGAAGATGATCGCGGTGCGGCGAAGGTCTTTCAGGAGGGTGCGCGGTGCTGACGTCTGTACTGACATGAGGTCAGCTTAGGTCAGGGGGCCGGTGGCGCGGGATCCGAGTTGCGAGGTCGACGGCGCCAGCTCAACCACGCCATCACGATGGCGCCAGCGGCGAGGCCCCACAGCGCGGAGCCGACGCCGAGCACGACAACACCGGACACCACGACGACAAAGGTCACGATTGCCGCGACTCGGTGAGCGGGATCCTCAAGCGCGTTGACGATGCTCGTGATGAGTGCGCCGAGCACCGCCAGCCCGGCAACAGCGGTGACGAGAATCGAAGGCGCAACACCGATCAGAGCGGCGGCGAGGCCGGCACCCAACCCCAGTGGAATGTAGAGCAGGCCGTTGGTCAGGGTCGCGATCCACCGTCGAGACGGATCGGGGTGCGACTCGGGGCTCGCCATGATCGCGGCTGTGATCGCCCCGAGGTTCATGGCGTGGCCACCGAACACGGCGGCGGCCGACGTACCGATACCCGATGCGACCAGCGCGAACCGGGGTGGCGCCCGATAGCCGTACGTCGACATGACGACGAAGCCGGGCACATTCTGGCCCGCCATGGTCACGACGAAGAGCGGCAAACCGACACTCAGAATCGTGAAGAAGTCAAAAGTGGGTACGACGAAGGTGAGTTGCGGCGCCACAGAGACGGTGCCGATCCACTCGGTGCCGGCCGCGATCAGGATCGCGATGACCGCGACGACCATCGCCGCGGGAACCGCCCAACGCGGGGCGAGCCGGTACAGGATCAGCCAGGTAAGCACGATCGGCACGCCGTACTGAGGAAGCGTCGCGACGGCCTGCACCGGTGCGAGGCAGATCGGCAGCAAGACCCCGGCGAGGAGGGCGCTCGCTAGGGGCCGCGGAATCCGAACGATGGCGCGCCCCAGCGCGGGCCACAGGCCCGCCAACACCATGAGTACCGCCGAGACTACGAAGGCACCGACGGCATCCGAGAATCTCAGTCCCGGCGTTGCCGAGGCGAGCAGAACTGCCGCGCCCGGGGTCGACCAGGCGAAGGCGAGCGGGATGCGCAACCACAGGGCCGCCACCACGTTGACGACGGCGACGGTGAGACAGATTGCGAACAACCCCGACGATGCTTGAGCCGATGACGCGCCGACTGCCTGAAGCCCGGCGATCACAAGAACGAACGAACTCGCGAACCCCGAAATGGCAGCGACAAACCCGGCCGAAATCGGCTGGAGAATGGATGTTCGTTCGATGCGTCAAGCCTATGGGGCGAAGACCGCCTTCATGCTCGGCCACGCTTGCGCGCGGCAGTAGACCGGCAGCTCATCGATGGGCACGTCACGCGTGATGACAGACTCTCCGCTGTAAGTCGCACCCGTGAACACGTCTACCCACTCGCCCGCGGGCAGGTAGACATTCCAGCTCGTGCTGTCGGGTGCGAGCACTGGCGCGACGAGCAAGTCGGGTCCGAGCATCCACTGCAGGGGGTGCGCCCAGACTTCGTCGTCGCTCGGGTGATCGAAGTACAGGGGTCGCATGAGCGGGGATCCCGTCGCGATGCTCTCCCGCGTGGACTCGGCGAGGTACGGCACGAGCCGCTCGCGCAGGTGCGAGAAGCGTCGGAACACCTCGATGACGCTGTCGTCGCCAGTCTGTTCGGCAATGTTCCACGGCGTGCGGTCGCGGGACGGCGTGCGGTGGTGATTGAACTCAGAGTGGTACTGCATGATCGGAACGAACGTGGCCGCGGCGGCGGAGCGCAGGTACAGCTCTGCGGTGGGTACGTCTCCCGAGAATCCGGCGAAGTCCCAGCCCCAGTAGACGACGCCGCTGGAGGCCGCGTTGAGGCCCGCGAACATCGACCACCGGAACGCCTCCCAGGTGGAATTCTCGTCGCCGGCCCAGAACGCGCCGTGCGCCTGGCTGCCGGTGAATCCCGCCCGGCTGAATGTGACGGGAGCCTTGCCTGCCGACTCCAGCAGGTCGCCGTATGCCTTGGCGTAGTGCACCGGGAACACGCTGTTGCCCTCGTCGCCGTGAGTGCCGTCGAGGTAGCGCACGTCACTACCCCAGGCGTGCTCGCCGCCGTCGGTCTTGAAACCATCGATTCCGAGCTCCTCGACGAGGTAGCGGCGCTTGTCGGTCCACCAGCGAGCGGCGCGTTCGTCGCCAAGATCGGGCATGAGCCCGAGCGGGAACCACCACCCGCGGTTACGGTACGGTCGCAAGCTCCCGTCGGGGGCCACCTCCTGCACGAGCACGTTCTCGCGCACCGCGGCTGCGGCGTCTGCGGCGACCTGGCCCCGCGGATGAGGCCGGGTCTTGATCAACGGAATCTGCCACAGGTGCAGACGGATGTCTCGGTCGTGGAGTTCGTCGACCATCCCCTTGGGATCCGGCCACGCGCCATCGGCCGGGAAAGTGAAGTCGCTGAGGGATGCGGGAGAGCCGTCTTGGCGCACCGTGTACTGTGCATCCCGCCAGATCGTGAACGTGCTCTCGTCGCTCCACGCTTCGATCACCACCGACCCGACAGGGATGTCGTAGTCGCGATGCGCGTCGACCTGACGCATGACTTCGGCCTGCGTGTTCCACTCGTTGCCGCTGGCCCAGAGCCGGAAGACCCACTCGGGTAGCTCGCGAGCGCGACCCACCTCGGAGAGGAATGCGTCGAGCACCTCGGTCGGCGTTCCCGTGTACAGGGCGACGTCGACCGCACCGCCGGGGCCCGTCTCTACCTCGACCCAGAGCCGATCGTTCTGTGACTGGCCGATGTCGAACCACACCCGACGCGATGTGCGCACGTGAAAGCCCCATCCCGAGCCGCCCACGACGTGCGCGAAGGGCATCGGCAAGTAGGTCTTCCGCTCGGCGCCCTGATTCTTGTACTGCTCGAAGACGATCGAGTCGAGGCTCGCACCCCGGTGATCGAGCGCATCGAAGCGCTCCCCGAAGCCGGTCACGTGCTCACCGGCCGCCAGCGGGAGGGCGAAGCGCACTCGGTGGGTCTGCTCGCCATCGGTCAACTCGCTGACGGAGCCGGGCACCGCCCCGGTAACCGTTCGATCGGATGCCCGCCACCCGGCAACGCGAAAGTCGAACCATCGCGTGCCCTGCGTAGGTGAGGTGAACCGATAGCGGTAGTGGTCGCCCACGGTGAGATCGTCGAGGGTCACTGCCCAGCCGGTCGCCGCACGCGCGAGGCGCGCCTGCGCCGACGCGAGGTGACCGCCATCGACGGCTTGTCCACGCGACTGGCGAGCCGCGGGCGAGAGCCGCCGCGTCTCTAGGGCGCCACCGTTGATGCTGAACTCGAGCGCGACATCCCGAATACCAGTAGATGATCGAACACCCAGAGTGACCGGCTCACCCGCGACCGGAACGACAGGGTGACGCTGCTCGGTGTCGACCGAGTACGGGTGACCGGAGCCCAACGGGCGGTGGCGAATCATCGTGGGCCCCCCAGTTCGGTTGCCAGCTCGGATGCCAGGCGCAGGTACATTCCATGAGACCACAGCAACGGTGTCGCAACGGTGCCCCAGCGATCGATCCACTCCTGCTCCCGGTCGGGAAACAGCAGGTGATTGCCGACCTGTTCGGGCATCTCACCAAGCTCGGTGACCGTGGATGCCGCGAAGCGAAGCTGGTCGAGTGCGCGATCTCGGTCACCGCTCGCCGACAGAGCTAGGCCCAGCATGCAGCTGAGCAACGGCCACTGTCCGCCGCCGAAGAAAGTGTCTGCGAGGTAGCGGTGAACGCCACCGTCAAAGTTCAACTGTTCGTCGATGCGCGCAATCGTCGCTGCGCCGATCGCGTCAGAGACGGGAAAAACGTTCAAGGGGGCAACCAGACAGAGCAGACTGGCGTCCACCTCGACGCTCCCCAACCACTTGGTCAGGTGACCATCGACAACTCCACGCTGCCGAACGAGCGCGTCGATCTCGGTCACCACCGCCAGTGCGCGGGTCGCGCGGTCGGAGTCAAGGTGCTCCGCTGCAGCGCGGAGTCCGGCCGAAATGCAGCCGAGAGTGGACACGTGCACCTCTTCGGTGCGTTCCTCCCACCAGTCGAAACAGGGGCGTTGCCACGAACTCATCAGATAGTCGGAGGCAAGTTCGAGCGCTTCGCGCCACGGCTCAATCGAGAGTGTGTGACGGCGGACGTGTTCTACCACGGCCCAAGCCCACGTGCCGTAGCCGTCAAGTTGGAAGTCCCACCAGTCGTCGTCGCCCTCGTCGCCGGCGAGAGTGAAGCGAGTCGGCAACATCTCGGCATCGGGTACAGGTGTTCCTGCCGCTGCCGCGGCGACAATTCGAGCTATCTGGTCCCGTCGGTCGACGAGGATGCCCGAGCACCAGTCGTGGAACCGCCCAGCCGACTCGACCTCGCCGTACGCTGACATCCCGTCGGCGATGAAGGCACCGTCTCGAAACCAGCTGTATCCGCGATAGGCCGAGAAAGTGGGACTCGCGGGGTACGCGCCCGAGGCATCCTGAAACGACTGGATGAGTCTGGCGCTACTGCCGGCGATGTCGGCGAGCTGAGTCACGCTGAACTCGCGCCTGGCGGTGGTCATGGGTAAATCTCCTTGGTTCGCGCGAATGGCGCAGTCATGGGTGGGGTTCCGGAACCGCCCGTGAGGCGACCCCGGAACCCCGGTAACACTAGTTAGCCGATGACGGCGTTGATTCGTGCCTCGGCGCTGTCGAGCGCCTCCTGCACGGTCTTGCGACCGGCCTGAGCCTCGACGAGCTCCTCGCCCATGATGTCTTGCATCTCGGACTGGCCCTTCGCCACAACCGGCGGCAGCGCGATTCCGTCGAGGGAGTCGAACACGGCCTGGCGGTTGGCCGGGTCGGTCTTGTCGAGGTAGGTGGCGAGCTTGGCCTCATCGGAGATGGGCGGCAGCTCCCAGCCGGAGTCCAGTCGCGCGTCGACCATGGTGGTCGACGAGGTCAGGAATTCGGCCCACTTGGTGGCCGCCGCGATGTGCTCCGAGGTCGCCGAGACGCCGACCGCGTTGGAGAAGACCGCGCTGGCCTGAGTGCTGTTGCCGGGCTCGACCGCGATGTCCCAGCCGAACGGCACGTCGGCTACCGCGCCGAATACCCAGATGCCGGTGTGCAGCATGCCGAGCTTGCCGTCCTTGAACAGGTTGGTGTCGAAGTCGGGCGTGCCCTGTCCCTGCTCGATGGTCGGCATGGTGCGACCGCTCTTGCCTACCAGCCACTCGGCAGCTTCAACGCCCTCAGGGGTGTTGAACGCGACCGCGGTGCCGTCGGCGTTGAGGAAGTCCCCGCCGTTCTGAGCGAGAGCCTTGTAGTACTCGTAGAAGCTCACCGGCTGGTGGTCGCCCCAGACGCCAGCGGCCTGGTCGGTGAGGGCTGTTGCTGCAGCATCCTCATCGGCCCAGGTCCAGTCGTTGGTCGGGTAGTCGAGCCCGGCCGCGTCGAACAGGTCCTTGTTGTAGTACAAGACGACAGCCGAGAACGAGCTCGGGAGCGCGTACGACGTTCCGTCGGTCGAGTAGGCCTCGAGCAGCGACGGCCGGTACGCCGCGGCGTCGGCGACCTCGAGAGGCGCGAGCACCCCGTTGGCCTGGTACGACGCGTAGTTCGAGAACTCGATGTCGAAGACGTCTGAAACGGTTCCGGCGGCGAGGTCGGTCTGCAGCGCAGTTCCGTAGTCGCCGTACGGCAGCGTCGTCACGTCGACGGTGATGTCGGGGTTCTCTGCCTCGAAGGCATCGACGATGGTCTGGAGGTTGTCCTCGTTGCCGTCGTTGGAGATGAAGTTCGTGTAGCTGATCGTGACCGGCCCCTCCTCGGCGGGGGTCGCGGCGCATCCCGTCATCACAAGCGCAGAAGCGCCCGCGATGGCAAAGAGTGACAGAAGTTTGCGATTCATGGTGCTGTATCTCCTTTGATAGGTGAGGTGGTGCTGTGACATTCCGTACTCAGAGATCACTTGATCCCGGAGCTGGCGACGCCCTGAATGATGTACTTCTGGGCGAAGATGTAGAGCGCGAGCATCGGCAAGATGCTCACGACTGAGCCGGCCATGATGATGTCCCACTCGGTGGTGTACTGCCCCTGCAGGCCGGCTAGGGCAATCGGCAGGGTCTGAAGGTCGGGCTTGCGCAGCACGACGAGGGGCCAAAGGAAGCTGTTCCAGCTGCCCATGAAAGCGAAGACGGTCAGCGTGGCAAGCGCAGGACGGATGTTCGGGAGAACGACCGAGAAGAAGATCCGGAAATGCCCCGCCCCGTCGAGCGTCGCGGCCTCGTCGAGTTCGCGCGGAACCTGATTGATCGCCTGCCGCAGCAGGAAGATGCCAAACACGCTCGCGAAGGTCGGCAACAGCGCACCCAAGTAGGTGTTGAGCAGACCGAAGGCCTTGAGCTCGACGAACAGCGGAACGATGAGCACCTGCAGCGGGATCATCATCGTCGCCAGATAGACGGCGAAGACGGCGCCTCGACCGCGGAACGGCAAGCGGCTGAAGGCATATCCGGCCGTCGCACTGGTGAACAGCTGCACCACCGTTGTCACGATCGCCAAGAACATCGAGTTGCCAACGATCCGCAGGAACGGCAGCTCTGCGAAGAGTCTCCCGTACGCCTCGAGCGACGGGTTCTCGGGGATCAGCGCGGGCGCGACCGTGAGACCGGCACCCGGGCTGATCGACGTGACAAGGGTCCACAGGAACGGGAAGAACATCACGGCGGCACCGATCACGATGACGACGTGAAGCAGAATCCAGCCCGCCAGCGTCTTGCCGGGCATCCGCCTCGCGGGAGCCGACACGCTTGCGTTAGCCATAGTTGACCCACCTCTTCTGGCCGCGCACCTGAATCAGGGTGATGGCGAGTACGACGATGAACAGCATCCAACTCAGTGCGGATGCCTCCCCCGCCTGCCCGTACCGGAACGTCAGGTCGTAGATGCGAAGCACGACGACCTCGCTTGCTCCGTTCGGTCCACCGCCGGTCATTGCGTAGACCTGATCGAAGACCTGGAACCCGTTGATCAGCGAGATGACAAAGACGAAGAACGTGGACGGCGAGAGCATCGGGATGGTGATGCTCCAGAGCCGTCGCCACCACCCTGCCCCGTCCACTTTGGCGGCGTCGTACAGGTCGGGCGAAATGGCTTGAAGGCCCGCGAGCAGGATGACCATGACAAATCCCAGGTCTTTCCACGCCGAGGCGAGAATGATCGACGGCATCGCCCAGGCGGGATCAGTCCACCATCCCGGGCCAGCGATTCCGAAGAATCCGAGAACCGTGTTCACTACACCGTTGCTGGGATTCAGCAACCAGCGCCAGACCAGAGCCACAACGATCCAGCTCGTGACCACGGGGAGAAAGTAGATTCCCCGCAGGAGGGATCGACCCTTGAGCGCCGTGTTGAGGCCAAGGGCAAGTGCAAGGCCACCGATGTAGACGAGCGGCAGATACCCGCCGATGTAGGTGACGGTGTGCAGGAACACCGCGGCCGTGGTCGGGTCGTTGATGAGATTGACGTAGTTGTCGAATCCCACGAACACCTGCGGCGAGATGAGGTTCCACTCGGTGAGGCTCACCCAGCCCGCTGACACCATGGGCACCAGCACGAACAGGGTGAGCGGGATGGCGCTGGGCAGCAGAAAAGCGAGCACGGTGAGCGCGTACTTGGTGCGTATTGCCGGCGTGGCCCGTCGAACGGGACGAGTCACGACGGGCGGCCCGTCGCGGTCCAGGAGCGAAGTCGGCGTATGAGAGAGAGTCACGCGTCGTCGCCCTGTCGGGCAGACTGCTCGACCAGGCGTGCGCGCACGAGGCGACCCTGGTCGCCTGCGACTCCCTCGGAGTCGAATGGTGTCGCGAGCACGATCGCCGCGGCGCCCTGCGCCCAGCTCTCGTCCTGCCACGTCTCGACGGCAACTCCGATGCCTCGACGACCCGGCATCAGTGCCGAGCGGAGCGCGGGCTCGAACCCGTACGACCAATGGGTCCACGCCGCGGTTCCCTCGCCGAGCACGATGACAATCTCGGGATCGAGGGTCTGGATGATGCCGGCAAGCGCGCGACCGAGTCGATGACCGGCCTCGCTGAAGATCTTGGTGGCCTCTGGGTTCTCGGAGTCGGCGGCGGCGCGCAACGCGGCCATCCCGCTCGCACTACCGATGACCCCGCGGCGCTGGGCCTCGCCGACTAGCGCGGCCTCACCGATGTAAGTCTCGAGGCAGCCGCGGTTACCGCAGCTGCACAGCGGCCCGTTTTCGTCCACGGGGAGGTGACCGATCTCACCCGCACCACCGGCAAATCCGCGCAATACAGCGCCGTCGACGACGATGCCGGCCCCAACACCGGTTCCGATTGTGACCACGAGGAAGTTGTCGTGCTGGCGTCCGACGCCGTACAACCGCTCCGCCATCGCGAGTGCGTTGACGTTGTTCTCGACGAGCACCGGTAGGGCGAATTCTCGACGCAGCGACGCGCCAATCGGCACCTGCTGCCAGCCGAGTTGGGTGGAGTCGACTTGACCACTGCCCTGCGCATCGACGCTGCCGGGAACGCCGACACCGATGCCGAGGAGGGGCTCATTGCTTCCCCCGGCGATGAAACGGCGCAGCAGTGTCGCGAGGTCGGCGAGCATCGTGCTGGCGGAGGCCGTAAATGGTTCGATCGCCGAGCGGCGCACGAAGCCGTCGATTCCGACCTCGACGAAGGCGACGTGGTCGGCCACTACCTTGACGCCAATGGCCCGACCGGCGGATGAGACGAGTCCGAGCATCCGTGCCGGTCGCCCGCCCTGCGAAGGCGAATGCTCCAGTTCGACGAGCAGTCCGTCGGCGAGCAGATCTTTCGTCAGCGACGTCATGAGAGCGGGCGAGACGTTGAGGGCACGGGCTAGGTCGGCGCGGGATGCCGAGCCGTGAGCGCCTAGGTGCGCCAGTATTGCGGACCGATTGACATCGGTGCGAGCTGCTGGGCGAGGCGTCATTGGTTGTCCCTTTGTTTAGTGCTAAATAAACAATAGAACGAAGTCGTCGTGCGCGTCAAGGGGCGTACAGAGGCGACGGCGGCGCACGAAACAGTTCGGGCGCGACGGCACACCCGGACGCAATCCCCGGGAAGGGTTGCGACGAGGCGACGACTCACACAGCCGCGAGGCGGCGAACTAGTGCGTCAGGTTAGGCGGACTTCTCCACGCGCGGCGCCTTGCGCGGCACGATCGTGGGGGCGGCGTTCTCGAGCACTGCCGCCTTCGTGACGATTACGCGAGCGACCTGATCGTCGGACGGCACATCGAACATGATCGGCCCGAGAACCTCTTCCATGATGGCGCGGAGACCGCGAGCGCCGGTCTGGCGCAGCACGGCGAGGTCGGCAATCGACTCGAGGGCGTCATGCTCAAACTCGAGCTCGACCCCGTCGATCTCGAACATGCGCTGGTACTGGCGCACGAGCGCGTTACGCGGTGTCGTGAGAATGTCCATGAGCGCGACCTGATCAAGCTGCGTGACAGTCGCGACGACGGGAAGCCGGCCGATGAACTCGGGGATGAGACCGAACTTGTGCAAGTCTTCTGGCAGCACCTCGCTGAACAGGTTAACGTCGTCGCCCTTGGTGTGCAGCGGGGCGCCGAAGCCGATGCCCTTCTTGCCTGCGCGCTGCGAGATGATCTCGTCGAGACCGGCGAACGCGCCAGCGACGATGAAGAGAACGTTGGTCGTGTCGACCTGAATGAACTCCTGGTGGGGATGCTTGCGCCCGCCCTGCGGCGGAACAGACGCGACGGTGCCCTCGAGAATCTTGAGCAGCGCCTGCTGCACGCCCTCCCCCGACACGTCACGGGTGATCGACGGGTTCTCGGCCTTGCGGGCGATCTTGTCGATCTCGTCGATGTAGATGATGCCGGTCTCGGCGCGCTTGACGTCGTAGTCCGCGGCCTGGATCAGCTTGAGAAGAATGTTCTCGACGTCTTCGCCGACGTAGCCGGCCTCGGTGAGCGCCGTGGCATCCGCGACCGCGAACGGCACGTTGAGTCGCTTGGCGAGAGTCTGGGCGAGATACGTCTTGCCGCAGCCGGTCGGACCGATCAGCAGGATGTTGCTCTTGGCGATCTCAACGTCGTCGATGACCGCATCCGCCGACGTGATCGTGTTGCGAGCACGAATTCGCTTGTAGTGGTTGTAGACGGCTACCGACAGGGCGCGCTTGGCGGCCTCCTGCCCGATGACGTACTCCTCGAGGAAGGCGTAGATCTCGCGCGGCTTGGGCAGGTCGAACTCGCTCGACACCTCTTCGCCGGCCTCGGCCAGACGTTCTTCGATGATCTCGTTGCACAGTTCGACGCACTCGTCGCAGATGTAGACCCCGGGGCCAGCAATGAGCTGCTGCACCTGCTTCTGGCTCTTGCCACAGAAGGAACACTTCAGGAGGTCGGCGCTTTCGCCAATCCGAGCCATGAGCGGTACCTCTTCCCCTGTTCAGAGCACGCGGCACGTGCGCATTTAGAGCCTAACCCGATCTAGCGACGCAGCCGCGTACCCCGGCTGCTGACGTGTCGGCGCGCCGCAGCACCCAACGGCGAGGAACGAGCGCTCAGAGGGAGCGCTCCGAAGAGTGAGGGATACTGAAAGCCGATGAGGATTGCGACGGAACGATGACCACGAGGTGGGCGCGGGTAGCGCGCGGCTGGGCCGCCGCAACGTTCGCGATCGCCGCGGCCGCGGCATCCCACATGCTGGCAGGCGGCCCCGCCCCGACGCCGTTCGGTCTCGCCGTCGCGCTTGTCTTCGCCGGGATGATCTGCACGGTGATCGCCGGCCGAACCATTTCACTGTGGCGCCTCGGCGTCGGCGTGGGTGTGAGTCAGGCTCTGTTCCACTCCGTGTTTGGCGGCATGGGTGCGCCGATCGCCGCGGCCCACGCACACGGATCCTTCGAGGTCGACGCATTCGTCACGCACGCCCACTCAAGCATGTGGATTGCACACGCAATCGCGGGAGCCATCACCGTGATCGCGTTCCGCAACGGCGAAGTCGCGTTCTGGGGAATCCTGTCGACGACTCGGATGCTTGTCGTGCGGCTCGTCACGGCGCTCGTGCCCGTTCAGCACACCCCCGTTCGCCGCGCGGCGCCCGTGCCACGGTTGTTCAGCCCGCTGGCTCTGTCGGTCGCGTTGTCGCCCTTGCGGCGCCGTGGACCTCCGGCAATCGTCGCCGCGTAGTCGCGCGGATCAGACCCACCGGGCGCTCGCCCACCGCCGCGCAGCGCGGCGGCCCACACACTCCGTCGCCATGGCGACCACAGTCAGAAGGAACACAATGAGTAACACATCAGTCAGGCGTGCAACCCTCGCCCTCGCGGCCCTCGCCGTCACGGCCCTCGCCGTCACGACCGCGGCACCGGCGCAGGCACACAGCTACCTCGTCGAATCCACCCCCGCCGAAGGGAGCATCGTCACCGAGCTCCCAGACGCGTTTTCGGTCACGACCAACGAAAAGCTGCTCGACCTCACGGGTGGGGCCGACGGCTTCGCGCTCCAGGTGGTCGACGCATCCGGCCTCTACTACGGGGACGGATGCCTCAGCGTGTCGGACGCGACCCTGTCGACCGGCGCGACCCTCGGTCAGAGCGGCGACTACAGGTTGATCTGGCAGGTCGTCTCCGAAGACGGCCACCCGGTCTCCGGTGAACTCGCATTCACCTGGCAGCCGGCGGATGCCGCACAAACCAGTGCGGGCTCTGCGACGCCACCCGTGTGTGGCGAAGCGGTACCGACGCCGACTGCCACGGCGACTGCCGAACCGCAGCCCACCGCAACCGCAACGCCAATCGCGGTCGAGGAACACGCCGACGCCGATCTCGGCGGAGTGGTGCTGATCGGTGGAATCATCGCCGCGGTGCTGGGCGCGGCAGTGGCCACGGTGCTGCTGCTGGGGCGCCGGGCCAGGAAGACATCCGCCTAGACCGGCAACAACGACGAAGGGCCGCCTCCTCGCGGGGGCGGCCCTTCTGCGTTGTGCGGTGAGCTACTTGGTGATCGCGGCCGGAAGGTTCTTTCGGCTGGTCAGCACCTGGTCGATGAGTCCGTACTCGACGGCCTCTTCGGCGCTCAGGATCTTGTCGCGGTCGATGTCTTTGTGCACCTGCTCCGCCGTGCGGTTGGAGTGCTTCGACAGCGTCTCCTCGAGCCACTCGCGCATGCGGTTGATCTCGCGCGCCTGAATCTCGATGTCCGAGGCCTGGCTCGAGCCCTCCGACCCACCGGCGGGCTGATGGATGAGGATGCGCGCGTTAGGCAGCGCCAAGCGCTTTCCCGCCGTGCCGCCCGCGGTGATGACCGCGGCCGCAGACGCCGCCTGACCCAGAACGACCGTCTGGATGTGCGGACGGATGTACTGCATCGTGTCGTAGATCGCCGTCATCGCGGTGAACGATCCACCGGGCGAGTTGATGTACATGACGATGTCGCGGTCGGGATCCTGGCTCTCGAGCACGAGAAGCTGTGCCATGACGTCATCCGCCGAGGCGTCGTCGATTTGCACGCCGAGGAAGATGATGCGGTCCTCGAAGAGCTTCGCGTACGGGTCCTGACGCTTGTAGCCGTAGGCGGTGCGCTCTTCGAACGTCGGCAGGATGTAGCGCGCCTCGCCCGTGGGCCGAGCCTGAGCGGAGCCCAGAGTGAAGTCATTCATGGTCAGTCCTTCTTGGGGGTAGTAGTTCCGCCGCCACCGACAACATCCGAGGCAAAGGTGCGCAGGTGATCGACGAATCCGTACTCGAGCGCCTCTTCGGCGGTGAACCAGTTGTCGCGGTCGTTGTCGATGAGAATCTGTTCGACGCTCTTGCCGGTCTGCTCGGAGGTGATCTCCGCCATCCGCTTCTTCATGTCGAGGATGACACCGGCCTGGGTCTGGATGTCAGCGGCGGTACCACCGAAGCCGCCGGACGGCTGGTGCATGAGAACGCGCGCGTTGGGGGTGATGTAGCGCTTGCCCTTGGTACCAGACGACAGCAGGAACTGTCCCATGGATGCCGCGAGGCCGATGCCCACGGTGACGATGTCGTTCGGCACGAACTTCATCGTGTCGTAGATCGCCATGCCCGCGGTGATCGAGCCACCGGGCGAGTTGACGTAGAGGAAGATGTCACGCTTCGAGTCCTCGGCCGCAAGCAGCAGGATCTTGGCGCAGATCTCGTTGGCGTTCTCGTCTCGCACCTCTGAGCCAAGCCAGATGATGCGGTCCTGCAGGAGTTGGTCGAAGATGCTCGAGACCAATGCCGGTTGGGCCATTGTTTGCGCTCCGTTTCAGTTATCGCTTGCATCGAATCTAGCCGAGCGCGCGAGACGGATTGGCTCTGTTCGCCGTGGGCAGAGCGGCGCGTCTATCGTGGGTGGCGTGAGCGATGACTGGTACACGCGCGTGAGCGCCGTGTGGGCGACCGCCGCCGAGCTCGCCGACCTCGATGTGGTCGCGGCGATCGACGCTCTGGTCGCCGAACGCGAACCGGACGACAGCGGCCGCGGTCTTCGAGGCGGCGTCCGCTCGCGACTACGCGGGCCTCGAATCCGAGGCCGAGCCGCTCTACCGGCGCGCGATCGAATTGGGACTGGATGCCGCAACACTCCCCCGCGCAACGATCCAGCTCGCCAGCACCCTGCGCAACCTCGGCAAGGTGGACGAGAGCGTGTCTGTGCTCGAGCGCCTGCTCGCCGAGCATCCCGACGACGAGTGGACCGGGCCCGGCGCCGCGTTCCTGGCGCTCGCGCTCGCCAGCCGCGGGGACGAGCGGGACGCGGCATCCGTCGCCCTCGCAGCTCTCGCTGACTACCTGCCGGTGTACTCGGCGTCGGTGCGCAGCTACGCGATCGAGTTGGCGGCGCGCGACTAAGTCAGCGTGGCATCCCGACGAATGTCGGGGGTCGGGGTGACCATGGGGGCATGGCAGACATCGACATTCGCGAACTGATCGCGTACGAGCCGTTCTGCGCCGACTGCGGCGAGAGCGGTCCCATTGAGACGAGCTCGTTCCTCGCATTCGCGTGGGAACAGGCCCACGACTGCGCTACCGCAGCAGCGTCACGCGAGGTTCGCGTCGCGTCCTGACCGCTCGTCTAGCTCACCGTCCGGCGTGATCTAGTGGTTGTGCCCGGCGTGGTCGTCGTGGTCGCCCGCTGAGGCCTCCACGAAGTCGCCGCCTTCGCCACCCGTGACGGCCGCGGCAAACGCGGAGACATCGACGGCCTTGCCCTTGGAGTCAACGACCTTCGCCTTGCCGAGCACGGTGGCGAGCGCCTTTGAGCGAGCGACCTCCGCGATCATTCCGGGAATCTGACCGTTCTTGTCCAGAACCTGGATGAACTCGCCCGGCTCCATGCCGTACTGGGCAGCGCCCTGCACGAGGTAGCTGGTGAGCTCGTCCTGACTGACCTTGATCTCCTCGGCCTCGACGATCGAGTCGAGCAGGATCTGTGAGCGGAACGTCTTCTCGCTGGAGATGACAACCTCGGCGCGGTGCGCGTCGTCCTCAAGACGGTTCTCGTTCTCGAGGTGACGGTGCACCTCGTCTTCGACGAGCTTTGCCGGGATCGGGATCTCGACAAGCTTGAGCAGCTCGTCGACGATCTGATCGCGCGCCTGGGCGCCCTGACCGAAGGACTTCGACTTCTCGACCTGGGTCTTGATGTCGGCCTTCAGTTCCTTGATGGTGTCGAACTGGCTCGCGATCTGGGCGAAGTCGTCGTCGGCCTCGGGAAGCTCGCGCTCCTTGACCGCGAGCAGGGAGACGCTGATCAGAGCGGTCTCGCCCTCGTGGTCGCCACCGAGCAGCACGGACTCGAAGGTCGTCGACTCGCCGGCGCTGAGGCTGTCCAGTGCTTCGTCGATGCCCTCGATGAGCTCGCCGGACCCGACCTCGTAGGAGATGCTGGTGGCCGAGTCGACCTCTTCTTCGCCGATCTTGGCGACGAGGTCGAGCTGAGCGAAGTCGCCCGACTTGGCGGGGCGGTCGACGGTCACGAGCGTGCCGAAACGGCTGCGCAGGTTGTCCAGTTCGTCTTTGACGTCATCCGCGGAGACCTCGACGGAGTCGACGGTGAGCTTGAGAGCGTCGTACTTGGGCAGCGCGAACTCGGGGCGCACGTCGACCTCGACGGTGATCTCAAGGTCGCCGCTGAAGTCTTTGACCTCGGGCCACGTCTTCACGTCGGCCTCGGGGCGACCGAGAACGCGAATCTTCTCCTCGGTGACCGCCTGGCGGAAGAACTTGTCGAGCCCGTCGCTGACCGCGTGATTGAGTACCTCTTCGCGACCGACGCGCTGATCGATGAGCTGCGGCGGAATCTTGCCCTTGCGGAACCCCGGAATGTTCACCTGCGAGCCGATGTGCTCGTACGCGTGGGTGATGCTCGGCTTCAACTCTTCAGGGGTGACAGAAATGTTGAGCTTGACGCGGGTGGGGCTCAGCTTCTCGACGGTCGTCTTCACGCTGTGGTTCTCCTGGATCGTGTGATTCGTGGGTGGATAGTACGTGTCGGGGCGACAGGATTCGAACCTGCGACCTCTCGGTCCCAAACCGAGCGCTCTACCAAGCTGAGCTACGCCCCGTGCGCTGGAGCTAAAGGAATCGCGTCAGCGATTCCGCGACGCCAGCGCCGGAGCGAATGCGCCACTCCGGAAAATGTGCCTCGGCCATGTTACCCCTCCGCGAGCACAATGATCTGGTCGCCGGCCGAGAACGCGACGCTCTCGGCCTTGTTCGGGTTGAGAACTATGCCGTATTCGCTGTCGGCTCGGTGGGCGTGATCGGCACTGCGGAAGCCGATTGCGGTCTCGCCGCGGCGCCGCGCGGCCTCGAGCACGGTGTAGAAGTTGACGACCGCTTCGGGCAGCAAATACTGGTCAACCGGGTAGAGGTAGATCTCAGATCCGGCGCTCGTGAAGAGGCTGTCGAAGACCTTGATGAGCGTCTTGTTCTCCGAGACCTGGGAGAGCACGCGACTAATGAGCTGGTCGCTAACGATGAAGTCGTCGGCGTCGGTGACTTCGGCGAGCTCACGATTTCGGTCGTCGAGCATCTCGCTGACGATGTTGAGCTCGATTCCCGCCTGCTCTGCCATGTCACGCAGCTGGAGCAGCGTGATCAGGGTCTTGCCATCCGAGCGCTGCGCGTCCATGCCGTCTTTGTAGGCGAGCACGATGATGTGGTCGAACACGCTCACGTCGAGGGAATCGAGCATCGCGCGGTTCGTGGCATCCCCCGAGCGGAATTCCACGGCAAGGTTCGTGAGACTCGGGAAGTCCGGGCGATCGACATCGGCCACCACCGTGACAGAGGAACCTGCGGCGACGTAGTCGTCCAGCTCGTCGAGGATTCGGGTCAGTCCCGCGTTGTACCCGAGCACGAGGGTTCGTTCGGGACTCAGCGGGGGCACCGACGAGATGCTTATGGCCGCGGCATCCGGAACACCGGGGGTCGCCAGCTTGATCGTGCTGTCGTCTTCGGCAATGACGATCAGCTGGTCACCGCTCGAATAGATGGTCTCTGCGGGCGGGTTTACCTGCACGGCGCCGCCCGAGGCGATCCCCATCACCGCGGAGTCCACGAACGCGAGCTGGGTCTCGAAATAGGTCTTTCCGTACAGGCTGGGCTGCTCGGTGAGGTAGATCTCGTCCCCGTCGAAATCGAGCAGCTCGGAGTAGACGACGCTCAAGCCGCTCTGGCGACAGCTCTGCACCGTGATGCGGCCGATGAGGTCGGACCCGATGACCCAGTGCGCCTCGTCTCGCCCAACGAGGGTCGCCGCTTCGCGATTCGCCGGATCGGTCAGCTCGGCCACGATGTGGTACGGCTCGGCTCGACGATGCGGGTTGTTGGTGAGCGCGAGTGCCGTCTTGATGGCGTCGGCGTCCGGGTCGGGGCTGCCATCGCTGGCGAGAATGATGATGCTGCGGGATGTCGCAGGGTTCGCGATCTCGAGGTCGGTGAGGTTCATCGGGTCGCCGGTGCGGCAGATGATCTTCGTGCGACCGATCGTGCCCACGTGGGCTCGCAAATCGTCTTCCATCTCGACCTTGTCACGGTCGGCGAGCACCACGATCACGGGACGGCGACGCGACTCGTTGGCGATACAGATTTCGCTGACGATCGGGAACACCTTGGAGTTCCAGCCCAGGATGAGTGTGTGGTCTTTCTCCAGCACCTTGGAGCGACCCTTGCGCAGCTCCTCGACCTTCGAGTCGAACGCCCCCGAGATGATGCCGATCAGGCTCGCGACGATGATCAGACCGCCGATCGTGATGACGAGCATGAAGATGCGGAAACCCCACCCCGCGTCGCCGCCCATGGTGCCCGGGTCGAGGGTTCGCATGAGGTTGCCCCACAGAATGTCGCCAAAGCTCAGTTCCGGGTTGTCGTCTGGGGTCTGGCGGAACACCCACACCACGATGCCGACGACGAGCACGAGGATGACCGTTGCGATGCCGAGCAGTGCCATGAGAGCGAGGGTGCCGCGGGACATCCAATTGTCGAACCAATAGCGCAGGCGTTCGGACAAGGTCGGCTTGGTCATGGTTCCCTCGTGGTCGTGCGGCTGTGGACTACCGCATCGTATCGGCCCGGCGCATCGAATCGGCAAGGGACAGCGACCGCGATGGGTTAGGATTGCTGCCGAACGACCGGCTTGACCGGCCGTGGGGATGTAGCTCAATGGTAGAGCTTCAGTCTTCCAAACTGACTACGCGGGTTCGATTCCCGTCATCCCCTCTCATGAAGGAAGCCCCACCCGCACGGGTGGGGCTTCCTCATTCGACGGCTCACCCGCCTCGTTGGGTTGACGCCGTGCTACGCCGCGCGCTGGTATCCCGACTTTCCGGTCACGATCGCGCCATCGGGCACGATCGCATCGCCCGGGATGAGAGCGCCCGCGGCGATGCGCGCTGCCGCCCCGATCCGGGCGTGGCTGCCGACCTTGACTGCGGCTCCCAGTTGGGCTTCGGCGCCGACGCTGACGGCACTGCCGATGACAGCTCCGGCGCCGACGACGGCGTCCTTCTCCACCCAACTGCCGGCGCCAATGCGCGCGGCGCGACCTACTGTCGCGCCGTCCTCAACGTAGGCCGACGGGTCGACGTAGGCGGATGCATCCACTGTCGCGGTGGCCGAGACCCGGCCGCGGCCGTTGACGTGCTTGCGGTATCGAGTGACCGATCCGTCGTCGTTCTCCAGCTCTTCGAAAACTTTGCTCACTGATTCCTCCACCAGTGGCAACCAAGCAAGCCCGGGTGGGATTCCCGTTTAGCGCGGCCAGGCCGCAACTATCAGCGATCGCGCAGGAATCCCTAGCCGTCGATGCGCTTGAGGATGTGAGCCGGGATGAACAGGCCGACGCTGCAGCAAATGATGCCGGCGAAGAACACCGGTCCCGCCCACGCGTCGAACGAGAACGCGGAGCCCATGACGTAGAAACCGCCCACGAAAAACAGGAGAGACACGACGAATCCGATGATGTTCACACCGCCATACTAGCGGCCGAATCGTGACCCCCAAGTGGGGGACTCGCGCCCCTGAGGTTTTGTCCTCTATTGTGAGGACACCGTCCCCGAATTGACCCCCAACGGTGGGTCAGACCGCTCCCCCAATCGCCCGCGGTCGGCACAGTTGGATTTTCCAATGAACGAACAGGATCTCGCCCCCTTTGGCTGGTACCCGGACCCCGGAGGCACCGCGATGCTGCGCTGGTGGACCGGAACGGCGTGGACCAACGACCTTGAGCCGCCGCGCGCCGAAGTTCACCCGGCATTCGGTTACACGACGCGCGACATCCAGCACGCGCTCGCGTCGTAGAACTCGCGTTGCGACCGGAGTCCCCCAAGTTGGGGACTGCCGGGGGACACGCGCTGTCCTCTACAGTGAGGACACCGCAACACCCGATGGCTTCTAGCGGTAGGCCACCCGCCGCACCCGTATCGCCCCGCGGCAGGGCACTGCAGGATCTGACATGTCGACAATGACTGAGACCGAGTTCGAGATCGCCCCATTCGGTTGGTACCCCGACCCCGCTGGTTCGGACATGCTTCGGTGGTGGGACGGTCACAAGTGGACCACTGACCTTGAGTACCCGCGCCCCGAGATCCGCCCGGCATATGGCTACAGCACTGACGGCTCGGTCACTCAGCGCCACGACTACTAGGCCACGCGGGCACTCAGCAGTCCGGCCCTAGCGCTGCAGCCAGGCCAGCACGGCGAGCACGCGGCGGTGATCGGTGCCCGAATCGTCTAGGCCCAACTTCTGAAAGATGGATGTCACGTTCTTCTCGACGGCGCCGGTGCCGATCACGAGGCTCTGAGCTATCGCGGCATTCGTTCGACCCTCGGCCATGAGCGCCATCACTTCGTGCTCGCGCGGAGTGAGCCTGCCGAGCGGGTTGTGTCGCCGACCCAGCAGCTGGGCGACAACCTCGGGATCGAGCACTGTACCCCCGGCCGCGATGCGGTCCACGGCATCCTGCAACTGTTCGAGGGATGCCACCCGATCTTTGAGAAGGTAACCCACTCCTCCCGTGCCACTCGACAGCAGTTCCTGTGCGTACGCGACTTCGACGTACTGCGACAGCAGCAGGATGCCTACAGTCGGCAGCTTCTCCCGCGCGGTGATCGCCGCGCGCACGCCCTCGTCCCGATACCCGGGAGGCATTCGCACGTCGAGAACAATGAGATCGGGTCGGAGCTCATCAAGTTCTGCGAGCAGCGCGTCGGCGTCACCGTAGGAGCCGACGATATCCACCCCGGCTTCGATCAGTACCCGGACTAGGCCTTCACGAAGCAGGACGGAATCGTCGGCGACCACCACACGGAGCATGCGCCCCAGTTTAGGAGGCCGGCACGGGGAGGTGAGCCGTAATCACGGTCGGACCACCGTCGGGGCTGTCGACATCGAGAGTGCCGCCCAGTCCGAGCAGTCGTTCCTCGAGTCCTGCCACACCGTGACCGGGGGTCGCTACCGCTCCCCCAGCGCCGTTGTCGCGCACGGCGACATCGAGTGAGACCGCGGTCAACGACACCGTCACCTCGATCTCGGTGGCGCCAGAATGCTTCGCGGCGTTCGCCAGCGCTTCGCTGGCGACGAAGTAGGCGTTGCGCTCGATCTCCTGAGGGATCGCCGCGTCGGCGGGGAGTTCGCTCACGACCCTGGTCGGGATGGTGCTGCGCACCGCCGCCGACTCGAGTGCCGCGACGAGACCGCGGTCGAGCAGGATGGGGGGCGCGAAGCCTCGCGACAACGCGCGGAGTTCTTCGAGCGCTTCCTTCGACTGCAGCATCGCCTCGGCGATGAGCCCCCGGGCCTTGTCGGGGTCGGCGTCCAGTTGGCGGTCGGCCGCCGCGAGGTCCATTTGTAGGCGCACCAACCGTTGCTGCGGTCCGTCGTGGATGTCGCGCTCCAGGCGGCGCAACGAGTGACCCTCCGCGGAGATCGCGGCACCACGGGACTCGCTGAGCGTTGCGACCTCCTTGCGCAGGGCATCCGACTTGAAAGCGGCAAGCACGCCGCGAGCGACAAGCCAGTGAACCATCGTGAGGCCGCGGGTGAGAAGGGGCAGGGTCGCGAGGAACACCAGGCCCACAGCGAGACTCACCAGAGTGAAGGTCAGGTCGGGGTCGAGTGGAGAGTTGAGCCGCTCGGCAAGCCAGTCGGCGGCGACGTTGCCTCGATTCTCATTGGGGATGAATCGCTCCCAGAACCACAGGGTCGAACCACCCAGCGCTATCGAGAACCACACGATCGTGAGTGTCCAGGTGACCGTGGTGACGATGAAGTCGATGATCATGGTGTGCAGCAGGTACAGCCAGTAGTGGCCGTTGCCGATCACGGCACGCAACCAACCGAGGAAGCCCGTGCGGGCTCTGGCGTCCAGCCACTCGGGGTGCTCGATCGGCTTGCGGGTCGTCCACTCCACTAACGCGAGCGTCGCCGTCCCGAATCCGCGGGCCACGTAGAGCGCACCGACCAAGAAGATCAGTCCGATGAAGAAGGTCACGATTGTGCCGACCCCGGCCCAGAACAGGCCGACGGTCACGGCAAAGCCGGTCACCGCGATCGGGAACGCGATGAAGAGGTAGAGCAACTCCCGCGGCAGCGCGCGCCAGAGATTCGCGTAGGTGAATGGCCGGCGCGTCGGTGCGAGTTCGGCTGTGGCTGAGGTTGTCATTTCGGTCTCCCTTGATTATCTCAAGCCTCTTCGCTGGTCGGCCGCGAGACCATGCGGTCGCCTCACTAGTCTTCGGTGGGGATAACCCCCTGACCGTGGCTAGAGGGACGAGTGCGTGGGGCGGCCGGCGAGGTACGTTGCCGCGACCGGCATCCCGCGTAGTTCGTCTTCGGTGGCCGTGAACGGATCGAGTTCAACGACAGCGAGATCGGCGACCGACCCCACCCCGACCGCCGTCTCTACCGAGGCTGCTAGCGCGTCACCCACGTCAATGCACTGCTCGGGATGCCACGCCTCGCGCCCTCGCGAGCGCCCCACTGCGGCGGCCATCGACACCCACGGGTCGAGTGGCGCGACCGGCGCATCGGAGCCGAGCAGGAGCGTGGCGCCCGACGCCAGCAGCGACCTGAGCGGAAACGCTCGGTCGGTGCGCCCCGCCCAGAACCGGTCGGCGACATCGCGATCGTCCATCGCGTGCTCCGGCTGCACGCTCGCTGCCACCCCGAGGCTGGCGAAGCGCGCGAGGTCGTCCCAGCGCAGCAGTTGGGCGTGCTCGATGCGACCGCCGACACCCAGCGACTCAAATGCGTCGAGGGCCAGCCGGTTCGCCTCGTCGCCGATCGCATGAACCGCGGGGGTGAAGTCGGCGGCACGGCGCATCCAGTCGAGGAGCGCATCGGGCTCGACCGTCAGCAGTCCGCGGTCAGCGCCAAGGCCCGGGTACGGGTCGGCGCAGTACGCCGTGCGGGTGTTCAGCGAGCCGTCGGTGATGATCTTGAACGGACCGACCTCCAGCAGATCGGCCACTCTGTCGCCGGTGCGGTACCCCGCAGCGATCGCCCGATCGAGGTACATCGGATACACCCCGGCCCGCACCCGCAGGCTGTCGAAGCCTGCGGTCATGCGGCGCAGCCAGGTGTCGAAGCCCCAGCTCATCTCCAGATCGACGATGCCAACCACACCGCGCGCCGCTGCAGCCCGACCGGCGTCGGCGGCCCAGCCATCCAGTACCTCGGGCGGAACATCGTCGAGGGCGGCGACCACATCGAAGCAGTCCAGCTCGCGCAACAGCGGGCCGGGAAAACCGAACCGCTCGCCCGCGCGCGAGTTGATCCAACACGAGTGCAGGTCTCCGGAGATCAGCACCACGGGAACATCGGGCACTGCCTCATCCAACACGTCGAGCGTCGGTATGTCGGGCCACAGACCGTCACGAAACCCGACACCCACCAGCACGATTCCCGCGGGCGGCCGAGGGGCTGCAGCGATGAGGCGTGCGGCGTCGGCGGCAGATGACGCTGCCGAGACATCCACTCGCTGGCGGCTCATCGCCCACTGCGAGAAGTGCACGTGCTGATCCCACAGGCCGGGGACCACCCACCGACCGTCGAGGTCGACACCGGGCTCGTCGATTGTCGCGATCTCGACGATGATGCCGTCGACGATTCGCAGGTCAACCGGTGAACCGTCGGAGCCCGCGATGCGGCCGTTACGAAGGATCATGGTGAACCCGGCGCATCTCGCGAGCGAGGTCGGGGTTGGAGTAGTGCTCCCCCGCCTGCAGCTCGGCGATGATGCGATCGACGACCTCGGGCGACTTGTTCTGGCTGAGCTTGAGGCGCGCGTCGAACCGCGTGACCGTCAGTCGGAGACCCACTGTTCCTTTGGCGATGCGTCGCGCGGCGCGCTCGTCGATGTCGAGGGCCACCGGCTGCGGCATCCGATCTTCGAAGTGGTCGACGAGACGATCCAGGATCGCGAAGTTCTCTTCCTCGCTCAGCAGTTCGGGCGTTCCGTACAGGTGGGCCGTGACGTGATTCCAGGTCGGCACGAAGTCGCCGCCCTCGTACCAGCCGGGCGAGATGTAGCCGTGCGGCCCCTGAATGATTACGAGAACCTCGTGCTGGCCCAGCTCGTGCAACTGCTCGTCGGGGCGCCCGACGTGGCTCACTATCGAGATCTCGTCCCGATCCTCCTCCAGCAGCACCGGGTAGTGCGAGGCCACGAGGCCGTCGGCCGTGTTCGACACGATGGTCGCCCACGGGTTCTCCCGAATGAGGCGCTTCACCTCGTCAGGATTCGTGAGCAGATAACCCGGCGTGTGTCTCATGGGGCTAAGCCTGACACGACGGGCACCAGTACAGCTTGCGGCCGCCGAGCTCTTCCATGACGATATGCGTTCCGCACACTCGACACGGCTCGCCCGCGCGGTGGTAGACCCAGTGCCGGTCGGCTCGGCTGGCCATCGCGCCGTCGTATGCCTCGGGGCTGAGGCCATCCATCGTCATCATCTGACCGGTCGCTACCCCCGTCGTCAGCAGCGCGGTCCAGTCGCGCCACAACGCCCGCACCGTCGACTCCGCAAGGTCGCGGCCGGGGATGTGCGGGTTGAGCCGAGCGCGAAACAGCAGCTCCGCGCGGTACACGTTGCCGATGCCGGCCACGACCGACTGGTCCATGAGCAGAAGGGCAATCGGGGTGGGCTTCTTGGCGACGGTGGCCACGAAGCGGTTCTCGGCCTCCGGGCCGGTATCGACGAGCGGGTCGGGGCCGAGCTTGGTCAGCACGGCCTGAACCTCGTCTGGGGTGAGCACCTCACAGGCGGTCGGACCGCGCAGGTCGGCGCAGGTCACATCCGTCAACAACCGCACTCGCACGGCCCCGATGGGCGGCGGCGGGAAGGAGTCGATCTCGCCGGCGCGCTCCTGCTCCGCCATGCGCAGCCGGGTTCGGCGGGGAGCGCCGATGCTCGACAGCGAGTCTTCGTGAGCCCCCACCACGGTGCCCCGTTGGCCGGTCTGGCCGATGCGTCCGTTCGACGCGGCGATCGTGGCATCCGCGGTGATGTCGCCCGAGAAGTCCCAGGCGCCGTAGATGCCGAGGTGCACCCGCAGCCACAGCCCATTGTCGAACTCGAGGAACAGCTGCTTGCCGATGGCTTTCGCATCGGTCATCACCCGTCCGTCGATCTGCTGTGCCCCCGCAGCGAAACGCCCCTGGGGCGAGGATGCCGCGACCGTCTTACCCACGAAGTGCAGGCCGAACTGCCGCGCGATCCGGTGGACGGAGTGGCCCTCGGGCATGGACTAGACGCCGATCTCGTGACCGGCGATCAGCCCAGTTGCCTCGAACTCCCCCAGCTGAGCGATGCGCCGCGCGTGACGCTCCTCCCCCGAGAACGGTTCGGCAATGAAGACGTCGATGAAGTGCTTTGCCTCCTCAACGGTGTGCTGACGGGCGCCGATCGCGATGACGTTAGCGTCGTTGTGTTGGCGGGCGAGCAGAGCGGTCGACTCGCTCCAAACGAGCGCGGCACGCGCCCCAGCGACCTTGTTCGCTGCGATCTGCTCGCCGTTTCCCGACCCACCGAAGACGATGCCGAGGCACTCGATTCCTGCGCCCTCGTCGGCTACGACGCCGAGGGCGGCATTGATGCAGAAGCTGGGGTAGTCGTCGAGCGGGTCGTAGCTGGATGGCCCGTGATCGACGACCTCGTGACCGGCCGCCGTGAGGTGGCGCTGCAGGTCTTCGCTGAACTCGAGGCCGGCGTGATCGGTGGCGATGTGGATGCGCATCCAGCCAGTGTATTCAGCGCGGGCGACCGCGCAGAGTCTGGCCTTTCCGGCGGGACAGGAGCAGACTTGAGGATGAACCACAACCGAGTGTGGAGGTCACGATGAGTACGTTTCCCGAGATCATGCCGGTACTGTCCCCCGGCCGCCATCGCAGCCCGCGTCAGGGGGCGTGTTTCATGGAGTTCGCCTCGTATCTCGCGGGCGAACGCTGGAGCGATCATCCAGCGTGCACGCATCCGGTTCTGGCATCCCTAGCCCGCGACGTCAACGATCTGGTGAGTGACACCGCCCGCGACGATCTCGTTCCACACATCCATCGTGTCATCGGACTCAACTCCGACGATCCGCAGATTGCGGTCGCGGTTGCCATGCGCGCCGCGGCGGCCGCCTATCCGATCGTCAGTCAGGGGCGACAACGCGCCCTAGCCGCCGGCATGCTCAACGCGCTGGAAGCGGTGGACGATCCGCGCATTCATGCGCTCGCCGATCATGCGTTCGCCCAGGCTCCCGACGGCGCACGCTGGGCGCGACGCTTCCTTGCGACCACCAAGTCGGCACGCCGATTCGATTCCCGCTCTGCCGCCGCGATCACCCACACCGCGGTCGTCGGGATAGCTCTCGCCTGCATTCCGGACGCCGATTCGCGGCTTGCGGAGCTCCTGAGTCTCGCGATCTCCGACGTCGAGCGCACCCTACGTCCCACCGCCGCTGAAGCACACACACTAGTTTCTGTGTGACCGCGTCCTAAGCTTGTTCGATGCGGCCACGAGCCGCTACACACCGAACAGGGAGAACGCAGTTGCCAGGAGAGAACCTCACCCGCATCGAGGCCCAGGAGCGCGCTGCGCTCGTCACCACACAGTCGTACGACGTCACCCTTGACGTGACGACCGGCGACCAGGTCTTCCGCTCTACGACGGTTGCGACCTTCACCGCGACACCAGGCGCAAACACGTTCATCGACGCTCTCACCCGCACCGTGCACTCGGTGACCCTCAACGGTGTCGAACTCGACCCCGCAGCGGTCGTGGACGGGGTGCGCATCCAGCTCGACGGCCTTCAGGCGTCCAACGAGCTCGTCGTGGTCGCCGACTTCGCGTACACAAACACCGGCGAGGGCCTGCACCGCTTCGTCGACCCGGTCGACAACGAGGTCTACCTGTACACCCAGTTCGAGGTGCCAGATTCGCGTCGCGTCTTCGCGGTCTTCGAGCAGCCCGACCTCAAGGCGACGTTCACGTTCACGGTCACGGCACCAGCGGCGTGGGAGGTCGTGAGCAACTCGCCCACGCCGGAGCCGGTCTCGACAAGCTCGACCACCGAGAGCGCCACCTGGGCGTTTGCACCCACTCCCATCCTGTCGAGCTATGTGACCGCGCTGGTGATGGGACCGTACGCCGTCGTGCGCTCGGAGCTCACCTCGAGCGACGGCCGCGTCATCCCGCTCGGAATCTTCTCGCGCAAGTCGCTGAGCGAGTTTCTCGACGCCGACTACATCTTCGAGAAGACCCGTCAGGGCTTCGAGTTCTACGAGAAGCACTTCGCCTACCCGTACCCGTTCGAGAAGTACGACCAGCTGTTCGTGCCCGAGTTCAACGCGGGTGCGATGGAGAACGCCGGCGCGATCACCTTCACCGAGACCTACGTGTTCCGCTCGAAGGTGACGGATGCCGTCAAGGAGCGTCGCGTCGTCACGATCCTGCACGAGCTCGCCCACATGTGGTTCGGCGACCTCGTCACCATGAAGTGGTGGAACGACCTCTGGCTCAACGAGTCATTCGCCGAGTGGGCGTCGACCCTCGCGACCGCCGAGGCCACCGAGTGGAACGAGGCCTGGACGACCTTCAACGCGATGGAGAAGACCTGGGCGTATCGCCAGGACCAGCTTCCGTCGACGCATCCGGTCGTCGCGACAATCAACGACCTCGAAGACGTTCAGGTCAACTTCGACGGGATCACCTACGCCAAGGGTGGCTCGGTCATCAAACAGCTCGTCGCCTGGGTCGGCCTCGAGGAGTTCATGGCGGGAGTCGCCGCGTACTTCGCTAAGCACGCCTACGGCAATACCGAGCTCAGTGACCTGCTCGTCGAGCTCGAGAAGACCAGCGGGCGCGAGCTGACCAGCTGGTCGAAGCTGTGGCTCGAGACGGCCGGGGTCAACACCCTGCGCCCCGTCTTCGATACGGATGACGACGGCCTCATCGCCTCCTTCGCCGTGCTGCAGGAAGCTGCACCCGACTACCCCACCATTCGTCCGCATCGTTTGGCGATCGGGTTCTACAACCTGCGCGGCGGCAAGCTGTTGCGTGACCACCGGGTGGAGATCGACGTCGACGGCGAGCGCACCGAGGTGCCAGCCCTCATCGGCCAGACTCGGCCCGACCTCGTGCTGGTCAACGACGAAGACCTCGCGTACGCGAAGATCCGACTCGACGAGCAGTCCCTAGCAGTGGCGATGGAGCACCTCGAAGACATCGACAACCCCCTCGCGCGATCCCTCGTGTGGGCGGCGGCGTGGGATGCCACGCGCGATGCCGAGGCATCCCCCACCGACTATGTACAGCTGGTGTTGAACAACATCGCGGCGGAGACCGAGTCGACGACGGTGCGCACGACGCTCACCCAACTCACGACGGTCGCGCGGTACTACGTCGACCCGGCCAAGCGCGCCACAACCATCGCCGAGGTCGGCGACGCCCTCTGGTCGCTGGCAGAGCGCGCCGATGCCGGATCGGACTCGCAGTTCCAGTTCGTGAAGTTCTTCGCCAACATGGCGTCGACACCGGCACACGTGGCAACGCTGTCCGCGCTGCTCGACGGCTCGGTCGCCCTCGACGGTCTGGAGATCGACACCGACCTGCGGTGGGAGCTCGTCGAAGGCCTCGCCCTCAACTCGGCTACTGACGAAGCAGCGATCGACTCGGCGCTTGCCGCCGACAACACGTCGAACGGTCAGCAGGCGGCGGCCCGCGCCCGCGCGAGCCTCCCCAGCGTCGAGTCCAAGAAGGCCTCGTTTGACGCATTGGCCACCGACGACTCGCTTCCCAACGTCATTGTGCGCGGCATCACCGTCGGGTACCAACACGTCAACGACCCGAGCGTGCTGGAGTCGCTGGTCGAGCCGTACTTCGCCGCCCTCAACGGCATCTGGAAGAGCCGCAGCTACAAGATTGCCGAGACCTTCGTATTCGGGCTCTACCCTGCCCCGCTTGGCGTCACAGGGGCTGGTGGATGCCACGAACGCCTGGCTCGACGCGAACCCCGAGGTGCCGGCACTCCGTCGCCTCGTGATGGAGAATCTCGCCGGAGTCGAGCGCGCGCTTCAGGCGCAGGCTCGGGATCGCGCGTAGGGGCATCCATGGATTGGGCGACCTTCTGGCTCCAGTTCGGCGCATTTGCTGCCGTCTGGAAGACGCCGTTGACGGTCGTCGGTATCATCGTCGGCGCTCTCGTGCTGCGCTGGGTAATGCTGCGCATCATCCGGCGCGTGGTCAACCGGGTCGTCTTCGGCGTCAAGAAGAAGCACAACGTCGACGACACCCGGGAACTCGCGGCATCCCCTCTCGCCGCGGCGCGGGTCGTGCAGCGCACCCGCTCGCTCGGCAGCGTGCTCAGCAACGCGACCACGGGAGTGATCGCCGTGGTCGCTGCCCTCCTGGTGTTCAACGAACTGGTTCCGAACGCGACGGGCGCGTTCGCCCTCGTCACGGCGGCCGTCGGTGCCGGTCTCGGCTTCGGTGCGCAAAACATCGTGCGGGACATCCTCAATGGCATGTTTATGGTCAGCGAGGATCAGCTCGGTATCGGCGATGTCGTCGACCTGGGGCCGGCCACGGGAGTGGTCGAAGACGTGGGAATCCGCATCACCCAGGTGCGCGACGTCAATGGCACGCTGTGGTTCGTGCGCAACGGGGAGATTTTGCGCCTCGGGAACATGTCCCACGGGTGGGCTCGCGTGATCATCGATCTGGCCGTGCCCTACGAGTCGGACGTCGACGCGATTCAGGATCGCATCCTCGAGGTCGCGGTCGAGCTGTCCGAGGACCCGCAGTGGCGCTATCGCATCATCGAGAAGCCGGCCCTGTGGGGCATCGAGTCGATCTCATCGGAGGCGGTCGTGGTGCGCGTCGTCGTCAAGACCCGCTCCGCAGCGAAGGACGATGTCGCTCGCGAACTTCGCGGCCGCCTCAAGAAGGCTCTCGACGAGATGGGGGTCAAGCTGCCGTCCCTCAACTCGGTCATGCTCACGGGCTTTCAGGGAGCGGCCGGCATGCGCAGCTCGCGGGCGCAGCGCAGCAAGCCGCTCATCGACCCGACACTACAAAACCGTCCGAACCAAAGACGAACCGCGACAAAACCGGTACCGGTGCAGAAGAAGCCGGCCGAATGAGCGGCGGCCACGAACCCAACCCGGTGACACTCCGCCTGAGCAAAGAGGGCGAGTCGGTTCAGGGCAACTTCTGGGAGCAGGTCGGCGGACGACCGACCTTCGAGAAGCTCGTGCGAGCGTTCTACGACGGCATCCGCACCGACGAGGTGATGTTGCCGATGTACCCAGAGCAGCCCGAGCTGGAGGGAGCGATCCAGCGCTTGACGGGGTTCCTCGAGCAGTATTGGGGCGGGCCCGCCACCTACTCGGAGCAGCGGGGGCATCCGCGGCTGCGGCAGCGGCACATGGCATTCAAGGTCAACCCGGATGCCCGCGACCGCTGGCTCACCCACATGCGTGCCGCACTCGATACCCTCGAGCTGCCTCCGCTGTACGACGCGACCCTGTGGGCCTACCTCGATCGTGCTGCGCACGCCATGGTGAATACCTTCGAGGACTAGAGCAACCCGACGATCAGCAGGGTGACCGCCCCCGCCGTCGACGATCGGGTCGAGCTCGATGCCGAAGGTTCCACCGTCGCCGACCGACACGGCACCGCCCGGGTTGTTCTCTAGCGCAATGACAATCTGGCTATGGCTGACCCGCAGCGCGCCAGACCGAAATCAGCAACACGCCCACGGCCCGGCGCCACCTCGGGGCCTTGCTCTTGGGCGCTTCAACGACGAGTTGTGGCACGGATTTCTCGGTGCTTCGCGGTGTCGTTGAACCCTCTCGGCCTACGAAACTGACGATCTCTTATGCATAAGCTAGAGCATCCGTCACCGCGTCAAAGGAGACACGTCATGACCAGCACCATCTCTGATGCGATAGTCGTCGGTGCGGGCCTCGCTGGGCTCGTTGCCGCAGCAGAACTCGTCACGGCGGGTAAAAGCGTCACGATCCTCGAACAGGAGCCCGAGGCGAGTTTCGGCGGTCAGGCGTGGTGGTCATTCGGCGGGCTGTTTCTCATCGACTCCCCCGAGCAGCGCCGAATGGGCATTCGCGACAGCGTCGAACTCGCCAGGCAGGACTGGTTCGGCAGCGCAGGATTCGACCGCCCCGAAGACGAGTGGCCGCGCCAGTGGGCCGAGGCATACCTCGACTTCGCGGCCGGCGAGAAGCGCTCGTGGCTGCGTGAGCGCGGCGTCGGATTCTTCCCCGTTGTCGGCTGGGCGGAGCGCGGCGGCTACACCGCGACCGGGCACGGCAACTCCGTGCCGCGATTCCACATCACCTGGGGAACCGGGCCCGGCATCCTCCAACCGTTCATCGGGACGGTTCGACGAGGCATGGAGTCGGGCCTAGTCACGGTGAAGTTCCGCCACCGTGTCGACGAGTTGATCGTCGAGGGCGGCGCCGTGGTCGGCGCGCGGGGCACGGTTTTGGCCGAAGACGCGGCGCAGCGCGGGGAGCCGAGCACCCGCGAGACCATCGGTGATTTCGAGCAGCGAGCGGGCGCGACGATCGTCTCCAGTGGTGGTATCGGCGGCAATCACGACCTAGTTCGCGAGCAGTGGCCCGCACGCATGGGCACGGCGCCCCAGTCGCTGCTGAGTGGCGTTCCGGCGCACGTCGACGGACGGATGCTCGGCATCGCTGCCACCGCGGGCGCGACCCTCATTAACGGCGACCGGATGTGGCACTACGTCGAGGGCATCACCAACTACGCGCCGGTCTGGGAGCGTCACGGCATCCGCATTCTGCCCGGCCCGTCGAGCGTCTGGCTGGATGCCACGGGTCGTCGCCTGCCGGTTCCGCTGTTCCCCGGATTCGACACCCTCGGCACGCTCGAACACATCGTGGCGACCGGGCACGAATACTCGTGGTTCGTGCTCACCCAGGCGATAATCGAAAAGGAGTTCGCCCTCTCCGGTAGCGAGCAGAACCCGGACCTCACGGGCAAGAGCGTGCGCGAGCTGGTGCGCCAACGCCTCGGAAAGGGTGCGACCGAACCGGTCGAGGCGTTCAAGACGAAGGGCGAAGACTTCGTGGTCGCCCCCACCCTCGAGGTCTTGCTGGACGGCATGCAGCAGAAGTCGCACGATGTGGTGCTCGACCGATCGCTGATCCGACACGAGATCGAGGCCCGGGACCGCGAGCTGGCCAATCCTTTCGCCAAGGATGCCCAGATCAACGCCATCCGCCAGGCTCGTCACTACCGCGGCGACAAACTGATTCGAGTCGCCAAGCCACACCGCATCCTCGACCCGAAGGCCGGGCCGCTCATCGCCGTGAAGCTGCACATTCTCACCCGCAAGAGCCTCGGCGGCATCCAGACCGATCTCTTGGGTCGCGCCCTCGACTCGACGGGCTCGCCGGTGCGCGGTCTGTACGCCGCGGGCGAGGCCAGCGGCTTCGGTGGGGGCGGGATGCACGGCTACCGCTCGCTCGAGGGCACCTTCCTCGGCGGATGCCTCTTCAGCGGCCGTGCCGCGGGCCGCGCGGTCGCCGAACAAGCATGACACCGCTCAATAGAATTGATCGCTGACACCAATCGAGGAGCGCTCGTGACCAACACCCAACCCGGCTGGTACCCGGATCCCGCAGGCTCCGCCCGCACCCGATGGTGGGACGGAACGTCGTGGACCGAGCACTTCTACGACGCAGCGACCGGCGCGCCCGTCGCCGACCTGACTGCACCGAGCGGCACAAAGGCGTACACCCCGTGGATCTGGCTGGTCGTGTTTCTGCCCTACCTCACGCTGCCTCTGCTGTTCACGTTCGACTTGTCGAGCATGTTCACCGTCGATTCATTGAGTGACCCGAGCGCCTCGACCAGCGCCCAACTCGGGCTGATCACATCGCCCGCATACATCGCGATGACCCTGGGAAGCTTTGTGCTGTCGGCCGCTGTCATTGTCAGCGCCTACCTCGACTGGCGTGTGCTTCAGGCGGCGGGGGTGCCCAAGCCGTTCCATTGGGCCTGGTCGTTCGCCAATCTCGCCGGCTACCCGGTCTACGCGATCGGCCGTGCCGTTGTCACCAAGCGTCGCACCGGACACGGCTCGGCCGTCTTGTGGGCGGCCATCGGAATGTTTGTGGTCGCCTTCGTGGTTACGTTCGTGTGGGTCGGCATCCTCATGTCGACGGTGTTCCAAGAGTTCACCCCGTACACCTACTAGAAGCGAACCCCATGTCCGACTGGAACGACTCGATCATTGCGGAATTCCGCGCCAACGACGGAAAGGTAGGGGGTCCCTTCGAGGGAGCGCACCTGCTGTTGCTCACCACGACGGGAGCCAAGAGCGGTCAGCCGCGCACGTCTCCGATGGTCTACTTCGTGGAACCCGAAGGCACCTTTGTCGTAGCGTCGAAGGGCGGCGCCCCCGCGCATCCCGGGTGGTTTCACAACCTCAAGGCGAACCCCGCCGTCAGCGTCGAGATGGCGACCCCGCACGGCGTCGAAATCTTCACGGCGACCGCCGCAGAGGTAGACAGCTCCATCCGAGACGGCCTGTTCGAGCGCCTCGCCGCACGCAATCCCGCGTTCGCGTCGTATCAGACCAAGACCGAGCGACGCATCCCGGTCGTTTCGATAACGCGCGACTAGCGAGCCAGCGCCCACGCGCGACGCTTGACGAGCACGTGACCACGCTTGGTGGTCAGTCGCGTCCACGGACCCGACTCGTAGATGGCGACCGAGTCGACATCGGCGAGAAAGCCAAGCGCAAAGGCGGCAAACGCGGCACCGGCCGGCACGAAGTCCAAATCGTCGAGCGACGCGCCCCAGATATCGGTGCGCACTCGGTGCACGATTTGCTCGCCCGTTCCTTCGGGAATTGCGGCCGCCACCTTGTCGATGCCCTCGCGCGCCGCCACTTCGAGCACGTCAGACCGAGTGCCGGGCAGGGCAAGCCATCCGCCGCGTGGCGGCGTGATTGCCGCCCAGGTGACGGTGTTGACCGCCATCGGGATCGTCACGACGATTCCCTCCGTCGGGTCGGCGGCGGCGGCGGAATCGAGCTGTCCCTCGACTCGCATCAGCAGGGACCGCACCGGAACCACCGTGTCGAAAGCTTCTTGGTCGGCGAGCGCGAACGTGCGTAGGCCGAGCACAGTGGGGCTTTCGTCGAGCAGACCGAGCGGATGCAACACAGAAACGTATACCGCGAGAACGCCGGACCCGCCGATGAGTCGCACCGAGCCATCCTCCACCCGCAGGGCGCGCCCCAGGAAGACATGCAGGTCGCCGAGGGCGAGCGAGTCAACGAGAGTGAAGGTGCCGGTCACAATCTCCTAAACTACAGGGCATGAGCGACCCTCTGGCTGGCCTACTTTCCGCGCTCGACCTGACGAGCACCGGCGCTCGCACCAACGAAGACATATTCACCGGCTCGAGTCAGTGGGCGCCGCAGGGGCGATTGTTCGGCGGGCACGTGCTGGCGCAGTCCGTAGTCGCCGCCCAGCGCACGACAACACCCGATCGTATTGTTCACTCGATGCACGCGTACTTCCTTCGGCCCGGCGCCGTTGACGTGCCGATAACGTTCGCCGTCGACCGGATTCACGACGGCCGGTCGTTCACTACGCGACGCACGCAGGCCTACCAAGACGGGCTTCCGATCCTCTCGATGATTGCCTCGTTTCAGGATGAAGATCCCGGCTTCGAGCACCAGATCGAGATGCCGTCCGGGCTTACCCAGGCCGAGGACTTGCCGAGTTTCGCCGACCACATCGGAGATTCCGACCTAGAAATTGCCCGCTTCGCGGCGACCGAGCGTCCGTTTGACATGCGACACGTGCCATCCCCCATCTATCTCTCCGTCGAGGGCGAGCACGTCGCCCACCAGGCCGTGTGGCTCAAGACGACCGCGCCCATGCCCGACGACCCGAACCTGCACCGTGCCGCGCTCGCCTACGCGAGCGACTACTCGATTTTGGAGCCGATTCTGCGCCGACACGGAGTCGCGTGGGCTACGCCGGGAATCAAGGTCGCGAGCCTCGATCACGCGATGTGGTGGCACCGCTTCGGTCGGGTCGACCAGTGGCTGCTCTACGTGCAGGAATCCCCCAGCGCGAAAGGCGGCCGCGGGCTTTCTCTGGGTCGAATCTTTACTCGGGACGGCGTGCTGTTGGCCAGCGTCGCGCAAGAGGGAATGGTGCGCCCGCCGCGCACATAGCCCGAGCGTGGACTAACCGCGCTTGGTGAAGGCGACCGACTCTTCTACGTACGGCGCCCAGATCTCGCGGAGCTGCGCCGTGATGCGCTGAGGGGCACCAGTCGCGGCGTCCACCATGACGAGCGTGGTCGCCGCCCGGCTGTACAACACCCTCGGTTCGACGCCCACAGGCGAAAAGAGCTCGTAGCAGACCTCGAGGCTCGCGCCGCCGATTCGTCCGATCCACAGCTCGATGTCGATCGGGGCCCGCATGTACGGGATCGGAGCGAGGTACTCGATCTCCTGCCGCGCGATCAGGCTGATCGTTTCGGCGCCCGGTCGGGCATCCAGAACGGCCGTCACCGAGCCTGGAGCCGAACCCTCGTCGGGGCGCCAGAACGCCTGGATGCGCGCCTCTTCGAGCAGTCGGAGCATCTCGGCGTTGTTGACATGGGCGTACGCGTCGAAGTCGCTCCACCGCAGCGGAATGGGAACGTGGAGTCTGGTCATCAGTCTCTGGTCAGCTTGCGGTACGCGCTGCGGTGTGGCTTCGCGGCATCCGGTCCGAGGCGTTCGATCTTGTTCTCCTCGTACGACTCGAAGTTGCCTTCAAACCAGTACCAGTTCGCCGGGTCCTCCTCGGTTCCCTCGTAGGCGAGGATGTGAGTGGCAATCCGGTCGAGGAACCACCGATCGTGAGTGATGACCACCGCGCATCCGGGGAACTCGAGAAGTGCGTTCTCGAGGCTTCCGAGAGTCTCGACATCCAGGTCGTTTGTCGGTTCGTCGAGCAGCAACAGGTTGCCGCCCTGCTTGAGCGTGAGCGCGAGGTTCAGTCGGTTGCGCTCACCACCGGAGAGCACCCCCGCCTTCTTTTGCTGGTCTGGACCCTTGAAGCCGAACTGGCTAACGTAGCCGCGCGACGGGATTTCGGTCTTTCCGACCTGGATGAAGTCCTGACCATCCGAGACGACTTCCCAGAGGGTCTTGTTGGGATCGATTCCGCCGCGATCCTGATCGACGTAGGAGATGTCGACGGTCTCACCGATCTTGAGATCGCCCCCATCGAGCGGCTCGAGCCCCGTGATGGTCTTGAACAGGGTGGTCTTACCCACACCATTCGGGCCGATCACTCCGACGATTCCGTTGCGCGGAAGCGTGAAGGTGAGGTTGTCGATCAGGATGCGTTCGCCGAAGCTCTTCTTGAGGCTCTTAGCGTCGATCACCTGAGATCCGAGGCGCGGACCGACGGGGATGACAAGCTCCTCGAAATCGAGCTTGCGCGTCTTCTCCGCCTCGTTGGCCATCTCTTCGTAGCGCGCGAGGCGCGCCTTGGACTTGACCTGACGCCCCTTGGCGTTGCTGCGCACCCACTCCAACTCGGATGCGAGTCGCTTGGCGAGCTTGGCGTCCTTCTTGCCCTGCACCTCGAGTCGCTCGCCCTTCTTCTGCAGGTAGGTCGAGTAGTTGCCCTCGTAGGGGTAAAGGTGACCGCGATCGACCTCGGCGATCCATTCGGCGACGTGATCGAGGAAGTACCGATCGTGAGTGACGGCGAGAACGGCGCCGGGGTACTTCGCGAGATGCTGCTCGAGCCAGAGAACACTCTCGGCGTCGAGGTGGTTAGTCGGTTCGTCCAGCAGCAGGAGGTCCGGCTTCTGCAGCAGGAGCTTGGTCAGTGCGACGCGGCGCTTCTCTCCACCAGACAGGTTGGCGACCGGGGCATCTGCCGGAGGCGTGCGTAGGGCATCCATTGCCTGTTCGAGCTGCGAGTCGAGGTCCCACGCGTCGGCAGCATCGATGTCTTCTTGAAGCGTGCCCATCTCGGCAAGTAGGGCGTCGAAGTCCGCATCGGGCTCGGCCATCTCGAGACCGATCGCGGCGTGCCGATCGATCTTTGCCTTGATCTCGGCGACGCCCTCCTGGACGTTCTCCAGAACGGTCTTGGTCTCGTCGAGTTCCGGCTCCTGCATGAGGATGCCGACGCTGTAGCCGGGGCTCAGCCGCGCCTCGCCGTTCGACGGCGTGTCGAGCCCGGCCATGATCTTGAGGATCGTGGACTTGCCAGCGCCGTTGGGGCCGACCACCCCGATCTTCGCGCCGGGGAAGAACGACATTGTTACGTCGTCAAGAATGAGCTTGTCGCCGACCGCCTTGCGGGCGCGCACCATCGTGTAAATGAATTCGGCCATTGCCCCATTCTAGGAGCGCGGCGGGGTGCTACCAGTCGATAGTGATGGTGTTGCCCACGAGACAGTTGCCCGAGCCCAACAGCGGAGCGATTATGCCGGCGTATCCGGAGTTGGAGAACTGCCCGATCAGGCACACGCCCTGAATTTTCACGGACACCTGTATCGCGTCAGCCGGAATGTTGAGTGCGGTTGCCCCGTCGGTGACCTCCATGTCGGCCTTGACGAATCCCGCCGCGACCAAGGTGTTGACGATGGTTTGACTGTCCGACATCTTGAGGCGGCGCTGAAGGCCGGCATTGATGTAGTCGAAATACTGTTGATTCGCGGCGGCCGTGCCATCCGGGTGGAACTTCGGCACCTTCGCGGTCGGGGTAGGCGACGGGGTGGGCGACGCGGTAGACGACGGCTCGTAGGTCGGCACCGGCATTGGCGCATTGCCACAGCCGCTGAGCGCGATCGCGAGCACCCCCGTGAAGGCGACCGTGAGCGCCAGTCGTCGAATCGCCATCGGGTTTCCTTTCACCGATCGGCGGTGCACGATTCGGTAACTCGATTCTATTGTGAGCCGGCTGTGGAGTCGGTCAGAATGGCAAGGTCGCCATCGGTCGGGACTCGTCGTCCTCGGAGGGCTCCGACGGCCCCGCACTTGGGCTGGGATCTGACCCCGCCACTGTGTCACCGCCCCCGCCCGAGCTTTCGTCGCTCGACCCGCCCTCGGCCTCAGGCCCGCTCGTCGCCGCCGCCGTGGAGTGGATGCTGCGTGTGAACGTCGAACTCCCCCACCCGAGATCGTGGCCGAGCGATTCCGCCTCGATGTCAACGGTCATGCCGTTACGCTCGCTGGTCTGCCACTCACGAATTCGCAGCCGGCCGGCGACGAGGATTCGCTCCCCCTTCTTCACCGACGCCGCGGCGTTGACTGCCAACTGGCGAAAGCACGAGATCGTGTACCAATTTGTGTCCCCGTCGACCCACTTCTGGTTGGCTCGATCGAAACGGCGTTGCGTCGATGCGAGCCGGAATGTCGTGATGGGAAGCCCTTCCCCAGTCACTAGGTGTCGTGGGTCGGTTGCCACGAGGCCGGTTATCGCAATGGTGTCGGTCACGATGTCTCCTTGAGTTTGAGCGGCGAGCGCGCTGCGGGCTGGTGGGGCCTCGACTGACGTAATGTGCCGGGACGCCGGTCGAGACCCCACACCAGTGTGCTGTCGAGGTCGAGCTCACTCGATGTCCTTGTGTCGACCTGTGGACAGGGTTATTGAAGGGGGGCCTGGGCGGAGCGGTCAGGTCCCACGCGAGTTCTGTGATGTTCGCTGTGCGAATGTCCGATGGGGGCAACGTTTGCCCCGCGATTGCCGAGCACCCACACTGAGACCGGGTAAGCAGCACGGCCCAAGTCGCACCGGGGGGATTCGGGGTCGGGGGACCAGGCGAACTAGTCCGTGCGGAACGATAGTGGCCGCTTCCTCTCCATTCGGGTTGGAGGGGAAGCGGCCTATCTTTCTTCCGGACTCCGAACTTCATGCTCCAGCTAGGGTGGGGATGTGCGCGTGCTGAGCTTTCGCGAAGCGCTGGGAGGACCCTGGTCGGGCAACCTCACCGGATGGCTCGTGCTGCTCATCCCCTCGTCGCTGCTCGTCATCCTCCAAGAGAGCGCAACCGACTTCCCCGGGTGGGGCCCCATCGTGGTGCTCGCTCTGGCAGAGCACCTCGCTTCGGGAGTAGTCGTCGGGGTTGTCGTGCTGCTCGCCCGGGCGCGTTGGCGGATCATCCCCCTCGGCGTGCTCTTCCCGATGTGGATCGCGGCTGGCGCCGCGCGCGGTGTCGTGTGGGCGATCCTGGTTACTACGGTCGGCAACGACAGCGCCCTCATTCAGTACCGCATTGCCACCTGGGTCGCCATCAGTGTTCTGTGGAGCCCCTTGTTCGCGTACACCCTCGCGCAGCTCGACCATCGGCGTCACATGATCGGCGCCCTCGACGCGGCACGACGCGACCTCGCGGCCGATCGCGCGCGAATGGAATTGTCGGCGCGCGAGCGCAAGTCCGAGCTCATGGCGATAGTGCAGCGCACCATCAGCCCCGTCATCCGCGAAATCCACAGAAGCCTCAACGCGGTATCCCCCGGAGCCGACCCATCGGCGCTAACTGCAATGGGCGAGCGTCTCAGCGTCGTCGCGTACGACGCAGCGCGGCTGATTGCACCAGAACAGGCGCTCGAGGAACAATCGACCCGGCCGAGCGAACGGGCACCCCTCATCTCGGCGCTGGACTTTCCCCAGAACCGTCCGCTCCTTACTGCGGGTCTCACCGGCCTGATCCTTGTGCCCCTTGTCGTGCCGGACACGCTTCGCGTACACGGCCTCGTGGCGGCTCTCGGCACGCTGGGTGCTCTCGCTGTTCTGACTGTGACGCTTGCGACGACACTCGCTGCGTTGCGCTGGGTGCGATCACGAAGCGGAAAGCCACCGGAATGGGTGTTTGCCCTCGCGTTCCTCATTCCGGGACTTGCGGGCTCACTCGCACTCTTCGTTGTGCTTCAAGGGATTCCGAGCGATCGGCTCGTCGCGGTACTCGTCATACTCCCCCTCGGCGCTCTGTTCACGGGCGCGTGCCTCTCGGCCGCGGTCGGACTCGCGAACTCAAATCAAGATTTGGTGGACGAGGTCAGTCGCGCCGTCAGTGACGCAATCGCCTGTCGCCGCACGTCGGCCTCAGCCGACCAGCGCGCTCGCAAGCAGGTCGCCGAGCTGCTCCACGGACCCGTCTACGGTCGGCTTTCGGCCTGCGCGATGGCTCTCAACTTCAACGCCGCTGCGCTTGATGACGCCGACTCGCCCAAGGGAGCGGAGGTCACTCAGACCGTGCTGGAATACCTCTCGGCGGCCTCTCGAGACCTAGATACGTTGGCATCGACCTAAGCACAGACCGACGCACTCGCCTAGGGTTAACGGTTATGGCTGACAGGAGCCGCCACCCGTTGGTGATAGTTGCCGACGATGAACCGCTTATCCGCCTCGTGCTTCGCGGCGCACTCGAGCGAGACGGATACGCCGTTATTGACGCCGAAAATGGCGCTGACGGGGTCGCGCTCGCCCGAGAATCCAAACCAGATGCCGCGATTGTTGATGCTCGGATGCCAGGGCTCTCCCTCGCCGAAACGATCGACGGGTTGCGTGCCGTGCGTGACGATCTCCCCGTTCTCGTACTCAGCGGGGACATCACGGTGCCGGTGGAAGCGACAATGCCCCACACCTCCTACCTCCCCAAACCGGCCGACACCCAGATGCTGCTCAGCACACTCCACGCGCTACTTGAAGGCGCAGCGCATGACTAACGACGAGGTCGCGCAACTTCTGCGGGATCGCGCCTACGGCGTGCTCTTTCACGGATCCCCGGATCCGATAGCGGCGTTCGACCCGACCGGGCGGTTGATCGACGCCAATGCGGCCACTATCGGTCTGCTCGACATGTCTCTCGAGGAGTATGCGAAATATCCTTTCGCATCCTTTGTCGCCGAGGACCATCGCGAACACGTGCGAAACGAATTCGCTCTCGCGGTCGAACACGGTCTTCGCGTGGTCGACACACAGGCCGATATCCCGAGTGGGGCGCGCCTGGATATTCGCCTCGTGCTCGTCCCCTTCGCCCACGAGGGCGTTGTGGTCGCCGTGCTCGTTGCCACCAGTAACTTGCGAGAAGTGGTGATTGCGCGCGAAGAGCAAGCGGCATCACAGCGCCAGTTCACCGACCTCGTGAACTCGATGAGCGATGGCCTCTTTCTCATCGACCGGAATTGGATTCTTCGTTACGTCAACCCCCGCGGGGAGGCGATGGTCAAACGACCAGCGCACGAGATCATCGGCAAGCGAGTCTGGGACGAGTTTCCGGGCCTGTACGGAAGCGAATTCGGCATCGCCGCCCGACGGGCCCGCGCCGAGGGAATCTCCGTCAGATCTCGGGCCGACTTCGCCGACCTCGGATGGATCGAGATCACGGCGCACAACACGTCGGACGACGAGATCGCGGTCTACGCCCGGGATGTCGCGCTGGAGGAGTCCGCCCGACGCGAGCTCGTGGAGTCCCAGCGACAACTAGCGGCGCAGGCTGCGCTGCTCGACGTCGCGCACGACGCGATAGTCGTGTGTGACCTCGAGCACCGCATCCGCTATTGGAATCAGGCGGCCTCGCGAATGTACGGCTGGACGAGCGCCGAGATCGTCGGATCATCGCTGCGCCAGTTGCTCTACCGGGAGGCTGGCCAGTTCGACGAAGCCACCTCGACAACATTGGCGAACGGCTTCTGGAGCGGCGAGCTGAGCGGGGCAACGAGGTCGGGCGAGACGCTTATCGCGGAGTCGAGTTGGACCCTGGTGCTGGACAGCAACGGACTAGCCGAGTCCATTCTCTCCGTCAGCACCAACATCACGGAACGCAAGCGGCAGGAAGCCGTGATGATGCGCACCCAACGGCTCGACAGCTTAGGTACGTTCGCGAGCGGAATCGCCCACGATCTCAATAACGTTCTGACCCCCATCCTGATGTCGGCGCAGGTGTTGGGATACGACGAGACCGATCCGCATCGCAAAGAGATGCTCACCGCCATCGAGTCTGGGGCGGCACGGGGCGCCGACATGATTCGACAAGTGCTGTCGTTTGCGCGCGGCACCGACGCACAGCGCTACCGCGTCGATATCGCCCGCCTCATGTCCGAGTTCGAGTCGCTGTGCCGATCATCGTTTCCCTCGTCGATTCACATCACCAATGATGTCGCGCCGGAACAGCTCTTTGTCGCTGGCGACCCCACCCAGCTACTGCAACTCCTGCTCAACCTCGCCGGAAACGCTCGCGATGCGATGCCCGGCGGCGGTCGACTGCAGCTCTCGGCTCGGGCCGAGTATCTGTCGGAAGCGGTGACCGCGCCCGCCGGGGCGAGCGCTGGCGCCTACGTCGTCATCGACGTCACCGATACCGGACTGGGGATGCCGCCGGAGACGGTCGCCCGCATCTTCGAGCCGTTCTTCACGACCAAGCCAGCGGGCTCCGGCACCGGAATCGGACTGGCGACAAGCGCCGCAATCGTTCGGGGGCACGGAGGATTCATCCGCGTCGAAAGCAGCCCGGGGTCCGGCTCTCGATTCTGCGTGAGCCTGCCGGTATCTACGGGGAGCGTTGTCGAAGCTCCGATGGACCCACAGCTGGGCCTCCAGCGGCCGACCTCGGGCGCCGGCGAACTGATTCTTATCGTCGACGACGAGGCTGCGATTCGCACCGCAACAACCCTCGCACTCGAAGGATTCGGCTACACCACGGCGGTGTGCGCCAACGCCGGCGACGCCTTGGAGTTCCTCGAACAGGAACCGGGTCGCGTCGATCTGATTCTCACCGACGTCACAATGCCGGGAATGAGTGGCATCGAGTTGGCCGCGACACTCGCGCGGGGCGGCTCAACCATCCCGGTGATCGCGATGAGTGGTCTGTCTGACCCATCGTTGGCAAACGACTCCGAGTCCGGGATCGTCGGTGTTCTCGCCAAGCCGTTCAGCACCTTGGGAGTGCTCGATTCCGTGTTCCGCGCGTTGCACCGCGAGGTGGGACATCGTGTCTGACAAGCTTCGGATCATCGTCGCCGACGACGACCCCTTCACCACGTCGCTCGTCTCTGACGGCCTGCGCGCCCAGGGGTTCAGCGTCGCTACCGCCAGCACAATCGAGCAGGCATGGACGCTCGTCACCGAAGGCGACCCGCACGCCCTCGTGAGCGATCTGAACTTTGGTCCAGGTCGCTCCGGTGCCGATCTCTTGGCACGCGTGCACGAGCACGCGCCGTGGGTGGGACTGGTCGTTCTGACGTCGCACCAGTCCCCCGAACTCGCCGTGCACGACTCGGCGCAACTGCCCCCCAGCGCGGTCTATCTGGTGAAGTCTCAGCTTCGCGAGATCGGTGAGCTCGCAGACGCCGTGCGCAATGCCATCGAGGGCCGTAGCCCGAAACCCGAAGGCTCCGGGACGGACACTCTGTCGATTACGGCGGCGCAGGCCGACGTGCTGCGGATGCTCGCCAATGGTGCATCCACTCGAGCGGTCGCCGAGATGCGAGGCACCACTGTTCGCGCCGCGGAGACGATGGCGTCGAGACTGTATGCGGCGCTCGGAATCAGCGGCGACGCCGACTCCGATCCGCGCGTCGCCGCAACGCGCCTCTGGCAGGCCGGGCGCGTCACCGTTCGCTAGGGCTCACCCGGCAAGCACGTACTCGGCGAAGGACTTGCGCACCTTGTTCACCTTCGGCAACGCGACCGCCATGCAATACCCCTGGCCGGGGTTCTTGGCGAAGAAGTCCTGGTGGTACTCCTCGGCGCGATACCAGTCGCCCAGCGGCTCGAGAGTCGTGACGGGCTGAGCCTCCCAAACCTCGGCGGCGCGCGCGATGGCGGCCTCGAACTGCTGCTTCTGGGCGTCATCCGAATAGAACATTGCCGACCGGTATTGGGTGCCGACATCGTTGCCCTGTCGGTTCAACTGGCGAGGGTCGTGCAGCGAGAAGAAGACGTCGAGGATGACCTCGTCGGGAATTACCTCGGGGTCAAACCTGACGGCGACCGCCTCCGCGTGTCCCGTTGATCCACTGCACACCGAGTCGTAGTCCGGATAGGCGGTGGCACCCCCGGTGTAGCCCGAGACGACGTCTTTGACACCACGCAGGGTGCGGTAGACGGCGTCGAGACACCAGAAACAACCTCCTGCGAGAACGAACGTGTGCATGGCGAGAGCCTACTTTCTTCGTACAGCGAACCGGTCGAATCGACCACTCCAATCAACCGTTTCGGGGCGTTACGCATTCCCGCTCGACCGGCCGTAGGGTGGGGTCATGCCCTACAACGCCGACCCGGACCGATACTCGTCAATCGACTATGCGAGGGTCGGGCGCAGCGGCCTGAAGCTCCCTCGAGTCTCGATGGGCCTGTGGAACAACTTCGGTGCCGACCGACCGCTCGAGGGCCAGCGCGCGATTCTGCGCCGCGCGTTCGACCTCGGGATCACCCACTTCGATCTGGCCAATAACTACGGTCCGCCAGACGGGTCCGCAGAGACGAACTATGGGATGCTGCACGCCCAGGACTTCGCGCCGTACCGAGACGAGCTCATCATTTCGAGCAAGGCCGGCTACTACATGTGGCCCGGCCCCTACGGCGAGTGGGGTTCTCGCAAGTACGTGCTCGCCTCGCTCGACCAGTCGCTGAAGCGCACCGGGCTCGACTACTTCGACATCTTCTACTCGCACCGCCCCGACCCGGATACCCCGATCGAGGAGACCATGGGTGCGCTCGCCAGCGCCGTGCACTCCGGCAAGGCGCTGTACGTCGGGATCTCCTCGTACTCCCCCGAGCAGACTCGTGCCGCGGTTGCCGCGATTGCGGAGCACAAGGTTCCGCTGACGATCCATCAGCCGCGGTACAACATGTTCGACCGCCACATCGAAGACGGACTGTTCCCGGTGCTCGACGAGCTCGGTATGGGCAGCATCGTGTTCTCGCCGCTCGACCAGGGGTTTCTCACCGACCGCTACCTCAACGGTATCCCCGCCGACTCCCGGGTGGCCGAGGGACGCTGGATCGACAAGGATGCCGTCGACGCGAAGTATCTCGAACTCGCGCGCGGCCTCAACGCGATCGCCGCCGGTCGTGGCCAGAGTCTGGCGCAACTTGCCATCAGTTGGGTACTGCGGCATCCGCAGGTCACAAGCGCCCTGATCGGGGCGAGCAGTGTTAAGCAGCTCGAAGACAACTTCGCCGCACTCGACTTCCCGCCGCTCACCGCCGAGGAGATCGCTGTGATCGAACCTCTCGCGGTCGACGGCGCGGGGTCGCGCCGCTGAGGTGGGCTATCTCTTCGGATTCCTCGCGGCGCTTCTGTTTGGCGCCAACGGGAGTGTGACGAAGGTCGTTCTGACCAACGGTTTGGATCCCCTCCAGGTCACCCAGCTGCGCACGCTCGGCGCGTGGGTCATCGCCGGGGTCGCGCTCGTCGTGATCGACCGATCTGCGTTTCGACTTGCCCCGAAGCAGATCGCGGTGATGGCGCTGCTCGGCGTCGTCGGCCTCGCACTGCTTCAGGTGACGTACGCCTACGCAATCCAACTGTTGCCGGTCGGCATCGCTCTGCTGCTTGAGTATCTCGCCGTGTTGTTGGTGGCGCTGGTCGCGTTCTTCTTTCTCAAGGAGAAGATCAGGTCGCGAATCTGGATAGCGGTGGGCCTCGTGCTTGGTCGGGCTCACGATCGTCGCTCAGCCGTGGGCGAGCCACCTCGACGGGTTCGGGGTGATCATGGGGATCGCGGCGGCAGTCTGCCTATCGATCTACTTTCTCGTCGGCGAACGGCAGGTTACCTCGACGTCGCCGCTCACGGTCGCCTTCTGGACGAGTGGCTTCGCCGCACTGTTCTGGTTGCCCTTCAGCGGGTGGTGGCGAATCGATCCAGCAATTCTCGTCGAGCCCGTCTCGCTGAGCGGATCGCTCGAGGCCATCGTCGCCCCGCTCTGGATGCCGCTGGCTTGGCTTATCGTCATGGGGTCATTTCTGCCCTTCCTGCTCTCGTTCGCGGCCATCGGGCGCTTGAAGGCAACCGCCGGGGGAATCGTTGCGTCGTCGGAGGTTATCTTCGCCTTCGTGGTGGCGTGGCTCTGGCTCGGCGAACAACTCACCGCGCTTCAGCTCGCGGGTGCCGGAGTCGTGCTTATCGGAATCGTTGTCGCGCAGACCTCGCGACCCGGCAAAGTGCTCGACGCTGACCTCGCCCTGATCCCCGAGGCGACCGAAACCTAGAACTCGGGTGAATGTCAGGGGTCGAAGATATGTTCGAATTACTGGACATCATCGTATTCAGGAGGCGCCATGACAGTGCTTGACTTCGCGACCGCGGGCACGAGTATTCGTGCCGGGGTTGCCACGATTCAGCTCCACGACGACCTGTGGCGGATCACCCGATCCAGCGGCGAGGTCCTGGGTTATGTGGAGCGCATCGACACCGCGGCGGGCCACCGTTTCGTCGCGAAGCGGATGCTCCCCCGGCAGCGTCGATTTCTCGCGGTTGGTGAGTTCTGGACTGCCGACGATGCGATGGACTGCTTCCGATATTGACGACGGCAAACTGCCAGACACGCCTACCACCTGAGCGATCCGCGTTAATGCCGGGGTTACAGTGCATGCATGTTACTGGAGTGGTGGAATGCAATTGTCCGTTGGTTCAACTCCGATGCGGGTTCGACAATGGTGAGCGGAGTGATCCTGCCCTTTATCGCGATCCTGGCCGCTGGCCTCATCGCCGGACTCATCATGCGCGGTGCGCTTAAGCGCTTTGTTGCCCATCAGGATCGCCAAGCGAAAGCATCGGCGGTCGCCGCGCTCATCGCATCCGCTCGCAAGATTTCCGTCTGGAACTCGCTCGCCGCGAGCGAGAAAGAGCATGTCGAGTTCCAGGTCAGCGAGGCCGAGGTGCGCGTTCGGCTGCTTCCCGTCATCGGGGCATCGTTCGCCGCCGACTGGGCAGCGCATCACATTTCCGAGCTGAAGCGCAATTCGGTGAACTTTAGTTTCCAGTCCGAGCAGGGACTCCAAGACCTACAAGACGGCCTGATCGCGTGGCAGTCAAAGCCCAAGCGTGCCAAGAAGCTGTTTGCCGACGACCTCGCCGCCTGGCGCTACGACTCGTCTATTGCCGTCGACGACCTCGCCACCAAACAGCATGAGTGGGCCGCAGCACAGGAGCCCTCCCTCGCCGGAGCCCGCTCGGGCGACTAGTTTGCGCCCGGTCCCTCGATCGCGATGACGACGGCTGACCACGGACAATAGCTGTCCGAGGTGACGGTTCCGTCTTCCACGTACTCGGGAAGTCCGTCGCACACCTCGATCGTGGCATCCGCGAACTCAAGCGTTGCCGGGTCGATGTGCCACGACCAGGGCGAATTGACCCCCGGGTCGTCGCGAACTACCGTGCCGATCGGAATCGTGCCCTGAGTCGATCCGCCCAGCAGATCTTTGGCGTGCTGAATCAGTTCGGGCGTCGCGAGTTCTACCTTGTAGGTCTGAACACCTGCGACCTCAAAGGTGGCAACGGTCGGGCCCGCTGCCGGATCACAACCACTCACCATGACAAGAGTGAAGGCGCCCACAAGCGACGCCGCGGCAATTCGAGACATGGTCACGTGACCACGATGCCGGGCCCACGCCGCACAGTCAAGGGCGGGTAAGGGCAGTCGCGCTCGTGCCAGCATCGCCTGGTGCCCCCGGCAGGAATTGAACCTGCGACCAAGAGATTAGAAGGCTCCTGCTCTATCCGCTGAGCTACGGGGGCGGACAGTAGACGATACCGCAGGGCGCCACTAGAACGCTTTGGCCACCGCCACCAGCACGTGATTGAGCGTGGGCACACCTTCAGCGCGAAACACCTCGTCGCCCGAGGGCGAGACGATGACAACGGTCGGAGTGGTGCGGATGCCCGCCCTCTCGGCCTCGTCCGCGTCACGGGCGACGTCAAGCTCCGCGATGCGCACGCTCGGCACGAGCCGAGAGACCTCGGCCAACACTCGCCGAGTTTCGGCGCACGGCTCGCAGAAGCTCGACGAGAAGAACAGCAGACTCGCCTGCGGGTCAGCCATGCTCTGGCTCCGGGGCTCTAGCTCTCGCCGCGCTCGTCCAGCGCCTCGAGCGGCTCGCTGTCTGGCTGATCCCACGAATACTTCACCTGCACTTGCTCGCCCACCGAGTGCGCGACCGGCGAGCCGTAGACGAGCTGGGTCTCCTTGCCGTCGACGGCAGCAAGCACGGTGATCTCGGTCTCCCAGGTGCCATCTGTGCTGATTCGACGATCGGTCTGGCCGTCGTACGGTCCCCCGCTGTAGAAGACGATGTACTCGTCACCGTGCGAGAGTTCTGGGGCGTGTGAAGTCATGTCATAGTCCTACCAGACTCCGCTGGGATCTGTGGCCTCATCGGACGGTCACACGCCGCCGGTAGACTTGACCAATGGCTTCATCGACTGACCTCCTCGTCTGGATCGACTGCGAAATGACGGGATTAGACGTCTCGATCGACGAACTGGTCGAAGTGGCCGTCGTGATCACCGACTACGACCTCGTACCCGTCGACCCGGGTTTCAGCATCGTCATCAAACCCGACCAGGCAGCGTGGGACAACATGGCCGAGTTCGTGCTCAACATGCACCGCGAGAGCGGGTTGCTCGATGAGATTCCGCACGGCGTCTCGCTGGCCGACGCCGAGTTCGCCGTGAACGAATACATTCTGCAGTTCGTTCCGACCGCGAAAACCGCGCCACTCGCGGGCAACACGATCGGCACCGATCGCACGTTCCTCGCCAAGTACATGCCTCGCGTCGACGGGCACCTGCACTACCGATCGATCGACGTGTCGTCCATCAAGGAACTGTCTCGACGCTGGTTCCCGCGGGTCTATTTCAATGCGCCCACGAAAGACGGCGGCCATCGCGCGCTCGCCGACATCCTCGAATCGATTCGGGAACTGCAGTATTACCGGCGTGCGGTTTTTGTCGCAGAACCCGGTCCGACCACGAGCGAAGTCCAGACGATCTCGGCGAGCGTTGTCGAGGGGTTCACGCAGCGACCGTGAACGTGTAATACACTGTTCAGGCTGCACTTTTTGGGTGCAGCGATCCATGGTGGTCGTAGCTCAGTTGGTAGAGCGCTGGCTTGTGGAGCCGGATGTCGCGGGTTCGAGCCCCGTCGGTCACCCCAGATGAAAACGGTCTGACTCAGTGTGGGTCAGGCCGTTTTCTCTATCCGCGAGGAGCACGAGATGGCGGTGGTCGACACGCTCGATCAACGTGAGTTGGTCGAAGATCTCGACACCCTCGACCAGCGGCCGTGGGTGACCATCGTCTGGAACGATCCGGTGAACCTCATGAACTACGTGTCGTGGGTGTTCCGCAGCTACTTCGGGTACGCCCGCCCCGAGGCGGAGCGGCTGATGCTGCTCGTGCACACCGAGGGACGGGCGGTCGTGGCATCCGGTCCTCGCGAAGAGATGGAACGACACGTCGAGGCCATGCACGACTTCGGGCTGTGGGCGACCTTGACGAAAGACGGCGCATGATCGCGTTCGTTGCGAGCCCAGCAGGGGTCACCGCGACATTCACCCGATCGGAGTCACTGGTGCTGCGCGACCTCGCCGAGCAACTCATCGAACTCCTCGAGGAGCGTGCGACGGATGCCACGGGCGACGTGCTGTACGCCCAGCTCGGCATCGGCGGCGCGAGTGCGCCCCCGCTCGACCCCGCGTTGGCGCGACTGCTCCCCGACGCGTACCGCGGCGACGAGCACGCGGCATCCGACCACCGACGGCTCACCGAACGCTCGCTCGTGGAACGCAAGGTGTCGAACGCTCGCCGCCTGATCGCCGACCTCGCGACCCGGCAGGTGAAGCTCGACGACGTCTCCGTTCAGTCCTGGCTTCGCACGCTCACCGACCTGCGGCTCGCCCTCGCCGCGCGACTGCAGATCGAGACCGACGGCGACATCGGGCTCGGCGACGAAGACATGCTGATCGTTTACGACTGGCTGGGTTACCTGCAGGGCATCGCTCGTGGAGGTGATCGAATGATCTCCGACGAGGTGGATGCCGCGCGCTTCGAGCAACTGGTCATCGACGAGCTCGACCTGCTGCCTGACGACATGGTCGACGGTCTCGACAACGTCGTGTTCGTGACCGAGGATCGGCCGGAGGACGGCTCGCTCGATCTGTTGGGACTGTATGACGGGATCGCCCTCACGGAGCGCGGATCGTACGGCTTCGGCGAGCTTCCCGATCGGATCATCCTGTACCGCGAGCCGCTTCTGGCCGTCTCGGAGTCGCTCGAGGAGCTGCAAGGATCAAATTCACGTCACTCTCGTACACGAGATCGCCCACTTCTACGGGCTCGACGACGCGCAGCTTCACCAACTCGGCTGGGACTGATGTCAACGCGGTACCCAGTCCGAGGCAATCCCGTTCACCGCCCACTGGACCGCCGGTGGCTAGGTCCCGATCGGGTACCGGTGTGATCCGGCCCACGGCAAGAAAGCTATGATTTACTCATGGGTTCGACTTGGGGAATACGGCCGACCACGGCTCGACGCTGCGTGGCACTGCTTGCGACGGCGCTGATCGTTCCGGCGTTGGCGGGCTGCAGCCTCCTCGAATCTCCGACCAGCGAGGTCGAACTCAGCGGCCTCGCCGCGTGCGCTCTCGGTCACACCTGGACGACTGACCTCAACGACGCAGCCGAGAAGATTTCCACCGAGCTCACCAACGACAAGATTCCCGTCACGTCGGTCACAGCCGAGGGCACGCAGACTCTCGAGTGGAGTGTCGAAGGCCACGCCGTCTTGACCCCGAGCTACACGATCACCATCACGACGGCACCGGCCGCCGATCAGGTCATCACCATCGTCGAGACACACTCCGGCAAGGCATCGGGTGCCATCTACATCAACGGCGAGGTCGGCATCCCCCGCAAATGGGATGGCACGGGTGCCCACATCGACACCGTCGCCGACAACAACGGCGCGGCCCTCGAAGAACTCCCGTTCCCGATCCCGAAGACGAGCTTCGATGACTCAGTCGGACTCGAGCTGACCTGCGAAGCCGACACGCTCTCGATCCACCCGCGTGGAGCCGCGATCACCCAGCTCTGGAGCCGCGCGAGCTAGTCGGTCGCACCCATCACCAGCGGGAGATCGGGATCGGCCGACCACTCCTCGAGCGATCCGTCGTAGATCCGCACGGCGGTCGTCCCTACAGCCGCGAGCGTGAGCGCGTTGGCCGCGGCAGAAATGCCGCCCCCGCAGTACAGGAGCACCTCGTCGGTTGCGGTCGGTGCGACATCCACCCCCGCTGTGTCGTAGGCGAGGATCAGCTCGACCCGGCTCTTGACGTGACCGTCTTTGCTGAACAGGTCGCGGCTGGAGACGTTCACGCTGTGCGGGATGTGACCGCGTCGCGCATACCGGGTCGGATCTGCGCCGGTGAACGAACCCGCCGGGAGGCCGCAGACCAGCGGGCGCGAGTCGTCGGCGGCTCGCTCCGAGAGCTCCTGCTTGCTCACCCACGCGCGGCGCACTGCCGATGCCGGCCACGAGTCGACGCCCTTGCGCGGCAGAGCCTCGCCGACTTCGACCGGCTGGCCCCCCGCGACCCACGCCGCAAAACCGCCATCGAGCACTCGCGCTGACACCCCGATCCAGGTCAGCAGGTACCACAAACGCGCCGCCCAAAGGGTGCCCGTCGTGTCGTAGATGACCACGGTGTCCGACGCACGGATGCCCAGCCGAGCGAGCTCGTCGGCGATCGCCTGCGGCTCGGGATGCGTGTAGTGCAGCGGAGCCGTCGTGTCGCTGAATTGCTCGGCGACGTCGACGTGCCGCGAGCCCGGAATGTGCCCGGCCAGCCACCGGGGACGACCCGACTCACGACGGTAGTCGCCGTCGAAAGTTGCCGCGTGCAGCAGCAGGCTCGCGTCCAGCACGATGGGCGGGGTCGAACCAGCAAGACTCTCGGCGAGCTCTGAGACGGAGATGAACGGCTTGGTCATGGCTCAACTATGACATCGGCAAGGTCGCGCGGCCGCTCTCGTGCGATGTATGACAGTTCGTGACTCGCCCAGCGGTCCCAGTGTGGGGCGTAGGCCTCGCCGTCCCGAGCAAGCGCACGGACCTTTCGGGTCGCGTCGTCGAGTTCGACCCAGATCGCGAGGTCGGCCAGCGGTCGGCTCGCGCGACTGATCGCCCCGACCCCCTCAACGATGATGGGGCGATTCGGGTCCAGGTCGTGTGTGGGTCCGGGCCGTTCGGCGGCCCAGTCCCATTGGCGCCAGCGGTGCTGGGTGAGAATGTCGGGAACGGCCTTGCTCGCGGCATCCAGCCCGTCCCAGCCCGGATAGATGTCGTCGAGGCGCACCAGCTGGGCCTCGGGCCAGTGGCTCGCGATGGATCGAGCGAGCTCGGTCTTGCCCGAGTCCGGACCGACCGTCGATGAGTATGCGCCCGCTATCCGACAATGAAGTTCCAAGTACCTAGGGCGACGGATGCCGCGACACTCGTGACACCGACGGCAAGTCCCCCGACCAGCGCCGCCCACTCCCGCCAACCCCACGGCGAGTGCCGCGCCCACGACCGTGGAGCACCGGAGCCGCCGTGATCCGCACCGAACCCTCGCGCCTCCATCGCCGTGGCCAGCGAGCTGCCTCGTCGGATCGCGAGCACGAGCAGCGCGAACGCCTGCCCGCCAAAGCGGCGCAGCCTGCCTCGGTCGGCGACCCCGCGGGCACGTCGCGCGAGTCCGAGATAGGTCCAGTCGTCGAAGAAGAGACCGACGAGGCGCAGCCCCGCGAGCGCGCCGAGAACGAATCGTGCGGGCAGTCGCAGCCGTTGGGCTAGGCCATCGGCGAGATCGGTCGGGTCGATGGTGACGAACAGCACGACGGCGGGAAGGCCAATCGCGAGCACCCTGAGAAGTGTCGCAAGGGCAAGTTCGAGCGACCCGTCACTGACTCGAGCGAACAGAAATTCGGCGTGGACGGTTCCGCTGGTCTGTCCGTAGAGCGCGATCGTGATTGCGGTGAGGGGTGCCGCGATCCAGACGGGCAGGGTGCGTCGCCACAATCGTGGCACTCGCAGCCTCAGCACCAGATACACGACGACCTCGAGGGCCAGCGCGATCGCGGCAGACACCCAGTCGATCGTGAGGATCAGGCAGACGCTCAGCAGCAGAGCCGCGCCGAGCTTGGCGACGGGGTTGACGAACGTCGAAGTCGAGGGTTCGGCGGTGACGGTCACGACAACTCCAGCCGCGAGTCGGCTAGCGCATCGACCAGGTCGAGGTCGTGAGTCATCGCGACGATGCCCGCGCCGCCGTCGACCAGTTCTGCTAGCAACGCGACGAGCTCGCCCCACGTGCGTGAATCCTGTCCAAAGGTCGGTTCGTCGAGCACGAGCAACTGCGGCCGGGTGGCAAGCACCGTCGCGACGCTCAGTCGGCGCTTCTGGCCACCTGACAGAGTGAACGGGTTCGCCTCGGCCAGCTCGGTGAGTCGCAGCCGCTCCAACAACTCGTCGACCCGCGCCGTAATTTCGGCAGCGGGAAGCTTCAGAGCGCGCGGGCCGACCGCGAGCTCGGCACGCACCGTCGCCGCGAGAAACTGGTGCTCGGGCTCCTGGAACACTGTGCCGATTCGAGTGAGCAGGTCGCGGCTTCGCCATCGGATCGGCGAGGGGCGGATGCCACGGGCCAGGGCCTGCGTCGCGGTGAGCTCACCGCCGAGCGGCGCGAGCAGTCCCGCGAGCGTCAGCCCGAGCGTCGACTTGCCGCTGCCGTTGGGACCGGTGATGGCGAGGGTCGAGCCGCCGAGCGCCTGGAAGGTCAGGGGAGGCTGCAGCGGTTCGGAGCGACCGACTGTGAGGTCTCGCGCTTCAAGCTGGGGCACGGCGCTTGGGCGGTCGCCACGGCGTGGTCGCGCCGGCGGGAACTCGGGCACCCACACCCCGAGCGCCGCAAGCTCGGCACCCCGGTCGTGCAGCACCGTCTCGGGGTCGCCATCGGCGAGGATGCCGCCGCCCGCGCCGAGCACGACGACTCGGTCGACCAGCTCGCGCCAAACCGTGACCCGGTGCTCGACCACGATGAGCGTCGCGCCGGTGCGGTCGAGAACGCGACCGACGGCATCCCGAACCTCGATCACCCCGGCGGGGTCGATGTTCGCGGTCGGCTCGTCGAGCAGCAGCAGCCCGGGCCGCATCGCAAGCACGCCGGCGAGGGCGAGGCGCTGCTTCTGGCCGCCGGAAAGCGCCGCTGTCGAACGGTCGAGCGCGACATCGAGGCCCGACCGCGTCGAGCGACTCGCGCACTCGGGGCCAGATCTCGTCGCGGGGCACACCGAGGTTCTCGCATCCGAACGCGACATCGTCACCGACCTTGGCGAGAATCACCTGCGAGTCGGGATCCTGCAGCACGAGACCGGCACGGCCGGCCGCTGGCGGGGCGCCGTCGACGAGGAGAGAGCCCGCGGCATCCCCCTCGTCGTCGCCCAGCACCCCGGCGAGCGCACGCAGCAGCGTGGACTTGCCCGCACCTGACTCACCGAGCAGCAGCACTCGCTCCCCCGGCTCGATCACGAGATCGACGCCCTGCATCGCCCAGGCGAGGCGCGACGAATGTCGCCACCCCCAGCCGGAGGCGGCGACACGCGCCGGGCGGGTCAGACTCGTGTCGCGACCTCGCGTCCGGCGGCGAAGCGACTGAGCGCCCCGGTCTTGGCGAGACCGCGCACGGCCAGCCACGACAGCAGGCCCGCGATCAGGGCGCCGCCGACGATCGGCGGAGGCCGTGTAGACGGTGATGAAGAGCGTGTCGGAGCCCGGGTACCAGACGGTGAGGTCGGTGATCGCCATCGCGAGCCCAGCGCCGGCGCCGGCGAGCACGGCGACGACCGCGCGCCAGTTCGCGTACAGGAACGCCGCAAACACCAGTTCGGCGCCGAGTCCCTGCACGGCGCCACTGAGCAGGGTCAGCGCGCCCCACTGGTTGCCGACGAGAGCGGAGACGGTCGCCGCGAGCAGCTCGCCGAACAGCGCGGCACCCGGCTTGCGGATGACGAGCGCGGTGAGCACCCCGGCGAACAGCCAGAAGCCGCCGCCGACGGCCTGAAGCCCGGGAAGCAGCGCCTGAAGCGGGCCCGTCACCGGGTTGGATGCGACGTTCCAGACCACGAAGATCAGTCCGCTCGCGACGCCGATGACGCTCGCCACGACGATGTCGATGACCCGCCAGCCGAATCGGTTGGGCGTGCGGTTGGGGGTGGATGTTGTTGATGTAGTCACATCGTGCCTTCCTGAGGGAAATGGCACGGGTTTCAAAGAGGCCTCCCTGCGCTGGCATGATCCAGATCAGGTTCGACGGTCGAAGCTTGGAGTAGCTTCCTCTCAGCCCGGCTCACCGGACTCCCGTGTACGCCACCCAGCTACTCGCGTCCCAGTCGCCACAGTTGCGGAGGATGGCGCGCCGCGCAGTTCCGCGGCGGCCACCGCCGCGCGGCGTGTCGTCCTCCGCAACGTCAGGGCGCGCGGGACGGGACGGGACAGGACGGTGAGCGAAGCGGCCGCGGTGTGCGCGGAGGGCGCCCTACTTCTGCAGCTGCTCCGAGCCCGACAGGCGCTGCGCGAAGTAGATCGGGATGACCGACACGACGACCAGCACGACGGCGATGACGTTCACGATCGGCGCCTGGTTCGGCCGGAACAGGTTGTCCAGAATCCAGATCGGCAGAGTCGTCACGCCCGCTCCCGCCGTGAACGTCGTCACGATGATCTCGTCGAACGAGAGCGCGAACGCGAGCAGCCCACCCGCCAGCAGCGCCGAGCGCAGCTGCGGGAAGGTCACCAGCCGGAACGTCGTCCAGACCCCGGCACCGAGGTCGGCGGATGCCTCCTCCAGCGATGTCCCCATCCGCCGCAGCCGCGCGATCACGTTGTTGAACACGGTGACGATGCAGAAGGTCGCGTGCGCGATGATGATCGTCATTACCCCGAGGCGCACGTCGAGAATGGTGCGGAAGGCGTTGTTGAGCGCGATACCGGTCACGATTCCGGGCAAGCGCAATCGGCAGGATCACCAGCAGGCTGACGGCATCCCGACCAAAGAATTTGTGCCGCTGTAGCGCGAGCGACACGAGCGTGCCGAGCACGAGCGCGATCGCAGTGGATGCCAGCGCGATCTGCAGACTCGTCGTGATTCCCTCGAGCGCACCCGCGTTCTGAAACGCCCTGCCCCACCACTCCAGTGTGAAGCCGGGCGGCGGCCAGGTCAGGCTCGTGCTGGTCGAGAACGAGTTGACGAACACCACCATGAGCGGCATGTAGACGACGGCAAGAATGAGCGCGGTGATGCCCCCGAGGGTGACGCGCGCGGTGCGGCTCAGTCGCATGCCAGCTCCTACAGACTATTGAGGGCGCCGGTGCGGCGGGCGACCCCGAGGTAGACGATCATGATGCCGATCGGGATGAGCGCGATCGCGGCGGCGAGCGGCAGGTTGTTGGCGGCACCGACGTTGGTGAAGACGAGGTTGCCGAGCAGTTGGTTCGCTCCGCCCACGATGTTGACGGTGATGTAGTCACCGAGCGAGAGCGAGAAGCTGAAGATCGAACCGGCGATGATGGCCGGCCAGAGCATGGGCAGCACGATCGAGCCCATGGTGCGCCAGGTCTTCGCCCCCAGGTCGCTGGATGCCTCGAGCAGCGAGTTCGGCACCCGCTCGAGCCCCGCGTAGATCGGCAAGATCACGTACGGAAGCCACAGGTACGACAGCGTGATGATCGTGGCCGGTAGCCCATAGCCCGGGGATGTCCCGCCGAACGGCGACACCAGCCACTCCAGAATTCCGCCCTGCGAGAGGGTCGAGCGCCACGCGTAGACCTTCACGAGGTAGCTCGCCCAGAGCGGCATGAGCACCGCGATCACGAGGATGCGCTGAAGCCGCGGGCTCGCGACCTTCGCCATGAAGAACGCGATCGGAAGCGCCACGAGAATGTCGATGATGGTCACGAGCAGCGCGACACCGACCGTGCGCAGCGTGACCGCCTGGTACAGCGACCCGGTGAACACCGTGATGATGTTGTCGAGGGTCCATGTGGTCTGAACCTGACCGGTGAAGCTGTCGACGGTCCAGAACGCGGTGACCAGCAGCGCGGCGAGCGCCGCGATGTACACCAGACCGAGCCAGAACAGCGGGGCCGACAGCAGCAGTGCCAGTCGAACCCGAGCGTGCTGGCTCAGGAACACGGAGATCTTGCGCGCCGGGGTCTCTCTGGTGGGAGGGACCCCGGCACGCTCGATCGTTGGGGCGGAAGTCACTTAGCCCTTGATCTCCTGCCACGCGGTGGTCCACGCGGAGTAGTCGGTGCAGGTGACGTCGGTGCGACCGTCGAGGCAGTCGGCGATCGGAGTCGACCAGTACCAGATCTGCGCGGCGTAGTCGGCGTCACCCGCGTGGAATGCCTCACAGTCCTCGCGGAAGGCACAGGCCGCCTGGCTCGACGGTGCTTCACCGAAGTAGGCGGTCGCCTGAGCGTTCGCCTCGGGGCTGGCGATGTAGTCGAGCCACGCGTACGCGCAGTTCGGGCTCTTCGCCTGCGACCCGATCATCCACGTGTCGCTCCACCCGGTCGCGCCCTCCTCGGGCAGTACGACATCGGTGTTGCCGGTCGACACGTAGTTCTGGATGACCTGCCACGTCGTTCCGACGACGCTGTCGCCGGTCTCGAACGCCTGGATCTCCTTGAGGTAGTCGCTCCAGTACTCGCCGATGCTCGCGCGCTGAACCTTCAACAGGTCAACGGCCGCGGCCAGCTGGGTCTCGTCGAGCGAGTACGGGTTGGTGATGCCGAGCTCGGGCTTGTGGGCCATGAGGTACACCGCGGCATCCGCGATGTAGATCGGCGAGTCGTAGGCGGTCACCTTGCCGGCGTTGGCTGCCGCGTCATCGAACACGACACTCCAGGAGGTGGGAGCCACCGGGAAGACGTCCGTGTTGTACATGAGCAGGTTGGCGCCGTAGCCGTGCGGGATACCGTACGAGACACCGTCGACGCTGTTCCAGGACTGCATCTTCAGGAAGTCGAAGATGCCGTCGTAGTTCTTGAGCAGGTCGGTGTTGACCGGGGCCACATCGCCCGCGGCGACAAGGCGAAGGCTCGCGTCACCGGACGCCGCAACCACGTCGTAGTCGCCGGTCTTCATGAGGTTGAACGCCTCGTCGGAGGTTCCGTAGCTCTTGCTGGTGACCTGGCAGCCGGTGGCCTCCTCGAAGGGAGTCACCCAGTCGACGGTCGGGTCGTTGGTGCCGTCTTCGACGTAGCCGGGCCACGCGAGAATCGACACGCTGCCTTCCATCTCGCCGAGGCCGGTCGCCTCTTCTCCACCGCCGGTGCCCGACGTGGTTCCACACGCCGTGAGCAGCGCGACCGAGGACGCGATCGCGAGGCCGGCAAACAGCGCCGACCGTCTTGGGGCTGAAATTCGCATTGCTGTGCTCCTTATCTAGTGGTTGGTTCAGGACGAAACGAGTTCGAGGTCGACGATGTCGGCGGACGAGAAGCGCACATTCACGACTTCGCCGCGACGGTCGAGCGGGGAGGCCGAGCCGGCGTTCTGTTCCAGAACGGTGAGGCGCTTGCCTTCTGCCACTTCGACGAGGATGCGCATGCTGGTGCCGAGATAGATGACCTCGGCCACGCGCCCGGGCAACGACACGACACCCGCAGCAGGTTTCGTCGACGACTCGTGCAGGGTGATCTTTTCGGGTCGGATCGAACAGACCCCCGATCGGTCGAGCAATGCCTTCGCCTCGGCGGCGTCGAAGATGTTGGACGTTCCGACGAACGACGCGACAAACGGCGAGCCAGGCGTCTCATAGATTTCCGACGGCGTGCCGAGCTGTTCGATGCGACCGTTGTTGAACACGGCGATGCGATCGCTCAGCGTCAGCGCCTCCTCCTGGTCGTGGGTGACGAAGATGAAGGTGATACCGAGGGAACGCTGAAGCTCCTTGAGTTCGACCTGCATCTGTTCACGAAGCTTGAGGTCGAGGGCACCGAGCGGTTCGTCGAGCAGCAGCACCTTGGGCTGCACGACCGTCGCCCGAGCGAGGGCGACGCGTTGACGCTGACCGCCGGAGAGTTGACTGGGCTTGCGGTCACCGAAGCCGGCCAGGGCGACAGTCTCCAGGGCGGCATCCGCTCGTTCTGCGCGTTCCTTGCGGCCCATGCCCCGCACCCGCAGCCCGTACGCCACGTTCTCGAGCACCGTCATGTGCGGGAAGAGCGCGTAGTCCTGGAACACGGTGTTCACGTCGCGGTCGAAAGGCGCCCGGGTGGTGACATCCACACCCTGAAGCTCGACCGTTCCCGAGGTCGGCAGTTCGAAACCGGCGATCAGTCGCAGCACCGTGGTCTTGCCAGACCCACTGGGACCGAGCATCGAGAAGAACTCCCCCTCGGCGATCTCGAGGTCGAGGTTGTCGACCGCGTGCACACTGCCAAAGGTCTTGGTCAGGGCCTGTAGCCGAATCGCGGGCGTTGCTGATGTCACGCAGGGCCTCCTTGCCTGTCCTGTAGTAAATCATATGGAAGCAGATGTCATGCAAGTCTCGGGGATGTTACGGTCGTGTCACGATGCCTTCCTCGATTCGCTCCACAACGGCCGCACGGGCCGCGGTGTTCGCGCCGGTCGCCGGCGGCGGCCGCGCCGAACTCGTCGCGCAACGGCTCACCGACGCCATCGAGCTGGGACTGCTGTCGCACGGTGAACGTTTGCCCAGCGAGACCGAGATGGCCCGGCAGTTTGGGGTCGCAACCGTCACGACCCGCGAGGCTCTCGAGACCCTGCGTGAGTTGGGGCTGGTCGAGACCAAGCGCGGCAGAGACGGCGGAAGCTTCGTCATCTCCGAGGGCTCCCGTGTCGCGCGAATCGATCGCAGGGTCATCGCGCTGTCCCGGGTCGAACTGCGCGACATGGGCGCGTACTACTCGGCGATTGCCGCCATGTCTGCCGAACTCGCTGCCGATCGATCCACCGCCGACGACATCCAACACCTGCACACCACAATCGACATGGTCGACCCACTCGACGAGGCGTCATCCCGGCGCGGAGAGGGCACATTTCGCCTCGACGTGGCCGCGCTCTCTCAGTCGGCCAGGCTGGTGCGCGAAGAGCTGCGATTGCAGGCCGAGTTCGCCCCACTGCTGTGGCTGTGCCTGAGAGACGAAACGCATCGACAACACAGTCGGGACGCCCACCTCGCGGTTGTCGCCGCGATCGAAGATGTCGACGGGGAGAAAGCGCGGCGGCTCACTGTTGCGCACATCGCCGGAGCCATAGAGTGGCTGCTCGACGCCAAGGCCGAGCTCGAGCGGAGAGGCTAGATATGACGACCACCCTGAACACGGCAACCCTCGACTGCGTGCGCGCCGTCGGAGACACCTTCGGAACTGTCTTCCAGCACGTCGAAGGCTGGCGCAGCGAACTCGAGGCGCACGTCGCGGCGGCGAACGGTCTCGTCACGGTCGCGGGAATCGATGAACTCGTCGAACGACTCGTGCTGCCGGCACTCGGCGCACCGGAGGCGCTCGTCATCGGCGCAGGGTTTGTGGCAAAACCCGGATTCATCTCCGATGCCGAGTGGCACCTCGCGTGGTGGCTAGGTCATGCGAACACGTTCGGCGTCGGGTCCGCCGACCCATCGCTGCGCCGGCTCGAAGCCGAAGAAGACCCCGAAGCCGAAAGCTTCCGCGACTACACGACACTGGAGTGGTGGCGTGTGCCCGCGACCAGCGGGCTCCCCCACATCACCGGACCCTATGTCGACTACCTCTGCACCGACGACTACACCCTCACGTTGACGATGCCTGTGGTGCACGATGGCCGAATGGTCGGTGTCACCGGAGCCGACCTCTACGTCAACGACATCGAGCGCACCCTGCTGCCCCACGTTCGCGCCATCGGCGGCACGGCAACGGTGGTCAACGCCTCCCGACGGGTCGTCGTGTCCACCGATCCGCACCGACCCACCGGATCGATACTGCGATCGGATGCCGCGGCCGAACCGATCCCCTGCGGCGACACCAGCCTGCTGCTCATCCTGCAGTAGCGCCTAGTCGGTGAATTCCTTCCACCGATTCTGGCCGATTCGCATCGCCTTGAGGGCCGGGTAGGCCGACAGGAAGATCGCCATCGGCGTGCGCAGGGCGATGCTCTTCACCTGGTGCTTGTCGTAGGTGCGCTCGAATCTCATCACGTAGTTGTAGAACTGGCGAGGCGAGTCGTCGAGGCGGCGCGCAGACATCCCGGCCACCATGTCAGACGAGTAGCCCACACGAAGGTCATGCTCGTGCAGGTGGATCGAGAGGTCGACGTCTTCGTGCAGCTCGTCCTCGGGGTCGAGGCAGGCGTCGGCGCGGATCGTGCGCCACGCGCTCGCCCTCAGTGCCATGTTGCTGCCGAACAGCAGATTCATTTCCCGGGTGACTCGGTTGACGGCACGACGGATCGCGTCGTCGGCGATGGCGCCGAACCGACGCAACGGCATGTCGTAGTAGATGACCGGACCGGTCGCGGCCGCCACGGTCGGGTCAGCGAAAACCCGCTGCACCTCCTCGACCCACGTCGGCTCCACAACTGAGTCGGCATCGATGCGCCCGATCACATCGCCGCTGGCGTGGTCGAGTCCGTAGTTGCGAGTGGCAATGAGCCCTTGGGTCTCGAACTGCTGAAGGTAGACGATCGGTGCCTCCGGGTAGGTCACCTGGAGGGCGTGCACAATGGCAGCAGTGGCATCCGTCGACTTGTTGTCGACGACGATGATCTCTGCGGCGGGAACCGTTTGATCGAGGGCAGCGACCACGCACGCGCGGATCGTGTCCTCCTCGTTGTACGCCGGGATGACGATCGAGACCGAGAGCGCATCAGAGGACATGCGCTCAACCTACCCCGACGGTGTGGGCGCGGCACCCAACTACTCAGCCTTTCGAGCCGACCTATTCGGCGGTCACGAAGTCGATCAGCTGCTCGACCCTGCCGAGCAGCGCCGGCTCCAGATCGGCGAAGCTCGTGACCCGCGAGAGGATGTGTTGCCAGGCCCGCGCGATGTCCGCCTGCGACTCGTGGGGCCACCCGAGCTGCTCACAGACGCCGTGCTTCCACTCGGTGCCGCGGTCGACTGTCGGCCACGCCGAGATGCCGAGGCGGGCGGGCTTGACCGCCTCCCACACGTCGATGAATGGATGCCCGACCACCAGCACCGATCCCGCGAACGGGCCGCGCATGACAACATCGGCGACGCGACTCTCCTTGGATCCGGCCACCAGGTGGTCGACAAGTACGCCGACCTTGCGGCCGGGGGCGGGTCGGAATTCGGCAAGCAGTTGTTCTAGATTGTCGACCCCCGCCAAGAATTCGACGACAACACCCTCGACACGCAGATCGTCACCCCACACCTTCTCGACGAGTTCGGCATCGTGTCTGCCCTCAACAAAGATGCGGCTCGGGAGGGCGACCCTCGCTCGGGCGTCCTCGACGGCGAGCGATCCGCTCGCCGTGCGGCGCGGTGCGGTGGGGCCTGCGGCTACGGGTTTCGTCAGCGAGACGGCTCCGCCGTCGACGAGATAGCCGGTGCCAAGCGGAAAGGCCCTAACGCCCCCGTGACGGTCCTCCAGCTCGACCATGCCGTTGGCGTACCGAACGACCGCGCCGACGAATCCCGTCGCGGTCTCTTCGATTACGAGACCCGGTTCGACGGGCAGGCTGGGAATCGCGCTCGGGCCACGCTGGAGCCGGAAGCCCGCGAGCACGTCAGCTCCGTATCGATCGTCGTCCACCGATCGAGGCTAGCGCAGCAGGGTCGGCTCCGTTACTCGGTGACGTTCGTCAACAGCCACGCCTGCGGGTCGACCTCGACGCCGTCGATGAGGATGCCGAAGTGCAGGTGAGGGCCCGTACTCGCGCCGGTGCTGCCGACGAGCCCGAGTTGCTGGCCGCGACTCACGGTCTGTCCGACCGCGACGGTCGCCGAACCGTACTGCATGTGGGCGTAGAGGCTACGCACGACGTTGCCGTTGACGGTGTGCTCAATGACGACGTGAACGCCGAGGCCGCCGGCATCCTCCGCAGAGAGCACTACGACGCCGTCCGCGATTGCCTGAATGGGATAGCCCTCGCCTGGGTTGAGGTCGATTCCGAGGTGGTCGGCCGAGCATCCCGTGCACGAGCGGTAGCCGAACCCGCTCGACATCTCGGTGGTGGCGGGAACGGGCCACTGAACGACCGTGTACTCCGTTATGGCGAAGTCGTCGCGGGTGACCGCGGGGGTGGTGCTGAACGACGGGGCGACGTAGGTCTGCAACTGGGACACGACGACCTCCTCGTGCAGCACCTCTGCAGAAGCGGGCATCGCGTAGATGCTGGCGAGCAGCCCACTGGCGCAGACCGCGCCCATCGCGAGCATCCGACGGTTGGAGTTGATGAAGCCGCGGTGTCGGTCTGCGGGACGCGAGATCACGGAACGAATGGCAGCAGGGAACACAAATGAGGGCACGATGAGAATCTCCGGTTAGTGCGCACGACGACGCTAAGCGGTGCGACAGCGCACTAGACGGGACTCACCACCACACTCGATCCGGCGGTATGGTCGCGCCGGGCGGATGGAGGTCCTAGGGAATTTCCCTGCTACCAGCGTGCGGCACGACGCTGGGAGATTCATGTGCACGCATTGATTTGCGCGCCGGAAGGGCCACCAGCACGGCGCCCGCGACACCGACGACGGCGCCCAAGCTGCTGAAAATCAGGTCGGATACCTCGGCGTAACCGACGGGCATCCAAATCGATTGAGCGGCCTCGATCCATGCCGAACCGAGCACGCTGAACCCGATGGCGGCCCACCACCGGCGTACGCCCATGAGCAGCACGAGCAGGATTCCGACCGGGACAAACGCGACGAACGGAACGAACCACGTCATTCGTGCCTGATCGGTTGTCGGCACGAAGGTGAGGCCGATGAGTGCGCCAAAATAGAGTGCGGCGAGCACGTTAGTGAGAAATCGCCGCCAAGACATTGCGCCATCTTCGCAGCCTCTCCTTTGTAAATCATGGGAATTGCGTGAGCGTCGGATGCGCCCTAAAACTTCAGGATTCCCACCAGCACGAGGTCGCGAATCTCGGCGTCGAGTTCGGCCGCCAGCGCTGACGGATCGACCTCGAGCAACTGAGCGACAGCGGCGCAGATCGAGCCCACGCTGAGCGTTCCGTCGCACGCGCCGACGACCGCGGCCAACGCGGTACCGACCGGAAGAGTGCGAGCGAACCCGGAGCCCTGACGGAGCATCATGACCGTGGGGTGCTCCTCTCCCGGCCAGTAGTGCCGTTCCTCCGTCACGTCGGGGGCGACCGTGAGGTGGGCGGCGGCGAGTGCCGTGGCATCCCGCGCCGTCAGCCAGTCGTGGGCGGCCAGCACCTCAGCGGTGTGTTCCCCGAGTGAACCGCCGAGCGGTTCCCCGTAGTGCTCGAACCGGCGCAGAGTGGGCGTGCCGTTTAGCGGCGCCCGCAGGGTGAGGTAGCCGAAGCCCACCTCGGTGACGCCCCGCGCGGCGAAGTCGTCGAGCCAGAGCGTGTAGAGCCGGTCGAACTCCGCACCCGAGCGAGTGCCACCGTCACGGATCCACGTCTCGGCGTACTGCTCGACGCTCTGCCGCTCCCGCTCGACGACCCAGGCATCCAGGTTCGTCGACTCGACCCACCCCCGCACCCGGTCGAGTCCGTCCTCGGCACCGTGCGTGGTGCCGTACTCCCAGTTGCCGAGCAGTTGCGCGACCCCACCCGGCGCGAGGTGCTCGGCGAGCCCCCGGATGACCGTGGCGACGAGCGCGTCGCCGACCATCCCGCCGTCGCGGTATTCGTACTCGGGAACGGCCCCCTCGCCGTCGGATCCACGCGGTGTGATCACGAAGGGTGGGTTGCTGACGATGTGATCGAAGCGCTCCCCCGCCACCGGCTCGAACAGACTGCCCAACCGGAACTCGATGGTGGTGAACCCGTTGAGCTCGGCATTGAACCGACCGAGGTCGAGGGCGCGCTGCGAGATGTCGGTGGCGATGACCCGGGCCGCGTGGCGGGCTGCGTGCAGTGCCTGGATGCCGCATCCCGTGCCGAGATCAAGCGCGAGTTCGACCGGCCCCGCCATCATGAGCGAGCTGAGGGTCGTGGATGCCCCGCCCACCCCCAACACGTGGTTTTCCGGTATTGCCGTGCCGAGCGCCAACTCGCCGAGGTCGCTCGCGATCCACCACGCCGCCACCCCGGCAGAATCGACGACGGAGTACGGGCGCAGATCGAGCAGAGGTGCGCCGTTCGTGTCGACGAGTCCCAGTTCTGCGGCCCCCGCCGCGGTGAGAGTGGGAAGGGCTCGGTCGAGGTCGTCGGTGGCGACGGGGAGGCCGAGCACGAAGACGGTGGCGAGGGTCGCGAGCGACGAGGGCCCGATGACCCTCAGCGCCGGAACCCGCTGGCCGCGATGGAGTGCTGCCGCGGCATCCTCACCCCACAGGTCGGTTAGGCCGTCGGTAGTGAAATTGGCCGAGCGCAGGTCGTCGGCGAGGCGGGCGAGTAGAGCGGAATCCACAACGCCAGTCAATCAGTTCCCGGTGCGGGTCGTTCCCGATGGGTCAGTTCGCGAGAACGCTCAGGATGTTGCCCGCCGGGTCGGTGAACCATGCGATGTCCGGGCCCATGTTCGCGGCCTTGCCCCGGGCAATTGCCTTCTCGTCCTGATTTGCGCCGTCGTAGCGTTCGAAGGTGACACCGGCCTTGGTGAGATCGTCTACGGCGGCGTCGATGTCGTCGACCTCGAAGTTCAACACCGTGAAGGTTGCGGGCGCGTGATTGGGCTTGGGGTAGACGATGACGTGTCCGCCGCCGACGAGTTGGAGGTCGAGCATTCCCATCGGGTTGGTGCCGATGTCGAGACCCAGAACCCCGCCGTAGAACTCTCGAGCCGCCTCGATGTCGTCAACGGAAAAGCCGCTGAAAGCGTGTGACGCACTGAACATGCTCTGCTCCTTCGCTCACGATGATGTAGACGCTGTAAACACTGCCATAGGATGGGGTCATCGTCTACAGGGAGCACCGGTAGGGAGCGGCGGTAGGGAGCACCTACCGCGCGCACCCCTAGAAGGAGAGATGGCCATGACCGCCGACGCGTCTCCGACCTCCCGCGTGAGCTACCATCACGGCGCCCTGCACACCGCACTGTTGGCGGCCGGACTCGAATTGGCCGACGAGGGCGGACCGGATGCCGTCGTGTTGCGCGAAGCCACCAGACGGGTCGGAGTCTCCCCCAACGCCGCATATCGGCACTTCGCCGATCGCGAGGCGCTGCTGGCTGCGGTGTGCGATGCCGCGCAGGCGCGGCTGGCTGCGGCGATCGATGAGAGCTATTGGGCGGTACCGAGCGCGGATGCCGCGGCGATGGCCCGCGGACACCTCCGTGCGGTCGGCACCAGCTATGTGGCGTTCGCGCTGGAGAATCCGGGGCTGTTCCGAACCGCGTTCTCCGCGTCGGCCAGTCTCGAGCGCTCCGACACCCCGGAGCGGGCCGGACCCAGCGGCCTCACGGCGTTTCAGCTCGTCAATGCGGCGCTGGATGAGTTTGTGGCATCCGGAATAATGCCCGCGGCCCGGCGTCAGCACGCGGAATTTGTAGCGTGGTCGAGTGTTCACGGGTTGGCGATGCTGCTGATCGATGGACCGCTACGGGGGCTGGATCGCGCAGCGGCGGATGCGATCACGCAGCGCACAATCGACATGGTCGAGGCGGGTCTGACCGCGACGTAAGTGTCCGAAGCAGGGCCGGTGCTCTCGCGCGACTTGGGTACGCTGGTTGGGTGAAGTCCCTGAGCCCAGCGCAGATCCGCGCGAGCTTCGTCAACGTCACCCAGGGCGAGGCCGAGCGCATCCCGATGCCGCCGCTGCACGATGTGATCTGGGACGAGCGAGAGTATCTCGGCTGGCGGGACCAACAGGCGCACCAGCGCGGCTACCTAGTTCATTGGGCGGCCGATCGGCCCGTCGGAATTGTTCTGCGAGCGTCGGAGTTTTCTCTGCAGCCCGGCATTCCCGCGATGTGCGCCTTGTGCGGCATCACGCGCGCGTCTGACCAGGTGAGCCTATTCTCGGCGCCACGTGCCGGTCAGTCCGGACGGGACGGCAACACCATCGGCACCTACCTGTGCGACGACTTGGCGTGTTCGCACCTCATCCGGGTTCTGCCGCCTGCGACGGCAATGCAGACGCCCGAGGAGCTGCTCGAGCAGCGCATCGCGGGTCTCATGGAGCGGATGAGTAGCTTCACGGCGAACGTCATGCGCACGGCGTAGTCGGCCGCTGCGTCGCGAGCAGGCGCGGCGGCACCGGAGTCTTGCTCCCTAGGCCGCCCGATCAACCTCCGCCGCGATCGGCGGCAGCACCTTCGTCATGTACCGCGTCCAGAACAGTCGCACAATGAGCCCCACGATCCAACCGCGTGCGGGCAGCGCGTGAAACTCGTACGACCAGGTGATGCTCGTGCCACCCTCCGCGCGCTCGAACCGCCACTCGGCGCGAGCGCCAGACACTAGCCGCCCGAACAGCTTCTGGAAGTTGCTCAACTCGTAGGCGAAGAACGTGGGCGAGTCGGCGTCAGTGATGGTCTCGACGACCGTTCCGCCGTCTGACAGCACGAGCGTTCGGGTCTGCCCTACCGCATCCCACGCACCCGTTTGGTCCCGCACCTCAACGACCGCGGGCAGCGGGCCAAACTTCGGGTAGAACCGGGTCGCGTCGATGGGGCCAGTAATTTCCCACGCCCGCTTCGGGGTCGCCTGCACGACGGCCATGGCCGTGGCGCTCGTGAGTCTGCTCATGTCGGGTGTTCGTAGCGCGGCACCAAACGGGTGGGCTAGCCACGCCTCCACGACGTCGGTCCGTCGGTTCCGGCCGCATAGGTCTCCATCGGCACGGCATCTTTGCGCCACGCGGAGAGCACACTGCCGACGATGCGCCAGCACTCCTCGGCGACATCCCCGCGCACCGACAACGTCGGGTCGGCGTCGATGAGGCTCGACAGCACTTCGCCATACGCGCTGAGTTCGCCCGCTCCGAGGTCAGTGTGCAGCACGGTGCGGTCCAGATCGAACGGGTCACCTTCTCCGTTGATCACCAGGTCGAGGTCGAGGGTCGCGGGCTTCAGCGAGATGCGCAGACCGGATGGTCCCGTGATCCCCCGCAGTCCGCGAGGAAGGTGCGGCACGTCGCGGAACACGATGAGGATCTCCTGACGCGCCTCCCCCAAGGCCTTGCCCGACCGCACCACGAAGGGCACCCCTGCCCAGCGCCAGTTGTCGATCGCCAGAGTCATCTCCGCGAGAGTCTCGGTGCCGCGCGACGGGTCGACGCCATCCTCGTCAACGTACGCCGGGAGGCGTTTGCCGTCGATCGTGCCCGCCCCGTAGCGCGCACGCCGGCTCGACGTGCCGTTCTTCTTCCACGGCCGTGTCGCCCGCAGCACTTGAGCCATACCGCCGCGAAGGTCGTCTGCGTCGACGCTCGCCGGCGGTTCCATCGCGACGAGGGCAAGCACGAGAAGTAGGTGGCTCTGGATCATGTCGACCGCGGCGCCCGCCTTGTCGTAGTACCCCGCCCGGCCCTCCAGCGCGAGGGTCTCGTCGAACGTGATCTCGACGCGCTCGACGTTGGGCGCCGAGAAGAGCGGCTCAAAGATGCGGTTCGCGAAACGAAGGCCCAACAGGTTGAGAACTGTCGACTTGCCGAGAAAGTGGTCAACCCGAAACAGCTGTCGTTCGGGCAGCATCTTCTCGAGCCGACGGTTGAGGGATTTCGCTGTGGCGAGGTCGGTACCGAACGGTTTCTCCAGGGCGAACAGGATTCCCTTGGGCAGCTCGAGCTTGGCCAGGGCTGCGCAGGCCAACAGGGTCACCGCGGGCGGCAGCGCGAAGTAGACAGCGACCTTGCCTTTGGCCTCGGCGATGACGCGCGCGAGATCATCCGGGTTCGTGGCATCCCCCTGCAAATAGCGCGAATTCTTCGCAACGGATGCCGCTAGCGCCGAGGTCTCCCCAGAGAACGCGGCGGTCACGCGCTTGAGCCACTGGGCCGGAGTCACCTCGTCTCGGTCGACACCGATGACTGTGATCTTCGCGGCCCGTTCCGAACTCAGGTAGGACGCGACGCCGGGCAGCAGCAGGCGGGACGTCAGATCCCCGCCTGCACCGAGGATGAGTAGGGTGTCGATGCGTTCGGCCACGCGCCGACCCTACTCCAGAATGGTGTCATGACCGATCTGAACCCGACCCCCGCCCGCCGCTTCGTCCGTGGGCTGGGCCGAACGCTGCTCGTTTTGCTGACGGTTCTTGTGCTGCTCGTGGTCGGCTTTCTCGTGTACGCGAACATGGTCATGCGCGGCGAGCGCGAGGCCGCGATTGCCGCGTGGACGAATCCTGCGGTCGCGATCGAATCGACCGATCACTCGATCGTCATGACCCCGGTCGGCGCGGCATCGGCGGGCGATGCTTCGGGTTCGGGCCTCGTCTTCATCCCCGGCGCAAAAGTCGACCCGTACGCCTATCTGTACACGTTGAGCGGCATCGTCGAAGACACCGGCATGACCGTTGTCATCACCAAGCCCACCCTCAACCTCGCATTCTTCGACCTCCGCCCGCTGGGCACGTTCACCGCCGACGCGCCGAGCGTGTCGACCTGGTTCGTCGGCGGGCACTCCCTCGGAGGGGTTCGCGCCTGCATGCTGGCCGACGACCCCGAGGTGGCCGGTGTGATTCTGTTCGGCAGTTACTGCGCGACCGACCTCTCCGGGTCCGGACTCGACGTGCTGTCCATTGGCGGAAGTGAGGATGGCCTGAGCACGCCGGGCAAGATCGCGGATGCCGCATCCCTGCTGCCAGCATCGGCGACCTTTGTCGAGATCGAGGGCCTCAATCACGCGGGGTTTGGCAACTACGGTTCGCAGTCCGGCGACGGTGTCGCCACAATCACCAGTCGTGAGGCGCGCGCGGCAATCACCGCCGCGCTCGCGACCTACCTCGAGTCCGCGCGCTAAGCCAGCCTGCTCGCCCTCGCCGCATCGATCACGACGACGGGGATGTCGCGCTCGCGCGCCAGACGCACCATGTCAGCGGTTCCGCCGGTGCCGCGAGACGCCTCGCCGTCCCAGAGCGCGTACAACACGTCGCACCGGTCGAGCATGGCGAGCCCGGCCGCGAGGTAGGCGGCACCGTCGACGCGCTCGACGTCGAGGGTCGATACTCGGCTGGCGGCGGCCACGAGACGATCGAATCCGTCGCGGGCGTCACCGGTCAGGCTCTCGCGGTAGTTGCGGCCCGGAACGATCACCTCGAGCCGTCCGCCGGCCTCGAGCACGGCCGCCGCGAACAGCTGGTCTGCACCGTCGGCGAGCGCCGAGATACCGACAAGCGGCGGGGCGACCTCGGCGAGAAGAGCTTCGATGGCTCGGAGCATCCCCGGTACATCGGCGAGGTGCCGATGACCGGTGATACCGACAACCGTCATCGGCGGCCCTGCCACGACAGCCAGCGAGTGTGCTCGGCGATCAGGGCATTCTCAACGGATGCCACGAACTCCGGCCACTGCGACTCCTCCACCAGCTCAAGCCGGCGGCCGAAGTCGCGCATCTGCACGGCCTGCGACTGGTAGGTGCCGGCGAGCAGCCCGTGCTGACGCAGCTGCGACCACGCGATGAACGCCGCCGCGAACGCACTGAGGATGCCGACGACGCCATCCCACGGTCCGCCCCCGAGCACGGCTTTGAGCAGGGAGAAGATGAGACCGGAAACCTGCGCGATGAGCATGAGCAGCAGCCACAGCCGGGACCGACGCAGATGAAACGCCGCCTTGGTTGTGTAGTAGCGCTCCTGGTCTTCGATCCTCTCGCGCAGGTACGTCAGCCGAGCCTCGGTGAAATCGACCGATCGTGCCGCGCGCATGTCGTCGGTGATCTCGGAGAATCCTGCCGCTCGAGTCGACGACTGGGTGAGCAGCACGTCGCGCCCGATCGTTCCGAACGCCTCGATGAAGCGCGCGTCAACGGTCTTGGGGTTCTCCGACCGCTCGAAGCCGGTAGCGCCAAACGCGTACTGGAAACACAGGGACTTGGATACCTCGGCTGCATTGCGCGCCGAGTACCAGGCATCCTCGTCTTTGCGCTGCATCATCACAATCCGCAGCAGCAGACCGGTGCCGAAAAAGGCGGCGGCGATGACCCCGCTCCAGTCCACCGCTGGCGTGTTCGTGACCCACGTCGTCGCCGCAGCGACCGCGGCGCAGACGATGAGCGCCAACTGCAGCAGGTTCAGGCGGAGAAAGGTGCGCTGTTGAGCGGACGCTGCCAGACCGGCATCCTGAACAAAGGGAGCGAGTTTCATGATGCCTCAACTGTGGCAGCGGAGACCGGTTCAGTGCCAGTGGTCGAGGTGAGATCGGGCACATCGAAGTCGCCATTCTCCATTGCGGTGACGATGGATGCCGCATACGCCCAGTCCCACCGCCGCTTCGCCCCGTAGCCGTGCCATCCGCGGCTCGCCGTGTACGTCATCAGCGTGACGCCGGGCGGCATCGGGTTCTCGGCGAGCGGACGAAACAGGGCCCACTGGTGGGCCCGCTCGAGGAACCCCGCCCATCGACGCGCGACCTCGTCACGACTCCACGGCGACAGAACGAGCATGATTCGCACTCCCTCGGCGCTCGCTGCCACGTGCTCCATCTCCCACTCCAGCCCCGCGCGCACTTCGCGCGGTGTCGCCGACATCACTACCGCCCGCGCCCCCGCGCTCCACTCGATGACCTTGTCGCGCCATTCGTCGTTGCCGAGCGAGATCTTTGCCGCGCCCAAGTCGGAGAGAACCTGCTTGCCGCCGGCAATGGCGATGACGGGTCCGAACTGGGTGAGGTACTCGACGAGCACCTCCTCGAACCGCGGGCGACCGAACGGGGTGAACAGTTCGAGGAATCCGCGGCGCCCTACCGAGTCGTCCACGCGCAGTCGGTCTTCGTCGAACCCGCGCAGGTAGAGAAAGTACGGGCGGTCGTCTACTGCGAGCGTCGCCGTGAGGGACCGTCGGGTGAGGCGCTGACCGAACCGATCGAGAAGATACGCCAGCGTCACGGGAACGGCGAGCATGACGAGGAACACGAGAAAGTAGGTGCCGGTGTCGTCCAGGGCATGCACGGCCCAACGAACGGCCGCCCACGCGACGGTGAATGGGTCACCGGTCAGCCCGGCGGCCACCTGTTGCTGCACCGTCAATGGCGTGTAGTCCCGGTCCGCGATGAGCATCAGGGAGGAGAGAAAGTAGAGCACGACTGTGAACCCCGCGAGCGCGGCCGCACCGAGTCGTATGGCGCTGCCCGCAATCCCGAGCGGCGTCGGCCTACCGCGTCGCCGCGCCAGGCGCAGCAGGCTGTGGGGGCGCCACAGAAGTCGCAGGGCGAGTCCGATGATCGCGAAATACACGAACGGGGAGAGGAATACATACAAAAACTGGAATATGACACCGAACGCCTGCGCATCGATGACGGTGAGGAACCACACGACGGCGACGAGCACGGTCAGGATGCCGCGGCGCACGATTCGCCCGATGCGCACCCGGCGCACCAGAGCGTCAACCGCCGTGAAGTTCGTCAGCTCCGTCTGCACCGAGTAACCCCGTGAGCGCCACCAGAAGTACAGGCGCTGGGGAACCGTCAACAACAAGAACGTCAGCACGGGTACGACAATGAACAGCCATCCGGCCTCGGCTGTCGCCTGCTCGATCGTGGTGTCTTCGACGACGGCTCCCGGGATGAGGTCGACCAGCTCGACGGCGTAGGCGGCGGTCGCCGAATCGCAAACCTCGAGGTCACCGTTCGGACAGGTGCGCTGCACGTTGACGTAGAAGTCGCCCTGCACCCAGGACCGGGTGACTCCCTGCACATCCGTGCCGTAGCGCGAGACCCTATCGAATCCGATCCCAAACACGCTGGCCATCCCTGCGCTGTCAGTCAGACTCACCCAGCGCTCGTGCTGGATGCGGAAAGCGTCTCGTGAACTGGCGCATCGCATCCAGAATGCCTCGATCGATCCGCCGTCGACCCCAGTCCAGGTGGTGAACGCCCCGTCGATGCACCGATCGAGGTCGCCGTCATAGGCCCGACTGGCGGAGGAAAGCATCCAGCCGTTGTCGTCGCCGGGGGCCCAGGAGCCGAATGGATCGTTCGGTACTCGCTCAACCGGGGTCACCGGGTCAACCGGCGCACCGACGATCGCGGCGAGCTCCCGCGCGTACCCGGCACTGGCGGCGTCGCATCCCGTCGCGTCCCTCGGGTCGCAACTTCGCGCGACCGACACGAACCATTCGCCCTGCGTCCACAGTCGATTGAGACCGTCGAATGCGGGGTAGGGCGAGACGAGTTCGAGCCCCTCACCAAATGCTGACGTCGGGCCAACCGCGGGGAACATGCCGTTGGATGACCACGTCAGCCAGAGCAGGGCGTGCGCAGCTGCTGCGTCTGGGCAGCGCGCCCACACCACCCCGATCGACTCGCCATCGCCGTTCGACCAGCGAGTGACGCGGCCCTCGGTGCACGACCCGCGCGACCCGGCAGTATCAAATGACTCGGTTTGGCTCCACGAGCCTTCGGATGGGCTCCACGCTATGAGATCGTCTGTGACGGACTCGGCATGTGCCGCCATCGGCGCGAGCGCGAGCCAGCCCACGAGGGTGACTAGTAGGGCAGCGCGGGAGGACATGACGTCCCAACAATCGGCGGGTAGGTGACGCGATGCTATCCGATTTCGAGCGCGGCAGGAATGCCGTGTGGGGGGTGCTGGCTAGGCCTCAGGATCCTTAATCGCGGCGGTGGCGGTACCGGAACCGTGTGCCGTCACCTCGACGAACTGCGAGGCAAAGCCTCGGTGAGCCCAGGTCATCCACAGCCAGACGAGCGCACCGACGGCGGCGGTGCCCAGCGCGATGATCGCGCCAACGGGCAGACCGTCAGTTCTATTGGCGATGGCAAACCAGACGAACAGCAGGGGCACGTTCGCGATCGCGGAAATCAACACCGAGAACCAGGTGACCCGCCACGGCTTGCGCACCCTGCCGCCTTTGAGGATCCAGCCGCTGATGAGAAAGCCCAGCAGCATGAGAACGAGCGCGGCAACCCCCGCGCCGATCACGATGCCGCCGAGGATGCCTCCCGCGCTGTCGAAGACCGACCCGAACGTTGCAGGATCGGTGAACTGCCCCACGATGGCCGCGAGCGAACCGCCGAACAGCGCGAACGCTCCGCCCCCGAGCAAGATGAGCCCGAGCGAGCTCCATCCGGCGCTAAACAGCAGGTTGCCGACAACCCCGGCGATCAGTGCAGCAACGACGTGCCGACCCTCAAGTTTTGCTTTCATGGCACTACCTTATGACCTGAACAAACAGCATGTCCCCCGTAGTGTCGCCAGCGCGACAACGCCCGCAGTCGATAGCGTTTGCCTATGAGTTCATGGAGGGACGGTGTCAGCGCCGCGGCGCAAGCACAACTCGACTCACTCCTCGACTCGGCCATCGCTGTAGCAAAGCGCAACCTGATCCACGCGAGCGAGTTTGATCCGTTCGCGATCTTCCTCGGCACCGACGGACGACTCATCCACGTCGAGTACAGCAAGGAACGAAAAGGCAAGCCGCCCGAGGTCGAGACGATCTTGGTCAACCTTCTCGAACAACTCCGGTCAATTGCGGCGGATGCGCGGTGCAGCGCGATCGTGCTCAACTCCCGATTGGAGAAGGAACGCACCGACGCGCTGGAGGTACGCCTCGAGCACGCGGAAGGGGCATCCCTCGTCGTGCTGCTGCCCTACAAGCGAGCGCTATTCGGCGGAGCCACCGACTACGGGCAACCCCGCGGATTCGCCAGTCGGCCCCTCGTCTGGGCGTAGATCGGACTCGAAACTGGCGGTAATCCGGTCAAGAATTTCGCGAGTGTCAGCGAGGTTCTCGGTGGGAATTCCCTCAAGGCTGTCGGCGTAAAGCTTTCGATAGCGAACAATCATCGACGTGAGCATCGTGCGACCGACCTCGGTCGGGGTGAGTAGAACGCTTCGACGGTCCGCCTCGTTCGGCGCGCGGACGAGCAGCTCCCGAGCGACGAGGCTGTCGGTGACCGCGGTGATCGTCGCGGTTGACATCGCCATCGAGGCCGCCAACTCCTTTGGCGTCGTCGGCCCGAACTCGACGAGCCGAGCAAGAGATCGGAACTCGGTCGCTGTCAGAGTCTCGCGGTTGGCGCTGCGCACCCGGAGCCCCTCAATTGCCCGAAAGAAAGCCGTCGCGCTCGTCATCAACTCGGCGATGCGCTGGTCTCTTAGGTCATCCGACATGAACACGTCCTCATGAGTCCATTCTGTCCTACCCAAGGTGAACCATTTTCCCCCTGGTTCTGAGCAGTGCTGTAGTGACGTTTCGAGCGCAGGAGTAGGCTGCGGGCATCCAGTCACCACACAGGAAGGCGACCCCATGGTCCCCGAAATCAACTACATCGCCGTAGTGCTCGCGACCCTGTCAAGCATGATCGTTGGCTCGATTTGGTACACACCCAAGGTGTTCGGCAACTACTGGATGAAACAAGCGGACATCACGCCCTCCGGCGACGCCAAGGATGCCATCCGCCCGATCGTTGTCACCCTCATCGTGAGTTTCGTCACGGCGTGGGTGCTGGCCGGCGCCGCGTTCATTTCCTACAGCTTCTACGGCGGCAGCTTTCTCGTGAACACGCTGCTCACCGGAGTCATTCTGTGGGCCGGATTCACCGCGGCACGATTCATCACGCACGACCAGTTCGACAAGCGCACCACGGGCCTGACCGTGCTCAACATCGCGCACGAACTTGTCACAATCTCGGTGATGGCACTCATCATCGGCGTGTGGCCGGCATAACGTGTCAACCCGACGGGCTGGCTCGTTCGTCGTCGATGTGGAGGCAGCAATGATCAATCGCGTGGCACGAGTTCTGAGCATCGGTGGCATCGCCTTGGGGATGCTCGCGGTGGCGGGGTGCACAGACCCCGGCGGAACCCCTGAGCCCACGGTCACGGTCACGGTCACGGCGACGCCGGAACCGGGTGCGCCGAGCTCCGAGCCCGACTACGGCTTCACGTTCTTTGAAGAAGCGCAGTTGGGGTCAACCTGGAGTGAGATGAGCACCCAACTGCACTACCCGGTCGGCGGCATCGAGGAATGTCCGTGGTACGGAGCGCTCTGGAACACGGAACTCGCAACCACGTACGCCTACACCGACCACGACAACCCGAACGGTCTCGGTTCGACAATGTTCTACACGAACCGACTACTCGCGCCCGAGGGAGCGTCGTTCCCGCGCAATGCCGAGGGTGTGGGGGTCGGCAGCACAATGGCCGAACTGCTCGCCGCCTACCCGGATGCCGTGGTCGGAACCCACAATGACCTCGGCGCCGGAGACCTGGACACAGTGACCGTAGACGACCCGGACAGCGACTCGAAGTACGTTTTCGCGTTTAGCCTCGGCAACTCCACGGTCGACCTCCTGCAGTGGGGACCGGATGCCGGTGGTCAGTGGAGCCACCTCTGCACCGGGTTCTAGACTGAGCGGCGTGCGCCACGTCGATATCGCCGTACTCGGGGCTGGATTCGCCGGGGTGGCGATGGGCGCGCGGTTGGCGAGCCGAGGCATCCGCGACTTCGTCATCATCGAGCGAGCGGATGACGTCGGCGGGGTCTGGCGCGACAACACCTACCCGGGCGCGGCATGCGACATCCGCAGCGACGTGTATTCGCTGTCGTTCGCGCCTAACCCCGACTGGTCGCGCAGCTACGGCACGCAGCCGGAGATTCTCTCCTACCTGAAAGCCACCGCAGCCACGTTCGATCTCTACGATCACATGCTGTTCGACCGCGAGCTGGAACGCGCAGACTGGGATGCCGCGGCCGGACACTGGAACATCGCGACGAGCCAAGGCGAACTCACCGCGCGCGTGCTCGTGTCGGGGCACGGACCGCTCATCGACCCGGTCTGGCCTTCGATCGACGGGGTGGAAAGCTTTGCCGGGCCCCGATTTCACACCGCCGAGTGGGACCACACGGTAGACCTCGTCGGCAAACGGGTCGCGGTGATCGGAACCGGGGCATCCGCGATTCAGGTCGTACCCGAGCTCGCCACGATCGCCGGGCACCTCACGGTGTTTCAGCGCAGTGCACCCTGGATCGTGCCGCGGGGCGACAAGCCCACCTCGTCTGCCAGACGCAGCGCGTTCCGACACCTGCCCGTGCTGCAGCGCATCGCCCGCCGACTCGAGTTTCTGCGCGCCGAGGCGAACTTCCTTGGCTTCCGGTTCCGGCCGATCGGGGCTGCCGCCGCCCAGCAGTCGCTGGCGTTTCTGCGCAAACAGGTGAAAGACCCGGAGCTGCGCGCGAAACTGACGCCCGACTATCGCATCGGGTGCAAACGCATCCTCGTCACCAGTTCGTACTACCCGGCCCTGACCCGACCGAATGTGGCGCTCGAAACCTCGTCGATCGCGTCGATCGACCCCACCGGCATCGTCACCGCCGACGGTGTTCACCACGACGTCGACGTCATCATCGGCGGAACCGGGTTCACCGCGACCATGCCGTCGATCGCGGCGCGAGTGCACGGGGCGAGCGGAACGTCCCTCGCCGACGACTGGTCGCCCCACACCTCGGCCTTGCGCGGCACCACCGTGGCGGGTTTCCCCAACTTCTTCCTCGTCAACGGACCGAACACGATCCTCGGCCACAACAGCATGATCTACATCATCGAGTCGCAGGTCGACTACATCCTTCAGGCGCTGGATGCCGCGGCCGGCGGCACGATCGAGGCGACCCCCGCCGCACAGCACAAGTACAACGCCGACCTTCAGCGCACGATGGGATCGTCCGTCTGGATGACCGGCGGATGCTCCAGCTACTACGTCGACGCCGAGGGCCGCAACACCGTCATCTGGCCGCACTCGGCGATGGCGTTCCGCCGGGCGCTGCGGCGGCTCGACCTGAACGAGTACGTGGTTCGGCCCGCGACCTGACAGCCGCTCACCGCAAGTAGCAGTTCACGATCAGGTCCCCACGAATCTCCCGCAACTCGTCCACGAGCCGGTCCATGAGCTTGGCCGTGACGCCGGATGCCTCGACATCGTGCTCCCCGATGGGCCGCAGCTTGCCGGTGCGCACCCGCACCACCTCCCACCCCGCCGAGCGCAGCAGGCGGTCCTTGCGCTTGTCGATGACCTCGCGCTGACCGACGTGCTCGGTCGAGTTGCGGCCCATGGTGTCGTACTCGATCGCGACCTTCAACTCGGGCAACAGGATGTCGGGCCACACCTCGAGGTGAGTGAAGAAGGGGCGGGCGACCCGCACCGCGTTGAATCCCGTTTCGTACGAGAGTCGCGCCCCGAGCAGGTGGGCCAGGCGTGGCTCAGCGGCGGATGCGACCGACGGCGCGCAGCCGCTGACGAAGGCGTCGCCGATCGGGTGCGCCGCGGCATCCGACTTCTGACAGAGCGGTCGGGTGCGCGAGGGTCGAGCCTTCGGCGGTGCCGCCCCCGCGAAGCAGTCGGGGCACCACGATGACCGGCGGCGCGAAGACCCCGCCCGCGAGCGCACCTCGGTCGGGCGTCGCGACGAACAGATGACCGACCTCGCACTGCCACTGCAACCAGACGTCGGCCGCCGGGGGCACCTGCGAGAGCACAACGCCGGCGTTGAACTCGGGATGGTACTGACGCACGAGCACAGGCCAGCGGGCCCACTCGCCCCGGTACTCCCCTATCGCGTACGGGACCTCGGCGCCCTTGGACCACTGGCGCCGGGCCCACCACGCTTCGACCCGCTCCGGCATGCACCGATGCTAGATCGGGCCGCCGACGCTGCCTCCCTTACGACTGCGTCTTCCGCTAGCCCTTGCGGACGGTTGCGGTGACCGGTGTCGCGTTCGCAAAGAGGTCAAGTACCGGGCAGTGCTCGTCGTCGCCAACCCGCAGACCGCTGCGTAACGCGGCGACGCCCGAAGTAATCCTGCGACGCACTACCTAACTGAAGTAACGTCGAAAGATGCCACTCGAGCCGAATGACTACAGAGCACCCCTCGACCGCGCACGATCTCACGCCCTCGAGTGGATCGAGTCGTTGCCCACGAGAACGGTTCGTCCGAGTGCCACGGCAGACGAACTTCTGAAGGAGTTCGGTGGGCCGGTGCCCGAGAATCCCACCGACCCTGCTGCGGTAGTCGACGAGCTTGCGCGCAAGGCGGAGCCTGGTCTGCTGGCGAGCCCGTCCGGCAGGTTCTACGGCTGGGTCATGGGAGGCACGCTCCCCGCCGCGCTTGCCGCCGACTGGATGGTCAGCGCGTGGGACCAGAACAGCGGTCTGCGCTACGCGACCCCCGCGGCCGCAGCGATCGAAGAATCAGCCGGCAATTGGATGCTCGAACTGCTCGGCCTGCCCGAGGGAAGCGATGTCGGTTTCACGACCGGCGGAACGATGGCCAACTTCGTGGGACTCGCCGCGGGGCGCGGCGATGTGCTCACTGCGGCCGGCTGGGACCTCAACACCCACGGCATCATCGGGGCTCCGCCGATCACCGTTCTCGCAGGTGCCGAGGTTCACGCGAGTGTCGATCTTGCCCTGCGGTATCTCGGTCTCGGTCTACCCACCCATGTTGCCGCCGACGCCGAGGGTCGGATGATCCCCGAGGCGCTCGCGGAGGCCCTCACCTACGTCAGCGGGCCGGTGATCGTGGTGCTCCAGGCCGGCAACCTGCACTCCGGGGCGTTCGACCCGATGCGCGAGCTGATTACGATCGCCCACGCGCACGGGGCTTGGGTGCACGTTGACGGAGCATTCGGCCTCTGGGCGGCGGCGAGTCCCCGCTGGACGGAACACCTCGACGGTCTCGCCCTCGCCGACTCCTGGGCGACCGACGCACACAAGACACTCAACGTTCCGTACGACTGCGGTGTGGCGATCGTCGCGCGCCCCGAGACGGCCCGCGCGGCCCTCGGCATACGCACCAGCTACCTCATTCAGGACGCCGACGGCCCCGCCGACCCGTTTGAACTGGTCCCCGAACTGTCGCGACGTGGCCGGGGCATCCCGGTGTGGGCCGCCGTCAAACAGCTCGGCCGGTCTGGTGTGGTCGAGCTGGTGGAGGGGCTCGCTGCCAATGCCCGAGCTCTGGCATCCGGACTCTCGGAACTACCAGGCGTCGAAGTTCTCAACGACGTCGTGTTCACACAGGTGTGTTTGGCGTTCGGCAGCGACGAACGCACCAAGGCCGTCACACAGGCGCTCATCGCCGACGGTGTTGTCTGGATGTCGGGTTCGCGCTGGCACGACCGTGAGATCCTGCGCATCTCAGTCAGCAACTGGTCGACGGATGCCGCAGACGTCAGCACTTCGATCTCCGCCGTCGCTCGGGCGCTCGCCAGCGTGCCCGCGTAGAGGTGCCCGTGTAGAGGTGCCTGTGTCGCGGGGCCGGAGTAGCATCCCTTCATGACTCAGCGACTCAACCCCTACCTAGGCTTTCGCGACAACGCTCGGGAAGCGATGGAGTTCTACCATTCCGTGTTCGGCGGCGAGCTGAACATCACCACGTTTGCGGAGTTCCACGCGGCCCAAGAACCGGCCGAGGAAAATCTCGTGATGCACGGCCAACTCGAGACGACGGCAGGCTTCACGCTCATGGGCTCGGACACCCCGCACAGCATGAAGTACACGCCGGGCGACAACTATTCGGTATCGCTCAGCGGCGACGACGAGACGGCCCTGCGCGGCTACTGGGACGGCCTGATTGCGGGTGGCACCATCACCCAGCCGCTGGTCCCCGCACCGTGGGGCGACACGTTCGGCATGTGCGTGGACAAGTTCGGAGTCACGTGGCTCGTCAGCATTAGTGCAGCGGCGGCGTAACCATGTGCCGCAACATCCACACCCTTCACAACTTCGAGCCGGCCGCCAACGAAGACGAGGTGCACGCCGCAGCGCTGCAGTACGTGCGCAAGATCAGCGGGAGCACCAAGCCGTCAAGGGCGAACACCGAGGCGTTCGAGCGGGCTGTGCACGAGATCGCCCACATCACGCAACACCTTCTGGAAGACCTCGTCGCCACCGTGCCGCCCAAAGACCGCGAGGTCGAAGCGGCGAAGGCTCGCGAGCGCAGCGCGAAACGGTTCGCTACCGCGTAGGCGCGCGGAGCGCGAGGCAGCCCGAGGCTACTGGGTGACTCGGTCGAGGAAGGTGATCATCGACGCGAGGGCATCCTGGGCATCCGCGCCGTCTAGGTGAAACTGGTACTCGTGCGGCAGGCTCGGGACGTGATCGTCCGCATAGAAGACGGTTGTCACGTCGACGCCGAGGCTGGAGAGCTTGTCCGCCATCGGCTTCGACTGGCCCGGCGGTGAGCGGGTCGCCGTTGCCGCCGGTGATCCAGGTGGTCGGGAAGTCGCCGGTCACGTCGTCGAGCGTCGACATGAGTTCGCCGCCCGTCGTGTTCGACCAGTCCTTGGTTCCGAGGTACGCCCACAGCGAGACGCGGAAGCCCCAGCCCCCGAGGCCGGGCGCGTTCGGGATGCCGCTGACATCGTAGATCCCACAGTTGAGCAGCACCGCCCGCAGTTGTTCGGGCTTCAGCGCAGGGGTGAGCCCGGTCAACGTCGCGTAGGTCGGGCTCGTGACCATTGTCGCGAGCTGCGCGGTGTACTGCGCGCCCGCCGAGTCGCCAGCGATGATGATGCGGTCCGGGTCGATGCGGTACTCGGCGGCATGATCGATGAGGAATGCGAGCGCCTCATTGAGCTGGGTGAGCGCTACCGGATACTCCGCTTCGGGCGCGACCGTGTAGTTCACGCCAACCGTGGTGTACCCATTCGAGCTCAGGATTTGCAGGTACGGGTCGACGTTCGACTTGTCGCCCGAGATCCACGCACCGCCGTGAATCCACACGACGGTCGGAAGGGCGCCCGTTGAGCCGCTCGGCGAGAACACGTCGAGGGTGGTGTTGGCCGCGGCATCCCCGTAGCTAATGTCACGCGTCGCGTCGATTCCGGACGCCGGAACGTGGGGCTCCATCTCCTTCACGGTGCTCACCGCCGTCACCTCGAACAGCGATCGGATGAGCAACGCAGACGGCCACGGGCTAACGGTCGCAACCAACGCCATGACGAGACCCAGGGCCAGCAGCACCGTCGGGATGGAGTGACGCTTCTTGCTGAACCAACGCTTCATGTCTTTGACGGTAGTGTGAACTCGCTCATGAGCCCTCGACATTCGCTGCTAGCCCTGATTGTGGTCGTCATTTGGGGTGCCAACTTTGTGATCATCGACGCCGGGCTCGATGGAGTTCCTCCCCTCGTGTTTCTGGCGTTGCGCTTTCTGGCGGTGAGCATCCCGGCCATCTTCTTCATCAAGCCGCCCGCCATCGGGTGGAAGAACATTCTCCTGATCGGGTCGTTCCTGAGCCTTGGGCAGTTCACGTTGCTCTACCTTGCGCTGTCCCTGGGTATGCCGCCCGGTCTCGCGTCACTGTTGCTGCAGACCCAGGTGATCTTCACGATCGTGGTTTCGGCCGTGTTCCTGCGCGAGACACCGACCCGTCGGCAGCTCATCGGCACAATCGTCGGGATGCTCGGGCTCGCGATCGTCGTGATAGGACACAGCGCCGCCGCACCGTGGCTGCCGCTCATCATCACGCTCGGCTCCGGGCTCTCGTGGGCGATCGGCAACGTGCTCGCCCGTCGCTCGAAGGCCGCATCCGGGCTGGGACTTGTTGTGTGGAGCGGCGCCATCGTTCCGCTGCCCGCGCTCGCTCTCGCGCTCGTGGTCGAATCGCCTCCGGTCGTGTGGGAGTCGCTGACCCACCTGTCGCTGGTCGCGATCGCGTCGACGTTGTACACGGCGGTCGCGGCATCCCTCATCGGCTACGGAATCTGGAACACGCTGCTCGCGAAGTACCCGACGAGCGCGATCGTGCCGTTCACGCTGCTCGTTCCGGTGGTCGGGATCGTCGCCGCATGGGTCGCTCAGGGGGAACAGCCGAGCCTTACCGAACTGGTCGGTGGCTCGATTATGCTCGCGGGGTTGGCCGCGGCGGTTATCCAGTGGCGCCGCCGGTCTGCCAGCGGGCCGACGACAACTGCGGCGCTAGACGGTTGAGCTAGGCAGTTCGAGCCCGTCACGATCGCGCCGAGAAAGGTCGAGGGACACTGCCCCTGCGACCACGACCTGGAGTGCGACGGTGATCCAGAACAACGCGAGACCCGACGACATCACACCCGAGAAAGCGATCGCGACATCCGTGACCCCGTGGAATAGCGCTGCGATCAGCACACTTCCCCGAGCACGGTTGAACAGCCACCCGATAATCACCGACGTCGCGATCGTGGAGATGAGGAAGCCCACGAACGGGATGGACGACTGGAAGCTGTCGGAGATAAAGAACAACGGCAGGTGCCATAGCCCCCAGAACACCCCGAGCACGAGTGAGGCGACCAGCGGGTTGAACCGACGCTGCAGTCGCGGCAACGCGTAGCCCCGCCATGCTGTTTCCTCGGTGATCAGCCACTCCCACGTGTTCAACAGCAGCGCACCGATTAGTGCACTGGCCGGCAGCAGCACGCCGACGCCGGCGGGCTGGCCCACGAGCGCGCCAAGACCGACGAGTGCGGCAACGAGCGCCACAGGAAGACCGATCGCGACGATGTACCAGAGGGGGTTCACTCGCACTCGGATGAGCCGCAACAGCAGGTCCTTCACTGCGGGCCATCCGCCGGTGAGCGCCGCCGTTCCGAAGGTTGCGAGCGGCAGGCCGACCCAGAACGCGAGCGATTCGGGGATGTGCCATCCGATCAGGCCCGCCTGTTCCGCGATCGTGGTGCCCCACACGAACCAGGGCAACGCGAACGCGAGGACGAAGAAGAGAACGAGCGGATGGCGCTTCATGCTGCAGTCCTTTCGGGTGTCGCGCGGTCGGTCCGCGCGCCGTAGATGCGAGTGAGGATGAACGAAACGGGTAAGGCGAGCGCCCAACTGATCTCCGCGACGGTGGGTCCGGCGAGCGCAGCGAGTGGGATGGAGAGCAGGAAGATCCCCGGTATCGGGAACGACTGCACGAGCACGTATCGGAAGACGTCGACGGTGATCGACGGGTCCACGAGGTTGTTGTGCCAGGCGTAGAGCCACATGAGGCTCAGGAGAAAACCGATGAGGCAAATCGTGGTCGCGTACACGTAGACAGCGAGGGTGTTGTCTCCGTACTCGGCCAGAATCGCGGTCGGCAGCGGCAGGGATGCGACGAACAGCAGCACCAGTAGGTTCATGCGCAGCAGGGTCTGGTTGTAGCGCACGATCACCCGGAACTTGCGGTGGTGGGAGAGCCACACAAGCCCGACAACCACGAAACTGAGGATGAAAGTGAGGTAGCCGGGGACCAGTTCGAGCAGGGCCGCGCCCAGTTCCGAGTTGGGGACGACGGGCACATGAAGTTCGACGATCAGTAGCGTCATGGCTATCGCGAAGACCGCATCGCTGAAGAAGACGATCCGCTCCATCGCGTCGCCTTCCGCGATCTGACGGAGGTAGTTCTTGTAGGTGTTCATGGGGTCCCGCGGCTCGACCTGAAGCCGCGGGAGATGCGGCCCCGGCGATACTCTAGCGGCGCGGAATCGCCGAGAAAAGCACCACTTTCATTCCTCCTTTTCGTGTCGCGGGCTGGGTGCACGTCAGCAGCCAGGGCCGACCGGATTGACTCGGCAATCCCTGTCGACGAGCACGGTCGTCGCCGCGCCCGCGATGACCCCGAGCGGGTTGGATGCTACAGCCAGCGTTCCCGCGATCGGAACCCATGGCCCTCCCGCGTACCGGTACTCGGCCCGGTATTCGATCGTGAGGGTGATCGTGTAGCTGCCGCGCTCGCGGTAGACGTGACTGCCGGGGGTGTGCCCAAACTCGGCGACCCCAAGGGCGGCCCAGGTGCCACCGGGGTCGGCCGCAGCTTTCGCCGAACCGTCGCCGTAAGCCCAGTGCCAGATGACCGGGGTGAAGCGCACGTCTGCGGGTTGCCCGAGCAGTTGGCCAGCGTGGATCTGTGCGCCGCCAGTCGAGTAGAAGTTGGTGTCGAGGCCGATCACCGCCCACCCGTTTGGCTGCATGCGGTTCGGGCCAACGTCCGGCCGGAACGTCGCGATGTCGGCGAGAGTTACCGGCGCGGTGACGGTCGCAACACAGCCGCGAAGGAAGTCGTCGCAGGTGACGGGGTCGGGGGCGGATGCCGCAGGGTTGCCGCTGTCCGTTCGCGCCCGAGTCGCCCGGACCGCCGCCGAGATCTCCCTCAAGGATCGCGGAGTCGTCGGAGAGAGTGGCGGTAATGCAGCCGCCGACGAGATTCTCGCCCTGATTACACAATGCGCTCCCGCTCGCGAGAGATGCGAAGAGAGCGAGAGCAATTAGCATGTGCGCTCATCCCATCTGACTCGACCAGAGACCAACAATCTCATCGCCTCGTCAAGGCCGAAGGACACTTGGAAGTAGTTAGTCTCAGGTCGGTCCTGCGAGACAACCGACTGGCCGAGCGAATCTAGGACATCAACACTCGAAATGTCTTCGCACAGGTAAGCGATCACTGCGTCATCGGAGCTTCCGCCGAACTGTTGGATACTAGGTCGCGAAACTTGGTCTCCCCGACTTGGACCCAACCGTTTCGACTGAACTGCTCAAAACCTTCGATTGATTGCTGGAGAAATGGGCCAACAATGACATCTTCCAAGCGATTCAGTTGTTGTCCCCCAGATTGCCCAATGGCGTCGCCAGCTTGAGCAAAGCGAGCATACGCCTCAGTCGCCGCCGCGAGCGCCTCCTCCTCCGACGCGAACGGAGCGACCTCGATCGGCGCCGAACGGGCGCGCTCGACGGTTGGCGCGCATCCTGAGACCAGAGCAACGACGAGACCAAGACCCACGAGTAACAGCAAGCGCATGCGCCGAAACTAGAACGATTGCGGCGGCCGCGCCGAGTCAATCCACAGGCAGGTAGAACCCCCACACGGTGTTCGACAGCTCCCCCGCCGCGAACCGAACCTCGCGACCATCCGCGACGATTCGGTACTCGGCCATGTCGTGCAACTGCGTCGGATACGACGGATGCCGCATCCACACGATCTCGCCGGTGTCGCGCCACGAGTGCTTCCAGGGGTTCACGCCGTGAAGGTCGATGGGGTCGCCGTCGAACACGATCCCGACGGAGCTCCAGCCGGGCGTCTCACGCGGAGCGACCTGGTCGAGTGGACGACGCATCCGCTCCTCCATATGCGTGCCGCGAACGACATCCCGCTCCCCCGTGGCAACAAATCCGAGTCGTTCATACAGTCGGCGGGCGCCGTCGTTGCCGTCAGACACCCACAGCGCGATCGCGTGCGCACCGGCATCCTGAGCCCAGGTTGCGAGGCGCTCGATCATCGCGGCCGCGACACCGCTCCCCCGCGCGTCGGGCTCGACCCACAGCCCGACGATTTCCCGCGAACCGATCTCATGACGGTCCCGGATGCCGGAGCCGATGCCCACCGGAGCCCCTGCCACCTCCGCGAGCAGAGTGTGGGAGCCGGCAAGCCGCTCGCCCCACCACTCGTCGGGCTGGTCGGCCTCGTCTGCGAGCGTGGAACCGTAGGCATCCGGGGCGAGAGTGAGTGAGTGAAGGCGCAGGGCGCGGTAGTCTGCGCGGTCGTCCGGGGTGGCGCGGCGAACGGTCGCGGGCTCTCGCATTCCGCAATCCTAGAGGCGCGGAGCTAGCAAGCTACTCCGAGTCGGTGGGGTCGTCATCACGATTGTTCTTAGCGGCGCTCACGCCGTAGGTGACGGCCAGGGCCGCACCAATTGCTATCCCGATTGCCAGCCCCAACGCCACATTGCCCGTCGCGACACCGAGGCTGGCGCCGATCGCGACCCCGATTGCAATTCCGGTGCCCCAGTTGAGTCCGGGCGTTTTCGGTTTCTCGGAGCCGTTGTTTTCAGTTTCGTCCATGGTGCGACCTTATGCGCCACATAGGCCCGGTCATTCGCGTTCCCGCCACCCGCACCGAGTAGCCTGACCCCATGGCCGAACAGAACGCGCCCAGGGTCGCCGTCTACATCGACTTCGACAACATCGTGATCTCCCAGTACGACGCCGTGCACGGGCGCGGCAACTTCATCAAAGAGAAGGCCCGCGCCGCGAGCGGCAAGACGGTCGAGCGACTCGAGGGCGCAAAGGTGAACATCGGCGCGGTGCTCGACTTCGCGTCATCGTTTGGTGCCGTCGCGATCAGTCGGGCGTACGCGGACTGGGCAGCGCCCGCCAACACTCGCTATCAGAAACAACTCGTTGAGCGGGCCGTCGACCTCGTGCAGCTCTTCAACACGTCAGGTACCAAGAACGGTGCAGACATCCGCCTGGCCATCGATGTTGTCGAAGACCTGTTCCGACTGCCCGACATCACTCACATCGTGATCGTCGCGGGCGACTCCGACTACATTCCGCTGGCGCAGAGCGCCCGCCGCCTCGGCCGCACCGTCATCGGCATCGGCGTACAGGGCTCGACGAGTGCCGCGTTCAAGAACGCGTGCGACGAGTTCAGCTACTACCACGACCTCCTCGATGAACAGCCCGAGGCGACTCTGGTGTCAGCAGACAAGCCCGCGAGCGAACCGGCTGCACCAGACCCGAAGCGGGATGCGCAAGACCTGCTGCGTCGCGCTCTCCGGGTGCAGCGCGGGGACGACAACGTTGACGGCTGGGTTCTCGCATCCGTGCTCAAGCAGCAGATGAAGCGACTGGATGCCGCGTTCGACGAGAAGACGATCGGCTACAAGTCGTTCACCGAATTCGTCAAAGCTCAGTCGAAGGTCGCCGAGCTGCAAGAAGATGGGCTGGCTCGGCGGGTGCGGCTCAAGGGCGCCTAAGGATGGCGCGACCACAGTTCACGACGGTTGCCGACTACCTCGACGCGCAGACTCCGGAGGTACGGGCCAAGGTCGAAGTACTTCGCGAGCTGGTGATCGCCTCGGACCCAACCCTCGTCGAGATCATCAAGTGGAACTCGCCCAACTTCACCCTCGACGGCGAAGACCGACTCACCGTGAGTGTCGACGGCAAAGGTGCTGTGCGGCTCATCCTTCATCGCGGAACGGCGGTCGCCGAAACGAAGGGTTCGGCGACATCCTTCGCGGGCGACCCGAGCGGCTTGCTGACCTGGCATTCCGATGTCCGCGCCAGCCTGCCTGCCACCGAGGACCTGGACAAGGATGCCTCGACAGCAGTCATCCGGGCCTGGCTCAAGTTCGGCGGCTGAGCGGGCACCGCGCGTGTGGCCGCGCCACCCACCCGCACGTGCTGTCGCTGAGTGCACTCCGTAGCGCGTTACTATCGGCAAATGCCTAAGCCGCGTCTCGACGGAGTTCTCGTCTCATGGAACGACGAACGCGGATTCGGATTCATTCGTCCATCCGACGGCTCCCCCGACGCTTTCGTGCACATTCGCGACTTCGGCACCATCGTCGGTCGCCCGCATGAGGGCGACCCGATTAGCTACCGCCAGGCGCCCGGGCGCGATGGACGCCCGCAGGCGCTTGACGTGCGCGGGCCGGCTCGGCTCGCCGCACAGCCGGCGGAGGATCCGCACGTTGGTGCCATCTTCGGATTCATCGTCATTGCCGGCTTCGTCTCTGCCTATCTCTGGGCGAATGCGTTAGCACCCATCCCGATCTCGGTGCTCATCGTCTACTTCGGCGTGAGTGTGATCACCTTCTTCACATACTGGCTCGACAAAGCGCGGGCGCGGTCGGGCGGCTGGCGGGTGAAGGAAGCAACGCTGCTCACGCTGGGCCTCCTCGGTGGTTGGCCGGGTGCGATCCTCGGACAGTTGATGTTCAGGCACAAGACCAAGAAGGCGAGATTTAGGGCGCTCTTCTGGGTCTCGGTCGTGGTCAACCTGGCGGTGTTCGCGGTCATCGCAGTGCCCGCTGTGCGGGGGATGCTCGGCTGGTTTTAAGCGCCCGCGTGCGCGGTGCGCCGCCAGTGCACCGTCACGAGGAACGTCGCGACGGCGCCGAGCGTGTGCCAGACCGCGTGACCCTGCAGCCACGAGGTCGGGTCGCACAGCGGCGTCTGGTCGAGCACCCAGATCACATAGGCGACAACCATGGTCGCGACCCCGGCGATGACCCAGCGCATCCGCGGGGAACGAAGGGGGTGACCGGTGGTGCGCGGCAAGAGCTCGAGCACGATGCCCGGGAGCAGCACCGCGACGAAGAGGATGCGCCGGGCATCCGGATAGAAGAATTGCGCGACACCCAGCGCGATCGCCAGAACGATGAACAGGCCGACGGATGCCCGCCCGCCGAGTCGCCCGCTGCGCCACAGCGCACCCAGCGCAAGCAGCAGACCGAACAGGTACATCGTGAAGACATCCAGCCACTGGCCGACGAACGTGAGGGTCGCGTGGTAGACGAAGCTCCCGACGCCGATCAGGATCATCGTCGCGCCGCCGAGCGGGATCAGCCGCCGCTCGCGCGTGCCGGGCTCGCCGCGCTGCAGCAGCGCCCAGACCCCGAGCGCCACGAACACGAGCGAGCTGACACTGGCGAAGAACTGCACCGGGATGCCCGTCGCCGACCGCCTCGCAGAAGCATCCGGTCTCGACGCAGGTCGCTGGCGCGCCCGTCGGGAGGATTGCGGCGATCGCGAAGGCGACCGCGCCGATGGCGACCGTCGCGACGACCGCGAGCGCCGCCCTAGTCCAGAGTTTCAACGGTCACCTCGACCGAGTCGCCGATCTCGACGCCCTCGGCGGCGCGCACTGCCTTCTTCACCGGCAGTATGTACTGGCCCACCTTCGAGTCGGGGAAGATCGAGGTGCGCCAGGTGCTCCCGCCCAGCGTCACCTTCACGCGAATCGACCCGAACCCCGGCTTCGGCGGGCGCGGCACCGCCTTGATCGCTTCGGATGCCTCGACCGGCAGCGACACGAACACCCAGGTCGCCTTGCCGTCCCACTCCCAGAGCGGGGTGGTGAAGGTGTAGGTCGGGGTTCGCTCTCGAGGCCGCCACTAGACGACCCCGACCACGATCTTGCCGCGGTGCTCGGCCGCGCCGAACCGTGCGAGCGCTTGCGCGGTGTCGTCGAGCGGCACGACGCTGTCGATGCGCGGCGTGAGCACCCCGGCCTCGGCGAGCGCCGCGATCTCGGCGGTGTTCTTGTTGGACTTGAGCAACGAGCATCCGCACCTGCTTGCCGGTCGCGCGGCTCGACGAGCGCTCCGAAGATGCCCAGCCCGAGCAGTCTCGGCGTCGTCGCACCGACGGCGACGAAGACGCCGCCGGGCGTCGAGCGCGCGCGGCAGGCTGAACGGCGAGCGGGTGAGGCGGGTGTCGACGATGACGTCGAACCGTTCGCCCGTGCGGGTGAAGTCGACCTCGCGGTAGTCGAGGGTGCGGGCGAAACCGGCCTCGCGCATGAAGTCTTGCTTGGATGCGCTGTCGACGCCGACGATGTCGCGCACGCCGTGGTGGGCGGCGAGCTGGGCGACCAGCGGGCCGACCCCTCCCCCGGCGCCGTTGACCAGGAGCCGATGCTCCGGCTTGAGGTCGGCGACATCGAAGAGGGACTGGTACGCGAGGTTGCCGGCGTGCGGGAGGGCTGCGGCGTCGACGTACGACAGGGAGTCGGGCATCCGGGTGAGAGCCCGTCTCGGAGGTGACGAGGTACTCGGCGAATCCGCCGTTGCCGTGCTCCGACAGGTCGCCGAACACTCGGTCGCCGCGGCCGAAGCGCGTGACACCCGAACCGACGGCGACGACTTCGCCCGCGACATCCGCCCCGAGGATGCGCCCGAGGTGACCGCGCGGTCCGTTGAAGAGGCGCACGAAGCGCGGCTTGCCCGTCAGCAGCGCCCAGTCCTGGTCGTTGACCCCGGTCGCGTGCACGCGAACCAGCACCTCGCCGTCGCCGGGCGTCGGGCGCGGAACCGTGCGCAGTTCGAGCGCTGCCGGCGTCGCCGTACGCGGTCTGCACGATGGCGCGCATCGTTGCGGGGGGGCTGTCGGTCGACATGCTCAGCAGCCTAGCGAGCGGATGCGACGCGCGGCCCACGCCGGTACGAACAACGCGCGCAGAACGTTGGGTTGTCATGCGCCGCCGCGGTGATCAAGCTGGGCACATGGTCACCACCGACGCGTCGTTCGAGCGCGCCTACATCCAGTACCTGCCCGCGGTCAGTGGTTACCTGTTTCGGCGCGTGGACCGGCAGCACGTCGAAGACCTCGCCGCCGACGTGTTCGCGATCGCGTGGCGCAAGCGGGCATCCGTCGCCGAGGGCGAAGAGTTGCCGTGGCTGTATCGGATCGCCGCCAACGTCGTGGCCAACCACCGCCGCAAGCAGGCCTCGGGTGCCGCGCTGTTCGCCGCGTTACGCCCCGCCGACTCGGCACCGTCGGCCGAGGAGATCGTGGCGGCCGACTCGGCGCTGGCCGAGGCGTGGGGGCAGTTGCGTCCCGCCGAGCGTGAGGTGCTCGCGCTCGCCCTCGTGGAAGACCTCACGCCAGCCGACCTCGCGGTGACTCTCGGAGTTTCGGTGAACGCCGCAACCATTCGGGTGCACCGGGCACGCGCGAAGCTCGCCGCGGTTGCTCGCCGAATAATTCTTTGCGACCGCGATGAAAGAATCGCCGCCTCGCGACATATCCACCGTATGAGCACCAATCACGATGACCTTCGCAACCGCCTTCGCAGCAGCCTCGACCACGGGGTTGCACCGGAACTCTCGCCCGACCTCGTCAGCGGAGCCGCCGGCCACCACGCCCCGCGTCTCACCAATCCGGCCCGCACGCTGCGCGTCGCGGGCGCGGCGGGAATCCTCGTCGCCGCGGTCACGGTGGGCGCGCTCGTAGCTGTGCCGAGCTTCACGCGGGCTCCGCTGTTTACTGCGGCAGCGGCATCCGGCGACGCCGCAGCTCTCGGAACCGCCGAGGGAATCTCGAGCGATCAGAAGATGATGGCGTGGGTCGAGTACCACTACACCGCCGGGGCGTCGCTGTCGACGGACGGAGGTTCCGGGCAGGTGTACCAGCTCGTGCGTGACTACGCGAACCCCGAGGAGCGCACGGCGGAACTCGCCGCGATTCTGGGCGTCGCCGGCTCGGTGACCAAGGCCGAGTTCTCCGACGAGCTGTATCCGACCTGGGTCGTCGGCCCGCAAGACGGCAGCGGCTCGAACCTGACCGTGAGCGCGTTCGGCACCGGCGACTGGTGGTACAACGACCCGGCCGCCCAGTCGATCTACGTGTGCGACGCGACGGTGACCGTCGAAGACGCCGATCAGTTACGGGTGCGTGCTGCCGTCGGAGGCTCCCGCCAACCTGGCGCCCACGGGTGACGAGGCGCGGTCGCTCGCTCAGGCGCTGTTCGCATCCACGGGGTATGAGGTGGATGCCGCGGACATCGAGATCTACTCCGACGACTGGAGCACGACCGCGAGCGCGTACCTCACCGTCGACGGCACCAAGACCGCGCTCAACTGGAGCTGCGAACTGGTCGAACACCGGCGAACTCTCCTACGCCTACGGCCACTCGATTCGCGTCGAAGCCCGCGGCACGTTCGGCACCGTCTCGCCGACGGCCGCCGTCGATCGCCTGGCGGACTACCGCTGGTACGGCTCGGCCGGCCCCGACTTCCAGGGCGGAGCGATGCTGTTCGCGGCGAAGGGCGCGGAGGGCGACCTGGCGGTCGACCCGGCGGAGGGGTCTGGCGATGCGACCGACCCAGGGGCGGGTTCTGACACTGATCCGGCCGTCGATCCCGGCACCGAGCCGACCGTGCCGCCAACAGATGGCACCGATGAGCCCCTCGACCCGTCAACGCCTGCCCCCGAGGAGACGCTGCCGCCGATCGTTGTCGACCCGGCTCCGCCTGCCCCCGAGGTCGTCGAGGTGACCGTCGACGACGCCACCGCGACCCTCCTGCTGATGTGGGACGCCGACGGCAACGCCTGGCTGGTCCCCGGCTACGCGATGCAGACGCCCGAGGGCTGGTGGAACGCGGTCGTCAGTCTGGTCGACGGAGTGATCGCGCTGCCTGAGCAGTTCTAACGGTCAAGTTCGATTCAGCGGCTGCTCGTTCTCTGGGATCCTCCTAGAGGGCGAGCAGCCGCTCCGTGTCTCCGAACACTTCAAGCCCGGCGCACTCCGCGACGCCCTCGAGAAGTACGACCCCGCTGTGGTCGCTGTGCCGGAACTGGATGCGCGCATCCAGAGTCTCTTCGACCCGCTGGTGCATCGCGGTGCGCAGCGGGCGCGTGCAGCAGTCCGCCGCGCACGCGTTCGGCGGTGAGTTCGAGCACGCCGTCTGGGCCGCTGACCGACCAGCGCACGTGGCTGTCGTCGATGCTGAGGGAGCGTTCGGTGGAGCGGTTGTAGGTGGTCCATTTGTGCAGGCGGCCGCCGTGCCGAAACCCGATGATCGACCCGCGGAACTGCCCGCGCAGCCACGGGATGATCGCGACGGAGGCGATGAGCGAGGCATCCGTACCGTCGCCGGTGGTCGCGTCGATGTGGTTGCTGGCCATCCAGACGTAGCCGGCCGGGAACGCTTTGCCCCAGTCTTTCTCGATGTAGCCGCGGCCCTGATCGAAGGATGTCGCAGCCCCCTCGACCTCGAGCGTGCCCCGCAGCTCGTGGCCGAACGAGACGATTCCGTGGAAGCACTCCATGAACGGCACCAGCCCGTACCAGCCCATGATGCCGGGCTCGCGCGCCGTCACCGGCCACGGCACCAGCGGCGTCGCGTAGTCGATGCGCCCCTTCAGCTGCGGCAGGTCGAGCGTCACGCCCTCGGCCGAGAACCGGTTGCCGCCGACCTCAACGTCGAACTCGCGATCGGATGCCCGAAACTGCTCGACCGGAAACCGGTGGTACCAGGAGCGGCCGGTGAGTCCGTCGAGCACTTGGACGAAGGCTTCGTCGCGGGGTTGTGTCTTCGGCTTCTTTGGCTTGGCTGTCGTCGGTGCCGGTGGCGAGCCCGCGGAAGATGCCCGGGATGACCGCCCACCGCTGCGAGCGGTCCGCCGACACGAGCTTGATGTACCACCCCTCGAAGAACCCGCGCGTGACGCCGGTGCCGTGATAGGCCTCCGGGTGGCGGATGCCGCGGAGGGTGGCGGCGGGGGTGCGCATGGGTTACATGGTAGGCGAGGGGCGTGGAATTCCGTCGAGACGCAGAGGCTCATTTGCGCGCATGACCGCCGAGTTTTGACTTGTCCGTTATCAAGAGCGTAGAAACACGGCATTGCTTTGCACTGCTCTCCTATGGCCTCTCCAATTCAGGCGAGTCGCCAGGAGCCTGCATGAGCCCTTCAATTGACCGCAAGAGCGACCCGACCTCGCTGGCCATGTCTCTAAAGATTTGCGGCAGTGGGCGATAGCCCCCTGTCGGACCTGCCGCGATAGCTAGTGCTATCCGGCCACGGCATCCAATCTCGAGGTCCTGATCATGATTGAAGACTGTCGCGCCGTTCGGGAACATGCCAGGAGGCAAGATCGGATCTGGGATCGAACGCCGACCGTCCGGCAGTTCGATCCAACACGACATGTCCTTGATTCCGGAGGTGACGACCGCGAGGCTCGCATGCTTGTCGCGATTGTGCAGCTCGTTGAGGACGGCAAGCGCAGTATCGGCAGGATCCAGCCCGCGCGGCGCATTGAATGGTTGTGCCTTGTCCATGAGGTCGAAGATTGCAGGTGGTGTGTTGTCCCGGACGTTATCCCATGAGTCGCGATATCGCTTGTACTTGCTCGGCTCACCGGGGGCCGCAGGGCCACCAATAGGGTCATGAAACAACGGATAGGGTGTCTTCCACGTCGGCTTCACCCGGTTTGCGGCGGCAATGTGGTCAAGCGCCGATCGCAGGTCAAAAAGGAAATCACCGACAACCGCAGGGAACGCGGGGTCGATGCTGGCGTCGTGGTGGACGGTGTACTCCCAGATACCTTCCGCATTTGGAGATTTCTCGATTCGAACCGGCTGGTCGACTGTCGCGGCAGCCACCATGGCCTCTGCTTTTAGGAGGTGCTCCAGTGCTCGATCGAACTTTATCCACCACGACTTGAGTTGAGTCATGACCTGACGTTATCGCCAACGCCGAGCGCCTAGGAGATACAGGGAGTGAGTCTTCGAGGCACCTCTGCGATCGAGTCCGGAGCAGCCCCGCTTCAGCACCATATCGCGCACGCATGCGGCATCCGCCTTGCCCTGCATCGCCTTCATCACCGCACCCGTCACTGCACCGGCCGCCTCTACCTTCGCGGGTCTTCTCCAGCACGTCAGGCTGAGCGGCCTACGCGACGGCCAGCTGCCATCGGCGGCCATGTGGTACGCCTCGGGGTAGAGACGAGTCAGGTCGGCGGTACGCACTAGCGCTTGGCGCGGAAGTGGGCGAGGACCTTTGCTGCCTGCTCCTCTGTCAGCTCCCAGCGGGTCATCGGCGGGTTGAGCTTGCCGTTCTCGGCGCGAAGAAACGCACGGATGCTCCTCTGCGAGACGTCGAGCTCGCGAGACAGATCGGCTGGGGTGATGGGTTCGGGCATGAGCACATCTTAGGGACTGGCTTGTCCCGGACTCTCAGACTCGTGTAGCACGATGTGACATATGCTCGCGCAACAACGGTCATTCAGCTCACTCGCTTTCTTCGGATTCGGCGTCGCCTCAGCGATCGTCGGCCTCATGCCCTGGATGATCACCGGAATGCGGCTACCGCTGCAGAACCTCTGGGCCATCGACACTCTGCCGTCGCAGATGCCGATCTCGCTACTGCCGTTCAGCCAGTACTACCTCAGCTTGATCGTTGCCCTGATCGTCATCGGCTCGGCGATCGCCGGGATCGTCGGGCGGGCCGTTACCGCGCGGAACCCTCGAACCGCACTAGTCGCCCTCCTCGGCGGAGTTCTCCTGGTGCAGGTCACCGCCCTCGCGCAGTCCGCGATCACGGTCGTGAACGGTATGAGCGAGCGGGGCGCCGCGATCCTCTACGTCGTTGCCGTCGTCGTCGGAATCAACGCGGCAATCGTGCTCGGTGTGGGCATCCTCATTCTCATCGTCCACGCCGCCAGACCCGGTGCGTTGATCGGGTTGAGCATCGCCGCGGTCGCCTTCGGATCGTGGTTGAGCGGGCTCGTCTTCCTCGTGGGATCGGTCGTCAGCTCATCGCAATTCGCGGATGTGATGAGCACGGTCATCCGCTTCGCCCCCGCCGTGCTGATCGGGGCTGCCATCGCGTGGTGCGGCGTCAGCTCGGCAGGGCGGGTAGTCGCCGCGGTCAGCGCTCTCGTCGTTCTGTGGATCGGGCCGGTGCTCGTCACCGCCGTCAGCGCGGCGGCCGGATCGAGAGTGCTCGCGCGGTACCCGGCCGAGATGCTCGACTACGCGGTTGGGGTTTTCCGTGCCGCGGCGACGATGCCCGAGTTGTGGGGGCCGCCACTCGCGGTCGCGGTTGGCGTGGCCGTGGTCGGGTTGGCGATTCGACGGACTTCGATGAAGGGCTCGTCCCAGACGATCGCGCACACGACGTCGGCTGAGACTACGCCCGACCGCGGCTGAGCCGCCCGAGCCAGAATCCGGCCCAACCGGCGATCAGAACCAGTCCGACCCCGAGAAGGATCAGCCCAGCCAACCGATCTTGCGAGAGCGGGAAGAACGCGATGGCCGACAAAGGGGCGTACGCGAACCATCCGAAGCTCGCGTCGGTCCTCGCAGCGAGGACCGCGCCTTCGATGAGTGCAGCCGTGCCGACGACCGGCACCAACCAGCGTGCGAGGATGCGGCGCACTAGCCTGCGGACCCCGCCCGCTCCAGCACCAGCTCGCGCACGCGCGCGGCATCCGCCTTGCCCTGCATCGCCTTCATCACCGCACCGATCACGGCACCGGCGGCCTGCACCTTGCCCTCGCGGATCTTCTCGAGCACGTCGGGCTGAGCGGCCAACGCCTCGTCGATCGCGGCGATGAGCGCGGTGTCATCCGACACCACCTCGAGTCCACGCGACTTCACCACCTCGGCGGGGGTGCCCTCGCCGGCGATCACACCCTCGATCACCTGGCGGGCGAGGCGATCGGTGAGCGTGCCGGCCTCGACCAGCGCGACGACCGCCGCCACATCGGTCGCCGAGATCAGGGTCGACGAGTCGACGGATGCCTCATTCGCCAGCCGCGCGATCTCGCCCGTCCACCACTTTCTGGATGCCGCCGGACTCGCGCCCGCCGCCACCGTCTCCTCCACCTCGACGAGGAGGCCGGAGTTCACCACATCCTGGAACTCGAGGTCGGTGAAGCCCCACGCCGCCTGTAGCCTCTTCCTTCTCAGCGCGGGCGCCTCCGGAAGCGCTTTGCGGAGTTCATCGATGAGTTCGAGCGACGGCTCGACGGGAAGGAGGTCAGGCTCGGGAAAGTAACGGTAGTCATCAGCATCGCTCTTCGGGCGTCCGGCCGACGTCACGCCGGTGTCCTCGTGCCAGTGGCGGGTCTCCTGGATGATCGTGCCACCGCCATCGAGAATCGCGGCCTGGCGCTGGATCTCGTAGCGGATGGCGCGCTCGACGGAGCGCAGGCTGTTCACGTTCTTGGTCTCGGTGCGGGTGCCGAGCTTGTCGGTGCCGCGGCGGCGCAGCGAGATGTTCGCGTCGCAGCGCAGGTTGCCGCGCTCCATCTTCGCCTCAGAGATGCCGAGCGACACCACGATGTCACGGATGGCCGCCACGTACGCCTTGCCGACCTCCGGGGCATCCGCCTCGGTGCCCTCGATCATCTTGGTGACGATCTCGACGAGGGGAACGCCGGCGCGGTTGTAGTCGACGAGCGAGTATTCGGCGCCCTGGATGCGTCCGGTGGCGCCGCCGACGTGGGTCAGCTTGCCGGCATCCTCCTCCATGTGGGCGCGCTCGATCTCGACCGTGATCTGGCGGCCGTTGGGCAGCTCGATGTCGACGCTGCCCTCGAACGCGATCGGCTCGTCGAACTGGCTGATCTGGTAGTTCTTGGCGAGGTCGGGGTAGAAGTAGTTCTTGCGCGCGAAGCGACTGGATGGCGAGATCTGGCAGCCGAGCGCGAGGCCCAGGGAGATCGAGTACTTGACGGCCTGCTCGTTGACGACCGGCAGGCTGCCCGGAAGGCCCAGGTCCACCGGAGTGATGTACGTGTTCGGCTCGGCGTGCACGTTGCCGAGGGCGGCGGGGTTGGGGGCATCCGAGAACATCTTCGTCTGCGTGTTCAACTCGACGTGCACCTCGAAACCGAGCACCGGCTCGAACAGTTCGAGGGCCTTGTCGTAGTCCATGAGCGCGGGCTTAGCCATGGGTCAATTCTAGGTGCGCGCTGGAGCTCGGAGCGTCGGCCCATGTGTCGACGCCGCGACGCGGGCGCGCACGGTCGCCTAGGAGGCCAACCTGATCTTGGACGCTCCCCTCGCCCTCTCCCCTCAGCCGCTCCCCTCGGCCTCTGCCTTCCTCTCCCTCTCCCGCACCCCTGAGTCTCTCCCTTTCCCTCCCTCTCTCCCCTGACCCTCTCCCCTCCTCCACATCCCCACCCCGAACGACTTGTCCACCACTATCGCCAAACCACTAGAACATCAGTTCGAATGTTGAGAGAATTGCTTCATGACATTGGTAGCCGATCACCTCCCCGCTCCGGCGGCGGTGTCGGTTGCGCTCGCGCCTGGCTCGGGGCTCTCCTCCGGGCCCGCGACTGCGCTCAACTTCTCCCACCTCGCTGACCTTTCCCTTCCGTTCGCCCCGCCCGATGCGACGGTGCTCGATGACCTCGCCCTGTTGGAGGCGCAGCGCACGGTCGCGGAGATTCGCCGGCGCACGGATGCCACGGCCGCGACCCTGGCCGCCGAGTTGGCACGCCGTTCACGTCCCGAGCTTGGTCACGATGGACTTGCGCAGCGGCTGGGTGCGCGCACTCCGGAGAAGTTGGTGCAGCACGTGACGGGCTCGACCGCGCGCGAGGCCGGCACGTTGGTGCGGGTGGGCGGGCTGATGGCGACCCCGCCGAGTGACTCACCCGAGGGCGACCCGACACCGTGGTTGGGTGCGGTTCGTGCGGCGACGGTCGCCGGCGAGTTGTCGTTGGAGGCGGCCGATGCGATCCGGGCCGGGCTGGGCATCCCGGATGCTGTTGTCTCCGTCGACGCACTTGCGGCTGCCGCGGCGACCCTACTGCGGGAGGCGCGCACTCTCACGGTCGAACGTCTCGCCGCCCGGGCCCGCGATCTGCGCCTCGAACTCGACCTCGACCGGGTCGCCGAACGCGAAGAGTTCCTGCGGTCCAAGCGGTTCCTGCACCTCTACCGGCAAGCCGACGGGATGACCCGACTCTCCGGCCTCCTCGACCCCGAGTCTGCGGCAATCGTGACCGCCACCTTCGATGCGGTCACCTCACCCCGGCGCGGTGGACCGCGATTTGTTGACCCGGAGCGGGCTGCCCGGGCGGAGGCGGTGTCCTCGGATGAGCGCACCACCGAACAACTGGTGCTGGATGCCTTCGTTGAGCTGATCCGCATCGGCACCGCCGCCGACGCCAAGATCGTCCTTGGCGCTCGTCGCCCAGCGATCAAACTGCTCGTCACCGACACCGACCTGCGTGCTCGTCGCGGCGTCGGCTACATCGAAGGCCAAACCGAACGCGTCAGCATCGCCACCATCGAACGACACACCTGCACCACCGGGATCATCCCCGTCAGGTTCGACGACAACGGCGAAGCGATGAACCTCGGTCGCGAACAACGCCTGTTCACCGGCCGCCACGCCATCGCCCTCGCAGCACGGGACGGCGGATGCCAGTTCGGCGACTGCGACCGACCACCCGACTGGTGCGAAATGCACCACATCGACCACTGGGTGAGAGACCACGGCAAAACGGATCTGAACCGCGGACTGTTGCTCTGCCGACATCACCACATGTTGGTTCACAACAACGGCTGGGAGATAGTTCGGGATGCCACCGGCACCCGGTTTATCCCGCCGGCCAACCGTCGACCCACTGCAGACCCCGATCCCCGCACCCTCGAAGAGCCCGGCTCTGAATAGGCTGCTCGCCGAGCGGGAACGAGCGGAGCGGTGACACCGACGGCCGCGTGGGCGAAGCCTGTCCAGACTGCGATCAAGGCCGCGGGACGGGTTCCACCTGCCGGCGAAGGCAACCCTGAAGGCAACCCCCGAAGGCAACCCTGAAGGCAGCCCTGGCCGCAGGCCCGACCGCAGGCCCGACCGCGCAGGCCCGACCGCAGGCCCACCCGCGGGCCCGACCGCAGGCCCGACCGCAGGATGGCCCGCAGGCCTGCCCGCGACCACGCGACGGCAGACCTCTACTCCCCCTGCTCGCGATCCGGCAGGATCATCGCGATCTGGCCGGTCGCATCCGACACCAGCTCCGCCTGCGTGCGCATGTCGAGAGGCGCGACCTCGTCAACGTACGGCGTCGGACCACCGGCCAAACCGATCGCCTCCAGAATCGCCTCAGTGTCTACGGAGACCGTGTCGACCGCGCCCGGCTCGAGCGGAGCATCCGTGTCCTTCTCCATACGCACGAAAGCGATGCCAGCCAGAATCAGCCCGCCACCGAGCAGCTGCAGCGGCGTCAGGCTCTCCCCGATCAGCACCCACGCGAACACCGACGCGAACACCACCTCGAGCAGACCCACGAACGACATCAGCCGCGAACCCAGCATGCCGGATGCCCGAATGCTCGCCACATACGCGAACGCCGTGCTGACCAGCACGACGAACCCGAGCGGCACCCACCAGGGCATCAGCGTTCCGAACGCCGGAACCGCATCCACAAAGTTGAACGTGAACGGCACCACAGTCGACGCACCCAGAATCGCGAGCATGAGCGAACCCACCAGCAGACCCGCGGCCGCGAACGCCACCGACGGCAGGCCATCACTGGGACGAGCCGCGATCAGGTAGTACGCCGCCACCGCGATCGCCGCCAGCCCGGCGTAGATCAGACCGAGGGAGTCAAGCCCCGCGGATACCCCGGGCGCCCCAGATAGCCCAGATAACCCAGATAACCCAGATACTCCGGATGCCCCGCCCCCACCAGTCCCACCAACGCCCACGACCAAAATCAACCCGGCAATAGCCGCCGCCGAGCCGGCGATCACCACCGCCTTCGGTGGACGCCGCGTGCGAATCACCATCAACGCGACCAACAGCAGCGGCGCCAGATACTCGATCAGCAGCGCCGTACTCACCGGCACCCGCTCGATCGCGGCAAAGTAGAGCACCTGCGATCCGCCGACACCCATGATCGCCATACCGAGGATGCGCCAGCGCGCCCGCCACACCGCAGACCACCGACCACGCAGGGTCACAATCGCAAACGGCAGAAGCACCAGACCCGCGGCTCCAGCGCGCAGAGTCACCGCTGCGGTGGGCGACCAACCGGCCTCGAGCAGGGGCTTCACGAAAGCCCCGGATGTACCGAATGCCAACGACGCCGCGACACCAATGATGAGCCCGCGAGTGGTGTGGCTGGTCCCCGTGGGGAGGGTGACGGTCATGGCGGTGGTCCTTGGAGCGAGGTCAATACTCGGCGCAGAACCTGGCCGATTTTCGGCGCACATCGGCCCGATAAATCTGACGATATGCTTACCGCAAGTAAGGAGTCAAATTGCGTTTTGCCCCTGACACCGAGACGACTCTCGCATTCATCGTGACGCTCGGAAACACGCATCCGTCGGCTTCTAAATCGGGCGCGGACGAGCTCTCCACGATCGCCGAGTTGTACGCGCTCATCGAGGCCGAAACCTATTCCGGTCGGTTCACCCGCGACGCCGCGGAACTCGCCGAAGTGCGCGAAACCCGCGAGTTGCTGCGGCGTCTGTGGAGTCTCGACCGCGACTCGGCGGCCGTCGAAGTGAACCGGATGCTCGCCGACGCCAACGCGCTGCCCTTCCTTACCCGACACGACCACTTCGACTGGCACCTGCACGCCACGTCCGACGATGCGCCACTCGCTGAGCGGATGCGAGTCGAAGCGTGCCTCGCGCTGTCAGACGTGATCCGATCGGACGAAACCGGGCGGATGCGCGTGTGCGAGGCCGAAGACTGCACCGGCCTGCTGCTCGATCTCAGCCGCAACGGATCGAAACGGTTCTGCAGCGTGCGTTGCGGCAACCGGATGAATCAGCTGGCGTTTAGGGCGCGGCAGGAGTAGGGCGCGGCAGGAGTAGGAGGCGGACCTGGGGGGGCAAGTGGGCCCACCGTGAACCCACGATCGAGACGGTCGTCGGCGCCAGCGTCGCGGCGAAGGCCAGAAATGGCCTTCGCTCATAGCTCCAGCGCGCTCGACCGGCGGGACGCTACAGCGCGGGGGCCTGACTGAGCAGGGTGTGACCCCAGCCCTCCTCGAGCAGACGCTCGAGAGTCGCACCGAGCGCGTAGAGCCGAGCATCCTCACGGGCCGGCGCCATGATCTGGAAGCCGACCGGCAGCCCGTCCTCCGGCGCGAGCCCGATCGGCAGACCCATACCGGGCACGCCCGCCAGGTTCGCCGGAATCGTGGTCACGTCGTTGAGGTACATCGCCATCGGGTCGGTCATCTTCTCGCCGAACTTGAACGCCGTCGTCGGCGCCGACGGCGAGACGAGCACGTCCGCCTGCTCGAACGCCGACGCGAAGTCGCGCTGAATCAGCGTGCGCACCTTCTGCGCGCTGCCGTAGTAGGCGTCGTAGTAGCCAGCCGAGAGCGCGTAGGTCCCGAGGATGATGCGGCGCTTGACCTCGGGGCCAAAGCCGGCCTCGCGGGTCGCGGCCATGACATCCTCGACCGTTCCGCCGCCGTCGGGGTTGACCCGCAGACCGAAGCGCACCGAGTCGAACTTGGCCAGGTTGCTGGATGCCTCGGCCGGCAGAATCACGTAGTACGCGGCGACCGCGTACTCGAAGTGGGGTGCCGACACCTCCACGATCTCGGCGCCGTAACTGCTCAGCAACTCAAGCGTCTCGTGGAACCGCTGGGACACGCCCGCCTGGAATCCGGGGCTGTCGAGTTCCTTGATGACTCCGACGCGCAGTCCCTTGAGCGACTCCGCGCGAGCGCCGGAACGAGCAGCGTCGGCGAACGACGGCCAGACATCCTTCAGGCTGGTGCTGTCGCGCGGGTCGTGCCCGCCGATCACGTCGTGCAGCAGCGCGGCGTCGAGCACCGTGCGGCTGACCGGTCCGACCTGGTCGAGCGAGGAGGCGAGCGCAATCGCGCCGTAGCGCGACACCCCGCCGTAGGTGGGCTTCACGCCGACCGAGCCGGTGACGGCGGCGGGCTGGCGGATCGATCCACCCGTGTCGGAGCCGAGCGCGAGCGGCGCCTCGAACGCGGCGACCGCAGCAGCGGAACCGCCGCCGGAGCCGCCGGGGATGCGCCCCAAATCCCACGGGTTCTTGGTCGGCCCGTAGGCGGAGTGTTCGGTCGACGAGCCCATCGCGAACTCGTCCATGTTGGTCTTACCGAGAGGCACGAGGCCGGCGGCGCGAAGCCGCGCGACGGTTGTCGCGTCGTAGGGCGGCACCCAGCCTTCGAGAATCTTGGAGCCGGCGGTCGACGGCATGTCGATGGTGCACAGCACGTCTTTGATCGCGACCGGAACGCCGGCGAGCGGGCCGAGCTTCTCCCCCGCCGCGCGCTGCTCGTCGATGCGGGCCGCGGTGGTCAGCGCGTCCTTCGACACGTGCAGGAACGCGTGCACGTCTGCGTCGACGGCGGCAATGCGATCGAGGTGAGCCTGGGTGGCGTCGACAGACGAGATCTCACCCGAGGCGAGTTTGCCCGCCAGGTCGGATGCCGAGAGTCGAATCAGTGCTGCCGAGTCGGCGGGGCTCATCGCTGCGCCGCTCGTGCCGCTCACTGCTCTTCTCCCAGAATCGCGCTCACCTTGAAGCGGCTACCGTCGTGCTCGGGCGCACCGGCGAGTGCTTGCTGGGTGGTCAACGTCACCCCGGGCACGTCGTCGCGATAGACGTTGACGAGCGGGATCGGATGACTGGTGGCCGGAACCTCCGCAGTAGCCACCTCCGAAACCTTGGCGACTGAGTCGACGATGGCGCTCAGTTCACCGGTGAGGCTCTGCACCTCCTCGTCGGTCAGCGCGATTCGCGCGAGGTTCGCGAGGTGGGAGACGACGTCTGGGGTGATTTCGGACACCCCGCAATTCTATGGGGTGCTCTTGCAGGCGCTCTCGCCCTGAACGGTCAGCGCAGCGGCGCTCGCCCGAAAGATCAGATACTCGCCATCGGCGCGAGTTGCTTGCACCTGAGCGACCTCACCGATCGACGTCTGGCTGACGTTCTCGGTGACGGTGTAGCCCCACTGAGTCCAGGCGGATGCCACGGCCGCTGTAGCGACGGCCGCGCTCGGTGCCGTCTTAGCCTGGGCGTCCGGCGCGACGAGAACGCTGATGCGCAACGCGGACGTCGTGGTGCCTGTGCCGCCGCCGGGCAGTGCGCAGGACCGGGCGGTCGAGTCATCCCGAACCTGCCAGTCGTCGCCGACGAGAACCTGGGTCGCATCGAGGTTCTCGCTGAATGTTCCGGTTGGCGTGATCTCGTGCGCCGTCGCCGGGTCTATCGAGCATCCAGACAGGAGGGGCGCAACGAAGAGCGCTGCCACAAGCACCACGATGGGACCAGTTGCTGGCCCCGCCACACCCCACCGAAACACGCGCAACCCCCATTGCCACGGATCAGACTAGCGGGCCGTGCCGCGGGGTGTGAGCCCCAGTCGTGGGGACGACGGCCGACGCAGCTACCGCGGTGTGACGTCGTCGCCGTGACCGATTCCGATCAGGGCGAGGTTGCGCAGCGACTCGGTCGCGGGGCTGAAGTACTCGATGTGGAAGAACGACCGCAGCATCGATACACCCGTGATCGGGTCGTTTCCGCCATCCGTTCCGAAGGGGTGCGCACCGTAGGCGGCCGAGCCGGGTTCGCTGCCGAAGAATGCGCTGTTCGGCACCGGATCCCACTGCGCCTTACCGACGTAGACGTTGCCGTTCTTGACGTGCAACTCCTTGACCGACTGCGCCGCGCTGCCCGGGGACCCGACGAGGGCAAGCGCATCGACCTGGAAGTCGTACTCGGTGAGCGCCATGAGCGCAGCCGTCGACCCGTAGGAGTGGCCGATGAGTGTCACGTACGGCTCGTCGCCGGTGCGAAGGGTTTGCAGTCCCTCAATCGAGTTGGCCAACGAATCGCGGGCCTCCTCCGCGTTCTCGAGGCTGCCGACGTTGGTCAGGTTGGGGGTGTGGTAGCCGATCCAGGCGACCGTCGCGACCGTGCTGTCGGGTTCGCCGTAGAGGGCGAGCCAGCTGAGTTGTTCGTCGCGCAGGCGCGCAGCGGCATCCGTCCAGTAGACCATCTGGCCTTCGATGGTGAAGAACATGCCCGGCACCATGTAGGTGACGTAGTCGGCGTCTTTGAGGTTGCCGACGACGATGGCCGCCTTGCCCTGGCCCGTGACGTCGAGGCTCAGGAGGGTGCGGCGCACCGTGCTGGTGGAGGTGTTGGTGGAGCCGGTGAGCGCGGCGGTCGCCTCGGCGTCGAGCGAACCGAGCGCGTTGGAGATGGACTGGAGCATCGCGAGTTGAAGCTTCGCGTTCTCCGTTGACGCGCGGCCCAACTGCGACGCAACCGTCGTCTCGAGGCGCTGCATCGTCGAGGTGAGCACCGATCGATTGGCGAGATCTCGCGTCAGGTAAGGGATTCCGTCGAGGTTACCCACCAACTCGGGGGCAGCGCTGCGGAGCGCATTACGAGAGTCCAAGCGCATCGACGACCACCAGATCGCGACGTCTCGCGACTGCGGCGGGTTGCCGACAAGAGCCGCAATCGCACCCGGGTTATCGCGTACGAACTCGCCGATCTGGTCGGCCGGCAGCACCGCGATCTGGCCGAGAATGCGGGAGCCTTGAACCGAGTCGCCTGCCGTGGCGAGACTGGCCGAGTCTCCTGGGGCGGGTTGCGGGCCGACGAACGGCTCGGGCGGCATCCCCTGCACATCTGACGCGAGCTCGATCGTGGTGAGCGACAGGGCTGCAGGGATGTTCTCTTGGGTCGAAACGCTGGTGGTGAACCTGCTGATTTCGTGCATGCCGAAGGCCTCGGCGACGGATCCCAGAGTCGACGAGGGTGATAGAACAGCTGTGACGTCAAACAGCAATTCGGCCAATCCTTCTGTAGTGACGCTGTTGCGCCCACCTAGCGCGCGTCCTTACACCCCCATCGTAGGGGATAGACCGCCCCGTACGGGGGACAAACTTTGCGTGAACAGAGAAGTGTTCGCTATCTCAACCGCTGCTTTCGACGTGGTTTTCGTGCGAAATCAGTTGGCAAACGCAGCTATCACGCCCGATCACGCCGCGATTTCGCGTGCCGTGATCCGCTTTGCCCCGCATTGTGGCGGGATTCGCCCCTGATCACGGGCGTCGCGCGGGTGGACGGGGCCGCAGTTGGGCGGCTGTCCCCCATCCGGCGCGACGCGCGGGTGAGTAGAACGGTATGAATCGTGAGCCAGCGGACCGCGGGGTGATCGAACAGTATGAATCGTGAGCCAGCGGCAAAAGCGTGACCTAGTCGAGTGCGGATGGCCCGCCGACGAGTAGCGCGGCGAACTGTGCGGCGTCGATGACCCGCACCCCGAGCTCTTCCGCCTTGGCGAGCTTGGATCCCGCCCCCGGTCCGGCCGCAACGAAGTCGGTCTTCTTGGAGACGCTCGACGCCGACTTGCCCCCCGCTGCGATGATCGCCTCGACGGCACCGTCCCGGGTGAAGCCCTCGAGACTGCCGGTCGCGACGACGGTGAGCCCCGCCAGAGGGCCGTCGGCAGCGGCGGCAGCACCGGGTCCCGGATGACCGGGTGTCGCGAACTGCACCCCGGCATCCGCCCAGCTGTCGATGATGTCGCGATGCCAGTCCACCTCGAACCACTCGAGCACGGCGTCGGCGATTATCGACCCGACACCGTCGACGGCGGCGAGCTCCTCAGCTGACGCGGCTCGAATCGCATCGAGCGAACCGAAGTAGCCGGCCAGAGCGCGTGCGGCTACCGGGCCGACGTGGCGGATCGACAGCGAAACGAGGATGCGCCAGAGCTCTTTGGTCTTCGCGCGCTCCAGGTTCTCGATGAGTGTCACTGCCTGGCTGGACGGGACCGATTCGGCGTCGCCGGAGAAAAGGGGCGAGGCGGGGGTGGTGGTTTCGGGGGGAGGGACATGAGCCGGATCCGCGTCCTTGCCCGTCAGCCGACGCTTGCGACGGAACGGTGTCTCCGTCTTTACTCGCATCGTCACGCCGTCACCGGTCGTGATCTCGGTGCCCGGCTCGTCGTCGCCGACGGGCTTGGGCAGCCCGGTCTCGCTGTCGCGCACGACGACCGTGATCGGGAACAGGTCTTCCAATCGCAGCGAGAACAACCCGGCCTCGGTCACCAGCGGCGGCGTCGAAGGCTCGAGCGGTTGGGTGAGCGCGGCGGCCGACACCTCGCCGAGTCCTTCGACGTCGAGCGCCCCCCGGCTACCGAGGTGCTCCACCCGACCGCGCACCTGAGCCGGACAACTGCGCTGGTTGGGGCACCGCAGGTCGATGTCGCCGTCTTTGGCCGGGGCGAGGGGGGTGTTGCATTCGGGGCAGCGGGTCGGCATCACAAACTCGCGCTCGGTGCCGTCGCGCAGTTCCACGACCGGCCCGAGGACCTCGGGGATCACGTCGCCCGCCTTGCGCAGCACGATCGTGTCACCGATGAGCACGCCCTTGGCTTTGACGACATCCTGATTGTGTAGGGTCGCCTGCCGCACCACCGAGCCCGCGACCCGGGCCGGCTCCATGACCGCGAACGGGGTGGCCCTACCGGTGCGGCCGATGGAGACGACGATGTCGAGCAGCTTCGTGTTGACCTGCTCGGGCGGGTACTTGTACGCGATCGCCCAGCGCGGAGCGCGCGAGGTGGCACCGAGTTCGTCGTGCAGGGCGAGCTCGTCGACCTTGATGACGATTCCGTCAATCTCGTGCTCGACACTGCCTCGATGCTCGCCGAAGTACTCGATGAACTCGGCGGCAGCCGCCGCGGTCGGGGTGACGCGAAAATGCGTGCTGGTGGGCAATCCCCACCCGGCGAGCAACCCGTATACCTCGCTCTGGGTCGCGACGGGCGGGTTCGGCCAGGCGCCGATGCCGTGCACGAGCATCCGCAGCCTGCTGAGCCTGCGTTCCATCAGGTCGAGGGCCGCCGCGTTCTTGCCCTCGGCCTTCTGACGCAGCGAACCGGATGCCGCGTTCCGCGGGTTCGCGAACACCCGCTCCCCCGCGGCCGCCTGCTCCGCGTTGAGTTCGGTGAAGGATGCGACCGGGAAGAAGATCTCGCCGCGCACCTCGACGAGGGCGGGATGCCCGCTGCCGCTCAGCCGCGCCGGGATGCCGGTGACCCGCGCGATGTTCTCGGTGACATCCTCGCCGACGACACCGTCGCCGCGGGTGGCGGCCGAGGTGAGTCGGCCGTTCTCGTAGCGCAGGTTTATCGCGAGGCCGTCGATCTTGAGTTCACACAGGTAGTCGACGGCGCGGCCGGAGTCGCGCTCGACCTTGGCGGCCCACGCAGAGAAATCGTCGAGGCTGAAGACGTTGTCGAGGGAGAGCATCCGTTCGGCGTGCGTTACCGGATCGAATAGGGTCGCGGCCCGGCCGCCGACGGTCTGGGTGGGGCTGTCCTGGCCCTGAAGTTCGGGAAACTCGTGCTCGAGTTGCTCGAGCCGGCGCATCGCCGTGTCGTACTCCTCGTCGCTGACCAGCACCTCGTCGCGCTCGTAGTATGCGTCGCGCAATTCGAGGATGCGGGTGGTCAGCTCGGCGACCTCAGTGGCGGCCGCGGAGAGGGCAGGGTCGGAGTGTTGGGGAACGTGCTCGCTGGGGGCTGCGTCGCTGGGGACTGCGTCGCTGGGGACTGTGTCGCTGGGATCGCCGGTCGTTGCCACAGAGACAGTTTAGGTAGCGGCACCGACGCCGGCGCGCTGGAGCTAAGGCGATTGCGTCGCACGCGCCTGCACCGGCGAAGGCCAGAAATGGCCTTCGCTCACAGCTCCAGCGCCTAACCGACGACCGAGACGGTCATCGGCGCTGGCGTCGCGGCGAAGGCCAGAAATGGCCTTCGCTCAACAGCTCCAGCGCGCTCTCCGTGCGATCGATCGTGAACTGGCCGAGCACGCGGGTGCCGACGTAGAGCACGACGGTCTGTCCGGGCGCGACTCCAATGATCGGGTCGACCGGGTTAACGACGAGCTCGGAATCTCCGGTGGTCGAGCCCGTCGAGCCGTCGAGCCGTCGAGACCCGAGCAACCGCCGGTACCGGGTCGGAGTGAGCCCGCACCTGCACGTGGCAGTCGAAGCTGCCATCGGCCGCGAGCGTCGCGGCATCCGGAGCTAGACCCGCCCAGCTGAACTTCGTGCCGGCGAGTTCGCGCAGCGCCAGCGCCTCGCGCGGCCCGACAACCACCTCGTTCGACGACGGACGCACCTCGAGCACGAACCGCGGGCGACCATCCGGCGTCGGATGCCCCACATTGATGCCCTTGCGCTGCCCGACCGTGAAGGCGGCGGCGCCCTCGTGCACGCCGAGCTTCGCGCCCGAGCGATCGAGAATCGCGCCCTGCTCCGCGCCCACCTTGTCGGCGAGCCAGCCGCGGGTGTCACCGTCGGGAATGAAGCAGATGTCGTGCGAGTCGGGCTTGGACGCGAGGGCGAAGCCCCGAGCCGCGGCCTCGGCACGCACCTCGGCCTTCGACGGCGTCGCGCCCAGCGGGAACATGCTGTGAGCGAGTTGGTCGGCGGTGAGCACGCCGAGCACGTAGCTCTGGTCTTTGGCCCAGTCGGCGGCGCGGTGCAGTTCGCGGTTGCCCGCGTCATCCGTCACGATGTTGGCGTAGTGACCGGTCGCGACGGCGTCGAAGCCGAGGGCGAGTGCCTTCTCCATGAGGGCGGCGAACTTGATGCGCTCATTGCAGCGCATACACGGGTTGGGGGTGCGTCCGGCGGAGTACTCGGCCACGAAGTCGTCGACGACGTCGGCCTTGAAGCGCTCCGAGAAGTCCCAGACGTAGTACGGGATGCCGATGATGTTGGCGGCGCGCTGGGCATCCATCGAGTCTTCGATGGTGCAGCAGCCTCGCGCGCCCGTGCGCAGTGTGCCGGGGTTGCGGCTGAGCGCAAGGTGAACGCCGACGACCTCGTGGCCGGCGTCGACGGCGCGCGCGGCAGCGACCGCGGAGTCCACTCCCCCGCTCATCGCCGCCAAAACCTTCATCCGTCAAGCCTACGTCGTGCGCAGGGCGCGGTTAGCGGTAGGGCGCCGCATGGTGTCAGCGACTCAGCAGGGAACTCCCGCTGCAACCGCCGCACTCAGGGTGCCCGGCCCGCCCAGCAGATAGATCTCCGCGGGTTGGAGGAAGTTGATCTCTTCGAGAACGTCTACGGGCACGCAATTCGGCTGAACGAGAAAGATGGGCGCGCGATACAAGCCCGCCAGCGCCGTGCCTGAGAGCGCGTCGGGGAAGCCTGTGCCGGTGGCGAGGAACACCGCGTCCGCGAAGGGGAACGACTTCTGATTCACCTTCACCGCGGTGTCGTAGCGACCGGTGCCGCTCCGGCGATAGACCTCGTCGAGAAAGTCCAACCCTCGAAGGGAGGTTTCCAGAGCGTTCGAGAAACTTGCGGGGCCACCGGCAATGACAACCTTGGTGATTCCCAGATCTTCGAGCAGGTCACGAGTCGCGGTGTCGAGACTCGTCGCCGACCCGTTGACGAGGATGACCGGCCCGTAGCCTTCGTTGATCGCTGCCGGGCCGGACGCGAGCGCGTCGGGGAAATTGGCACCCGTGGCGAGGTAGGCGGTGCGGTTTGACCCAACGAGGGACCACGCGCCCGCTACGGCACGCGACGTGGCGTAGCGGTCAGTGCCCTGAAGGCGATCGACGTTTGGAGCATAGGCACCCAGTGCAGTCTCGACGCCCGCCGAGACCGCTCCCGTGCCGCCAATAATGATGATCGTGTCCGGTGAGAGCCGAGTCAGCTCTTCGGCGACGACCGACGGAATTGAGGTTGGGCCCACAAGCAGCAGTGGCGCTCGGAAAAGTCCCGCGATGGGTCCGGCACTCAGCGCATCGGGAAAGTTCAGGCCATTGACGATGAATACCGTCTCGGCGCTGTCCCAACCACCCGCGATCGCGGCGCTGGTGCCGTAGCGGTCGTCGCCAGCGATCCGGTACGAATTGAGCACCTGATCTGCGATGCTGCCGTCGAAGCCTGTGAGCGCAACGTCGGCGCCGACCACCACAGGCGTATAGGAGGTCAGGTAGTCCTCGGCCTCCCAGTATTCGGTGGAGAGCAGATCGTCATCGAAGGAGCGACCAAATCGAAGAATGTACTCGCCCTCGGGAACACCACTGATGGTGTACGCACCGTCGGTGGTTGTCGTCGCGCGCCACGAGAATCTCTGGAACTGCCCGGCGACCGGATCCCACAGGAATACCGCTGCCGCTGCGTCGTTCGGGCCTGCGGAAGAGCCGTTCACTGTGATGTGACCCGAGATGGTGCTTCCCTTCGGCAGAGCGGCGTTGACGCCAGTGACGGCGCCAGCACCCACGGTCAAGATCTCTGACCCCGCCTCGTATGGGGTGTTGCCCAACCAGATCAGCTGGTTTTGGGTGGGGCCCGTGAGGAAGAAGACCAGGTGGTAGTCGCCCTGGGACAAGTTCGAAATCGAGTACTCGCCCAGCGCGTTGGTGGTGCCTCCGCCGGCAACGTCACCCGCGCCAAACAGGGGGTAGGCGACAACCGAAGCATTCGCGATCGGTGTGAAGTTTCCGGGCGTGGACTCAAACGTGACGATGCCGCTGACCACTCCCCCCGTGACGGCGGCCGCTGGTGCCGCCACGATGACTCCGGTGAAAGCTACGGCGAAAGTGGTGACTGCGGTTGCGAGCCACCGCGTGGCCCAGGAACTACGGTGCATGGTGTCGCCTTTACGTGTTGTTCGCTCAACTCTGACGCCGCAGGTTATCAGATGAGCGTGACTCACAGTAAAGAGTTCGCCCGTTCAGCGGCTCGATCCCGAGAGCCCCGCTGCGCGCGCACGATCCACGGCCGCCGCGAGCACGCCCACGAACTCGTCGATTTCGGCTTCGGTGGTGGAATGCCCCAGAGATATCCGCAGGGCCCCCCGGGCGTCCGCTTCGGACACGCCCATCGCGAGCAGAACGTGGGATGCCTCGGGTACTCCGGCCTGGCACGCCGACCCGGTCGAGACGCTGAAACCCGCGACATCCAGCAGGTAGAGCAGCGAATCGCCCTCGCAGCCGGGGAAGGTGAAGTGCGCGTTGCCGGGGAGTCGATCGGCCGGGTCGCCCCGGAACACCGCCTCGGGCACGGCGGTATGGATTCCCGTGATCAGCCGATCGCGCAGCTCACGAACCGTAGCGAGGTCGCCTCCGAGCGAGCGCGCCGCGGCGGCGAACGCGACGGCGCCAGCGGCATCCTGCGTACCCGAGCGGGCCCGCTGCTGGTTGCCGCCGTGCAGAAGCGGAGTGACAATCGGCGCCCCGCGAGATCACGAGAGCACCGACCCCGACCGGTCCGCCGATCTTGTGGGCGGAGATGCTCATGGCGGCGAGGCCGGACGCGGCGAAGTCGATCGGCAGCGATCCGTAGGCGCTCACGGCGTCTGCGTGCACAGGGATGCCGTGAGCCGCGGCGAGCGCGACAATCTCGGCGACCGGCTGAACGGTTCCCACCTCGTTGTTCGCCCACAGGGTCGTGACGAGGGCGACATCGGGGCCGAGCGCGGACTCAAGCGCGGCGAGGTCCATGCGGCCGACGGAGTCGACCGGGATCCAGTCGACGACGGCGCCCTCGTGTTGTTCGAGCCACTCGAGGCTGTCGATGGTGGCGTGGTGTTCGGCGCGGGTGGAGATGATGCGGGGTCTCGACGCGCGTTCGGCTACCCGACCGGCGGCGTTGCGCGCCCAAAAGATGCCCTTGATGGCGAGGTTGATCGCCTCCGTCCCGCCCGACGTGAACGTGAGCTCGTGCGGCGACGAGCCGATCGACGCCGCAATGGCCTCGCGGGATTCTTCGAGCATCCGCTTGGCCGACTGTCCCTGGCTGTGGATCGATGACGGGTTGCCGACGACCCGGAGCGCGTCCGCATATGCCGAGATAACCTCGGCGCTCATGGGCGAGGTGGCCGCATGGTCAAGGTAGGAAGCCACAGTCATTACTCTAGATCGCATGCCTGATTCCTTAGCCGACCTTGGTGTGCGCCTCGACGCCACAGGCGGCACCCTGCGAATCTGGTCGGCGAGCGCCACGTCGATTCAGCTGTGCCTCTTTGACGCCAAAGACGCCAACTGGGTGACCGACACTCTCGCTCTGGAGCGTGACTCCGCCAACGTCTGGTCCGTGAGCACGCCGCTCCTGTCGCCCGGCGTGCGCTATTCCGTCAGGGCCAGCGGGCCGTCCACCCCCGGCCACGCGTTCGATCCGTCGCTGCACCTCATCGACCCGTATGCGCGGGGGCTCTCCCGCTCGAGCACCGGCGAGTGGCGCGGCTATGTTCAGGAGCCAGACACCTTCGACTGGGGCGCCTCCCAGAAGCCGCGCGTCGGCATGGATCACACGATCGTCTACGAGGCGCACGCCAAGGGACTCACCAAGCTCAACCCCGACGTGCCCGACGACCTGCGCGGCACCTACGCCGGACTCGCCCACGAGTCGACGATCGCCTACCTGAAGGATCTCGGCGTCACCTCAGTCGAATTGCTTCCGGTGCACCAATCGGTGAGCGAACAACGCCTCATCAAGCAGGGCCTCACCAACTATTGGGGATACAACACTCTCAACTTCTTCACGCCGCACGCGGCGTACGCGAGCCGTTCCGCCCAGTTCGGCGGCACCGGTGCCGTGCTGCGCGAGTTCAAGGGAATGGTCAAGCTGCTGCACGAGGCCGGCCTCGAGGTCATCCTCGACGTGGTCTACAACCACACCGCCGAGGAGGGTCTCGGCGGGCCGACAACGAGCCTGCGCGGAATCGACAACCTCAACTACTACCGACAGACCCCCGACGGCGAGTACATCGACGTGACGGGATGCGGCAACTCGATCAACACCGCGACCCCGGCCGCGCAGCGCCTGATCCTCGACTCGCTGCGCTACTGGGCGAACGACGTGCAGGTCGACGGCTTTCGGTTCGATCTGGCCGCGACGCTGGGGCGGGATGCCGAGCACGAGTTCCAGCCCGAGCATGCGCTCCTGCTCGCGATCCGGGACGACCCACAGCTTCAGGGCGTCAAGATCATCGCGGAGCCGTGGGACGTCGGCATGGGCGGCTGGCAGGTTGGCAACTTCCCCGATGGCTGGAACGAGTGGAACGACGGCTACCGCGACCGGATGCGCGACTTCTGGCTCACCGACATCGGGGCCGCGCGGGCCGACGGTACAGCGCCGAACGGAATCGGTTCGCTGGCCCGACGGCTTGCCGGTTCGGCGCACGTGTTCTCGCAGGAGCGCGGACCGATGGCGTCGCTGAATTTTGTGACGGCGCACGACGGTTTCACGATGGCCGACCTGACCGCCTACGACCAGAAACACAACGTCGGCAACGGCGAGAACAACCGCGACGGAACAGACAACAACCACTCGTTCAATCACGGTACCGAAGGCCCCACGACTGACACCGCGATTGTCGATGCGCGGAGCAAGGCCATGCGCAACCTGCTCGGCACGCTGCTGCTTTCGGCGGGCATCCCTATGCTCACCGCTGGCGACGAGTTTGGTCGCACCCAGCGCGGCAACAACAACGCCTACTGCCACGACAGCGAACTGACCTGGGTGCAATGGCAGCGCGAGGGCTGGCAGGACGAACTGCTCGAGGTCACGCGGATGCTCATCCAGTTCCGCGCGGACAACCCGGCGCTGCGCCCCGTGCGTTTCGGTATCGCCGGCGAGACGATTCCGAATGCGACCCAGATGGACTGGTACAACAAGCAGGGCGAGTCGATGAGCGAGGAAGACTGGGACTCCCCCGAAGAGCGCACCCTGCAGTACCTGGCGGCATCGACTCCGGAGTTCGAGGACTTCAACCGCATTCTGCTGGTCGTGCACGGACTCGAGGATGACGTGACCGTCATCCTGCCCACCCACGATGGCGTCGCCGGCTACTCGCTGCTCTGGGATTCTTCGCTCGAGGAACACGTCGAGGCGAGCGTCGACTACCTGCCCGGCTCGGAGCTTCGAGTCGCGGGAACCTCGATGCAGCTCTTCACCGCGCACTGAGCGAGTTCGCCCGCCGCAGCGCTACGCTGGCTCGGTGGCCGGAACTCCCGCAACGCTCGCGCTTACCGCCGCGGGGATTCAGTTCACCGCTCACGCGTACGAGCACGACCCGGCGAACACGAACTTCGGGCTTGAGGCCGCCACGGCGCTGGGGCTGGACCCGGATCGGGTGTTCAAGACTCTGCTCGCCGAGATCGACGGGTCGCTCGTCGTGGGGATTGTTCCCGTGACCGGCAAGCTCGACCTCAAGGCGCTCGCCTCAGCCATCGGTGGCAAGCGCGCGGAGATGGCCGACCCGACGCTCGCCGAACGTCGCACCGGCTATGTCGTCGGTGGCATCAGCCCGATCGGCCAGAAACACCGGCACCCGACGGTGATCGATGAGACGGCCGAGCTGTACGACACGGTCTACGTCAGCGGCGGCCGTCGCGGACTCGATCTCGAGATCGCCCCCGGCGACCTCATTCGCGTGACTGACGCCATCGTCGCGGACATCGCCCGCGGCTAGGTTGCCGTGCCTGTTGGCCAGCTACTCCGCGACGGCAATGAGGCCCAGCTCGGCGGGGCTCGCGAGCAGCGGATGCCGCGGCACCACCCGAACCGTGTAGCCGAAGCTCCCGGCGCGCGCCAACGCAACCGTGCCCTCGAACACGACGGGACGTTCGTCCGCCGTCCCCGGCTGAAGGTTCTGGTGAGTGACATCCTCGATGCGGTCACCGTCTAGTGCGTGTCCGTAGACGACCTCGGCGGCGAGGTCGTCGGGGGTGAGCCCGTCGACGTCGACGATGGCGCGAAGGTGCAGTTCGTCGCCGACCTGAGGCAGGGCATCCACACCACCCGATTCCACGTGAGTGACATGGATCTTGGGCCAGGCCGCGGTGACTCTCGCCTTCCAGTCCGCGAGTTCGCGGGCCGGGGCGTAGCTGTTCGCCGAGATCGTCGTTGCGGCGGCCGACGCCGGAAGGTAGAGCCGCTCGACGTACTCCCGAACCATGCGATCGGCGGAGAGCGCCGGCGACAGCGTCGCGAGCGTGTGACGGATCGACTCGACCCAGTGGGTCGGAACCCCGTCGGCGCCACGGTCGTAGAAGCGCGGGGCGATCTGGTGCTCGATGAGGTCGTACATCGCCTCCGCCTCGAGACGGTCGCGCTCGGCCCCGTTGCCCGCCGTGTCGGCCGACGGAATCGCCCAGCCGTTCTGCTCGTCGTAGAACTCGGCCCACCAGCCGTCGAGGATCGACAGGTTGAGCGAGCCGTTCAGCGCCGCCTTCATTCCGGACGTGCCGCACGCTTCGAGCGGACGCAGCGGGTTGTTGAGCCAGACGTCGGTTCCCGGGTAGAGCAGCTTGGCCATGCCGATGTCGTAGTTCGGGCAGGAAGACGATGCGCTCGCGTACCGCCGGCTCCGACGCGAACTCGACGAGCCGCTGGATGAGACGCTTGCCCTCGTCGTCGGCGGGATGCGACTTGCCGGCGATCACGAGCTGGATCGGCCGCTCGGGGTGCAGCAGCAGCGAGCGCAGCCGCTCCTCGTCGTGCAGCATGAGGGTCAGGCGCTTGTAGGTCGGAACGCGTCGCGCGAATCCGATCGTCAGCACCGTCGGGGTCCAGCAGCTCCGAGAACCAGGTCGGGTCGCCCGACTCCCGGGTTCTGTTCCTGCCAGGCCGCGCCGACCCGGGCGCGGGCATCCGTCACGAGCTGTTCGCGCATGCGACCGCGCACCGCCCAGAGGTCGGCGTCGCTGACGGCGGGCGATGCCCAGTCGGCCGACCGTGGTGTCGGCGGTGCCGAGCTTGTCGGCGGCGAGCTCGAGCAGCATCGGGTCGGTCCAGGTCGGCGCGTGAACGCCGTTGGTCACCGACGTGATCGGAACATCGTCGGCCTCGAAGCCGGGCCACAGCGCGCCGAACATTCCGCGCGACACCTCGCCGTGCAGCCGGGAGACGCCGTTGGCCCGCTGCGCCAGACGCAGCCCCATGACCGCCATGTTGAACTTCGTCGGATCGCCGCCCGCGTACTTCTCCTGACCGAGCGCGACGACGTCGGATGCCGCGACCCCGGGCAGCAGGTCGGTCGTGAAGTACTCCGTGATCATGTCGACCTCGAACCGGTCGATGCCCGCCGGCACCGGGGTGTGGGTGGTGAACACGGTTCCGGCGCGCACGACCTGCAGGGCCGCGGCGAACGTCAGACCGGCGCCGATGAGGTCGCTCACCCGTTCGAGTCCCTGGAATCCGGCGTGACCCTCGTTGGTGTGGAACACCGTGGGGCTCGGCGCTCCGGTGAGCTCCGAGTAGATCTTGATGGCGCGCACCCCGCCGACGCCGAGCAGCAGCTCCTGCAGCAGTCGGTGCTCGCCTCCGCCGCCGTACAGTCGGTCGGTGACGCCGCGCAGGGCATCCTCGTTCTCGGGAATGTCGGTGTCGAGCAGCAGCAGGCGGATGCGACCCACCGAGACCTGCCAGATCCGCGCGTAGAGCGCGCGGTCGTCGGGCAGCGCGAGCACGACGTTCGCGGCGCGGCCATCCGGGTGGCGCAGCACCGTCAGCGGCAGGCCGTCCGGGTCGAGCACGGGATAGCTCTCGAGTTGCCAGCCCTCGCGCGAGATCGCCTGTCGAAAGTAGCCGGCGCGATAGAAGAGACCGACGCCGACTGATCGGCACCCCGAGGTCGCTCGCGCTCTTGAGGTGATCGCCAGCCAGAATCCCGAGCCCACCCGAGTACTGCGGCAGCGCCTCGGCGATTCCGAACTCGGGCGACAGGTAGCCGATCGCGGCCGGGGCGTCTGTCGAGCGCCTGATACCACCGCGGCTCGGTGAGGTAGGCGCGGAGGTCGGAGACGAGCTCGTTCGCGCGACCGACAAACGCGGCATCCGCCGCCAGCTCGGCGAGACGATCCGGTTCTACTGCGCCGAGCATCGCTATGGGATCGTGGGCCGAGCGCTCCCACGAGTCCGGGTCAATCGAACGAAACAGTTGGCGCGTGGGCTCGTGCCACGACCAGCGCAGATTGGTCGAGAGTTCGTCGAGCGCCGCGAGCGACTCGGGGAGTACTGTGCGCACGGTAAACCGTCGGATGGCCTTCACTCGATAACCCTAGGGCAGGTCGGAACCACCTAACGTCACGGCCGATAGCGTCACGGCCGATCGCGACGGCCGCCGCCTTAACTGTGAGTCTCGCGCGCCAGACGCTTCTTCTTCACCGATGCGATGGTGGCACCCGCCACCATGTAGCCGGCGTAGAGGAACAGGCCGAAGGCGAGCGCGGGAACTACCCACCCGCGGGTGGCCCCGCTAATCAGGTTGTTCACCCAGCCGATGAGCGGCACGCTGTACCAGACCTCGCCCCGAATCTGCTCGGCAACAACCGGATTGGCATCCGGCAATGAGTTGTTGTCGCCCTTGAGGGTGAAGATCTTGTCGCCGGTGTCGGTCGTGCTAATCGCGGTGACGCGATGAGTGACGACCACGGGCTTGCCCGACTCCAGCTGGTACGTAACGATGTCGCCCACACGGATGTCGTCCGTTGCGACCGGGCGATCGATGATGAGCGTACCCGGCGGCAGGCTCGGCTCCATCGAGCTCGTCAGCACCGTGTACGGGGTCGACCCCGTGGCTGCGGGAACTACAACCACCGCGGCGGCGATGAGCAGCAGGAAGGCGAGTAGGCCACCACTGAGACCCAGACCGATGTAGTGCAGCAGGCTCCGCTCAGCTCGCTGCGGCTCGCTGACCGGCATCGGTGCGGTGCGCAGCCCGTGTTCGTACGCGGCGGGTCGGCTCGGCGGCGTCGGCCTCGAGATTGTTTGTGTGACTTTGCGAGTCGCGGTGATACTCATCGGGTGCCTCCAGGTGCAGTGGTGTGTCGGGTTGTGTGAGTTGTGTAGCGTCGTGAATTGTGTGGTGTCGAGCCCGCTTTGGCTCGTGCGGCGGCGCGCTTTCGGCCCCGGACGAGCGACGTCAACCAGCCCGCTCCGAGCCCGAGGGTCGTGCCCACGAGCAAGATCAGGAAGCGGTCGTCAAGACGCCCGGTGTTGAAGTCGATGAGAAAACCGCGGAATGGCGAGTTCCAGCCTCTGGCGAAGAAGTCGGCGCTCGCGTACCCGACGGGATATCCGCTCGCCGCCTTCGCCACAATGTGTGGGCCGAACACCGAGGGGGCGCCCGGAGTGCCTGGAACCTCCACGGCGGGAGGTGCGCACTCATCTGTCGGGTAGGCAACCTCACTGAGCGTCACGCCGAGCGCGAAGTCGGCGCGTCCGTTCTGGCCCTGGGTGCCGTTCAGATCTCCCAAGGCAAGTGCAAGGGAAACCGGCAGTGCCTCCCCCGCGGCCATCGGCACCGCCATGACGAGAACTGTGCATTCGTCTGACGCCGTCATGGGCGATGTGACAGTCTCGCCAGAAACTGTCAGCAGCATCGACAGCGCACCCCAGTAGTGAACGTCGTTGGCGACAACGTCAGTGAGAACAACGCGGAGGTATGCCTCCGCAGAGGTCGGGTTGCGCACCCAGAGGGTGGCGGCGACGCTCGACCCCGGGATGAGGCGAGTCTCGCCAAACAGGCTGCCGGGGAAGGTGGTGTCGTAGGTAATGCCGTCGGCACTGACTTCGATCGACTCGGCGGTGGTCGCGGCAGACGCGGCGGACGCGCCAGAGACGGCGGTACCGGCGGCTGCCAGCCCAACCAACGCGGCGAGCATCGCCGCCCTCACCCCCCAGTACGTGTTCATGAGCAGGTGATGTTCCTTGCACCGGCACCCGCGGTCGAGAGGATGTAGACGACCTCACTGTCGTACTCGACGTCGTCCTTGACCGCGACGATGGTGACCTCGAGCTCGCCGGTCGCCGAAATCAACGAGCTGTTGACCTCGAGATAGCGGATCTTGTCGTCCAATATCGCCACCAGCGCGGTGTCGGCCCAGACCTCGTAGTAGTCGGGCTTCTGAACGGTCGACTCCTGCCAGGTGAGCAGCACGGAGCTGTATCGAACGCCCCCAACGACGTACCCGGTGCTGGCAGCACAGACCACCGAACTCGGTTCGTATCCCACGACCGAGATTGCTAGAACTGGCGCTGCGAGATCCGTCGTCGTCCACGATGGCGCGCCCGATGTCGCGGCCGCGGTGAAGCTCACCGTCGATGCGACGCTGTGGCCGGCGAGATTCTTGAGCTTCCCCTTGAACTGCAGGTCGGTGCAGAGAGTTATTGAACCGCCCACGGGGATCGAGAACCCGTAGCTGGACGCGATAGCGGTGGTCCCGGTGGCGAGGGTGGTCTCCACCGCAGATCCGGGAGCCTTCTTCTCGCACTTGGAGTCGGACCACACGTGGAACTCCGTCTCGGCACCGAGCGCCTCGCTGCCAACGTTCGTGACGTTGATCGAGGTGATGATGAGCGGGAACGTGCCCGTGTTGGCGAACGTAACCCAGGAGTTGACGAGCTTGATCTTCTTCGTGAATTGGACGGAGAGGCCCAACATTCCGGTAGAGGTGAACTTGAGGCCGGTCGTCGTAGCGGGTGCGGAAAGCGTTCCGCTCGCGGTGAAAGCCGCGTAGCTGACCGTCGATGACAGCGCGAGCACAGTGGCGAGGAACGCGGTGACGGCCCAGCGCGCAACCGTGACCGGCCGCACGCCGGTCGCGGCGAGCATCCGGTCTTCCCGGTCGTTCTGTGCGGCGCTCATGCTTGAGTCCCGTTGATCAGAACCGCGATCGGCGTGCTGACCCACTGGGCGGTGTTGGGGGCGTTCAGCCCTAACTTGACCGTGACGCACACGGTCGCGGATGCGCCCTTGGCGAGCGTCGGCACGCCGAACGAGCCGGTTGTGTACTGGGTGCCAGAGCAGCTCGAGTTGCCGAGTGTCGCTGTCAGCCCGTTCGCCACCGAGGTTCCGGTGATCGAAGTGATGGTGAGGTTCAGCGGCACATCGCCCGTGTTGGTGATTGTGAAGAGCGCCGTGCGGGTCTGGCCAGGCGCTATGAGGCTGAGGTTCTGCGCGCCAGACGAAATCGAGAGGGCGGCGGTGCCGGCCGTCAGTGTCGCGCCGGGCTGCGCGCCGGTCGACGAGTTCAGGTAGGCGTATGTGCCGCCTGCACCGAGAACCCCGAGGAGGACCGCCGTGATCACAGCCGCAGACATCACGCCGATGGCGCGGAACGCCACGTGCGGGCGACGGCGGCGCAACGCCGACGTCATCGAGCGAAAGTTCTGAAAAAAGGATGCCACCGTAATCACCGCCTTCCGGTGTCGGGCCACTAAAGAAGGGAGGAAACACCCGGGTGCGGGGACTATGCCGCCGCACCCGGGCGAGTCGCTAGACGTTCTGCGTCAGCGTGATGGTGAAATCGGCCAGGTTGACCGAGCCGAGCTTGGCGAGGTTGTCGTTCGCCGACGTGCCGTTCGGGAACGTCAGGGTGGTCGTGACGACCACGGTCTGGGTTCCGGATGAGGCGGTGACGGTTGACGTGCTCACACCGCCGACCGTGAAGGTCGCGGTCTTGCTGAGGTAGCTAGCGAGCGCGGTGTCAGCGGCTGCCGCCGAGGCAGCCGTGATGGCTCCACCGGTGAGAGCTGCCGTGGCAGACAGGTTGTCGCCGGTCGCGGTGACCGTGAAGGTCTTCGTGTAGGTGATGGTGTCACCGGGCACGATGCGGAAGTTCGAGATGTTGGCGATCGCGGTCGAGCCGCTCTTCCATCCATCCGTTGCCGGAACGGTGCCGGGTACCGCGATCTTGAGAGTTCCGGCGCTAATCGAGCCACCGGAGATGCTGGCCGAGTCGTTCCAGAAGGCGAGGGTGGACGCGCCACCCATGAGCAGTGCGATTCCAACAGCTGCGGCGATCGCGCCCTTGATGAGCTTGTTCATGATGTTCCTTTCGAGGGTGCCGAAGGCAGAGGCCGCCGACGCGAATAGCGACGGAGTGCGCGCAGGCGCGCCAAAGGCGTCCCACGAACTCCGGACGTCACGGCGACTTCCGTTGGGTATGCAGTTATCTGTCCGAATGCTTCAAGCCGGAAGGTGATCAACAGCGAAGCCGGTCTGCTAGGTGCCGCCCAAGACTGTGTGGTTCCCCCCACAGATCGACAGTTACGCACCTCTCTCGAGGAAGAAATCCCCACTCCGGGGTACATGACGTGTCCGCAACAGTGCTGACAGGACTTCTAGGTGACCGTGATCACGATGGGGCCGTCCGGAGCAAACGCGGTACGGTCAGAACGTGGGTATCGAGTACGAGGCGTGCACTCCAGCCGAAGCTGGGTCGCATCCCGATCCGCCATGCGACGCCGCAGCAGCCGGACAGACTCTGGCCCGCCAAGGCGTTCAGCGGCGAGGTGGTGCCGTTCGAGGCGACAGTCTTTCGTGAGGGTCACGACCTGCTCGGCGTTCGACTCCACCTCACCGATCCGACCGGGCGCTACGACGATTCACCGGATGCGATCGGTCGCGCCGGGCACCGACCGGTGGCGCGCGCAGGTGCGCGTCGACGCCGAGGGACAGTGGTCGTGGCGGGTCGAGGCGTTCACCGACGACTGGGCCACCTGGCTGCACAACGCCGAGACTCAAGATTCCGGCGCGCGTCGACGTCGACCTCATGGTCACGATGGGGCGACAACTGCTGGAACGGGCGGGAACCCGCAAGATCGTCTCGGATGCCGCGCACACGCTTCGCCGACCCGACGGTGACCCCCGCCGCGAAGCTCGACATCGCCCTGACCCGAAACTCACCGCTGCGATCGACGCCAAACCGCTCGCGAGTCTCGCCACCTTCAGCGAGCCGATCCCGCTGCGGGTCGAGCGCGAGCGCGCCGGCGTTGGCAGTTGGTACGAATTCTTCCCGCGCAGCGAGGGGGCAAAGCGCGCCAAGGATGGCACCTGGACCAGCGGCACCTTCCGCTCCGCGGCCAAACGCCTTCCCGCGGTCGCCGAAATGGGTTTCGACGTGCTCTACCTGCCGCCGATTCATCCCGATCGGCGAGGCGTTCCGCAAGGGTCCCAATAACACCCTCGTGACCGAGCCCGGTGATCCGGGCTCGCCGTGGGCGATTGGCTCGGCCGCGGGTGGACATGACGCCGTGCATCCGGATCTCGGAACGATCAAAGACTTCAGCTACTTCGTTGCCACGGCGGCGAAGCACCACATCGAGGTCGCCCTCGACTTCGCGCTGCAGTGCTCGCCCGATCACCCGTGGGTGACAGCGCATCCCGAGTGGTTCACGACTCTTCCCGACGGATCGATCGCGTACGCCGAGAATCCGCCCAAGAAGTACCAAGACATCTACCCGATCAACTTCGACAACGATCCGGACGGCATTCGCGAGGAGGTGCTGCGCCTGCTGAGGTTCTGGATCGGGCTCGGCGTGCGAATCTTCCGCGTCGACAATCCGCACACCAAGCCGCTCGACTTCTGGGAGCGCGTGCTGCACGAGATCAACACCGAGTATCCCGACGTCGTGTTTCTCGCCGAGGCGTTCACGCGCCCGGCGATGATGCAGTCGCTCGCCCAAGTCGGGCTACCAGCAGTCGTACAGCTACTTCACCTGGCGCAACACGAAGGAGGAGCTCGCCGAGTTCTTCGAGTCGATCTCGCACGAGACATCGGCCTGGTTCAGGCCCAACCTTTTCGTCAATACCCCGGACATTCTTACCGAGTTTCTTCAGTTCGGCGGACCGGCCGCCTACAAGATTCGCGCGGCCCTGGCCGCGACGGCGAGCCCGAACTGGGGCGTGTACGCGGGCTACGAGTTGTTCGAGCACGTCGCACGCCCCGGCAGCGAAGAGAACATCGACAGCGAGAAGTACGAGTACAAGCAGCGCGACTGGGCCGGCGCGGAGAAGGCCGGCACGTCGCTCGCGCCGTACCTCACGCGACTCAACCTGATCCGGGCGGCGCACCCGTCGCTGCGCCAGCTGCGCAACCTCGACGTGCACTGGAGCGACGACGACTCGATTCTCGTCTACACGAAGTACCTCGCGGCCGAGCACTCCGCGACCGGGCGCCGACGACGCGATAATCGTGGTCGCCAACGTCGACCCGCACTCGGTGCGCGAGACGATCGTGCACCTCGACCTGACCCGCATCGGACTCGCCGAAGACGCCACCTTCACCGTTCGTGACCTCATCACCGGCGCCGAGTTCGTCTGGGGTCGCGACAACTATGTGCGACTGGATGCCTTCGGCGAGCCGGTGCACATCCTGCACGTGCAGCATCCACCAGCAGCACCGAAGGGACGCTAGTCGTGGTCGCGAAGAAGAAGGCACCAGCATCCGATTCCTCGCCGACAGCAGTCGCCGCGGGTTGCCCGACCTTCATCCCGACCACGTTGCCGCGCTCGTCGGCGGGGTTCACCCGCAGCCGCACGCGACGCTCGGGCAGCACGCCGTCGACGGCGGCTGGGCGATCCGCGTGGTGCGACCCCTCGCCTCGGCGGTCACCGCCGTGCGCGCCGACGGGTCGCGAGTGGCGCTCGAGCACGTCGCGCAGGGGCTCTGGCAGGCGTTGGCCCCAGACCCCGGGCAGGCCTATGTGATCGAGACCGAGTACGAGAACGGCCCGACATGGACCTCGGATGACCCGTACCGCTTCGTGCCCTCGGTCGGGGAGATCGATCTCTATCTTTGGGCGGAGGGACGACACGAGCAGATCTGGCAGGTGCTCGGCTCCCACTATCGTCCCCACGAGGACGTGCCGGGCACGTCGTTCTCGGTCTGGGCTCCGCACGCGAGGGCGGCGCGAGTCGTCGGCGACTTCAACGACTGGAACGGTGTCGGCCACGCGATGCGCCGCCTCGACGACAACGGCGTCTGGGAGCTGTTCGTGCCGGGTCTCGAGCCCGGCACCGCCTACAAGTTCGAGCTACTCAGCGCTGCCGGCGACTGGGTTACCCGCGCCGACCCGATGGCGCGATACACCGAGATCCCACCGGCGACCGCGTCGAAGGTGGGCCAGTCGCTGTTCGCCTGGAGCGACGACGAGTGGATGACGCGGCGCGCGTCTACCGACCCGCACAACTCCCCCATGAGCGTCTACGAGCTGCACGTCGGCTCGTGGCGTCCCGGCCTCGACTACCGGTCGCTCGCCACCGAACTCATCGAGTACGTCACGGAGCTGGGATTCACGCACGTCGAGTTCATGCCGCTCGCGGAGCATCCGTTCGGCGGCTCGTGGGGTTATCAGGTCACCGGCTACTACGCCCCGACCAGCCGGTTCGGCCACGGCGACGACCTCAAGTACCTCATCGACGAGCTCCACAAGGCCGGCATCGGCGTGATCATGGACTGGGTGCCCGGGCACTTCCCCAAAGACGAGTGGGCGCTGGCGCAGCTTCGACGGCGAGCCGCTGTACGAGCACTCCGACCCGCGGCGCGGCGAGCAGCTCGACTGGGGCACCCTGATCTTCAACTTCGGGCAGTCGCAGGTGCGCAACTTCCTGGTCGCCAACGCGCTGTACTGGCTCGAGGAGTTCCACATCGACGGGCTGCGCGTCGACGCCGTCGCGAGCATGCTCTACCTCGACTACTCGCGCGAAGAGGGTCAGTGGCTGCCCAACCAGTTCGGCGGACGCGAGAACCTCGAGGCGATCAGCCTGCTGCAGGAGGTCAACGCGACCGCGTACAAGCGCAACCCCGGCATCGTGATGATCGCCGAGGAGTCGACCAGCTGGCCGGGCGTGACCAAGCCGACCGCGTCATCCGGTCTCGGGTTCGGTCTCAAGTGGAACATGGGGTGGATGCACGACTCCCTGCAGTACATGCAGGAAGACCCGATGCACCGCTCGCACCACCACAACGAGATCACGTTCTCGTTCTTCTACGCGTTCAGCGAGAGCTTCATGCTGCCGATCAGCCACGACGAGGTCGTGCACGGCAAGGGGTCGCTGCTGCACAAGATGCCGGGCGACCAGTGGCAGAAGCTCGCGAACGTGCGCGCCTACCTCGCGTTCATGTGGGCGCATCCCGGCAAGCAGCTGCTGTTCATGGGAAGCGAGTTCGGCCAGCCGTCGGAGTGGAGCGAGGAGCGCGGCCTGGACTGGTGGATTCTCGACCAGCCCGTGCACCGAGGCCTGCAGACTCTCGTCGGCCAGCTCAACCGCACCTACCGCAGCACCCCCGCGCTGTGGGAGCAAGACAACGTCGAGGGTGGATTCGAGTGGCTCGACGGTGGCAACGCGGCCCAGAACGTTCTCGCGTTCGTGCGCTGGTCAAAGTCCGGGTCGCCGCTTGTCGCCATGGTCAACTTCAGCGGTAATCCCGTTGGGCCGTATCGCGTGGGGCTGCCGTTCGGCGGGGTCTGGGACGAAGTCATCAACACCGACGCAACCGAGTTCGGTGGCTCGGGCGTGGGAAACTATGGCTCAGTGACCGCCCTTGACGAGCCGTGGGGCGGTCGACCGGCCTCGGTCGATGTCACCCTGCCGCCACTCGGCGCCCTGTGGTTGGCGCCGCGCGCCTGACGTGATCGAGCGGGCCCGATCAGCGGTCGTGCTCGTCGTCCTCGTCGAGTCGCTTGGCAAGTAGGGTGCCCTGCTTGACCGTCAGCATCGAGCGAAACAGCGAACGCCGCATCGTTCCCGAGGGCCGGATGTCGCGATCCCGAACCACCTCGAGGGTGCGCGGGTCGCGCAGCTGAAAGCCAGCAAAATCGAACATCGTCGAGTACCCCTCGGCGCGCTCCAGTTTCGCCACGCTCACCGTGCGAATGCCGAGAAATGTGGAGACCAGCGCAGGCCCGATCACGAGAATGGCCAGCAGGACGGTTGACGGCACTCCGGTGAATCCGAGAGCCATCGAGATGCCGAGGCCGGCGACCAGGCCGACGGGAACGCCGAGTCCCGCGACCCTGCTCCAGACATCTAACTGCCCGGCTGTGGGCCGAATGAGTCGCACCGAATCGGTCGAACCGGTCAGGTCGGTCACGGCTAGTACAGCAGGCCGGTGAGGGATCGTCGGGCAGTTGTGACCCGGGGGTCGTCCCCTCCCGCGATCTCGAAGTATTCGAGCAGGCGAGCCCGCACAGCGTTCTTGCCTGCCGCGTCGAGGCTCGGAAAGAGCTCGAGCAGGCGCGCGAACGCGTCATCCAGATGTCCGCCGCTGACGTCGAGGTCGGCTACAGCGAGCTGTGCGTCAACATCGCCGGGCTTCGATGCCGCTTCGGCACGCACGTCGGCGGCGGTAGCGCCGTCGAGCCGAGCGAGCAGCGAGACCTGCGCGAGCCCGGCGACCGCGAGCTGATCCCGCGGGTTCTGAGTGATCGCCGTCTCGTACGCCTTAATCGCGGCCGGAAAATCGCCGGCAGTGATCGCGTCGTACGCCTCTTGGTGCAGCGGCGGGAGGGGTTCCTCGACCGGTTCGGCCGGTTCGCCGGAACCATCGCCAGCCTCCCCGACCGGAACAGTTCCCGTTACCCCGTTTTGCTCCGCGAGCGCGAGAACCTGGTCGAGCACGCCGCGCAGCTCAGTCTCGGGCATCATGCCCGTGAACAGCTGCACCGGCCGACCGCCAACCACGGCCGCAACCGAGGGAACTTCCTGAACCTGGAACGCCTGAACCAGTTGCGGGTTCGTCGTTCCATCAACGGTCACGAGAACGAGACGGCCGCCATACTGCTCGACGATCGATCCGAGCGTGGGCTGGATGCCTGCACCGTAGAACTCGACGATGACGGGCACCGACGCCGAGAGATCGAGAACCGTGGTGAACGTCGCGTCTGTCGCGGTGCGAACTACCCCTCCGGCGGGCGCTGGAGGTGCCCCATTCGGAGGCGTCTGCGGCCTCACTAAGGAACTGAGATCGACCGCTCCGCGAAGATTGGGGGCACCGATGGGGGCGTTGGTCATCCGACCTCCTTGGCTGAAACGAGTCCGACGCTGTAGCCGAGTAGCACTATCTTGCCACCGCTGCCGGTGGGGGGCACATAGAACAGTAGCTGGTCGCCATAGGTCGCAATGAGCCCCTTGGTACTGATCGCCAGCCCGGACAAGGCCTTGACCTGACCAGTCGGGTTGACCGCGGCACCCGCCTCGACGGGGGTGACCGTAGTGGTCTCGTACAGGTTCACGGCGACGATTGCACCAGCATCGTTGGTCGCGAGGGAGATGGACGCGGCCGGACCGAGGAGGTGGCCGAACGACGCTTTCGCGGTCGTGGGCAGCGACGCGATCACTTGCTTCTTGTACTCGAGACCGACCGCGGCGCGCAGGCTGTCGCCCTCCGGGTCGAAGTCGAGGTAGGCGGCGCTCTCGACGTCTTGCTCGAGGATGTCGCCGTAGGCCAGTGCGGTGTCGTCCGCGGTCAGGTGAGCAGCCCGCTGTTGGGCAGCAACCGAGCCGCCCCCACGCTGGCGGGTGCGACATCAGGAAGCACGGCGGATGGCTCGAGCGTTATCGCGTACATGACCTTGTAGTCGGAGCGGGCATCCTGCTGCTCGAGCATTAAGGCGACCGGCGGGATCGTCGCGTCTGTGTCGTCCTGAATGACGGCGAGAACGGCTCGAGGCCAAATGTCGGTCTGTTGCGGGAGGGTCAGCTGCACGGGGCCGGCCGGAATCGCGGCGAGCGCGGCGACGGAGGGGTCGTTGCCTCGAATCGTGTAGTTCGCGAGGCGGAGCTCGAGCGCGGCTCCAGCGAAGCGAGTCTCGAGCAGTTTTCCGTCACGGGCGGCATCGGCCTTCTCGACCACAGCGCTGATCTTGGCGACGATGCGCTCGACCTGTCGCACGGTTACCGCGGGCGGGTCGAGCTGCGCGTCGACCGAACCGGTCGCCGTCGGCGTCGGAGTCGGTTCGCTGCCGGTCGTCGGCCAGAAGTCGGAGCTACAGCCGCCGAGGGCCAGCGCGCCAACGAGAACGATCGGCACAGCAATCATGCCGCGACGACGACCCTTCTTCGTGACGGTCGGTGCGGTCGTCGTGGTGGTGCCGCTCGAGCGCGGCGTCTTGTAGACGCGCGTCTTGGGCAGCTTGGGCATCTTGCGGCGCGGCCCACGCGAGGATCGCATGTGGTGGATTGCCCACAGCAGGAATCCCAGACCGAGAAGCAGGATTATTGCCCCGCCGACGATAAGCGGACCGGCCCACGGAGTCGAGTTGTCGAGGGGCCAGGAGAGCGCAATCTCGGACGGCGCGGGCTCAACCCCGTCGGAGGCGACGATCAGCGAGATCGAGTCGGGCACGTTGACGGTCATCGACAAGGTCTTGGCCTTCACGTAGTCGTCGAGCCAGAGGTCTGAGCCATTGGGGTTCGGAACCTCGGTCTCGGCACCACGGACGAGCGTGGTCACCAGTTCGCCGGTCTCGGGATCGAGGGTGATTTCGTTGTATGTGGTGTCACCGATCCACGCGATCACGTCGGTGGTGCGGCCATACGCGGCGAACACGTCGCCTTGGCCTTTTGCGGTAAGGGTTTGGCTTCCCTCAAACGCGTTAAGGGCGGTGCCGTCGATGACCGTTACGGTGGCGGTCGAGGACACAGTCGTCGACACGGTGACCTTGTCGGGCTCGGCAAAGATGGTTCGCTGCGCGATGCCGGTTCCGATCATCGCGGCGGCCACGACGAAGCTAACTATTGCGAGTACAAATCGCACGAACTACTCCTTTCGTGTTGCCCGGCCCTTGGGGGTAGTGGGCACCCTCTGCCGCAGACGCGGCCGCTCGCACTAGGGACGAGAAGAGGGGCTCCCGAAGAACTCGAGAATGGCAACAACAAAGACATTCCAGAATAGCCGTTCGCCCCTGTGAGCTCCTAACCTTGGCACTGGGAAAGCACTGGGAATGACCACGCTAAACTTCTCACTGATCCCCCAATTCGCAAGGAGAAATCATGGCTGCTGACGACACCGATTTTTCGACGGAGATGCGCGGGTATCGAAAAGACGAGGTCGATCAGGCGTTGCAACAACTACGCTCCGAGCTGATCAAGGCGAACAGCGATCGCGCGGATGCCGCGAAAGAGGTCAAGCGACTCCTCGCCGTCAACGAAGATCTCCAGGCGGAGCTCGACGAAACCGGCAGCCCCACCTACGCGGGTCTGGGCACCAAGCTGGAGAACACGCTGCGTGTCGCTGAGGAGCAGTCGACCCGCTTGATCGCGCAGGCAGACATCGACGCGGAGAAGCTGCGGTCCACCGTGCAGGCGGACGCCGAGGCGACTCGCGCCGAGGCAACCGAGTTCGCGAAGAAGACCGTGGATGACGCCACTGCCAGGGCCACCGCGCTGGTGAGCGAGGCATCCAGCGAGGCGGACTCCCTGCGTACCCGCGCCCGCGCCGACGCCGAAGCCCTGATTCAGGATGCCCAGCGCGAGGCCGCGTCGATTCGCGCCGCCGTTGCGACCGAGGCAGCTGAGGCCCGCACAACCGCGAAACGAGAGTCGGCAGCGCTGCGCGCCGCAGCGGAGCGCGAAGCGGCCGACCTCAAGGTCGCCGCAGTCAGCGAAGCCGCCGAAGCACGGGAGGTCGCGGCTCAGCTCGCGCGAGACTCCGAATTGGGCCGCGCAAACTTCGAAAACGAGAACACGCAACTTCGAGCCGATCTTGCCCGGGATGTCGAGCAGGGACGCACAGACCTCGCTCGCGAACTCGAGACCGGCCGCGCAGAACTCGAAGCCGAGATCAGCGCAGCACGCGAGGCCCTCGCGAACGAGACCGCAGCGGCCCAGGAAAAGCTCGCCAACGAGACCGCGGCAGCGCAAGAAAAGCTCGCCAACGACACCGAGGCGGCCCGCGCCAAGCAGGAGGCGGACACCGAGGCGGCCTTGGCCGCCCTCAGGTCCGAGACGGCAGCAACCCGCGCCGCGCTCGAGACGGAAGCCGCCGAAGCGCGAGCGACCCTCGAGGCGGAGACCACGGCAGCTCGCAACGACCTCGCCGCCCAGACGGCGCAAGCGCAGGCAGCGCTCAATGCGGATGTCGCCGACAAGCGGGCGGCTCTGAACGCGGAGATCGCCGAGAAGCGTGCGGCGCTCGAGAACGAGGTCACCACCACAAGGGCCAAGCTCGCCCACGACGTCGAGAAGCAGACCAGCGACCTCGCACGCGACATCGAGCGCCAACGCGCCGAGTTGGCAAGCGAGACCGAGACGACCCGTGCCGCGCTCGCCCACGAGGCCGACGAGACCCGCACAAGGCTCGCTCGAGATGCCGAACAGGCCAGCATCGACCTCGAGGTGGAGATCAAGACCCGCCGCGACGAAGCCGAGAAGGAGTTCCTGGCCCGCCACCAGGAGGCTACCGCTCAGAATCAGAAGTATCTCGACGAGGCCCAGGCGCAACTCGCCGAGGCGGTACGACGCGCGGCAGAGAAGCGGGAAGAGGCGGCAGCTCTCGAATCATCGTCGCAAGCCGCGGCGGCAGCGCTGAGCACCGACGCGGAGCAGCGAGCTCGCGAACTTCTCGAAAACGCCGACTCGCGCTCCAAGGCCATCCTCGCGGAGGCCGAGAAGCGCAGCGCTCAGCTCGTCGCCGACGCCGAGGAGCGTCTGGCCAAGATCAAGCTCGAACGCGACACCGTCGCCGGCTACTTCGAGAACCTCCGTGGCGTACTCCAGCAAGCAGAACAGGTGTCATCCGAGTGAAGATTCAGAACGCATTTCGGCTCGGCCTGCTCGGCGGACTCGGTGTTCTTGTCGCAGTCGGGATCGGTGCGGCCCTCGGTTCGCTCGCCACGATCATCACCTACGTGGGCGCCGCACTGTTTCTGGCCCTCGGCCTCGACCCCCTCGTGAGCTGGCTCGAGAAGCACAAGTTTCCCCGACCTCTCGCCATCGTTACCGTTCTCGTCGCGGTGCTCGGCGTTCTCGCCGGGCTCGTGTTCGCGATCATCCCCGTGATCTCCGAGCAGGTAGCCAATCTGATCGAGACCATTCCGTCGGTCATTCAGGCGTTCACCGACGGAACGGTGTACACGACGATTCAGGAGGCACTGCCCTGGGTGCAGGTCAGTGAGATCGTCGACGGGATCAAGACCTGGTTCGCCGACCTCGATTTCACCACGATCGGCGGCGGCGTTCTCAGCGTCGGGATCGGCATCGCGAGCGGGATCACCGGAGCCGTCGTCGTACTCATCCTGATGATCTACTTCATCTCGTCACTCACGAACCTCAAGCGGGGCCTGTACAAGCTAGTTCCCGCGTCTCGCCGTGCCAAGTTCATCGACCTTGCCGAGCAGATCAGCACCGCCGTGGGGCGCTACGTGATCGGTCAGGTGTCGCTCGCCCTCGTGAACGGCATCCTGTCGTTCATCGTGCTCACCTTTGTGCTCCCGGCGTTCGGTCTCACCATTCGGTACTCGGCGCTGCTGGCGTTCATCGCCTTCCTCGGCTCGCTGATTCCCTTGGTCGGTACCGTGTCTGGCGCGGCGGTAATCACGCTGCTGGTTGCCCTGTTCAACGGCTTCCCGGCCGTACTGGTCGTCGCTATCTACTACCTGGTCTACATGCAGATCGAGGCATACGTGCTCAATCCGCGCATCATGACCAAGGCAGTCAAGGTTCCGGGCGCGATCGTCGTTATCGCCGCTCTCGCCGGCGGAACACTGCTGGGAATTCTGGGGGCGCTTATCGCGATCCCGGTTGCCGCCGCGATTCTGCTGGTCGTCGACCAGGTTGTCGTACCCCGACAGGAAGAGCTCTAGGCCAAGGGATCTCGACGAGCTCGATCACCGGCCGCCGCCGAGATCAGCCCCAGGTTCGGGGCAACGGCAGCACGCCGGGGTTGACTCTCGCGACAATCTCGCTCAGAACCCGGTAGGTCTGCTCTTCGCCCACCCAGAGGTGCTTGCCGCCCTCGACCGCGACGAACTCGACCTCGGGAACCGACGCGAACCGCTGGGCGGCCTCGGCGGGCCTCAGGTAGTCGTCGAGCTCGGGGATGATCGTGACGAGCCGCTTGCCGCTGCCCGCCCACGCTGCCACCTCGTCTGCCGTGGCTCGGTGCAACGGCGGCGAGAGCAGGATGGCGCCGTCAATTGCGTGCTCCAGCCCGAACTTCAGGGCGATCTCCGTTCCGAACGACCAACCCAGCAGCCACGGGTGCGGCAGTCCTCGCTCGCGCACGAAATCCATCGCCGCCGCGAGGTCGTGTTGCTCGTCGACGCCGTGACCGAATTCGCCGTGGGAGGTGCCGCGGGGCGAAGAAACTCCTCGAAAGTTGAAGCGGAGCACCGCGACATCCGCCAATGCCGGCAGTCGTGCCGCCGCCTTGCGAATGATGTGGGAATCCATAAAGCCGCCGGCCGTGGGCAGCGGATGCAGTGCGACGAGTGATGCCACCGGGTCGGCGCTCTCGGGCATCGACAATTCACCCACGAGGGTGAGTCCGTCCGAGGTATGAAGTTCGATGTTCTCGCGGCGCGCCGGAAGCTCGATGCCCCCGCGGATCTCCTGCGCCGTCACGGCTTTATCTTCCAGCAGTGGCTGTGCCAGTGTCTGCGCCCCGCGAGGTCGTCCGCTTCACCCATGAGTCCGTCGGCCCGCCACGCCACTTGGTGCGCGATGCCGGGAAGGATCTCTAACCCGCACCCCGGGCAGGTGTAGACCTTGGCCGAGGTGCTCGCCGAGATCGGTTGAACGTTCCACACGCCGTCGCGCCGCGATTCGGTGTGCATGCGGCCGATCAACGCTCGGGTCAGGTCGACCTCGTCTGGCTCATCCCCGCCCGGACGACGACCGCGCGGGCGATTGGATCGAGGCATGCGTCCAGTCTACGAGGCCTGTGTGACGGCCTCGGCGTTAGAGCCGATCCGGTTCGCCCGCCTGCTCCATCCGGGTCTCCTCGAGATCGAGGATGGCCTGCGCTCGAGTCAACACTCGGGACGGGTAGCGGCCGGCGGCGCGCGCCTCGAGCAACGCCTCCCGCTCGAACCGGAGCATCTCCCGGCGCAGGATGCGGTACTGACGTTGAGGGGACGACGCGCGTTCGGCCGGGCTCTGCACTCGCTCCCACGCCGATTCGGCCCGCAGCAGACTGTCGTTGCGAACTCGCTCGATCACTGCGGGATCGACCTCCTGTCCGTCGGCGAAGTCGATATCGCCGCTGTCCACGGCGGCGAGGCCCGCCTCGGCCAGATCGTCGAGCAGCGCCGCGAGCTCGCGACCGTCGGCGGCGGCATCCGACCCTTGCACGCCGGTGAGTCTGATGACCCAGGGCAGCGTGCCGCCCTGCAGCAGTAGAGTCACGATCGCCACCGTGAACGCGATGAGCACGAGTTGCGGCCGGTACGGAGTGGACTCGGGAAGCGACTGCGCCGCAGCGAGCGTCACGACCCCGCGCATCCCCGACCAGCCCAGAATCGCGCCACCACGCCAGCCCAGTCCCTCGGCACGCAGCTGGCGCGCGTCGTGTCCGCGTCGCTCGTGCACGGTCTCTGCACGCTTGCGCTGGCGCGCCCTGCGATCGTTCGCGGCCGGCCGGGATCTCATCCGGTCGAGGGCTCGCCCGAATCTCCCATTGAACCGCTCTGCCCTGCGCAGTTGCGCCCGGAGAACGACCAGCAGCGGGCCGATGAACACGAAGCGGATCGCCAGTACGACGACCGTCATCAGAAGGCCAAGGTAGATGGCTTTGTCCGCGCTCAGGTCATCCTCGTGCACACTCGCGATGAGGCCGCTGATTTGCACGCCCATGAGCAAGAAGACGCCGTTCTCCAGTAAGAACTGCACTGTGCGCCAGTTCAGGCGCTCCGCGACCCGCGCCTGTGCCGAGAACCGTCGAGCGCCGTGGTGTCCCGAGTAGAGCCCAGCAACGACTACGGCAAGCACCCCCGAGGCTCCCGCGAACTCGGTGGGGATGAACGCGATGAATGGCACGGCGAAGGAGATTGCGGTGTCGAGTAGGGGGTCGCGAATCTTGGAGCGCACCCAGACGGTGATGAACCCGACGGAGAGACCGATCGCGACGGCCAGAGCGACGGCGAACGCGAAGTCGCCCACGACATCCCAGAAACTCACGGTCGCGGCGGTGGCCGCAATTGCCGAACGCAACAGCACGAGCGCGGTCGCGTCGTTGACGAGGCTCTCGCCCTCCAGGATCGTCACGAGGCGCGGCGGCAGCCCCAACTTCTTGCCCACGGCGGTCGCCGCGATCGCGTCTGTGGGGCTGATCACCGCTCCGATGGCAATGCCCGCCGCGAACGAGAGGCCCGGCAGAATCCACGACAGGATGGCCCCGGTCACGAGAGCGGTCGCGATTACCAACCCGACACTCAACGCCGAGATCGAGCCGAAGTTGCGCCTGAAGTCCACAATCGGCACCGTTATCGACGCGGCGTACAGAATCGGCGGAAGCAGGCCGAACAGAATCAGCTCGTGCGGGATCGAATCGGGTGCGAGCGGGATGAAGCTGTAACCCACCCCGATGACAATGAGGATGAGCGGTGAAGCGATTGAGAGTTTGGCGCTAAACGCCCCGGCCACGACGATCGTGATGAGCCCGATGACGCCGAAGAGAGCGATCTGCATGAGCTCCATGCGGTCAGCGTACTGGAGCCCGAGCTACGCGAGCTGGCTAGTACCAGCCGTTTTCCTCGGAGTGCGCCCAGGCGCCACAGGGAGTCTCGTACCGGGACGTGATGTAGCTGAGGCCCCAGGCGATCTGGGTCGCAGGGTTGGTGGCCCAGTCGGCTCCCGCCGAAGCCATCTTCTCCCCCGGCAGCGCCTGCGGGATGCCGTATGCCCCGCTCGAGCTGTTGTGCGCGTAAACGTTCCAGTTCGATTCGCGATTCCACAACGCGACGAGGCAGCTGTACTGCGTCGTGTCCCACCCGCGAGCGGTCACCATCTCCAGTGCGATCGCCTGCGCCGTTCCCGGGTCGGGAGTGCCCGCGGCGGGCGCAGTCGGCGCGACGTAGATCGTGCTCGTACTGAACGCATCCCTCTCGGCCGTCAGCAAATAGTCGCCCGTGACGACCACCGACTGGGCGTCTGCCCCGTACCGCACGGGCTGAGTACTCGCGTAGCTGGAGCTCGTGGGCGGCGGGGCGAGCGTCACCGCAAGGAAGGCGAAAGTGACGAAGCACGCAAAGATCGGCAGGGAGCGCGGAGAGCGCCGGTGGCGCCCCGAAAGATCGCCACCCTCGCTCTTGAGCTGGGCGCGAAGTTCGATTGCGCGCGAATTGGTCCCCACAGTGAAACCGATTTTAGCCCACGAGGCCGCGAGAAACCCGGGAGCCTAGCGAACGGCCAGCATGACGTCGATGACGGCGTCGAGCACGGTGTCGACCTGCTGCTCGTTGTAACCACGCTTCCGCGGCGTAAACACGACGGTGCGTACGTGCTCCACGCTCATCGGCTTGCCGCTCTGGAAGTAGCCCACGAGGCGGCCAGCAAACGCATCCACCTGCTTCACGTCGTACCCGGTCGTGAACGGACCAACCCTCGAGAATCGCTGGGTGTCGGCTCGGGCCAGTCGATCGATGATCTGCTGAGCGGAACTGCGCGCCTGCGCGTACCACTCGGCATCCCCCGTCGTGGCGAACGCGGTCTCGCGCTCCCGGGCGGCAAACGCGTCTTCGAGGCGCTCGAGGGCGGCGTCGACGTGGCTGGGCGAGTATCCGCCCTTCTGCATGGAGAATGCCGTCGATCGGATGCTGGCAGACGTTACGACCCCAAGCTCCCCGCGTTCGGCGGTGTACGCCCTGCGGGCCTCTTCGAGAAAGTCTTCGACCTGATCCACGTTGTAGCCGGGCTTCGATTTACGGCTGCGCGGGAAAGTTGTGCTCACTCGACTATCTTGCCCTACGTTGCTTGGGGCTCGGTGGAAGCGCCACTCAGGTGAAGATCAGGAACAGCGCATACGCGGCAGCGGCAGACAGCAGCGATGAGTCGACTCGGTCGAGGAAGCCGCCGTGGCCGGGCAACCACGTGCTGATGTCTTTGATGCCGAGATCGCGTTTGATGAGAGACTCGGCGAGGTCGCCGGAGGTCGCCGTCGCCACGATGGTGACGGCGAGAATGACGCCGACCCACCACGGTTGACCGAGCATGAAGATCGCCAGGAGTACTCCCGCGATGGCGGCGGCCACGACGGAGCCGGCGAATCCCTCCCACGTCTTCTTGGGACTGATCGTCGGGGCCATGGGGTGCTTGCCGAACGCGACGCCGGTCGCGTAGGCGCCGACGTCGACCGAGACCACAACGATGAGGAACGCGAGCGTCCACCACTGGCCGCCGTCCTGGGCGGTCAGGAGCACGGTGAATCCCGCCATGAAGGCCACGTACGTCATGATGAACGCCCCGGCCCCGATGTCTTTGAGCAGGTCCATCGGAGCCACGCGGTGGCTCGGGCGCACCAGCTCGGCGACTCGCCAGAGTGTGATCACGACGATGCCGGCGAGCGTCACAAACCAGTGCCCTGTTGCCAGCCAGTAGAACGCGGCCGGAACGACCGCAATCGCCGCGACAACCGTCGGCAGGCGGGGAACGTCGCGACCCGCGAACCGCAGCGCGCTCGCCAGTTCGTAGCTTACGAACCCGATGAGCACCGCCGCGAACACCATGTACAGCTCTTTGACGAGCACGAGGCTGACCAGCAGCGCACCGCCCAGCAGAAGCCCGACGCCTATCGCGCGAATGAGGGGTCGACCAGTGCGCGCGTTGATCTTGTCGTTCGTCGCGCGGACCTGGGCCTCGAAATCGGATTGCATTAGACCTCGAGCAACTCGGCTTCCTTGCGCTTGACGGTCTCGTCAATCGTGTCAACGTGGGACTTCGTCGAGGCGTCGAGTTCTTTCTCGGCGCGAGCGATCTCATCCTCGCCGACACCGTCGAGTGCGTCTAGGTCGTCTTTCGCTTTGCGGCGGATGTTGCGAATCGACACGCGCGCCTGTTCGGCCTTGTCACGCACGATCTTTACGAACTCCTTGCGGCGTTCCTCGTTGAGCTCGGGGAGCGTCGCGCGGATCACGTTGCCGTCGTTACCGACGCTGGCACCGAGGTTTGCCGCACCGACGATCGCCTTCTCGATGTCTTTGAGCGCACCCTTGTCGTATGGCGTGATGAGCAGGGTACGAGCCTCCTGGTTCACCATTGAGGCGAGCTGCGCCAGCGGCGTGGGAGTGCCGTAGTAGTCGACGAGCACCTTCTGAAACAGGGCGGGATTCGCCCGGCCGGTACGCACGGTACCGAAATCGTCTTTGGCGGCCTCGACGGCCTTGCCCATCTTGTCTTTGGCTTCTGCCAGTACGTCGCTGATCACAGTAACTCCCTTGTGTCTCAGGCCAAGTTTAGAGGGCAAGCAGGGCCACACCACACAGAACTATGCCAGCGCCCACGAGTCGCTGTACCGGGTTCGGCTCCTTGAAGATGAGCCAACCCGCGAGCCCGACCAACACCACGCTCACTTCTCGGGCCGGTGCGACGATCGAGACCGGGGCGAGCTGCATGGCGAGCAGGATCAGAATGTAGGCCAACGGCGATAGCGCCCCGACGGTGAGGGCGGCCCTCCAGTGCTGCGCCGCGATCGCCTTTGTCTCGCGTGCTCGTCGCATCGCGGGCACCGTGAGCAGCACCAGCTGCACGACGACGCTTCCCCAGTAGTAGCCGACCGGGGGCATTGCGCCGACCGTGACGGCCGAGGCATCCCACAGGGTGAAGATGGCGATTACTACCCCAACGGCGAGTCCGTAGAGAACGCCGGCGCGATTGAGGGATGCCGCGGCGCGCCCACCCGCGAACCCAATGATGACGACGCCGGCGATCACGACCCCGGCGCCCGTGAGCGCGATCGGGCCCGGCCGCTCCCCCAGGATCACGACGGCGAGCAGCACCGAGAGCAGTGGACCGGTTCCCCGAGCGAGCGGGTACACGACCGAGACATCGCCGAGGCGGTATCCGCGCTGCAGCAGCAGGAAGTAGCCCACCTGAAGGGCGCCGCTGACGAGAATCAGGGGTAGCCAATCCAGAAGGTCGACGCCCTGCAGCGAGACGATCCCGAAAGGCGCGAACACGACTGCGCCGACGACGAAGGACAACCACAGAAAACTCGGTCCGGACGTTCCGGCACGCTTGATCGTGATGTTCCACGTCGCGTGCGCGAGGGCAGCGCCCGCCACGAGGAGGGCAACGATCACCGTGGTGCCGACGCCGGGCTAGTTGGAGACGAGAGTGCCGATGCGGTCGCCACGAATCGCCTTCGTGACGTTGCCGGCGGGCTCCATGCCGAAGACGACCATGGGCATCCCGTTGTCCATGCAGAGGCTGAAGGCCGTCGAGTCGACGACCTTGAGTCCCTGAACGAGGGCCTGCTGGTAGGTAATCTTGTCGAGCTTGGATGCCGCGGCATCCGTTCGTGGATCGCCCGTGTACACGCCGTCGACGCCGTTCTTGGCGACGAGCACCACCTGAGCGTCGATCTCGAGCGCGCGCTGCGCGGCGACGGTGTCTGTCGAGAAGTAGGGCAGCCCGGCGCCGGCACCGAAGATGACGACGCGACCCTTCTCGAGGTGACGCTCGGCGCGGCGGGGAATGTACGGCTCGGCGACCTGGGTCATCGAGATAGCGGACTGCACGCGGGTGGCTGCGCCGGCCTGCTCGAGGAAGTCTTGCAGCGCGAGGGCGTTCATGACGGTTCCGAGCATGCCCATGTAGTCGGCACGCCCGCGGTCCATGCCGCGCTGACTGAGTTCGGCGCCGCGGAAGAAGTTGCCACCACCGACGACGATCGCGACCTCGACGGTCTCGGCGGCCGCGGCGATCTCTTTCGCGAGCGCCGCCACAACGTCGGGGTTGACGCCGAGGGATCCGCCGCCAAATGCTTCCCCGGAAAGCTTGAGAAGAACTCTGCGTTTACGTTCCTCGGTCATGGCGTCCTCCCGGTTTGGCTCGCTCAAGAGTACCGGGTCGTGACTGGGCTCACTCGACGGCACGCGCCCGCCCACGAGCAGTTGCGGAGGATGGCGCGCCGTCCGGCCCCCTTGACCGGTCTGCGCGGCGGCGTGTCATCCTCCGAACGGTCGAATGGATGCATCAACTTAAGTTGACAGCCGCGCGACTATCAACCATAGTTGATGGATGCCCATCCCCCGTGACCCAGCGATGCAGCCCGCACCTCCCCACGCTGTCCCCGATCCGGCCGAGCAATTCGCTTCGGTCATCAGTCTTCGCCGACACGCGAGCCAACTGGAACGCGACGCCGTCGATCGCGCACTCGAAGCACAGTGGACTTGGGCGCAGATTGGCCAGGCGCTGGGGATGACCGCGCAAGCCGCCCACAAAAGACTCGCGCCGTCCCGGCGCAGCGAACTGCGCTAGACCACGCGACGAGAACGCCCGAACGCGAGACTGCCCGACCGAAACGCCCGACCGAAACTCCCGATAGACCAGACCGCCCGACCGTAAGGACACATCATGCCACTGCGCACCGCCCTCAAAGACACCAAACTCATCGCCGCTCTACTGACCACCGCCGAGAACGAGGCTCGCGCCATCGGCGATACCGAGCCGGGCGCCGAGCACCTACTCATCGCGAGCCTGTCCGTCGACGATGACTCGGCGCGCGCGGCCCTCGGAATCGACGCCGCCACCGCGCGCGACGCACTCACCGACCTGCACCGCGAGGCGCTCGCCGCGCTCGGCATCGAGAGCGACGGTGTCGAACCGCTACCGGCCGCGGGCGGCCTTTACCGCGCGGAGACCTCGCTGCAGGAGGCGCTGCGGCGCACCGGCGTCATCGCGAAGCGCTCTCCCACGGGGCTGCGGTCGGCGCACGCACTCATCGCCGTCGCGGAGCGCGAGCACGGGACATCCGCTCGCCTGCTTCAGCGCCTCGGCGTGGATCGCGAGCAGCTCATTGCCGCCGCGACTACCGCGGTTTCCTAAGACAGGTCGGCCCCGAAACGTCGAATGCCCCGAGTCGCGAGACCCGGGGCATTCGACAATGAAACTGTTACGCGCCGACCTTGAATCGGGCGAAGCCCGTGACGGTCAGACCGGCGTCGGAAAGCACCTTCGCGACCGAGACCTTGTTGTCTTTGGCGTAGTCCTGATCGAGCAGGGCGACCTGCTTGAAGAACGCGGTGACGCGACCCTCGACGATCTTGGGAAGCGCGGCCTCCGGCTTGCCCTCGCCGCGGCTGATCTCCTCGACGATACGACGCTCGTTCTCGACAGTCTCGGCCGGAACCTCATCGCGCGACAGGTACTGCGGGTCGGCGAACGAGATGTGCTGAGCGACCGAGCGGATGGTCTCCGCGTCGTCGCCCTCGAATGCCACGACAACACCAACCTGTGGAGGCAGGTCCTTGCTGGTGCGGTGCAGGTAGACGGCGAACTTGTTGCCGGGGATGCGTACCAAGCGGCGAAGCTCGATCTTCTCACCGAGGATCGCGGCTTCGTCGGAGATCGTCGACTCGACGGTTCCCGAACCGGCCTTGGTCGCGAGAGCAGCCTCGACCGTCTCGGCGCCCGAGTCGGCGAGTGCCTGGAGCACCGTGTTGCCGAGGGCGATGAACTTGTCGCTCTTCGCCACGAAGTCGGTCTCGCAGGCGAGTTCGATCATCGTGGTCGCGGTCGCGGACTCAACGGCGGCGACGAGGCCTTCGCTGGTCGAGCGGTCGCTGCGCTTGGCGTTGGACTTGGCACCCTTGAGACGCAGGATCTCGGTGGCCTTCTCGAGGTCACCACCCGCCTCGACTAGGGCGTTCTTGCTGTCGACCATGCCGGTGCCGAGGCGCTCGCGCAGGGTCTTGAGATCTTCGAGGCTGAAATCTGCCACGGTTCTGTCCTAACTATGAAATCGTAAAGTGGACTACTTGGAAGCAGCCGGCTTGGCAGCGGCGGGCTTCTTGGCAGCGGGCTTCTTCGCTGCGGGAGTCTTCTCGGACTCGGTGGCCTCGGCCTCGATCTTCGCCTCGGTCGCCTCGTCGGACTCGACGTGGTGCTCGGGAACGACGGTCGCGTCGGCGGCGGCCTCGTGCTCGGCTACGACGGCATCCGCGTCGTTCTCCTCGACGGGAACCTCCGCGGCGACAACATCGGCAACGGCCTTGGCGGACTTGGCGTCAACCTTGCCCGACATCTCGCCGTCAACGGCCTCGATCTTCTCGGCCTCGGTCTGCGGGGTCTCGGATGCCGCGAGCAGCTCCGCTTCCCACGCGGCGAGAGGTTCGACCTCTTCGCCGGCTTCGGGCTTCTGGTGACGCTGGATGAGGCCCTCGGCCGCGGCATCCGCAATGATGCGGGTCAGCAGGCCGACCGAGCGAATCGCGTCGTCGTTACCCGGGATCGGGTACTGAACGTCGTCGGGGTCGCAGTTGGTGTCGAGGATCGCGATGACCGGGATGCCCAGCTTGTGCGCCTCGTCGATCGCGAGGTGCTCCTTCTTGGTGTCGACAATCCACACGGCGGAGGGGGTCTTCGTGAGGTTGCGGATACCGCCCAGGCTCTTCTGCAGCTTGATGAGCTCGCGCTTCTGGATGAGCAGTTCCTTCTTCGTGAAGCCGCTCTTCGCGGTGTCGTCGAAGTCGACCTCTTCGAGCTCCTTCATGCGCGCGAGGCGCTTGGAGACCGTCTGGAAGTTGGTGAGCAGTCCACCGAGCCAACGCTGGTTGACGTAGGGCTGGCCGACGCGCTGCGCCTGCTCGGCAATCGAGCCCTGAGCCTGCTTCTTGGTACCGACGAACAGGATGGTGCCGCCGTGGGCAACCGTCTCCTTGACGTAGTCGTAGGTGGCGTCGATGTGCTTCAGCGACTGCTGAAGGTCGATGATGTGGCTTCCCGAACGCTCGGTCAGGATGAAGCGCTTCATCTTCGGGTTCCAGCGACGAGTCTGGTGACCAAAGTGGACGCCGCTGTCGAGCAGCTGGCGGATTGTGACAACGGCCATGGCCGTGCTCCTTCTCGGCACCGCGTTTGTCACGCAGCGTGCCTATTCTCAGTTGTTGTCTGCGACCGGTCGGTGCAGTCCCTGGTGCCCGAGCAGAACCCACCTGATTGCTCAGGACCGAAGGGATGGCTGCCGCGTCAGTACATTCGACGCTCGCGGGCACGCGTAGTCACCACGGTTGCCCGCGGTGCTGCTGAAATAGTACCACCGCTCCGTACTCTCAGTGAAAGTGGCCCCGACTCCCCCGGTATCGGCCAGCGAGGCGACCCGGACTTCGCCACCGAGCAGAATCGGCGGATGCTTCGCGCTCTCGCCCTTCTCGTTGTTGTCGCGGTCGTGCCGCCCGGCGCGGCATCCGGCCCGCAGTGGGTGTGGCCCGTCGACGGACCCCGCGCCATCGCACGCGGTTTCATCGCTCCGGCGACGCCGTACGCCGCGGGGCACCGGGGCATCGACATCCGTGCGCCGTCAAGCGCCGTGTACTCCGCCCGCCGATGGCGTCGTGCACTTCGCCGGATTCGTGGTCGATCGTCCAGTGCTGTCGATCCGTCACGGGGACGGGGTCATTTCGAGCTACGAGCCGGTCGTCGCGGTCGTCGCCGCCGGTGAGACGGTATCTCGGGGGCAACTTGTCGGCACGGTACTGCCCGGGCACTGCTCCGAGTTGTGTCTGCATCTCGGGGTGCGCGTGCACGGGCAGTACGTGTCTCCGCTGAACTGGCTGGGAGGCATCCCGCCGTCGGTGTTGCTGCCGACCCGGTACTAGTTTCCGTTGCGAACCGCGGCGCCGACCGAGATGGCACGTCCCGGCCACCAGAACTTCTCACCGGCGATGAACGCGAGCGACGGCACGATGACCGTGCGCACCAGCAGCGTGTCGAGCAGCACGCCGATGCAGACAATGATCCCGATCTGGGTGAGCGTAATGAGCGGCAGCACTCCGAGCACCGCGAACACGGCCGCGAGCAGGATTCCCGCACTCGTGATTACCCCACCCGTCGATGAGAGCGCCCGGATCATGCCGACCCGCGTTCCGTGAAGCAACGCCTCCTCCCGTGCTCGCGTGACAAGGAAGATGTTGTAGTCGACCCCAAGCGCCACCAGGAACAAGAAGCTGAACAACACGACATTCGTGTCGATGGCCGGGAAGCCGAACACCGTCGTGAACAGGATCCACCCGAGACCGAGACTCGCAAAGAACGACGCGACCACCGTGGCCAACAGCAACAGCGGTGCGACGATCGCCCGTAGCAGCAGCACCAGAACCAACAGCACCAGAGCGAGAATCAGCGGGATGACGAGGTCCTGGTCCGCGGTTTGGGCGCGATCCACGTCGAGTGCCTGAGCGTCGAGGCCGCCGACGATAGCGTCGGCGCCGTTGACATCGTGCACGGCGGCACGCAGCGCCTCGATGGTGGCGAAAGCCTCGGGGGTTTCGGCCGCGGCATCCAAAACGACGTCAACCTGGGTGATGGTGCCGTTGGTTTCGCCGACAGTTGCCGTGTCCACCCCGGGCACAGCAGCGGCAACCTCGGCAACGCCGTCGGCCTCGGCGGCGTTCGAGATGACCGCGGCGGGCGACCCGCTGCCGGCCGAGAACGCGTCGGCAATAACGTTCTGGCCCACGACGGCCTCGGGCGCCGACGTGAAACGTTCGGTCTGCGAGAGGCCCAGCTTGATCTGGGTGGTGCCGAGGGCCAGCGATCCGAGGATGACGGCCCCGACGATAGCGACAAGCACCGGCTTGCGGGAGACGCCAGTGCCGAGACGGTGCCAGAAGCCGCGCTCCATGCTCGAGTCACTGCCGAACTTGGGGATGTACGGCCAGAACAGTCCGCGGCCAAACAGCACGAGGGCGGCGGGCAACACGAACAGGGCGAAGAGCATCGCGATGACGACACCGGTCGCGCACGCGATGCCGAGCGCACGGTTGCCCTCGAGTTGCGTGAAGACGAGGGTGAGCAGCGCGAGCGTGACGGTTCCGCCGCTCGCGATGATCGCGGGGCCGGCGCCGCGCAGGGCGCGGGCCATCGCCTCGCGACGGTCGGCGAATTGGCGCAGCTCGTCGCGGTAGCGCGCAATGAGCAGCAGGGCGTAGTTCGTTCCTGCGCCAAACACCAGAACCGACAGGATGCCGGTTACCGACGCATCAAGCGAAATGCCGGCGAGCGCGGCGACCCTGGTTGCTGCGATGCCCGCGAGACCGTCGGCGGTGCCGACTACGACCAGCGGCACCAGCCAGAGCCACGGGCTGCGGTACGTGATGAGAAGAAGCACGGCGACGACGATCACGGTCGTGAGCAGGAGGGTGAAGTCGGCACCCTTGAATACGGCGGCGATGTCCACCGCGAATCCTTCGGCCCCGGTCAGCAAAGCGGTGAGACCGGTGGGCAGGTCGGCGTTGGCCGTGGCACGGAGCTCGGCGGCGCGATCGGCCTGCTCGGTGACATCCTCAATCTTGTCGAGCGGAACCACGACGATCGCGGCAGTGCCGTCATCGGACACCGTGGGCGGCGGCATGAAGTCGACGTTCGAGTACTCGGCCAGATCGGTCGAGGCGGCGGTGATCGCCTCGAGATCTGCATCGCTCAGGTCCGCTCCACCACGGCTGAAGACGAGCAGGGCGCTCGTCGAGTCGGCGCTGGGCAGATCCTCCTGCGCGACTGCGGCACGAGCGGACTCTGCGGATGCCGGCAGCCCGACTCCGGGCGAGGATTCCCCGGACGCACCCGAACCCAGCGCGAACATCGCGCCGGCGGCGAGCAGGAACGTGACGAGCACGATCCAGGAGGTCTTGCGGGCGGTGATGAACGTCGTGAGGCGGTGCATGGGTCCCTTGGGTTGCTTATTAGACATTCTAATTACTAACTAATCTAGGAATATAGCGCTAAACTAGCGTCATGACAACCGAGCCGGTCGCGCCCCGCATGCCCGCTCGCGCCCCGACCGTTCTATTGCGGGAGATTCTCGATGTCACCGCAGACTTCGAAGCGCACCTCGGTCGTGAACTAGCGGTCAACCCAACCGACCTCAAAGCCATGGAGCACCTCATCTCCAGCGGCCCCCTCTCCCCCACGGAACTCGCCCGCCGGCTAGACATCACCACCGCGGCAGTCACCAGTGTCGTAGACCGGCTGACCGCGGCCAGTCACGTGACTCGCTCGCAGCATCCCACCGACCGGCGCGGGGTTGTCGTCGAAGCGGCGCCGCAGTCGATCGCCCGCGCCATGGGGACCCTCATGCCGATGATCATGGGAATCGATCGGGTGCTCGACGAGTTCGGCGACGACGAACAGGGAGTCATCGCCGAATACTTGGAGCGGGTTCGCGACGTCTACCGGGCCCAACTGCCGACCGCCTGATCGGCGGCCAGAAGCACATCCCTCAGGCGCGCGGGTGCGCCGTGCGGTAGCTCTCCTTGAGCCGCTCCGTTGAGACGTGCGTGTACAGCTGGGTCGTAGCGAGGCTCGCGTGGCCGAGCATCTCCTGCACGCCACGCAGGTCGGCGCCGCCATCGAGCAGGTGAGTCGCCGCGGTGTGCCGCAGTGTGTGCGGGCCGGATGGCCCGGCGCCCGGCACCGTATCGAGCAGCCTAGACACCAGCTCGTAGACGGTGCGACTGGTGAGGCGTTGCCCCTTCGCGCCCACGAAGTAGGCCCGAGGATCCTCCGCGAGCGCCGGGCGAATCTGCAGCCAGCGGGCCAGGGCGTCCTTGGCGGGAACGCCGAATGGCACCACCCGCTCCTTCGATCCCTTTCCGAGCACCCGCACCGTCAGTCGCCCGAGGTCGACGTCACCGAGACTGAGCCCGGTGAGCTCGCTGACGCGCAAGGCCGAGGCGTAGAGCAGTTCGATAATCGCGGCATCCCGGATGCCGACCGGGTCGCCCGTATCCGCGCGCTCCGCGACGCGATCGAGGATCTCGCCGATCTGCTCGCGGGTGAGCACGCGCGGGAGGTGGTGATCGCTCTTGGGTGCCTTGAGGCGAGTCGCGGCATCCGTCGCCGTCGCATCGGTGCGGGCCAGCCATGCCGTAAAACTGCGAGCCGCTGCCGCTCGCCGCGCCAGACTCGACTTTGCGAGGCCCGCCTCCGACGCGCGCCACAGCCAGTCCCGCAACAACTCGAGGTCGAGGTCGTCGAGGTCGGATGCCCCGCGCGCGACCGCGAACTCGACCAACTGCGTCAGGTCGCTGCGGTACGACCGCACGGTGTGAGGGCTGAACCCGCGATCGGCCGCGAGATAGCTCGCAAAGTCGTCGACGCTGCGGGAGAGATCCACGTGATCAATGGTGCCTCAGTCGCGAGCCACCCGACTCGCGACTAGCCGTTACTGGCGACCTCGGCCGAGTTGAAAGCCGACGCCTTCTTCGAGAACGTCTCGATGCGCTCCTCGGGAGTCATCGCCTCGATCTGGGCCCAGGCGCCCGCCGGGAAGCCGGACACCTCGGCGGTGTCACCCACCGGAACGATCGAGTGCACCAGCTGCTCCTCGTAGACGTGCACGATGTTGACCGACTGGCCGAAGTCCACGCCCGACAGCAGGCGATCCTCGGCGCTGAGGTCGAGGGTGTAGCAGGTGGCCGAGGCGACAGACACGGGGATGCCCGCAAACGTCGAGTGCGTCGAGTAGTGCAGGTGCCCCGCGAGGATGCCGCGGACATCCGTGCCCTTGAGCACCTCCGCGAGCTTGTGCTGATCGAACAGCTCAAGCATGCCCATCGCTTCGAGCAGCGGCGTCGGGATCGGCGGGTGGTGCACGGCGAGGAGGGTGCCGTGTCGGCGCGGGGCTCGCGAGAACGTCGGCGAGCCAGTCCAGCTGACCGTCGGTGAGTTCCCCGTGGTGATAGCCGGGAACCGTGGTGTCGAAGGAGATGATGCGCAGACCGTTGACGTCATAGACCCGGTCTTGCGGGGCATCCGACTCCTCGTCGAACAGTAGACGCGAGTAGTCGGGTCGCTCGTCGTGGTTACCCATGACCCAGATCACCTGGGCATTCATGCGCGCGGCTGCGGGCTCGACAATCTCGCGCAGGCGAGTGTAGGCATCCGGCTCGCCGAGGTCGGCGAGGTCACCGGTGAAGACGATGGCCTCGGGTTTGGCGATCGACCGTTCAAGCTGCGCGAGCGCCTGGCTCAGGTGCTCGATCGTGTTGACCTTGCCGTACAGCGGACGCCCGCCCGCAAGCAGGTGGGTGTCGCTGATGTGCGCGATCGTGTGGGACGGGGCTGGGTACTGACCGAGTTGGATCACGTCGCAAGCCTAAGCCGCGCTCCGCGCAGGGACTAGGCCTTCGCGCCCCGACGACGACGCGAGAACGCAAGTAACAGCGCGCCCAGGACACCGGTCGCCGCGATGACGCCGAGCTGCGGCGCAAAGTCCGTTCCGGTGGCTGCGATCACGGTGGTGGTGCTTCCACCGGTACCGGCGACGGCCGGCATCGTGTACCGAAGCACCACGCGACCGCTACTGCCCTCGGAGTTGAAGCTGGGGATTGTGCTCGGCGCGACATACTGCACGCTTGCGCCAGCCCCGGTGGCAACGCCCGACGGCAGCGCGATCGGGGACACCACCACTTGACCGCCCATGCCGAACGTTGCGTTGAGCGAGGAGAACACCGCGGGAACTGCGGTCGAATCGCTATCGGCGTTACCGAGAGACGGGTTGACCCCGGGACCCACCGTGGTCGCGCAGTCATCGCCGTCCGGACCGCTCGAGCCGCCAGCGCCATCCCCGGTACCTACATAGGTGGAGTAGTTTCCGGCCGCGACGCAATAGCCGGGCGTGAAGAAACCGCCGGCTGCCCCGCCTCCAGCGAGAGTGAGTGCCCCGAGGTCGACGGTCGTGTCGCCTCCGTCAGTCGGGTCGCTCGAGTCGGACACTCCGCCAGCCCCGACCGTGATGGAGACCGGGTCGCCCGCGGCCTGCGCCGAGTAGTCGACATAGAGCACCGTGCCACCCGAACCGGCGTAGCCGGTCGAGTTGCCGTCGGCGTACGCGCCGCCGCCGCCTCCGACGAGGAGGGCGTGCAGTCCGGTGATGCCTGTGGGCAAGGTCCAGTTGAAGGCGCCGGCCGTGCTGAAGTCGAGTTGGCAGACACCATCGTTGAAGGATGCCGTAGCGCCGGAGGGCAGATCGCCACATCCAACGAGCGAGATCGCTCCGGCGGGCGACGCGAAGCCGACCGCAGCCAATCCGAGCGCGCCAACGCCAGCAATCCCCAGTGTGCGAACCATCATCAGTGCTACTCCCCCATAAGCGCCGTGAGCGCGTTTCGGCTTACCTTACCAAGTTGATTGCGTGGAATTGAATCAATTCTGAGCAACGCGCGAATCTCGAGATTGGGCAGCAATCCACGCACCCGGTCAAGAACGACCTCGGGGTTAACCGGGTTGCGGGATTGGAAGGCCAATCCGATAGCGACGGCGCCCGCGGCATCCCGAAACTGGAAGCTCGCGCAGTCGCTGAAAACATCGAGTTCGGCCATCCAGATGTCCAGTTCGGCGAGATTGAACTTGGCGCCACCCGCATTGACGAGGTCGTCCGCTCTGCCGGAGATAAGGAGCTCGCCGGCGCCGCCCCACGCCCCGAAGTCGCCGGGATAGAACCATCCGTCGTCGAATGAGGCATTCGCTTCACTGGTGCCCCGCCAATATGCGCTCGGCGTATGGGCCGAACGATAGCGAATGCGGCCGCTAGCACCTTCGCCCACCACCGCAGTTCCGCTGCCATCGACCAGCTGAAGTTGTGCGTCCGCGACGACGGCACCCACCGCATTGGGTCGGTCGAGGTCGAAAATGCCTCGGGTCACCGTGCCGACCTCCGTCGACCCGTAGAGGTAGGTCGGGGTTATCCCAAACGCCGCCCTGCAGCGCAGCCCAAGCGAGGGGGCGAGAAGGCTTCCTGCCACCTGAATCTCGGCGAGCGCCGGCGCGGGCGATTGCCCCGAGCTCTCGGCCGTGTTCGTGGTCACGGCGGCGGCGCCCTCTGCTGCCTCGATGAGGTTCTCCAACCGGGCAGGGGAAGTCTTGATCGAGCGCACGGTGTGCTGCCCCATCAGTTCGAGATTGGTGGGGCCGTCACCGGGCACTAGGTAGGTCGCTCCGTTGAGAACCGACCAGGCGAAGGTCTGGAAACCAGAGACGGTGTCGAGGCCGAGCAGGCACATGAACGGATGCAGCGGCATCCAGTTGCGCTCCGCCGACGCTGTTCTGCCCACCAGCGAGGCGACCGTGAACGCCACGCCCTTCGGCGACCCGGTGGTGCCGCTGGAGAACACAACTCGGCAGGGGTCGGACTCGTCGAGCGGATGGGGCTCAATCGCCGAGTTGACCGAGCCGAGGGACAGCATGAACTCCGCGTCCACCGCGATCACCTGTCCCGCGAATCGTGTCGATCGGGGAGGGTCGCCGATGAGCACATCAATCTCATCCGAGTATGCGGCGAGCACCGCCTCGCTACCGTGCAGCGAAATCGCGCCCTCGTGAAGGGCCGCGATGGTCACGACCGCCTCGATCTCGGGCCGGGCGCGAATGGCGACGACGTGTCCGGGACGCACGCCCAACCGGCGCAGCTTCGACGCCGTGCGGCGCACTGCATCGGAGAATTCGGCATAGGTCATCGTCAGTTGCGCTGAGGCGATGGCGAGCACGTCGGGGGTCGACCGGCCCCAGTCGAGAATGGTCTGCGCCGGGTTGGTGGTCACGGCTGGGCCAATTCGGCGCGTACTTCACGTGCACCCGGCCGCTCGCGCAGCCAGAGCCCCAGCACGACGACGAGCGGCCACACCGACTCCAGGTTGGCAGCAACCCGCTCGATGAAACCGATGTAGCCGAGGCCGGGGTTGGACCAGACCGCGAGGAACCAGAAACAGAACACCGCCATGAGCGCGGTGCCGAGAATCGCGCCGGTCGGGCGGATGATCCACGGAAAGCGCGCGCCCCGCCGCATGCCGAGCAGCGGCCAGACCGCGAGCAGGATGAACCCGGCGATCGCGCTCCAGCGGTGCTCGACACTCGTGCCGGCGACGGTCGGCAGCGCGAAGATCGCGACGGCGAAGGTGGCGACGGATGCCGCCATGAGGGCCGCGCGGCCGGGCCATCCGACTCCGACCGCGAAGATGCCGGTCACGCCGTGGCAGGCCGCGGTGAGCACGAACATGACGGTCATGAAGACGCGGGTCGGGGCATCCCCCGCGGCGAGTTCGCTGATGGTCTGCGTGAGCGGGTCGTAGCTGGGCCACAGCGCACCGGCTGCGATCGTGCCGCCGATGAAGAACACGGGGGCAAACGCGGCCGAGATGAGGGCCGGTCGGCGCAGGAGTGTTGCTGCACCCGAAGCCAAGCCGGGTGCGCTGCGGGAAGCCATGCCGCGAGCCTAGCCGGGTAGCATCACCCATCCGTTCTGCCGCTCGGCGACCCCTCCGGCGAGTTCTTGCTGGGCGAGCAGCCCCTGTACTTGCGCGACCGACAACCCGGCACGTGCAGCGATGTCGGTTGCCGTTCGCGGCGCGCGCGTACTCATCGCATCGAACAGCCGAGTCAGTTCCGCCGAGACACCGCCCTCCTGCGGCGGCGCGCTCAGCGTTGCGAGCGGCGCAAGTTCGGCCATCTCGTCCGCGTTCGTCACACAGGTCGCTCCGTTCTCGCGGATCAGCCGATGGCATCCCGCCGATGCCGCGCTCGTCACCGGGCCGGGCACGGCGCCGACCGGTCGACCCAGTTGCCCCGCGTGACTCGCCGTGTTGAGCGAACCCGAGCGCCAGCCCGCCTCCAGCACCACTGTCGCCAGGCTGGATGCCGCAATAAGTCTGTTGCGCTGCAAAAAGCGCCACTTTGTGGGCGGCGAGCCGCAGGGCAGCTCCGATACGACGGCGCCGGACTCCACGATGCGCCCGAGCAGCGCGTCGTGACCGGACGGATAGAACCGGTCGACACCACCCGGCGAGAAAAGCCACCGTCGTGCCCTTGCTCGCGAGCGCAGCGCGGTGCGCCATCCCGTCAATGCCGTATGCCGCGCCCGACACGATCGCGTAGCCGCGATCGACGAGGCCCGCGGATGCCTCCATCGACACGTGTTCGCCGTACCCGGTCGCCGCTCGCGCGCCGACGAGGGCGATCGAGCGGGGCAGTGCGCGCAGAGCGGCGTCTGTGCCGCGGGTCCATAGGGCGATCGGGGCGAAGTGTTCGAGGTCGTCGACGCCGGTGGGCCAGAGGTCGTCCCCGGGGATGCGGAGGACGGCCCCTGCGCGCGCAGCCTGGCGCAGGGCGATGAGGGCGGCGCCGGAGTTGAGCCGCGGCATCCAGCGGTCGAGGCCCTGACCGAGGTCGCCGTCGGTGATCGCTCCGTTCTCGCCGAGCTCGGCTGCCAGTCGCTCGGCGGGCCAGCGTTCGACGACCGCGGTGAGCGCGTGGGGTGCTCCGATCGCGGCGATGACGGCGCCGGCGACTCGGTCGCCGGGCTCGGCGATTCCGGTCCAGGTGGCGCGGGCGAAGCGTTCTTCGATCGCCTCCCGATCGAGGTCTCGGCCGGCGACCGCGCGCACCAGTTCGGCGACCTCGGCCTCTTTCAGTCCGAACATGCTCACGTCGACATCGCCCTCCTCAGATACAGCGCCTGCCCCAGTTGGGCGGCGGTCGGGCTGGCGTCGCCCGCAAGATCCGCGATCGTCCACGCGAGCCGCAGCACGCGGTCGTAGCCGCGCATCGTGATTCCGCCGCGTTCGAGGGCGCGGTCGATCGACTGGGTCACGGACGGCGCGAGCCGCACGCCCGGCCCGCGTAGCCACGCGCCAGGCACCTCAGAGTTGAGTCGCCACGGGGTGTCGGCTAGTCGCGCCGCCGCCGCGTCCCGGGCGGCGATCACGCGAGTGCGGGCATCCGCCGTCGTCGTGCCGCGGGTCTCGTGCGCGACCCGCAATTGCGCCGCGGTGATGCGCTGCACGCGCAACTGGATGTCGATGCGATCCAGCAGCGGACCGGACAGCCGCCCCACATACCGCCGCCGAGCGCTCGGCGGACAGGTGCACTCGGAGTCGCGTGCACCGTACTGCCCGCACGGGCACGGGTTCGCCGCCATCACGAGCTGGAACCGCCCGGGAAACGTGGCGACCGCGTTGGCCCGATGGATCGTGATCAGCCCGGACTCGAGCGGCTGACGGAGGGCGTCGAGCACTGCGGGGCTGAACTCGGGGGCCTCATCGAGAAAGAGCACGCCGTCGGATGCCCGCGCCGCCGCCCCCGGACGAATCTGCCCGCTCCCGCCGCCGACCAGAGCCGCGGCCGTCGCGGTGTGGTGCGGGGCCTCGAACGGCGGACGACGCGACAGCGACCGCCCCACCGGGAGTCCAGCGAGCGAGCGGATCGAGCTGACCTCGAGCGCGGCGCGGGGGCCGAGATCGGGCAGCAGCCCAGGAAGGCGCGCGGCGAGCATCGTCTTGCCAGCACCCGGCGGGCCAAGCAGGAACGCGTGATGGCCGCCCGCCGCCGCAACGATCATCGCCTCGATCGCGTCGGGGTTTCCGATCACGTCGGCGAGGTCGCCCGTCGTCTCGTTGTCGTCGTCGGAAGCCGCGGCGCGCGTGATGGCTTCGACCGGCTCTGGTTCGAACTCGCCACCGTGCCAGATCGCGGCATCCCGCAACGACGCGACCGGGATCACCCGCACGCCCGGTACGAGCGCCGCTTCATCCGCGTTGCCGGTCGGCACCATGACCTGATCGAAGCCGGCGCGCGAGGCAGCCAGCACCGCGGGCAGGATGCCGTTGATCGGTCGAAGGCGGCCGTCGAGTCCGAGTTCGCCGAGGTGCAACACGCGATCGATCGATTCGGCGCTGATGGTGCCAGCGGCAGCAAGCGCGGCGAGCGCGATCGCGAGGTCGAATCCGGAGCCATGTTTCGGCAGGGCCGCGGGCGACAGGTTGACGGTGATCTTGCGGTTGGGCAGCCCGCAGCCCGAGTTGACCGCGGCGGCGCGCACCCGGTCTTTGGCTTCGCCGAGCGCGGCATCCGGCAGGCCGATCAGGATGAAGGCGGGCAGGTTGCTCGACAGGTCTGCTTCGATCTCGACGATCGCACCGGTCAGCCCGAGCAGGGAGACGGCGTAGGTGCGGCCGAGCGCCACTAGCGCACACCCACCCGAGCGACGCCGTCAAAACACCCGCTCCAGGTGCTCGACCTCGATCTCGCCCGACGTCGGCGCGATCACCCCGATCGCGTCGATGCGGATCAGCCGGCTGCTCCCCCGGATGCGCCTCACACCACGCCGCCGCGAGTCGTCTCAGCCGGGCGAGCTTCGTCGCCGTGACCGCCTCGAGCGGATGCCCGAACGCGACACTCGACCGCGTCTTGACCTCGACGAACACGAGTTCGGCGCGGTCCCGGGCGACGAGGTCGATCTCGCCCTGCGGGCACCGCCAGTTGCGGTCAACGATGGCGAGGCCCCGGGAGACGAGAAAGCGCGCCGCAATCGCTTCACCCCGCCGCCCGAGGGCGTCTTTCGCTGCCATGACTCCAGCGTCGCGGCATCCGCGCCCTGACCTCTCGGCCGCAGCGACCTTTCGGCGGGATGCCGCCGCGCACGCCCGCGCTGTGGAGGACTACTCGCGCGTGCCGCGCGCGGCGTCCCACCACTTCAGCGCTCGCGTCGCGTAGAAGGTCAGCCACGGGGACGGCTCGCCGGCGTCGACGTCGACCTCGAACCAGACCCGACCCGGGTGGCGACGGGCCTGGAGCCAGGTGCCGTCGGGTTGACGCTCGGAGCGGATGCTGCTCGATCGCGTCGGCAGGCGCGGGTCGGGCAGCTGTGCCGTCGTGCAGCGACGCCTCTCGGAAGTAGTCGACGGCGTGAAGCGTCGTGTAGAACGAGCGGAACGGGTAGGCGAACTTGGTCAACCCAGGGTGCGATCTGCTCGCCCGTCGGTCAGCCGGTACATCAGGCGCCGCTCGAGCAGGTACTCCTCGGCCCGATGGCGGGCGGCGCGCAGATCGTCGCCCAGCTCGCCGCCACCATCGGTCGCCTTCTCGTAGTACAGGATGCCCTCCAGCGAGTTGAGCGTCGAGATGAACGATGATCGAATCGATCCTTCGACCCACTCGCAGTTCCAGCCGCCCTCCGCCAGTTGGTGGTCGATGAACCACTGGGCGATCCCGGTGACGTCCGCACCGAGCCACACCCCAGTTGGCGAGCGTGAACGCGTTGATGCAGCAGTCCACCTCGCCGCCCCAATAGGGCAGGTCGTCGTACTCCCACCGGCTGTTGGCGTCGATCTTCTCGGCGGTGCCGGCGAGCGCCGCGGCATCCAGCCCCCACTCGCGGAGCGATGTTGAGCGACCAGGTCGTTGCCGTCTACGGTTGGCCGGCGCCGTGGGCGGCCTCCGGCCCCTCGAAGTCGAAGTCCTTCGGGAAAGAACGCGCCGCCCGCCCACTGGCCGTCGGCATCCTGAAGCGCGAGCAGTCGTGCGCCGAAACCCTCGGTGGCCACGCGCGCCCGGTCGCCTGCCACACCTCGGGCGGAGCGCCCACCAGGTCACGCTCGACCCGCCAGCGCAGCGCGGGGTCGGTGTCGAGCATCCAGTCGATGAGGGCGGCGTCGTCAGTCATGGTCGCGAGAATACTGCGTGCCCGCTGACACGCGGAAACCCTCACACGTACGAGCGCATCAGCTCCCAGTCGTCGCCGCGCAGACGGATGTCGAACATGCGACTGACCTCGTTGTCGTCGGTGCCCTGGAAGCGCCAGCCGATGATGTCGAGCGGATGGGTGAGCACGGCCATCTCATCCTCCAGACGCGTCGGAGTGTCGGTCACGCGGTAGTGGCGTCCATCCCAGACGAGGCCGTATGGCACCCCGCCCTCGAACCAGACGGTGACACGGATGCCGTGCAAGACGCTCATGAGTGCGCTCCTTTCACTCGAACAGATGTTCGAATGTACCGCGCGATCGTCGCGACACGCCAAGAGGATAGATAATTGCTGCACGAAAAGGAGCCGCCCATGTCATTTCAGGCCTACCTCGACACGATCGAGGACAAGACCGGACTCACCCCGCGCCAACTCGTCGAAGTCGCGAAGGCGAAAGGCTTCGACGACCCGACCGTGAAAGCCGGCGTCATTCTCGAGTGGCTGAAGACCGACTACGACCTCGGCCGCGGCCACGGGATGGCCCTAGTACACGTCATCAAGAACGGGCCGAAGATCGATGCGAAACACGTCGGCACCGACGGGGTGCACCGCGACGAGTCAGACACGCTCTGGCTCGACGGCAAGGCCAGCAACCCCGCCGCGAAGTAGCGTCTCGCGCGCCTAGTGCACGAACAGCCCCACGATCAGGCTCACCGCGAGCGCCAGCATCACGACGGCGATGACCACGTCGAGGATGCGCCACGACAGCGGCTTCGCGAACAGCGGGCGTAGCGCGCGACTTCCGTAGCCGAGCGCCGTGAACCACACGATGCTGCCGATGATCGCACCGAGGCCGAACCACCAGCGGTTGTCGCCGTACGTTCCGCCGATCGATCCGAGGAGCAGAACGGTGTCGAGGTACACGTGCGGGTTGAGCCAGGTCAACGCGAGCACCGTCGCGAGGGCGGCGGCTCGGGACATCCCGACTCCCCCTTCGTCGGCCTTCAGCGTCGACGGCTTGAGCGCTCGTAGCGCCGAACGGATGCCGTACCAGCCCAAGAAGATCGCCCCACCGATGCGCACGACGACCAGCGCCCACTCGACCTGGTGGATGAGGGCGCCGAGTCCCGCGATTCCGGCCACGATGAGCACGGCGTCGGAGAGCGCGCACACCGCGACGACGAGAAACACGTGCTCGCGACGCAGCCCCTGGCGCAGCACGAACGCGTTCTGCGCGCCGATCGCGATGATGAGGGAAAGCCCCAGCCCGAGGCCGGCGACGAGTGCGGCGATCACCGACTACTCGTCGAGCGCGAGTTCCTTGGGGAGCTCAAGCTCCTTCGAGGAGAGCTCCTCAACGTTGACGTCTTTGAAGGTCAACACCCGCACGCTTTTGACGAAACGGTCGGAGCGGTAGACGTCCCACACCCACACGTCGTTCATTGTGAGTTCGAAGTAGAAGTCGTGCTCGGTGTCCTGACGAACCAGGGTCACCTCGTTGGCGAGATAGAAGCGTCGTTCGGTCTCCACGACGAAGCGGAACTGGCCCACCACGTCGCGGTACTCCTTGTACAGCGCAAGCTCGACCTCGCGGTCGTAGTCTTCGAATTCGTCCTCATCCATGCTGCGTATGAGTCTAGTTCCCAAAAAAGTTTGCCACCTGCTGTCGATCTCGTGGATGCGTTGCGTCACTAGGGCAGATGCGGAGCACCGGCTCCGCACTGATAGCAGAAGGATGAACCCCATGGATGTCCCCATCAACTACCTCGCGATCGGTCTGGCGACCATCGCCGCCATGGTGATCGGCTGGCTCTGGTACGGCCCTGCCTTCGGGAAACCGTGGCGTCGCCTGTCGGGCTTAGACACGAGAACGGCCCTCAGCCCCGCCGTGGTCTACCCGATCACGCTCGTCGCTAGCGCCACGACCGCGTTTGTGATCGCCTACGTCTCGGGCCTCGCCTACGCTTTCTTCCAGAGCGACTTCCTCGTTCGGGCGCTCTTTTCGGCGTTCTTCCTGTGGCTCGGTCTCTCCGCGGCGAGGGCACTCATCGTGACCCTCTTCGAGGCAAGGCCGATCCGGCTCTTCCTGATCAATTCGGGGCACAACCTTGCTGTCGTACTCGCGATGGCCCTCATCATCGGCGCCTTCGGCGTCTAGCGAACAAAGAAGAAAACGCATATGGAATACATGATCCTCATCCACGGCGACGAGTCGAACCCAGCACCCGCCCCGGGCGAACCGGGCTTCGACGAGATGATGGCCGGATGGATGGCATACAACCAGCAGCTCATCGAGGGCGGACATTGGATCAGCGCGGCCAATCTCCAGCCGACGACGACCGCCACGACGATCCGTAAGCCATGGGGCGGCGAGCCGAGCGTGGTTGATGGTCCGTTCGCTGAGACGAAGGAACAGCTCGGCGGCTACTACCTCATTACCGCGGCCGACCTCGACGAGGCGATCGCACTGGCATCCGCGATTCCGATCCCCGCCGGGTCCATCGAGGTGCGTCCTGTGGCTTTCAGGCCCGACGGGGCGTGACCGGCACCGAACAGATGGATGTCGCTGGGGCTATCACTCGACTGGCGCGCGAGGAGAGTGGCCGAGTGCTGGCCCTCCTCGCGCGCCGGTTTGGCGACCTAGACCTCGCCGACGAAGCGGTGCAGGATGCCCTCGTCGAGGCCGTCGAGAACTGGGCGGCCCGCGGCATCCCGAGCAATCCGGCCGCATGGCTGTACACGGTCGCGCGCAACGGCGCGATCGACCGTCTGCGGCGCGAAGCGAGTGCACGCCGCCGCACGCTCGCTGCAGCGCACGAGCTCGCGGCCCGAACCACCACAAGAACCCCAGGAGGAACTTATCGTGGACGACAGCGAGGTGGGCGACGAAAGCCTTCGTCTGCTGTTGCTCTGCTGCCACCCAGCCCTCGACCCGGATGCTCAGGTCGCACTGACCCTGCGACTGGCCGGGGGGTTGACGACGGCCGAAATTGCCGCGGCCTACCTCGTACCGGAAGCGACTCTCGCGCAACGGATCGTGCGGGCCAAGCGCAAGATTCGGCTCGCTGGCATCCCACTGTCTATACCGGCGCAGCTAGATGACCGCGTCGATGCCCTGCTCCGGGTACTGCTCTTGGTGTTCAACGAGAGTTACCTCGCGCGAGCCTCAGACCAGCTGGTGCGGGTCGACCTTGCCGAGGAGTCCATCCGCTTGACACGGCGCACGCTCGCACTGCTGCCCGACAATGCCGAGGTGGAGGGCTTGCTCGCGCTCGAACTCTTCCACCACTCGCGCGCGACAACTCGCGGAGATGCTCTCGGTGAGCTGGTGCTTCTCGAAGAACAGGACCGCAGAGCGTGGGATCTCGACCTCGTCGGCGAGGGCAACACGGTGCTGGCCAGGGCGATGTCCCGCATGCGGCCCGGCGTCTTTCAGGTGCAGGCTCTCATCGCCTCGCACCACGCAAACGCCCGCTCAGCGGCCGATACCGATTGGTCGGCGATCGCCGGGCTGTACACCCAGCTACTGGCGATGACCGGCTCACCAGTCGTCGCGCTCAATCGTGCGGTCGCATTCGCCATGGCCGACGGGCCCGACGCGGGTCTCACGCTTCTTGCCAGCACAGAAGGACTCGACGCGTACCACCTGTATCACGCAGCACGAGGCGAGTTGCTCGCGCGATCGGGTCGAGCGGATGACGCGATCACGGCTTTGGCGCGCGCTCGCGAACTCACCGCGAACGCTGCAGAACAGCGACACCTCGATCGCAGGATCGCGGATGTGCGGGGGCTCTGAGCGCTTTGCGCTCTAGTCAACCGGCCGTGCGCTCGTGCAACCACGTGCGACGGTGGATGTCGCTCGCACCGAGTTCCGCGATCGCCGCGAAGTGCTCCGTCGACCCGTAGCCCTTGTTGCCGGCCCAGCCGTAGCCGGGGAACACGGCATCCAGTTCACGCATGATGCGATCGCGGTGCACTTTCGCGATCACGGATGCCGCGGCAACACTCGCGCAGTCGCGGTCGGCCTTCACCTGCGTGACCACCCGCGGCGGCTTGCTCAACGCCGGCGTCAGCCAGTCGTGCGACCCGTCCAACAGCACAACGCTCTCGTGGATGCTCGCCCCCTGCTCGTGCAGCTGGGTGAGCGCGCGCAAACCGGCGAGCCCCAGTGCCGCCATGATCCCGATCGAGTCGACCTCGTCGGCGCTCGCGAGACCGACCGCGGAGTGCAGCGACCACTCGGCCGCCAGCGGCGACATCTCCTCGCGGCGCTTCTCGCTCAGCAGCTTCGAATCGCGCAGGCCGGCAGGATGCTCGCCCACACCCGCCGCCGCGACCGACAGTCCCACGGCGACTGGGCCCGCGATCGCGCCGCGGCCGACCTCGTCGCATCCGATCACGAAGCGCAACCCCGTCGCGGTGCAGAGCACGCTCGACATCGAGGGTCGGATCGGCGACGGCCACGCTACTTGTCCACGCCCGCGAAGGTCACGGGATAGTTGTCGAGCCAGGTCCAGCGGTCGATCGGCCAGCTGATGAGCAGCGCGCGGCCCACCACGTTGTCGATCGGCACGAAACCGCCGCTCGGGTCGTTGCGATGCGCGGTCGAGTCGGCCGAGTTGTAGCGATTGTCACCCATGACCCAGAGCGAGTTGTCGGGAACCGTCACCTCGAAGTCATCCCGGGTCGCCTTCGTGACCCCGGCAGGCAGGGTCGTGTACGGCTCCTCGAGCGGAACCCCATTGACGGTGAGCTGGCCAAAGTCGTTGCAGCAGACGACCGTGTCGCCCGGCATCCCGATGATGCGTTTGATGAGGTGATCGTTGCTGTCTGGCGCGCTCAGACCGACGAAAGCGAGAACGGCGTCGACGGCGCCAACGAACCAGTTCACCTCGGGCTGGGCCTGCGGGGTAAGCCAGCCGCCCGGATCTTTGAACACAACGACATCACCGTGCTCGAGCGGAATCAGATCGGGGGTCAACTGATTGACGATGATGCGGTCGTCGATGTGGAGGGTCTGCTCCATCGACGACGACGGAATGTAGAACGACCGCACGAGAAACGTCTTAATCAGGAACGAGATGAGCAGCGCCGCGACAAAGATGAGCAGAAGGTCGCGCAGGAAAATCTTCCAGCCTCGGCCCTTGGAGGCCTGCTTCTTCGGTGGTGTCGCCGGCGGCAACGTTCCCAAATCTAGTGTCATTAAACCCCTGAGCTCCCAGCAAGCATAAGCGGCTGGGAGCTCAGAAAGGCATGAAACGCCCGGAGGCGTGCGCGTCTAGAAGTCGCGCTTCTCCTTGATCTTGGCCTTCTTGCCGCGAAGACCGCGGAGGTAGTACAGCTTCGCGCGACGCACGTCGCCGCGGGTGACCAGCTCGATGTGGTCGATGATCGGGGAGTGCACCGGGAAGGTACGCTCGACGCCGACCTGGAAGCTCACCTTGCGAACGGTGAACGTCTCGCGCACGCCCTCGCCGGAGCGGCCGATGACGACACCCTGGAAGACCTGGATGCGGGCGCGGGTGCCTTCGATGATGTTCACGTGAACCTTCACGTTGTCACCGGCACGGAAGTCGGGAATGTTGTCTTTGAGGGATGCCGCGTCGACGCCGTCAAGGATATGCATGGTGTTTCGCTCTCTGCGCCCGCCACAGGTCGAACGCGCTGCTCAGTAGATCTGGAAGTGTGAATGTGTGCCGGACTAGAAACACCGAAACCCCTGTGGCAGAGCCGGCGGTAGGCACGAAAGATAATTCTCGCATATTTCCCGCGCGCCGTGCCACACAGCCCGCTGAAAGGTGCTCGGGGTATCGTGACACGACATTGTCCTATAAGGAGCTTTACCAGATGAACCCCCGTGCGGATCTTTCCGCCACCACACTCACCGTCCGCACCGAGCCCGTTCAGCAGCGATCCACCGAGCGAATCACCAACCTGCTCGATGCGGCAGCCGCGCTCATCGACCAGCACGGAATCGACGGACTCACGACGAGTGATGTTGCCACCAGCTCCTCATCGAGCGTGGGCGTGGTCTACCGCTACTTCCCCAACATTCAGTCGCTGCTGCGCGCGCTAGCCGCCCGCAACCTCGAGCGGTTCGTGGCGAGCGTGCACGTCGCAGCGGGCGCGGACGGTGACTGGGAGACGGCCGCCGACGCCATCATCGACGCCTACGCCACACTCGCTCGTACCGAGCCGGGCTTCCGTGCCGTGCGCTTCGGCGAGGTCATCGACGAGCGCTTCATCCAGCCCGAGGTCGGCACCACGACGTCGATCTCGCGCCGCTTCACCGAGCTGCTCGTGAACAACTACGGCTTCGCGGCATCCGACGCGTTCGAATTCGAGATCGAGGTTGTCGTCGAAATCGGTGATGCGCTGCTGCACCGCGCGTTCCAGTACGAGGGCGACGGCGACGACCGCTTCATCGCAACCCTGCGCGACCTGGTTCGCGACCGACTCGGCGCATACGCTCCGTGATCGAGCTCCGCACCCCCGCCGAGATCGAGCGGATGCGCACGGCCGGAAAGTTCGTGGCCAGCGTTCTCGAGGCGACGGCCGCGGCATCCGCGGTCGGAGTCAACCTGCTCGAGTTGGATCGCGTCGCGCACGACATGATTCGAGGCGCGAGGCGCGGAGAGCTGCTACATCGACTACCACCCGTCGTTTGGCGCGTCCCCGTTCGGCAAAGTGATCTGCACCTCGGTCAACGACGCAGCACTGCACGGGCTGCCACACGACTACGTGCTGCGCGACGGTGACCTCGTGTCACTGGACTTCGCGGCATCCGTCGACGGCTGGGTCAGCGACTCGGCGATCAGCTTCGTCGTCGGCACCCCGCGCGACGAGGACCTCGCGCTCATCGAGACCACCTCGCGCGCGCTCGACGCCGGAATCGCCGCGGCGACCATCGGCAACCGCATGGGCGACGTCTCGGCGGCAATCGGGGATGTCGCGCGCGCCGCCAGACTCAAGGTCAACCTCGACTTCGGCGGCCACAGCGTCGGTCGGGTCATGCACGGCGACCTCCACGTGCCCAACGACGGCAAGCGCGGCCGCGGGTTTCCGCTTCAGGCCGGCCTCGTCTTCGCGATCGAGCCGTGGTTCATGCTGACCACCAAGAAGCTCTACACCGACGACGACGGCTGGACACTGCGCAGCGACAACGGGTCGCGCGCCGCCCACTTCGAGCACACCGTCGCGGTCACCGACGACGGACCGCTGATTCTTAGCGCTCCCTGATACGCGAACTCGTGGTGGCAATCACGATCGAGATCACGATCGCCACGATGATCAGCAGCGGCCAGAGCAGAATGCCGAACGTCAGCAGCGACTGGTCGAGTGATGTCACGATGAGTACGGCGAGTAGCGCGTACTCGACCGACAACAGGATCCGCTCTGCACGACTCACGGTTCGCGGCTTGCGGCGCGCGAGCACCGAGCTGACTGACCCCCAACGACAGCAGCATCCCGGGGAAGACGAACCCGCCGTTCACGGCGAACTGGATCGAGGGCAACCCCTCGGAGTCGAGCCAGATGAAGTTGACGAGCGTGTAGATCGTGAAACCCAGCAGCACGACGGCGACGGCAGGCTGAGACCAGTACCAGAACCTCATCGTTCCTCGCGATTCTCAAGCAGGTCGGGGCGAACGCGGGCCGTGCGCTCCAGCTGCTGCTCGTGACGCCACTTCGCGATGGCACCGTGGTTGCCGCTCGTCAGTACGGGAGGAACCGGCATCCCCCGCCACTCGGCCGGTTTCGTGTAGCTCGGATACTCGAGCAGGCCATCCTCGTGGCTCTCCTCGTCGAGGCTCTCCGGGTTGCCGATGACGCCAGGCACCAGACGGCCGATCGCCTCGATCATCGCCATCGCGGCGACCTCGCCGCCGTTGAGCACGTAGTCGCCGAGGCTGATCTCGCGAACCACCGCTCGGGATGCCGCATACTCGACGACCCGCTGGTCGATGCCCTCGTACCGGCCGCAGGCGAACACGAGTTGCCCGGCGGTGCTGAGCTCGCGCGCCGTCGCCTGAGTGAACCGCTCCCCCGCGGGGGACGGGAAGATGACGACGGATGCCGCGTCCGTCACGACGGCATCGAGCGCGTCACCCCACGGCTCGGGACGCATCACCATGCCGGCGCCTCCGCCGTATGGCGTGTCATCCACGGTGCGGTGCTTGTCGTGGGTGAAGTCACGCAGGTCGTGCACGCCCATCTCGATGAGGCCGCGCTCGCGCGCTTTGCCGAGCAGCGACACGTCGAGCACGCCGAAGAACTCGGGAAAGATCGTCACGATGTCGATGCGCACGACTCGACACTATCGGGCGGCCGCGCGTTACTGGCATCCGTCCCGCTACCCCCGCCCAATGGCGCCCGCCGTTCGGGAGGACGGCGCGCCGGGCGCCGCCGGTGCCGCGACCACCGCGCGGCGTGCCGTCCTCCACAACGGTGGAGGAGACCGCCGAGTCGACCGGATTCGGGATGCGCGGTCGCGACTCTGCCGTCGTCGCACATCCTCAACCGATGGAATCCGTGCGTGCCGAAGTTCGCCGCCTGGGTGGCGTTGCACGAATAGTCGCGCTGCGCCGCATCGGTGTGACAACCGCGAGAGTGCGCGCGGCAATCGCCCGAGGCGAACTGCGGCGCGTGCGCAAGGGGTGGGTCTGCGTTCCGGATGCCCCGGCCGACGTCGTCCGGGCCGTCAGCGTTGGTGGCCGGCTCGCCTGCATCTCTGCCGCACGGAGCCGCGGGTTGTGGGTTCCCGGCGAGTCAGACATCCTGCACGTCGGACTTCCCCACCACGCGGGTCATCGGCCCGGCGAACTCACGGGAGTTGTCGCGCATTGGACCTCCGCACGATGGAGGGACGAGGCGCAAACTATCGAGCCAGTCGACACGCTGATTCGCCAAGTGCTTCTCTGCTGCGATCGAGAGAGCGCGATCGCAATCATCGACTCGGCGCTCAATCAACGCAAACTAACTGGTGCAATCCTTCGACGAATAGTCACCAGCCTCCCGACGCGTTTCGGCACCGTGCTCGACGAAGTCGACGCGGCAAGCGAGTCGGGGCTCGAGACGCTCTGTCGGCTCCGGCTCACGGCGCTCGGCGCGAGCATCCGATCGCAGGTCACGATCCCGGGAGTCGGGCGCGTCGACCTCCTCATCGGCGACCGGCTCATCGTCGAGGCCGATGGGCGGGAATGGCATGACGGCTCGACCTCGTTCCACGCCGATCGCACCCGTGACCTGGCGCTGCTGCGGCTGGGCTATCTCGTGATCAGGGTCAGCTACGAGCACGTCATCAACGAGTGGATGCTCGTGGAGCTGACGGTCAGGGGCGCTAATCGAACGCCGCGAGCACCTGTGGAGCACCGTGCACCGTCGGGCCGGTCTGGTGCACTAGCCGATTCGGAGGACGGCGCACCGTGGGCCGCGCCCGCAGATACCGAGGCACGGCGCGTCATCCTCCGCAACGGTGGTGCGGGCGGGGCGGCGGCGGGCGTGGCGGGGCGTGGGCGTGGCGGACGGGCGGGACTGGGAACTAGTCAGTCGGGGCCGGAGCCGCTGCGTCAGCCTCGGGCTCGTCGTCGGGGAGTTCCTCGAAGAGACCCTGCGGCGGCGTGACCGTCATCGTGCCGGCCTCGATGTCGACGGATGTCACGATCGCCTTCACGAACGGAACAAGCACGTCACCCGAGCTCGTCGCCACGGTGAGAAGATCCTGCGCTGGCAGGTGGTCGACCTGGCTGACCGTTCCCACGGGGGTGCCGTCGCGCAGCACGGTGAGCCCGACGAGCTGGTGATCGAACCAGGCGTCTTCCTCATCGGGGGCAGCATCGAGATCCTGATCGATCCAGAGGATCGCCTTGATGAGGGACTCGGCCGTCGTGCGGTCCGAGATGTCCTTGAAGAACGCGACCGGCTGAGCGTTGTAGAACTTCAGCTCGACGAGTTCGATGGTCTTGCCGTGCCACGGCGAGTCCGTCGGCACCTGCAGGGCGAACACGGCGCCCGGAACGAAGCGTCGCTCCGGGGCATCCGTGTAGAGCTCGACCTTGATCGCGCCCTTGAGTCCGTGGGCTTTCGTCAACCGACCCACACGCAGTTCGGTGTTCTTGGGCTGCGGGGCTTTCTGGGCGGACACGGCCTAGAAGTCGGTGTCGACGACGTCGACGCGCACCCGACGACCGTCGGCAAGAGCCGTGATCAGGGTGCGAAGCGCCTTCGCCGTGCGACCGGCACGACCGATAACACGTCCGAGATCTTCGGGGTGCACGCGCACCTCGAGTACCTCGCCGCGCTGTGAATTCTTCGCCACGACCTGCACCTCGTCAGGGTGATCGACGATCCCCTTGACGAGGTGTTCGAGAGCGGGTGCGAGCAAGACTAGGCCTTGTCTGCGTCGTCGGCGGCTGCCTCAGCAGGCGCCTCGTCGGCGGCCGGGGCGGCGGTCTTCGGCGGGGGCAGCGGGTGCCTCAGCCTCGCGGGTGCCTCAGCCTCAACTGCGGCCTCGTCGGCTGCGGGAGCCTCAACGACGGCCTCTGCCTCGGCGGATGCCTCAACGACCTCCTGCGGCCTCGTCAGCGGGAGCGTCAGCGACCTTCTCCTCGACGACGGGCTTCTCGGCCTTGGGCTTGAGAACCGGCTTCTTCTTCTCGTCGGCCTGGAACTCGACCTTGGCTTCCTTGAACTTGACGGTGCTCTTGGCACCCTTCTCGCCCTTGAAGATGCCCCAGTCGCCCGTGAGCTTCAGCAGCGCCTCGACCTGCGGGGACGGCTGTGCGCCGACGCCGAGCCAGTACTGCGCGCGCTCCGAGTTGATCTCGATGACCGAGGGCTCTTCGGTCGGGTGGTACTTGCCGATTTCCTCGATCGAGCGACCGTCGCGCTTGGTGCGCGAGTCGGCGACGACGACGCGGTAGTACGGTGCACGGATCTTGCCCATGCGCTTCAAACGAATCTTTACAGCCACAATTCTCCTTGAGTTAAGTGTTGGTGGCGAACCGCTAGCCGTGAGCGTGGGGGCACACTCGGCACAAAAGCTCTGATGGATTCCACGTGCGTCTGATTAGAGGGTCGGACGTCACAGGACTCGACTGGCTATTCTGCCATGCTTTTGGCCGTTCAAGAAACGGCTAAGCGGCCGCACGAGTGCGGGTGCGCCGGCGCGACAGCGCGACCCCGACCAGACAGACCGCCACCGCCGACGATTGCGAGCGGCGCTGGCACCTCGCCGAACACGATGAGCCCGAGCACGATCACGATCGGCGGCACCACGTAGGTGGTCACGCCGAGTTGTCCGGCGGGCATGTGGCTGAGCGCGTACGCCCACGTGCTGAAGGCGAGCGCGGTGGGTACGGCCCCGAGATACACGACGCCGAGAATTGCGGATGCCGGGGCATCCGCAAGGCCAGAAATGAGCTCTCCCGCGAACGGCAGGCAGGCGATCATGCCGAAGGTCGCGCCGAGAAAGGTGACCTGCGCGGCGGGCAGCCGCTTGATGGCCGGCTTCTGGAGGAGCACGCCGATCGCGTAGGTGACCGCGGCGACCAGCGCCCAGAACACACCGACTCCGTCACCGAAACGCGGCACCGCTGCCGAGTCCGATGAGCACGACACCGACGAATGCGACCCCGGCTCCGATGGCGAGCCACTTGGGAATGCCCTCACCCAGAAACACTCCGGCGCCGAGCGCGATCAGGATCGGACCGATGTTGACGATCATCGCGGTCGTGCCCGCGTCGAGCGTGTGCTCGGCGATGTTGAGAGCGACGTTGTACGCACCGAACCAAGCGACCCCGTAGCCGAGCACGAGCAACCACTCGCGCCGGGTGGGGCGAACCCAGCGACGGCTCAGGAGCACGACGACGCCGAGCAGCAATCGCGCCGACGATCATGCGCCCGAGGGCGAGCGCGCCGCCGGTGAAGTGCGGACCCGCTCCGCGGATCACGATGAAGGCGCTGGCCCACGCGAGGATCGTTACAAGGATGGCGACGAGCACCAGCGGGCTCAACCGGGTTTCGCCGGGTGTTTCAGTCATGCGCTCAGGTTAGTTCTCGCCACCCACGTCGGAGCGTGCCGGTCGGCACGATGACCGAAACCCGCCGAACTATGGCAGGGCACAACCACAGCACCGCCTCAGCACCCTTGCGAACTCAGGCGTTTTGCTCGTCGCGCCAGGTCAGCCACTGCTTGACGATGTCGAGGTCGTAGTCGGGCCCGTTGATGCCGAGCGTGAAGAGCGTCACGCCGTGCTCGCGCAGGGCATCCGCGCCGTCGAGCGTCTTCTTCTGCTGCTCGTGCGAGAGCTCGATTTCGGAGATGTCGCGACCGACCGCGTCGCAGTGCTCGGCGAGGATGCCCAGCTTGCGCTCGAAGTCGTCGACCGGGGTGAAGCTGTGCCAGATGTCGGCGTGCTTGGCGACCAGACGCAGGGTCTTCTTTTCGCCGCCGCCGCCGATCATCACGGGGATCTTGCGCGTCGGCGCCGGGTTCAGCTTCGCCCAGCGTGCCTCGATGCGCGGGAGAGCCTCGGCGAGGTCATCCAGGCGGCTGCCCGCCGTGCCGAACTCGTAGCCGTACTCGTCGTAGTCGCGCTCGAACCAGCCCGAACCGGTGCCGAAGATGAAGCGGCCACCCGCAGATGTGGTCGAGCGTGCGGGCCATGTCGGCCTGAAGGTCGGCGTTGCGGTAGCTGTTGCAGTTGACGAGCGTGCCGAATTCGATGCGGCTGGTCAGTTCGGCCCACGAACCGAGCTCGGTCCACGCCTCGAAGTGCAATCCGTCCTTGTCGCCGTAGAGCGGGAAGAAGTGATCCCAGTTGAACAGGATGTCGGCGCCCATGTCTTCGACGGCGCGAACCGTGTCGCGAATCTTCGGGTAGAGAACGTGCTGCGGCTGAAGCTGGACACCGATACGAACGGGGCGAGAAGTCATGCTTCCACGCTACCCGCGAATTCCGCTGGCGCTACCGCCCGAGGAACTTCTGCAGGCTCGCGAGCTCTTCCTCGCTCGGGCCCGCCGGCTCCGGCCGCCTTCGCAGCGCCGAGCCCGAAGCCCGAGCCCGCTGCGGCCGGCTTCGCCGCCTCGCCCGCGGCGATGCGCCGCGTTCTCCGCCGCCCGCTTGGCGGGGTTGCCCGACTTCGAGCTCTTCTTCTTGACCTGCTTCGGGCCGCCGAACTTGGCGCCCGGGGATCGGGCCCATGCCGGGCATCTGCGGCATCCCGCCCTTGGCGACGGTCTTCATCATCTTCGCGGCCTGATCGAAGCGGTTGACGAGGGCGTTCACCTCGGTGACCGTCGTGCCTGAGCCCTTCGCGATGCGCACGCGGCGCGAGCCGTTGAGCACCTTGGGCTGGGTGCGCTCCTGCTTCGTCATCGACTGGATGATCGCCTCGGTGCGCGTGATCTCTCGCTCGTCGAAGTTGTCGAGCTGTTCGCGCATGCCCTTGGCGCCCGGCAGCATCCCGAGCATGCTCTTGATGTTGCCCATGTTCTTGAGCTGCTGCATCTGCGCCGAGGAAGTCGTCGAGCGTGAAGGTGTCGGTCGCGAACTTCTCGGCGACCTTGCGCGACTCTTCCTCGTCGAAGTTCTTCTGCGCCTGCTCGATGAGGGTGAGGATGTCACCGAGGTCGAGGATGCGGCTGGCCATGCGGTCGGGATGGAACGGCTCGAAGTCGTCCAGCGTCTCGCCCGTCGACGCGAACATGATCGGGCGACCGGTGACGCTCGCGACCGACAGCGCGGCACCACCGCGCGCGTCACCGTCGAGCTTGGTGAGCACGACACCGGTGAAGTCGACACCCTCCTGGAACGCGCGGGCCGTGGTGACGGCATCCTGACCGATCATCGCGTCGATGACGAACAGCACCTCGTCGGGGTCGACGGCCTTGCGGATGTTGCTGGCCTGCTTCATGAGCTCGGCATCGACGCCGAGGCGGCCGGCGGTGTCGACGATGACCGTGTCGTACTGCTTGGTCTTGGCGTGCTTGAGCGCGTCTTTCGCGACCTTGACCGGGTCGCCCTTGCCGTTGCCCGGCTCGGGAGCGAACACGGGAACGCCGGCCTGCTCGCCCACCACCTGAAGCTGAGTGACGGCGTTGGGGCGCTGAAGGTCGGCGGCGACCAGCATCGGGGTGTGGCCCTCGGACTTGAGCCACTTCGCGAGCTTGCCGGCGAGCGTCGTCTTACCCGCACCCTGAAGGCCCGCGAGCATGATGACGGTCGGCGGCTGCTTGGCGAACTGGATGCGCCGCGACTCGCCACCGAGAATCGTCACGAGCTCGTCGTTGACGATCTGCACGACCTGCTGGGCGGGGTTGAGCGACTTGGATACCTCGTCGCCGAGGGCACGCTCGCGCACCCGGCCGGTGAACTCCTTGACGACCTCGAGGGCGACGTCGGCGTCGAGCAGGGCGCGGCGGATCTCGCGGACCGTCGCGTCGACATCCGCGGGGCTGAGCTTGCCCTTGCCGCGCAGGTTTTTGAAGGTCTCGGCGAGACGGTCGGTGAGGTTTCCGAAGATGGCCATGGTCTAGCTAGTTTAATGGGCCCATGCCCCTCATCGTGCCGTTCGACGACCACACGCCCGAAGTAGCCGACTCCGCATGGGTCGCGCCGAACGCCACCCTGATCGGTCGGGTGACGCTGCACGACCGCGCGAGCGTGTTCTACGGTGCTGTGTTGCGCGGCGACACCGACTCGATCACCATCGGCGAGCGCAGCAACCTGCAAGACAACGTCACCGTGCACTGCGACGCCGGCGTGCCCACCACGATCGGCGCGCGGCGTCAGCGTCGGGCACCTCGCGATCCTGCACGGCTGCACCGTCGAAGACGACTGCCTGATCGGCATGGGCGCGACGCTGCTCAACGGGTCGGTGATCGGCGCCGGATCGCTCGTCGCCGCCGGCGCCGTCGTTCTCGAGGGCACCGTCGTGCCGCCCGGATCACTCGTCGCGGGAGTACCCGGGCAAGGTGCGACGCGAGCTGACGGACGAGGAGCGGGCTGGCATCCTCGCCAACGCCGAGCACTACCTCGACTACAGCGCGGCGCACAAGCTCGCGAACGGCTCCTAGCCCGCGGCCGAGACCGGCGTTCAGATCGCCAGATCACGATCACGGCGACGAGCGGAACGGCCGCGATCACGAGCGTGACGACGCGCCAGCACGATCGAGCGCTTCTTGACCAGGTTGACGATCGCCAGAATCGCGGATGCCAGAACCACGGCGAGCGCGACGAGGAACACGATCTGTAGGGCAGCGCACCAGATCCGCCGCCGGCAGGGCCGCGGAGATTCCCGTCGACGAACGACCAGCCGAGCACGACGACGCCGACGACGGCGGCGACGAGCGGAATCACTCCGCGAGTAGTTTTCATGTTGCTTAGCCTAGGAGTCCCTGCACGAAAACGTGCGGAGTGAATCCGGTCAGGTCGTTGATGCCCTCGCCCTGACCGACGAGCTTGATCGGGATGCCCGTCTTCTCCTGAACCGCGAGCACGAAGCCGCCCTTGGCCGAGCCGTCGAGCTTGGTGAGCACGAGCCCGGTGACCCCGGCGTGCTCGATGAACGCCTCCGCCTGCGCGAGCCCGTTCTGGCCGGTCGTCGCGTCGAGCACGAGCAGCACCTCGGCGATCTCCACCTGCTTCTCGAGCACGCGGCGGATCTTGCCGAGCTCGTCCATGAGCCCGCTCTTGGTCTGCAGGCGCCCGGCGGTGTCGATGAGCACGATCTCGATGCCCTCGCGTTGCGCGCGCTCGACGGTCTGGAAGGCGACGGATGCCGGATCCTGACCCTGTTGCTGCGGCTCGACGATCGCGGCTCCCCCGCGCTCGGCCCACGTCGCCAGCTGCTCGACGGCCGCGGCCCGGAAGGTGTCTGCCGCCCCCACGACGACCGTGCGCCCGTAGTTGGTGAGGAACTTGGCGAACTTGCCGATCGTCGTCGTCTTGCCGACCCCGTTGACGCCGACCACGAGCACCACGGCGGGGCGCGCGCTGAGCTTCAGCGTGGGGTCGAGGCGGGCGAGGCGTTCCTCGAGGCTCTCGCGGAGCATCCGCTTCAGGTCTGCGGGATCGGTCGTGCGGTACTTGGCGACGCTCGCTCGCAAGCTCGTCGATGACGGAGTCGGTGATGTCGGGCCCGAAGTCGGCGGAGATCAGGGCGTCTTCGAGGTCGTCCCAGGTGCTGTCGTCGATCGTTGCGCGAGCGAACATGCCCTTGAGCGCGCCCGAGAGCGACCACGATGCCATGCGTCAAGGGTATGGCACTCACCCCCGCGAGCCCGTTAGGCGGCGGCTAGGGAGTGCGCGAGGTTGTGGCGCGCCCGGTGCAGGTGGGTCTTCACGGTTCCCGCGCTCACCCCGAGTTCGTCGGCAATGTCGTCAACCGACACATCGGCGAAGTAGTAGAGCACGCAGATCTGCCGTTGCCGACTCGGAAGGCTATTGAGTGCGGTCGTCAGATCGGCAGTGGCGAGCTCGGCAGGGTCGGGGAATTCGGCGGACGGATCGATTCCCGCTCGTCGATATGCCCTCGACTCCGCGGCATGCTTTCGACGCACGTCTTGCGCCCGATTACTGGCGACCACGGTAATCCAGGCCGCAAGGTTTCTTGGCTCCGGCGCGTGCGCCGAAGACAGAAGCCGAACGATGGCGTCGTGCACGGCGTCTGCGGCGCCCGGATGATTTCCGGTGCGCGAGCCCACGGCGGCGACCACGTGCGCATACTCCGCGCGCGCAAACTCGGTCAGTGCCGGTGCAAGAGTTGTCATCTTCGCGCCAGCATAGCCATGGAGTGATGGCACTATTAGGACATGACTGCAATGGGACACGAGCCGCTGAAGGCCTCGCTCGCAAGCGCGGGAGCGTTGCGCGTTCTGCGCACCCTGTACCGCACTCGGGCGGCCACGGTCATCCGAACTCGCGGCCTTCGAATCGATGCCGAAAGAGGGCCTCGCACAGATTCTCGAGTCGCTGGAAGCAGACGGGCTCATCGCACTGCAGACGGCCGGATCGATGCGCTCCCACCCGACCGGGTCATCACCGCGCTTACCACGACGGTACTCGGCGAGGAGCAGAACGGCTCGCCGCACTCGTCGAGACAACGACAGCCGTTGCTGCGCTTACCAGGGACTGGGAGCTCGGAACGGCCGAGCCTGGCGCGCCATCGTGGATCGAGATCGTGCATGGTCACGACGCCCAGTGGCATGCCTGGGGTCGCTACGCCCAGACCCATCCGCCGCAGCGACCCCTCAACCTCTATCCGGACCTCACCGTGCTCAGGAAAGTCATCCTGACCTCCATGACCGATGCCGGCGCGAGCGGCTCTCGCCGGCGGACGTCGCGCGGTGCTTCCCGCCTCGGTGCTGACCTCGGACGAGGACCGCGCCATGCTCGACCTGCTTGAGCTCCGCCGGTGCGCGCATCCGAATCGTGCCGAGCGTGCCGAGCTGGGTGTACGCCGACCCCGGGGTGCTGTGCGCGCTACCGCTGACCTGGGGCGAGCATCCGCCATCGAGCATCGTTATCGTGCAGCATCCCGCAATCGTTCAGGCCGTATCTCTGCTCGCCGAAACCTATTGGGAACGCGGGGTCGACTACCCGTTCGATGACGAAGGCTGGCAACCGGTACTCGCGCTACTGGCCCGAGGGATGCCCGACGCGACGATCGCCGAGACGCTCGGTCTCAGCCTGCGCACCGTGCAACGCCGCATCACCGCCGCTATGGACTATCACGACGTGCGCTCCCGATTCGAACTCGGGGTCGCGTGGTCGCGAGCGGAAACGAGCTAGGCGAGCCCGCACGGCTATCGCTAGGAGATGATGTAGGTCGACATGAACACGAGCGACGTCTTGTGGTCGCCGAACACCCGCGGCAGCTTGAGCGCCTCGTCGAGGGTCGCGCCCGTTCCGTAGAACTTCACGAGAACGCCGTGACCCGTCAGGTTGTTCGCGTACACGCCGCCGCCCTTGGAAGCGAAACCGTCGCCGAGAAGCTCCCGGACCACCTCGTCCGAAATCGACCGCGCTCCCGGAATGATCGCCCACGTCACCGGCTCGCCGGAGACCACGACGTCGACGACGCATGCCTTCGTCAACGCGGCCGCACCGACGGCCTGAACGTCGAACGCTTCCGGCTCGATCTCGACGTAGGTCGTGCCGTCCGGCGCCGAGTCGTTCAGACGCGAGACGATTCCCGGGCACTCCGACCAGCCGCTGACGATTGTCGAGGTCGGCGTCGGCGTGCTGGTTTCGGCCGACGGAGTCGGAGACGGAGTCGATGACACGGTCGGTTCGGGCGTGGCAACCGGCTCGGGCGCACAGCCCCCGAGGGCAAGCGCCGCGACGACGAGGAGGGAAACCGGGAGAATCTTCACCTGTGCACGGTACCCCGGGCAGCGCCCGGAATCCAATGGATGCCGCTAGTCGGCCTGCTGAGCGACCCGCTGGCCGACGACCGCGCTGATGCCGTCGGCGCGCATGCTGACGCCGTAGAGGGCATCCGCGATCTCCATCGTGCGCTTCTGGTGCGTGATGACGATGAGCTGGGATGACTGGCGCAGGTCTTGGAAGATCGTCAGCAGGCGACCGAGGTTGGCGTCGTCGAGCGCCGCCTCGACCTCGTCCATGATGTAGAACGGGCTGGGGCGGGCCTTGAAGATCGCGATCAGCAGGGCGACCGCGGCGAGCGAGCGCTCACCGCCGCTGAGCAGCGACAGCCGCTCGATCTTCTTGCCCGCCGGCTTCACCGTGACCTCGATGCCGGTCGTGAGCATGTTCTCGGGATCGGTCAGGTGGATGCTGCCGGTGCCGCCCGGGAACAGGATCGGGAAGACCGTGTTGAACGCCGCCTTCGTGTCTTCGAAGGCGCTGCCGAAGATGTCCTGCATCTTCTCGTCGATCTCGTCGATGATCGTGAGCAGGTCTTTGCGGGTGTTCGTGAGGTCGGTGAGCTGCTCGGTGAGGAACTTGTGGCGCTGCTCGAGGGCCTCGAACTCCTCGAGCGCGAGCGGGTTGACGCGGCCGAGCTGGGCGAGCTTGCGCTCGGCGGATGCCAGTCGGGCTTGTTGTTCGGCGCGGTTGAAGGGCTTGCCGGCCGGTATCGCCTCGGTCTCGACACGGTTCCGCGTCTCGACAGTCTCGACATCCGCGAGCGTCGTCGGTCTCGACCGGCTCGACCACCGCAGTGCCGTCCGGAATCGGCACCTTCGGCCCGTACTCGGCAACGAGCACGTCCTCGACGAGCCCCAGCTCCTCGCCGGCGCGCTCCAGCAGCGTCGACAGGTGCAGCTTCTTCTCGTAGATCTGCATCTCGAGGCCGTGCACGTTCTCGCTGATCGCCGACAGGCGCTCGCGCAGCGCGCTCTCCTCGCGGCGCAGGTTCGTGAGTTCCTCGTTCTGCGCGGTGCGCTCGGACTCCTTCGCGGCAAGATCGAGTCGCGCCTGCGACACCGACCGGTCGACGGCATCCAGCACCGATGGGAGCGCGGCAATGACCTGGCTCGCGGCACCGACCTGACGCTGACGGATGACCGTGAGCCGAGCCTGCTCCTCGGCCGCTTCCCGCTCGGCCACGAGCTGGGCGGCCAGCGCTTCGGCACGGGCCCGCTCGGCGCGCACCCGCTCACGAATCGTCTCCAGCTGGATGCGCTGCTCGAGTTCGGCGGCGCGCGCCGCGTCGACCTCGGCCAAGCACGGATTCGCGTGCCGAGACATCCAGCATCGGACGCGGCGTTGACGCGTACTTCTCGTGGTCGGAGGTGGCCTTATCGACGGCCGCTTCGGCTTCGGTGACCTTCTGCGCCGTGACCTCGAGCCCCTGCGACAAGCGCTCGCCCTCGGCCTGTGCGGCCTCGAGCTGGATGCGTAGCCGTCCGAGCTGCTCGGATTGGGCGGCCAGCGCCGCGTCGTACTCGCGCAGGGCGGCGAGGGCGGCCGCGGCATCCGTCTTCGCGGTCTCGAGGGCACCGCGCTTCTCGGCGAGCGCGAACCGGGTGCGTTCGATCTGAGTGGTCACTGTGGCGAGCTTCGCTGCCGCGGCATCCCGCTCGGCGACGAGTTCGAGGCGGGAGCGCTTCGCGCCGGATCCGCCGCGCAGCACGTAGCGGGTGAGCACGTCGCCCTGCTTGGTGACGAAGGTGGCGTCTCCGATCGACTTCCATGCCGCGCGGGCCGCGGCGAGGTCGTCGGCGATGTAGACGTGAGCCAGCAGGCCGAGCACGCCGTTCGGCGCGCGTGACGACATCGGATGCCGCGCGCACACCCGCGGGCGTCTTCGCCGCGGCGGGAGCGGCGCCGTCGGCCACGACGACCTCGACCCGACCGAAGTCCTTCGCCGCGGAGTGCGCGAGGGCGTCGAAGGCGGCCTCCTGAGTGTCGGCGAGCACGGCGTCGGCGAGCGACCCGAGTGCCGCGGCGACCGCCGCCTCGAAGCCGGCCTCGACCGTGACGTGCTCGGCGACGAGCCCGCGGATGCCGCCAAGCTTTGCGCCGACGAGGGCGCTCGATCCGTCTTTCTGATCGACCGCGAGCGAGAGTGCCGAGTTGCGGGCGGCGAGGGCGTCGCGCTCGCGCTCTGCGGCGTGCAGGTCGTCGCGGAGTGCCTCGATCTCCGCCTGGAGGCTAGCGACGAGAGCCTCTGCTGCCTCGAAAGCGGCATCCAGCGTGCCGTCGCCCTCGGGGCCGGTGGCCGCCTGCGACTCCAGCGCCACGAACTCGGCGCGTGCCGACTCACGGCGCTGCTCCGCCGCCTCGAGCGCGTTCTGCTGGCGCAGCAGCTCGCCCCGGGCGGCAGCGAGGGTCGAGCGCGCGACATCCACCCGGCTGGCGAGGCCAGCAAGTTCCAGTTCGTGCCGTGACACAAGGGCGCTCTGTGCCGAGATCTCTTCGTCCAGCGAGTCGAGGGATGCCTTCGCCGTCGCCGTCGCGGCCGCTGCGGCGCCGACCGCCTCTTCGGCTTCGGCAACACCGGCGGCGAGACGATCGGCCTCATCGCGGGCATCCTGAACCGAGGTCTGCGAGATCGTCGACCCGGCAGACGGGCCGTCGCCCTGCTGGCCGAGCAGCGCGAGCCGCTGGTTGGCGAGGGTGTACAGGCCGCGCAGTCGTTCCTGCACGCTCTCCAGCCCGAATGCGACGCGACGAGCGACGTCGACGGCGTCGCCGACCTGCGCCTCGACGAGGCGCCCCTCGCGCAGCTTGTTCTGGTCGAGCTGTTCCTGCAGCACGATGCGCTCGGTCTTGCGCTCGGACTCGCTGCGGCTGAAGTCGGTGATGGCGGCGCGCAGCTCGACGACCTCGTCCGCGAGCAGGCGCGCACGGGCATCCCGAACGATCGCGGCGATCGACGCCGCCTCTTTGGCGATCTCGGCCTGATGTCCGAGCGGCTTCAGCTGACGACGTATCTCGCCGGCCAGGTCGCTGAGCCGGGTCAGGTTGGCCTGCATCGCGTCGAGCTTGCGGATCGTCTTCTCTTTGCGACGACGATGCTTGAGGATGCCGGCCGCCTCCTCGATGAAGCCGCGGCGGTCTTCCGGGCTCGCGTGCAACACGGCATCGAGTTGCCCCTGACCGACGATCACGTGCATCTCGCGGCCGAGGCCGGAGTCGCTGAGCAACTCCTGCACGTCGAGCAGTCGGCACTGGTCGCCGTTGATGGCGTACTCGCTGCCCCCGTTGCGGAACAGCGTGCGGCTGATCGTCACCTCGCTGTACTCGATCGGCAGTGCGCCGTCGGCGTTGTCGATGGTCAGGATGACCTCGGCGCGACCCAGAGGACCCTTCGTCGCCGTGCCCGCGAAGATGACGTCTTCCATCTTGCCGCCGCGCAGCGTCTTGGCGCCCTGCTCCCCCATGACCCAGGCGAGGGCGTCCACGACATTGGACTTGCCGGAGCCGTTCGGCCCAACAACACAGGTCACGCCCTGCTCGAACTGGAAGGTCGTCGGCTGAGCGAAGGACTTGAACCCCTTGAGGGTCAGGCTCTTCAGGTACACCGTGCCCCTTTCGCTCGTGCCGAATGTCTGGGTCAAAGCTACCCGACCTATCGCGAGTAACACTTCAGTCTCGAATCCCGCCGCGCGAACCTCCGAGGCATATTCTGGTCGGCTGCGCTCGCGAGGAAGAGGAACCGATGAGCATCACCATTGAGGAATTGGAAATTCCCACTGAGGAGTCTGACCCGGCGTGGGTCGCGTTCGCGCAAGCCATCCAGATAAGCAACGAAGTCGAGGCGCTCCGATACGGAACTCCCGACCTCGCCTACGAGCCCAACGAGGAACTCACTCAGTTCCATGATCCCTTCAGTCCGCGCCGCGTGTTCGTCGCCCGCGTCGACGGGTCGCTCGCGGGCGTCGCATTCTTCGAAACCCAGACGAGCGACGATGCGGACTCCGCCTGGGTGGCAGTCGAGGTGCTTCCCGCGTTCGAGCGCCGTGGCGTCGGCACCGCGCTCGCTGAAGCGATCGAGAAGGTCACGATCGAGGCAAATCGGCAGAAGGCGCTCGTCTACCACGGGGCTCGCCCGCAGGCGGGCGATCAGATCGTGCCTCCGACGGGAGTCGGCTCACTGCCCGCCGACGATCGTTCGGTGCGGTTCCTGCTCGCCAGGGGCTACCGGCTCGAACAGGTTGAGCGGGTCAGCCGGCTGCCACTGCCCGTTGCCGGAATCGACGAGCTACTCGCCCAAGCCGAGGCGATCAGCGGAACCGACTATGTCGTTCATACCTGGCAGGGGCGTTGCCCGCAACGCTGGCAGGAGGACATCGCGCTGATGAGCACTCGCATGTCGACGGATGCCCCGAGCGCTGGCCTCGAGGAGCCCGAAGACGTCTGGACGGTCGAGCGGGTGATCGCGCGAGACGACGCCGCCGAGAAAGGCCCACGCGGCCGAGTCGTGGCCGTCGTCGAACACGTGCCGAGCGGGCACCTCGTCGGATTCACGGTGATCTCGGTGCCGCGGCAGGTGCACCGCGCTCCGGCGCAATACGCGACTCTCGTGCTGCGTGAACACCGCGGACATCGGCTCGGGATGCTGTTGAAGGCCGCAAACCTCGTGCAGCTCGAGCGTGTCTCGCCGGGGCATCCGTCGATCATCACGTTCAACGCCGAGGAGAACCGCCACATGCTCGACGTGAACGAGGCGCTCGGATTCGTGCCGATCGCGGTAGAGGGTGGCTGGCGCAAAGACCTGTAGCCGCCGGTGATCGAGCGTGTCGAGATCCGGGCTTGGTCTCGACAAGCTCGACCAGCGCTCGCTCGACCACCGGCCCTAAAACGCCGCGAGCCCGGTGAGCGCTCGCCCGATCACGAGGGTGTGAATGTCGTCGGTGCCTTCGTACGTGCGCACCGCCTCGAGGTTGGCGAGGTGGCGCATCACCGCGAACTCCGTGGTCACGCCGTCGCCGGCGAGAACCTCGCGGGCCGCGTGGGCGATGCCGATCGCCTCGCGAACGTTGTTGAGCTTGCCGACACTCACCTGCTCGGGGGTCAGCGTCTTGGAGGCCTTGAGGCTGCCCAAGTGCAGAGCGAGCAGCATGCCCTTCTCGTACTCGACGAAGGCATCGGCGAGCCGGCCCTGGACGAGTTGCTTGGAGCCGATCGGCCCGCCGAATACTTCGCGGCCGGTCGCCCGCGCGATTGCCGAGTCGAGCGAGTTCGCCGCAGCCCCCATAACGCCCCAGACGATTCCGTAGCGGGCCTCGGTGAGACAGGCGAGCGCCGACGACAGCCCGGTCGTTCCCGGCAGCAGCTCACCGTGCGCGCCGTCGAGCACGACGTCGCACTGGATCGAGGCGCGCAGTGCGAGCTTGTTGGTGATGTCGGTCGCGGTGAATCCCGGGTCGGTGGTGTCGACGATGAAGCCTCGGATGCCGTCGGGGGTGCGTGCCCAGACGACGGCGACGTCGGCGACCGAGGCAAGCCCGATCCAGCGCTTGGTGCCGGTGATCGCCCACGCGCCGTCCGAATCCGAGGTCGCGGAGGTCGCCATGGCCCCGGGATCGCTGCCGCCTGTCGGTTCGGTGAGGCAGAAGCATCCGATCGCCTCGCCCTTGGCCATTGCGGGCAGCCAGCGCTGCTTCTGCTCCTCGGAGCCGAACGCGTGAATCGCGGACATCGCGAGCGACCCCTGCACGCTGACGAAGGTGCGCCAGGCGGTGTCGACGGCCTCCAATTCGTAGCAGGCAAGCCCGTAGCTCGTCGCGTCGGCGCCCGCGCAGCCGTAGCCACTGAGGTGCATCCCGAGCAGGCCGGCCTCGGCGAGCAGGCCGACGTACTCGCGGCGAAACACCTGGCGCTCGGCGTCGTCGTCGATCGTCTCCGCGATGACGGATGCAGCGGCTCGCGCCGTGTCGCGCCACCCACGCTGCTCGGCTGTCAGCAGCCCGTCCAGCCCCAGCACAGCCTCAACACTCATGCCGCGAGCCTACTCGCGACGACCCGCACGTGAGTCGCCAGTTGTGGCGACCCAAGGAGGCCGCAAGGTCGCCACGAGTGGCGAGTCGGGGCCGGTCGAGGTCAGCGAATGCGCTGGCAGTGCGCGCAGAAGTGCGACCCGCGGTTCATGAACTGTTCGCGCACGATGGGGCGCCCGCAGCGCGGACACGGCCGACCCTGCTGCCCGTACGCGCGCAGCGAGTGCGCGAAGTACCCGGACTGCCCGTTCACGTTGAGGTACTGAGCGTCGAAGCTCGTGCCGCCCTCGGCCAGGGCCCGGCCCAGCACGATCCGCACCTCCGCGAGCAGCGCCTTCGCCCGGGCGCGGCTGAGAGTGCCAGTCGGCTGGTCGTAGTGCACGCGCGCGCCCCAGAGCGACTCGTCGGCGTAGATGTTGCCAATGCCGGAAATGAGTCCCTGATCGAGCAGCGCACGCTTGATGGTCGTGTTCTTGGCGGCGAGGCGGGTGAGAAACCGTCGCTCGTCGAAGTACACGTCGAGCGGGTCTCGGGCAATGTGGGCAACCTGATTCGGCACGAACTGCTCGGGACGGTCGCCGGTCGGCACGAGGGCGTCGATCGACATCGACCCGAAGATGCGCTGATCGACGAAGTTGAGCCGGAACCCGTTGTCGAGGTCGATGCGGATGCGCGTGAGCGCGTCGTCCCGCGTCTGATCGCGCAGCAGCACCTGACCGCTCATGCCGAGGTGCACGACCAAAGCCTCCCCGGTGATCGAGCTTGTCGAGACCGTCGGTGGGATCTCGACAAGCTCGATCACCGTGTGCGGCGCGAGCGGCACCCACATGAACTTTCCGCGGCGCTGTGGTGCGAGCATCCGCCGCCCGACGAGTCGGTCGATGAAGTCCTCGCTCGGGCCGTCGTGCCGGCGCAGAGATCGCTCGTCAAAGACGGTGACGGATGCCACAACAGCGCCCGTCACCGCGGGTTCAAGCCCCGCGCGCACCACCTCGACCTCGGGCAGTTCTGGCATGCACTAGCGCCCGGAGAGCAGCGTCCAGGCGTCGAGAGCCGCGGCCATCTCTGCCTGCTTCTTGCTCGAGCCTTCGCCCGTCGCGATCTCGTCTGTTCCTAGAAGCACCCGCGCATGAAACCGCTTCGAGTGGTCGGGGCCGCTGTCGCTGACCTTGTAGCTGGGTAGGCCTCGGCCGAGTTGGGCGGCGAGCTCCTGCAGGCTGGTCTTGGGGTCCATCGCCGCGCCAAACCGCTCCGGGTTGGTCAACAGCGGACGGATGAGTCGCAGCACCAGTGCCGTCGCCTCGTCTGCCCCGCGGTCGAGGTAGGCGGCGCCGATGAGGGCTTCTACGGTGTCGGCGAGGATCGAGGACTTGTCCCGTCCGCCGGTCTGTTCTTCGCCGCGACCGAGTCGCAGATACGCGCCGAGTCCGATGGACCGGGCGACCTCGGCGAGCGCGACGCTCGACACCAGGCTGGCGCGGCGCTTGGCCAGATCGCCTTCGTCGAGGGTCGGATTCTCGGTGTACAGCATGACCGTCACGGCTTGGCCCAGGATCGAGTCGCCGAGAAACTCGAGGCGCTCGTTGTGGGCGAGCCCGCCGTTTTCGTACGCGAAAGAGCGGTGGGTCAGCGCAAGCTGAAGCAACTCGGGCGCGATTGAGATCCCGAGCACTGACATAAGCGAGTCATGGTCGTTCGGTTCGACCGCGTCGCCCGAAGGGCGAGCCATAACGTCTATACGTCGGCGACCTTGCGGCCCTTGTACTCCATGTACAGGGGGGTGCCGGCGGAGTCTTCGACGACCTTCGCGCGGTGCGGAAGGCTGTACGTGGTCTTGCCGTTCTCCACGGTCTTGACGAGCGTGGGGGCGGTTGCCTTCCACTGGGCGCGGCGCATGCGGGTGGACGCCCGCGACATCTTGCGCTTCGGTACTGCCATGGTTTTCTCTTCTCTGTCTCGTACGTCTGTCTAAGACTCAGTGTCTTCGTTCAGGGCCTCAAGCCCGGCGAGCGCTGCCCATCGGGGATCGACGGGAGCCTCATGCTCGTGACCCGGATTGTCCAGAAGCCGCACCCCACACTGCGGGCACAGGCCGAGGCAATCTTCCTGACAGACCGGTTGGAACGGTAGTGACAGCACCACCGCATCCCTGACCACTGGTTCTAGGTCGACGTAGTCGTCGTGAACCGTGTAGTCAAAAGCTTCGTCAAAAGAATACGCGAAAAGCTCCTGAAACTCGACTTCGATGGGCAGAGCCACGTCGATCAGGCAGCGCACGCACTCGCCGGAGGCTGTGGCATCCACTTCGCCAGAGACGAGGATGCCGTCGTGCAGCGACTCGAGGCGGGCCTCGATGTGCATCTCGGAGCCCTTGCGCACCCCGATTACGGCGTTGCCGAAGCCCTCGGGCACCACGACATCGATCGACTTCTCACGCATCTCGCCTGGGCGGTGCATGAGGTCGAACACGGCAACGGTGTACGGGGTCTGGATGAGGTGGGACACGAGAATCGAGTTTACGCTGCCGCGCGGCTAGAGCGCGGCCTCGACTGCGGTGAAGGCCTCGTCGTAGATCGACAGCGCCTTCGCCACCTCGTCGGGCGTGACGATGCACGGCGGCACGACGTGCAATGCGGTTGTCGGCGACGAACGGCAGCAGACCCCGCGACATGAGCGCCTTCTTGAGTTCGCCGATCACCCCGCTGGAGACCGGTTGGCGAGTTTCGCGGTCGTCGACGAGGTCGAGCGCCCAGAAGACTCCGAGCCCGCGCACCTCTCCGATGAGCGGATGCTTCGCCGCGAGCTCAGCAAGCCCGGGTGCCAGGTGGTCGGTGCCGATGGTCCGCGCGTTCTCGACGACGCCCTCGGACTCCATCGCGTCGATGGAGCCGACGATCGACGCCATCGCGAGCGGATGCCCCGAATACGTGAGCCCACCGGGGAACACCTGGTCGTCGAACACGTTCGCGATCGACTCGGAGATTAGCCACGCCGCCGGCCGGCACGTAGCCGGAGTTGACGCCCTTGGCGAAGGTAATCAGGTCGGGCATGACGTCGAATCCCTGCCAGGCGAACCACTCGCCGGTGCGGCCGAAGCCACACATGACCTCGTCGAAGATCAGCAGGATGCCGTACTTGTCGCACAGCCGGCGCACGCCCGTGAGGTAGCCGGGCGGCGGCACGAGCACGCCGGCCGTTCCGGGCACGGTTTCGAGCAGGATTGCGGCGATCGTCGTCGAACCCTCCGACTGGATGACTCGCTCGAGATGCTGCAGTGCACGCTCCGACTCCTGCTCGGGCGTCTCGGCCCAGAACTCGGAGCGGTACTGGAAAGGACCGAAGAAGTGGGCGTGCCCGCGCGAGAACTCGTTGGGCATGCGGCGCCAGTCGCCGGTCGCGACGATCGCGGCGCCCGTGTTGCCGTGGTAGCTGCGGTAGGTGGAGAGCACCTTGTCGCGGCCGGTCGTGAGCCGAGCCATCCTGATCGCGTTCTCGTTGGCGTCTGCACCACCGTTGGTGAAGAAGACCTTGCCGAAGTGGCCGCCCGCCTTGGCGAGAATGCGCTGCGCGGCCTCGCCGCGGGCGAGGTTGGCGTGCGGCGGGGCGACGGTGGTGAGGATGTCGGCCTGCGCCTTGATCGCATCCACGATTGCCGGATGCTGGTGGCCCATGTTCGTGTTGACGAGCTGGCTGGAGAAGTCGAGGTAGGTGGTGCCGTCGAAGTCCCACACCGTGCTGCCGGCGCCGCCGGCGATGACGAGTGGGTTGAGCGCACCCTGCGCCGACCACGAGTGGAAGACGTGGGCGCGGTCGAGGTCGTAGGCCCGAGTACCGTCGGCGGGGTTGAGGTCAGTCATGAATGTTCCTTCTTCGACGAACGAGTGGGGATGGCACGAGTGCCATCCCCACTCACTCTATTTAGTGGTTACTGTCCGCCTGCGGTGAGGGTGACGTCGATCGGCGTGTACGACCCGCTGACCTCAACTCCCTCGGCTGCGAGCTCCTTGAGAGCCTTCTCGATGTAGCTGTTCGAGTAGGCAGACGCGGAGGGTTCGGTGGTGATGAGGTTGAGCCCGTCCTGGTTGACTGCGGCGAGCGCGCCCGCAACGGTCTTGTCCCATGCCGATGAGTCGATGACGCCGAAGTCGCCGCCGGTCCAGATCAGCTTGTTGACCTCGTTCATCTGCCACAACTGATGCACCGGGCCGACCGGGAAGGCGGCTTCGGCGTTGATTGCGGCGTCGTACGTGATCGATGCTGCTTCTTCCGGGTTGTCGCGAGCGAAGACCCAGCCCTTGATGACGGCCTTGAGGAAGCGGACGGCCGCGTCAGCGTACGCCGGGTCGTCGAGGCGAGCCGTGTCGGCCCAGATCGCGTCCTGGAGCATCGCACCGTCGGTGTCCTCGTAGGAGACGACGTCGAAGTCGGAGGGCTGGTAGAGCTCGCCCGGTCGCCGGGTTGACGACCTCGAGCACCTGCGCCCACTCGTTGTACGTCATCGCCTGCGCGGCATCCACGTCACCGTCGAGCAGGGCGTTCATGCTGAAGTCCTGCGTGGTGATCGAGACCGAGGTCGAGTCGAGGCCCTCGTCGGCCATGGCCGCGAAGATCTCCCACTCGTTTCCGAAGCCCCACGAGCCGATGCGCTTGCCTTCAAAGTCGGAGACCGACTGTCACACCGGTGTCCGCGAACGACACCTGCAGCGTGCCCGACTTCTGGAACACCTGAGCGATGTCCGTGAGCTCGGCGCCGGTCGCCTCGAGGGTTCCCAAGACCTTGGGTACCCACGCGACAGCGAAGTCGACGTCGCCGGCGACGAGTGCGTCCTGCGGCACGATGTCACCGCCGGACGGGATGATGTCGACGGTGTCGAATCCCTCGTCGGCGAAGTAGCCCTGGTCGAGCGCGACGTAGTAGCCGGCGAACTGCGCCTGCGGCAGCCACTGGAGCTGGAGCTTGATCGAGGTGATGGGCTCGAAGTCGCCCGACGGAGTCTCTGCCGCCGGAGCCGAACACGCGGCGAGCGCGATTGCTGCCACTGTGGCCACGGATGCGACGGTTAGGCCGCGTCTGATGCTGTGTCTCATGCTGTTCCTCTCGTTGTGTGTGGTGCGGATGGTGCAGCGGCCGGTTAGACCGGCCCTCGCCTCGTCACGAGGCGCTCGAGCAGCGACGTGACGAGGAAGAACACGAGGCCGATGGCGATGCCACCGACCACATAGGCAAAGGCGAGCGAGGCACGCCCCGATTTGGCGTAGGTGGCGATAGCCGTGCCGATGCCGTCGGCGGGTCCGCCGAAGTACTCGGCGACCAGCGCCGCGATCACCGCGAGCGAACTGGCGACTCGGAGGCCGGTCAACAGGTACGGCAGTGCCGTCGGCATGGTCAGAATCCGGAACGTCTGGAGTCCGCTGGCCGATGATGCCCTGAGCACGTCACGGTGCACGGGCTGGGTCTGACGCAGCCCCCGCAGCACGTTGATGAACACGGGAACGAATGCCGCGAGCGCGGCCACCGCCTGACGGCCGAACTGGCTCGACGCCCCGAACATCGTGTTGAGAATCGGTGTCAAGGCGACGATCGGCACGACAGCAATCGCCGCGACTAGGGGTGCCAGCATGCCGTCGATCGGTCGGGATGCCGCGGCGAGGGCCGCGAGCACGATGGCCAGGATCGCGCCGAACACGAGCCCGATGAGCGCGTTGCTCGCCGTGATGGTCATGTCTTCGTAAGATGATTCCCCAGCGCAGCACGAGTTCGCTCACGACGGCGCCCGGGCCCGGCAGCGCGCGCGGCGCGATCGCCAGCACGTCGACGACGAGCACCCAGACTCCGAGAATGACCGCGCCGACCACGATGGGCGCCACAACTCTCACCCAGACCGGCGCGCTCGTAGATACGGAGGCGGTGCTCATCGCTCGTTCGCCCTCTCGACGGGAGCCCCGTGCAGCGCCTCGCGAACAGCCGTGACCCGCTCGAAGTACTCGTTCGACTCTCGCACCGACTCCCCTCGGGCGTCGCCCAGCGCCACCGGCAAGATGTCGGTGATGCGCCCAGGGCGAGGGCTCATCACGACGACTCGATCCGACAGGAACACCGCCTCGGGAATCGAGTGAGTGACGAATACGACGGCGGCACCGGTCTCCACCGCGATGCGTGCGAGCTCGCCTTGAAGGTGTTCGCGGGTCATCTCGTCGAGGGCTCCGAACGGCTCGTCCATGAGCAGCAGTCGCGGCCGTGCGGCTAACGCCCGGGCGATCGCCACTCGCTGCTGCATGCCGCCGGACAGCTGATCGGGGTAGCGGTCAACGAACTCGGTCAGGCCGACGAGTTCGGCTAGTTCTGCTACGCGCTGCGCCCTCTCGGGCTTCGCGGTGCCGTGCAGTTCGAGCGGGAGCCCGATGTTTGCCGCGACGGTGCGCCACGGCAGCAGGCCGGCCTGCTGGAAGGCGATGCCGTAGTCCTGATCGACTCGGGCCTGAGCCGCGGGCTTGCCGAAGATCTCCAACTCGCCGGATGACGCGCTGTCGAGGTCGGCGATGAGGCGCAACAGGGTCGACTTGCCGCAGCCGGATGGCCCGATGAGCGAGACGAACTCGCCGGCATCCACGGTGAGATCCACTTCGGTGAGCGCGACGACGTCGCCCTCCTTGGTGGGGAAGATCTTGCCGACGCCCTCGACCGAAACTGCCAGGCTGCTGTGCTCGGTCATACGGTTGCCTCTCCCCTGCGATAGTTCTTCAGTCCCACGCCGATCAGCGCGACCGAACCTGCGGCGACGAGACCGAGGGCGATCGACCCGAAGGTCGGTCCCCACGGTGCCGCGGGATCACTCGAGCCTTGGCCCGCTAACTGGATGAGCATCCGTCCGATGCCACCGCGCATCCCGATCGATACTTCGGCGACGACCGCGCCAACGACCGCGCTCGCCGCGGCGAGCCGCAGCGCGGGCAGCAGGTGCGGCACGGCGGCGGGAAGGCGCAGGTGAAGAAGCGTCGACCAGTAGCCCGCCGCGTAGGTGCGCATGAGGTCGAGATGGATGCGATCGGGCGCCTCGAGGCCGCGCAGCACCCCGACGGCGATCGGGAAGAACGACAGGTACGACGCGATGACGGCGACCGACAGCCACTGCGGCCACGGAGTTCCCCCGCGATCGATCTGGGATCCGATGCTCGCGATGATGGGTGCGAACGCGATCAACGGAACCGTCTGACTCACGACGATCCAGGGAAGCAGTCCCCACTCGGCGAGGCGCCAGCGCTGCATGACGAGGCCGAGCACCGGCGCCGACGACGACACCCATGAGCCAGCCGACCGCGGCGATGCCGAGCGTGAGCAGGGCGGCCGTGACGACGGGCACGATCAGCGGCGGCGTGTCACCACCGCTGGTGGACTGGAACAGCCGAGCGACCATCTCCCAGATGTGCGGCATCGCGCGATCGTGGGTGCGAGGCAGAATCATCACGCCAGAACCGGTCTCGCCGGCGATCGCCCCCACGACGAATCCGTCAGCGGGGCCTAGAAATTTGTAGGTCTCCCAGATCACGAGTATCGCGAGCACGCCGAGCACACCCCACGCGATTGCGGCTCGTGATCGGGTCATGCCTTGGCCACGACGTGTTCGCGCAGTGCAGGGATGACGGTCTCGCCGTAGACGCGGAGGGTTTCCTCCTTGTTGTCGTGCTGGAGGTAGCCGGCGAACTGGTCGACGCCCAACTCCTTGAGGGCCTTGAGCTTCTCGATGTGCTGCTCGGCCGTGCCCAGCACGCAGAAGCGGTCGACGATCTCGTCGGGCACGAAGTCGGTGTGGCTGTTGCCGGCGAGACCGTGCTCGTTGTAGTCGTAGCCCTCGCGCGCCTTGATGTAGTCGGTGAGCGCCTTCGGAACCGACGAGCCTTCGCCATACTTCGCGACGATGTCGGCGACGTGGTTGCCGACCATGCCACCGAACCAGCGGGTCTGGCTGCGCATGTGCTCGACGTCGTCGCCGATGTACATCGGGGCTGCCACACAGAACTTGATGGACATGGGGTCGCGGCCGGCTTTCTCCGCGGCATCCCGAACCGTCTTGATCATCCATTCGGCAATGTCGAGGTCGGCCAGCTGCAGGATGAAACCGTCGCCGACCTCGCCCGTGAGCTTGAGAGCGAGCGGACCGTATGCGGCGACCCACACGTCGACCTCGGATCCCTTCGACCACGGGAATTGCAGCTGCGCGCCGTTGTACTCGACGGGTCGCGAATTGGCGAGTTCACGGATCACGTGAATCGACTCGCGCAGTGTCTTCAGCGTCGTCGGAGCGCCGTTCGTGACGCGCACGGCGGAGTCGCCTCGGCCGATTCCGATGATCGTGCGATTGCCGTACATCTCGTTGAGAGTGGCGAAGACGGATGCCGTAACGGTCCAGTCCCGGGTGGCCGGGTTGGTGACCATCGGGCCCACGATCACGCGGTTGGTCTCGGCGAGGATCGCGCTGTAGATCACGTACGGCTCCTGCCAGAGCAGGTGCGAGTCGAACGTCCACACGTACTCGAACCCGTGCTGCTCTGCGAGCTTGGCGAGGTGCACCGTGCGCGAGGCCGGCGGGTTGGTCTGGAGTACTGCTCCGAATTCCATTGTCTTCCGTTCTGGTGATCGAGCTTGTCGAGATCCGGTGATCGAGCCTGTCGAGATCCGGTCTCGACTGCGCTCGACCACCGGCTCCGGTTAGATCAGGTACTGCGAGAGGCCGCGCTTGAGGTACTTGCCGTCACCCTTCGTGCCGAGGTACTCGTTGTTGTCGATGACGACCTTGCCGCGCGAGAGCACGGTGTCGACGTGTCCGTCGATCTCGAAGCCCTCCCATGCCGAGTGGTCCATGTTCATGTGGTGGGTCTTCCCCTCGCCGTAGCCGATCGACGTGTGCCCGTTCGGGTCGTAGATGACGATGTCGGCATCCGCTCCGGGCTGGATGACGCCCTTGCGGCCGTAGAGCCCGAACATGCGCGCGGGCGTAGTCGAGGTGATCTCGACCCAGCGTTCGAGCGAGATCTGGCCGTCGACGACGCCCTGGTAGAGCAGGTCCATGCGGTGTTCGACCGAGCCGATGCCGTTGGGGATCTTCGAGAAGTCGCCGAGGCCGAGATCCTTCTGACCCTTCATGCAGAACGGGCAGTGGTCGGTGGAGACCATCTGGATGTCGTTGGTACGAAGGCTCTGCCACATGTGGTGCTGGTGGCCTTCCTCCTTCGACCGCAGCGGCGTGGAACACACCCACTTCGCGCCCTCGAACGCCCCCCATTCGTCGCTCGATGCGCCCAACTGCTCTTCCAGCGACAGGTACAGGTACTGCGGACAGGTCTCGCCGAACACGTTCTGTCCGATGTCGCGGGCCGCGGCGAGCTGCTCGACGGCCTGCTTGGCGGAGACGTGCACGACGTACAGCGGGGCACCGGTGAGGTTGGCGAGCATGATCGCTCGGTGCGTCGCTTCCTCCTCCATCTGCCAGGCGCGGGCGACACCGTGGTAGTACGGGTCGGTCTTGCCCTGCTCGAGAAGCTGCTTGACCATGACGTCGATGACGGGACCGTTCTCGGCGTGCATCATCGTCATCATGCCCGGTGTCTGCCGAGACCTGCATGGCCTTGAACACCTGAGCGTCGTCAGACATGAAAACACCCGGGTAGGCCATGAAGAGCTTGAAGCTCGAGATGCCCTCCTCGGGCAGCGACTTCATCGCCTGCAGCGAGTCGTCGTTGACCTCGCCGATGATCTGGTGGAACCCGTAGTCGATGGCGCAGTTGCCCTCGGCTTTGTTGTGCCAGGTCGCGAGACCGTCCATGACCTTCTGGCCGAAGGTCTGCACCGCGAAGTCGATAATCGTGGTGGTGCCGCCCCATGCAGCAGCCCGCGTTCCGGTTTCGAAGGTGTCGGATGCCGCGGTGCCACCGAACGGCAGCTCCATGTGGGTGTGCGCATCCACGCCACCGGGGATCACGTACTTGCCGGTCGCGTCGATGACCCGGTCGACCGTCTTGGCGAGATCGCTGCCGAGCAGCACCGAGCCGGGCGCGAGTACGCCGACGATGGTCTCGCCGTCGATCAGAACGTCGGCAGCGCTGCGGCCGGTCGCCGTGACGACGGTGCCGCCGGTGATGAGTGTCGTTGTCATGGTGCCACCGTCGCCGTGTAGGAGTCGGGCCGACGATCGCGGTAGAACTGCCACGAGTTGCGTACCTCACGGATCACACCGAGGTCGATGTCGCGCACGACAATCTCGGTCTGGTCCTGGCTGGCGACATCTCCGACATAGTTTCCGCGCGGGTCGACGAAGTACGAGCTGCCGTAGAACGTGACCGCGAGGTCACCGAACTCGTCTGACTCGGTGCCGACGCGGTTGTTGGCGCCGATGAAGTACTGGTTGGCGGCGGCGGCAGCAGGCTGCTCCAGCTCCCAGAGGCGGTTCGACAGACCGGGCTTAGTGGCCGACGGGTTGAAGACGATCTCGGCGCCGTTCAGGCCGAGCTCGCGCCATCCCTCGGGGAAGTGGCGGTCGTAGCAGATGTAGACGCCGACCTTGCCGACCGCGGTGTCGAACACGGGGTAGCCGAGGTTGCCCGGTCGGAAGTAGAACTTCTCCCAGAACCGGTCGAGGTTCGGGATGTGGTGCTTGCGGTACTTGCCGAGAACGGTTCCGTCGGCATCCACGACAACGGCGGTGTTGTAGTAGACCCCCGGCATGTCTTCCTCATAGATGGGGAGCACGATGACGAGCTTCAGTTCCTTCGCGAGCTTCTGGAAGCGCTGCACGGTCGGACCGTCGGCGGGCTCCGCGTAGTCGTAGTACTTGGCGTCTTCGATGATGCCGAAGTAGGGACCGTAGAAAAGCTCCTGGAAGCAGATGATCTGCGCGCCGTCTTTCGCGGCATCCCGAGCAAACTGCTCGTGCTTGGCGATCATGGACTCTTTGTCACCGGTCCAGGTGGTCTGAGTGAGTGCTGCGCGAACGACGGTCATTGTTGTTCTCCTCGCTGATACCTTTTTGTTATTCTCGACCCTAAACATTTCTCGAACGTTACGACAGGGGTCAATGTCGTAAATCCGTTATCTGAAGCAAGAAACTACGGCGGTTCGCATGAAGTCGGTAGCCCTCGCGATTGAGGAACCCACCCCGCGGGGCATCGCGGCGGCAATCGCGCGCCTCATCACGAGCGGAGACCTCGCCCCGGGCGACCGGCTGCCGACCGTTCGCGCGCTCGCCAGCGACCTCGGGGTGAGCCCAGCTACCGTCAGCCACGCGTGGCAAACGCTGTCGGCCAACGGCCTCATCCTCAGCCGCGGTCGCAGCGGATCAATAGTGCGCTCCACCCCGCGCGACTGGCTACCGTTGCGCTATCGCGGCATGGACGGCGAAGCTGGCGCGCGCCTCGACCTGTCCCGCGGCACGCCGGACCCCGCGCTGCTGCCCGACCTGATGGCATCCCTCGGTCGGCTGTCGGGTCGTGCCGACACGACCAACTACCTGCAGAAACCCGACATCCCCGAGTTGCACGACCTGCTGCGCGAGCTCTGGCCGGCACCGGTCGAGGCCCTCACCGTGACCAACGGAGCGCTCGACGCGATCGACCGGGTACTGGCCAGCGTGACTCGGTACGGCGACCGGATCGTCGTCGAGAACCCGACGTTCCCCCCGTTCTTCGACCTCATCGACACCTACGGGCTTGAAGCGATCGGCGTCGAACTCGACAACGAGGGGATGCGCCCCGACGCCTTTCGCGCTGCACTCGCCCAGTCCCCCACCGTCGTGCTGCTGCAGCCGCGAGCCCACAACCCCACCGGCATCTCGATGACCCCGGGGCGCGCCCACGAGCTCTCCGGAATCCTGTCGCGAAGCCGCACGGCACCCCGGGCGATTGTCGTCGAAGACGACCACTCGGGATCGATCGCGGCCGCGCCGGTAGTCAGCCTCGCGACCTGGCTGCCCACCCGAGTACTTCACGTGCGCAGCTTCTCGAAGTCGCACGGACCCGACCTGCGGCTCGGCGCCCTCGGCGGGCCGCGCGAACTCGTCGAACGGGTGATCGCCCGCCGAATGCTCGGCCCCGGGTGGACCTCGCGCATGATGCAGTCGGTGATGTTCGACCTGCTCAGCAACCCCGAAGCCGTCGAGACGATTGCGGCATCCGGCCGGGTCTACGCGGAGCGTCAACGTGCCGTCGCCGCCGCCCTGACCGCCGCGGGCGTCGCACACAGCCCGTCAGACGGGCTCAACGCGTGGCTGCCCGTCGCCGACGAACGCGCGGCCACCGTGAGTCTCGCGGCAGCGGGGATCCGCGTCGCTCCCGGTGCCCCGTTCCAGCTCGGCGAGGCCGACCCGCACGTGCGGGTGACGGTTGCCCTCGTCGGCGATGACGTCGACTCGATCGCGGGTGCGCTGGCCACCGCTGCGCGAGCCTGAGCCCGCGCTAGGCTGGAGCCCAAGACCCGTGCGCCGGCTTTGGCGTGGTTCGTCGCCCCTGACTTGGGACGGCTGGTCTTCTCGTGGCCTTTCGCGCCCCGGCATGACACAGCCCCTTCGACGAAAGACACCCATGCCATCTGTACGCCGCGCCCTGCCACTCGTTCTGGCCGCCACCCTCGCCGCCGGCCTCGGTCTCTCCGGCTGCTCGACGGTCGCCGCGCCGACCGAACCGACCGCGAGCGCCCCTGTTGTCGTCGCCAACTGCGGTTACGAGGTCTCCTTCGACTCTGCGCCGAAGCGCGTCGTCACCATCAAGAGCTCGACGACCGAACTGTTGCTCGCCCTCGGCGTCGGCGACACGATCGTCGGCACCGCCTTCCAAGACGGACCGGTTCCCGCCGAGTGGGCGGATGCCGCGGCCGGCCTGACCTCGATCAGCGACTTCGTCCCGAACGAGGAGACCACCCTCGAGCTGGAGCCCGACCTCGTGTTCGGCGGCTGGGAGTCCAACTTCTCGTCGGAGGGCGTCGGCGAACGAGCCGAGCTGCAGTCGCTCGGCGTCAACACCTACGTCGCGCCGTCGGCGTGCCGCAGCATCCAGCCGCCCAAGCTCACCTGGGACGCCGTGTTCGGCGACATCGCCGAGGTCGCCTCGATCTTCCGGGTCGACGCGAGCGAGCTGATCGCCGGTCAGCAGGCGCGAGTGGATGCCCTACTCGCCGCCCAGCCCGGCCTCGGTCGCACCGCGCTCTGGTACTCGTCCGGAGACGACACCCCGTACGTCGGCGCCGGCATCGGGGCACCGCAGCTCGTGCTCGACACCCTCGGGCTGACCAACATCGCCGCCGACGTGGATGCCACCTGGGCCCCGTTCAACTGGGAGGTCGTCGTCGACGCCGACCCCAGCGTGATCGTGCTCGTCGACGCGACGTGGAACACCGCGGCCGACAAGATCGCGATGCTCGAGGCCAACCCGGCGACGCAGAACCTGACCGCCGTGAAGTTCAAGCGCTACCTGATCGTGCCGTTCGCGGCGACCGAGGCCGGGGTGCGCACGATCGAGGCGGCGGAGTCGCTGCGGGACCAGTTGGATGGGCTCGATGGTCCGTGATCTCGGTTCTCGACAAGCTCGATCACCGGTGGGCGCTCGCTCACCGCGGGTTGCGGTGTGGTCGGCCGTGCTCGCGGCGGTACTCGTCGCGTCGGTGACGGTTGCCGTCACGATCGGACCCGCGGAGATCCGCTTCGACGAGGTGTGGGGCTCGATCCTCGCGCACCTCGGGGTCGGGGTCAGCCCACTGCCCGAGTTGCGCGACGGGATCGTGTGGGAGCTGCGGCTACCGCGCATCCTCACGGCGGCGGCCGTGGGCGCCGGCCTCGCCATCAGCGGCGCCGTGATGCAGGCGATCACGCGTAATCCGCTCGCCGACCCGTACCTGCTCGGGCTGTCGTCGGGGGCCTCGCTCGGTGCGGTATCCGTGCTGCTTCTCGGCCTCGCGGTGCTGCTGCCGCTGGCCGCGTTCCTCGGATCTCTCGCCGCACTCGGGCTCACGATCCTGCTGGCCAGCTCGCTCGGGCGCATCACCCCCAGTCGCACCGTGCTCGCCGGTCTCGCCGTGTCGGCACTGGCATCCGCGCTCACAAGCCTCGTCATCTTCTGGGCCGTCACCGGCGACTCGTACCGCGAGATACTCGGCTGGTTGCTCGGCTCTCTCGCCGGGGCGCGCTGGCCGGCCGTCGCGATCGCGTTCGGCGGGATCCTGCTCTTCGGGCTACCCATCATGCTCACCGGGCGGCTGCTCGACGCGTTCGCGTTCGGCGACGTGTCTGCGGCATCGCTGGGGGTCAACGTGAGCGCGACGCGCTGGGGGCTGTTGGCGGCATCCGCCCTGCTGACCGGAGCGATGGTGTCGGTGAGCGGCGCGATCGGATTCGTGGGGCTCGTCTTGCCGCACGCGGTTCGGCTGTTGGTGGGGTCGGGGCACCGGGCGCTGCTGCCGCTGTCTGCGCTCACCGGCGCGATCTTCCTGGTCTGGGCCGACACCCTCGCCCGCACGGTCTTCGACCCGCGCGAACTGCCGGTCGGAATCGTCACCGCCATCATCGGCGCGCCCGTGTTCGCGGTGCTGCTCGCGCGGCGGCGGGGGCTGACATGAGTGAGGGTTCGGGCGGCGGAACCGGGCTTTGGGCGTCGCGCATCCGGGTGACCGCGGGTTCGGCGCTCCTCATCGACGGGGTCGACTGCACCGTCGCGCCCGGAACGTTCAGCGCCCTCGTCGGCCCGAACGGGTCCGGCAAGTCGACGCTGCTGCGCGCACTCGCGGGCGTGCACCGTCCGGCCGAAGGCACCGTCGAGTTCGACGGCGCCGACCTGCTCGGGATGCCCCGACGCGAGCGCGCTCGGCTCGCCGCCCTCGTCGAACAGGATGCCGCCACCGACCTCTCCCTCACGGTCGCCGCCGCCGTCGCGCTGGGCCGACTCCCCCACCAGTCCCTCTGGGCCGGGGACCACGACGACCCCATCGTCGCTGCCTCCCTCGCCGCCGTCGACATGTCCGACTTCGCGGGGCGCGACATTGCCACGCTCTCCGGCGGCGAACGCCAGCGCGTCATGCTCGCCCGCGCCCTCGCCCAGCAGCCGCGACTGTTGCTCACCGACGAGCCCACGAACCACCTCGACATCGGCGCACAACTCGCGGTGCTCGGGCTGCTCGGCAGGCTCGCCGCCGACGGGATGACCGTGCTCGCCGCCCTGCACGACCTCGGTCTCGCAGCCACCTACACCGACCACGTGATCGTGCTGCGGGCCGGACGCGTCGTTGCCGCCGGCGCGACCGCGGCCACGCTCACCCCGGAACTGATCCGGGACGTCTACGGGGTTCAGGCAACCGTGCTCACGCACCCCGAGACGGGGCGGCCGGTGCTGAGTTTCACCCCGCTGCCCTAGCGCCCGATTAGCTCACCCCTGCCGCACCTCCCCGACCCCTCATCCCCGCCTCCCCCTACCCCATGCCCCCTTCCCCCTACCCCCTACCCCCTACCCCCTACCCCAGCTTGGCGAGGGGCGCCTTGTTGCTCGTCCGGCGCGCGCGCGGGAGCAACACGGCGCCCCTCAGTGCCTTTGGCCGACCGTTTCGGGACGCGGCAGCCACGCAGGCGCGAGCGACCGCGGCAGCAGCCGCGCGACGAGACGCGCGCCCAACGGGGAGGCGCGTCGGAATCCTCGGAGCAGGGCCCGCACGTCCGCGACCGTGGGGTCGCCACCCGCGGCACCCGCGGCACCCGCCCCGCTACCGGCAGCACCCGCAGCACCCGCGCCTCCCGCGCCTCCCGCGCCTCCGTCACCCGAACCGCCGCCCCCGGCAAACACCTCCGCCTCGAGTGACCCGCGCACGCGCGCGAGAGCCGAGGCAGCGCCGTCATCCAGCATCGGTGCCAACGCGTCGGCCAGTTGCCTCGGCGTGAGGGAGTCGCCCGCTGCGGCGATGCCCAGATCCGTGACGACGGCACGCAGCTCGTCCCACGCCGCGCGGGCCGAGCCGGCGCGAACGGCAGCCATCCGACTACGCCCGCGGACCGCGCGAACCGCCCACGGCGTCAGCAGCAGCGCGAGCGCCAGCGCCAGAAACAGCGGCCACCGCACGAGCTGGTCGGATGTCGCGGCGCTAGGCCCCGCGGCATCCGGATCCACCGGCAGGTCGTCGCCCGGCGCTCGTGTCGGCGTCGCCGACGGGGCCGGGGTCGACGTCGCCACGGGTGCCGGAACGGATTCGTCGACGTCCGGCGTGGACGGGTCGTCCTGCGCGAGCGGCGCGAACGCGGGCTCGAAACCGCGCCCCGGGGTCGGCTCGAACCGCACCCAGCCGATGCCGGTGAAGTACAGCTCCGGCCACGCGTGGAAGTTCTGGGTCGTCACCCTGAAGGTGACGGTGCCCGTGTCCGCGTTCTCGTTGCGCTCCCCGGGCGTGAACCCCACGACGACCCGAGCCGGGATGCCCAACGTGCGAGCCATTGCCGCCATCGCCGAAGAAAAGTGCACGCAGTACCCGCTCTTGACCTGCAGGAACGACTCCAGCACCGACGCTCCCGAGCCGTCGAATCCCTGCTCGACGGGGGCGATCTCGGAATACACGAAGTCCCCGTCGCGGAAGAAGGACTGCAACGCGATCGCGCGGTCGTAGTTGGTTGCGGCATCCCCCACCACAGCGGCGGCCGTCGCTCCGACAACCGATGGCAGGTCGGAGGGGATGTCGAGGTAGCGCTCCATTCCAGGCTCGACCGAGGTGCCCGCAGCACGCAGCTGCTCGATCGACGGCGCCACCTGAACGCTGCGCACCCCGTACTGCTGCTCCTGCACGTTCGACGTTTCGGTGCGCACCGTGAGCCCGTCCGGCTCCCACGACCAGTCCCCCTCGAGGCTGGTGATGCTCGCCGGCGCATACGGCACGGGAAGCCACCGACTCAGGATGCCGCCCACGGTCACCTCGGTGAACGCCTCCGTCACCGGCACATCGGCGCCGAGACCCGGGATCGGCCCGATCAGTTCGACGTCGTTGGTCGGATCGAGGTCGATGTTGGTCGGCTCCCACGAGCGACCGGTGAAGTCGTCGAGGGCGGTCAGACGAAGGTACTGGCCGTCGGGTCCACTGGTCGTGTACGTGAGCGCGAGCGTCGGGTTGGCCCGTCGCAGATCGTTGCCGAGAGTCAGGATCGGGTTGAGGCCCGTCGTCAGCCCACCGGCCGCGCCGGGCACGATCACCGGGTGAACCGCCGGAAGCGCGAGCGGTAGCAGCAGCGCGGCGGCGAGCGCGGCCGCGACGGATCCGACGGCGAACCGGCCTCCTTGCGCGAGCCGCGGCGACTCGAACAGCACGATCACCAGCCAGACGATTGCGGTCAGCAGGAACACCCACGGATCGCTGAGCTTGGTGCGCACGAACCCCGGCATCACGACCAGCAGCAGCAACGGGAGTCCGGCGAGCACGGGAACGCGCAACTGGTGGGCGAACAGGTCGGCCGCGAACGCGACCCCGGCGCCGCCCAGCGCAAGCAGGTAGAGGATGCCCGGCCCGGCCGTCGCGGGAATGTCCTGAATCGCGATCGAGACGGTGCCTGCCACCTCGAGTTCGTGGAACGCGCCAAACGTCGCAAACGTGGGAATGAACCCGAGCAGCGCCGTGCCAGGAGCCGACAACAGGGTTACGGATGCCACGCCCGCCCCCACCCCGGCGACGCTCGACCACACCCGGTGTCGCGCCGTCGAGCGCACGATTGACGCCGCGAGCAGCACGGCAGTCGCCGGGACCATGAACGAGAACCACCACGCCAGCCCGGCCAGCAGCGGCGCGAGCCCGGATGCCGCGACCCCGAGCCCGACCAGCAGCAGCCCGCTCAGCGCCCAGTGCCGCCAGCCGGTCTCCGCGGGGCTGCCGCCCAGCCCGCGGGCCGCCGCCCCGCGAACCGTCGCCCCGCGGGCCGCCGCCCCGCTACGCGCTGCCACGAGACCGCCCCAACTCCACGACGACCGCCTGCCACGCCGCGGCGTGATCATCGCCAGCACGCACGGGCACGACCAGCCACCCGGCATCCGTCAACAACTCGTCGAGCGTCGAGACACCCGGCGGCACGCCGAAGCTCCGATCGAGCTGATCGAGAGCGCTGAACGATCGCACGGTAAACGCGACCGCCAGTTCGCCCTGCCTGCGGTGCGCGAGCATCCACTCCACCGTCTGAGCCGTCGGTGTGCCCAGCACCGCGAAGACCGGACCGTTTGCCGCCCCCGGTGCGACCGCGCCGGCCGCGGACACAGCGGGGTGCTCGACCGGTTCGGTCAGGTGCACGGATGCCAGCCGCGCCAGAAACTCTTCGTCGCCCCAGGTGCGGCGCCGGCCCCGACCGAGATCGTCGAGTTGCGCGACACCGGCCTCCTCGATCGTCACGAGAAAACCCATGCGCCGCAGGTGCACTGCGATCGAGGCGAGCATACGCACCACCCACTCGAAGGCGTCGCTTTCGTCGCCGTCCGCGTCCCGATAGCCGGCCCGCGTCGTGTCGACGAGAAGCCGCGCCTCGGGAAAGCTGCGCTGCTCCTCCTGCCGCACCATGAGGTCTCCGGCCCGCGCCGACGCCCGCCAGTGCACCCGGCGCATCGCGTCACCGGTGCGGTACTCCCGGGTCATCGTGTCGTCGTCGTCACCGGTCGCACGCCGCTGCACCAGCCGAGACTCGCCGTCGCCCGCCGGAATCGACAGCCCCGTGTCGGCCAACGGCACCACCTCGGGCGTCACCGTCAGGGACTCCGTCGAACCCGCGACGGCTCGGGCCGATGCGAGTCCGAAGATGTCAAGCACCTCCACCGTCGCCGGCCCCACCGGGAAGATGCCCCGCCGTTCCGGCGCGAGTTCGTAAGAGACCCTCGTCGCGTTGCGGCCGGCGAAGCGTGCGCCGCGAGCCCGCAACGCGGGCAACTCCGCCTCCGGCGTGCGCCCCGGATGCCACGGCAGCGCGTCCCACCACCGCGCCCGCAGGCTCGTACCGAACGCCGCGTTGCTCACCTGCAGCGACACCGTCGTCACCCGTCCCGCCTGAATCACGGCGGGCGAGAAACTGCGGCGCACCGTCAGCCGAGGCCTTCGCATCCGTACCACGACGAGAGCGAACGCCGGCAGCACCAGCAGCAGGCAGGCGACGTAGAGCATCTGCATGCGCCCGCCCGCGTACGCGCCGATGAACGACACCACGGAGGCGCCGACAAACCACCAGCCGCGCGAGGTCAACGAAACCCCGGCGACCGTGAGGGCGGTGAGCCCCCGTCGCTCGTCAGGCATTGCGGGTCAGGCCCGGTTCGAGCCGAGCGGTACCGGCGTCTCGGCGACGATGCGCGAGATGATGTCGGCGACGCTGCCGCCGGAGAGCACCGAACCGGTCGCGCCGGAGCGGCGTGCGGCAATCAGGCGGTGACCGAGCACCGGGATCGCCAAAGCATCGATGTCGTCGGGCAGCACGAACTCGCGGCTGTCGAGGGCGGCGCGCGCCTTCGCTGCCCGCACCAACTGCAGGGTCGCGCGCGGGCTCGCCCCCAGCCGTAACTCGCGGTCGACGCGGGTGGCCTGGGCGATCGAGACCGCGTACTGCTCGACCGCGGGGCTGACGAACACGGCACGGGTGGTTCCGATCATCCCGCGCAGATCGCTCCCCGACACGATCGGCGTGAGCGCCGTCAACGGGCTGGACGTCTCACGGGTTCGCAACATCTCCAGTTCGGCCGAGGCATCCGGATACCCCATGCTGATGCGCGCCATGAAGCGGTCACGCTGAGCCTCGGGCAACGGGTATGTGCCCTCCATCTCGATCGGGTTCTGGGTGGCGATAACGATGAACGGGCTCGCGAGCACGTAGGTGCGGCCGTCGACCGTGACCTGCCCCTCCTCCATGCACTCAAGCAGAGCCGACTGCGTCTTCGGGCTCGCCCGATTGATCTCGTCACCGATGACGATGTTCGCGAACACCGGGCCCGGCTTGAACTCGAACTCGCGGTCGGCCTGGTTGTAGACGCTCACACCCGTGATGTCGCTCGGCAACAGGTCGGGAGTGAACTGGATGCGACTGACCGAACAGTCGACGCTCTTCGCGAGTGCACGAGCGAGCATCGTCTTGCCGACCCCCGGAACGTCCTCGATCAGCAGGTGCCCCTCGGCCAACAGCACCGTGAACGCCATCTCGACGGCATCCCGTTTTCCATCGATGACCGTCTCGATGCCGCGCAGCACCGCGCGCGCTCTCGCGTAGAACTCGTCGGGCGGCAGGGCCGCGACGTGCTGGTCGGTGTCGCCGGACTGGGTCTGGGGGGCGGTGTCCACCCTCCGAGTCTCGCAGAAGTGACGAATAATTCACCCTGAGAGTTCGCCGGTAGCCTTGAGGGGTGAAGATTACGGTGCTTGCGGGCGGGGTCGGCGGCAGCAGGTTCCTGCTGGGAGTGCGGGCGGCGCATCCGGATGCCGACATCACCGCCATCGTCAACGTCAGCGACGACATGTGGCACGTCGGGGTGCGCATCGCCCCCGACCTCGACACGATCATGTACGCGCTCGCCGGCGTCAACGACACCGAGCGCGGCTGGGGTCGCGCGGGCGAGAGCGAGCGAGTGTCCGAAGAACTGCGCGCCTACGGTGTCGGCTGGCCGTGGTTCACCCTCGGCGACCTCGACCTCGGAACCCACCTGACTCGCACCCACTACCTGCGCACCGGCGTTCCGCTGTCGGAGGCGACCGCGCTGATCACCGCCCGCTGGAACCTCGGAATTACCCTGCTGCCGGCCACCGACCAGGAGGTCGAGACGCACGTCGTGACCGACTCGGGCACGATGCACTTTCAGGAGTGGTGGACCAGGCACCGCGCCGGCATCCCCGCCCTCGGTTTCGAGTTCGTCGGGCTCGACGCCGCCGTGCCCGCGCCCGGTGTGCTCGAGGCGCTCGCCGAAGCGAACGTCGTGCTGGTCGCGCCATCCAACCCGGTCGTGTCGATCGGGCCCATCCTCGCTATACCGGGCGTTCGGGCGGCACTGTCGGCGACCCGCGCGCCCGTCGTCGGTGTCTCGCCGATCATCTCCGGTGCCGTCGTGCGCGGCATGGCCGACGCCTGTCTCACCGCGATCGGGGTCGAGACCGCCGCCGACGCGGTCGCCCTCCAGTACGGGGCGCGGTCGGCGGGCGGCGTGCTCGACGGCTGGCTCATTGACGAGACGGATGCCGCGGCGCTCCCCACCCTCGAAGCCGCGGGTCTCACGGCTCGCGCCGTCCCGCTCTGGTTGCGCGACGACGCCACCCGCGCGCAGGTCGCCCGCGACGCGGTGGACCTGGCGCTCACGCTGTAGGCGGCCCCGTCCAACCTCCTGCCACCTCCCCCTTCTCCCCCTTCCCCTCCCCCTTCCCCTCCCCCTTCCCCTTCACCTTCCCCTTCCCGACGTCCCTCCTTACCCCGTTTACCCCGTCGATAACTCCTGCAATTTTCCCGCTGCCGCCGAGGTGGCCCCGGAGACAAGCGGGTCGGTCAAGCCCGCAGCAAGGATTGCAGGAGTTATCGACGGGCCAGGGGCTGACCGGCGGTCGGCAGGGAGCAGCGAGCAGGGAGCAGCGAGCGGCGAGCGGCGAGCGGCGACTAACCCCTACTGCAGCTCGCCCTCGATCACGTCATCCTCGTCGTCGAGCGACGCCGGTTCGGCGTCGTAGTGGTCGAGCTCGTCGGGCTCCGAGCGGTCGGCCCCGAACAGGAACCATCCGACGATGCCGAGGAACGGCAGAAACAGGATGAACATCACCCAGGTGAACTTGTCGACCCATCTGACCCGCGGCGTGAGGATCGCGTTCCACAGCGCCGCGACGAGGGCCGCGATGTAGATGACGGTCACGATGGGCACTTCGCCAGCCTACGCGCCGGGATGCCCCGCCCGGCCGGCCCCGCGGCTCTCCACAAGGAACGCGCGCGTGTGCGCGCCAACCCCGTCGAGTCCGGCAAGTTGCTCGGCCGTGTCGACGTCGCGGCGCAGCCCCGGCCACACTCCCCCGAGCGACACGTAGCCCGCAGCGAGGTGCTCCGCCGCTGAGTCCGCCCCGAACCGCGGCACGTGCACGACACCTGGGGCGGCGGCGGTAAGGGCGGTGCCTTCGCCGTCCGCGTCGGCGACGAAGGCGAGCGGATACTCGGATGCCGCGGCGAGCGCCTCGCGCAACTCCCCCGCGGTCAGCCCGGGGTGATCCCCGAGCAGCACGGCCCGCGCCGGCCCGAGGCCGATGTGCACGAGCCCTGCGGTGATGGCGGCGTTGAGTCCGCCGCCGGGGTCGGGCTCGACGGTGAGCGCGAAACGGGAGGGCGGGAGGGCGGCGAAGGGCGCGGCATCCGATGTCACGACGATGACGCGACCGACTTCGAGCGCGACGGCGACAGTGTCGAGGGCCATCGCCAGCGCGAGCGCACTGTTGTCGCCGGGGCCGAACCGGGACTTCGCCGACGCCGTCCCCTTCACCGGGACGACGATCACCCAGCCGCTCGGCGTTTTACTCGACGGCACTGGCACCGGCCTCACGCCCCGCGGCAAACCCTTCGGCATACGCCTCGGCGGTCCCGAGCCGAAACATGTCTTCCCCGGCCGGCCGTACCAGCGCCCGCGCCCCCGGCTCGTCGAGCGAGCCGACGACGTGTTCGAGCGCCATCCCGCGGATGATCGCCACCGGCAGCCCTTTCGCCTTGCCCTTGACGAGGTCGGCGGCGGCCGCGAGTTCGTCGGCGGTGGCGGCCACGGTCACGTCGAGCCTGCGGCCGGAGGCGTCGGTGCTGCCGCGCAGGTCGTCGAGAACGCGGATGCCCGCTGCGCCGATCGCGGCATCCGTCTGCCCTTGCCGCCAGGGGCGACCGAGCGTGTCGGTGATGATCACGCCGACCGTGTGGCCGAACCGCGACCGCAGAGCGGTGCAGATCTTGAGGGCGGTGGCATCCGGGTCTTCGGGCAGCAGCAGAACGACGCCGTCGGGCGTGTTGCTCGCGTCGACACCCGCCGCCGCCATGACCAGCCCGAGCCGGTTCTCGACGATGCGCGTCAGACCGCCGGGATGCTCGCGGGATGCCACCAGCCGCACAGTCTCGTCGGTTATCGCCTGCTCGCGGTCGCTGCCGGCGACCTGACGTCCCTCGGCTTTGCTCACGATCTTGGAGGTGATGGCGATGATGTCGCCGTCTTCGAGGATGTCGACGAGGGCATCCCCGATCATGGTCGCCAGGTCGTCGCCGGCGACAAACTCGGGCAGGCCGCCAACGGCGAAGACGGTGAGCATCACCGGAACAGTTTAGGCGCGCTGTTTCTCGGTGACCTGCGGCACCTGTTCGGCCCACTGGGTGCCCCAGTCGCGCAGCGAATGGATGACCGGCTCGAGCGTGCGCCCGAGCGGCGTGAGCGAGTACTCGACGCGCGGCGGCACCTCGGCGTAGATCTCGCGGTGCACGAGACCCTGCTCCTCCATGGTGCGCAGGCGCTCGGTGAGGGTCTTCGGGCTGACGCCCGCGAGCTCGCTGCGCAACTGGCCGAAACGACGGGTGCCGGTGAACAACTCGCGCAGAATCAGCAGCGTCCACTTGCCGTCGAGGATCGACACGGACCGCTCGATCGGACATCCGGGTGCGCCCATCTGGGCCGTCCTTTCACAAGAGTTCCCTAACGGAAACCAGTTTCACAAATAGTGCCTACTTCCCAAAGTAGCGCGGCACCGACAGAGTTGGCAACCGGGCATCCTGCCCGACACATCCCAACCCCTCATTGGAGAACCCATGCGTCTGCTCGCCCTACGAATCACCCTCGGCGTCATCGCCGCCTTCCAGCTCGCCTTCGGCAGCCTGTTCCTCGTCGCGCCGCTGTTCTACGGCAACCTCATCGGGCTGCCCGAGGCGCCCGCGTGGGTCGCCTGGATCTTCGGCCTGTTCGGCGCGCGTGCTCTCGCGTTCGTCGTCGGCATGGTGCTCGCCATCCGCGACCCGCAGCGCTACCGCTCGTGGATCGTCGCGATGATCATCGTGCAGGTGCTCGACGGCATCGTCACCCTCGGCCTCGTCGCGCAGGGCGTGCTCACCTTCGCGCAGGTCTCGACGGCGGGCTTCATGCCGATCGTGTTCGTGGTCGCGCTGGCGCTGCTGTTCCCGCGGCGTGCGGTCGTCGGGGCGGATGCCGCGGCTGAGCCCGTGACTGCGCGCTAGCCCTTGGCGCGCCCCTTGTGCACGGTCGTCTTCTTCACGGAGCCGTCGGGCGCGTAGTACATCCACTCGCCGGTCTTGGTGCCGCGGTCGAAGTGCCCTTCGTCGATGAGCACTCCGTCCGCGGTCCAGCGCTGCCAGAACCCGTCCTTCTCGTCGCCGACGAAGGAGCCCTTCTGCAGCAGTCCGCCCGTCGCTCGGTACCAGGTGACGGGCCCCGTCAGCGAACCCGCGGAGTACTCCATCTCGGAGCGCACCCGGCCGTCCGCGAAGTGGTGCTTCCACGGGCCGTCGCGCTCGCCGTCCACGTACGACCCGGAGATGACGCCGCCGTGCGGGTCGGGCTCCTCCCAGGGTCCGGTGCGGTGGCCCGCGGCATCCAACTCGTTCATGGGTCTATCGTGCGCTCAGCGCCGAAGCCCCGGCAACACATCCCGCCCGAACACTTCGATCCATTCGCGCTGGTTGCGGCCGGCGTTGTGCAGGTAGATGCGGTCGAAGCCGAGGTCGAGGTACTGCTGGATGTGCGCGCGGTGCGCGTCGAGGTCGGCGGTGACGAGCATCCGTCCCTCGAAGTCTTCGGGACGCACCAGCCGCGCCAACTGCTCGAACTCGAACGGCGAGCGGATGTCGCTGCGCCCGAACCGCATGCCGCCGTTGGGCCATTCGGCGAGCGCGTTCGCCATCGCGGCCTCGTCGGTGGGCGCCCAGCTGATGTGCAGGCGCAGCACGCGGGTCTGGGTGGCGGGGTCGCGTCCGGCCTCTTTGGCGCCCTCGGCGAAGCGCTGCAGCAGCAGGGCGATCTTGTCGAGCGGGGCGCCTTCGGTGATCATGCCGTCGACGGTGCGGCCGGCCCGCCGGGCGGTCACCGGCCCGGACGTGGCGACCATGATCTCGGGCGCGACCTCGGGCATGGTCCACAGCCGGGTGGATTCGAGCCGGTAGTACTGGCCGTTGTGGCGCACATCCCGCTGGGCGAGCCCCGACGCGAACAGTTTCTTGATCACATCCACCGCCTCGAACATGCGGTCGATGCGCTCGTGGGCTTCGGGCCAGTAGAGCCCGGCGACGTGCTCGTTGAGCGCCTCGCCGCTGCCGATGCCCAGCCAGTGCCGCCCCGGATACAGCGCCGCAAGCGTCGCACTGGCCTGCGCCGTCAACGCCGGATGCGACCGAAACGTCGGCGCCGTCACCCCGGTGCCGAGGTCGCCGGTGGTCGTCTGCCCGAGCGCGCTCAGCACATTCCAGACGAAGGATGCCTCACCCTGCTGCGGCGTCCACGGCTGAAAGTGGTCCGTGGCCATCACCCCGGTGAACCCGTGCGCCTCGGCGTGCGTCGCTAGCTCAAGCGCCTCCCGCGGCGCAAACCGCTCCAGCATGGCGGCGTAGCCGATGTGCGGGGCGGATGCCGCGGCTGGGGTGTTTGGGGTGGTGGGGGTTGCTCGGGGCATGAGTCCATTGTGGCGCGTGGTTGCAGGCAGTGTCCCTGCGGCGGAACCCTCGGAGGGACTCGAACCCGTATCCGCCCTTTCGGTAGCGCGGGAGGGGGTAACGAATCGAGTGCTTTACTGGGTTTTTTGACCCCACGAGATCACTGTGATCAGGCTGTTTTGTTTCAGTTGCAGTCAAAATGCAGTCAATAATGGGTTCCGCGAAGTGTTAGTAGCCGATTGCCGTATTTACACTTAGGCACTAAGTGTAAATAAGGATTCGCGGCGACATCAGCTTAGGAGGCACACCCGAACATGTCCAATGGTAAATCCAACGGGCCGGACTCGCTCCAGTGGCCCGCGCTTGAGAGCGAACAGCATCCATGGATTTCGCGGTTCAACAGCGACGACCTCACTCGCGCGCAACGTGATCGAGTCCGCCAGCCCTACTCGTCTGCCGTCGTCCCGCAGATCGCGGAGCTGTCCATCGATATTCCCGGCGACCTCGCCACTGAGATTGACGAGGCGACCCAGCTCCTCACTCGGTTCGATGCAGAAGTCGGGCCCGAGCGGAGGCTTCCCGTTCGCCTCGATCCTTCTGCGTACGGAGTCAGCGTCCTCGTCCGAGATCGAGAACTTGACCAGCGGCGCGCGAGCAATCGCCGAGGCCGAGCTCGGCGAGCGGGAGACCGGCAACGCTGCGCAGATCGTGCGCAACGTTTTCTCTAAAATGCAAGAAGAGACTTCTGGTGAGTTTGGTGGACTTGGAATTGAAGTCACACAAAAAGATGGTATAATGGTTATTATTACACCTATAGAAGATTCTCCTGCCTATAAGGCAGGTATTAAGCCAGGTGATAAAATTGTAGAAATTAATCATGAGTCAATGGTGGGAGTAACGTTAGTTCAGGCCATTGATAAATTACGTGGTAAAACAAAAACAAAAATTATCCTCGGAATTGTTCGCGATGGCGTCGATGGTGTTAAAAATTTCGAAATAACACGTGATATAGTTTATGTAAAACCTGTTCGCTATGAGCTATTGCAAAAATCGTATGGGTACATACGCTTGATTCAATTTCAAAAAAAGTCTGGAGAATATATTGTTGATGCTTTAGTTAAAATGAAAGCACAAAGCAAGGATGGCCTAAAAGGAATTATTCTTGATCTTCGTTCAAATCCTGGAGGGTTACTGGATGAAGCAGTAGAGGTTGCCTCAATTTTTTTAAAAGATGGAATCGTTGTTTCAACTGAAAGTAGGGATCCAAAAAATAAAGAAATTAGATACGTGAAAAAAATAGGTCATAAAGAGTTAGAAACGCCATTGATTGTACTTATCAATGGTTCAAGTGCTTCTGCTTCTGAAATTGTCTCTGGAGCACTTCAAGATTCAAAACGAGCCATTATTATGGGGACTCAATCTTTTGGAAAAGGATCAGTGCAATCTGTTGCAAAAATTGATGATCAACTCGGCGTTAAATTAACAATTGCTCAGTATATGACTCCAGCTGGTAGAAAAATTCAAGCTATTGGGATTAAGCCAGATGTTCAAATTGATGAAGTAGAAGCAGAATGGGTTGCAAATAATAAAAAAGAATCTACTTTTATTCGCGAAAAAGATTTAAAAAATCACCTCACAGCGACAATCGAATCAGAAGAAGAGAGAACACTAAGAGAGGCCGAAGAGTTAAAAGAACGAATTGAGAGAACACAACGTTTCAGAGAAAATAGAGAAAAGAAAAAAATTAATAAAGTAAAATCTGTGGCAGTACAAAGTGACGATGAAGAAGAGGCCAGTTCAAAAATAGCACCTAAAGATGATTATCAAGTAATTCAGGCCATTAATTATTTGAAAAGTATAAGGCTGATTAAAAATCTGAATCTATAATGAATGAGACGATTAAAAATGTTTCACAAGTTGTCGGTGAAATAAAAAACTTACTTGAATCAGAATTTTTAAATATTTCGATTGAAGGAGAGATTACTAATCTCTCCCTTTCATCCTCCGGTCATTGGTATTTTACCCTGTCTGATAAGGACTCTTCTATCAGTGGTGCGATCTTTAAAATGGATGCACTTAGAAATCCTCAAATTAAATTAATCAAAGACGGGGCAAAAGTTATTGTGATGGGAGATGTAAATGTTTACCAAAGAAGGGGAACTTTTCAAATAGTAGCTAAAAAAATTGTTTCGGTTGGGGTTGGGGATTTAAAAGAACAATTTGAAAAATTAAAGAGAAAATTAGCTGAAGAAGGTTTATTTGATCTGGACCAAAAAAAGAAAATTCCTGAATTACCTAGAAGGGTAGCAATTATAACGGCTCAGCGTGGTGCCGCACTTCAAGATTTTATTAATATCTATAAGAGAAGATCATTGTGGATGGATTTAATTTTATCTCCGGCCATTGTTCAGGGGAAAGATGCTCCAAGTTCAATACGAAAATCACTACATAATCTTATTAAATATTCACTTGATGCACCTGCTGATAAAAAAATAGATGTCATTATTCTTGCAAGGGGTGGCGGTAGCTTAGAAGATCTTTGGGCATTTAATGATGAAGGACTGGCCTGGGATCTTTTTAATTGTCCAATCCCAACAATTTCAGCAATAGGTCATGAAGTTGATTTTTCCATTTCCGATTTTGTCTGTGATTTACGTGCCGAAACGCCGTCAGCTGCAGCAGAGATTTTAACTCATCAGCAAACTATGATTAAAGATAAAATGGGTTATCTGAAAACAAAATTAATAAGCACAATGAACTTGAAATATATAACACTTGAGCGAAAACTTAAAAACTATCAACTTGAGAAGCGGCTTAATGAATTAACTCATATTCATGATTTTTATTTACGCCTTGATGAGAATGTTGAACGCATGCAGAGGGGAGTTAATAAAACCTATGAGAAATATAATCATCAACTAGAAAAATATTCTTCTGTCCTATCTGCTCTAAATCCAGAAAAAGTTTTAGAGCGCGGATATACTTACATTAAATCAGAGGATGGCCATTTGTTGGCCAGTGTTGACACATATAATGCATTAAACTCGAATAGTAAGCTTTTGATTCATTTTTCAGATGGAATTGGAAAAGCATTTAAGCCAAACGGTAAAAATGAAAAATAAATTCTACTCAAAATTATTATTTTTTATAGAAGAGTCACTCAGAGATACTGATGAAGGAAAAAGTTTAGAATTAACAATGAATGAAAATGGAATTCTTGCGGAACATTTAATTGATAACTCAAGGATTAATATAATTTTTACTCCAAAATCAAAAAGTAAAAAATTCAGCCCACTTAAAAATAAGATTATTATTTATCAAAATGAAATTGATTTTAAAGCATTAGATAAGATATCTGAACTTCTGCAGTCTATATTAAGTATAAATTTAACAAGTGCCTTGTCTTATAAGTTGAAAAACTCTGAGAAAATGCTTGAAGTAATCAAAAGTAAAAATCTCTCGTCGCAGTCTGAAGTAATTGGAAAAGTTAGTTTAGAAATTGAGATGATTACAGAAATTGAATTAATTCTTTTGCGTGAAAATGATATCGAAAAATGGAGTTTGCTATTTCGTAATTTTTTTAAAAAGAATCATCTTTTTACACACGTAGGTTTCGTGACAGAAAAGGAAATATTTTCAGATGATAGTGTTCTTGATTTAAATTCTTATATTTTCCAGTTACCAATAAGAGGATATTTTTTAATAATTAAGGATAAAAATATTGTATCTCCAGAAGATGAATTTAAATTAGAGTTTCTTGTATTGATTGTTTTGAGGTCCATGCATAATCTCGATTATCTTGAGAGTAGTGATGTTGGTGAAATTGAGTTTTGGAAAAAGATATTTTCAAAAATACCATATCCAATGGCCGTAATTTCACAGCTAGGTGAACTTCTCATCTATAATGAACATTTTGCCACTGTTGGAATATTACCAAAAGAGTGTTTAAGTTATAAAGATAATGAACATGTAGAAATAAGACAGCAACACTATAAAATTAAAAGATTTAATTTCTCCTTTCACGAGAATAATGTAAATTATTTCATCTTCTATACATCTGAAAAACTTATGAATAATCCGAATAATGAATTGGGAATTATTTCTAGCTCAATTGCTCATGAACTTAATAATCCCTTGGCAGGGATTCTTGCGGCACTATCACTTGTTCGCCTTGAAAATGACTGGACAGATGAAGCTATTCTTGAAATTGAAGAAATGAAAAATGGTGCAAAAAGATGTAAAGAATTAGTTGAGATTTTTTTAGGATTCTCGAGATTGTCCCCTCGAAACAGTGGGGAAAGCTCACTTAAATTATCTCTTGATCAAGCGGTAAATCTATTACGTTTTAGAATGATTGAGTCTGATCTAAGAATTGATATGAAGTTAAATTCAAATATTGAAGATGTTAGTTTCTTTATCAATTCTTCTGTTTTATCAATGATTCTATATTTAATTTTAAGCGAACTCATGACTGCTTTTGCACATCATCGACTTTTGATTCCTAAGTCAATTACTCATCTAGATGGTACAGTTATTGGATCTACTCACCAAGTGCAGTTCTTACTTAACGAAGACTTTGATTATGAGAAAAATATTCTTGATTCAAAGCTTTTACAACATTTACTTTTTTTTGAAAAACTTGAGATTGTGTTTCTCAAAAAAGAAATTCGACTCATTAAAATCTATAAATAGTTTTGGGGAAATTGGTAATCATTAGGATGAGAAGTTATAAATTCTTCCATCGATTGTTTCAGATCTAATGTTGTGAGTTTTAGATTCGTTCGTTTTATTAGTAAACAATGATTTTTTTCTAGTAAAATTTGATAAAGAAAATTCTTTGCATGTGGTGAAAGTATATCTGTTTTCAGTTTCTTTTGCGCGATACGAGTACTTTTAGTATTTAGAAATTGAATTAATTTATTTTGATGAGTTGGGTATCTAAAAACAAGCTCCAATTTCTGATAAAGGGATTCTAGAGGATAAATGACAAATTGTTCCGGAATTAAATGATTAAGAATTATAAAATCAGCTGGTGGTGGTACAGACTCTAGATCAGGCTTATTTATATGATTGATGCTATATAATATATTTATAATTTCTTTTTGAAGATCTTCCCCTAACTTAGAAAAATACGAAAACATTTCAATTAGACCTTGGAAATATGGCCCCGTTAGTTTAATAGTTAAAATTTCATAGGGAATAGTTAATATTTTATTAATGAGGAATTGGTTTTCTTCATGGGAACCTTGGCTAGGAAATGAAAATAATACAACTCCTTCAATCCCCTTGAGGGTAATCAAAAATGGATGCTTTAATTTATTTATTTTTTCAATGATTTCTGAAGCTGGAATACTCTTTTTAAAGTTAACTCGATCAAGTTCAAACTTATTTTTAGGGTAGTAAAGACTATTAACTTTATGAATTTCTTTATCAATAAATATTGTTAAGTATTTTAATAATAATTCTGCCGATGCCATTGAGTCATCTAAGGCACGATGAGCCTTTTGGTGGGTTAGATTAAAAATTTTACTCATATAGTGAAGATTCGAACTAAGTAAATTAGGAATCATGTATTTGGTCATCAAGTTGGTACAAATAGCTTTGTTTTTTAATTTTTCTTTACCTAGGCGTACTAATACTGAATTAAAAAATGGAATATCAAATGAAGTGTTGTGAGCAACTAAAATTGAGTCACCCATAAATTCTAAAACTTCATCTATAACATCCTCTATTAATGGAGCATCTATAACATCCGCTTCTTTAATATTTGTTAACTTTTGAATAAAGTCTGGAATATGAATTTCTGGTTTAATCAAAAAACTTTTATAGGTCGTTATTTTTAAGGCCTCGATTTTCACGAGACCTATTTCAATTATTTTATCGGATTGTTGATTTCCACCAGTAGTTTCTAAATCAAAAACACAGAATGAAAGATCATGAAGTAAATTGTAAGAAGCATTGTTTTGCATAAAATCCTTCGTCGAACATTCGCTCGAGTCTTGTAATTTTATATATTACCCCTGTTCCCAAGTCCCTACAAGTTACTTTCATGCTATTTTTGAATATTTTTAATATCCATCCAAGGAGGAGTCATTTCATCAGCAAATCCACTTGTTTCTAATACTCTATCTGGTTGTGCGTAATCTGATAATAACCCACCATCTACGTAATAAACTCCATGCATTTCTTTAGTTTTCATTCCGTAAATATTTCCTTTTCGGCCGATAGCTCTATCAAGTGATCCGAACATATGTTCTTTTGAAGTAAAAGCAATTACATCTGGATGAGAGTCTATATCGTAAGATCCAACTTCTAATATTTGATTTAGAGGACTTTTTGGATCAATCATTGTTTGACCACCATTACGTTTTGCTTCCCAAAATGCATCTACTTCTTGATCATTCAAGTTGAGTTCTTTTTGAACCGCGGCCCTGTCTGATTTTTGAAATCTATTTTTAGTTAAAATGTAATTCCACTTTGTTGTTAAATCCGGATAGTTTTCTAGTGTTGGATCTAGTAATGCTTCTTGTGCATAGATTTTAATTATAGGTGCACCCACCTCAATAATTTCACGTAAAAATGCAATTGCCTCATTATTATTTCGTGTACAGCCAGAACTTCTAGGATCAGAAAAAAGATTTATCCAACCTTTTTTTGTTTTCTTAATAAAATAATCTTTGTCTGAACCCCATCCAATAGTACCATGTGTCCATTGCCCATATGGTTCTGGTGCAACGAATGCAGTATACCAACCAAAAGCTCCACGCATATGACCTTCTGTTTTACCTTTTTCATCAAGTGGCATAAATTTTTTAGAAAACCAGCCCTTTCCACTGTCTCCAGGTAAAGGAACGTCTACATATCCATCTCTATACCAAGATGGATAATGTCCTGCTGGATCTTGATAAAATTTCGTCCAACCAGTGACTCTATAACTTCCTAGAACACTTCTACCTTTCCCTTTCTCTTCCTTTTTATGATTTGTATCTTCACCTGCGACAATTTCAGTCTCCATAATCATTTTATGAGGACAAGAATTATCAGGGCAAACTCGTTCATATAGTCGTAACGTTTCAGTAGCAATGTTTACAACTATAAAATATTTGCCTTCAAATTTCTTATATGTTGTTTTGCTCTCACCAATAAAATCTTTATTAATATAATAATGTTCAGATGTGATCATTTTATTCCCACTCTTAACAATTTCTATTTCTATGTATTTATCATTGTAAATAGTACCTGAATTAATTAAACGAACTTTGTCATTTAAACTCAGAAGACCAACCGTTTTTCCCGCATCAGTAGGTGTCGATCGAATTCTCACTCCATCAGTAGATACAAAATACATTTTCTGAGCTTCCACCTCTTCGGCCTGAGTAGCTGCAAGAGGGATCGTGGTATCCACAGCATGGGCCTTATATAGAGGGAGAAGTGTACTTGTAGCCAGTAATATAGTTGCAAGATTTTTCCTAAAATGTAACATAACTAGTCCTCCAAAAATGGTTTTTAGTCTTTTACCCTATTTTTAAAAAATATTTTAAAAAATGCACATTCTTTGTAAAAAATACAGGTTCTGGGATAGTTATTGAATTTGTGCAATCCATTTGAGAAATAGTCTCTAGAAAATAAAACAGGGGAGAAATAAATGAAGGTTAAATCAACCATTTTAGTCACTGGAATGTTATTATTAGCTACAGCTGCACAAGGTTCTGCTAAAATAAGTACTCTTGATCGTATGATGTACACAATTAACCCACAGGCTAAAATAAGCGGTCCTATTTTTAAGGATAAAGCACCTCAAGTAGAAAAAAATGAATATGCCTCTAAATTAGTTCAATTAATCTTAGTAGAAGCTGATAAAAAAGCAAAAAAATATTTAGAAGCAGGTGATACACAAGCCTATTACGCTTTTATGACTCTGGCGCTTACAGTGCCAATGCATGAAGGGCTTTATATCCAATTTAGAAATATTGATGAAAATGTTTGTCGACCAGTTGCTAACAGTGGTGAATTAATTAGAAAAACAAGTGAAGCTAGTTTTAAACTTTTTTCAGATTACCTAAAGACTGGTCCTGATGCATTTATTCCTGATTGTGAAAATATGGCGAACGATACTTCTTCTACACAAATTATTAGAGGTGGAGATGGAAGTGATTTAAGTATTATGCAAGTAAGCGTACGATGGCACGCTGATGATTTCTTAGCTCATAAAAAATACGAAAGTGTTCAAAAAACTTTAGAATATGGAATGGGACTTCTTATATCTGGCTTTAATCCGGTTTATCGAAATATTGCAGACTATACTTGCCTTTATGAAAAAAGTGGTTTTTTTGGGAAAAAGAAAATTAGTTATAAAAATTTAATAAGAGGTATTTGGGCCGGAAAGTATAACTCTGGTACAATTGCAAAAACATGTCGATTTAGTGATTCTAGTTCACCTTATAAAAAGTCTGATGCTAATTTTGAAGCTAATTTAAATAAAATGCTTAGCTTTGATGGAGAATTGGCAGTGGATCTTGTTGGCAGTTTTACAATGAATGAATTAACTAAAAATGCAATGAAAGAAGTCATTGGAAATTTATCAAACAATACTGATAATAGATCTGCTTTAAAACTAATTCTTGAGAATGCTAATGAAAAATAAAAATGCAATTTTTATCTTTGTAGTTGTTTCAGTTATCTTTTCAATTGCTAAAGTCTTTTTCATAAAAGATTTTACAGTGAATCGCGAAAAAATAATTGTCTCAAAACATACAACGCCATTAGAAATAAATGACTTAAAAAAAATAGAATCATTTTTAAAACCAGCAAATATTACATCACCAAATTGGGAAAAATTGGTTGATTATAGAACAAATTTAAAACAAACAATTAATCTAGAAAATGCGGTAAGTTATTTTGAAACGGCCAATCAGAACTTACCTGATTTGGTTATTTGTTTAAGAAAAGATTTTTGCGGTATGGAGCCTGCTAGCCTTTCTTCACCATATTTTGATGATGAAAGAACTCCTGCACATTTACTAGTTGCTAGAACTCTGGATGTTATAAAAGAATCTCTAAGACTTCACCCTGAACTTGCCTCAAAAGTAGATTGGAATCTAATCACTGAAATTTCTGGTCTGGCCGGAAATGAAGTTCGTGCGTCTTCAATGGATTTACTTGTAAGTTTTGATGTAAGAAATAATGGAAGAGCTCATTTATTTGAAATAGCAGAAAGTTACAAAGGTGAAGCAAAGGCTAAATTTTATTCTAAAATGGCCAAAGATTTAGAACCATCAGAGCGTCCCGTTTTTATATCTACATTAGAGAAATCATTGGAACAAGATGATGCACATACAGTTATAAGCATCGTAGAAAAATTAAATACTTTTCAATTGAGTAAAAATGAAGTTGTGAATGTGGAAAAAGTTCTTTGTAGGTTTAAGCAAGATGATCCTAAAGATCCAAATTGGTTAATGATAAAATATAATATGAGTAAACTTGATAATAGATTTGAACAAAACTGTCTTTAAATTGGAGTAAAAATGAAATTAGTAATTCTCTTGGCCCTAATGTTCTCAACAATTAATGCCTTTGCTGAAGATAAGCAATTTCCAGAAGATGGAAAAGTATACGTTCCAGGGGTAGACAGTGGATTTGATCAGTATTCAGCGAAATCAATTTATCACACGAAAACAGTAGCGCTTACTTTTGATGATGGTCCTGACTCTGTTCAAACACCTAGGCTGTTAGATATTTTAAAAAAATATAATGTAAAAGCTACTTTTTTTATCCTTACAGAAAAAATTAATAGCAAGACACTTCCTCTCGTAAAAAGAATTGTAATGGAAGGTCATACGATCGCAAGTCATCATCAAGATCATGAAAATAATAATTTAAAATCAGAAAGTCTCTATAAAGAAGAATTAAAAAAATCAATAAAAACTATTGCTCAAATATTAGAAGAAACCAATGCTCCACATAGAGAAATTTACTATCGATTTCCCTATGGTGCATATGGTGGAAAAAGTGCTTCCTTTCACCATTTCAATATAATGAAAGAAGTATCTGATGAACTTTTTGGTGAAAATTGTATCAACTTTACTTTTTGGGATATCGATTCACTCGATTGGTTAGCGCCAATGTCACAATCAGATGTTATATCAAATGTTATGGCCAATATTACAGGTGGAAAGGCCTTCGTTATGAAAAAAGGATGGCTGACTGGTAAATTAACAAAATCATCTTATACTCTCAATCATCCTAATGGTGGTGGGGTAATACTTATGCATGATATCCATGCTCGTTCGGTAGATACAGTGGGGCCAATGTTAGAGAGATTTAAAGCCGAAGGTGTGCAGGTTAAGCCATTATACGAAATTGAAGAATATTCTTATCATGGTAAAGAATGTCGCTTAAAAGATTAGTTGTTTAATTTAAATTCAAAAGTTTTTTCAAGAGCACTGTCATGAAGAGTAATATCTTTCCATTTCAGTGCTGTATTTTTAACTGATTCATCTAAAAGTAGGTGATTGCTAGATTCCAGTATAGTGACACTTGATACTTGGCCGTTCTTATCAAAAATTATTTTTATTTTTACCTGAGCTGTTTTAGCTCTTCATTTTAGCTATTGAGGATAGGGGGTCTTTTTAGAGCATTTAAGGCCTTTCAACTCCTGACGTGGTTGTATTGATGTTTGTGTATCTGGATCTCTTAAGGGCACTTTGACGATCGATATTGGCATTACTTTGGTATTAAAGTGGTAAGTTCTGCTGTTTTTGGAGCTGAGAGTTGTGTTCTTGTTTATGAAACTTTAAAATTTCTATTCCTTTGACAACTGATGATTTAGTTGAAAACTGAACTTCAGTTATTTGTTTTTTAGGGAACAAAAAGAAAACTAATAATAAGTGAATAAGGATCGCGGAGGGCCAAGAGAGATAAAATTGGTTCTCATAGAGATTTATAGTATTGTACAATTAGCAAGAACGAAAGAGGGAGATACTTTATGTTCTATGGATCATAAATTTTTAAAAATGAAGGATGGCACTGAGTTGTCTGTTGAAATTAAGAAAAAGGTAGTCCTGTTTGGATAATTGTTACTCATGGTATTGGCGAACATTTAGGACGTCATAAATATATTCCAGAATTATTTGGTCATGATTTTAATATTTTTC
>CAWBCL010000007.1:0-493252 GCA_963787305.1 uncultured bacterium
CGACGTATTGCTGAAGTCGTTCGCCAGTTCGTCGATTCGCGCCGGATCGACTTTGACACCGCCGAGATTGAAGAGTTCCGATTCGCGGCCGCCGAGTACGAGCGATCCCTCAGCCGTGAGCGTGCCGACATCACCGGGCACGAACCATCCCTCGAGAAAGGGTTCGACCTTGCCGTCGACGACGTACCCCGAAACGAGCCCCGGGGTGCGGTAGCGCACCGCGCCTTCGGTGCCGGGCGGTAGCCGCACTCCGGTGCCGTCGACGATCTCGAGTTCTACGCCGGGCAGAGCGGCGCCGACCGCGTACCCGTCTGCATCGACCTCGAGCCAACGCTGGGTGATCCCGCCGCCCTCGGTCGACCCGTAGACCCCGCGCACCGACGCGCCAAAAGTCTCGGCGATGAGCTTCAGCAAGGCGGCGCTCGGCGCGGCGCCGGCAAGCCGTACCTCCGTCACGCTCGGCAGTGTGATGCCGGCAGAGAGCAGCACCTGGATGGAGTGGGCGATCTGGGTGGGCGAGCCACAGAGCACCTCGATCCGCCGCGCGGCAGCGAACCGCATGGACTCCTCGTCGATCCGGTCGACGGCGAGGTACGTAACGCCGAGGCGCAGGCAGGCCACAGCCGCGTGGAAGCCGCCGGTGGTCGAGAGGCCGATGAGAGTGAGTTCCGGTCGTCCATCCGTCCAGTGCGCGTGCTGTTCGGCGCTTCGATAGGCCAGCGCTCTCACCGAGTAGGCGGCCGCTCGTGGGGTGCCGCCGGTCGTGCCGCTGGTCAGGATCAACCTGAATATGGCGTCTTCGCCCGCAAAGTCGACGGCTGTCACCTCGGCGGCGCGGGAAATCGCGCCATCGAGCCACAGCTCGTCTGCCTCGACTACCAGGTCGCTGGGGGTCGCCCGCCGTCCCGGGGCGGTGATGAGGGCATCCGCGCCGATCGGCCCTGCGTCGGCCACGGCGCGCACCGAGACCGAGACCGCGGCGAGCCGAAACAGCGCAAGATCGACGATCCACTCGAGCGCGGTCGGCAGATCGACGGCGACGAGTTGGCCGGGGCGTACCCCTGCGTCGTGCAGGCGAGCGGCGACCGCGGAACTTGCGGAGCGCAGTTCGGCGAAGGTGAAGCTTCGCCGCGGCGTCGCGACAGCAATGTGGTCGGGGCGCTCGGCCGCGTGGCGATCCAGGTCGGCCAGGGGTTCGAACACCTCCCCACCCTACCGAGCGCTCGAGCCGGTACCGGACTAGCCGAGCGCGCCCGCGTCCGAGGTGGCGTCGGATCGTTGCGGTGATCTCCGGCACGTCATCGATCAGGCGATCCAGCGGGCAGCGGAAGGTGACGGCGCTCACACTGATCGCGCCGACCGGTACCAACGAGCCATCCAGATAGATCGCGAACGCGACGCAGTTGACGCCGACCTCGCTCTCCTGGTTGTCGACGCCGAAGCCTCGCGTGCGGGTGGCCGCGAGCTCGTGCACGAGTTCGTCGGCGGTCGTGAGGGTGTTCGGGGTAGCGCGGCCCAAGGGAAACGCGCCGAACCAGCGTTCGACATCCGCGCGGGTGCGCAATTGGTCGGCGAGCAGCGCTTTACCCACGGCCGTTCGATACGCCGGATTGCGTCCACCCACGACCGACGTGAGCCGCACCGCGCCCTCGCGCTGGATCCATCTTCGCGCGGTAGACAATGTCGGTGCCCGACAGGATGGCGTAGTGCGCAGTTTCGCCGAATTGCCGAGCGAGATCTTCGAGCAACGGTTGGATTCTCGCGTTGTCGGGGCGTCCGTCGAGATTGCGGAACGCGAGTCGCAGGTACTCGTCGCCCAGCATGTACACGCCACGCCCGACGAGGTCGGCCAGACCCGCCCGCCGCAGCGTCGCGAGCGCCCGGTGCACCGTGGGTTTCTTGGTGTCGAGAATTCCGGCGAGCTCGTCGAGTGTGACACCGAGTGGATGCTCGGCGAGCTCCGTCAGCACGGCGATCACCCGATCCGCGCCGACCAGCCGTTCCGCACCCTCGTCGGGCTCGACGGGGGAGTTAGCGGGGGTCAACGTGCACCTTCGGCCCGGGACCGGCATTCGGCCCCCGCACGCCCTCCAGGCGACTGGGCACGTCGTCGAGAGAGATCACTTCGCTGACGATCGAGTCGGGTACGACCGCCCCGCTGGCGAAGCTGCGAATTGCCCCGCCGAGGCCGGGCGACGCGGAAAGGATGCCGACGGCCGTGATGTCTTTGAGCGCGATCTCGCGGGTGTCGACGAGGCTCGGCGTAGACGATAGGCCGATATAGACGACGCGGCCCGCCGGTTTGGTTAGCCGCACCGAGAGCGCGGGCATCGAGTCGATGCTCGTTGCCTCGATCGTGGAATCGAACACGTTCTCGTCATCCCGTAACTCATCGAAGTGACCGGCGGATGTCGCGCCAAGGGAGCGAGCGAGCGCGAGCGAGCCCTCGCGCGCCCCGGCCACGTGCACCTGCGCCCCCTCGGCCAGTGCGAACTGCGCGGCGAGCAGCCCGATGGTGCCCGAGCCGAGCACGAGCACTCGGTGGCCCGGCTCGATGGCCGCGGCGCGCACCGCACGCAGCGAGTTGCCGCCGGGTTCGACCAGAGCCGCGGCCGCGAGGCTGACGTGGTCGGGGATGAGGTGCGCGTACCGGGTCGGAATCAGCACCTGCTCGGCGAGCGCGCCGGCCCAGCCGTCCCGAATTCCCACCTCGAACCGATTCGGGCACACGTGATGGCGCTCTGCGAGACAGTACTCGCAGTGACCGCAGCCGAGCATGGTGTCCCCGGTGACGCGCTTGCCTATCCAGCTCTCATCAGCGAGTGAGCCGGCCGCCACCACACGACCGGCCCACTCGTGACCCAGTCGGAGCGGGAACGAGGTGACTCCCTGTCCGAAGTATGCCATTTCGCCGGTGTACAGCTCGACGTCGGTGCCGCAGATGCCCACGCGCTCGACGCTCACGAGCAACTCGCCGGGCGCCGGGGTGAGATCGGGGACCTCGACCACCTCGGCTCGGCGGGGCCCAGTAACGACGAGGCCGCGCACTAGCTTGTCGCTGCCGGATTGCCGATAACGCGTTGAGTCTGAGTGCCCAGGCGAGAGATGCCGAGGGTTATCGTTTCGCCACCGTGGAGGTAGAGCGGCGGGGTGTGTCCGAGGCCGACGCCGGGGGGTGTTCCGGTGTTGATGAGGTCGCCGGGCTCGAGCGCGAGAAACTGGCTCAGGTAGTGAACGATGAACGCCGGGCTGAAGATCATGGTGGACGTCGTGCCGGTCTGGCGGCGAACGTCGTCGATGTCGAGCCACATGTCCAGCGCGAGAACGTCGCCGACCTCGTCGGGGGTCACGAGATAGGGTCCCGCGGGGTTGAAGGTTGGCGCCGACTTGCCTTTCGACCACTGTCCGCCACGTTCGATCTGCCACTCGCGTTCGCTGACGTCGTTCACGACCACGTAGCCGGCGATGGATGCCTCGGCCTCCGCCTCGTCCGCGAGGTAGGAGCAGTGTCGCCCGATGACGATGCCCAACTCGACCTCCCAGTCGGTCTTCTCGGAGCCGCGGGGGATGAGCACGTCGTCGTTCGGCCCGACGAGGGTGTTGGGCGACTTGGTGAACAGGATGGGCTCATCCGGTACCGGCATGCCCGACTCGGCGGCATGATCGCTGTAGTTGAGGCCGATGCACAAGATCTGGTGCGGACGAGCGAAGGGGGCGCCGAACCGGCGGGCGCCGACAGGTTCGGTGCGTCCTGCAGCTACGCGCTCCGCGACGACCGCGGGCAGGGTGGCCAGTCGACCAGAGCCGAAGAACGCTTCGTTGAAGTCATCCACCACGTCGGACAGGTCAACGAACGTGTCGTCGTCGACGAGCACGCCGGGGGTCTCTGAGCCTGCGGCTCCTAGTCGAACGAGTCTCATGGGTGTTCCTTATCTTCGTGGAGCGCCCAGTACGGTGCTGTTGTGCTGCCCGCCCACCGGGAGGTGGGGAGGCCGGTCGTGCCGACTTCGGCGAGAAAAATGGCTCCGGCCTGATCGGTGAAGTCGGTGAGGCCTTCCTGCGCGGTGGTGATGGCCAGTACAGCTAGATCGGGTCCCACGAACCCGGCGCACGATGCTTGCTCGGCATCGACGGTGACGATGTCGAGCAACTCGCCAGTCGGCGCGTGGCGGCGCACGCAGAAGCCGCCCCACTGGGCGACCCAGAGTGCGCCCGAGGCGTCCACGGTCAGTCCGTCGGGGTAGTGGGGGAGGTCGTCGAGCACCGTGACCCACGGCTCGGCGCGATCGAATGCGCCCGAACCGTAGGAGTGCCGGGCGATCGTGCCCGCGAACGTGTCGACGTGATAGATCGTGCCGCCATCCGGCGAGAAGGCGACACCGTTGGAGAGTTGGATGCCATCACGCAGTACCTCGACCTCGCCGGACGAGTCCACGCGCAGCAGCACTTCGTCGCTCGTGGGTTGCGTGAGTGACAGGGTTCCGACCACGAACCGCCCTTGAGGATCGACGGCGCCATCGTTGAACCGAACGTCGACGCGCTCACCGAGCAGGTCGGGTCCGAAGCTGATCGCGCCGTCGGGCGACACGGTCGCGAGTCCGCGCGCCGCGGCGACGAGCAGTCCTCCGTCGTTGGCGAGGGCGACCGCCCCCGCGGTTTGGCCGAGCTCGAGCGAGGTGATGTCGACGATGCGACCGTCGCGCAGGCGTGCCCGCGAGCAACGCGTCCCGCGTCGATATCGACCCAGCGAACGAGGTCGCCCCGATCGTCCCAGAGAATTCCCTCGGCGAGGTAGTAGGTGGCACCGGTCGCCGCGGTGGCGTCGTAGGTGGTCATCTGTATCTCTTCTCGGTTCAGGCGGCCGGTGTGCCATAATTTCGATTGTTAGCTTAGCGTTCAAGCTGCTGGAAAACGAGGGTTCAACGGTGAATGATCTCCGGAGTGCTGACTGGTACGCGGGCAGCGACCGAAATGCGTACATCCATCGTGCGTGGATGCGACGTGGTCTGCCCGAGGATGCCCTCGACTTCATCGAAGCCGCAGATCGCGATCGCCAACACCGCATCCGACCTGACCCCGTGCAACGCACACCTCAACGAGGTGGCGGAATCGGTGAAGCAGGGGGTGTGGGCCGCGGGGGGAGTTCCCTACAATCTTCCGGTCGTCTCGCTCGGCGAGACCCAGGTCAAGCCGACCGCGATGCTGTGGCGCAACATGGCCGCGATGGCGATGGAGGAGATGTTCCGGGCTAACCCGATCGACGGGTTGGTGCTGTTGGGCGGGTGCGACAAGACGATTCCGGCGCTGCTGATGGCCGCGGCATCCGTCAACCTGCCCGCGGTTGTCGTGCCGGGCGGACCGATGCTCACCGGACACTTTCGCGGCGAGGCGCTCGGCTGTGGAACGGATGTCTGGCGCCTGAGCGAAGAGGCCCGGGCGGGCACGATCACGAACGGCCAGTTCATCCAGTCCGAGCAGTCGATGATCCGCTCGAAGGGCCACTGCAACACGATGGGTACCGCGTCGACCATGGCGGTCGTCGCCGAGGCTCTCGGCATGACCATCCCCGGCTTCGCGGGAACGCCCGCGGCGGATGCGCGACTGCTCTCGCTCTCGCACGACACCGGTCGACTCATCGTGGACATGGTCGCCGAGGGTCGTCGACCGAGCGACATCATGACCAAGCAGTCGTTTCTGAACGCGATCGTCGCGGTCGCGGCGGTCGGCGGTTCGACGAACTCGGTCGTGCACCTGCTCGCGATCGCCGGGCGGCTCGGCATCGACCTCACGCTCGACGACTTCGACGCCGCGGGCGCCGGCGTTCCCGTGATGGCGAACCTGCAACCGAGCGGCGAGTTCCTCATGGACGACCTGTATCGGGCCGGCGGCGTGCTCGCGCTGCTCACCCAGGTGCGCGACCTGCTGCACCCCGAGCCGATCACGGTCACCGGGCGACCGCTGGTCGAGTACCTCGTCGACCGGCCGGTGTACGACGCCACGGTCATCCTTCCGCGGGAGGCCCCACTGATGGCGGATGCCGGCATCGCGGTGTTGCGCGGAAATCTCGCCCCGCGCGGCGCGATCATCAAGCCCGCGGCGGCGACGGCCGAACTGCTTCAGCACACGGGGCCCGCCGTGGTCTTCGACTCGATAGAAGACATGCGCGCGCGAATCGACGACCCAGACCTCGACGTCACCGCCGACTCGGTGCTCGTGCTGCGCGGCTGCGGCCCGCGGGGCTACCCCGGCATGCCCGAGGTCGGCAACATGCCGCTGCCTCGCAAACTGCTCGAGCAGGGCGTGCGCGACATGGTGCGCATCAGCGACGCGCGCATGAGCGGAACCGCCTACGGCACCGTCATCCTGCACGTCGCCCCCGAGGCCGCGGCGGGCGGGCCGCTCGCCTTCGTGCGCACGGGCGACATCATCACGGTTGACGTCGAAGGCCGGTCGCTCAGCATGGCAGTGACCGACGAGGAACTGCAGGCGCGCAGCCAGAGCCCGGCGAGCGAGGCGGCCTACGCCACCCCGAGCCGCGGCTGGGCGAAGCTCTACGTCGACCACGTGATGCAGGCCGACACCGGCGCAGACCTCGACTTCTTGGTCGGGTCGTCAGGAGACAAGGTGGACCGTGAGTCGCATTGAGCCGTCGTCGCGAGCCGACCTGACCCTCGACGAGAAAGCGTTCGGGGCGGCAATTGATGCTGCGATGTCCCGCGATGATGCGGCGACGACGAGTGCGTTCGATCGAGTGATCGCAGCGGTCGACGCCTCGCACTACCTGCTCACACCGCGTGCTGTCGTGACGCCCCAGGACGCCGCGGAGGTCGCGGCCCTGTTCGCCTACGCGACGGCCGCCGGCGAGCCGCTCACCTTCCGCTCCGGAGGCACGAGCCTGTCCGGTCAGGCGTCGACGGGCAACATCCTCGTCGATACGCGCCGCAACTTCCGCTCGATCACCGTGCTCGACGACGGTTTGGCCGTTCGCGTGCAACCGGGCGTCACGGTGCGTCAGGTCAACGCCCGCCTCCTGCGGCACTCGCGCAAGCTCGGTCCAGACCCGGCGAGCGAGATCGCCTGCACCATCGGCGGCGTGGTTGCGAACAACTCCAGCGGCATGGCGTGCGGCACCGCGCAGAACACGTACCAGACGCTGCGCTCCGCGATCATCGTGTTGCCGAGCGGCACGATCGTCGACACGTCGATCGAGGACGCCGATGCCCCACTACGAGACGCCGAGCCGGACCTGTGGCAGACGCTCACCGACCTGCGACAGCAGGTGCTCGCCGACCCCACGCTCGCCACCGAGATCGCCCGCCAGTTCGGAATCAAGAACACCATGGGCTACGGGTTGAACTCGCTGCTCGATCACGAGACGCCCGCGCAGATTCTCGCCCACCTCATGGTCGGCAGCGAGGGCACGCTCGGGTTCGTCGCCGAGGCGACGTTCAACACGGTGCCGCTGCTGAGGCACGCGGCCACCACCCTGCTGGTGTTCGAGACGCTTGCTCAGGCGACCGACGCTCTCGTCGACATCGTCGCGACCGAGCCGGCGACGGTCGAGTTGATGGATGCCGCGAGCCTGCGCGCCGCCCTCATCGACCCGGAGTCCCGCGACGCGCTGCCCACCTTCGAGATCGTGAACCACTGCGCGCTGCTGGTCGAGTACCAGTCCGCCACGCCGGAACGGCTCGCCGAACTGGCTCAGGGCGCGCGGCAGCTCTTCGACTCGCTGCTCTCTGACCGCGACACCCGAGCTCAGCTCGGACGCGAAGGTGCGGGCATCCCTCTGGCACATTCGCAAGGGGCTGTACGCGACGGTGGCCGGAGCGCGGCCGTCGGGAACGACGGCACTGCTCGAGGACATCGCCGTGCCGGTCGCTCAACTCTCCAGCACCTGCGTCGCGCTCACTCGACTCTTCGAGATCCACGGATACCTCGACGCCGTCATCTTCGGTCACGCCAAAGACGGCAACGTGCACTTCCTCATCAACGAGAACTTCGAGGTCGACGCCAACGTGGCGCGCTACCGGGCGTTCACCGAGGACATGGTCGAGCTGCGTGCTCGCTGCCGGCGGCACGCTCAAGGCCGAGCACGGCACCGGTCGGATCATGGCGCCGTTCGTCGCTCGCCAGTACGGCGCCGGTGCTCTACGGCATGATGCTCGAGATCAAGCTGGCGTTCGACCCGGCGGGCATCCTCAACCCTGACACCATCCTCACCACCGACGCCGACCTTCACCTGCGCAACCTCAAGTCGACGCCCACCGTCGAGGAGGAGGTCGATCGTTGCGTCGAGTGCGGCTACTGCGAGCCGGTGTGCCCGAGCAAGGACCTGACGACGACGCCGCGGCAACGCATCGTCGTGCAGCGCGCCATCGCGGAGGCCGACCTGCGCGGCGACCGTGCGCTCGCGAAGGAGCTGCGTCGCGAGCAGGACGTACGGGGTCGTCGACACCTGTGCGGTCGACGGCATGTGCCAGACGGCCTGCCCGGTGCTCATCAACACCGGCGACCTGGTGCGTCGGCTGCGGTCTGAGACCGTGGGCGCGGTCGAGAGCGCGGTGTGGAACGCAGCAGGCAAGGCGTGGAAACCGGTCACGAGTATTGCGTCGGCGGCGCTGACCGTCGCGGCGGCCGTTCCCGCGCCGCTCATCACGGCGCCCAACGTGCTCGGTCGCGCCGTGCTCGGTCACGACACCCTTCCGCTGTGGTCGAAGGACCTTCCCCAGGGTGGTGCCCGGCGCACTCCCGGTGGGGCGGATGCCACGGCCGATGCCGTCTACTTCCAGGCCTGTGTCGGCACAATGTTCGGCCCGGCGGAGGGCGGCGAGGGTGTCGCGGTCGCGTTCGAGTCGCTCGCGGCCAAGGCCGGCATGCGGCTCGCGCGTCCCGACGGCGTCGGCGGCCTGTGTTGCGGAACCCCGTGGAAGTCCAAGGGAATCCTCGACGGCTACCACGACATGGTCGAGCGCACCGCTCGGGCGCTGTGGGACGCCTCCGACGGCGGTCGGCTCCCCGTGGTGTGCGACAACTCGTCGTGCTCGGAAGGACTCGTTCTCGCGCTCGAGAAGGCGGTGGCCGAGCATCCGGAGTTCCACGCCATGCGGATTCTCGATGCCGTCGACTTCACCGCGGAGCACATCCTGCCGAAGCTCGACCTCGAGCCGACGGTGGCGCGCATGGCTGTGCACCCCACCTGCTCGAGCACGCGCGCCGGATCGAACGTCAACCTCGCGAAGCTCGCCGCGCGCGGCCGCCGGTGAGGTCACAGTTCCCGACGACTGGGGGTGCTGCGCCTTCGCGGGAGACCGCGGCATGCTGCATCCCGAGCTCACCGCGAGCGCCACCGACCGCGAGGCGACCGAGGTGAACGGCGAAGTATTCGACGCGTACGTCTCCTGCAACCGAACCTGCGAAATCGGGATGACTCGAGCGACCGGCCATCCATACCACCACGTACTCGAAGTACTCGATCAGGCAGCAAGGAGCGCATCGTGAGACGAGCCATTATTACCGGAGGGCAGAGCGGTCTTGGGGCGGCCTGCGCCGCGCGACTGCGGTCCGACGGGGTGGAAGTATTCACTTTCGACATCTCTTCCGAGGCCGACTATCGGGTCGACATCACCGACCCGGCCACGGTGGAGGCCGCTGTGGCCCAGGTCGGGGTGGTTGACATCCTGATCAATAGCGCGGGCATCGTCGGGCCCAATAAGCCGTTGTGGGAGGTCGATCCTGCCGACTGGCAGAAGACCTTCGACGTGAACGTGAACGGACTCTTCACGGTAACCAAGGCGGTCGTTCCCGGGATGATCGACCGGGGCTGGGGGCGCATCGTGAACATGGCGAGCATGGCGGGCAAAGACGGCAACCCGAACCTCGCGGCCTACTCGGCGTCGAAGGCGGCCGTAATCGGACTGACCAAGTCGCTGGGCAAGGAGCTCGCGAAGACCGGGGTCATTGTCAACGCGATCGCGCCGGCCGTGATCGAAACGCCCATGAACGCGACGACGTCACCCGAGGTCCTCGCGCACATCACGTCCCTGATCCCGATGGGCACGCGTCGGCCGAGCCGAAGAGGTCGCCGCGCTGGTCTCCTGGCTGTGCTCCGACGAGGTCAGTTTCTCGACCGGGGCCGTGTACGACATCAGCGGCGGACGCGCCACCTACTAGGAGCCAGATCATGAACGAGTTCGACGGTTTGGTAGCGATAGTGACGGGCGGCGCGTCGGGCATCGGCGCGGCCGTAGTTCGGCGACTGGCCGCTGGGGGTGCCACGGTGGCCGTGCTCGACCGAAATCCGGATGACACCGGGCACTTCTCGGTGGTGACGGATGTCTCGGACGACGGCTCGGTGCGCTCCGCCATCGCTGCCGTCGTCGAGCGCTTCGGCCGAATCGACATTGTGGTTAACAACGCGGGCATCGGCGCTCAGGGTGATATTGCGGCCAACGACGACGATGAGTGGCACCGCGTCTGGGACATCAACGTCGTGGGCATGGCCCGGGTCGTTCGGGCGGCACTGCCCTACCTGCGCGAGTCCCCGGCGGCTTCGGTCGTGAACCTCTCGTCGATCGTCGCGTCTGCGGGAGTTCCCCAGCGCGTGCTGTACTCGGCGACCAAGGGCGCCGTGCTGTCGATGACGCGGGCGATGGCCGTCGACCACGTCAGGGAGGGCATCCGGGTGAACGCGGTGAACCCGGGTACCGCCGATACGCCCTGGATCGCGGGCCTGCTCGCAAAAACCGACGACCCGGTCGCCGAGCGTGCGGCGCTCGAGGCTCGACAGCCGCACGGCCGACTGGTGGCCGCTGACGAGGTTGCCGGCGCTGTCGCTTACCTCGCGAGCCCCGGCTCAGGCTCAACGACGGGCACATCGATCGCCGTGGACGGCGGTATGCAGGAGTTGCGACCCCGTCCGGTTCAGTAGCCTTACCCCGCGCTCGTCGCCGCGACGACGATGGCGGCGACGAGCGCGATCAGGGCGATCGCGAGCATTGCGATCGACATGAGCCCCAGCCGGCGGCGACCGGACGGCACCAGAAATCGCACGGCGATCATCGCGAGGTAGAGCACGGCCACGGCGATAGCGGCGCCGAGCGCGATGCCGGGTGGGGGGAGTTGCGTCATCGCAATGAGCACCCCCAGCGAGATCGCGGTGAACAGTCCACCGATGATCAGCCAACTCGTGCCGGTCGACGTCGTGAGCGCGGGTTGGTTCCGGATCTTGGTGGGGTCGGTAGACATACTCACAGGTCTACGTCGAACGAGGGGACGAGTCAATGGTCAGGGTGCGGCAGTATGGGCACATGGCCCAACGACGATCTGAACTGTGGATGCTCGGTGCCGGCACGCTGGCATCCCTCGCCGTTGTAGCGCTCTGGATGACGCTAGCGGCTGTCAATCCGACGACGACCTATCACCTCTCCCCCGTGGTGGTCGCGGCGGCCGCGCCCACGGTCGCCCGCATGTACTATCGCGATCGCCTCTCGACGAGGTTTGCCGTGCTGAGCGTGGTCATCGGAATTGTCCTAGCGACGGCCGCTGCTCTGACGATCCACGCTCTCGGTTGGTCGAGAGGCCCGACAGTCGACCCCTCGATCTCTTTGGTTGCCGAAGTAGCGGTGGCGATCATGGTGGGTGGCGCCCTCGGCGCCGTGACCGCGCTCGCGCCGCCGCGCCGCGGTCGACCGACTCGCTAACCGGTCAGGCCAGCTGCGACGAGACCGTCCAGGCGGTGCGTCGCACTGCTCGCTCGAGCACGTCGGCGCGCGAGCCGAATTCGTCGGCCGAGACTGACACCGACACGGCGCCGATTGTGTGTCCGCGGGCGGATCGCACGGGCGCCGCGATGCAGGCCAGCCGCGACATGTATTCCTCGACTTCGACCGCGATGCGGCTGTCACGCACCTGCTCGAGTTGATCACGCAGCGTCGTGGTCGACGACGGGCTGTGCCGGGTGAGCGCTGTCATGGGGTGCTCGTCGAGGTAGCTATCGAGCTGCTTGCTGCTCTTTTCCGCGAGCATGAGCTTTCCGAAAGCGGTGACGTGCGCGGCATCCGCGAAGCCGACGTGAAGTTGGGAAATGCGGGGATGTTCCGCCGAGTCGGCAATGTGTGCGACGACGATCTCGTCGACGTGGAACGCGGTGAGGTACACGGGCGCGTGGATCTCGTCGCGGGTCGCCTCGAGCACCGCGCACACCTCGGGCGTCGCGAGCAGCTGGCGATTGGCGGCCATGCCGAGCGCGGTGACCGAGCGGCCGAGAACGTACCGGGGCTCCTGGCTGCGTTTGAGCAGGTACCCCTGACGCTGGAGCACGCCCACGAGGCGGTAGGTCGTCGACTGGCTGAGTCCGAGCGCGGCGGCGATCGTCGCCACCTCCGCGCCGTGCGCGCTGGACCCGACGACCTCGAGTACCTTCAGGAGACGCTCGACGGCTTGGGTGCCCGACCCACCGTCCTGCTCCATCGCAGTGCTCATGTCCACATGCTACGTGCCGCTTCTGGCAGGGGGAACCGCGAATGTCGACGCGATTCGCACATCGTGGGAACTCGCCTTGCGTCACCCGCCGCCGATCTCGCACGATGCTCTCGGGTCGGCATGGACGCCACCCCTGACAAGGAGGTCTTCCGATGGAAAAGATCATCATCCTGACCGGCGACGCCGCCGAGACGCTCGAAGTGTTCTACCCCTACCACCGCCTGCAGGAGGCGGGCTACGAGGTGCACATCGCCGCTCCCGAGAAGAAGAAGCTGCAGTTTGTCGTGCACGACTTCGTCGACGGCTACGACACCTACACGGAGAAGCCCGGCCACAGCTGGGATGCCGACATCGCCTTCAAGGACGTCGACCCGGCCGACTACGTGGCCGTCGTCGTTCCCGGTGGTCGTGCCCCCGAGTACATCCGCAACAACGCGGATGCCAAGCGGATCGTGCGCGCGTTCTTCGAGCGCAACGTACCGGTCGCCGCTACCTGCCACGGCCCGCTGTTGCTCGCCGCGGCCGACGTGCTGAAGGGCCGCACTACCTCCGCCTACCCGGAGCTCGCGATCGACGTCGAGCTCGCCGGCGCGACCTTCGAGAGCGGTGGCGCGGTTATCGACGGCAACCTCGTGAGCGCGCGCGCTTGGCCGGACAACGGCACCTGGATGGGCGCGTTCGTCACGATGCTCGAGGCGGCGAAGGTTCCTGCCTAGCGACTAGGTGGTCGACGGGGGCCGTCACCGACCGGTGACGTGCCTCTCGTCGACACCGTTGTACTGGCTGAGCGGACGGATGAGCGCGTTCGACGGCGAGCTGCTCCATGATGTGCGCGGTCCAGCCGGTGACGCGGGCCGCCACGAACAGCGGCGTGAACATCTCGGTGTCGAAGCCGATCAGGTTGTAGGCGGGCCCGCTCGGGTAGTCGAGGTTGGGCAGGATGCCCTTGCGCTCGGTCATCGTCTTCTCGAGTGCCTCGTAGAGTTCGAGCATGTCGGGCCGGTCGTACTCGGCGACCAGGGTGTCGAGCGCTGCCTTCATCGTGGGAACGCGGGAGTCGCCGCTCTTGTAGACGCGGTGCCCGAAGCCCATGATCTTGCGCTTCTCGGCGAGCGCGGCGTCGAGCCAGGCCTCGGCCTTGTCGGCGGTGCCGATCTCGTCGAAGGTGTGCATGACGGCCTCGTTGGCGCCGCCGTGCAGCGCGCCCTTGAGCGCGCCGATCCCGGCGACGACCGCCGAGTACAGGTCGGACAGCGTCGAGGTGACCACGCGCGCGGTGAAGGTCGACGCGTTGAAGGAGTGCTCGGCGTAGAGGATCATCGACACGTCGAACGCGCTGACGACGACCTCGTCGGGCAGTTCGCCGAAGGTCATGAACAGGAAGTTCGCCGAATAGGACAGGTCGTCCCGCGGCTCCACGAGGTGCTCCGAGCGCCGTCGGCGCTGGTCGTAGGCGACGATCGACGGAATCTGGGCGTACAGGCGCACGGACTTGGTGAGGTTCGCCTCGGGGCTCGCGTCTGCGGCATCCTCGTCCCGAGCGCCGATGACGCTGACCGCGGTGCGCAGCACGTCCATCGGGTGCGCGGTCAGCGGCAGCTCGTCGATGACGCGCTTGACGACCGGGTCGAGGTGGCGCAGCGAGCGTTCGAGCGTCTCGAAGTCGGCCAGCTGCTTCGTGGTCGGCAGCTCACCGTGCCAGAGCAGGTAGGCGACCTCCTCGAAGGTGCACGACGCCGCCAGCTCCTGCACGGGGTATCCGCGATAGAGCAGCGAGTTGGTCTCGGGGTTGACCTTCGAGATGGCGGTGGTGTCGACGACAACCCCGGCCAGGCCCTTGTGGATCTCGGGGGATTCGGTCATGGGTTGCTCCTTCGTGGGGAACGGTGATCGAGCGAAGTCGAGATCTCGACAGGCTCGATCACCGGCGGGGCTAGAGGGTGAAGTTGAAGACGTCGGTGTCGAAGGCGTTGTAGCCCTGCAGTAGTCAAGAAGTTCGTAGAGTCGCGCGCGGGTCTGCATGTGCTGAACGGATGATTCGAGGCTACCCTCGGCCACCAGCGCGTCAAGTCCGCGTTCCGCGGCACCCATCGCCAAGCCGCAGCAGGCTCACCGGGTAGATCACGATGTTCACTCCGATGTCGGCGAGCTGCTTCGTGGTGAACAGCTCGCTCTTGCCGAACTCGGTCATGTTCGCGAGGATCGGCACGTCGACCGCCGCGCGAACCGCCTCGAACTCGCTGAGGTCCTTCATCGCCTCCGGGAAGATCGCGTCGGCGCCGGCATCCACGAGCGCCTTGGCTCGGTCGATCGCCGCCTGCAGGCCGTCGACGGCACGGATGTCGGTGCGCGCCATGATGAGCAGGTTGGGGTCGCGCCGGGCATCCGCCGCCGCGCGAATGCGCTTGAGCGCCGTCGACTCGTCGACTACCGCCTTGCCGTCGAGGTGACCGCAGCGCTTCGGGTTGACCTGGTCTTCGATGTGCAGACCGGACACGCCGGCATCCTCGAGCGTCTGCACCGTGCGGGCGACGTTCATGGGCTCGCCGAAGCCGGTGTCGGCGTCGATGAGGGTCGGCAGGTCGGTCATCCGCGAGATCTGCTGGCCGCGACCGGCCACCTCGGTGAGGTGGTGAGGCCGATGTCGGGCAGGCCGAGGTCGGCGCTGAGCACCGCGCCCGAGATGTAGACGCCCTCGAAGCCCTTGTCCTGGATGAGCTTCGCGCTCAGCGGGTTGAAGGCGCCGGGCATCCGGAGCAGTTCGCCGGTGGCGAGGCGCGCGCGGAAGGCGGCGCGCTTGTCGGCGGGGGAGAGGGTTGAGTAGAGCATTAGGTGTCCTTTCGGCGGATCTCGACACGCGCCGCGACTCGCCGGGCGCATCAGAAGATGCCCGCGGGGGTTACGGCCGGGAAGTGGCCGCGCAGGGTCAGCCCGCTCAGATCGGTGAGCTCGGGCAGTCGCTGGGCCTCGTCGAGGAAGCGCTCGATCTCGGCCGGGGCGAGCACGCCCTCGGCGAGCCCGCGGAACTTGCCCACGTAGTCGGCCCGAGCGAACGGACGGGCGCCGAGTGGGTGCGCGTCGGCGACGGCGATCTCCTCGACGATGCGCGATCCGTCGGTCAGCTCGATCTCGACGCGACCGCCGAACGCCTTCTCGGTGATGTCGTTGGAGTGGTAGCGGCGGGTCCACTCGGCATCCTCGACCGTCGTGACGCGCTGCCACAGGTCGACGGTGTCGGCACGCTGCGCGCGCTCGGGCGCGTACGAGCGCTCGTGGTGCCACTCGCCGTCTTGCAGCGCGACGGTGAAGATGTACGGAATCGAGTGGTCGAGCGTCTCGCGGCTCGCGGTCGGGTCGTACTTCTGCGGGTCGTTCGCGCCGGAGCCGATCACGTAGTGGGTGTGGTGGCTGGTGTGCAGCACGGCCCGGTTGATCGTGTCGGCCGACAGCTCCGGATGCTCGTGCTTGAGCCGGCGCGCGAGGTCGATCCACGCCTGCGCCTGATACTCGGCCGAGTGCTCCTTCGTGTACGTGTCGAGGATGGCGACGCGCGCCTCACCGTGCTCGGGCAGGGACACCTCGTACGCGGCATCCGGGCCGTCGAGCAGCCACGCGATCACGCCGTCTTCGCCCTCGTAGATCGGGGTCGGGCTGGTCTGGCCGCGCATCGCCCGGTCGACGGCTTCGACGGCCATCTTTCCGGCGAACGCGGGAGCGTGTGCCTTCCAGGTGGAGATCTCGCCCTTGCGCGACTGGCGGGTCGCGGTCGTCGTGTGCAGTGCCTGGCCGATGGCCTGGAAGATCGTCTCGACGGGCAGTCCCAGCAGGGTGCCGATTCCGGCGGCGGCCGACGGGCCGAGGTGGGCGACGTGGTCGATCTTGTGCTTGTGCAGGCTGATCGCCTTCACGAGGTCGACCTGAATCTCGTAGCCGGTGACGATTCCGCGCAGTAGTTCGGCGCCGGTGCGGCCGGTGTGCTGGGCGACGGCGAGGATCGACGGGATGTTGTCGCCCGGGATGCGAGTACTCGGCGGCAAGGAACGTGTCGTGGAAGTCGAGCTCGCGCACCGCGACGCCGTTCGCCCACGCCGCCCATTCCGGGCTGGTCGGCTCGTCGCTGCCGAACACGGTGCTGCCGCTGCCGCCGCGCGACACGGGGTGCGCCTCGGCCTGCGCGCGGGCCGCGATCACCGGGTCGCGGGTGAGGGATGCCGCGGCGACGGCCGCGTTGTCGATCACGCGGTTGATCACCATGTCGGTCACGGCGTCGGTCGCGTCGATCTTCTCGGCGGCGACCTCGGCGATCTTGTAGGCGAGCTGGTCTTCGCGCGCGAGGTTCTCGTCGCTGCGGTGAACGCGTACTGCGTGGGTCTTCATGCTGTCCTTGTCGTCGGGGGTGGGCTGGCGAAGCGGCCGGAGTCGGCCGCGGAGAGAATGTTGGTGAGGCTGTGGTGCAGGTGCACGCTGGTGGCCTGTCGGGCGAGGTCGGCGTCGCCGGCGATGATCGCGTCGACGATGAGCAGGTGCTCGCTGGCGGCATCCGCGAGTCGCTGCGGGTCGTCTTGGGCCACGCGGCGCAGCCGCGCGAGGTGCGTGCGCAGTCCGCGCAGGGTCGCGACGAGGTAGGCGTTGCCGACTGCGTCATCCATCGCCTGATCGAAGCGGGCGACGAGGTCGTAGTAGGCGCGCAGGTCGTGCCGGGCGAGCAGCCGGTCGGCGTCGGCGAACTCGTCTCGCAGCGCTTCGAACATCGCGGGGTCGCGCCGCCCGGCAGCGAGCGCGGCCGCCTGCGACTCGAGCGCGACGCGCACCTCAAAAAGTTCGACGGCGCTGTCGGCGGATGCCGCGGCAACGACCACTCCGCGGCCCGCGAGGCTCTCGACCAAGCCCTCGGCGCTGAGCCGCGCGAGCGCTTCGCGCACCGGGGTGCGGCTCACTCCGAGGCGTGCTGCCTGTTCGACCTCGGCGAGCACGGTTCCGGGGGCGAGGCGCCACTCGAGGATCTCCTCGCGCAGGGCGGAGTAGGCGCGATCACTTGCTCGCATGCCGCCTCCGTCCCCTGGTCCGTCTGTGTATACAATTTCACACGATAAGGGCACGAGAACAAGGCTGCAAAGTGCTTCTGTGTATACAGCGGTGTGCGGCGAAACAGAAAAGGCGCCCCGAAGGGCGCCTTCTGGCGAGCCTGTCGTTAGCGCAGGGCCCGGCGACGGGTCGCTGCCATGAGTGCGAGGGATGCCGCGCCAAGCGCGAGCAGCCCACCCGCGACAAGGACGGGGCCGGTCACGTCAGCGCCGGTCGCGGCAAGCGCGGGAGCCGCAGCAACCGTACCGTCGGCTCTGGTAGACGAAGCGCGTCCAGTCGGGTTAGTCATCGTTGACGCCAGCGCGATAGCCGCTGCACATTGGGCGGTTGAAGTGTGCCAACACAGGCGCAGCTCCGGGGTGTCGTCGTGGAGTTGTGTCACAGGAGCTCTTCGGCGGACGGGGTCGCCCCCGAGCGGCGAACCCCCACGAAATGTCGCCGTTGAAGTACCACTCCGACCCGTTTGCGTTGTGCGTCGTGGTCTCGTCTTGCGTCGTGTCGGTCAGACGTCAGCACGAGGCGCGGCCGCGAGCAGGGCCAAGGTCGGGCTATCCGGCGCGCGCGCGAGCAGCAGGTAGTTCACGATGCGGTACACCAGGTCCTCAGGATCGCCCGCCAACAACTCGATCTCGGTCGGCATGGTTCCGCGTAGCACAGCGTCGGCCTGAGCGGACGTCGACGTCGAGCTCCACTCCTGGCGTCACCACCCGGGAGACCGCATGCTCCATCGGCGCAGCTCACAGGCCGAGTTCAGCCACCCCCGGTACCGTGGCACCGGCCCTCCGTGGCCGAATTCCTATGACTAGACCTCTCCTCCCCGCAACCCATCGTGCAGCGACACGATCGCTCGGCGCTGCCCGGGCGCTTTTGCCGACCCTGCGCTGGACGAGAAAACACCTGCCGATCGGTGCCGCCGCCGCGGTTTTTGCTCTCATTGCCACGACCGCGCTCGCCCCGCCGCCCCTGCCGACTCCGGCCGAAGAGTTTCAGGCCTACCTCGACGCCAACGCCCAAACCGTGCGGGTCTCGTCGGTCGCCGCTCTTGGAGCCGTCACCCGCGACGACTACTCCGCAACCCCGGGTATCGCGACTCTCGCCGCGGGCGGCACGAACTACGACTGGGCGATGCTCGTGCTCGTCATGGCCGGTTTGCCGACCACGGAGAACAACATCACCGTCTTGACCCGGTGGATGCGCCAAGAGAACTACGTCGACCCTGGTGGAACCGCAACAACCCGCTCAACAACGGGTGGGGATCCGGCGGCGGCGGCGGCTTGGGCAGCTACGACAGCCTCGTGATCGCGGCCGAGAACGCGGCCGAGGCGCTGCGGACAAACGCCGGCTACAGCGGAATCGTCGCGGCCTTCGAGGCGTCGGAATCGACCGCGGTCATCGAGGCCGCAATCTGGGCGTCGCCGTGGGCATCCGGTCACTACGCGTACGGAGCGCACTGGTCATACGCGACGGTGCCCAAGGTCAAGGCCGACCCGGCGCCTGGGGCCAGTAGCTGAGCACTAGGTGATCTCGTGGGCCCAGGGAGGTCTGCGCCGGCGCGGCTGACGGTGATGGCCGCCACGCGTGAAGCGGCTTTCCCCATTGTGACCAAATCCTGTTTCTTGAGGTCCGACGAGCCGACCTCGAGGATGGACAAGATCAGGGATGACATGAAGGAGTCGCCAGCGCCGATGGTGTCGACGACTGTGACCGACTCAGCGCCCATATGGATGCGGTCATGCTGCGTGGCCAGCACGGCACCGGTAGCACCCCGCGTGATGACCGCTAGTCGAGTACCGAGTGAGAGAACTTGATCGATTACCTGATTCAGGTCGACGTCCGGATACAACCAGTCGGCGTCTTCGTCACTCATCTTCACCACCGTCGACAGTCGAGTCAATTCTTCGAAGACGGGCACTGCGGCCCGCCGATCGAGCAGCGCCGGCCTGATGTTCGGATCGAATGTGATCTCGCTCGATTCGGAAGCGTCGAGCAGTTCGCACAGAGGAGGCACCAGGTTCCATGAAGGCCCCGATCGATCCGGTGTGGATCAGTCGTGGTCGCGCGTCGTCGAGGTGCTCCAATGTTTCCCACTGCAGATCGAACGTGTATTGGGCTTGACCGTCCACGCCAATCGTCGCGGTGGCAGTAGGCGTGCGCGTCGCCACTAACGACTCGGGAAGCACGTACACGCCCGACTCTTCGAGATGATTGAGGATCATGCGTCCGTGCTGGTCATCCGCGATCTGGGTGAGCAAGGCAACGCGCGTCCCCCTACGCCCGAGCCCCAAGGCGACATTCGCCGGACTGCCACCCACGATCTCGGTCGTCCCGTCCGCGTTTCGACGATGTCGATCAGCGCCTCACCGATGATGAGCACATCCGTGTCCACTGACGTCATCAATGCAGGTCGATCGTTTCGACAGCGTGGATGGCGTCTCGGATGAAGCGGTTGGCGTGGGCAGCGAGATCGTCGCTGTCCTCCCAGAGATTGCGCCAAATGGCGAGCGATCCCGTCAGGTCTGCCGAGACGACGGCGGAGGAAAGGACTCAAACACGACAGGGCCGTCGAAACCGCTCACGCGGAGTCCACGGAAGAAGCTCCCGAAGTCGACAGTGCCGGTGCCCAGATACCCACGATGGCTCTCGCCGATGTGCACGTATCGGAGACTGGCGCCAGCGGTTGCGATCGGCTGGGCCATATCCGACTCCTCGATATTCATGTGATACGTGTCCAAATGCACCCCGACATCGCCGTCGACCCCATCTAGGTATGCCATCGCCCCCTCCGCAGTATTGAACAGTGAAGTCTCGTAGCGGTTCACGACCTCAACAGCGACGTCGATATTCATGCCCGCAGCCACCCGCGCCACGTTCCCTGAGGGCGTGCTGACTGTTGGTCACCTCTTCTACTGTCGCAGGATGTGACTGCTTCTTGAGGGGCGAGTAGATCACTCCCACGAGATGGGATCCGCCAATTCCTGCGACCACATCGAGAACACGGTTGAGATGGTCCTCCCCCCGTGCAACCACTTCCGGATCGGACGAACTGACGTCGCGATCCTCGGGCAGTCCGAGGGACGCGGCCGAAGTGAGTCCGTGGTCCGCTAGCAACGTGCGGGTGTACGCGACATCCCACTCCTCGGGCGCAAAGATCGGGAACTCGATATGGTCGAACCCCGCGGACGCAGCCCCCACGACAGCCTTCTTGATGCCGGCGCGATTGAACTCGCCAGTCCAGACGAGCGCGTGTGCTCCAATTCTCATGCCTTGCTTCCTTTCGAGGGGTTAGAGGAACGTCAGCGTGAAAGCAACGCGTCGACTCCGCCGCCTTCTAGTTGACGCACGGCTTCCAGGTATGCGGCGACGAAGCCTTCCGATGCCGCAACCGGGGCGAGCGTGGGTAACGCCATTAAGAAGTCGAAGGGGGTCGCCGTTCGACGCCTCAAGGAGCAGGTCGGCTGATTCGTCGTCGAGGCGGAATGGGCCGCGCGAGGCCTCCCGGTTGAACTCCCGCCAACTTGCGATGAGCCTCGCGCCGGCACGGGCATCCGCACCGTTCGAGATCCGATCCAACACGGTCGGAACGACGAACCCTGGTATCCGATTCGACGCGTCGGTGCCAAGCCGGGCAAGTGTGTCGGCAACGGAGGCATTTCGAAAGCGCTGGAACAGTTCGTCGATGTAGCCGGGGAAATCAAGCCCTCAGGCACGGCAAGAGTTGGAACTCCGTCAGAAACCATGTAGTCCCTCACGAAGGCTTCGATCCGGGGGTCGCCCAGGGCCTCATGAACGAATGTGTACCCGGCCAGCTGCCCGACTAGGGCGACTGCTTGATGCCCTCCGTTGAGGAGCCGAATCTTGATCGCCTCGTAGGAATGAACATCGTCGACCACTGTCGCGCCGACCGCTTCGAAGGCCGGCCGACCCAACGGGAAGTTGTCTTCGATCACCCATTGTGCGAATGGTTCGCTCGCGACGGGCCACGCGTCTTCGACAGAGAGCCGCTCGCGAATCCTCTCACGGTCGGCCTCGATCGTGACCGGTGTAATCCGGTCGACCATTGTGGAGGGAAAGGCAACCTCAGAGGCGATCCAGTCGGCGAGGGCCGGATCAGTGAGTCGTGCGACGGCCTCGACGCTGAGCCTGGCCACTGCTCCATTTCCGAGGATGTTGTCGCAGGACATCACTGTGAAAGGTGGGATGCCGCGGCGGCGCCGTTCGCGCAGGCCCGCGACGATCCACCCGAACGCAGTACGCGGCTCGGCCAAGTCGCCAGTGGTTTCGGCGACCACGAGCGGATCGTCGGTGAGCACGCTTGCCGTTCGTCGGATCCTCGACATATCCGCCCTCTGTAATCGTCAGAGAAACGATGCGGACGGCCGGATCTGCCAGTTGCTCCAGTACGGCTGTTGGATCTTCCGGAGCGTGGAGGAAGCGCCGAATCGACCCGATGACAGCGATCTCATCGACACCGTCCGGGTGCCGGAGGGTGAGCGTGTACAGACAGTCCTGGCCGACAAGCGCATCGCGCATGGCGACATCCCGCTCGAGAAGACCTATCCCACAGATACCCCAGTCGCTCCCTTGTCCCGCACTCAACAGCTGGTCGACGTACATCGCCTGATGCGCTCGGTGGAAGTTGCCAACACCGAAGTGCACAATGCCGACGGTCACCCCGGCATCAAGGTAGTCGGGAGCCGAGATACCGGTTGGTAGCGTTGCGAGCGCGCCAACACTGAGGCGGTCCATCGCCTTAGCCGTTAAGATTTCAGGTGGACAAGGATGCGTGCGCCCGCGTCGGGCGATGCCCCGGTGATGGTTACTCGCAGCCAGTTGCCGAACATCGCAACCGGCAGCTCCGCGATCGAGGCACTGGCCGCGAGCACGACTGGGGTCCCGCGACGGATCCAGTTGATGCCGTCTGGGGACACCTCGACGCTCACCTCGAGCGCAGGGTGCTCCTTCTCGGCTTGAACGAAGAACACCCCCTCGCTCGCCCAGCCGGCCTCGTAGGGGAGTGTTGCGAAGTCGTCGTTGATGTGCACGCGGCGGGCGAGCACCGATGTATAGGTCTTCTGCATGGTGATGTGCTCCTAGTTAGGTGAGGATGGTTGAGCGGATCGGGGCGTCATGGCCGATGTCGACAATCGCCCCCTGGTCGATCAGGGTGGCGCGCAGCACGGTGGTGTCGAGTTCGCCGATGGTCCAGCCGTGGCGCACACACAGTGCGGCGGCGGTGCCAGCACCTTGCCCCATCGCCATACAGGTTGCCATGACGCGGGCCGAGCCGAAGCCAGGCCCGTCGGCGCTGAGGCTGCGACCAGCGGTCAAGAGATTTACGCTGCCGACAGGTATGAGGCATTTCAGTGGGATGTTGTAGGCCCGCTTTGGGTACACGAACTCGGTCTGCTCGATACTGTCGGGCTCGTGAATGTCGATGACATGGGCGCCCTTCGCGACCGTGTCCGGGAAGGCCTTCGGGGTGGTGATGTCCGCTTTCGTGAGGTGGTATTCGCCCACGATGTGATAGGTCTCGCGCACTCCGGTCTGGATGCCCGACTTGGCGAGCCAGCAGCTGCGGAACTCGGGGAACTCGCGACGCAGAACATCGATCATTTGGTGTAGCGTCTCGCGCAGGCTCACCTCGGTGCGGCTGAACTGCTCGGGATCGCTGGCATCCGTGGATTCGCGAAGCAGATTGATGCTCACCATGCCGTCCTGGAAGAACGAGTTAATCCAGGGCCCGCCGAACACCGGAATTTCGCCCTCGGCATGCAGTTCGGCGAGACGTCCGCGGATGGTGTCGGAGACCGGCAGGACCCCATTTACGGCGTCACCGAAGAGGCCCTGTAGCGCGTCGGTGTCGACGCCGCCGAGTTGGAACCAGAGCGTCGCGGGCTGAAGCACATCTGCCTTCACGACCGGCATGCCGGCGGCGCGCACGACATCTGCATCCCCGCTGCAGTCGACCACCACATTTGCCTGGTAGGCGGTACGCCCCGCCTTGTTCTGCACGATTACGTGCGTGACTCGGCCGTCGTCGACAATGCAATCGGAGAACCACGAGTGATAGAGCAGCGTGACCCCAGCTGCGACGAGCATGCGCTGCGCCGCGAGTTTCAGGATCTCGTCGTTTACGGGGTAGTTGCCGCTCTCACGCTCGACATCAGCCCCTCCGAGTTCGGCGGCGAGGCGCATCAGTTCGAGCGGAATGCCGCCGATGTGGAAGTCGCCTCCCAACCGGAACTCGCTGACCGGTGTGACGAGCGCGCTCGTCGACATCCCACCAACGAAGCCATAGCGCTCGATGAGTAGAGTACGGGCGCCGTTGCGGGCAGCTGCCACCGCTGCGATGAGGCCGGATGGACCTCCGCCGCAGACGATCACGTCATAGGTGCCGACGATCGGGGTCTGGCGGGTCGCTTCCGTGACAAACACGCTAATAGTTCCGTTCCTCTGCGAGGCTCGTCACTCCGTCGAGTACACGACGGAGTCGAGGAAGAGGTGCACCGAGCGATCGGTGTCGGTCTCCACGAAGAACACCGGGTTGATGAGATCCTTGATCGACTTGTAGCCCGCGGTGAGCGTTGGAGAGATGCCGCGCAGGTCGAATACCTGATCGATCGACTGCAGCTCGATGTATTCGCGCTTCTTCACGTCGACGGTGAGACGCATGTAGATCCAATTGATCTTGTCGGGGCTTTCGTTGTAGAGCAGGTCCTGCTCGCCGCCCGGCACCCACTGGTAGCCGTCGCCCGAGCCGTCCTCGAAGCGCCGCCCGTACCACTGGTTGTCGACGCCTGGCACACACCAGCCGTCCTTGACCCCGAAATTCCAGTCCTCGGGAGTGACTCCCTCGGCGACCTGATAGTACTGCCACTTCTTTACCGGAACCCCGCCGAGCGAGTTTACGTAGCGCACGCCTGGCATGTAGCGGTGCTCGCTGTCTTGCACGTCGAAGAAGAAGCCGAAGGCGCGGATGTCCTCTTCGCCGAGACCCGACCCGGTCCTGCTCCGGCGTGTAGGAGTACCAGGCTTCGATCTGAATCTTTGAGGGATCACCGAAGCGCGAAAGTCGCTTTATCGCGTGCCCCATGCTGCCCGGACGAGGAGGCTCCGTACGCGGGCCACCAGTCGGCGCCGTGGTCAGCTTGAGCGAGTAAGTGCCCTCCATCGAGCCGTGCGACGACGCGAAGCGCATCGCGGCGGAGCTCAGCATTGTTGGCGCCCAACTCGTGAGGTCGACCTGAGACTCGAAAGACTCATAGTCGGCATAGACAAAGTTCGGCGTGAGGTCCATCCAGCCGTTGAAACCGTTATCAAAGTCGTCGTAGGTGATCACCCGGTCCAACGGGTTGAAACGCTCAAGACCGCGCTCGTAGCTCAATACCTTGTCCATGTCATGCCATTCTGTGGTAGCCAACACCCGCCGCAACCGCTGCGTGTGTAGAGAGAAGTGGGTGTTGCACAGTCGAAGACTGCGGGAGGAGAAAGCACGGGACGGCACTTGCGCACCGTCCCGTGCCGTTGCTCAACCTCGAGTTGGTCAGGTAGACCGTGCCGAAGTTAAGGAACTCGTTCGGCGGGATCACGAGACCCTGCACGTTCGAGGATGTGGCGACGTTCACGTTGATCTCGAAAAGCGGGATCGCCGGGGTGTCGGCGCGCATAATGTCGACCGCCTGCTGATAAAGCTTCAGGCGCTGATCGGCGTCGGTGATCTCCCGAAGCCTCGGTCGTGAGGGCGTCGAACTCCGGGTTGCAGTATCCGAGACGGGCTGCGGCGCAGTTATACAGTCGGAAGATCGTATAGTCAGCGTCGCCCGTGATGGTCTGGTTAGGCTGAACGTCCATGTCCCACTGGCGAGAGCCATCCTCGTTGAGGGTAATGAACGCGCTGAGCCAGGAGGCAGAGTCGAGCGAGCGCGGCTCCACTGTGATGCCGACCTCCTGCCAGGCCGAGATGAACGCCTGCATCATGTTGCCGAATCCGGTACCGTTCGCGGTGCTGTAGATCACGTCAACCGTGATACCGTCCGCGTAGCCAGCGTCAGCCAGCAGCTCCTTGGCGTGCTCAACGTCGTACGGGACCATGCCGTCGGTCGGCTCAACACAGCCGAATGCCGCCACGGGGCAGGAACGAGGTCATGACGGCTGCCGTGTCACCGAACAACGACTCCTGGATCGTCTTGAGGTCGAGCGCGGCCCACATTGCTTCACGAACGCGCTGATCCTGCAAGAACTCGTTCTCGTTGTCGAACCAGAGGAAGTAGTAGTTCAGGCTGCTCTGCTGCGTGAACGTCACCCCCTCCAAGTCCTTCACCTGCGCGACCTGGTCGAATGGCACGTCGCCGATGACCTGCGCCTCTCCGTTCGCCAGTGCCGTGATCTTGCCGTTGACGTCGGTAATCTGCTCGTAATAGTCAGGGTCTTCCAGCTTTGCTGGTTCGCCCCAATAGTTGTCGTTGCGCTCATAGCTGAAGTGGTCGTTGGCCACGTACTCGGTGATCAACAAACGGGCCAGTACCGATGGGCTTGGCCCAATAGTCGTTGTCCGCCTGGATGGTGATGTCCGGGTGCGAGAACTCCCCCTTTCCGATGTAGACCAGCGAGAGGATGCCGAGCAGGGTTCCCGAAGGTGCCGATGTCGTGATCGTGACGGTGAGGTCATCGGTCGCGGTCACATCGACGATCGGGGCGAGCACGGTCTTGAGTGGACCCTCCCAGGCGATGTACCGCTCGATCGAACCCTTGACGTCCGCAGCGGTCAGCGGTACTCCGTCGCTGAACTCGACGCCTTCCCGCAACGTGAAGACGAGAGTGGTCTCATCGGCCCATCCCCTCGACGCCTCCGCGAGCTCAGGCTGCGGAATACTGTTCGCATCCAGGGCAATCAGAGTCTCCAGGGTCTGCGAGATCGCCATGTTCACGCCGATCTCGAGTGGAAACGCTGAGATGTCCGGGCCGGACCACCCATAGGCCGGAACGAACGTGAGGTTCTGCTCGGCGTCCGGTAGCGGCTGAGCGTCAGCAGGGCCTTCGGCGGCGGGGCTGCATCCCGAGAGAATGAGAGCCGCGATCGCCGCTACTGCGGCGACCGAGCCCAATTTCGTTCGAAGCTTCATTGCTATCTCCTTTGATTGTTGGAACATTTGGTGTGGCTCGCCCTGCCGCAAACTAGCTCGGCAGGGCGAACGTCGAGGTGACCGGGAAATGATGGCCGTGCCGCACGAGGTGCAGGGTGATGGTCTACCATGTGGTTTCTCCAGCAGCCACGGGCGCACGACCGGCACCGCGGCGAGCAGAGCGCGAGTATAGGGGTGCTGCGGGTTCTCGAAGAGCTCGAGCGCGGCGCCCTCCTCCACGACGATGCCCCCATTGAGCACAAGCACGCGATCACAGAGGTGTTCGATGACGGAAAGGTCATGCGAGATGAAGAGGTACGAGAGTCCCAGGTCTGATTGAAGGTCCTCGAGAAGGTTCAGCACCTGCGCTTGCACCGAGACGTCAAGGGCACTTACCGCCTCGTCGCAGATGACGAGCTTCGGCCGCAGCGCGAGGGCACGGGAGATGCCGATGCGCTGTCTCTGCCCCCCGGAAAACTGGTGCGGGTACCGGTCGGAGTAATCAGGATTTAGGCCGACGCGCTCCATGAGCTCTTTTGCTTCGGCCGTCCACCTGTGCCGGGGCACGACGTCGCTGTGCACGCGCCACGCCTCGGCGATAATGTCGCGCACGGTGAGGCGCGGGTTGAGTGAGGCATACGGGTCCTGGAAGATCATCTGCATCTCGCGGCGGATGTGCTTAAGCTGTCGCGGTGAGAGGCGCGTAATGTCCTGTCCCTCGAAGCGGATCGCACCGTCCGAGGCCGGAACCAAGCCGATCACGGCCCGGGCGATCGTAGACTTGCCCGAACCGCACTCGCCAACGAGCCCTACGGTCTCTCCGGGGCGGATGTCGAAATTCACATCGGATACCGCAAGCTTCTCGCCAATCTTCCGCATCAGAATCGATGAGCGGATTGGGTAGGAGACTTTGAGATGCTCGACACTGAGCAGCGGGGTCGACGCGTCAACCATGGGCCAGCACCTCCTCGGAACGGTGGCACGCGGCGGCGTGAGGGCTAAGCCAGCCCTGCGGCTCGCGCAGCGCGGGGATAACGTCGCGGCACAAGTCGATGGCGAAGGGACAGCGCGGGTTGAACGCGCAGCCGGTCGGCAGCGCGAGCATGTTTGGTGGTGAGCCGTCGATCGGAAGGAGCCGCTGGCCGATCGAGGTGATGCTCGGGATGGAGTTCAGAATTCCTGAGTGTAAGGATGCGCCGGGTAGTCGTAGACCTCACGGATGCTTCCCGTCTCGATGATCCGGCCGGCGTACATGATTGCGGCCCGGTCGGCCACATCCGCGACCACACCAAGGTCGTGGCTGATGAGGATCATGCCCATCCCAGTTTCAGCCTGCAAATCCGCGAGCAGGCCCATGATTTGCTGCTGCACCGTGACATCCAGCGCAGTGGTCGGCTCGTCGCCGATCAGGAGTTTGGGATCGAGGGCAATTGCCATCGCGATCATGATGCGCTGGCGCTGGCCCCCCGAGAACTGGTGCGGGTAGTCACGAATGCGCGTCTCCGCGTCGGGGATGCCGACCCGATTGAGCAGCTCAAGAGCTTTCGCCGAGGCTTCCTGCTTCGGGACGCCTCGGCGACGACGGTACACCTCAGCGATCTGCCAGCCGACTCGGAACACCGGGTTGAGTGAGCTGAGAGGGTCCTGGAGATCATGGCAATCTCGGTCGCGCACAGCTCGCGCACAGTGCTGACTGGCACTGCCGCGAGGTCAATGCCTCCGTAGAGGATCTTGCCGCCGACGATTGAACCCTCCGGCTGGGGCAAGAGGGCCATGATCGCCTGCGCCGTCACTGATTTGCCCGAGCCCGATTCGCCGAGGATTGCGACCGTCTCGCCCTTTCGTACGCCGAAGCTCACCCCGTCAAGGGCGCGCACGATGCCGGCGGAGGTGGAGAACTCCACTTGGAGGTTCTCCACACTCAACAGCAGATCGTTGGGCTGCGTTTCTGAGGCCAAGTTCACCGTCATCACGCGCTCCGCAGCTTGGGATCGAACCGGTCGCGGAGCGCGTCGCCGAGAATGCCAGTGGAGAGCACGAGGGTAGCGAGCGCGACGCCTGGCAGGGTCGAGATCCACCACGCGCTTCCGAGATAGGCCGTCCCGTTGTTGATCGTGGAGCCGAGGCTCGGGACGCCGAGTGGCACGCCGACCCCGAGAAATGAGAGGGCTGCTTCAAGCAGCACGACGTGACCGAACTCCACCGTCGCCACCACGAGGATGGGCGCAATGCAGCCCGGGAGTAACGTGCGAAAGAGGATGTGAGCGTTGCTCGCCCCGAGGGTGCGGGCAGCCTCCACGTACTCGCGGCTGCGCAGCGATAGCACCTGACTCCGGGTGACTCGAGCGAACACCACCCAGTTCGTGATTGAGATCACGACGATGACGTTCCACAGACTCGGTCCGAGCACAGAGGCGAGCAGGATTGCCAGCAGGATCGCCGGGAACGCGAGCTGGACGTCCGCTATCCGCATGAGCACGTTGTCGAGCCACCCGCCGAAGTGGCCGGCGAGCAGGCCCATCAGCACGCCGAAAACGCCAGCGAATATCAACGTCGATGCGCCGACGGTGAGCGACACCCGCGCACCCATCATCATCTGCGCGAAGAGGTCTTGGCCGACTTGATCGGTGCCGAAGACTGCGAAAGAGCCGTCGGGCAGTGTCGTTCCCGGCGGCTTGAGCCTGAACAGCAACTCGGTGTGCAGCGGGTCAAAATTGTAGAAGGCCGGAACCGCGATCGCGCCGACGATGAAGATCCCAATGGCCACGAGCGGAACTGTGATCCGAGCTGTGACCCGCGGCGCGCGCGTCGGGCGCGTTCCATCGTCTTGGCGGTCGTGGAAGGCGAGTCGGTGGTCACTTCGCGAGCCTCACCCTCGGATCTAGGTAGCCATAGAGAAGGTCAACCAACAGGTTCACCAGCACGAACGCACCGGCGATGATCACGACACACGCTTGAACGAGGTTGTAGTCGCGGAAGAGGATCGAGGAAACCAGCAGCTTGCCGATTCCGGGGAAGCTGAAGACGGTCTCTGTGATCACGGCCCCGCCGAGCAGCGTGCCAAATTGAAGGCCTACGAGGGTAACGACGGGGATCAGCGCATTGCGCGAGGCGTGGGTGAAGATCACAATGCGCTCTGACAGGCCTTTCGCGCGCGCCGTCGTGACGTACCCCTCGCCCACCACCTCGAGAAGCCCACTTCGCGTCATGCGAGTGAGGATCGCAATGAACGGAAGCGCGAGTGTGATGACGGGGAGGATGAGCGCTTGCGGGCTGCTGAGGCCAGCACTCGGCAGAAGGCGCAGCATCTGCGAGAAGACAAGCATGAGCACGATACCCACCCAGAATCCGGGCAGCGACTGCGTCAACAGGCTCGCCGTTGTGATGACGCGATCTGTCGTCCGGTTAACCCGTAGTGCAGCGAGCAATCCCAGGGGAAAACTCACGATCACTGCAAGCGTGGTTGCGAGCAGTGCGAGCAAAGCCGTATTCGGCAGAACTTGGGCGATCAGGGTCGTGACGGGCAAACCCTGAGCGTATGAGTTGCCGAAATCGCCTCGAGCGACGGCCGTGACGTATGAGAAGTACTGCACAATGAGCGGTTGATCGAGGCCCATCTGCGCGCGGAGAGCAGCGAGTTGTTCCGGAGTCGCGTCCATGCCCGCGACAAGTAGAGCCGGGTCGGATGGCACCAATCGCACGATGATGAACACCACTGTCACGACGCCCCAGAGCACGAATACCGCGAGGAAGACGCGCCTCAGGGTGTATCCGAGCACCGTCCACCTCCGTTGCAGCGGTGTCGAATTCACTCGGCACCGAGTCGTAGTTGCTCTCACAACATTATCGTTCATGTACCTTCGCGCATCCGAGGCACTGTTGTCAACCCTGCAAACCTTCCCTAGATATCAAGGGTTATGGGCTGATCCTCCCCCGGGGAACGACTGGCGATGAACCGTTGACAAGTGTTTACGCTAACGCTAATGTGTTCCCGAATAGGGTGCCGCGAAAAGTTGTGGGCGCTAAAATCTCACGTCTAAGGAGTCATTGGTGACCACCCCTGAAGTAGCGGATACCGCGGCCGCGCTGCGTGCCGCGATCCGCAGCAGCGACCCGAAGCTATCGAAATACAATCCGCTGTCGCGGATCTTGACTTTCGACGACTTCAACGAGGGCGCGCATGGTTGGGTCGAGCTCGGCGGCAACTATGACGGTCGTGGCGACCTTGATTCGCTTGATCAGCACTTCCGTGACATGCGGCCTCCGCAGCTCTCGAACCAGAACTTCTTCGACGTCGGCACGCATGGCGGCATGACAGGTACTTACTCACTCAAGCTCGCAACGCGTCAGGCACCGGGCCACACGGCGACTGCAATCCGTCGCCTGACGATGGCCGGCCGCGGCCTGCTCCAGATCGAGGCGCATCTCGCCTGGAAGGTTGAAGCGAACCTCGGTGGCGGCGCGGAGGCAAACAGCTACGGCGACATTACCTGGGACGCAAATTCCCACCCGTCCGAAGCACAATTCGGAGCTTTCACGGTGGCGACAGACCTCAGCCACGAAGGCATCCGCTATCACAACGTGATGCGGTTCCAGAACTCGGATCCCGATGGCCGCATCATCCAAAAGTGGATGTATCCGGTAGTCGTCGAACCGACTCCGCACGAGCGCTTCGAGGGTAAGCACGACTACTCCCGGTACACCGATTTCACTGCCCCGAACCCGACCGATTGGCGCTACCTGAGCGACGATCGCCAGGAGGCGTGCTACAACGAGGTTCCGACAAAGGTGAACTGGCACTATCTGCGGTTCCTCATCGACACGTCTACGCGTTCCAACGTCGAGTTGCAGTTCAACAACGACGTTTATGACCTGCGCGACGTGCCGGTGCCCCCGTACGCGGAAAAGTACGAGTCCCTAGAGAGTTTGCTGAACTTCTACTTCTCTGTGCGAACCCTGGGACCGCATCGCAACTTCCTTTTCCTCGACTCAGCCGTCATCTCGGCAGATTGGTGAGCACGATCATGCGTCAGTCCCAAAGCGCCGTTCTTGAGCGCGGTGTCGATCTAGTCGACATCCACGACACCGAACCGTTCGAGGTGGCATGGGCTGGAGAAGCTCGCTGGTATGTTCACTTCCTCCGTCCGGCCGTAGGTACCGTCGTGGAGTTTAGAGTGCAGATCTCTCCCGACGGCCTCAACTGGATCGACCACGAAGCCATTGCACCCCTAGAATTCGATGCGACCGGTTTCCATTCCATCCCGGTCACCGGGTTTGGCCACTGGCTTAGGCTTCGGAGCACGCGAACCGCTGGCGCCGAGAGCCCCATGCTTCGCATCTATCTTGAGTTGAAGGAGTAGTCGGAGCCACCCAATGCTCACAAGGACAGGACCTCGGCGGCGCACGCTGCAGGATGTCGCCGATGCGGTCGGACTTTCTGCGAATACCGTTTCGCGCGCCCTCCGAGACCTGCCAGGGGTCAGTGAAGCAACACGCGCTCAGATCAAAGCCGAGGCGCAGCGTATCGGCTACGTTGCGAACGCGCACGCTCGGTCGCTGGTGCTCGGATCGCGTAAGACGATCGGGGTCATCCTGACGGATCTCGCTAACCCGTTCTTCAACGACTTGGTCAGCGAGATAGAGGAGCGGGCGATCCGGGCCGGCTACACGCTTGTCCTCCTCCTTTCTGATGAGGATCCTGAACGTGAACAGGTCGCGGTCGAAACGGCGCTGCGGTCGGGCGTAGACGGTATCCTCGCCGTACCGGTGCAAGGACGCTCGAACCCGTGGGAAGCGGTCATCAGAGCAGGTGTACCTCTCGTCGCCATGTCTCGAGAGTTCCAGGGAAGCGAAGCTGACTTCTTCTCGAACGACAATCAACACGCCCGGCGGATCACCACCGAGGCCATGATCGAGCGCGGGGCTCGGGATATCATCCTCGTCGAGGAAGATCTTAGAGTCTCCACCGTCACACTCCGGGTTGATGGGTTCCGTGCCGCGCTCGAAGCGCACGGCATCCCGTTTGACCCAAAACGGACGGCCATCGTGCCTTCTCGGCGAACGGCGCGGGGTGCCACCCTGTGGCGTGGCGAGGACGCCTACCGCGTCGTGGGTGATCTGCTCGACAGTGGGCGAGCGCCCGACGCAATCCTCGTCGGGAACGACTACTTCGCACTCGGAGTTTATGCGGCGCTACGGGAGCGTGGCCTCCGCATTCCCGAGGACGTCATGGTCATGGGCTGGGGCGACTATCCCTTCTCCCGATACCTTGACCCCCCGCTATCCAGCGTGCGACTACCATCCGCCCAAATCGCCGAGAGCGCTACCAATCGTTTGCTTTCAGTGCTTGACGGCACGGCTGAGCCGGGCCACATGACCGAGCTCTTCCAACCGGAGATCGTGTTCCGGGCCTCCACGAACCGCTAACCGAAAGAGCCAACAATGCCCAACTTCGCCGCCGTTATGCCGGAGGTCGGCCGCATCGAGCTTCAAGATGTGGGCGAGCCGAGGGTAGGTCCACGGGATGCCCTTGTGCGAATAGAGGCCGTAGGCGTGTGTGGTTCCGACACCGCCTATTTCACTGTCGGATCAATAGGCGACTACGTTGTCGACGGCCCGATTGTCCTCGGGCACGAGTGCTCCGGCGAGGTAGTGGCGGTCGGTGCCGAGGTTACTCGCGTCTCGGTGGGCGATCGAGTCGCGATCGAGCCGGGCAAGCCTTGTCGGGATTGCTCAGAGTGCATGGCGGGTCGTTATCACCTGTGCCTAGCGCTCGAGTTTTTTGCCACGCCTCCATACGACGGTTCGCTCGTGCAGCGAATGGCGATCGACGAGCGCCAATTGTTCCCGATCCCAGACAGTATGTCCTTCGAGGAGGCAGCACTCTGTGAACCGCTTTCCGTAGGTATCTGGGCGTGCCACCGCGCGAACCTCAAGCCTGGAGACCGAGTCTTGGTGACCGGTGCCGGACCCGTCGGTTTACTTGCCGCACAGGTCGCTCGCGCTTTCGGTGCCAGCTCGGTGACGGTTGTCGATGTCGCTGACTTTCGACTCGAGTTGGCTCGTTCTCTTGGTTTCACGACGGAGCGGGTGGGCGAGAGCGAAAGCAGAGATTTTGACGTGCTTCTCGAGTGTTCCGGGGCGCCGACGGCGCTTGCTGATGGGCTCTGGCGTCTACGGACCAACGGGCGTGCGGCCATGGTCGGAATGCCGAAGAAGGACGTGACTTTGGCGCTCTCCAGGCTGAACGTAAACGAGCTCACCATCGGACTAGTCAACCGCTACGCGCACACTTGGCCGACTGCCATCGAACTCGTCTCAACGGGGCGAGTGGACGTCGCGTCGCTTGTCACGCACAGGTTCGCGCTGGATCAGACGGACGAGGCGATCATGCTCGCTAAGCATGTGCCCAACTCGGTGAAGGCAGTCATCGCTCCGCAGCAGCGGTCGGCCTGATCGACAGCTGAGCGTGGGGCCGTCAGCCCGAGACACCACCTAGGATCTCGTCAGCAATCTCCGCGCTCGTCACGATACTGGTGATGACCTTCCCTTCCGCGAGCGCCCGGATCACCGGAGCCCTGTTGTTTCCGGTGTATACCACGGCAATTACCTCGGGCACACAACGCAGTTCCTCATAGGAAATTCCGAGCACGCGCTCGGTCGCAGCCGAGGTTACTTGGGCACCGTCCCGATCCACGACAATGCCGCAGACCTCACCGATCGCACCCGCCTGGACGAGTTCCTCGCATTCCTTCTTCGTTAGGGAGTCGTACAGCCCCGATCCGCCGGCGTCCCACAGGCCGACCGAAACTACGGCGATGTCAAGCCGCGAGAATGCAGCCATCGCCCAGTGGATCGTCGGATCCCGCCGCAGATCGCGCGCAGATGCCGCGGTGGGGGTGACGAAGGGGGCGTAGAAGACGCGTGAGCGCCCGGAGCTCTTGGCAGCTATATCACGAACGAGCTCGACGGGACCAACATCGTCGGTTTGGCTTGACAATACTCCGTTCAGCTGCACGACAGTGCTGTTGCCGAGCGATTCGATCTCCTCGCCCATCGCGATGAGCGCGCGGCTCGAGGAAATGCCAACGATGGAGTCGCGTCCAGCGAGTTCGGTGAGTTGCCGTGCGCTGAGTCGACCGACCGCCCGTCGTACGGTATCCGTTTCGCGCCCTCCTGCGTCACTCGCGACGACCGCCCTGCGCAGGCCGAGCGCACGCCGCAGTCGTTCGGAGCGCTCAGGATCGCCGGAGCTCGGTGCGATCTCGATTCGGACGAGACCGCGGCGCTTCGCCTCCTCCAGCAACCGCGCCACCTTGAAGCGGGAGAGACCAAACTCGGTGGCAATATCGAGTTTGGTGGCGTCGTCGACGTAGTAGCGGCGCAGAACTCCCTCGATCGTGGCGTCAGATTCGGGCACGCTTCCCATTCACCCCGTCCCCGCTCAGATGAGCGATCTGAGTTCCTCGTTCGGCTTGATAATACCCAAAGTTGGCATGTTGACTGTTCACAACTGCTGCAACTGCCGCTCATTTGAGCCCAAGTCCCAAGGACATACCGATGACAGTCCACGAAAGCCCGACGACTAGCTACGCCGAGCCTGCTCGCGAGGTTCCCGTGCTCGCCGATGTCGATGTGCTCGTCGTCGGCGGTGGTCCGGCCGGGGTCGGCGCCGCCGTTGGAGCGGCCCGTACCGGTGCATCCGTGTTCCTCGTGGAGGAGACGGGCGCTCTCGGCGGCATGTGGACGCAGGGCCTAGTGATCACGCTCGCGGGCTACAACTCGTGGCTGCAGCCTGATCGAGTGCGCGTCGTCGACGGAGTTGGTGGAGACTGGCTTCGCCGCGCGACGGCGATCGGCGGTGCCGTCGACCACGATGGGTTTGTTCTCAGCACCGATCCCGAGAAGATGAAACTCGTCGCCGACGAGATGCTCGGGGAGGCTGGCGTTGACTTCCTGCTGCACGTGCTTGCGACTTATCCGATTGTTGATGGCAACACCGTGACAGGGTGCATCATCGAGACGCGCGAGGGTCGACAGGCGATCCGCGCGAAGGTGACGGTGGACGCGACCGGCAACGGCGACGTCATTGCCCGCTCGGGCGAGGACTGGCTGAAGGGCGACACACTGCAGCCAATGACCCTAGCGATGTACATCTCCAACGTGCGCACAATCCCCGGAATCGGGGCCGGTGAGCCCGCACGCATCCGCACGGGCCCCCAGCCGGGCGACCTCAATGACTACGGTATGGACGATGCAAACGCGGCCCGGCAGGACATCGTGATTGACCGCCAGGCGATGCGGGACGCGAAGGACCGCGGCGAGCTACCGACCTTTGGCGGCCCCTGGTTCGGTGGCCTCGAAAAGGATGTCGTCTGGATCAACTCAGTACGCGTCATCGGCGATGCGACCAACAACCGCGACCTAACGCGCGCCGAGGTGCAGGGGCGCCGCGATGCGTTTGCTCTCTTCTCGTACCTGCGCGACAACGTCGACGGCTTTGAGGAGGCGCGGCTAGAACGGACCGCGCCTACCATCGGAATCCGCGAAACCCGGCGCCTGCAAGGCGTCTCGACCCTGACGGGCGACGATGTGCGCAAGGCCGCGCAGCCCGCGGACTCCATAGCCCTCGGCGCATGGCCGATCGACGTGCATCCCGTCGATGGCTTCGCCGGTTCGCACGTCATGTACGTGCCCGATCCCTTCGGCATCCCGTACCGCGCATTGGTGCCCGCAACCACCGACGGCCTGCTCGCTGCGGGGCGCTGTATCTCGGTGGACCGCGACGCACTCGGCAGCGTGCGGGTCGGCGCGACTTGCACGGCCACCGGACACGCGGCGGGTGCGGCGGCAGCGCTGAGCGCGCTCGGCCGCATTCGTCCGCGCGACTTGGACGTGGCGGAGCTGCAGTCGCGGCTGCGTGAGCAGGGCGCGCTGCTCTCCCCAGAGGACCTGGAGGTAGTTCGTAGCCCGCGGTGACCTGTAGTGAGGCGACTCCCGAGTGGTTGTGCCTAGTAAGCGAGGGTAGGCCGCCACGGAGCACAGTTCCGTGACGGCCTCGGTCGTTTCCCGTGGTCATCGCACGGGCAGGGTGAGTCGTTGCGATCGCTCGTACGCGCGCTCGCGGGCGAGGCGAGCGAGCTCACGCTCGACCCGACTGGCGCGCCGCTCTCGCGACTCAAGCACGAGGGGCCGGCGGCCCCACTTGATGAGCGCGACACCCGCGTGCAGGGCGAGGCGATCGAGTAGCTTCACTCGACGGATCGGCTGCTGCGCGGCCGGCAACGACTGTTGGGGTGGGTGTTCGTGACGACCGGAAACGGTCGACAAAGTGCTGTTCATGATGTCCTCACTGAAGGTTCGCGTTGTGCGCGGGCGGCCGAACGTTTCGGCCGGGGTGTCGGCGAGCGTGCTGATTCAGCGCGTCGCCGGAGAGGGGCGAGAAGACTCCGAGAGACAGGGATGCCCGTCAGAGAGTCTGAGCTTCGAGAGCGTCGCCACCGTCATCAACGGGCAGCGAACGTGCTACCCGATCAGTCAGTGAGAACGCCGACGAAGCCGGCGGTGGTGGGAATCATCCCTTGAAATGCGGTCAACACGGTCGGTCTCCTTTCGGCAATTGGTGTGGCGCCTTCAGTGGCGCGTGGATCACCGTACTCGTCGCACCGCCGCGTGCGCAACAGGCGACACGCCCGGCGCGACAACGGGTTGGTAACGAGTCGGACTGCGTGCCGAGCTAGAGTCTGCGGCCGGTGATCGTGTCAGGGTCGATGCGCACGTAGTTCCACTTCACGCCGCCCGACGCCGTGCGGAGCGATTGAGCTCCGGATGCCTCGATCTCGTCGTCGCGATCCAGTCGGTGCGCCGACCCCTTGACGACGACGCTCCACCGGTAGGTGAGGCGTCGACCGTCGGCCTCGAACGCGATCGTGGGACTCGCCGTTAGGCCCTCGAGCTTGGCGCCGGGAGCGCTGCGGAAGAAGATCCGGTTGTCTTTCGCGAGAAAGTTGACCGGGAAGATGTCAACGTGGCCGTCGACGGCCACGGCAAGACGCCCGATGCGCGTTCGACCCAACAGTCGCCAGCACTGTTCTTCGGTGAGGTGGATGTCGGAAGCCATTAGATGAACAGAGTAGTCGTGGACTCTGCGGCCTCACCGAGGAAGGTCGCAACCCCGCCCAGTTCGACGTTGTCGATGAGGTCGGACTCGGCGATGCCGAGAAGGTCCATCGTCATCGTGCAGCCGATCAGGCGGGCGCCACCGAACTGGGCTGACGCGATCAGCTCGGGCAGCGAGTGCACGCCGTTCTTCTTCATGACGCTCTTGATCATCGCGGTGCCGGCACCCATCATGTGCATCTGCGAGAGCGTCAGCTTCTCGGCTCCCTGCGGCATCATCTTGCCGAACATCGCGTCGAGCGCGCTGCGCTTGCGCTTGGGCGGGTTCGAGCGACGCAGCGCGTTGAGGCCCCAGAAGGTGAAGAACATCGACACCTCTTCGCCCATGGCGATGGCGCCGTTGGCGATGATGAACGCCGCGATCACCTTGTCGAGGTCGCCGGAGAACACCACGAAGGAGATCTTCGGAGCGGTCGCCGCGACCACGGCGAGTTGTCCGCCCGGCGCGGGCGAGGGGGCGCCCTTGCGGATGGTCGCGACGTATCCGGAGCCCTCGGGGGTGATCTCCAGCAGTTGGTGCCCGTTGCGCCGGACCCAGGCCGGCGCATCCGAGGCAAACCCGGGGTCGGAGACGTGCACGACGACATCGTCACCGACATTGAGGGACTTGACGGTGTCCGCGAGCCTCATGATCGGCCCGGGGCAGGCCAACCCGGAGCAGTCCAGATCGACGGTGACGCCGCTGCCGTGCGTCGCGGTGGTCGACAAGGTCGATGCCGCAATCAGGTCGACGGCTTCTGCATACGACTCGACCGCGGGAGTCGGATCGGCCGAGTCAGGCTCCAGCTCGTGCCACGCCCTGAAGGTTTCCGAGCCGCCGGAGAGTGTCTTGACGTCGGTGAAGCCGCGCTGCACGAGCAGGCGGTAGGCGAGGTAGCTCCGGAAGCCGACCGAGCAGTAGAGCCGCAACGGCTGGTCGCGGTCCCAGCTGTCGACGGCATCCCGCAGTGTCGCCAGCGGGACGTTCTCCGCTCCGGGCAGGTGCCAGATGGAGAACTCTTCCGCGGTGCGCACGTCGATCACGCGCGCACCGTCGGTCGCTGCCGGGTAGTCCTGGGCGTACCAGAGCGTCAGATCGCCGAGCAGCACGTTGCTCGCGACGAAACCGGCCATGTTCACCGGATCCTTGGCCGAGCCGAACGGTGGGGCGTAGGCGAGTTCGAGTTCCTCGAGGTCCCAGACGGTGAGACCGGCACGCAGAGCCGTCGCGAAGACATCCAGCCGCTTGTCGACACCGTCGAAGCCGGCGACCTGCGCGCCGAGGATGCGTCCGTCGCTCGGCGCGAACAGCAGTTTGATGTGCATCATCGCCGTGCCGGGGTAGTAGCCGGCGTGCCCGGAGGGGTGAACGTGGATGGCCCGGTAGTCGACCTCTTCGGCGATGAGCTGGCGTTCGGTCGCTCCCGTGCCGCCCGCAACCATCTCGAAGATCTTGACGATCGACGTGCCCTGAGTCGACTTGTACTCGGTGGTGCGCCCGCAGATGTTCTCGGCGGCCACCCGGGCCTCACGGTTGGCCGGGCCCGCGAGCGGGGCCAGACCGCTTCCGGGGAGTACGGTATGCGGCGTCTCGACGCTGTCGCCGGCCGCCCAGATGTGCGGGTCAGAGGTGCGCATGTGGGTGTCGACGGCGATTCCGCCGTGGGCACCAAGCTCTAAACCGGCGTCCAGCGCGAGTAGCGTCGCGGGACGGACTCCGGCCGACAGGATCACGAGGTCCGCGGGCAAGAACACCGAACTGGTCAGCTCGACGGTCAGCGAGCCATCGGCGTTTTGCGTGAACGCGGCGGCGGCGGTCGAGAGGTGCAGCCCGATTCCCCGACTGCGCACGTGGCGCTCGAGCGGAACCGAGATCTCGTGGTCGAGCGGCGGCAGAATCTGGTCGGCCATCTCCACGACCTCGACGAGGGCTCCGCGATGCTTCAGGTTCTCCGCCATCTCCAGGCCGATGTATCCGGCTCCGATCACGACACAGCGCACCGGTCCGCGTTCGTTGGCCGCGGCCGAGTCGAGCGCGGCGTCGAGCTGGGCCTTGATCTGCATCCATGTCACCGATGCGGCGAAGCACGTGGATGCCCGGCAGGTCGATTCCGGGAAGCGGCGGCCGGATCGGCTCGGCTCCCGCGCACAGCGCGAGCGCGTCGTAGCTCTCGGTGTACTCCCGGCCGGTCGCCAGCTCGCGAACCGTCACCGTGCGCTTGGCTCGGTCGATGGCGATGACGTCGTTGCCGACGCGCACGTCGATGTTGAGCGACTCACGAAGACTCTCGGGCGTCTGTAACAGCAGTCGGGAGCGATCGGCGATGACTTCACCGATGTGGTACGGGAGACCGCAATTGGCGAACGAGACGTGATGCCCACGCTCGAGCACGATGATCTCTGCGTTCTCGTCGAGACGACGTGCTCTGGCGGCGACGGATGCTCCGGCGGCGACGCCGCCCACAACTACAAGTTTCATGCTCCCAGTCAAGGGCGGGGGCGTCGGGCGCCACAGTGCCAAAGGTCCTTTGGCGCATCCGGGACCTTCGGCCCTATGGGCTTAACGTGAGAAGGAGCACTCTGGGTGTGGCGCGAGCTGTGGTCGCGCATCAAACCGAAAGGGAATCCCTTGGATCCGGTCGACATCGCCCGCTGGCAATTCGGTATCACCACCGTGTACCACTTCTTGCTCGTTCCGCTAACACTCGGGCTCGGGCCTACCGTCGCGATAATGCAGACGCTGTGGGTGCGCACCGGCAACGAGCGCTACCTGAGGATGACCAAGTTCTGGGGCAAGCTCTACCTCATCAACTTCATCATGGGAGTTGCCACGGGTCTGGTTCAGGAATTCCAGTTCGGCATGGCCTGGAGCGAGTACTCGCGCTTCGTGGGCGACGTCTTCGGCGCCCCGCTCGCAATGGAGGGACTGCTCGCCTTCTTCGTCGAGTCCACCTTCCTGGGGTTATGGATCTTCGGCTGGGACCGCCTGCCCAAGAAGCTGCACCTCGCGACCCTGTGGCTCGCCGTGATGGGGTCGATCGTGTCTGCGTTCTTCATCATCGTCGCGAACTCGTGGATGCAGCATCCGGTCGGCGTCGAGCTCATTGACGGCCGCCCGGTACTCGTCGACATTTGGGCGGTACTGACCAACAACACGGCGATCGCCGCGTACACCCACACCATCTTCGGCTCGCTCGGGGTCGGGGGCGGATTCCTCCTCGGCATCGCCTGGTATCAGCTCTGGCAGCGTCGCAAAGACGGCATCGACACCGTGGATGCCGCGGGCCGAGTCGTCGTGGGCGAGATGCCGAGCATCCCGGGCCGCGACAAGGCCGACCACGGAGTCTGGATCACCTCGCTGCGGTTGGGGGCCGCGGTCGCGATAATCGGTTTCGCGGGGGTCGCTCTCACCGGCGACCTGCAGGCGAAGCTCATGTTCGAGCAGCAGCCGCTCAAGATGGCGGCGGCCGAGGCCGCGTGCGCCGACGGCACCGGGTTCTCGGTCTTGGCGATCGGCGACCTCGCCGCCCAGGACTGCTCAGAGGTCATCAACATCATTGAGATTCAGGGGGTGCTGTCGTTCCTCGCCCACGGCGACTTCACGACCGAGGTCAAGGGCGTCAACACCCTTGTTCCGACCTACCAGGCCAACTACGGGACGACGATTCCCGACGACCCGATCTACGGTGATCGCGCGGGGAGCACCATCGACTACACCCCGCTGATGGCGGTTACCTATTGGGGCTTCAGGCTCATGATCGGTTTCGGCGCACTCGCCGCCTTTGCCGCGCTGGTGGCACTGTGGCTCACCCGCAAGGGCACGGTGCCGCGCTCGATCTGGATCATGCGTCTCGCGGTTCTCGGCATCTTCGCGCCGCTCGCCGCCAACGCCGCGGGCTGGGTGTTCACCGAGATGGGCCGACAGCCGTTCGTCGTCGCCCCGAACCCGACCGGTGTCGACGGGGTGTTCATGTTCACCGCGGCCGCGGTCTCGCCCGGAGTCAGCGCGGTTGAACTTCTGATCTCGCTCATCGTGCTCACGCTGGTGTACGCCGGCCTGCTCGTGGTGGAGGTGGCCTTGCTCGTGAAGTACGTGCGCGGTGGCGCCGCCGCAGTGATGCCCGAACTCGACCACAGCCACGACGACGACGGTCCGGACCGCCGCGACGACGTGCTCGCCTTCGCCTACTAAGTCCCAAGGAGACTCGCACCATGGACGTTCTGCCCACCATTTGGTTTATCGCCATTGCGGCACTCTGGATCGGCTACCTCGTGCTCGAGGGCTTCGACCTCGGCGTCGGCATGCACATGCTGTTCAGCGCTCGAACCGACACCGAGCGCCGCGTCATGCTTAACACGATCGGGCCCGTCTGGGACGGCAACGAGGTCTGGCTGATCACGGCGGGAGCAGCGACGTTTGCCGCCTTCCCGCTCTGGTACGCGTCGCTGTTCTCGGCGCTCTACCTCCCCCTGTTGGTCGTACTGGTCGGGCTAATCTTCCGGGCCGTCGCCATCGAGTATCGCGGCAAAGGCTCCACCGAGCGCTGGACGAGATTCTGGGACTACGCGATCGGCATCGGCTCACTGATTGTGGCCTTCGGGATCGGAGCGGCGCTCGCTCTGACGACCACCGGCCTGCCGCTCAACGAGAACGGCGACCGCGTCGGTGGCGCGTTCGCCTGGTTTACCGGCTATGCGGTGCTCGGCGGTCTCGCGGTCGTGGGGTTCTGCCTCGCCCACGGTGCGGCGTTCCTCGCCCTCAAGACGGACGGGCCGATCCGTCAGCGCGCGGGTGGATTCGTGACGAAGGTCGGCCCGTTCGCCCTGCTGCCGATCGTCGCGTGGGTTCTGGTCATCCAGTTCACGAGCGGAACCGTCGCGACGTGGGTGCTGGTCGCGCTCGCGGTCGTCGCGGTGGTGTTCGCGTGGCTCAACGCCCGGGTTGGGCGTGAGGGTCGGGCGTTCCTCGGGATGGCGCTGTTCCTGCTTTTCGGTGCGGCATCCATCTTCGCCGCGGTGTTCCCGGTGGTTCTGCCATCGACGATCGACTCGGCCTACGACCTCACCATCAGCAACGCCTCCAGCGGCGACTACACCCTCACGGTCATGTCGGTCGTTGCCGCAGCCGGGCTCCCCGTCGTGATCGCGTACCAGGCGTGGACCTACTGGATCTTCCGCAAGCGCATCAGCGAAGACCACATTCCCGCGCAGCACGAGATCATGGCTGCCGTCGCGAAGTGAGATCGTCGCTGCTGCCGCGGCGCTACGTCTACCTCGTGGGCGTGCTGAGCGCGCTCAAGGGACTCTCGCTCGTGGTGCTCGCCGAGGCGGTTGCGCGGGGGATCGCCGCTATCGCGCTCGGGGACGACGCCTGGCGGCAGGTTCTGGTGTGGGGAGCGGCCGCGGGGCTGCTTCGCGCGGTGGCAGCCTGGGCGACCTCGGTGGTCGCCGCGCGCGCGGCGATCGGCACCAAGGAGCGGTTGCGCGCCCGGCTCGCCGACGTGTTGGTTTCTGGCTCGCCCCGGGTCGGATCGTCGGCGACCCTGGCAACCCGCGGCTTGGACGAACTCGACGAGTACTTCACGAGCGCGTTACCGGCGATCACCTCCGTCGCCGTCATCCCGCTTCTCGTGATCGCGCGGGTCGTCTTCGCCGACTGGTTGAGCGCCCTGATCCTCGTGCTGACGGTTCCGCTGGTTCCGGTGTTCATGGTGCTGGTGGGGCAGTACACGAAACAGCGAACGGATGCCGCGGCATCCGCCCTCGACCGGCTGAGCGATCACGTCGTCGAGTTGGCTCGTGGCCTGCCCGTTCTGGTCGGCTTGGGACGGGTGGAGGAGCAGTCCGCCGCGCTGAACCACATCTCGGATGACTACCGTCAGCGCACGCTCGCGACCCTGCGTACCGCGTTTCTTTCGTCACTCGTTCTCGAACTCATCGCGACGATCTCGGTGGCCGTCGTCGCCGTCACGATCGGGGTGCGGATTCTCGGCGGCGACCTGAGCCTTGAGGTCGGGCTTCTCGTCTTGATCCTCGCGCCCGAGTGTTTCACGCCGTTTCGGGAGCTGGGCGCGGCATATCACTCCTCGCGAGCTGGCGTCGCGGCGCTGGAGCGAGTCGAGGGCATCGTCGAGGCTCCCGCCAACGAGGCGCCGGTCGAGCCGGCCGAACACGCTTCGGTGCGCAGTCTGAGCGTGGTTCGCGGCTCGGTGACGACGCTGGCGCCCGTGACCTTCACGCTGCCGGCGAAGGGAATCACCGCGGTCGAGGGACCGAGCGGCAGCGGCAAGACGACCCTGTTGCGCGCTCTCGCCGGCCGGCTCGACGGCGACGCCGTTGTGAGTGGCGTGATTGCTGGGGTCGACCGCGGAAGGCTCGCTTGGGCGCCACAGCATCCCCGCGCCATCGAGTCCACGGTGCTGGCCGAGCTCGAACTATACGCACAGGGCTCACCCGTCGAGCCGTTGCTACACCGATTGGGATTGGATGTCGTCGCGGAATCAGACCCCGCCCAGCTCAGCCCGGGGGAGCTGCGCCGGTTGGCGGTCGCTCGTGCCGCGCTGCGCGTGAACGCCGGCGCGACCCTGCTGCTGCTAGACGAGCCGACAGCCCACCTCGACGACCACTGGGCCGGTGTTGTCGAAGATCTCGTCGCCGAACTGGCGCAGGGCTGTTCCGTCGTCGTCGCCTCGCATGACAGCGCCGTGACCCGGCTCGCTTCGGGCGTCGTGCAGTTGGGCGCGCATGGCGCGCTTCGCGAGCGGTCGGCGGGCGCGCCAGCACCGGAATTCAGCGAGCAGCGTTCCCTCCCCGCAGTCCCCCGCGTGACCAGCGACGAGGTCGTCTCGGCCTTCGTGCGCTTCGTGCGCCCCGCTGCTGCGCGGTATCTTGCCGCCGCCGTGCTCGGCGCGCTCGCGGCATCCTTCGCGATTGCGCTCACGGCGGTCTCGGCCTGGCTCATTGTGCGCGCCAGCGAGCAGCCCGCCATCATGTACCTGCTCGTCGCCATCGTCGGGGTTCGCTTCTTCGGCCTCGGTCGCGCCGGCGTGCGCTACAGCGAGCGCCTTGTGACCCACGACGCCGCCTTCGCATCGGCGACCGCGTTGCGGCTGCGACTGTGGCGCGCCCTCGCGGCGCGCGGCGCGAGTTCTCGGGTTCTGCAGCGCGGCGGCACGGCACTGGACTATCTCGTGGGGGCGACCGACGAGATCCGTGACCTGATGCCCCGGGTGCTCGTGCCGGCGGCCGCGGGCGTCGTCGTGGTCGTCGCGGCACTCGTCACCGTGGCTCTGATCCTGCCAGCCGCGGTCTGGGTGCTGCTCGCCGTCGCCGTCGCGAGTCTCGTTGTGGCTCCCGCGCTCGCGCTCGTCGCCGACCGTGCCGCGCAGCGCAATCGGCAGGATATGCGTTCCGGGGTACTTCGTCGGTTCACGGGGTTTCTCGACGCGGCTGACGATCTCAGGGGCAACGGCATCGATTCGGCCGTGCGCGAGCAGCTCGCCTCGGCCGACCAGCGGATCGGCCGGGCGAGCAGGCGGGTGGCGGCATCCCGAGGACTGGGGCTCGCGACCGTCACTCTCGCGGTCGCCGTCGGCTCGATGGTCATGCTCGCGGTGGGGGCGGATGCCGCGGCCAACGGCACCATCGGCGTCGAGCTCGTCGCGGTGCTGGTGCTGCTGCCGATCGCTCTCGTCGAACCGCTGGCCGGCTTCGTCGCCGCCGTGCAACTCGCCCCGGCCCTCGCGCGGGCGCTGGCCCGCACAGTTCCCCTGACCATGCCGACGCCGGATCCACGCCGCACGGGCACGCTCGGTGAACCGGTGCGCGACCTGCGCCTCACCAGGCTGGGGGCGACCTGGCCGGGCGCCGAACGGCCCGCATTCTCGAACGTGAACGCCGACGCGAAGGCCGGCGACTGGTTGGTCGTGTCCGGGCCGTCGGGAAGCGGAAAGTCCACGGTGCTCACGGTTCTGCTGGGCCACCTCGCGCCCTCGGCCGGCTGGCTCGAGTTCAACGGACGAGATGTGGCTGAGCTTGACCCGTCGACGCTGAGCAACCACGTCGTGTGGTGCCCGCAGGAGTCCCATCTCTTCGACTCGACCATCCGGGCCAACCTGCTGCTCGCGCGCCCGAGGACCGATGCCCCAAGCGATGACGAACTCGACGACGCCCTGCGCACGGCGGGACTCGCTGACCTCGTCGCCCGCCTGCCGGCCGGCCTCGACACCCGCATCGGTTCCCAGGGGTCCCACCTCTCCGGCGGAGAGCGCCAGCGGCTGGCCGTGGCACGCACGCTTCTCTCCCGGGCCGAGATCGTGCTGCTCGATGAGCCGACCGCCCACCTCGACGACGAGACCGCGACCGCCCTCATGGCAGACCTGCGGGTCGCCTTCGCGAACCACATCGTCGTGCTCGTGACGCATCACGCCGACGATACGCACGGCGACGATCAGATCGTGCGTCTGGCCGAACCCGAGTCGACCGTGGTGGTCTAGAGCCAGTCCCACCCGACGACATCGGGGCTGTCTTCGCCGTGCTCGTAGGCGTAGGCGCGCATCCTCGACCGTTCGTCGGCGAAGTGCTCGACGAGTCCGCCGTGGCGTTCCTCGAGGCCGGGAACGCGCCGGATGACATCCATTGCGATGCGGTAGCGATCGAGGTCGTTCATCATGAGCATGTCGAACGGCGTTGTCGTGGTGCCCTTCTCCTTGAACCCGCGAACGTGCATGTTCTCGTGATTGGTGTGCCGGTAGGCGAGCTGGTGAATGAGACTCGGGTAGCCGTGGAACGCGAAGATCACGGGCTTGCTGGTAGTGAAAATCGCGTCGAAGTCGCCGGTGGATGAGCCGTGCGGATGTTCCTCGCTGGGCTGCAGGCGCATCAGGTCCACGACATTCACGAAGCGAATCTTGAGGTCGGGGATGTTCTTGGCGAGCAGTCGCACGGCCGCCAGTGCCTCCATCGTCGGAACATCGCCCGCGCTGGCAACAACGACATCCGGGGCCTGGCCCGCGATCTCGGTTCCCGCCCAGTCCCAGATGCTCATGCCGCGCGCGCCGTGCGTGCGGGCCTCGTCGAGACTGAGCAGTGTCGGCGCTGGTTGCTTGCCGGCCACGATGACGTTGACGTAGTTGCGGCTGGCGAGGCAGTGTTCCGCGGTGACCAACAGGCTGTTCGCGTCCGGCGGCAGGTAGACCCGAACGACTTCGGGGCTCTTGGTCATGACGTGGTTGAGGAATCCCGGATCCTGGTGCGAGAACCCGTTGTGGTCTTGCCGCCAGACGTGCGAACTCAGCAGGTAGGTCAGCGACGCGATGGGCCGACGCCACGGAATCTCGTTGGACGCCTCGAGCCACTTGGCGTGCTGGTTGAACATCGAGTCGACGACGTGGATGAACGCCTCATACGAACTCATGAGTCCATGCCTGCCGGTGAGCAGGTAACCCTCGAGTAGGCCCTGAACGAGGTTCTCGCTGAGAATCTCGATGACTTTGCCCTCGACGGCGAGGTGTTCGTCGGTGGCGACGACACTGCCCTCCCACTGCTTGCCGGTGACCGCGTAGACGGCGTCGAGACGGTTTGATGCCGTCTCGTCCGGTCCGAAGATTCTGAAGTTCGAGTTCTCGGCGAGCACATCGGCGAGCCAGCGACCGAGCACTCGCGTGGCCTCCGCCGTCGTTCCCCGGCCGCTCGAGATGTCGACCTCGTGCGCGTCGATGGGCGGCAGCACGAGATCGCGCAACAGCTCCCCGCCGTTGGCCTGTGGCAGAGCACTCATGCGGTGGATGCCGCGAGGCCGCACCATCCCGAGGCCCGACGTGGGGCGACCCTCGCCGTCGAACAGCTCGTCGGGGCGATAGCTGCGCATCCACTGTTCGAGCTGAGCAAGGTGTTCCGGGTTGGATCGCACCTCGCCGATCGGCACCTGGTGGGATCGCCAGGTTCCCTCGACGGGAAGGCCGTCGACGATTTTCGGGCCGGTCCAGCCCTTGGGGGTGCGCAACACGATCATCGGCCACGCCGGGCGCGACGTGGATCGCCCGGAGCGGGCATCCGCCTGAATCTCGGCGATACGGTCGGCGCACGAGTTGAGGGCCGCCGAGAAGGCTGCGTGCACGACCATGGGGTCTTCGCCGTCGAATCCGCCGGACACGATCACCGGTTCGTAGCCGTAGCCCCGGAACAGCGAGAGGAGTTCGCTCTCCGGAATTCGCGCCAGTACCGCCGGGTTGGCGATCTTGTAACCGTTGAGGTTGAGAATCGGCAGCACGGCTCCGTCGGTTGCCGGGTTGAGGAACTTGTTGAGGTGCCAGCTCGCCGCGAGGGTTCCGGTCTCGGCCTCGCCGTCGCCGACGACGCAGGCGACCACGAGGTCGGGGTCGTCGAGCGCCGCACCGAAGGCGTGCACGAGGGAGTAGCCGAGCTCGCCGCCCTCGTGAATCGATCCGGGCAGGTCGGGCGAGGCGTGCGACGGGATGCCGCCGGGCGCCGAGAACTGCCGGAACAGCGCGAGCATGCCCTCCTCGGTCAGCGGGATGCGCGGGTAGACCTCCGAGTACGTCTCGTCGAGGTAGGCGTTGGCGACCATCGCCGGGCCGCCGTGGCCGGGGCCGGCGATGTAGAGCACGTCGAGCGACCGGCGAACGATGAGATCGTTGAGGTGCGCGTAGATGAGGTTGAGGGCCGGCGAGGTGCCCCAGTGGCCGAGCAGCCGCGGCTTGATGTCGCTCGGCTCGAGCGGCCTGCGCAACAGCGCATTCTCCCTGAGGTAGATCTGCCCCACGGTGAGGTAGTTGGCGGCGCGCCACCAGGCATCGACGAGCTCGAAGTCGGTGACAGTCTGATCGGTTCTCGTCACGCTGGAATCCTCTGGTTGTTGTCAGCCGCGGGCAATGAGCACGGGCGAGTTGATGTTCAGGAGTACCTCGTAGAGCACCGACCCTAGGTGATGCACATGGACATCTCTAGGGTTTGTCGCGCCGAGCACGAGCAGGGACGACGAGCGGCTCGCGTCGAGAAGTGCCTCGGCGGGGCGGCGCCGGGACAGCCTGCTGCGCACCACAAGATGGGGCTCGGTCGCGATGGCGTGCGCGACCGCCGCTGTCAGTTCGATTCTCTCCATCGGGGTGGAGCCGGTCGCATCCGACGCGTGCAGCAGCGTGAGGTCCTGACCGGTGCGCGCGGCCTCGCGTGCCCCCGCAGTGATTGCCGCCGCGGATGTCGCGGCGCTCGCGACGCCGACGAGAACGCCGGTGCGGCCGCTCGGCGCGTCCGGGATCACGGCGACCGAGCACGACGCTCCCGTGGCGATCGCGAGTGGTCGCGTGCCGAGCACGCGACCGTTCAGATAACCAGTCTTGTGGGTGCCAATCACGAGAAGGTCTCCGGCAACCGTTGTGGTCGTCAGGGCCCACGGGGCCGCGCCGTCGAGAACCTGTGCGTCGATCTCTAGTCTGGGCGCCGACTGCATCACCGATTCGACCGCCGAGGCGAGCGCCTTCTCGCCAGCGGGTCGCTCGGCCTCGTCCTCGACGACGTGAATGGCGAGAAGGGGCTCACCGGTGGAGCGAGCGCGTTCAGTGGCCCACGAGAGCGCGGCGCGGCTGGGTCCCGAGCCGTCGATTCCGACGACTATTCGCCCACCCATGTCGCGTCCTTCCGACTGTTCCGCTGCTCATGACAGACTGACAACTCACGGGAGCAAACGTCAGGGCCGAAGGTCCCGTGGTGACGGGAAGGAGACCCGGTGCAGGGCGATGCTGAGCTTTCCGGACGGTCCCCGCTCCGAGCTCGACGACACCCTTGCCCGGCTGGTGCGCGACGCCCAGAGTGTGCTGAAGACGCAGGGCAGGTTGCGGAGCCTGGTCAAGGCCACGCGCGTGGTCGCTGGCGAGTTGGAACTCGCCGACGTGCTCAAGCGAATCATCGAGGCGGCGGTTGAACTCGTCGGGGCTCGATACGGCGCCATCGGAGTCATCGCCCCCGACGGCTCGCTGGAGCAGTTCATCCACGTCGGGATGCCGGAAGACGCCGTGTCACGCATCGGCCACCTCCCCGAGGGGCACGGTTTGCTCGGCGCCCTTATCGACGAGCAGGAACCGATCAGGTTGGATCGGCTGGCCGACGACCCCCGATCGGTCGGGTTTCCGGCGGAGCATCCACCCATGGATAGCTTCCTCGGGGTACCGGTGCGGGTGCGCGACGAGGTCTACGGCAACCTCTATCTCTCTGAGAGCAGAGCCGGCGTTTTCAGCGCAGAAGACCAGGAGCTCCTGGTCTCGCTGGCGGCGACCGCGGGCGGCGCGATCGATCACGCCCGCCTCTATGACGAAACTCGGCGCCGCCAGCGGTGGGCCGCGGCACTCGCCGAGGTGACCGCCGCCCTGCTCTCCGACGACGATCGTGATGCCCGCGCCGTCGTCGCCGAAGGCGTGCTGGCCGTCGCGGAAGCTGACCTCGTCTGTTTGGTCAGCGCCACTACGGGAAGCACCCGACGGGTCGACATCGCCCGCGGTCCGCTGGCCGGCGATCTCGAGGGCTGGGTTTTCGACCCGTCCGCCTCGGCGGTCGGTCGAGCTGGCGAGAGCGGCCAACCGGTGCGCGCCGACAACGACGGGCCGTTCGCCGCCGAATCCGAGGTGCGAGTCGGACCCACGATGGCGGTGCCGCTGGACACGGTAGACGGCACGGGCGTTCTCGTCATCGCCCGCGCCCCCGGCGGGGTGCGCTTTAGCGACGCCGATCTGGGCGCCGCGGCCGAGTTCGTCGGTCAGGCCAGCGTGGCACTCCGGCTGGCTGCCGGACGATCCGACCGGGAGCGCCTCGCGACCCTGGAAGACCGCAGCCGGATCGCGCGTGACCTTCACGACCACGTGATTCAGCGGCTCTTCGGTGCCGGGTTGAGCCTGCAGGCGCTCGCGAGTTCGGTTCCGGACGAGGCATCCCGCGCGAAGCTCACCGACCAGGTCGACGCCTTGGATGCCGCGATTGCCGAGATCCGAACCGCGATCTTCGCGATGACGTCGGCCCGCGAGACCGACCGGCCCTCGCTGCGCCACCGGGTGATCGATCTGGTGGGGGAGATGGCCGATCTGTTCCCGGATGCCCCCAGCGTCAGCTTCTCCGGTGCGGTAGACCTGATGGTGCCTGCGGATCTCGCTGACGACATCTCCGCGGTAATCCGGGAGGGCCTGAGCAACGTGGCTCGGCACGCCTCCGCCCGGGAGGTCACCGTTTCTGTGGCGCTCGCCGCAGGGGCAGTAACCGTCGAGATCGTTGATGACGGGGTCGGGATCGACCCGTCACGCGCCGGACGGTCGAGCGGCACCACCAATCTGGCCAGCCGCGCGATCGCCTGGAACGGAAAGTTTGTCGTCGAGCCCGGGCCGACCAGCGGAACCCGCCTCACGTGGAGCGCGCGGTTGAACGAGGAAGAGCAGTCATGAGGCGCATTTTCTTGGTTGACGACCACGAGATTGTTCGGCGAGGGGTCGCCGATCTCATCAATGCCGAGCACGACCTCACCGTCGTGGGCGAAGCGGCCACGGTTCGCCAGGCGCTCGGCAGGGTCGCTGCCACTCAGCCGGATGTCGCGGTGCTCGATGTTCGCCTTCCCGACGGCAGCGGAATCGACCTGTGTCGCGCAATCCGGTCGGCGCATCCGACGGTGCAATGCCTCATGCTTACGGCGTTTGACGACGACGAGGCCAGCTATACGGCCGTTCTCGCCGGCGCGGCGGGCTACGTGTTGAAGGACATTCGCGGGCAGGGCCTGCTGGCGAGCATCCGCCGTGTCGCCAACGGCGAGAGCCTCGTAAGCCCCGGCGTCTCGCGCCGAGTCGTCGAAAACGTGACGGCCGCGCGACTCGACAGCGAACTCAACCTGCGGGAGCGGCAGGTGCTCGACCTCATCGCGACCGGGCTCACCAATCGCCAGATTGCGGAGAACCTCGGACTCGCCGAGAAGACGGTCAAGAACTACGTCTCGGGCCTGCTGGCGAAGCTCGGTATGGAGCGCCGCACCCAGGCCGCGGTCTATCGCGCCGGGCTGAACTAGCCGGCTAGGTCAAGCGCAGAACGAGGTTGCCGCGCTTGCGCCACTCGCCGACACGGCGGTGAGCGTCGGTGATTTCGTCGAGGCCGTAGACCCGCTCGACCACGGGAACAAACGACCCGGCCTCGGCGAGTTCGACGACGCGACGCAGGTCGGCCGCGGTGCCGCCGGGCGGGGTGGCCGTCACGATGCCGCCGCTGCGTCGGCTGTCTCGCCGGGCGGTCATCATGCCGCCGAGATCGGAGATCACCATGAGAAGCGAGCCGCCGGGGGTGAGGATGCCACCGCTACGCCGGTATCCGGCGTTGCCCACGCAGTCAACGATGATGTCGTACGTCTCGCCCGTCTTCGCAAAGTCCGTTGTGGCGTAGTCGATCATCTCGGAGGCACCGAGGCCGCGCACTAGCTCGTGATTTGCGGCGCTACTGACCCCCGTGACGTGCGCTCCGGCCGCCGCGGCCAATTGCACGGCCGCCGTGCCCGTGGATCCGGAGGCGCCGTTGACGAGCACTCGGAGACCGGGTGCCGGGGCGGCGGCGTTGTAGAACTCCATCATGGTGAGTCCGCCAAAAACGAGGCTCACCGCGTCTTCGAGACTCATGTTGTGCGGCGCGGCGGTCACCTTGGCGTCTTCGGCGATCGTCAGGTATTCGGCGTGGCCGCCAGAGCTTCGGCGCGGCACTCCGATGACGCGGTCGCCGGGGGCGAACAGGCTAACCTCAGACCCCACCGACTCGACGACCCCGGCGAAGTCCATGCCGAGGGTCTGGTGCCGCGGGCGGAAGAGCCCGAACGCGATCGGGCCCACGATTCCGAGTCCCCGGGGCAGGTCTTTTGAACGCACGCGATAGTCGGCAATGCTCACGGTGCTGGCGTGCACTCGAACGAGAAGTTCGTTCGCCGCGGGCTCGGGCCGGGGCACGGTCTCGACGGTGACGACTTCCGGGCCGCCGAATCGACGGTGAATGGCTGCTCTCATTGTTTGCGCGGTCATTCTTACACTGTAAACCTTACATAGTAAGAACGGCAAGGGCCGGGGTATCGTGAGTAGGTGAAGACCGCCCACAGGGAGCCGCTAACGGCCGACCGGGTGCTTTCCGCCGCCCTTGCCGTAGCCGACGCCGACGGAATCAGTGCGGTCACGATGCGCCGCGTGGCCGAGGAGCTCGGGGTCGAGGCCATGTCGCTCTATCACCACACCGCGAACAAGGAGGCCCTGCTCGACGGCCTCGCCGACCGCGTCTTCGACGAGGTGCTTTCCGCGACCGAGCAGTCGTCGCCGCCCGCCGAGTCGTGGAAGTCGCACCTTCGCTCCCGTGTTCTGATCGCCCGCACCGTCATGCTGCGCCACCCCTGGGCGCCCGCGCTCATCGAGACCCGCACGCGTGTCTCCCTCGCTCAGATTCGCTATGTGGATGCCTCGGTCGCGATCATGCACGCTGGTGGCCTCAGCTACGACCTCATCCACCACGGACTTCATGCCCTCGGTAGTCGCGCCTACGGGTTCGTTCAGGAACTCGGCGACAGCGCGAGCTCGCCGTCGGACCTGACGCCGATGGCGACTGTCATCCCGAATCTCCTGAGCATGTTGGCTGAGGTGTCTCACGACGACGGACCAGCGAACACCATGGGCTGGTGCGATGATCAGACCGAGTTCGAATTTGGGCTCGACCTTCTGCTCGACGGACTCGAACGCCTCAAGAACGGGAGCGCCGCATGACCACCATCACGAGTATTCGAAACCCACCCGGCCGGGCCTGGGGAGTTTTCGCCCTGATCGCGGCACTGCTGCCGCTGCCATTCCTGTTGACCCTCAACATCCTTTCCCTGGTGGTGCGGTCGCAGAACGCCCCAGGGCCGAGCGTCGAGTCCGGGGTCTACGGCATCATCGCGATCGCAGGCCTGTTCTTCTTCCCGATCCTCTTCCTGCTCGCGACCGTCTTGGGGGTTCGCGCCGTGCTTCGACCGCGCCGCTCGGGCAAGGTCATGGGGTGGGTCGCCATCGCTATCGTGGTGCTGGCGATTCCGTTGATCTGGTTTGGCTACGGCGTGTGGATATTCGGGAGCGGGCGATGAGCGAGTTCGACCCCCGATTTGATCCGGCCTTTCAGCGCGGATACGACTCTCCCGATCCGGTCGGGCCGAAGACCACGGATGCCTCGGCTCCCGCGCACCGACGACAGCCCGGCGGCACCGCCGAGCCCGCGGTCTCTGCCGAACCGGCGGCTCACCTCGGCGAGGGCGTCGGCCAGAACCACCTCCGCAGCAACGACGACGACCACGACCACGACCTTGGCCCCGAGCCGCGCGGGATAAACCCGTTCCTCATCGCGCTCGTCGCCGCAGCTGCGGTGTTCGTCGCTGTGGGCCTTGGCCTGGTCTCTCAGATCCAGTCGATCACCGACTCGGCAGACAGCAACTACGACTACGTGCTCGTGCAGACGCTCATGATCGGGTCCCCGATTATCATCGGCCTCGGGCTGGCCACCGGTGTCGGAGTGCTGTTCCTGTTTGCCGCGCGCTGGAGGCGCTGAAGCACCACCTCCCCGTAGTCCTTTCACCGGGGCACCATCAGTGGAAAACTTCTCACTAACTGGTGTCAACCGGATGCCGGTCTTCGTGCGTCGTTAGGGCATGACGATGGCGGTGAGCGAGAGGGTCCAGCTGGACCTCGATGCGTTCATCGCGGACGAGTATCCGAAGGTCGTGGCTGCTGTCGGACTCATCACCGGCAACCGGCAAGACGCGGCAGACGCCGTGCAAGACGCGATCGTGGGGTTTCTCGCGAAGCCACCGGCGCATCCGGTCGTAAACCTCGCGGCGTGGTTCACGGTCGTGGCCAGCAACCGCGTCAAAGACGGCTACCGCCGCGATGCGGCCCGGCAGCGGGCCGTCGCGAAACTGGGTATGCCCGTCGAGCAAACAACGGATGCGATCGAACTTCTCGACATCGACGTGGCCGACGCACTGAAAGCACTGCCCCGTCAACAGAGGCAGGTGTGCGCGCTGCACTACCTGATGGACCAGTCGGTCGAGACGATCGCCGAAGGACTTGGTGTCACAGAAGGCACCGTGAAAACCCAGCTGCATCGGGCACGCAAGGCGCTCGCCGCACGTCTGAGGAAGGAGGATCACCGTGGATGACATCGATGTAGTGCTGAGTTCTTCGCTCAAGCGCATCGCAATGCCGGGTGACGCCGCCGGTGTTGCCGATGCCATCCGTGCGCGGGTGGACGCCGGTGACACCGGCACTCCTGCATCTTCCAGTGGATTCGGTGGGGGGACTCTGTCCTGGCTGCCGTGGGTGGGACTCGTCGTCGTGGCTGGACTGGTTGGCGGCTCCCTCGCACCGCTCGGACTTCTTGGCGCGGGCATCACCGAGGTCGTCGCGGCCGAGACCGCGACCCTGAGGGAGCACTCCCCGACCTACCTGTGCGTCGAGGGAGCTGAGGCGACCCACTTGGCCGGCGGAGAACGAGTGCTCGCCGTCGCCCGCAACGAGGAAGCCACCTGGTTGGGCGTGCGCGACCCGCTGTATGCGGCATCCGTACTCTGGATTCCGGCCTCCTCCGTAGTTGTCGATGACGGTCAGGATGCCTCGGCACTCCCGATCGACGGCGACTGCCCCGCCGTCGAGACCGCACTCGCGGCGCCCCTGCCGCCCGTGGTGCCGCAGCCCCAGCCAGCTCCGCCGCCGGCTCCGGGGCCCTCCGACACCACACGACCCGTCGTCGGTCAGGCCTACGCCGACCCGTCGGTGTTCTACAACTCGGAAGCAACTGTCGTGCACGCGTTCGCGACCGACGACGTAGCCGTGGTCTCGGTGCTGATCGCTTGGTCCGGAGCACACACCGGAAGCGGCACGATGTCCAAGGTGGGCTCGGAGTGGCGGTTTACCTTCTCGACCACCGACTACCCGAACGGCGCGATGACCTTCGAGTTGCGGGCTGTCGATGCGGCAGGCAACGTCAGCGTTCCGGCCACGGTGGTCGCCTATCACGAGTACTTCGGTTGATCGATGACGATTCCTAGGTGGCTTCTGCCCGTACTCGCGATCGTTGCCGCCCTCGCGGTCGGGGTGGCCGCGACGCTCATCGGGCTGCGCTTTCAGCCGCAGGAAACCGTCGACACTGCAGCCGAGACCCTGACGGCGCCGGTGCTCGCGCCACTTACCCCCACAAGTAACGACGACCCAGACTCCGGCTACATCTGGGGGTTGAGCGACACCCTGGGAACGCAGGATGTCGCGGCTCCCGGGGCCGCACTCCCCGACGACCTCGACCTGCACGGTGCACTGGATCGATTTGCCGCAGCCACCGATCCGGCGTCCGAGATCGAGGCCATCGCGGCGGAAGCGTCGACGGTATCCGAGCGTGGTCCGATCGGAGACCCGTGCGCGATCGCAGAGGGCACACCACCCGAGGACTGCCCGCCCGGCCTCACCGGGGCCATCTTTGCCCTCGTCACCCCGCCGGAGTTTCGCGTGACCGGGCAGGCTTACCCGCCGACCGAGTCCGAGTACGCCGCGCGCGGCAATCCGTTGGGCCCGCTGTGGTGCCTGCCCGCGGTTGGGCTCGATGACACCGACGTGCCGTTCGGCATCCTCTCCACGGTTCCGGCGACGTTCCGGGTGCTGTACTGGCCGGAGGGTCACCCCGACCGCAGTCTGAGCGTCGCCGCGGCGACACCCGACAACTCGACGGCGTGGGTCGAGCAACTGGGTTCGGCGGCGTCCGCCAGCGATCTGCCTCCGCTGCAACGGTGCGTGGTGTTCCCCGACCTCGAGCCCGAGACCGCCTATCGAGCACAGATCATCGGCACCACCTCGGAGGGCTTGGTTCGCATCTCGGGTGCGATCGCCTTCAACTCCAGCGGGGCGCCCACCCGACCACCCGCCGAGTTTCAGGTGCTCGGTCAGAACTACGTGTTTGTGCGGGCGCTGCACTCCGCCGATCAGCGGGTCGAGGTGCGCGCCGTTATAACCAACCCGCCCGGCGGAATCTCAGGGGGTGACGCCCACCTCACAGGGTGCCCGAACGGTCCGTCAGCGCTCTCGGCGATTGCAGGCCAGGTCTACGACGTGCCCGAAGCGGAAGTGGTCGCGCTCAACGCGCCGCGCGACTACGTCAAGCGCACCGCGAGCGTATTTCGGGTGCCCGAGGGTGCCGACGTGATCTTCTGTGCGCGCTGGCTTCCCAGTGGCTCCGACATCACCAGTTGGGAACGCAACGCGCCCCTCTTTGAAACCGTCGCCTCGTTCTCGGCGCCCGATCGCATCCTGCCGGTGCTCACCTTGGACGCGGGGGGACCGGCCTCGGAGGTCGGCACCGACATCCGGCTCGTCGTCTCCACCGCTGAGGGAGTGGTGTGCGGGGAGACCGATCTGCTCGTGGATGGGGCGGTGCCTCGGGACAATCCCGTGCTGTGTGACCCGTCGGTGCTCGCGAGCGCCAGCGCCAGGGAGCGCGACCGTCGGTACTGGAGCGAGGAGTTCAGCGGCGACCTCGTGCTGACCACGACGCTGACCAAGAACGATGGCTCGATCGAGACCAACACCGCCATCATCCCGGCAAGTCGCTCGAACTGTTTCGGCGCGTGCGAGCTGCCTGGGCCGCAGGTGTTTGGATTCGCCGTCGGCCAGCCCGAGTTCGACTGCGGCAGTAGCACGCCGTTCTCCCTCAACCGCACTCCGTGCCGCCCGATCGAGGGCACCGAGGAGTTGCAGCTCGGCGCCGTGCTGAGTTGGGCTCAGGGCTACACCAACGGGAGAACCGAGTGGCACCAGTCCGAGATCGTCGACGGGGCCGTCGGGGATCTCACCGAGTTCGTGCCGCAAATGAACACCGACGAGCGCTTCGAGTTCACCGTTGTGGATCCGGTCACCTTTACGGGTAGCGCCGAGTTGCGTCTCGAAACCGATCGGCCGGTCACCTACGACGTGTACGTCACCAACGCCGATGGATCTGGCGCCTGCCAGGTCGACCCCTTCGAACCGGTGACTTCGGTGGCGAGCGGGTCGAGTGACGGAGTCACTACGGTGACAATCAGCGATCTCTGCCGAGGGGGAACCTACCGCGCTGAAGTGGTGCTGACCGACCCCGCGACCGGTGGGGGAGCGGTATGGAACTCGACGACGCTCGGCACCAGGTGGCCCGGCGCGCGAAGCTTCTTCGTGATTCCGGGGCAACGCATCGAGAATCTCAACTACACGTGGGAGGTCACCGAGGCTCCGGAGGACTTGGTGTGGTCGACCGCGACGTTCCAGGCCGCCCGCGAGACCGACCGGTTCGCTAACGGTGTCGACGACGCGTGCTCGTCGAGCCCCGATCCGTTCGAAGGGGCCGGAACCGCCGATACGGTACTCGGAACGACCAGCCAGTTCCGGTTCGAGTTCTCCGCGCTCAGCGCGCAGGTACTCGACTCCGGTGGGTGCGGGTATTTCTACGGCCGCTACCAGCGCACCACTGCCTTCGACATCGATTTGTACACACTTCTCCGAACCGGAGAGCAGAACCTGGTCTTGTACCCCCTACCCGACATGACCGTGCGCGTGCGGGTGTGGGTCGGCTAGCGCTGACAGCTGGGGCACCACCATACGTCTCGCAACTGGAGCTGCGAGTCGCCGAGCTGGCCACGCTCGATTGGGGTGTCGCAGCGGAAGCACGGCTTGCCGGCGCGACCGTAGACCCAGAGTCTTTGGCCGGTGAGCCGGCCGGTCGTGGTGCGGATGGCGCGATCCTTGTTCGCGTCGATGAGTCGCCAGGCGAGCTCGACAAGCTTCTCCGGCTCCGACACCTCGCCGGCCGGCCGAGTCGGCAGGATGCCGCGCAGAAAGCACAGCTCAGCGCGGTAGACGTTGCCGAGGCCAGCCAGATTCCGCTGGTCGAGCAGGGCCAGTCCCACCTCGCGGGCGGGGTCGGAGATGAGGTTGGCGAGAGCCTGCGCGGGGTCCCAGTCGTCACCCAACAGGTCGGGGCCGAGGTATCCGACCGCCTGAGCCTCGTCCGCGGTGCGCAGCACATCGAGCGTGCCAAGGTCGAAGCCGACGGCGAGCACCTCCTCGGTGCCGAGGATCGCCCGCGCCTGAAACTCGGGCCTGAACCACTTCGCGCCGTGGCGGTAGAGATGCCACGAGCCCTCCATCTTCAGATGCGAGTGCAGCGTATATTCCCCGACGCGCATGAGGATGTGCTTGCCGCGGCTGACCACAGACTCGACCGTCTCGCCCGTCAGATCGACGGTCGCGAATGCGGGCACGCGGATGTCGCAGCGCGTCAGGGTGCGACCCGCCAGCGCCGCGTTGAGGTTGACCGCTGTGCGGTAGACGGTGTCGCCCTCAGGCACGGAGCCTCACCCCCTGCGGGGTCGCCGCGAAGCCCGCCTCGACGAGTGCGAGGCCGAGCGGTGTGCCCACGGCGAACTCGCCGTTGACCCGCTCGACACGCAGCTTGCCGGTCGCCCGTCGAACGGTCGCGGTCAGCGAGCGGGATGCCGCGGCGAGAACCTGCTCGTCGTCGGTGAAGCGTCAGCACGGTCTTGCCGCCGCGCTCGACGTAGACCGCGAGGGAACCGTCGACGATCACCACGAGGGCGCCCGCCTTGCGTCCCGGCCGATGCCGAGTACCGGTGGTCGAGCCCTCGGTGGTCGAGCTGTCGAGCCTCGGTGCTCGAGCCGGTCTCGGTGGTCGAGCCCGTCGAGCACCCCGGGCCACGCCAACGCCGCCCCATACGGGTTCGCCGGGTCGGTCGCGGCCAGCGTGATCGCGCCGAGCGCGGCATCCCGACCGCTGTCGACGACGTAGCCGCGCAGTCGGTCGACTGTCGCGCCGGTCGCGAACTGCGCGGCGCCCAGCCCCTCCACGAAGTACCCGCGCCGGGCCCGGCCGCTCTCCTCGAATCCGCTCAACACCTTGTAGGCGAGCGCGAAGCCGCCCCGTATCGCCCTCGCTCACCACCGCGCCGCGGGTGACGACACCGTGCCGCTCGAGCAGCAGCTCGGCCATCGCCTTAGCGCGCACCGTCGTGTCGCCCTCGGCGAGCGGCAGCAGCGACCAGCGCCCGCCCCCGGACGGCGGACCGGACTGCGCGACCGCGAGCGATCGACCGCGATACGACCGGGTGCGAGGGGCGCGAACCTTGGCCGGACCGCCGAGATACGACCGCAGGGGCGAGAACGAGTCGTTGGTCACGAGCCCCGCCCAGACCAGCCCCCAGAGGGCGTCGACGAGTGCGCGGTCGTCGGTGTTCGCCAGCGCCGCGCCGAGCTGCCGGAAGAAGAATGCGCCACCCCCGGCCAGCACCGCCAGAATCTCGCGCTGCAGCTCGGTGGTCTCGTCGCCGCTCGGATCGGGAAGGGTGAGGGCCGCGGTCGCGGCCGGGTGCAGGCTCACCCAGCCGTCGCCGCCCGCGAGCAGTCCCGTTGCCCGACCAGATCACCTCGCCCGACACGGTCAGCTCGTCGAGCCAGGCCGGCGAGTAGTCGGGCAGCCGGGCGGGAAGCACGAAGCTCTCCCACACGGATGCCGGCAGCGACACCCCGGCGAGTTGGTCGATCACCTGCGCGAGACCATCGACCCCGCGCAGCGTCGACGGCGCCCCGACGTGCTGCCACTGCGGCAGGAACCGCCCCAGCGCCGACTGCTCCACCGGCTCGACCTCCTGGCGGAGGGCGGCGAGCGACCGACTGCGCAGCCGCCGCAGCACCTCGACCGAACACCACTCGGTGCCGCTCGCGCCCGGGCGGAACTCGCCGTCCACGACCCGGCGGTCGGCGGCGAGGCGGCGCAGCGCGTCGGAGACGACGGCGGTTCCGAGGCCGAAGCGGGCCGCGGCATCCGCGACCGTGAACGGGCCGTGGGTGCGGGCGTAGCGGCTGATCAGGTCGCCGATCGGGTCGTCGACCGGCTCGATGAACGCGGCGGGGATGCCGATCGGCAGCGGCACGCCGAGGGCGTCGCGCAGGCGGGCGGCATCCTCGATCACGGCCCACTGGGCGGTGCCCGCGATGGTGACGGGGAGGATGCGGTTGGCGCGACGTCAGCTGGTTGAGTAGGTCGCGCAGCGACCGTATCGAGCCTCGTCGAGATCGTCGCGGTCTCGATAGGTCTCGACCACCGCAGGTCTCGACGGCTGCTCGGGCTACTCGACCAGCGAAGGCGCAATCTCCTCGAGCGACAGCGGCCCGAGCATCCGCAGCAGATCGACCACGCCCTCGGCGTCGCGGGCCGCGCGCTCGGGCGTGAGTCGCTGCAGCTCGAGTTCGGTCTGCGCGATCACGTCGGGGTCGAGCAGTTCGCGCAACTCGGCGCGGCCCAGCAGTTCGGCGAGCAGCGTCGGGTCGAGGCTGAGCGCGGCCGCCCGGCGCTCGGCCAGCGGGGAGTCGCCCTCGTACAGGAACGCCGCCACGTACCCGAACAGCAGGCTGCGCGCGAACGGGCGACGGCACCGCGGTCTCGACCTCGACCATGCGAACCTTGCGCGCGGCGAGCTTGTTCGTCAGCGCCGTGAGCGCCGGCAGGTCGTAGACGTCCTGCAAGAACCTCGCGCACCGTCTCCAGCACGATGGGAAAGCTCGGGTACTTCGCCGCGACCGTCAAGCAGCTGGGATGCCCGCTGCCGCTGCTGCCACAGCGGCGAGCGTCGTCCGGGGTCGCGCCGCGGCAGCAGCAGCGCCCGCGCCGCACACTCGCGGAACCGCGCGGCGAACAGCGCGGACCCGCCCACCTCCTCGGTCACGATCTCGACCAGCTCGTCGGTCTCGAACGCGAAGAGTTCGGCACCCGGCGGCTCGGCATCGGTGTCGGGAATGCGCACGACGATGCCGTCGTCGCCGGCCATCGCCGAGCCGTCGACGCCGAGCCGGTCGCGGATGCGCGCCGTCACCGCGAGCGCCCACGGCGCGTGCACAGGCATGCCGTACGGGGAATGTAAGACGACGCGCCAGTCGCCGAGCTCGTCGCGGAAGCGCTCGACCACGAGCGTCGTGTCGCTGGGAACCTGGCCCGTGGCATCCGCCTGCTCGGCGATCAGGGCGATCAGGTTGGTGGCGGCGCGCTCGTCGAGGCCGATCGCCGCCATGCGGTCGCGCGCCTTTCGGCGGTCATCGAGCTTGTCGAGATGCGAGACCTCTCTCGCGAACGCCCCGATCGCCTCACCCAACTCGGCCGGCCGCCCCAGCCCGTCGCCCTTCCAGAACGGCACCTTGCCGGGCTGACCGAACGCCGGGCTCACGAGCACCTGATCGTGGGTGATCTCCTCGATGCGCCAGCTCGTCGTGCCGAGCGCGAAGACGTCGCCGACCCGCGACTCGTAGACCATCTCCTCGTCGAGCTCGCCGACGCGTCGGCCCGGCCCGGTCGCCGAGCCGGTCGCGCGCGCTGCCCACGATGAACACCCCGAACAGCCCGCGGTCGGGAATCGTGCCGCCGGAGGTCACGGCCAGCCGTTGCGCGCCCGGGCGACCGGCGATCGTTCCGGCGACCCGGTCCCAGACGATGCGCGGACGCAGCTCCGCGAACTCGTCGCTCGGGTACAGCCCGCTCAGCAGGTCGAGGGTCGCGTCGAACGCGCTGCGGGGGAGCGTCGCGAACGGGGCGCTGCGGCGCACGGTGTCGAACCACTCCTCCACATCGAGCGTCGTCGAGGGCGACGGCCGCGACCGTCTGCTGGGCGAGCACGTCGAGCGGGTTCGCGGGAACGGCGATCGCCTCGATCTGGCCCGACAGCATCCGCTCGACCGCGACCGACGGTGTGCAGCAGGTCGGTGCGGTGCTTGGGGAACAGCACGCCCTTCGAGATCTCGCCCACCTGATGTCCGGCGCGGCCGATGCGCTGCAGACCGGATGCCACGCTCGGCGGTGACTCGACCTGAATCACGAGATCGACGGCGCCCATGTCGATGCCGAGCTCGAGCGAACTCGTCGCGACGACGCAGCGCAGGCGGCCGGACTTGAGGTCGTCTTCGATGGTGGCGCGCTGCTCCTTGCTGACGGACCCGTGGTGGGCGCGGGCGAGAAGCTCCGCCGGTGGTCGAGCTTGTCGAGACCCGGGGTCGTCGGGAGTGTCGACCAGCTCGCGCCGCCCAAAGATGCCTCGCGCGGTGGAGCTAGGAGAATCGCGCTGCGATTCCGCGACCCCAGCGCCGACCGAGCCTGCGAGCGACGGTTGCAGTCGATCGGCCGCGACGAGTTCGCGTTCGGAATAGATTTCGTTGAGCCGCGCCGTCAGCCGCTCGGCCAGGCGCCGCGAGTTGGCGAACACGATCGTGGATCGGTGCTCGAGGATTCGGTCGACGATCGCCTCCTCGACGTGCGGCCAGATCGATCCGGTCGCCTCGGGCGACATCCCGGTCGGCCCCGAGGTCGCGCCGTCGCGCGGTGCCAGCACGCCCGGCTTCGCTCATGTCCTCGACGGGCACGACGATCGTGAGGTCGAACGTCTTCGCGGCCGGCGGCTGCACGATCGTGACGGGCGCGCGTCCGCCGAGGAAGCGGGCCACCTCCTCGAGCGGACGCACCGTAGCCGACAGCCCGATGCGCTGTGCGGGCTTGGGGAGCAGGGCATCCAGTCGCTCGAGTGAGACGGCGAGGTGCGCGCCTCGCTTGGTCGCGGCGACCGCGTGCACCTCGTCGATGATGACGGTCTCGACGCCGGCGAGGGTCTCCCGCGCGGCCGAGGTCAGCATCAGGTAGAGCGACTCGGGGGTGGTGATGAGGATGTCCGGGGGCGTGCGCGCGAGCATCCGCCGGTCTTGTGTCGTGGTGTCGCCCGACCGCACGCCGACGGTCACGCCGGGGGCCGGGAACCCCGAGCCGCTTGGCGGTCTGCGTCACGCCCACGAGCGGGGCGCGCAGGTTGCGCTCGACGTCGACCCCGAGCGCTTTGAGCGGCGAGATGTAGAGCACCCGCGTGCCTGCGCCCGGCTCGCTCGGGCGGGTGACGAGCTGGTCGATCGCCCACAGAAACGCGGCGAGCGTCTTGCCGGAGCCGGTGGGTGCGACGACAAGTGCGTGCCTGCCGGTGGAAATCGCATCCCAGGCGCCGAGCTGGGCCGGGGTCGCCTCGGCGAAGGCGCCCGCGAACCAGTCCCGCGTCGCGGGAGAGAACCTCTCGAGCACCATGGCTCTATCCTCTCCCGTGCCGCCGACCGTCCCTAGAGGTGTTCGGACAGGAACGCCGTGAAGTCCCCGAGCTCCTCGGTGGAGATCGAGTGCGCGAGATCTTCGTAGATTCGGATCGTCGGGGTGGAGTGCTGCGGTAGCCACTCCGCGGTGCGATCTACGGCCGCCACGGGAATAACGGGATCAGCGGTGCCCCTGCCCCAGAACACGGGCGGACGCACGTCGGCAAGCAGCGGATCACCGGCGTGATCGGCGGTCGCCACGAACCCCGAAAGGCAGACGGCCGACGAGAACCGTGTTGGTGCCAGCCGCAGCAGTTGCAGCGCGATCGCGCCGCCCTGCGAGAATCCGACCAGACTCACGGACGCCGCCTCGACGGTATCGAGCCACCGAAGTACGGCGGTTGCCGCGGCATCCACCCCGACCGGATTGGGGGCGCCGGGTGTTTGACCGGCGAGCGACCACCACGCGAACCCGCCGCTCTCCGACATCGGTGCGCGAACGGATGCCACGGTCGCGGCCAACGGCAGCCGCGGCGACAACCCGAACAGGTCGCCCTCGTGGGAGCCGTAGCCGTGCAGCAGCACGATCAGCGGCCGGTCGGCGCGCTCTCGCTCGGGCGTTGACCAGAGGATCGCGGATTCGTCGAGGTGCACGCGCTCAAGAATACTTGCGCGACAATGGAGCATGAGCTCAGTAGGCACCCCAGACCCGAACTCCGGTTGGCTGTCGGACGAGGAGCTCGCCGAGACGCGACGCCGGCTGCCGCTGCTCTATGTCGAGGCGGTGCCGGTGCGAGTGGATGGCCTGGGCCGGGTCACCGAGGTGGGCATGCTGCTGCGCGGCAATGACGGCGAGATCACCCGCACGCTCGTCTCTGGCCGGGTCATGTACGGCGAGACCTTGCGCGATGCGCTGTTCCGTCACCTCGAGAAAGACCTCGGGCCCATGGCCTTTCCGCTGCTGCCGGCGAGCCCCGTTCCGTTCTCGGTCGCCGAGTACTTTCCGTGGCCGGGATCCAGTCAGTTCATGGACTCTCGGCAGCACGCGGTGTCTCTGGCGTACGTGGTTCCGGTGACGGGAACGTGTGAGCCCCGGCAGGACGCACTAGAACTCACCTGGATGAGACCGGCGGATGCGGCATCCGAGGCCGTGACCTCCGACATGGAGGGTGGACGAGGCGCCCTGCTGCGTGCGGCCCTGGCATCGGTGGGCGTGCTTCCCTAGGCCACCTACGCACCCGCGAGTTGCGGCAATCGCACGTTCCCGGCGAGAGGGAAGGGGCGATCGCCGTACCTCAGCCACGCGAGAGGGTGAGGGGCGCCGTGTTGTTGCCACCGGTCTCGGATGACAGCAACACGACGCCCCTCAGCGCGAAGAGGTGGGAGCTAGCGGCCGCGAGTGTTGGCGCGAACTACCTGGCCGACGCGGATCGGGCCGCCCGTGGACTGTGCGCGGCCTTTGCCGCCGCGCGGACGCGACGGGGCCTGCTCCTGCGAGCGGGCGGGCTGAGCCGCGCGGTCGTGCTGCGGGGCGGATGCCCGACGCTCGCCGGTGACGGCGGCGCGGCCCTGACCGGCGCCGACGCCAGCGGAGCCCGCGTGACCGTGGCCACGACCGGCACCCGACCCGGCAACGGCCGGACGACCGGAGCGATCGCGACGCGGAGCGCCCGAACCTTGACCTTGACCTTCACCGCGACGAGCCTGCTTGCGCTGAGCGTTGGCGCCCTGTGAGCGTCCGCCCTGCGACTGGCCACGAAGGGGAAGCGCGGCGCGCGGCGCCGGCTTCACATAGGCCGCGACATCCCCGACCAGCGCGGTGACCGAAGGCGACGTAGCGGTAACGTGCTGCGGCGTAACCGTGATCTCGGCCTTGCGCAACAGCGACGCGGTGTCTTTGCGCTGAGCGGGCAGCACGATCGTGACGACCTCGCCTTCCTTGCCGGCGCGAGCGGTACGGCCCGAGCGGTGCAGGTACGCCTTGTGCTCGGCCGGCGGGTCGACGTGAATCACGAGCTCGATGTCATCCACGTGAACGCCGCGGGCGGCGACATCGGTGGCGACGAGCACGCGGGTCGCCCCCGACGCGAACGAGGCGAGGTTGCGGTCGCGCTGCACCTGCGACAGGTTGCCGTGCAGGTCAACCGAGGGGATGCCCGCATCGGTCAGCTGCTTCGCGAGCTTCTTTGCGTGGTGCTTGGTGCGCATGAACAGGATGCGACGTCCGGTGCCCGAGGCGAGCGTGCGGATGAGTTCGTTCTTGGCTTCGACATCGGAAACCTCGAAGACGTGGTGGGTCATCGCTGCGACGTGGCTGTTGGCCTCGTCGACCGAGTGCAGCACCTCGTTGTGGAGGTAGCGACGCACGAGCTTGTCGACGCCGTTATCGAGAGTGGCGCTGAACAGCAGGCGCTGTCCGGTCTGCGGGGTCTTGTCCATGATGCGGGTGACGACCGGCAGGAAGCCGAGGTCGGCCATGTGGTCGGCCTCGTCGAGCACGGTGATCTCGATAGCGTCGAGGTGTGCAAAGCCCTGCTTCATGAGGTCTTCGAGGCGGCCCGGGCAGGCGACGACGATGTCGACGCCGCTCTTGAGGGCCGCGACCTGGCGCTGCTGCGAGACGCCACCAAAGATGGTGACGATGCTGAGGCCGTAGGCGGTCGCTAGGGGCTCCATCGCGACGGTGATCTGGGTGGCCAGCTCCCGGGTGGGGGCGAGCACGAGTCCGAGCGGACGACCCGAGCGACGCTTGCCGCCGGCGAGCGCGCCACCGAGGCGGGCGACCATGGGGATGGCGAACGCGAGCGTCTTGCCCGAGCCCGTCTTCCCGCGGCCCAGTACGTCGCGGCCCGACAGGGTGTCGGGAAGCGTGTCGACCTGGATCGGGAACGGGGAGTCAATGCCGTTGGCGCTGAGTGCGGCAACGAGGGGTGCGGGCACGCCGAGCGCGCCGAAAGAGTTTTCAGTCATTAGTGATTTCTTCAGTAGTAGCTGGTTCGGTAGTCGAGCGTGTCGAAACCCGAATCCAGCTGATTAGGCGAAGGTGGCGGTGCCACATCCGTTCGCCGCAAGAAAGTATCTACAACCCGATTTGGTCGGGGAGAAGAGGAAGCGTTCTACGACGCAGGGAGACCGTCGTGGTCTCGCAAGTGACTACACCGTAGCAGACGCGGTCGAGCACTGGCCGTTAGTACGCGCCGAAGTACCGCTCGCCGACCGGGATCTCGGTGGTGACGACGTTCCCCGGCTGCGCGAGAGGGCACGCCCACTCGGGGTCGTAGGCGCACGACGGGTTGTAGGAGAAGTTGAAGTCGAGCACGAGCGTCTCGGGGGCGCGACCCGGCCCCAGGTCAGCGCCTTTGATGGTGTCGAGCAGGTAGCGACCGCCACCGTAGGTTCCGCCGTGGTGGCCGGCCAGAGCATCCCGAACCGGTATGAAGATGCCGCCGCCATAGGACTTCAGCAGCCACACGTCGAGCGACCCGACGCCCGGCACCTCGACCCGGCCGAGGCGATCGAAGGGCACGGCGCCGTCGGTTCCCGTCTCGACGTCGAGGTGTGCCGGTTCGGCGCCCAGAATCGGCAGTTCGAAGCGCCACTGCGGGTCGTACCGCGACGTGGGTAGCCCATTGAATCCCGCTCGATCTTCGGGCAGCAGCGGTGAGGATGGATGCCCGGCGAAGAGCTCGTCCCTGGCCTGCCGCCAGCGCTCGTGCGCGCTCGCGGCATCCGTCGAGGATCGCACGTCGGAGTAGATCGCGAAGACGCGGCGTCGCCAGTCGGCGACCTCAAGTGCGGTCATTCACACACGGTACCCCCGAAGGGGGACCGCCCCGTACTGGGGTGTGTACCCCAATTTGTCCTCAGATATGTTGATTGAGGCAGCCCGATGCCGTACCCCGAAATTCTGGGTCAGCACGGCGTGCCGATGACTCTGGGGGATACGGATGTTGGGCAAGGGGGCGCCACGGCGCGGTGGACGCAAGTGGTGGCAGTGGGGCAAGGGCCACGCGATTGTTGCGACGGCTGTTGCCGCAGCACTGATCGTGCCGTCGACTGGCGTCACGCAGGCCGCCGCCGCCGATCTGGTTTTCGCTCTCATCGAGGTGTCTAAGACCGCGACTCCCGCCGCGCCCGACGCACTGATTCCCGGCGAACAGGTGACCTTCGACATTGAGGTGAGCTGCTCATCCACGCAGACCGACTGCATCTCAATGAAGATCTCGGACGCGATGCCGGCGCCACTGACTCTGGTTTCCGTCTCGCCCGCGACCAACTACACGGTTGCGGTCACGGGCAACTCGTTCGTCGCCACGTTCACCACTCCGCTCGACGAGGGTGGAGTCGGTCTCCCGGCCGGCGAACTGGTCACTCTTCAGGTCGTCGCGGCCGTTCCGACCAACGTCGACGCTTCGTATGACGGCGCGACTCTCACCAATACGGCGTTCGTCACGGTTGACAACCCGGACAGCAATGTGCAAGGACACCGCAGACGTGCTGCTGTCGGTTCCCCTGGATCTGAAGTCGACAATCGCGAAGTCGGTGACGCCGAACTCGGTCGTCGGGCTTCCCGGCACCGTCGTGAACTTCGACCTGACCGCGACGAACACCTCGAACGCCTCGGTCGACAAGCTCATCGTCGAGGACCCGGCGGAGCCGGCATCCAACGCCTTCGACTACCTCGAGGTCACCGCTCTGAGCAACGTCGTGTTCCCCACGGGAGCCAACCGGGTTCAGGTCGACTGGTTTGACGGCACCACCTGGACGACGGGAACTCCGTCGGCAACGGCGACATTGCCCGCAAACCCCAGCCTCATTAAGGGGCTTCGTCTCACCTTCTCGAACTCCGGTTCCACCAAGATCGCCGCCGGGTCGCCGGCGTCCTTCCGGATCGCCACCAAGACGACGGCCGCCGTGGCAGGCATCGTCGCGGACTTCCACGGCGACAACCTCGCCTCGTCGCAGGTTCGGCTCGGGGTCGATTCCAACACCGCTGTGCTGGCCAACGCTCCGTTCACGATTCGCGCGTCGTCGATCGCGCCGGGCCTGACCAAAACCTTCAGCCCCAAGGCCATCATCGGTGGCGAACCGACCAGCGTCACCCTCCGGGCAACAAATGGGGGAGACTTCGCGCTCACCCGCATGACGATCACCGAACCGAAGCCGGGCACCACGTCGATGCTCGACCAGGGCATCGCGTTCAGCTCGTGGACCACGGCAGGCATCCAGTGGCCGGTCGGCGCCACGGCGGCCAGCGTCACCTACCTGTACGAGACCACCGGCTACGGATCGCCTGTCTCCACGTCGACCACCAATACTCTTCCGGCGCCGCTCGCCGGCGACACCGTGCTCGGCTTCATCGTCGAGTTCACCGGAACGCTGCCCGCTGGCGCCTACGCGGTGCTGCCGTTCGAGGCATCCACGTCAACGACGGTTGGCGCGGATGTCACGACCACCAACGTCGCGACCGTCGAGGTTCAGACGACCACTGGAGCGACCGCGACGACGGATGCCTCGGACACCCTGACCCGCCGCTCCTCGCGAGTCGACACCTCGGTTCGCAAGATCATCACCCCGGGAACGATCTACGCGATCCCCGGATCGACGGTGCTGCTGACTCTTCCCGCCGAGGTTTCTCCGCTGCCGCCGGCATCGCCCAGCTCGACGGTTGGCGCGACATCGCTCGTCGTCCGCGACAACGACCCCGAATTCTTTGACCGGTTCGATGCGACTGCGATCGTGGCGACCGACGTGCCCGCGCTGTCGACGCTGACCGTGCGGTACTGGAACGGCTCGGCCTGGCTGGATGTCCCGAGCGCGGTTGGCATCGTCGGCCCGACGTCGCTGTCCGTTCCTCTCCCGGCCGGGGTTCAGGGTCTCGAGTTCGTCTTCACGCCGACCGTCGTCGACAGCGTTCTTCCGCCCGGCTTCAACGTGCAGCCCAACGTGCGCGCCGTGCTTCGATCCACGCTGCGCGGCACGTCGGATCCTGCCGTCGACCCGACCGGCCCCGACCCGGTTGTGATCGACAACACGGTGGTGTCCGAGGTAACGAACCCCGTGGCATCCCCGAGTTTTGCGACCGACAGCGCCGAAGACAGCATCACCGTTCTGACTGGCGCGACCGGCGGCGGCACGGGAATCGGAGCGATCGCCAATCTGATCGACAAGGAGTGGCAGACCACCGAGGTTCTCGCTCGCTCCGGCGACCAGGCGCGGCTCACCCTGTCTTGGGGCACCGGCGGCGTCGCGGTCGACTCCGTCGTGATCTCCGACACCGCCGTCGATCCCGCGTCGGGCGGCTGGTCGGTAGCCGATAGCGTCTTCGAAGCGTTCGACCTGGTGAGCATTCCGGCGATCACCACCACGATGGACCCGCTTCTCAGGTACGACGCGATCGAGTCGGTCGAGTTGTACATTCCCGGGAGCGGCTGGACCGCCACGGCGACGAACCCGTGCGCCAGCTCCGCCTGCTATGGAACCTTCCCCGGGTACACCCTGACGACGGCCGAACGCGCCGCCGCCGTGGGAGTGCGATTCGTCGTGGTCGAGCGTCCGAACCGGGTAAACCCGACCTCTTCGTCACCCGCCGCGCCCACCGTGGGCTCCGGCGTTGCCCCGTCAGTGTTCGCCGATCGTGAGATCGACCTGGTGTTTGCGGTGCGCGACACTCGTCGTTCCAACGGACTGGCCGTCCTCGGGCTCACCCGTGAGGCGCTCTACAACACCGGCGAGTTCGGCCAGGTGCTCAACGACACCCGGGTGGCGCTGTTTGACAGTGTCAACACCCAGCTCGGTGACGACACCGCGCACGATGAAATTCTGATCCTCGATCGACCCATCACCGTGGAAGCCACCAAGGTCTGGTCGGGCGGCCCGCTCGGCGTTCCGCCGCTGGGAACCGACGCTCAGTACTTCCCGAGCGCTCGCATGGTGGTCACGGCCCGCAACACGTCGGTCGCGAAGGTCAATCAGCTCTCGCTGTCCGAGCCCACCAACGGTACTCATCCGTTCGACTTCGTGAACCTCTCGGACATCGTGTCCATCTCGATCCCGACCGGGGCGACCGCGACGGTCGTCGATGTCTGGCGCGGGGCAACGAAGACGACGTACTCCATCAGTCAGGCCCTGGCCCTCACCGAAGCACAGTTGGCGGATGTCACGGCGATCGACGTCGTACACACCGGGCGAATCAACTCCAACGCCGTCACGACCGTGACCCTCGATACGCGCCTGCGCGAATTCGTGCGCGGCACGGCAACCCGGGTGAGCTACGGCGGACAGCCCCGTCGACAACACCGTCACGGCGACCGTGCGTGACGCGGGCGGAACCACCGTGGTCGCGCCCGGCGTCGACAATGTCGCGGTCGCGATCGCGTCAGACACCATGACGATCCAGGCGTGGAACTACGGCGTCTCCGCAACCAAGTCGATTCAGGCCGACACGACCGCGAACGTCGGATCCCCGGCGATTCAGTATGAGGACTCGTCTCGCAGCGCCAAGGTCACGCTGACCGGCCAGCCCTCCGGAAACGTGCGCACGACAAAGATGGTCTTCGTAGACGTCTCGCCGTCGTTCTGGAATGCCTACAATTTCGCAAGTTTCGGCCCGGCCGACCCCGGCCCGGCGACTCCCGCCGAGCGAGTTCAGGTCGATGCCCTCGTCGGAGTGACGTACACCGTTGGTGGCGACAACTCGATCACCGCCGACTGTGCGGGCAATGCCGACCTCAGCGCCTGCTGGGTCATCGGCACGCCGGCCGCGACCCTGACGCTGCCGAACCTCGGCTCGACTCCGGTGTCGAGCATCCGTGGTCTGCGTTTCACCTACACGAAGGTGGATCAGTCCAACTGGGAGCGGCCGTCCAACCCGACTCAGAGCGTGGTATTCACGGTCGACCGCCGCGACACGCTCGTCGCCGCCAACCCGTCGGCCGCGAGCAATGTTGTGCCGTCGACCCTCTACGGCTTCGACCCGGCTCCCGGCGAGACCGTCGCGGGCGTGTACACCAACGTCGTGACGGTCACCGCAAGCGGTGGAGACACGAGCGATCCGAGTCCCGTGTGGAGCGCGACCGCATCCGACAGCAAGCAGATCAAGTTCCAGCACCTCCCTGCCCGGGTCGAGATTCTCAAGACCCCATTCGGCGCACAGTCGCTCGGCGTGAACATCCCGTACCAGATCTCGGTGATCAACCGCGGTGGCGCCCACGAGAAGGACCTCGGGTCGCTCGTCGTCACCGACGCGTTCCCGGTCGACGCAGAGGGCCCGCAGTTGGTCATCCCGGATGACCCAGACACCGGTCAGCCGTACCCGATCGGGTCCGCCTTCACCTACACGCTGCTCAACGCGTCGAACCAGGTTCAGTCGGCGCCGACCGTCACCGCCGTGCTCGGAGCAGCAACCATCCCGACCCAGACGATTACCTTCACCCTCGTGTCGCCCGCGACGCTGCCCAAGGGGTGGACTCTGCGAATCAACGCGACGATGCAGCTGCGTCCGTTGTTCGAGACCGGAACGGATGTCGCGAACTCGGCAACCGTCACGGCCGACCAAATCTTCGACACCTGTGACTCATACACCGATGTTTCGGTGCAGAACGTGCAGACCACCTTCGTCGACACCTGCACCTCGACGACGCGAGTGTGGGCGCTGCCCAGCACGCCGTTGACCATCGTCAAGGGCGTTCGCGGGGTCGAAGCCGGACCGCTCGACGCATCCGGGGACCCCCTGCTCGATGGCGGCGGTGCGGCATTCGACGACCTCGGCATCCTCAAGACAATTGCCGGCTCGATCGTCGATTGCTCGACGCCCAACGTGACCACGGGCGGACTTGCCGAGTACTACCGCTACCCCTGCGTGCCGATCACCCGCCCGGGTGGCACCGAGGAGTGGGCCAACACTTTCGTCAACGGCGGAAACATCCCCATCGTCAAGGTCGCGGCCATCGATGTTCTTCCCCGCGGCGGCGACCAGGGGGTCATTGTCAGCGAGGCTCGCGGATCCAAGTGGACCCCGATCCTGTCGACACTGCCCGTGTTGGTCGGCGGACCCGGCGATGCGGCGCTCGCGGTGTACTACGTGACAAGTGTCGCGAAGGTGGCCACACGCTGCAACGCCACTGACATCCAGGCCGAGCTCGGAATGACCGCGTCATCCACGCCGTCGGTCTCGAACCCGACCTGTCTCACGGGCTCCGCGGCCGACGACCTCCCGCAGCGCAACTGGCAACTGCTCACGCAGTCGGACATCGACACCGACCCGCTGTTGCTGTCAAGCATTGTCGCCCTGCGCTTCGTCATCACGTCCGCGTCGGGCATCATCCCCGGCCAGAAAATCTCCGTGGTTTACCGTTCGACGACGGCGGCTGCACCGCAGATCGCCGAGAGCGCTTCGGGCTTAGACCGCGACTCCATCGCGTACAACTCGATCGCTGCCGCGGCGCTGGGCGATGACTCGGGCGAGCTCATCCCCAACCGCTTCGTTATCGAACCGCGCAAGGTCGGTGTCGCGATGGCGACCGGTGGCGTCGAACTGGCCAAGATGGTCGACGGTCTCAACGCCTCGGCGTCGTACCTCGAGAGCGGCTTCCCGATCACCCTGACCTGCACCTCGGCGGGCCAGGCCTTCGAGCCGAAGAATTCGGATGGCACGCTCCGCAACCCGTTCACCATTACGGGTGGCGCGGCCGCGACTCTGATCCAGGGCTTGCCGCTGTACGCGAAGTGCGCGGTGTCGGAGCCCAACTACGGTTCGGTTCAGACAATCTCGCCGACCACGGTGACGGCCCAGGCCGCACACACGACCAGCTTCTTGGTCTACGACCCGCATCCCGCTTTCGACTCGTCGCGACCCGCGATTGAGCGCTCGACCGTCACCAACACTTACGACAAGGCGAGCCTCGTCGTCGGCAAGACCGTGGGCACCAACAACGCTGTCAACTCCAGCGGCGCGTCGATCGTGTACTCAAACTTCACCTTCCGGGTCGACTGCACGTTCAACAACGGTGCTCGGGTTGTCAACGTGGTGACGAACCTGACCTTCTCGCTGAACGACGGACAGACCCGCACGATCGCCGACCTGCCCGCCGGCGCAAGCTGCACCGTGCAGGAGACCAACGCGCGAGGCGCAGTGACGACGACGCACGTCGATACCGTGAACAATGTCGCTGGCAGTTCGGCATCGGGCGCGACCACGACCGTCATTCTGGCGAAGGATGGCGCAGCGGCCGCTCCCACCAACCGGGTGCAGTTCACCAACAACTTCGGCGACGGTTCTCTAACCCTCAACAAGCTGTTTGCTGGATTCGCTCAGGCCGACTATGGCGACGGCACGTTCCAGATCGCCGTGAGCTGTACCCGCAACACCAACGGGTCGACGGTCAACGTGTACAGCGCGACCTTCACCTTCAGCAAGGCGACCACGCTCACTCACACGATCAACAACATCGCCTCCGGCGCGGTCTGCACCATTACCGAGCCCACCAGAGGCGGAGCGACGTCGGTCACCCTGCCGTCGAATGCCACCATCGTCAACGCCGGTACCGTCTCGCGCAATGTCACGAACACCTTCGACTACGCCCAGTTGACAGTGACCAAGCAGGTTGTCACGGATGCCGCGGACGAGACCTCGACCAAGGTCATCCTCGACTCCCCGTTCACCGTGACCGTCACGTGCACGTTCAACGGCAGCGCGGTCTACGCGACCGGCTACAGCGCGTCAACGCCCATGGTGTTGTCCCTCACCGCCGGCGCCTCGGCGACGCTGACGAAGCTGCCCTCCGGCGCATCCTGCACGGTCACCGAGACCGCGCCCGGGCACGCCGACTCGACCGACATCCGGTACGTGACGACCGCAAACGCGGGTGGCACGACGGCGGTCGGTACCACAGCAACCTTCACCCTCACTCGTGATGTCTCCGGTTCAGGAACCAACACCGCCACGGTCAACAACCGGTACGGCGTCGCGAGCTTCACCGTCACCAAGGAGCTCAAGGGCGGCGGTGCGGCACAGTTCGGCACCGGGCCGTTCGTTGTGCACGTGACCTGTGTCGCTCCCGGAGGTGTGGTGGCCTACGACGGCGACATCTCGCTGAGCCCGGCGACCACGATGTCGGTCACGATCGACACGATCGCCAAGGACTCGGTCTGCTCGGCCGAGGAGACCAACTACTCCTCGACGGGTGCCGACGCGCTCGTGTACCGCGACGGTGACGGGGCCGTGTTCGACGGCACCGGAATCAACGTGACAACCGACACCCCGTCGGTGACCATCGAGAACTGGTACCTCACGGGCCAGGTGTCGGTCACCAAGGCCATCAGCGGGGATGCCGCGTCCACGTTCGGTAGCGGACCGTTCGAGGTGACCCTCGAGTGTGTCCGTGACGGGAAAGATGTCACCATTACCCGCCCGGTTCGGCCGATCCTCGATGGCGAGACCGAGACGTTCCGCAACCTGCCGCGCGGAGCATCCTGTGTTCTGACCGAGACCGACCGGGGCGGTGCGGGCTCAAGCCTCATCGTGCGCACCGGCAGCGCGGCGGTCGAGAATGCGTCGACCGGGTGGACCTTCACCATCGATGACATCGACACGAGCGACCTCAGTGACGATCAGGTGCAGAACGGCTTCGAGGTGCAGAACACCTTCGCGTTCGCACAGCTCTCCGTGACCAAGACCGTCGATAGCGCCGCCGTCGACCAGACCGGAACAGCGATCACCTATGGGCCGTTCCCGACAACCGTCGAGTGCGACTTCAACGGCACGACCGTGTACGCGACCGGGTACTCCGACGCGGTCCGCATGCAGCGCGACCTCAACGACGGCGACACCTGGACGCTCGAAGGCCTTCCGGCCGGCGCCGTGTGTGCCGTCACCGAGACCGACACGAAGGATGCTGTCGACCCGTCGATAGTGACCGTCGCCGGCACCTCGGACCCGGCGACAACCGCGGCAGCAACCGCCGCGGTGACGCTCGCCGCGCTTCCGGCCGGCAACTCGGCCACCATCACGAACCCGTACGAGGTCGGCAGCCTGTCGCTGACCAAGGCGCTCGCCGGCGCGGGGGCCGAAGCGTGGGGCAGTGCACCGTTCACGGTGCGCGTCGATTGCACGCTCAGCGATGCATCCGGTGATCGCACGGTCTGGCTCAAGGACTATGACTTCGCGATTGTCGATGGCGCGATGACGCCGGCCGCGGTGACGATCGTGGACATCGCCGCCGGGGCAACCTGCGACATCAGCGAGCTGAAGACCGGTGGCGCCAACTCGACGACCGTGACCATCGACTCCACGGAGACCACGGGAACGACCGCCACGGCGACAATCGCGCCCGACGCCCAGTCTGACGTCGTGGTGACGAACAGCTTCCTGGTGACCGAGATCGACGTCACCAAGGTGGTCGACGGTCTAGGCGCCGCGCTCTATGGTCAGCAGATGTTCCGTGTCAGCCTCGAGTGCACGCGCGACGTGAACGGTGAGACCGTCGCTGTCGCCATCCCGGGCGGCGCGACCCGCGATCTCACTCCCGACAGTGAGCCGGTCGCCTATGTGGCGCAGTACGCGGGCCTGCCCGTGGATGCCGCGTGTGAACTCACCGAGATCCTGGTCGGCGGTGCCGACAGCTCGGTCGTCGATCCCGGAAACTTCGTGCTCGAGACAACGCCGATGCCGGTCACGGTGACCAACACCTTCGGTGACCCGACCGTGTTCGTGCGCAAGGCGCTCGACGGCCTCGGCGTGCCGATCTACGGCGCCGGACCGTTCGAGGTGACGCTGGAGTGCACCCGCGACGTCAACGGCGAGACCGTTCCCGTGACGATCCCTGACGGCGCCACGCGTGAACTGACCAGCCTCAACGGCTACCAGAACCAGTTCGACATGCTCCCGTCGTACGCGGATTGCACGCTCACCGAGACGAGCACGGGAGGCGCCACGTCGGCGGCGATCACCAACCCGGTGTTCACTCTGGGAGACGCCGACACCGTGCACGAGGTCGACCTCGAGAACGTGTTCGATCTCGCGCAACTTAAGGTGACCAAGCAGGTCGTCGGCACGGCCGCGACCGACCACGCTCGCCAGCAGTTCACCATCGAGCTTGCCTGCGTGCTCGACGTCGACGGCGTGCCCACCGATGTCGAGATCCTCGACGGTGGCGAACGCACCATCGCGGCGGGCGAAGAGGTGCTCTACAAGGACCTCCCGGCCAACGCGGACTGCACGCTCACCGAGACCAAGAACGGGGGAGCAAACGCGCTCATCCTGCTGTACGACGGGGTGCCGGTCATCGAATCGACGATAACGCTGAAGTCGGGGGAATCCACCCTCGCGATGGCCAACGTGTTCACACTCGCGCTCACCGGGCTCGACGGCCTCTCGCTCATCATGTACGGCAGCGTGCTGCTGTTGGGCGGAACGGCCTTCGTCATCCTCGGATCTCGGCGCCGCCGCACGCTCAAGTCCTAAGCCTTCGGTGTGGCTCGCTCCCAGGTTGGGGCGAGCCGCATCAGGCCCCGGGCGCGCCACTGCCAGAACGCCCAATACCCCAGCCAGAGCAGGGGCGTCAGGGCGCCTGCGCGAAAGCTCAACTGGTCGCGGTAGAGCGTGCGACCTTCTGGGGCGGATGCCACGGCCATCGTGTGTTCCCAGTGCGAGGTCGCGGTCAGCACGCCGCTGAGCCCGCGCCCCCCGTCGCGCATCACACGCACGGCGTCGGAGCGCGCCGGAAAGGTGATCCCGATCACCTGCGTCCCGATGGGAACGACCCCGAACGCTTTCACGCGTACGGGATGATCGCCCTCGCCCCAGACGTCGGGAAACCCGGTGGGCTCCAGCGACTCGAACGTCGTGAAGGGCGCCGAGACGGCCGCGAACACGTCGGGGCTGCGGATCGCCCGCCAGGCGACATCCGGATCGCAATTCAGGGTGAGTTTCAGCAGAACCCGCATGAGGCCAGTCTGCCCTCCGCTACCCTGAAAACGTGAACAGCGCGAGCAACCAAACCCGCTATCAGGTGAGGTTCGCGTTCGGTATCGATGCCGCGAACGACATCGCCGCCGGCGCACACATCGTCGTGTGGGCGGATGCTATCGGCCCCGAACCGGACCCCACGACGCTCGCCCACGGCGGCGCGCTCGTCGCGGGCACCGTCGGATCACGCGCCGCCGTCGCCGCCTGGATTCTCGCCAGGCAGGCCGACCTCGGGGATCGTGCAATCGTGGCTGTCGTTGCGGCGGGAGACGACTCGGGCGGGTTCGCCGTCGAAGACCTCGTCGCCGCCGGTGCCGTCATCGAGGCCCTCGCCGCCGTCGGCATCGACTACGCATCGCCCGAGGCGGCGGCCGCAGGAGGAGCGTGGCTCGCGCTCAAGAACGCTGCAGCACACGTGCTGTCCGCCAGCGTTGCCGGGCAAGAGGTGCTGGCGGCCGGCGGCACCCTCGACACCGAACTCGAAGCTCAACGTGAGCCGAGCATCCGCATCATTCGGGAATTCCATCAGCCTCAGTGAGGTTCGCCCCCGTAAGAGCACGACCTACGGAGGAAACACATGAAGGCAGTAATCGGCGACACCGTCATCGCGGAAGCACCCAAAGAAGACCTGATCTCGATCGAAGGAAACTGGTACTTCCCGCCGTCGAGCGTCAACATGGAGTTGCTCACCACGAGCGCGACGCCGTACACCTGCCCGTGGAAGGGCGCGTGTCAGTACTTCACTATCGAGATCGACGGCGAAAAGCTGCAGGACCGCGCATTCAGCTACCCCACCCCGTACCCGACCGCGTTTGACCGTGTTGGCAAGGACTTCTCGAATTACGTGGCGTTCTGGAAGGAAGTCAAGGTCGTCGAGTAGTCGCGTCCTTGGCTCGGTGAGCGCGCACCTTGGCTCGGTTACCGCAGCGCTGCATCGAACACCAGCGGCGGTTGTTGGAGCGCGACTCGTCGTAGAACACCAGCCCGCAGTCATCGGCGTCGCACACCCTAAAGCGGTCCCGGCGCGTGGCCAGCAGCGCAACAGTCTCGCGCGCCAGCTCTGACAGCGCCTGCGAGACTCGAGCGTTCGCTCGGCCTGCCTGGCGTGAACCGCCGGGCAGGCTGGGCGGGATGTCCGGAGTCGCCGCATACAGATTGATCAGATCGACGGTGGTTGCCTCGACCGGCGCGCCCCGACTGACGGATGCCACGGCGCCGGCAACGGCACCGCGCAGCGCGAGTGCATCCCGAAGGTCTCCCTCGCTCACGGTGCCGTCGACATCCTCGAAGCGCTCGTGGAGCCACGCGGCGAGGTCGTCGACACCCCGTAGCCGCTCCCAGGCCGGGTTGTCACCCATCGCACCGGTGTACGCGAAGTCGAGCGCGAGCGACCCGGAGTCGAACCACCAGCGGTGGCCGTCGCGGGACGTGAACCACTGTCCGGTTGGTCTCAAAGGCACGTAACCATTATGGTCGGTTACATGCCGGATTCCAGCAACACCGCGGACGACAGCGCGTCCGCCACCACGGGCCTCACCAAGGATGCCGGGTGGGAGCTTGGCGTGCGCACCACCGTTGCGGCGCCCGTCGATGCCGTGTGGGAGTACCTGCTCGGCCCGGGGCTGATCGTGTGGCTCGGCGAGCTCGCGGCGCTACCGGCCGAGAAGGGCGAGGCATACGCGACCGCCGATGGCGTGCGCGGCACGGTGCGCAGTCGCACCGATGGCCTTCGCATCCGAGTGAGCTGGCAGCCCGACGACTGGCCGCACGACTCGACGCTTCAACTGACCGTTAAGCCCGCGGCATCCGGAACCACCATCGGAATCCATCACGAGAAGCTCGCCGACCGCGAAGAGCGGCGCATGATGTTGGGCCACTGGAAGAACGTCGCTGCCGCGTTCGACGCGCACTTCGCGCAGAGCCCTACCGCTTAACCCAGGCGATCACGTTGGCCGTGTCGAACCGACGGGAACACTTTCCACAGGCGAGCGTTCGCGCCGGCCGCCTGTATCTAAAGTGCTCGTGCCCGGCGGGACAGGTGCCCACCCACGGGGCGAGCTCGCTCGCGATGGCGCCTGAGTGCAGGCGTTTGCCCTCGTAGCCGAGGTCTGCGGCGATCGCCTTCCACCGCGGCCCGTGACCGGCCCGGGTGCCCGCGATCGCGTGGGCGACCTCGTGCAGTAGAACCTGGTGGATCTCGTCGTCCTCGTAGCGATCCGCGAGATACCGCGACACCGAGATGCGTCGGCTCGTGTAGTTGCACAGCCCCGCCCTCGTCTTCGCGTTGTCGAACGCGAAGGTCCACGTTGGGTCGAGGTGCAACTCGATCAGCGCGTGCGCCCAAGTGCGCACTCGGTGCAGTTCAGCCATTGACGCAAGGCTATTCGACGGGTTCGAGGGTGATCTCCAGCAGCCGGTCATCTGTGGGTTGTGGAGTTCCGCGTCCGTCTGTGTTGTTGGTCAACACCCACAGCGTTCCGTTCGGTCCGGCAACGACGTCGCGCATGCGCCCGTACTCACCGACGAACCAATCCGTGACCGTCATCGGCTCGGTGAGGTCGATCGACCAGAGTCGTTCACCGCGCAGCGCGGCCATGAAGAAGGCTCCGCCCGTGAACGCGAGCCCGCTCGGGCTGGCCTCGCTTGTCGGCCACTGCACGACGGGATCGATGAACGCGGGATCGCCGACTATTCCTTCGGCCGCTGGCCAGCCGTAGTTGCCGCCGGGTGTAATGCGATTGAGTTCGTCCCAGGTCTCCTGACCCAGCTCCGACGACCAGAGTTGCCCGGCGGCATCCCAGGCGAGGCCCTGCGGATTGCGGTGACCGAACGAGTAGATGAGCGAACCGGGAAACGGGTTGTCCCGCGGCACGCTGCCGTCGAGCTCGATCCGCAGAATCTTGCCGTTGTAGGTCGAGAGGTCTTGCGCGGTCCACGGGTCCGCGGCGTCCCCGACGGTCACGTACAGCAGACCATCCGGTCCGATCTTGATCCGACCGCCGTTGTGATTTCGGGCCCTCACGAGGCCGGTGAGAATGTCGACGCTCGAGCCCAACGAGTAGCTGCCGGCTGTGCCTTCGAGCTCGAAGCGGATGATCCGGTTGTCGGTCTCCGTGCTCAGGTAGGCGAACAACCAGTGGCCAGAGCGCGCGTATGCCAGCCCGAGCAACCCGCCCTCTCCGAGGCGGCCGCCCTCGTCACCGACTACGGCGCCGGGGACCAGGCCGACGACACGGAGGTCGCCGTCCTCGGTCAGTTCCATGATGCGCCCCGAGTCACGTTCGCTAATCAGGGTTGATCCGCTGCGGAGCCGCACGATCGACCAGGGAGCCTGAAGCCCCTCGGCGATGACGGTCACGCTGTCGCCGGGCTGCATGACGACGGGCGCCGCGGCAACGGTCGGGGTCGGGGTCGGGTCGCTGGTTGCCGTGGGTACGGCGACCGGCGTGGCGGCGGTACATCCCGTCAGAAGCGCGACCGCGAGTGCTGTGGGCAGGAGGCGCATGATGTCCATCCCACCACGTTTCCGCCCGTGTTCGCGGGAATTCTGCGGTACTACCCAGAGCCGGGACGGAGTTGGAAGATGTTCTTGGATGGCGGAGGGCTCGGTACAGCCGTGCTGTCGGTGACCACTGATGCCCCGCCGATGAAGTCCCCGAGCTCGCTACCGGCAACCACCTTCGACGGATGCGGGCCGGCGGCGAGAAGCCGCGGCATCCATTCGAAGGGGAGGGGGGTGGCCGAACCGACCAGCACGATGTTGCCGAACCGGCGACCCTTGAGAATCTGCGCTTCGGCGAGCGCGGCCACGTTGCCGATCGCGGCGGCGAGCGTTGCCGCCTGCCCCCGCGCAAAGGCGAGCCCCGGGCCGTCGGCGATGTTGGCGAGCAGGATGCCGCCCGGCGCGAGCAACCGAACGGCGCTGCGGTAGAACTCGATGCTTGTCACGTGTGCTGGCGTTCGTGCGCCGCTGAACACGTCGACAACCAGCAGATCGACCGATCCGTGCAGGCCGGGCGGGAGCTTCTCCAGCACCGCCCGGGCGTCGCCATGTCTGACCCTGATCGACGCCTTGGTCGACCACGGCAGCTCGCTGCGCACGAGGTCAACGAGATCGGATTCGAGTTCGACCACCTGCTGACGGGAGCCCGGCCGAGTCGCCTCGACGTAGCGGGGCAGGGTCAGGGCACCCGCGCCGAGGTGCACGGCGGTAATCGGCTGACCGGGCATCCCGATCTGGTCGATGACGTGCCCCATGCGCTGCACGTACTCGAAGAAGAGCTGGGACGGGTCGTCGAGGTTGACGTGCGACTGTGGGGTCCCGTCGACCGTGAGCGTATATGCGCCGTTCACCCAGCGATCGGGAGCCACCTCCGCGTGGAAACCACTCAGCTTCAGAGTTCGGGAAGGGTTGTCGGTCACGTATTCGACCTTGCCACACCCGCGCCGAGATTAAGTGGAGGATTTGTCGAGAAGGTCGGAGGTGGCTACGCTCAATCCGAGCGGAAGGAGTGCCCGGTGTCCCTGTTCGATGACGTCGGTGGCGATACTGGTCTGGGTTCGATCGTCGACGCGCTCTGCGACAGAATCATGGCTGACCCGGACTTCGCGATCTGGTTTGACGGTATCGATCTCGATCGACTCAAGGGACACCAGCAGGCATTCCTGTCGGTCGCTCTCGGCGGGCCCGAGCAGTACGGCGGGCGGAGTATCCGCGCCTCGCATTCTGGCCGCGCAATAACTCCCGACGCATTCGGCACCTTCGTTGACCATCTGCGTCATGCGATCGCCAGTGTCGGGCTCGACGACACGGTAGCGAACGACATCACCCGGCGGATGTCGCTCATGCGCGCCGCCGTCGTAGAGGTGCACTAAGCGGCGGAGTACGGTGTGGGGATGACACCAGAGCGCCAGCCCCTGCGTCACCTTCCCCCGGGGTTGCGTGACCAACTCGCGGCCCAGTCGTACGTCGGCCCCGCGACCTTCGGAATGCGCCCGCTTCTCACGGAACCGGAGCAGCTCGACCAGTGGCGTCCCGATGTCGCGATCGTCGGCGCGCCGTGGGACGACAACACCACGAATCGGCCTGGTGCCCGCTTCGGGCCACGCGCGATTCGAGCCAACGCCTACGACCCTGGCACCTACCACCTCGATCTCGGCATCGAGATGTTCGACCACCTCGAGGTTGTCGACTACGGCGACGCCATCACCAGCCACGGAATGTGGGAACTGTCGAAGAAGGCCGTGTACGACCGGGTGGCCGAGGTGGCCAGTCGCGGAATCACCCCCTTCATCATCGGGGGCGACCACTCGATCACCTGGCCGGCCGCGACGGCCGTCGCCGAGCACCACGGGTTCGGCAACGTCGTCATGATCCACTTCGATGCGCACGCCGACACGGCGAACATCCTCGAGGGCAACCTCGCAAGCCACGGCACCCCGATGCGTCGCCTTATCGAGTCCGGAGCGATCCCCGGGCCGAACTTCATCCAGGTCGGCCTGCGTGGATATTGGCCCGGCGAAGAAGATCAGCAGTGGATGCGCGACAACGGTCTGACTCACTTCATGATGCAGGAGATCTGGGAGCGCGGCGTTCGACCGGTCATGGCCGATGTCATCGCCGCGGCGAAGGCCAAGGCATCCAAGGTCTACATCTCTATCGACATCGATGTTCTCGATCCCGGATTCGCGCCGGCGACAGGCACGCCCGCCCCTGGCGGCTTCGCCCCGATCGACCTGCTGCGCGTCATCCGACAAATCGTGCTAGAGACCGACGTCGTCGCGTTCGACCTGACCGAGGTGAGCCCGCCCTACGACCACGCCGACATAACAGTGAACAACGCGCACGGCCTGATCTGGGAAGCGCTCGCCGCGCTCGCCTACAAGAAACGGGCGGCACAAACCGCCTGAGCCCGACGCAGCAGCGACGGGTTTGGGTGACCTTATACTCGAATCCCGGAAATTGGTCAAGGAAATAGTTGCGTGTCGGGCGCCGCGCGTCCTATGATTGTTCTTTGCGCTCCCAATCAACCCATGCCGTCATATTGTGGACAGCTGGCGCGCCCCGAGTATAGCGGCGGGGCAGATCTTCCTTGGGTTCTGGTGAGCATTTCATTACCGACCGCCGGTTTTCCGGCATGAGGGCCCGACGGGGTCCACGGAGGTTATTTCCTTGGCTGCTGCGCGCACTGCGTCCACCACTGGTTCGTCCAAAAAGAATGGGTCCCCGAAGAACGGTCGCTTGGCATCGCGACTTTCCTTCGCCAAGATCACTGACACCCTGACTGTTCCCGATCTGCTTGCACTGCAGACCGAGAGCTTCGACTGGCTCGTCGGCAATGACATCTGGAAGCAGCGCGTCGAGGAGGGTGTCGCCGCAGGCCGCACCGACCTTCCCTCGCGCAGCGGTCTCGATGAGATCTTCGAAGAGATCTCCCCGATCGAGGACCTCGGAGAGACGATGCAGCTGTCGTTCACCGACCCGGAACTCGAAGAGCCGAAATACACGATCGACGAGTGCAAGGAGCGCGGCAAGACGTTCGCCGCTCCGCTCTACGTCAACGCCGAGTTCATGAACCACCTCACCGGTGAGATCAAGACGCAGACCGTGTTCATGGGCGACTTCCCGCTGATGACCGAAAAGGGCACGTTCATCATCAACGGCACCGAGCGTGTCGTCGTGTCCCAGCTCGTGCGTTCGCCCGGTGTCTACTTCGACCGCACCCCGGAGAAGCTCAGCGACAAAGACATCTACTCGGCCCGCATCATCCCGAGCCGGGGCGCTTGGCTCGAGTTCGAGATCGACAAGCGTGATCAGGTCGGCGTGCGCATCGACCGCAAGCGCAAGCAGTCGGTCACCGTGTTCCTCAAGGCACTCGGCCTGACCAGCGAGCAGATCCTCGAGGAGTTCAAAGGCTTCCCGTCGATCGAGCTCACGCTCGAGAAGGACTCCATCCTCACCAAGGAGGAGGCCCTCAAGGACATCTACCGCAAGCTTCGCCCGGGAGAGCAGGTTGCCGCCGAGGCCGCTCGCGCCCTCCTCGACAACTTCTACTTCAACTCGAAGCGCTACGACCTGGCGAAGGTTGGTCGTTACAAGATCAATCGCAAGCTCGGTCTCGACGCCGACATCAAGCAGTCGGTGCTTTCCGTCGAAGACATCATCGCAACGATCAAGTACCTCGTTGCGCTGCACGACTCGTCGTCAAGCTACGTCACCGTGCACGACAACGCGCTGTCGACCATCAAGGGCATCCGCGATGGCAAGAAGGTCGACGTGCGTCTCGACGTCGACGACATTGACCACTTCGGCAACCGTCGCATCCGCGCGGTCGGCGAGCTGATTCAGAACCAGGTTCGCACCGGCCTGTCCCGCATGGAGCGCGTCGTTCGTGAGCGCATGACCACGCAGGACATCGAGGCGATCACGCCGCAGACGCTCATCAACGTGCGTCCCGTCGTGGCGGCGATCAAGGAGTTCTTCGGAACGAGCCAGCTCTCGCAGTTCATGGACCAGAACAACCCGCTCGCGGGCCTGACCCACAAGCGTCGCCTCTCCGCGCTCGGCCCCGGTGGCCTGTCGCGTGAGCGTGCCGGCGTCGAGGTTCGCGACGTTCACCCGTCGCACTACGGCCGCATGTGCCCGATCGAGACCCCGGAAGGCCCGAACATTGGTCTTATCGGTTCGCTCGCGTCGTTCGCGCGCATCAACGCGTTCGGGTTCATCGAGACCCCGTACCGTCGCGTAGTCAACGGCAAGGTCACGACCACCATTGACTACCTGACCGCATCCGAAGAGGACGACTACGTGGTGGCTCAGGCCAACGCGCCGTTGACCAAGGACGCCCACTTCGCCGAGCCGCGCGTGCTGGCTCGTAAGAAGGGTGGCGAGGTCGACCTCATCCCGACCGAACAGATCGGGTACATGGATGTCTCGCCGCGCCAGATGGTGTCGGTCGCGACCTCGCTCATCCCGTTCCTCGAGCACGACGACGCAAACCGCGCACTCATGGGTGCCAACATGCAGCGTCAGGCCGTTCCGCTGCTGCGCAGCGAGAGCCCGCTGGTCGGAACCGGTATGGAGAACTTCGCCGCAATCGACGCGGGCGACGTCATCACCGCAGACAAGGCTGGCGTTGTCAGCGAAGTTTCGGCGGATCTCGTCACCGTGCAGCTCGATGAGGGCGGCACGCAGGACTACCTGCTGCGCAAGTTCGACCGCTCCAACCAGGGCACGAGCTACAACAACCGGGTCATCGTCTCAGCGGGCGACCGCGTCGAGGCCGGCCAGGTGCTCGCCGACGGTCCCGCGACCGAGAACGGTGAACTCGCACTCGGCAAGAACCTGCTCGTTGCGTTCATGCCGTGGGAGGGTCACAACTTCGAAGACGCGATCATCCTCAGCCAGAACCTCGTGAAAGACGACACGCTGTCGTCGATTCACATCGAGGAGTACGAGGTGGATGCCCGCGACACGAAGCTCGGCAAGGAGGAGATCACTCGCGACCTCCCCAACGTCAGCCCCGAGTTGCTCGCCGACCTCGACGAGCGTGGCATCATTCGCATCGGAGCCGAGGTTCGCCCCGGCGACATCCTCGTGGGCAAGGTGACGCCGAAGGGCGAAACCGAGCTTTCCGCCGAGGAGCGCCTGCTGCGCGCGATCTTCAACGAGAAGAGCCGCGAGGTGCGCGACACCTCGCTCAAGGTTCCTCACGGTGAAGAGGGAACGATCATCGCCGTCAAGGAGTTCAACGCCGACAACGACGACGAACTCGGCTCGGGTGTCAACCAGCGCGTCGTGGTGTACATCGCCCAGAAGCGCAAGATCACCGCGGGCGACAAGCTCGCCGGTCGTCACGGCAACAAGGGTGTTATCTCGAAGATCCTGCCGGTCGAGGACATGCCGTTCCTCGCCGATGGAACTCCGGTCGACATCATCCTCAACCCGCTCGGTATCCCCGGACGAATGAACTTCGGTCAGGTGCTGGAGACTCACCTCGGGTGGGTTGCTAAGCAGGGCTGGGAAGTCGAGGGCACCCCGAAGTGGGCCGCCACGCTCCCGGATGTCGCGCGCAGCGCGGCTCCCGGCACCAAGGTCGCGACCCCCGTGTTCGACGGTGCGCTCGAGGAGGAGATCGCAGGTCTTCTCGACTCGACGACCAAGACGCGCGACGGCGACCGCCTGGTGGACTCGACCGGAAAGACGCGTCTCTTCGACGGTCGCTCCGGCGAGCCGTTCCCGGAGCCGGTCTCGGTGGGCTACATGTACATCCTCAAGCTCCACCACCTCGTCGACGACAAGATCCACGCTCGCTCGACCGGACCGTACTCGATGATCACCCAGCAGCCGCTCGGTGGTAAGGCGCAGTTCGGCGGACAGCGATTCGGCGAGATGGAGGTGTGGGCGCTCGAAGCATATGGCGCCGCATACGCCCTCCAGGAGCTGCTCACGATCAAGTCGGACGACATCCTCGGTCGAGTGAAGGTCTACGAGGCGATCGTCAAGGGCGAGAACATCCAGGAGCCGGGCATCCCCGAGTCCTTCAAGGTGCTGATCAAGGAAATGCAGTCGCTGTGTCTGAACGTCGAGGTGCTCTCGGCCGACGGATCGGTTGTCAACCTGCGCGACACGGATGACGAGGTCTTCCGCGCTGCGGAGGAGCTGGGCATCAACATTTCCACGCGGTTCGAGTCCTCGTCTATCGACGAGATCTAACCCCTCCCCAGACGACGACTCACAAAAGTTTCGAAGAGAGAAGATAAATTGCTCGACGTTCACGCGTTTGACGAAATCAAGATCGGTCTCGCTACCGCCGACGACATCCGTCGCTGGTCGCACGGTGAGGTCAAGAAGCCCGAAACCATCAACTACCGCACGCTGAAGCCCGAGAAGGACGGCCTCTTCGGAGAGCAGATCTTCGGGCCGAGCCGTGACTGGGAGTGCTCCTGCGGTAAGTACAAGCGAGTGCGCTTCAAGGGCATCGTGTGCGAGCGCTGCGGCGTGGAGGTCACCAAGTCCTCCGTTCGTCGCGAGCGCATGGGTCACATCGAGCTCGCAGCACCCGTAACCCACATCTGGTACTTCAAGGGCGTTCCTAGCCGCTTGGGCTACCTGCTCGACATGGCGCCGAAAGACCTCGAGAAGGTCATCTACTTCGCCGCATACATGATCATCTCGGTGGACGAGGAGGGTCGCCACGCCGACCTGCCCGGACTCGAGAACGAGATCCGTCTCGAGATCAAGACGCTCGAGGGCCAGCGCGATGCTCGCATCGCCGACCGCCTCACCAAGCTCGAAGAGGACCTCGCGGCCCTCGAAGCCGAGGGCGCCAAGAGCGACCAGAAGCGTCGAGTCAAGGATGGCGCCGAGAAGGAGATGGGTCAGGCTCGCAAGAGCTTCGACGAGCAGATCGCTCAGCTCGAGCGCGTGTGGGACGACTTCCGCAACCTGAAGATCGGTGACCTCAAGCCCGAGGATTCCGTGTTCCAGGAGCTGCAGGACCGCTTCGGCATGTACTTCGAGGCCTTCATGGGCGCAGAAGCCATCCAGAAGCGTCTGCAGGCGTTCGACCTCGAGGCCGAGAGCATCGACCTGCACGACCAGATCGCCAACGGCAAGGGTCAGAAGAAGATCCGCGCCATCAAGCGCCTGCGCGTCGTCAACTCGTTCCTGCAGACCGGCAACTCGCCGGCCGCGATGGTGCTCGAGGTCGTCCCGGTGATCCCGCCGGAGCTGCGCCCGATGGTGCAGCTCGACGGTGGCCGCTTCGCGACATCCGACCTCAACGACCTCTACCGTCGTGTGATCAACCGCAACAACCGTCTGCGTCGTCTGCTTGACCTCGGTGCGCCCGAGATCATCGTCAACAACGAGAAGCGCATGCTTCAAGAGGCCGTCGACGCACTGTTCGACAACGGTCGCCGCGGTCGCCCCGTCACGGGTACCGGTAACCGCGCCCTCAAGTCCCTGAGCGACATGCTCAAGGGTAAGCAGGGTCGGTTCCGCCAGAACCTGCTCGGCAAGCGCGTTGACTACTCGGGTCGTTCGGTGATCATCGTCGGTCCGCAGCTCAAGCTGCACCAGTGTGGTCTGCCCAAGCAGATGGCGCTGGAGCTGTTCAAGCCGTTCGTCATCAAGCGCCTGATCGACCTGAGCCACGCGCAGAACATCAAGAGCGCCAAGCGCATGGTCGAGCGTAGCGCGCCCGCAGGTCTGGGACGTGCTCGAGGAGATCATCCGCGAGCGCCCCGTGCTGCTCAACCGTGCGCCCACGCTTCACCGGTTGGGCATCCAGGCGTTCGAGCCTCAGCTCGTTGAGGGCAAGGCCATCCAGCTTCACCCGCTCGTCTGTGCTGCGTTCAACGCCGACTTCGACGGTGACCAGATGGCGGTGCACCTTCCGCTGTCGGTCGAGGCTCAGGCCGAGGCCCGCGTGCTCATGCTCGCGAGCAACAACATCCTGAAGCCGTCTGACGGTCGTCCGGTGACCCTTCCTACCCAGGACATGATCATCGGTCTGCACCACCTGACCACCCTCAAGGAGGGTGGAACGGGCGAGGGTCGCGCGTTCTCGTCGGTTGCTGAGGCGATTCTCGCTCACGACCAGCACTCGCTCGATCTCAACGCCAAGGTGCGCATCCGTCTCGAGAACGTCTACTTCGCCGAGGGCGATGCCCCTGAGGGCTTCGTTCAGGGCAAGACCGTGCTCATGGATACGACGCTCGGTCGCGCACTCTTCAACGAGACGCTTCCGGCCGACTACCCCTACATCGAGGCCGTGGCCGACAAGGGCCAGATCTCGGCGATCGTCAACGATCTCGCCGAGCGGTACCAGAAGGTAGAGGTTGCGGCTGCGCTCGACCGCATCAAGGATGCCGGCTTCCACTGGGCGACTCGCTCCGGTGTAACCGTCGCACTCTCTGACATCGTCACCCCGCCGAACAAGCCCGCGATCATCGCGGGCTACGAGAAGCAGGCCGCCAAGGTGCAGGACCAGTTCGATCAGGGTCTGACCACCGACGCCGAGCGTCGTCAGGAACTCATCGAGATCTGGAACAAGGCGACCGCCGAGGTTGCCGAGGCCATGCAGGCGAACTTCGCCTCGGACAACAACATCAACCGCATGGTGTCGTCCGGTGCTCGTGGTAACTGGATGCAGGTGCGTCAGATCGCCGGTATGCGAGGGCTGGTGTCGAACCCGAAGGGTGAGATCATTCCTCGCCCGATCGTGCACTCCTACAAGGAGGGTCTGACCGTGGCCGAGTACTTCATCTCGACCCACGGTGCTCGCAAGGGCCTGGCTGACACCGCACTGCGTACCGCCGACTCGGGTTACTTGACCCGCCGTCTGGTGGATGTCTCGCAGGACGTCATCATTCGTGAAGACGACTGTGGAACCTCGAAGGGTCTCGACATGCCGATCGCGAGCGTGGGCGCCGATGGCGAACTCATTCGCGAGGTCAACGCCGAGAACTCGGTCTACGCGCGCAGCCTCGCGGCTGACGCGGTTGACGCCAAGGGCAAGGTCGTGGCTCCGGCCGGGAGCGACATCGGTGACGTGCTCATTGACATGCTCGTCGCCGCCGGTGTGTCCCAGGTCAAGGTTCGGTCCGTTCTCACCTGTGAGTCGGCCGTTGGTGTGTGTGCGGTCTGCTACGGCCGTTCGCTGGCGACCGGCCTGCTCGTCGACATCGGTGAGGCCGTCGGTATCATCGCGGCCCAGTCGATCGGTGAGCCCGGAACCCAGCTGACGATGCGTACCTTCCACACCGGTGGTGTCGCATCCGCCGATGACATCACCCAGGGTCTGCCGCGTGTCACGGAGCTGTTCGAGGCGCGCACGCCGAAGGGCGCATCGCCCATCGCCGAGGCCGCGGGGCGCATCACCATCGAGGACACGGACCGGGCTCGTCGCCTGATCCTGACCCCCGACAACGGTGACGAGCCGGTCGCCTACCCCGTGTTGCGTCGCGCGACTCTGCTGATCGAGGACGGTCAGCACGTCGAGCTCGGCCAGCAGTTGCACGTCGGAAACCTGGACCCGAAGGAAGTTCTTCGCGTCAAGGGTGTCCGGGCGGTGCAGTTGCACCTGGTCGACGGCGTACAGGGCGTGTACCGCTCACAGGGTGTGCCGATTCACGACAAGCACATTGAGGTCATCGTTCGTCAGATGCTGCGCAAGGTTACCGTTGTCGATCACGGCGACACCGGGCTGCTGCCCGGCGAGCTGGTCGACCGGATGCGCTACAACGAGCTCAACCGGGCAGCCCTCACTGAGGGTCGCGCGACGGCATCGGCACGTCAGGAGGTCATGGGTATCACCAAGGCTTCCCTGGCCACCGAGTCGTGGCTGTCGGCCGCGTCGTTCCAGGAGACCACGCGTGTTCTCACGCAGGCCGCCATGGAGGGCAAGTCCGACCCGCTGATGGGCCTCAAGGAGAACGTCATCATCGGTAAGCTCATCCCCGCAGGCACGGGTCTCCCGCGCTACCGGGATGTGTCAGTCGAGGCAACCGAGGAAGCCAAGGCGGAGCGCTACCCGAACCGCATCTTCACGGATGACTCGACCTTCACCGAAGCTGACCTCAGCTTCATCGACCTCGACAGCTTCAACTCGTCTGAGGACTTCACCCCGGGCACCTACCAGTAGGTACCGCCGATCGCGTGCGGCCGAGAGGCCGCATCGAGATCTGAAGCGCCATAAGTTCGGCCCGCCGCTAGTCCGGCGGGCCGAACTGCGTTAAGCGCAGGTCAGACCGGCGTGGGTTCGATTACCTGATTGCGCGCGCCCGCGCTCCCGTCGACCAGCAGGGTCGCGACTCCCTCGCGACCCGGCGGAAGCAGCCGGGCGACCACACGACCGTCACTGGCATCATCCAGCGCGTCCGTCACGTGGCTTATAACCGTGTCGAGGTCATCCTCGTGTACCGAGTCCGGATCGCTGTCATCGAGCAGAACGACGTCGACGCCGCGGCGCCGTGCGTGTCTGGCCGCGGCGATGACGGACGGCACGCTGAGGCTGCGCGCACGCAGGGCGTCGCGCAGCTCCGCCTCGGCGATGGCGAACTCGCGCCGATCGTCGTCGGTGAGCGGGGTGCCGCTGACGAGAAGCGCGAGCAGTGGGGTCGCGAAGGCGTCGAGTTCGGCGAGCCTGCGGTTGCGTTCCGCGGTTGCCGCGACATCCCCCGCTTCGGTCGCCGCTCGTGCCGAAGTTTCGACCGTGAGCTGCTGGATGCTCGCGCTGGTCCGACGCAGGCCGATCGCGAATAGCGTGCCGACGACGAGAATCGGAAACTGTTTGGCGATCAGAAAGCCGGCGCCGCCGAGCATCCCGGGGGAGGTCAGCCCCCAGAGCAGCACGACGACCGAGAGCACCCCGAATCCGACCCACGCCCACCCGATTCGTCCACGGAGGCTCACGTAGAAGAGGCAGGCCGTGCCCGCCCCCATGTACCACTGGGCGAACCCGCCCGGCGTGACGATCTGCCACGAGATGATGGCGGTCACTACCGTCATCCCGACGATGGTCACGAGTGTCGACCGCAGCGACAATCTGGTGCCCAGGTCGGTCGTCAGAACACCGCAGACGGCGGCGAACAGCGCAAGGCCGACAACGGTCGGCAGCGGGTAGCGCACCTCACTCAACGACCACAGCGCGAGGATGCCGATGGTGGCGAAATACAACCACACCATGGTTCGCGGGCCCCGACCGGTCAACTCGATCATCTCGAGCTGCCGCGCTCTGGGCGCGTTCACAGCGCCACCCAGGTGAGCGTGACGACGGTGCCTGCACCCCGGTGGGATGCCACGGACGCGCTCCCGCCCGGAATCGCGCTCAGCCTGCCGCGGATGCTGACGACGATCCCGAGCCGGTGGGGCGGAACCTCGCGCGGGTCAAAGCCTGTTCCGGCGTCCTTGACGATCACACACACCCGGTTCTCGGTTAGCTCTACCCGTGCGGAGAGGGGCACCTGACCGACGGGTCCGGCGTGGGTGAGACTGTTGCGCACCGCTTCGGACGCGGCCTCGGCGAACGCGGCGGCGACGTCGTGGGGGATGGGATCGGCGCGGGTGCCGGTCACCGAAAACTCGATCTCGGGCGTCGCCTCGAGCACGACTGACCGGATTCGCGCCACGAATGCATCGACGCCGACCGGCTCGTCAAGGTCGTGCCGACCGCCGCGGAGTTGCTCGAGCTGGGCGATGGTGCGCTCTGCCTGTCGTCGAACCGAGTCATCCACGCCACCGCGGGATGCGTAGAACAGCGTCCCCATCACGTTGTCGTGAACGAGCGCATCCAACCGCGCCTGTTCCCTCGCCCTGGATGCCGCGGCCGCCGCCCGAGCGGTCGTAGCGTGAGCAAGATCGATCGCGGCATCGAGCGCGTATCCGTTGCGCATGGCCGCCATGGCCAGCGCGGTGAAGATCGCGGCGAACGTCAGGGTAAAGAACGCGTACTGAAGCGGCACGCTCGGATCGTCGATTCCGGCGGAGAAGTATCTAACCGGCGCGATGAGCACCGAGTTGACCGCGAGGTATGCCCAGGTCACCGCGGGTCGCCACGCGATCGCAGCGGGAACCGTTCCGAGTGCCGTAACTTCGAGCGGCCAGGGAGTGAGCCCCAGCGGGAGATCGTGCTGAAGGTTCGGCAGCCACGCGACAACGACGGCAAGGAACAGTACGGCGTAGGCGCCAAGAAGGCGTCGCAGGGTCGGCAGCGAGACGAATAGGCCGCCGACGGCGATCAGCGGGGGAAGCCCAAAGAGAACTGCGGCGGCAACGATGTTGTAGACCGGGTCGACATGGTCCATCGACGCGGAGATGGAGCCGAGCCCCAGCCCCAAGAATGCGAACGTGGCGACCCCGGCGACGAGCGAAATTGTGCGCGCGACCCGAAGCGCCGCGTGCGGCCCTCTCGGGTCGTGCGCAACGACCGTCATGACTCGGGGGACGGCAGGATGCCGTCCTCGACCGCGCGCTTGTACAGGTCCACCTTGGTGTGCGCAGGGCGACCCACCATCGCGTATTTGTGACGAATGCGCCGAACGTACTCGGCGACGGTAGCAGCGGAGAGGCCCGCGCGGTGCGCAACGGTGACCGACTTGTCGCCGGACGCGTAGAGCGCGAGCACCTCGCGCTCTTTGGGGCTCAGGCCGGCCGAGCCGAGCAGCGGGTCGGCGTCGAGCGCCGCCGCCCACTCCGTGGTCGCAACGGTGCGCCCGTGAGCCGCGGCGCGAATGGCGTCGAGAATCACCTCGCGAGACTCCGACTTTCGCACGATCCCGAGCACTCCCGAGCGGGATGCTGCGCGAAGGTCGGCGGGATTGTCGGCGGCAGTGAATGCCAACACGCGAGAGCCGTGTTCGTGCAGCACCGCGAGGTTTCGTTCGACTGTCGACCCGTCGGACAGCCGGATGTCGAGCACGACGAGGTCGATGTTCTTCAACTCGGGCAGCAATGCGTCGACGCCGGTCACACTCGCCACGAGCAGGAGGTCGTCTTGGTCGCTCAGCATCGAGGCGAACCCGAGTTGTACAGTCTCGTGGTCGTCGACGTGGGCGATCCGCAGGGTGTGTACTTCGGCTTCGGCTGCCATGCCACCCTCTTCCGCTGCTGGTTTCACAATTGAGGATGCCACGGATCCCGCGACACCGTTGCCCATCGCACCGTCGGTCTACCCCCCGAACGGGTGTCATTGCATCCGACGACTGTGGGCGACGGGGCGCGACTGCCACGATTCAGTAAGTCCCTGCGCTACCCGATCAGGAGTACTTACTGTGAACCCACGTGCCATTGATGATCTTTTGGGCACAGTGCTGTCCACGTTCTATCACTCCGCTGCGGCGTGGACACCGCCGGGCCGGCTGTCTGATCGCACCTGCGTGACCTGCTCGGCATCCGTGCTCTCCGACACGATCGAGACCTGGCGTTGGCCCCACGACCTCATGCACGACCTCGCGATCTCGCTCGGCACGGTCGTGGACCAGATCGCCGACTCGTTCGTTGAGGGTGGGTGTTGTGGCGTGTCAGTGGGCGACGACGACGGCGCGCTCGCCGCCGCCGCTGTGCGGGCGGCTCTTGCCCAGCACCGTCTCGACGTGCTCGATGTGTTGGCCGAATGCGTTGACCCGCGCCTCGACGCCTACATCGCGACCGAGACCGCACGCGGGCTCGACGCCGCGACGCAGTGGCCGCAGGGTCATCTCGGCTAAATAGCCTGTACCCCTCTATTGCGGGGCTGGTGGCATAGGTACGCCCCGGTTACGGTAAAGAGTCGCTATCACTGGGGGGTGAAGTATGGCGTCTCTAACCGAGATACTGATTCTGCGGGGCGTCATGCCCATCGAGAGTCTCGACACCGCGGGCACAGCGCAAGCGGACGACGAGAACCTCGTACTCGACCTACTCGAGCGGGGGGTCATCACCGATGCGCAACTCGCGTCGGCGCGGGCCGCGCAGGCCGGACTGCCGTTCGTCGAGCTTCTTGATTTCCCGGTCGATCACGGGGCGGTTGCCCTCGTGCCGGCCGCCATGTGTCGTCGCTACGAGGTACTGCCGATCGGATTCTCCGGCGGCTACCTGATTCTCGCCATGGTCGACCCTGGCAACGTGTTTGCCGTTGATGATGTGCGTGCCGTCACCCGGCAGCAGGTCAAGTGTGTCGTCGCCGAACGCAGCGACCTCCGCGGAGCGATCGACCGCTATCACCGCGCGGATGGCGAGCTCAGCAGCCTCAAAACCGAACTCGAAGAGGGCGCGTCCGCGGACCTGGTGCGTCAAGATCAGAACGAGCCGAAGGAAGATGACGCGCCAATCGTGCGATTCGTCAACCTGCTCATCAGCCAGGGGATTCAAGACCTGGCATCCGACATCCATATCGAGCCCGGCGAGTACGACATGGGCGTGCGCTACCGCATCGACGGTGTGATGCACGAGATGCAGCGGGCACCCAAGAACATCCAGAACGGCGTGATCTCGCGGCTCAAGATCATGGCCGACATCGACATCGCCGAGCGGCGCCGTCCCCAGGACGGCCGCATGTCGGTAAGCCACGGCGGGCGCAAGATCGACCTTCGTGTGGCAACCTTGCCTACCGTCTGGGGCGAGAAAGTCGTCATGCGAATTCTCGACAACTCGTCGAGCGGCATGAGCATGGACGACCTTCACCTGCTCCCGCGCAATCTCGAGGTGTACAAGAAGAGCTACTCGAAGCCGTACGGCATGATTCTCGTCACCGGTCCGACCGGTTCGGGAAAGTCGACGACGCTCTACACGACCCTCACGGCGGTCGCCCGGCCCGAGATCAACGTCATCACGGTCGAAGACCCGGTCGAGTACCGCATGAAGGGCATCAACCAGGTTCAGGTGAACCCGAAGGCCGGCCTGACGTTCGCGAGCGCGCTGCGTAGCATCCTGCGTTCCGACCCTGACGTCGTTCTGCTCGGTGAGATCCGTGACCACGAGACGGCACAGATCGCCATCGAAGCGTCGCTCACGGGCCACCTCGTTCTCTCGACACTTCACACCAACGACGCGCCCAGCGCGGTCACCCGACTCATTGAGATGGACATTGAACCGTTCCTCGTGGGCTCAGCCCTCGACGCGGTGGTCGCTCAGCGACTCGCGCGTCGACTGTGCGACCGGTGCCGCCAGTCGTACCAGCACGACCCGTACGAGCTCACCAACCTCAACGTTGGGTACGACCCGTCGACGCCGCCTCCGACGCTGTACCGCGCCGTCGGGCTGCACGAGTTGCTCGAAGACGGGGTACCGCGGTCGGATCGCCATTCACGAGGTCATGACCGTCACCGAGGACATCGAACGCCTCGCCGTTTCTCGCGCCTCGAGCGCCGAGATAGCACGACTTGCCAGGCAACAAGGGATGCTCACGCTTCGAGAGGACGGCTGGGCGAAAGCCCAAATGGGCCTCACGACGGTGGAAGAGATTCTGAGAGTCGTGGCCTAGGGGGATCCGATGACAAACAAACCAGTGTATGAAATTCCCATTAGTGGGGAAGGGAAAGAACCAGTGAACTTTCCGCCGCCGGGGGCCACGAGCCAGCCGACCAGCTACCTGAACGCGCCGCCGCCGCACGTCGGCAACTCGGCGCCCAACGTGAACTTCGCGCCGCCGATGGCGCCGCAAGCCGAGCACCATCGACCCCAGTGTCGTCGACGCGACGCAGGTCGCGCGGGCTCTCAAGGCCGACCCGGATCTCATCCTCGCTCTCGAGGAGGTGCTGCGACTGCACGCGTCCGACCTACACGTGACCGTGAACGCCGCGCCCATGGTGCGTATCGACGGCGGCCTTCAGCCGATCGACGGTGGCGCGTGGTCACGGGACAAGGTGACCTCGGCGATTCGTAGCATCCTGACCGCCGAACAGCAGGAGAAGTTCGAGCGCGAACACGAGCTTGACCTCGCGTACACGATCAACGCGAATGCTCGATTCCGCGTCAACATCTACCAGCAGCGCAACTCGCTGGGCGCGGCCTTCCGTCTCATCCCGACCGACATCAAGCAGCTCTCGGAGCTGGGAGTGCCCGACTCGGTGGCGCAGTTCGCGACCCTGGCTCGCGGGCTGGTGCTGGTGACCGGTCCCACCGGTTCCGGAAAGTCGACGACCCTTGCGGCACTGATCGATCTGGTGAACCGCACGCGGGCCGACCACATCGTCACCATCGAGGATCCCGATCGAGTTCTTGCACGGCAACCACCGCTCGCTGGTCAACCAGCGCGAGGTCGGCAGCGACACGCACAGCTTCACGGCGGCGCTCAAGCACGTGCTTCGTCAGGACCCCGACGTCATCCTCATCGGTGAGCTTCGTGACCTCGAGACTATCTCGACGGCGCTCACCGCAGCAGAGACCGGTCATCTCGTGTTCGCGACACTGCACACGCAGGATGCCGCGCAGACGATCGACCGCATCATCGACGTGTTCCCGCCGCACCAGCAGGCCCAGGTGCGGGCCCAGCTCGCGGCGACGCTCCGGGGCGTGGTCTGTCAGACGCTCGTCAAGCGAAACCAGGGCAACGGTCGCGCGGTGGCGACGGAGGTGCTCGTCACCACCCCGGCAATCTCGAACCTGATCCGCGAGGGTAAGACCTATCAGGTCGCAAGCGCGCTTCAGGCGGGTCGTAGCCTCGGCATGCACACGATGGACCAGCACCTCGCTGACCTCGTCAACAGCGGCGCGATCAGCCATCAGTCGGCGGTCGAGAAGGCACACGACCTGCCGTCGTTGACCCGCATGATCACCCGCACCAGCCTCAACCGAACCGACGTTGACGGATTCGGCGAGTTCAGCATGTCCATGTCAGACGGAGAAAGTAGACACTGATGTCGATTGCAGTCAAGTCATTCGAATACACCTCGCGCAACAGCGCGGGAAAGCTCGTCAAGGGCAAGGTCGCGGCAGCATCCGAGGGGGTCGCCGCGGCGAAGCTCACCGGCATGGGCCTCACGCCGGTGTCGCTGCACGAGACCACTGCGGGTACGGGCCTCCAGCGCGAGATCTCGCTGGGCGGCTTCGGCACGGGGGTGAGCCTCAAGGATCTGGCGATTGTGACACGTCAACTCTCCACGATGATCGCCTCCGGCCTCAGCCTGCTGCGCGCCCTGACGATCCTGTCGGAACAGACCGAGAACAAGCACCTCGCGGGCGTGCTGTTGACCGTCGTGCACGAGGTCGAGGCGGGCGGGTCGCTGTCCGATTCGCTCGCCAGGCACCCCAAGGAGTTCCCGCCGATCATGGTCAACATGATCCGCGCCGGTGAGGTCGGTGGCTTCCTCGAGGGCGCCCTCGACTCGATCGCCATGAACTTCGAGAAAGAAGCCAAGCTCCGCTCGACGATCAAGTCGGCGATGGCGTATCCCGTCATGGTGCTTGCGCTCTCGGTTATCGCCGTCATCCTGATGCTGCTGTTCATCGTTCCTGTCTTCAAGACGATGTTCGAGGGTCTCGGCAGCGAATTGCCCATTCCCACTCAGATGCTCGTGGTTCTCTCGGCATCGATGGTGTGGGTGCTGCCACTCGGAATAGTCGTCGGTCTTGCGTTCAGCGTGTGGTGGCGCAACAACAAGAACACCGATCGCGTGCGCAGCTTCGTCGATCCGATCAAGCTCAAGATGCCGGTGTTCGGCCCGCTCATGAAGAAGATCGCGGTCGCCCGATTCACCCGAAACCTCTCGAACATGATCGGTGCAGGTGTGCCGATTCTTCAGGCCCTGGCCGTCGTCGGTGACACCTCGGGCAACTGGGTGTTGTCCGAGGCATCCAAACGTGTCGCCGACTCCGTGCGTCAGGGCAAGTCGATCGCGGGGCCACTGGCCGAAGAGCCCGTGTTCCCGCCGATGGTCGTGCAGATGATCGCGGTCGGTGAGGATGCCGGATCCCTCGAGCTGATGCTCGCTAAGGTCTCTGACTTCTATGACGCCGAGGTCCAGGCCACCACAGAGGCCCTGACATCGCTCATCGAGCCGCTGCTGATCGCGTTCCTCGGGGTTGTCGTGGGTGGCATGATCATCGCCCTGTACCTGCCAATCTTCAGCATCGCCACGGCAGTGCACTAACGCGACCTCACCAGTCACAAGACGGGACGAGGACATGACTCGCATGATCTGCGCGCCGTGCACGAGGCGCGAGAGCATCAACTCGAACGATAAGGGCTTCACGCTTATCGAGCTTCTCGTCGTGGTGATCATCATCGGCATCCTTGCGGCGATCTCGATCCCGGTGTACGTCGGCGTTCGGGACAACGCGAAGAACAGCTCGGCTCAGTCCGACCTGGCCAACGCGAAGATCGCCGTGGTTGCCTATCACACGAGCAACAACACGTTCCCGTCGATCAATACGGCGACTCTTCAGAGCTACGGCTACGCGGGCACCACTGTGTCGGCGAATACCAAGGGTACCCAGAGCATCGCCAACTTCTGTCTGAAGGCCACGGGCGCCGGCACGAAGGTGTTCTATGTCACGCAGAACACCACGCCGAAGAACACGCCGAAGCCGGCCAACTGCACCTAAGCGGTGCCGTTCGCGAAAAATCGTGTACCCCGCACTGGGGCCGCGAAAAGCCCACAAACCCCCCGGACGCGGGATTACCGCCCGCGGAACACCGACCTAGCTTTAGTGGTGACGAGTCATCGCCGGATTTGGGGGGTCGGCTCAGTCACTTGATATTCATCAAAAAAGGGGAAACAGAAATGACTCGCATGATCAATGCGCTCAACAAGAAGCGCGACAGCATCAACTCCAACGACAAGGGCTTCACGCTTATCGAGCTCCTCGTCGTCGTGATCATCATCGGCATCCTTGCCGCGATCGCGATCCCGGTGTACATCGGCGTTCAGGACAACGCGAAGAACAGCTCGGCTCAGTCCGACCTGGCCAACGCGAAGATCGCCGTCGTCGCCTACTACACCGCCAACAGCTCATTCCCGGCCATCAACACCGCAACGCTGCAGAACTACGGCTACGCGGGAACGTCGGTCACGGACGGCACGAGCGGCACGGCCTCCATTACCAGCTTCTGCCTCAAGGCGACGGGCTCCAGCGCCACGGTGATTTACTACGTCACCCAGAACTCGGCGCCTTCGACAACCAAGCCGAGCAACTGCACCTAAGCGGAGCAGCACAACCAGTACAACATGCAGTAACAGCGGGTGGGGTGACCGGACACCGGAACCCCACCCGCTGAGCAAGTCCACATTCCGGGGGGAGGTGTTTCACAGTGGCATGGTTGACCAAGCGATTGCACGCGTCTGACGAAGACGGCGTCTCGCTCATCGAAGTGATCGTGGCACTGCTCGTGTTCACCATCATCGCCCTCGGCGTTGGCTACTCGGCCATCACAATTCTTCGCATCACCGACGACACCAGGGCCCGCGAGGTCGCAACGAACCTCGCCACCACGGAGCTCGACAAGGCACGCGCCGTTACCGATCCGTTCAAGGTGCTGGATGCCACGCGCACCACGGTCATCGGCGGCAAGACCTACACCATCGTGCGTTCGACGTCATGGGTTGAAACCTCGGGCGCGGATGTCGCCTGCGGAACCGGAACCGGTACGCTCCAGTCCAAGCGAGTCAACGTGACCGTCACCTGGAATGGCATTCTCACCACCACCCAACCGGTGCGTACAGACACGCTCATCTCGCCCGACACGCGCATCAACGACCCGAGCCTCGGCACAATCCGCATCGCGGTCATTGACGTCGCCGGCTCCGGCTCGGCCGGTGTCAGCGTCAGTATCACGCCCACCAACCTCGGTGCACCGCTCACGGCTCAGCCGCAGAACACCGACGCGCAGGGATGCAGCTACGCGCTCAAAGTGGTTCCGGGAACCTACTCAGTGACCATCTCGCGCTCCAACTCGGTCAACACCGATCAGGTGGCAACGCCCACAACGTCCGTTGTCGTGACCGCCGGTGGTTCGGTTGCCGCCCAGTTCCAATACGACTACGCGGCCAAGTTCAACTTGAACTACGCCAGCAACTACACCGGCTCCGCGCCGAAGCTGCCGACCAACCTCGACACCACCTACTTGAGCACGTACGCCGCGTACGTCGATTCCGGGCTCAAGTCGCAGATCTCGCTGCACCCGTTCAGCTCGGGATACGCGGGCATTGCCGGTGCGTACATTGCGGCATCCGGCAGTGGACCGGGGTGTGTCAACGTGGACCCGGCGGCCTGGCCGGCTCAGGGATCTACCCTCGCGGCCGGCGTGCGCTCCGACCCGGTAGCTGCGGCACCGCAGTCATCGGTCGGCATGGATGTTCCGATGGGTGTGGCCAACGTGAGCTTCACCATCAACAACTACTACTTGACGGCGGTCTCGGCCACCGGTGGCAACGGGGACCCGGGATGCTCCGTGCCCATGACCTACTCGTTCGGCAAGGTTCTCACACTCGGGTCGACCACCATCGCGTTGCCCTACGGGTCGTGGACCCTGTACTCCAGTTCGACCGCGAGCGGCTCGAAGACGGTCATCGCGAGTTCGCGGATTACTCCGGTCACACTGGGCTACAGCGCGAGCAACGTGCTCACCCTCGACCCGCGGGTCGCGCCATGAACCTGATCAGGCGCGCACAGGCGCGCGCGGCAGATGACTCGGGAGTCTCGCTCACCGAGCTGCTTGTCACCATGATGATCTCGGGGATCGTCCTCGCGGCCGTCGGCACGATGTTTATCAACATCGCGCTCGTCACGACCAACTCGAACCGCACGATCGAACGCAACGGTATCGCCACCAACATCATGGATGAGGTGACGAGCGTCATCCGCACCGCGGCCAACAACGCGATCGCAACGAGCGTCGATCCCGACCCGGCTCTGGTCGCAGCGACCGCGAGCTCGCTCACCGTGTACAGCTTTGTCAACACCAACCCGACCCTGCCCGGACCCACGAAGGTGCGCTTCACCTTCGACGCCTCGGGCAACCTCGTCGAGGAGCGTTGGGTCGGAACGAAGTCCGGTTCGTACTGGGTGTTCAACGGCACCGCAACCACGCGAACGATCGGCGGTCCGGTCGAGAACGTCACGGGCACTCCGGCATTCTTCACCTACCTCGACGCGGCCGGCGCCGCTATTAGTCCGGGAACGAGCGGATTGACGTTCGCCCAACGCAAACTGATCGCAACGATCACGGTGACCGTTCGAATCTCGAACACGCCCACCACGGGCAGTGCCCCGATCGAACTCATCAACACCATCGGCATGCCTAACCTGCACATTGGATCGGACGAATGATGCGCATTCAGAACTTGTTCCGGGCGGCCCAGCGCGACCAGGGCGTCGCGCTCGTCGTCGTGATCGGCATCGGCATGCTCATGCTCATGCTCGTCGCGACGAGCCTCACGGTCGCGGCCGGCGGACTGCGAAAGACCGACACGAACCAGGACTGGAACGGTGCGCTCGACGCAGCGTATGCCGGCGTCGAGGAATACCAGAGCCGGCTCGCCAGCGACACCGGCTACTACCGCTACGGAAACCCTGCGGCGCCCTTTAGCAAGGCGCCGATCAGCTCCAGCTCCGTCACCCTCCCGACCGGGAGCAACGCCAACCCCGCATTCGGGGTCGGTACTACGGGTACCTGGGCCACGGTTCCCGGAAGCACGCCCATCGCGAGCTTCCGCTACGAGGTCGACAACTCCAAATACGCTACGACCGGCTCGATCCGCATCCGATCGACCGGCCGTGTGGGTGAGGTCACGCGCTCCGTGGTCGCCGACCTGAAGCAGTCCGGCTTCATCGACTTCCTCTACTTCACCGACTACGAGGTGCAGGACCCGGCGCAGACCGGACAGAGCTACTGCGCCACCCACATCTGGGAGGGGCGCAGCAACTACTGCAGCACCATCCAGTTCGGATCGAGCGACACGATCAAGGGACCGGTGCACTCGAACGACACCCTGACGATCTGCGGGTCGACCTTCAACGGCCGTGTGACGTCCTCGAATCCGAACACTCCGATCTACATCAAGCCGAGCGGATGCAGCAACGGAAACTACAGCGTCGGTACCGGCCCGGTCTACCAGGCGGGTATCACGATGCCGCCGACCAACGCCGAGCTCAAGAAGGAGACGCGCAGCGACCTCACCCTGAGTGAGGTTCCGCTTCCCGGTTGCCTCTACACCGGCCCCACGGTGATCACGTTCACGTCGAACGGCAAGATGAACATCAGCTCGCCGTGGACCGTCAGCGACGAACTTCACCGGGCGCGGGCACGGGAAGCACCCCGGCGCAGTGCGGACAGCCGGGCACAGAATTCGGGCCAGCTCGGCTCGTCCGGCGGGGCGACGATCGACGTCATCGCCGTCGAACGTGATCTACGTGCAGAACGTGCCGACGCTGAGCAGCGATCCCAACTACTCGATCAGAGACACCGAACGAGCTTCAAGTGCGTCAACTCCAACGCGGGCTGGACGTTCACCTCGGTGCAGTTCCCCGCGTCGGGCGAACTCACGCCCGACGACTCCAGTTCGGCGAATCCCGCCTACGGATGCCGCAACGGCGATCTCTTCGTCCAGGGCACCCTGAAGGGTGCGCTGACGATGGCGCGCCGAGAACTACATCTACATCACGGGCGATCTCGTCTACGCCGACCCGGCGACGGACATTCTCGGCCTCGTCGGCAACGGCGCAGTGTGGGTCTGGAATCCGATGACGACGAAGAGCAACAAGACTCGCCCGATGCTCACCGACTCGTCGCGCACGATCAACGCGGCGATCCTGTCGGTTGCGCACACGTTCCAGGTTCAGAACTACAGCTCGGGTAGCACCGACCGCGGCGACCTCAACGTCACCGGGTCGATCGCTCAGGCGTTCCGCGGACCGGTCGGTCTCACGAGCGGCGTCGGGTTACTCGAAGAACTACCAGTACGACACCCGGTTTGCCTTCATGGCGCCGCCGAAGTTCCTGTCGCCGGTGTCGAGCGCGTACGGCGTGACCCAGTTCGCCGGCGTCGGCGCGGCCTTCTTGGCGAGCGGAGCGATCGCCCCATGATGCTCACGGCTGTGGTTTTCGGCGCCTCACTGCTCGCTCTTCTCGGGCTCGCGGTCGGCTCGTTCCTCAATGTTGTCGCCTACCGGGTGCCGCTCGGTCTCTCGGTCGTGGCACCGCCTTCGTCGTGCCCGGCGTGCGGTTCGGGAATCGACGCTCGCGACAACATCCCGATCCTTTCGTGGCTGGTGCTGCGCGGAAAGTGTCGCAACTGCGCGGAACCCATCTCGGTGCGCTACCTGGTCTTGGAAGCAATCACCGGTGTGTTCTTCGTCGTCGCCGCCCTTCGTTTTCTGCCGGTCGCCCTCGCGTCCGAGGGCGTGGCCGAGGCGATCTCCGCCGCGCTGCTTCTCGCGGCCTTCCTCTACTTCGCGGCAATCTCGGTGGCCCTCAGCGCCATCGACATCGATGTACATCGCCTGCCCAACGCAATCGTTCTGCCGGCCTACGCCGTCGGCGCCGTGTTGCTCGGTGGTTCTGCGCTGCTGACGGCCGACCTGGTCGGCCTGGCCCGCATGGCCGCGGGTGCCGGCGTTCTCGTGCTGTTCTACCTGATCCTCGCTCTGGTTCGCCCGGGCGGTATGGGAATGGGTGACGTCAAGCTGGCCGGAGTCATCGGGTTGTTCCTCGGAGCAATCGGGTGGGGTCCGCTCATTGTCGGGGTCTTCGCCGCTTTCCTGCTTGGGGGACTCTTCGGCATCGGGCTCATGATCACCAAGACGGGCAAGCCGCAAGTCTGGCGTTCCGTTCGGACCATGGATGCTCGCGGGCGCGTGGATCGGAATTCTTTTTGGCGACGCACTCACGTCGCAGTACCTGACGCTGGTGGGGCTGTCATGATCGGTTTTGTTCGAGGGGGAGAGTAATGGCTAAGAGCATTGTTGGCCTGGATATCGGCCACGGGGTTCTGCGCGGCGCAGAGGTGTCGATCGGCGGACGAGGAAAGCCGCGGTTGCTGCGCTTCCACGAGGTAAGTTTTCCCGCGGATGCCGCGCGCGAGGGCGAAGTCATCGAACAAGACGTGCTCGTGCGGGCGATCAAGCAACTGTGGTCGGGCGGCAAGTTCGGCACCAAGGACGTCGTGATCGGCATCGGAAACCAGCGGGTACTCACTCGTGACCTCGCGGTGCCCAAGGTGCCGCTCGAGCGCATCCGTGAACTGCTTCCATTCCAAGTTCAGGACCACCTGCCGATTCCGGTCGCCGAAGCCGTGCTGGACTTCTACCCGGTGTCTGAGGGCGTCAACGAGACGGGTGCGGTCATCAACGGACTCCTCGTCGCCGCGGCCAAGAGCGCCGTACTCGGCAACGTCCACGCGGTGCAGGCGGCAGGGCTCAACCTCGTCGATGTCGACCTGATCCCCTTCGCCCTGACTCGAGCGCTGCTCCAGGGGGAGTCGACGCGAGGAACTGTCGCGCTCGTCAGCGTCGGCGCGGTCACCACCTCGGTCGTCGTCGCGACGAACGGCGTGCCCAAGTTCGTGCGCATCATCCCCTCGGGCGGCCAAGACATCACGAACGCACTGATCAGCACCAACGGCACTACCGCCGCGGCCGCCGACCAGATCAAGGGTTCGCAAGGCCTGGTGCGCCAGGCCTACGACGCCGGTTCGACGAGCGAATCCGAGACGGTGTTTCGGGCGGCTGAAGAGCTGCTTTCCACGATTCGCGCGAGCCTCGCGTTTTACGCCACGAACCGACCGCACGATCCGATCGAGGGTCTCGTTGTCAGCGGCGGCGGATCTCGACTTCGCGGATTCGCGGCGGCGCTAGAAGAAGTGTCCCGGGTTCGAGTGGACATCGGTGACCCGACGGCGCGATTCGCGATCGGCCGGGGCATCGACACCATCGTGCTCCCCAATCTGCTGGCGACCATGGGCGTCGCCGTTGGACTGACTCTGAGGAGCGCAGCATGAGCACCCACGCGGCACTCGCGGCCCCGCCCGAGGCAGACGAGACAAAGCGCACTCGCACGGGCACCCGTGGCCCAGCACCGTTTGCGATCGGCGGCGAACCACGCGTCTCGCTGATGCCCAACGAGGTCAACGATCTCAAGCTGCTGCGCGCGACCCGCAAGCGCCTCGTTGCAGGAACCTTCGGTGTGCTCATACTGGTTGCGCTAGCGGTCGGCGGAAGCATGCTGTTCGCGACGCTTGCCCAGGCCAAGCTGGATGTCGCCCGAACCACGAGTCAAGACCTGCTGCTGCGCGAGGCGGACTTCGCGGAGCTTCGCCAGGTGCAGCAAGGCACCGCGCTCGCCGAGGCAGCCCAGCAGGTCGGCGCATCCACGGAGATCGAGTGGAAGACCTATCTGAACGACCTGCAGCGCACGCTGCCGGCCGGTGTGACCATCGGTTCGGTGACCATCGAGTCGGCGTCACCCTTCGAGGACTTCAGCCAGTCGAGCGCACCGCTTCAAGCCAGCCGGGTTGCCACGCTCTCGTTCACGGCAGTCAGCCCCACGATTCCGGACATCCCGCGCTGGCTCGACGGGCTGGCGAAGCTGGTCGGATTCGCAGACGCGGTTCCTGACTCGGTCTCAATCCAGTCCGACGGAACCTACATCGTCAACATGTCTATGCACATCAACGCGGACGCGTATTCGCACCGCTTCCCGGAGGACTCACAATGACGCAAGGTAATCGGATCTGGGTCGGGGCGACGGTGCTGATCATGGTCGTGCTCGTCGCGGCCGGGTGGTTCCTCGGAATCCAGCCAGCGCTCGCAAGTGCCGCCGCGGCGGACGCCCAGCGCGCAAACGTCGAGGCCCAGATCGCCACCCAACAGGCGACAATCAGCGCCCTCGATGTCGAGCAGCGCAAGCTGCCGACGTTGAAGGACGACTATGAACTGCTGCAGAAGTCGATACCCGGAGACGCCGACACCGCGGGATTCATCACGGACCTCGACAAGCTCGCTGTCGCGGCCGGTGTTCAGATCCAGGGCTTCACTGTCTCCGATCCCGTCGCGTACACGGTGCCGATCTCGGCGGCTACCTCGGTCACGGATACGACGACGGATGGCGCTGCGACCGACGAGAGTGTCGCCGCACCAACCGTCCCGAGCGCGCCCACTCCGGCTCCCGTCGTGACCAACCCGTTGATTACGCCAGACAACTTCGTGATCATCGAAATGGGCATCGACGTCGGCGGCACCTACGAGGCCTTCCTGTCGTTCGTGAAGGGCCTCCAGACCGGGGAGCGCTTGTTCCTCGTCACCGGCCTGACCAGCGCGGGCCAAACCGACGGCACAGTGCGCGGTCACGTGTCCGGGGTCATCTACGTCGTGGATGTCGCGCGATAGATCCCCCAGGCAACGGCCCTTCTTCGGCGATAGACTCGGTTCTCGGTATCGCCGACTGAAGGAGGGGCTCATGTCCAGCTCAGGAGAAGCAGAAGGCGCGGCAAAGTCGCGCAAAGACAAGGTCATCGAAGACGCCGTCGTCGTCGAGGATGAGACCCCGGTTGTCGAGGAGACGACTGCGGTCGACGAGGTGCCAGCGGAGGTTCCAGCCAAGGTCGAGCCGATCGTGGTCGATTCAGGCTCGCCTCAGGTCGTCTACGTCGAAGCGCCCGTTGCGCCCAAGAAGAAGGGCAACCGCGGCATCGGCTCGGTGCTCGCGATCGTTTCTGGGGTCGTCTACGCCGTAGCGTTCGCACTCGTCGTCGCCATTATCGCTGCGGCTCAAGGGGTGGGGCAGCTCACCCTCTCGGTAGTCACGCAGCCGAGTTTTTACATCCCCGTGTTGTTCTACGTGATTGGCACGGTGCTCCTCGTGCTCATCGTGAATCGGGCGGGCTGGGCGGCCTACGTGGTCGGAAGCGTGTTCGTCGGGCTGTTCGTCTACTTCGGTACGGTCGGGATGCTCCTGCTCGGTCAGGGTGTGGTGCTTCAGACGCCGACCGAAGCTGCCGCCCTCTTCAACGCTGGGCTGCGCAACCCGCTGGTCATTGCGGCGGCACTCGTTGCCCGCGAAGTCTCGATGTGGACTGGCGCGCTCATCAGCCGCCGCGGTCGCCGACTCAAGGCGCGCAACGCCGAGGCCCGCGAGACGTGGGAGCGCGAGCTCGCTGAAAAGCGTGGAGAGCGCACGGCTTCGAACGCGGCAACTGCCGTCTAGGTCTCCAGCGACCGGCACAATCATTTGACCGACGGCGCACACCCGACTAAAGTTGATCGGGTGTGCGCTTTGTCGTGCGCTTGAGGCATGCCACCCGTGGTTGCTCGAGTCGCGAACGAGACGCACCATCGGGTTCGTTCGTCGAACGTCCCCCACGGCATACCCACAAATCCCGCGTCAGCGGACCAGTGGGTCCAGATGAACTCGACCGGCTCCGGCTACGTCGAATGCTAACCATCACAACGCTGTCACCGTGCAGCAACCACAAGGAGTTACCACAGTGCCCACCATTCAGCAGTTGGTGCGCAAGGGCCGCAAGCCGAAGGTCGTCAAGACCAAGGCCCCCGCTCTTCGCTCCAACCCGCAGCAGCGCGGCGTTTGCACCCGCGTCTACACGACGACCCCGAAGAAGCCGAACTCGGCGCTTCGCAAGGTTGCTCGCGTCAAGCTTTCCAACGGAACCGAGGTCACGGCCTACATTCCGGGCGAGGGTCACAACCTCCAGGAGCACTCGATGGTGCTCGTGCGTGGCGGTCGTGTAAAGGACCTCCCCGGTGTTCGCTACAAGATCGTACGCGGCGCCCTCGACACCCAGGCGGTCAAGAACCGCAAGCAAGCTCGCAGCCGGTATGGCGCGAAGATGGAGAAGAAGTAATGCCTCGTAAGGGTCCCGCTCCTAAGCGCCCCGTCGTCGCAGACCCCGTCTACGGCGCACCGATCGTCAGCCAGCTCGTCAACAAGATTCTGCTCGACGGCAAGAAGGGCCTCGCCGAGCGCATCGTTTACGGCGCGCTCGAGGGCGTTTCGGCAAAGAACGGCCAGGACGCAGTCGTGACCCTGAAGAAGGCGCTCGACAACGTGCGCCCCACGCTTGAGGTCAAGTCGCGTCGTGTTGGTGGTTCCACCTACCAGGTTCCGGTCGAGGTCAAGGCGCACCGCGCCAACACCCTCGCACTGCGTTGGCTCACCAGCTACGCCAAGGGCCGTCGCGAGAAGACCATGACCGAGCGTCTCACCAATGAGATCTTGGATGCATCGAACGGTCTGGGCGCTGCAGTCAAGCGTCGCGAAGACACTCACAAGATGGCCGAGTCGAACAAGGCCTTTGCGCACTATCGCTGGTAAGCGATAGCGGGAGGCCATTTCTGGCCTCCCGGCAAAGGCCCGACGGCCGTCCCGGCCGGCGGCTCGACGCGAGCCCAAAACTTTCAACTTCTAACGTTAGGAACCGCCCGTGGCACAGGACGTGCTCACCGACCTGAACAAGGTCCGCAACATCGGCATCATGGCGCACATCGATGCCGGCAAGACGACGACCACCGAGCGCATCCTGTTTTACACGGGCATCACCCACAAGATTGGTGAAGTTCACGACGGGGCAGCCACGATGGACTGGATGGCGCAGGAGCAGGAACGTGGCATCACGATCACCTCCGCGGCGACCACCTGCTTCTGGGACAAGCACCAGATCAACATCATCGACACCCCGGGTCACGTCGACTTCACCGTCGAGGTGGAGCGTTCGCTCCGCGTGCTCGATGGTGCTGTCGCAGTGTTCGACGGCAAGGAGGGCGTTGAGCCCCAGTCCGAAACCGTCTGGCGCCAGGCCGACAAGTACGACGTTCCGCGCATCTGTTTCGTCAACAAGATGGACAAGCTCGGCGCCGACTTCTACTTCACCGTCGACACGATCATCAAGCGCCTCGGCGCCAAGCCGCTGGTCATCCAGCTTCCGATCGGTTTCGAAAACACCTTTGAGGGTGTCGTCGACCTCGTCGAGATGCGCGCGCTCACCTGGCGCGGGGACTCGAAGGGTGACGTCGAGATGGGCGCCAAGTACGCCATCGAGGAGATCCCAGCCGATCTCGTCGAGAAGGCGAACGAGTACCGTGCCGTTCTGCTCGAGACCGTCGCGGAGACCGACGACGAACTTCTGGAGCGCTTCCTGAACGGCGACACCGACTTCTCGGTGGCCGACATCAAGAAGGCGATCCGCAAGCTCACTGTCAGCAGCCAGATCTACCCGGTGCTCTGTGGTTCGGCGTTCAAGAACCGCGGTGTGCAGCCGATGCTGGATGCCGTCGTCGACTACCTGCCGAGCCCGCTCGACGTGCCGGCGACCGAGGGTCACGACGTGCGCGACGAGAGCGTCATCGTTGAGCGTCACCCCGACGCGACCGAGCCGTTTGCGGCTCTCGCGTTCAAGGTTGCCGTTCACCCGTTCTTCGGGCGTCTCACCTACATCCGGGTTTACTCGGGCAAGGTCGACTCGGGAGCTCAGCTCATCAACTCGACCAAGGGTAAGAAGGAGCGCATCGGCAAGATCTTCCAGATGCACGCCAACAAGGAGAACCCGGTCGACAGCGTCACCGCTGGCCACATCTACGCGGTCATCGGTCTCAAGGACACGACCACGGGTGACACCCTGTGTGACCCGAGCAGCCAGGTTGTGCTCGAGTCGATGACGTTCCCGGAGCCCGTGATCGAGGTCGCGATCGAGCCGAAGACGAAGGCCGACCAGGAGAAGCTGGGTATCGCTATCCAGAAGCTCGCTGAAGAGGACCCGACTTTCCGCACCGAGCAGAACCAGGACACCGGCCAGACGGTGATCAAGGGGATGGGTGAGCTTCACCTCGACATCCTTGTTGACCGGATGAAGCGTGAGTTCAACGTCGAGGCCAACGTGGGCAAGCCCCAGGTCGCGTACCGCGAGACGATCCGCCGCATTGTGGACAAGCACGACTACACCCACAAGAAGCAGACCGGTGGTTCGGGTCAGTTCGCGAAGGTGCAGATCTCGCTTGAGCCGCTTGAGGTGACTCCCGACACGATCTACGAATTCGAGAACAAGGTCACCGGTGGCCGCATCCCGCGCGAGTACATCAGCTCGATCGATGCCGGATTCCAGGCCTCGATGGCGGTCGGCGTTCTCGCCGGCTACCCGATGGTCGGCGTGAAGGGCATCATCCTCGATGGTGCCGCCCACGATGTTGACTCCTCGGAAATGGCCTTCAAGATCGCCGGATCCATGGCGTTCAAGGAAGCGGCCCGCAAGGCCGATCCCGTGCTGCTCGAGCCGCTCATGGCCGTCGAGGTGCGCACCCCTGAGGAATACATGGGTGACGTCATCGGCGACTTGAACTCTCGTCGCGGCCAGATCCAGTCCATGGAGGATGCGACCGGAGTCAAGGTCGTCACCGCCAAGGTGCCCCTGTCGGAGATGTTCGGCTACGTCGGTGACCTCAGGTCGAAGACCTCAGGTCGCGCTGTGTACTCGATGAGCTTCGACAGCTACTCGGAAGTTCCCCGCGCGGTAGCTGAAGAGATCATCCAGAAGAACAAGGGCGAATAGCCCTATGGGCTATTCGCCGAGGGAGTCCGATGCTTGCATCGGCACGACCGAGGTACGAGCAGCCTCCAAGCAGAACCAACTAAAGTAACTACACACCAATTGCGCAGCACCCCAACGGATGCCGCGCTACCGAGTCCTGAGGAGGACCCACAGTGGCTAAGGCCAAGTTCGAGCGGAACAAGCCGCACGTAAACATCGGAACTATCGGTCACGTTGACCACGGAAAGACGACGCTCACGGCGGCGATCTCGAAGGTGCTCGCGGACAAGTTCCCCTCGGCGACGAACGTCCAGCGTGACTTCGCGTCAATCGACTCGGCGCCGGAAGAGCGCCAGCGTGGTATCACGATCAACATCTCGCACGTCGAGTACGAGACCGCGAAGCGTCACTACGCCCACGTTGACGCCCCCGGCCACGCCGACTACATCAAGAACATGATCACCGGTGCCGCTCAGATGGACGGTGCGATCCTGGTCGTCGCCGCCACTGACGGTCCGATGGCTCAGACCCGCGAGCACGTGCTGCTGGCCAAGCAGGTCGGCGTGCCGTACCTGCTCGTCGCGCTGAACAAGTCCGACATGGTCGACGACGAAGAGATCCTTGAGCTCGTTGAGCTCGAGGTTCGTGAGCTGCTTTCGGCTCAGGGCTTCGATGGCGACAACGCTCCGGTCGTTCGCGTTTCGGGCCTCAAGGCTCTTGAGGGTGACGAGAAGTGGACCCAGTCCATCCTCGACCTCATGGAGGCCGTCGACTCGAGCGTTCCCGACCCGGTGCGCGACAAGGACAAGCCGTTCCTCATGCCCATCGAGGACGTCTTCACCATCACGGGTCGTGGAACCGTCGTGACGGGCCGCGCCGAGCGCGGTACCCTCGCGATCAACTCCGACGTCGAGATCGTGGGCATCCGTCCCATCCAGAAGACGACTGTTACCGGAATCGAAATGTTCCACAAGCAGCTCGACGAGGCTTGGGCCGGCGAGAACTGTGGTCTTCTGCTTCGTGGCACCAAGCGCGAGGATGTCGAGCGCGGCCAGGTCGTCGTCAAGCCGGGTTCGGTTACGCCGCACACGAACTTCGAGGGCACCGCGTACATCCTGTCCAAGGATGAGGGTGGGCGTCACAACCCGTTCTACGCGAACTACCGTCCGCAGTTCTACTTCCGCACCACCGACGTCACCGGCGTCATCACGCTGCCCGAGGGCACCGAGATGGTCATGCCCGGCGACACCACCGACATGACCGTTGAGCTGATTCAGCCCATCGCCATGGAGGACGGCCTGCGTTTCGCCATCCGCGAGGGTGGCCGCACGGTCGGTGCAGGAACGGTTACCAAGATCCTGAAGTAACTCAGTTTCGTACGAAGGGGTCGGGCCGAAAGGTCCGGCCCCTTTGTGGTTCCTGCGCTCCCGCTGCCGCTACAGTCGTCGCATGGCTGCAGCGTCTACGGTCGATGACTATCTCGCCGGGTTCCCGCTCGAGCAGCGCTCGATTCTTCAGCGCGTTCGCGAAACGATTCTCGCCCAGGTGCCGAACGCCACGGAAAAGATAAGGTACGGGATGCCCGCAGTCATGCTCGGCGGACGCTACGCGATCCACTTCGCCGGGTGGAAGCGCCATCTAGGGCTCTATCCGGTCCCGACTCTGCCCCCCGAGCTTGAGGCGGAGATTGCCCCGTTTCGCACCGGTAAGGACTCCGTGAACTTTGCCTATTCCGAACCGGTGCCCTACGACCTCATCGAGCGAATGGCCGCGGCGATCGCCACGCTGCGCGGTGCCTGAGGTCACCGCCCAGACAGGCGAGCACTGAGCGAGGCCGTCGTTTCGGCGGTCGCCGATCCGAGTTCGGTCCAGGCGTTGTCTGCGGCATCCGCTCGAAAGGTAAGGCCGATCGCTGCCGCCGGGTACTCGTTGCGATCTACGGCGGCGGCGCCCACCGAGGCGTACTCCGGGGTGATCTCGCCGAGCTCGGTGGCCCACCCGCGTTCGCGCGTCTGGGCGAGCACCGTATCGAGCTCCGCGAGGGCCGAGGGCCCCACCTCGGTGCGCAGGGTCAGTTGACGCTTGTGGGGGTAGAGGGCACGAACCTGGGTCGCGGGCAGAAGGGCGAGCAAAGCCCTGCCGGTCGCCGTGAGGTGTGCTGGCAAGTGAACCCCGATTGCCGAAACGGTCGTCGGTGCGCGCAGCCCTTGAACCCTGGCCGCGTAGACGACCTCGGTGCCGCTCAAGACCGCCAGGTGCGCAACCACGGGGATGGGCGAGCGGGCAACGAGTTTCTCCATGAGGGGGGAAGCGAGTCTGGCCAGTCGAGTGCTCCGCAGGGAGGCGGTTCCGAGCTCGGCGATGAGCGAGCTGAGTCCGTAGGTGCGGTCTTCGGGGTAGTGAACAACGAAGCCCTCGTCCATGAGCACGGCGATCAGCTGGTAGGCCGACGACCGCGGCAGCCCGAGCGCACGGGCGAGCGAGGCCGCCGGCACGGGCCCGCTGCGGGACGCGAGGTAGCGCAGGATCGCGAGAGTGCTTCGCGCGGCCGGAATCTGCGGCATCCGACTTCTCCTGTCTGGGATTTCAGACACCATATCTCGACGACCGCTGATTCGCGAGCCGCCGCGTAGTTCACTGAGCACATGGATACCGTGACCGTCGGCATTGGGCCGCTCACCGTCGACGAAGTCATTGCCGTCGCTCGCCACAACGCGCCAGTGCGGCTGTCGCCCGGGTCTCTGGATGCGATGGCGCAGTCCCGTTCCGTGATCGACGCGCTCAGCGAAGACCCGGTGCCGCACTACGGCATCTCGACGGGATTCGGGGCCCTCGCGACCAAGCACATCCCGGTGGAACAGCGACTTCAGCTGCAGCGATCCCTCGTGCGAAGTCACGCAGCAAGCTCGGGCGACGAGGTGGAGCGGGAGGTCGCCCGCGGCACGATGCTGCTGCGCCTGTCGACCCTCGCGACGGCACGCACGGGCGCTCGACCGGTCGTCGCCGAAACCTATGCCGCACTGCTCAACGCCGACATCACCCCGATTATCGGCGAGTACGGCAGCCTCGGGTGCTCCGGTGACCTTGCTCCGCTGGCGCACTGCGCACTCGCGATCATGGGCGAGGGCGACGTTCGGGTCGGCGGTCGCGTCGTCGCGGCATCCGACGCTCTCGCGGCCGCAGGCATCGAACCGGTCGTGTTGCGCGAGAAGGAGGGTCTCGCCCTCATCAACGGAACCGACGGGATGCTCGGCATGCTGTGCCTCGCGATCGGCGACCTCGCCGACCTGCTCGACACGGCCGACCTCTCGGCAGCCATGAGCGTCGAGGGCCTGGCCGGCACGGATCGGGTGTTCGCCGACGACCTGCAGGCACTGCGCCCGCACCCCGGACAGGCCGAATCCGCGGCCAACATGCGGGCAGTGCTCGAGGGCTCGGGCGCGATCGCCGCCCACAGCACCACGGGCTTCACCCGGGTTCAGGATGCGTACTCCCTGCGCTGCGCCCCGCAGGTGCACGGCGCGGCGCGAGACACCCTCGCCCATGCCCGCCTCGTCGCGGGACGCGAACTCGCGAGCGCGATCGACAACCCGGTGGTGCTGCCAGACGGGCGGGTCGAATCGAACGGAAACTTCCACGGCGCCCCGGTCGGCTACGTGCTCGACTTTCTCGCGATCGTCGTCGCGGATGTCGCGAGCATGAGCGAGCGGCGCACCGACCGCTTCCTCGACAAGAACCGCAGCGGCGGCCTGAACGCGTTTCTCGCCGATGACCCCGGTGTCGATTCGGGTCACATGATTGCGCAGTACACCCAGGCCGGAATCGTGAGCGAGCTCAAGAGGCTCGCGGCCCCGGCATCCGTCGACTCGATTCCGACGAGCGCGATGCAGGAAGACCACGTATCGATGGGCTGGAGCGCCGCGCGCAAACTGCGCCGAGGCATTGACGGGCTCACCCGCGTGCTCGCGATCGAACTCATGACGTCGACCCGGGGCATCCAGATGCGTGGTGAGAAGCCGGCCCCGGTTTCTGCCGCCGTCATCGACCGCTTGCGCCAAGTCGTTCCCGGACCCGGGCCGGACCGCTATCTTGCGCCAGACATTGCCGAAGCCGTCGCCCTCGTCGCGAACGGCGAACTGCTCCGCGCCAGCGGACTGAGCCAAAGGAACACCAGATGATCACCGCACACCGTGGTTCGACCCTCCACACCCTCGGCTGGCCGCAGGAGGCCGCGCTGCGGATGCTGCAGAACAACCTCGACCCCGAGGTCGCCGAGCATCCAGAAGACCTCGTGGTCTATGGCGGCACCGGCAAGGCTGCGCGGGACTGGCCCAGCTTCCACGCGATCGTGCGCTCGCTTGAGACACTGCGCGGCGACGAGACGCTGCTCGTGCAGTCCGGCAAGCCGGTCGGCATCATGCAGACCCACGAGTGGGCCCCGCGCGTGCTGCTCGCGAACTCGAACCTCGTCGGCGACTGGGCCAACTGGGACGAATTCCGCCGCCTCGAGCAGCTCGGGCTCACGATGTACGGCCAGATGACCGCAGGGTCGTGGATCTACATCGGCACCCAAGGGATCCTTCAGGGCACCTACGAGACCTTCTCCGCCGTAGCCGCCAAGCGATTCGGGGGAACGCTCGCGGGAACGATCACCCTGACCGCGGGACTCGGCGGCATGGGCGGCGCCCAACCCCTCGCGGTAACCATGAATGATGGTGTGGCGATCTGTATTGATGTCGATCCGAGCCGCATTGCTCGCCGGGTCGAGCACGGGTATCTCGACCTCGCCGCGACCTCGCTCGAGCACGCCCTCGAGTTGGCATACGCGGCGCGGGATGCCAAGAAGCCGCTGTCGATCGGAGTGCTGGGCAACGCGGCATCCGTGGTCCCCGAGCTTCTGGCTATGGGCGCGGCGATCGACATCGTCACCGACCAGACCAGCGCCCACGACCCGCTCGCCTACCTGCCGCTCGGCGTCGACTTCGACGACTGGGCGAGCGCCAAGCTCGATCCGGGATTCGCCCAGCGCGCCCGCGAGTCGATGGCGGTGCACGTCGAGGCAATGGTCGGGTTCCAGAAGACGGGCGCCGAGGTTTTCGACTACGGCAACAACATCCGAACCGAGGCGAAGGTCGCGGGCTACGCCGACGCGTTCGCCTTCCCGGGGTTCGTGCCCGCCTACATTCGGCCGCTCTTTGCCGAGGGCAAAGGACCGTTCCGGTGGGCGGCGCTCAGCGGCGAGGCGAGCGACATCGCGAAGACCGACCGCGCCGTGCTCGAGCTGTTCCCGGAGAACGAGTCGCTCGCCCGGTGGATTCGCCTCGCGGGGGAACGAGTTCACTTTCAGGGTCTGCCCGCGCGCATCTGCTGGTTGGGCTACGGCGAGCGGGATGTCGCCGGCGTCAGGTTCAACGACATGGTCGCCTCCGGTGAACTCGCGGCGCCGCTGGTGATCGGGCGCGACCACCTCGACTCGGGGTCGGTCGCGAGCCCGTACCGCGAGACGGAAGCCATGAAAGACGGCTCGGATGCGATCGCCGACTGGCCGCTGCTCAACGCGCTCGTCAACACCGCGTCTGGCGCGACCTGGGTCTCGATTCATCACGGCGGCGGGGTCGGCATTGGCCGCTCCATCCACGCCGGGCAGGTGACGGTCGCCGATGGCACGGCGCTCGCGGGGGAGAAGATTGCCCGAGTGCTGAGCAACGACCCCGGCATGGGAGTCATCCGACACGTCGACGCTGGCTACGATGAGGCAATCGACACCGCGTCCCGGCTCGGGGTGCGAATTCCGATGCAGGAGGGTTGATGCTGCCGCACGATCCGCTCTGGCCGCGCGCCGGTGACTGGTCGGCGCCCACCGGGCGGTCGGATGCGACAATCGTCGGCATCCCCACACACTCACGCTCGCTCTCCCCGACTCAGGCACATCTGACCCCCGCAGCCGTGCGGGAGGCGCTGCGTCGCTACAGCTTCGAGAGCTCGCTCGTGATCAGTGACGCCGGCGACGCGGTCGACCCTGACGCGACGGATGCCACGGCCCTCGTCGCCGCCATCGACGCGGCTCTCGTCATCGCCCTCGGCGGCGACAACAGTGCCACGGTTCCGGTGGCGCGCGGCCGGGACGCCCAGGGCCTCGTCACGGTCGACGCGCACCACGATCTGCGCGACGGCGTCAGCAATGGTTCGCCCGTGCGCCAGCTGATCGAGGCGGGACTCTCGGGCACCCGCGTCGTGCAGGTCGGAATCGAGCCGTTCGCCAACTCTCGTGCATACGCCGACCGCGCCGCTGACTACGGCGTCACGGTCATCACCCGGGACGAACTGCGTCGCCGCCCCATGCACGACGTCATGGCCGAAGCGCTCGACATCGCCGCGACCGGCGGGGGAGCCGTTCACGTCGACCTCGACGTCGACGCGTGCGACCGCGCCGTCGCTCCCGGGTGTCCGGCCTCGGTTCCCGGGGGACTCGCGGCAATCGACCTGCGCGTCGCGGCCCGCGTCGCCGGGGGGCACCGCGCCGTGGCATCCCTCGACCTCACTGAGGTGGATGCCGCCGCCGACGCCGCCGACGGGCGCACCGTTCGACTAGTCGCCCTCTGCGTGCTCGAGGCGCTCTCGGCGTTGGAGACCCGATGACGACGACACTTGTCGACTCGATCGGACTCCTCGTCACGCACGATGCCGACCGGCCGCAGCGCGAGAACGCGGCCCTCGTCATCGAGAACGGTCTCGTGGCCTGGGTCGGCGACGCCGCCGCCGCGCCCGCAGCCGACAAACGGATCGACGCGAACGGCGGATGCGTCATCCCCGGCTTCGTCGACAGCCACAGTCACCTGATGTTCGCGGGCGACCGGGCCGACGAGTTCGAGGCGCGGATGGAGGGGCGACGATACGAGGCCGGCGGAATCCAGCGCACCGTGCGCCTCACCCGTGAGGCGAGCGACGACCAGTTGCTCGCCAACGCGACCCGGCTGGTGGCCGAGGCGCGCGCTCAAGGCACGACGACGATCGAGATCAAGAGCGGGTACGGCCTCACGGTCGCCGACGAGGAGCGCAGCGTTCGGTTCGCCTCGACCCTCACCGACGAGGTCACCTTCCTCGGAGCTCACGTGGTGCCGACCGGCTCCGACCGCGACGACTACATCGCGCTCGTCATCGGCGACATGCTGGATGCCTGCGCACCGCACGCGAAGTGGATCGACGTGTTCTGCGAGACGGGAGCGTTCACGGTCGACGAGAGCCGGGCCATCCTGACTGCGGGAATCGCCCGCGGCTTGGGCGCTCGAGTGCACGCGGGCCAGTTGGGGGAGTCGGGCGGAGTTCGCCTCGCGGTCGAACTCGGCGCAGCGAGCGTGGACCACTGCACCTACCTGTCCGCCGCCGACATCGATGCCCTCTCCGGCGGCCCGACGGTCGCGACCCTGCTGCCCGGTGTCGAGTTCTCGACCAAGCAGCCGTATCCGGATGCCCGGCGGCTCATCGACGCCGGCGTACCGGTCGCGATCTCCACCGACTGCAACCCCGGCTCGAGCTACACCACCTCGATGGCGCTGTGCATCGCGCTCGCGGTGCGCGAGATGGGGATGACCCCGCTCGAGGCGCTCTCTGCTGCGACTTTGGGGGGCGCGACTGCCCTGCGCCGCCCCGATATCGGACACCTGCGCACTGGTGCGCGGGCCGACATCGTGATTCTGGATGCGCCGAGCTTCGTTCATCTGGCCTATCGCCCCGGAGTGCCGCTAGTTCGGGCGGTATTGGCCGCCGGTCGAGCCTGACCCGCAGGCCGCGCCGAAGCGCGACACGCCCGGGTTGCAGCAAATGCCGGAGTGTGGCAAACTCGTCTAGTTCGACATTTCGCCGCCGTACGGTGCGCGGATCACTCCCAGGTTGTGCATAGAGACGCTCCAAGAGCGGGGCTCTAGGCCGCAGGGAGCAGAATACGGTTCAATCGACTCTCTCACTGCGCCGCAAGGTGTGGGCGCGGGCGTAGTTAGCCCGCAGCGTTCATCATGCGTGCGCGCCGGGAGTCGATCACATTGACACATAAACAGTGGTGCGTAGCAACAACGAAGAGAGAGAGTCCGTCATGGCGGGACAGAAGATCCGCATTCGCCTGAAGTCGTATGACCACGAGGTCATCGACTCCTCGGCGCGCAAGATCGTCGACACGGTAACCCGTGCAGGTGCAACGGTTGTCGGCCCAGTGCCGCTTCCGACCGAGAAGAACGTGATCGCAGTGATCCGTTCTCCGCACAAGTACAAGGACAGCCGCGAGCACTTCGAGAAGCGCACCCACAAGCGGCTCATCGACATCATCGACCCAACGCCCAAGGCTGTCGATTCGCTCATGCGACTCGACCTGCCGGCCGACGTCAACATCGAGATCAAGCTGTAGGGCCAGGAAGAACAATGTCTACTACTAAGACCACCAAGGGTCTGCTGGGCAAGAAGCTCGGCATGACGCAGGTCTGGGACGCGAACAACAAGCTCGTGCCCGTGACCGTCGTCGAGATCACCCCCAACGTCGTGACGCAGCTGCGCACCCCCGAGGTCGACGGCTACAGCGCCGTGCAGATCGCCTACGGCCAGATCGATCCCCGCAAGGTGACGAAGCCGCTGACCGGTCACTTCGACAAGGCAGGGGTCACCCCGCGTCGCCACCTCACCGAGCTGCGCACCGCGGATGCCGCTGACTACAGCCTCGGCCAGGAGCTCACGGTCGACATCTTCGAACCCGGCAAGAAGGTCGACGTCGTCGGCACCAGCAAGGGCAAGGGATTCGCCGGTGTCATGAAGCGCCACAACTTCAAGGGTGTTTCGTCGAGCCACGGTTCGCACCGCAACCACCGCAAGCCCGGCTCGATCGGTGCATCCTCGACCCCCAGCCGTGTCTTCAAGGGCATGCGCATGGCGGGCCGCATGGGTGGCGACCGCGTCACCGTGCTCAACCTGACCGTCCACTCGGTCGACCTCGAGAAGGGCATCCTCCTCGTCAAGGGGGCGGTTCCCGGCGCTCGCGGTCGCATCGTCTTCGTTCGCAACGCAGTGAAGGGGGCGTAGAGATCATGGCTACCGCTTCAATCGACGTCATCGACGCCAAGGGCACGAAGGTCGCAACACTCGACCTTCCCGCCGAGGTGTTCGACGTTCAGACCAACGTTCCGCTCATCCACCAGGTCGTCGTCGCCCAGCGTGCAGCAGCCCGCCAGGGAACGCACAACACGCTGCGTCGCGGCGAGGTGTCGGGTGCCGGCCGCAAGCCCTTCAAGCAGAAGGGAACCGGTCGCGCTCGTCAGGGCTCGATCCGCGCCCCTCAGATGAAGGGTGGTGGCATCGTGCACGGTCCGCACCCGCGTGACTACTCGCAGCGCACCCCCAAGAAGATGATCGCCGCAGCACTGCGCGGTGCACTCTCCGACCGGGCTCGCGGTGAGCGCCTGCACGTGATCGACTCGCTGTCGGTCGGCAACGTGCCGTCGACACGCGCCGTATCGGCTCTGCTCAACACGATCGCGCCGAGCAAGAACGTGCTCATCGTTCTGCAGCGCGAAGACGAGGTCGAGCTACAAGAGCGTTCGCAACCTGTCGACGGTGCACGTCTTGCCCTTCGACCAGCTCAACGCCTACGACGTTCTGGTGAGCGACGACATCGTCTTCACTCAGGGCGCGTACGAGGCCTTCGTCGCCTGGAACACCAAGTCCAGCACCACCAAGGAAGAGGTCAGCGCATGAGCGCAACCACGTACAAGGATCCCCGCGACATCATCATCGCGCCGGTCGTCTCCGAGAAGAGCTACAGCCTGATCGATGACGGCAAGTACACCTTCGTGGTGGACCCCCGGGCCAACAAGACCGAGATCAAGCTCGCCATCGAGAAGATCTTCGACGTCAAGGTCGGCTCGGTCAACACTCTGAACCGCACGGGCAAGACCCGCCGCACCAAGTTCGGACTCGGCAAGCGCAAGGACACCAAGCGTGCGATCGTCACGCTCAAGTCCGGTTCCATCGACATCTTCACGGCTGTCGGCTAGGGACCATAGGAGACAATCATGGCTATTCGCAAGTACAAGCCCACGACCCCAGGTCGTCGCGGTTCCTCGGTGGCAGACTTCGCCGAGATCACGCGCTCGACCCCGGAGAAGTCGCTGCTGCGCCCGCTGCCGAAGACCGGTGGCCGCAACAACGCCGGACGCATCACGACTCGTCACATCGGTGGTGGCCACAAGCGCCAGTACCGCGTGATCGACTTCAAGCGCAACGACAAGGATGGCGTCAACGCCAAGGTCGCCGAGATCGAGTACGACCCGAACCGCACGGCGCGCATCGCGCTGCTGCACTTCATGGATGGTTCGAAGCGATACATCATCGCCCCGAACAAGCTCAACCAGGGCGACATCGTTGAATCGGGTCCCTCGGCCGACATCAAGCCGGGCAACAACCTGCCGCTGAAGAACATCCCCGTCGGTACCGTCATCCACGCGATCGAGCTGCGCCCGGGTGGGGGAGCCAAGATGGCTCGCTCCGCCGGAGCATCCGTTCGTCTGGTCGCCAAGGACGGCCCGTACGCTCAGCTGCGTCTGCCCTCGGGCGAAATCCGCAACGTTGACGTGCGCTGCCGCGCGACGATCGGCGAGGTCGGCAACGCCGAGCAGTCGAACATCAACTGGGGTAAGGCCGGCCGCATGCGCTGGAAGGGCGTTCGCCCGACCGTTCGTGGTGTCGCCATGAACCCGGTTGACCACCCGCACGGTGGTGGTGAGGGCAAGACGTCCGGTGGACGTCACCCCGTTACCCCGTGGGGCCAGAAGGAAGGTCGCACCCGCAAGCGCAAGCTCGCCAGCGACAAGCTCATCGTTCGTCGACGCAATGTCGGCAAGAAGCGCAAGTAGGAGAGTCAGAAGATGCCACGCAGTCTGAAGAAGGGCCCCTTCGTCGACGACCACCTCCTGCAGAAGGTCGTCAAGGCGAACGAAGCCGCAAGCAAGAACGTGATCAAGACCTGGTCGCGTCGCTCGATGATCATCCCGGCAATGCTGGGTCACACCATCGCGGTGCACGACGGTCGCAAGCACATCCCGGTGTTCATCACCGAAACCATGGTCGGTCACAAGCTGGGCGAGTTCTCGCCCACTCGCACCTTCCGTGGACACGAGAAGGATGACAAGAAGGGTCGTCGTCGCTAATGGTCGAATCAATCGCCCGCGTGAAGCACATTCGCGTCACCGCCACGAAGGCCCGTCGCGTCGTCAACCTGATCCGCGGCAAGCAGGCTCACGAGGCGCTCGCAATCCTGAAGTTCGCACCCCAGGGTGCAAGCGAGCCCGTGTACAAGCTCGTCGCATCCGCTATCGCCAACGCGCGAGTCAAGGCGGATGCCGAGAACAGCTACCTCGACGAGCAGGACCTGTTCGTCGCGCGCGCGTTCGTCGATGAGGGAACGACCCTGAAGCGGTTCCAGCCGCGTGCACAGGGCCGCGCCTTCCAGATCCTCAAGCGCACCAGCCACATCACGATCGTTCTGGCGACGCCGGATCACCTCGTTGATGACAAGGCAGCCAAGGCCGAGAAGGCAGGGAAGAAGTAATGGGACAGAAGGTAAACCCCTACGGTTTCCGTCTGGGAATCACCACCGACCACGTGTCGCGTTGGTTCTCCGACAGCACCAAGGCCGGTCAGCGCTACAGCGACTACGTCGCCGAGGACATCAAGATCCGTTCGCTGCTGAAGACGTCGCTCGACCGCGCCGGAGTGGCGCGCATCGAGATCGAGCGCACCCGTGACCGCGTTCGCGTCGACATCCACACCGCCCGTCCGGGCATCGTGATCGGTCGTCGTGGCGCCGAGGCCGAGCGCATCCGCTCCGACCTCGAGAAGCTCTCGGGCAAGCAGATCCAGCTGAACATCCTCGAGGTGAAGAACCCCGAGGCCGAGGCTCAGCTCGTTGCACAGGGCATCGCCGAGCAGCTCTCCGCTCGCGTGGCATTCCGCCGCGCGATGCGCAAGGGCATGCAGGGCGCCCAGCGTACGCCGACAGTCAAGGGTGTTCGCATCCAGGTCTCCGGCCGTCTCGGTGGCGCAGAAATGAGCCGCTCCGAGTTCTACCGTGAGGGTCGCGTTCCGCTGCACACCCTGCGCGCCAACATCGACTACGGCTTCTACGAGGCCACGTACGACGTTCGGCCGCATCGGTGTGAAGGTCTGGATCTACAAGGGCGACATCACGAACAAGGAGCTTGCTCGCGAGCAGGCCAACCAGAAGTCAACCCGTCCGGAGCGTCGTGACGACCGTGGCGGCGACCGCCGCGACAGCCGTCCGCCGCGCGGTGCATCCAGCGGTTCGCGCTGCTGCACCCAAGGCAGACGCACCGGTCGCAGCAGGAGTTGAGGCGTAACCATGTTGATCCCACGCAAGGTCAAGCACCGTAAGCAGCACCACCCCGGCCGCAGTGGCCACGCCACCGGTGGCACCGTCGTCTCGTTCGGCGAGTACGGCATCCAGGCGCTCACCCCGGCATACGTCACGAACCGCCAGATTGAGGCAGCTCGTATCGCGATGACCCGTCACATCAAGCGTGGTGGAAAGGTGTGGATCAACGTCTACCCCGACCGCCCGCTGACGAAGAAGCCGGCCGAAACCCGCATGGGTTCCGGTAAGGGTTCGCCCGAGTGGTGGATCGCCAACATCAAGCCGGGTCGCGTGCTCTTCGAGCTCAGCGGCGTGAGCGAGGAAGTCGCTCGCGAGGCACTCACCCGTGCCATTCACAAGCTGCCCCTCAAGGCACGCATCATCAAGCGCGAGGAGGGCGACGCATAATGGCGATCGGAACCAAGGAGCTGAGCTCCACCGAGCTCGACACATTCGAAGACGAGCGACTGCTCGATGAGCTGAAGAAGGCGAAGGAAGAACTGTTCAACCTTCGCTTCCAGTCGGCGACCGGACAGCTCGAGAGCCACGGACGCATCCGCGCTGTCAAGCGCGACATTGCTCGCATCTACACGGTCATCCGTGAGCGCGAGCTGGGCATCCGTGCCACCCCTGTTGTCGTCGAGGCCCCGGCCAAGGCCAAGAAGGCCGCGACGAAGACCACCAAGAAGACGGATGACGCAGCCGAGGCTGCCGACGACGTCGAGACCGAAACGAAGGAGGCATAGTCATGGCTGTCTCGACAAGCTCGACAACCGAGCCGAAGAAGGACCCGACTGCCGAGCTCGTGCGCGGATACCGCAAGACCCGTCGCGGCTACGTGACGAGCGACAAGATGGACAAGACCATCGTTGTCGAGGTCGAGGACCGCGTAAAGCACCCCCTGTACGGCAAGGTCATCCGCCGCACCTCCAAGGTGAAGGCACACGACGAGGCCAACTCGGCCGGCGTCGGCGACCTCGTTGTCATCAGCGAGACCCGTCCGCTCAGCGCTACCAAGCGCTGGCGCCTGGTCGAGATCCTCGAAAAGGCGAAGTAACCATGCTGCAGCAGGAATCCCGCGTCAAGGTTGCCGACAACACCGGCGCCAAGGAGTTGCTCACCATCCGCGTTCTCGGAGGCTCAGGCCGCCGCTACGCCGGACTCGGTGACGTCATCGTGGCGACGGTCAAGGACGCGATCCCAGGCGGAAACGTCAAGAAGGGTGACGTCGTCAAGGCGGTCATCGTTCGCGTTATCAAGCAGACCCGTCGTGCCGACGGCTCGTACATCAAGTTCGACGAGAACGCCGCCGTCATCCTGAAGGCCGACGGTGACCCTCGTGGTACCCGCATCTTCGGACCGGTCGGTCGCGAGCTTCGCGACAAGAAGTTCATGAAGATCATTTCGCTCGCACCGGAGGTGCTGTAACTATGGCGAACATTCGCAAGGGTGACCTGGTTCAGGTCATCAGTGGGCCGACCCAGGATCGCGGCGGAGACCGCGGCAAGCAGGGTCGCGTCATCGGCATCATCGCGGAGAAGAACCGCGTGATCGTGGAGGGTGTCAACTACGTCACCAAGCACTCCAAGGTCGGCCAGACGCAGCGTGGCACCAAGACCGGTGGCATCGAGACCATGGAGGCGCCGATCCACGTATCGAACATCGCCCTCGTCGACCCCGAGACCAAGCTCCCCGCCCGTGTCGGTTTCCGCGAGGAGACCGACGACCGGGGCAAGACCGTGCGCGTGCGCTACTTCAAGAAGTCGCGTCGCGTCGAGACCAAGAAGTCGAAGGCGCTCAAGGGCACGGCTTCTGAAACCGCCGACTCGGAGAAGGCCGCCAAGGCCGAGCCGAAGGCCAAGAAGGCCGCCGCTGCCGCGCAGCCGAGAAGGACGCTGACTAATGGCAACGACCACTACTGCCGCGAAGGCTGGCGCCCAGGCGGGCACCACCCAGCCGCGCCTCAAGCAGAAGTACCGCAGCGAGATCTCTGCGCAACTGCTCAAGGACTTCGGGTTCACCAACGTGCACCAGGTGCCGACGATCGTCAAGGTCGTCGTCAACACCGGTGTCGGTGAGGCTGCCCGCGATGGCAAGATCATCGACGGCGCGGTGAAGGACCTCACGGCCATCACCGGCCAGAAGCCGCAGGTCACGAACGCTCGCAAGTCGATCGCTCAGTTCAAGCTGCGCGAGGGTCAGCCGATCGGCGCCCACGTGACGCTGCGCGGCGACCGCGCCTGGGAGTTCCTCGACCGGCTGGTCACCCTCGCACTGCCCCGTATCCGCGACTTCCGCGGACTGTCGGACAAGCAGTTCGACGGTCGCGGCAACTACACCTTCGGCCTCACGGAGCAGTCCATGTTCCACGAGATCGATCAGGACAAGATCGACCGCGTTCGCGGTTTCGACATCACTGTCGTCACCACCGCGAAGACGGACGACGAGGGTCGCGCGCTGCTCAAGGCGCTCGGCTTCCCGTTCCGCACGGCTGAGAACGCCGCCAACTAACCAAGCACCACCGATCGACAAGGTCGGCTTTCGTGTAACGGATGTCGAAACCAGTCGAGAAAAGGCACACATCATGACAATGACAGATCCGGTAGCAGACCTGCTGACCAGACTGCGTAACGCCAACTCGGCGTACCACGACACCGTCTCGCTGCCCAGCAGCAAGCTGAAGTCGCACCTCGCAGAGATCCTCAAGAACGAGGGTTACATCGCCGCGTGGAAGATCGAGGACGCCCGCGTGGGCCAGACCCTCACGATCGACCTCAAGTACGGCCCGAACCGCGAGCGCTCCATCGTGGGCATCAAGCGCGTGTCGAAGCCCGGCCTGCGCGTCTACGCGAAGTCGACCGAGATCCCCAAGGTTCTCGGCGGACTCGGCGTTGCCATCCTGTCCACGTCCTCCGGTCTGTTGACCGACAAAGAGGCTTCGAAGAAGGGCGTAGGTGGGGAAGTCCTCGCCTACGTGTGGTAGCCAGCAATGTCACGTATTGGAAGACTTCCCATCGTCATCCCTGCGGGTGTCGACATCACGATCGACGGCCAGGATGTCGCGGTCAAGGGCCCGAAGGGCGAGCTGAAGCTCAGCGTCAAGGCCCCCATCACCGTCGCAATCGAGGATGGCCAGATTCTGGTCACCCGTCCCGACGACGAGCGCGAGTCGCGTTCGCTGCACGGACTGACCCGCACGCTCATCGCCAACCAGATCATCGGGGTGACCGAGGGCTACACCAAGGGCCTCGAGGTCGTTGGTACCGGATACCGCGTCGCAGTCGAAGGGCAACTCGATCGAGTTCGCTCTCGGCTACTCGCACTCCATCACGGTCGACCCGCCCCAGGGCATCAGCTTCGCGATCGAGGGCAACAACAAGATCACGGTCTCGGGTATCGACAAGCAGGCCGTCGGCGAAGTCGCGGCCAACATTCGCAAACTGCGCAAGCCAGAGCCCTACAAGGGCAAGGGCGTGCGCTACGCGGGCGAAGTCGTCCGTCGCAAGGCCGGAAAGAGTGGTAAGTAATCATGGCTCTCGGAACCAGAGGTAAGAGCAAGTCGGCCGCCAAGGGCCGCCGGCACGCACGACTTCGCAAGAAGATCGTGGGCACCGAGGCGCGTCCGCGTCTCGTCGTCACCCGTTCGGCTCGTCACGTCTTCGTGCAGGTCGTCGATGACGCCAAGGGTCACACCCTCGCGTCGGCTTCGACACTCGAGGCTGACATGCGCACGTTCGACGGCGACAAGAAGGCCAAGGCACACAAGGTTGGCGAGCTCGTCGCCGAACGCGCCAAGAAGGCCGGAGTCGACGCAGTCGTCTTTGACCGCGGCGGCAACCGCTACGCGGGTCGCGTCGCGGCCATCGCCGAAGGAGCACGAGAGGGCGGGCTGAACCTGTGAGCGACACTGAAGCTGTCAACAGCGAAACTAACAAGGAGCAAGACGTGGCCGCTGAGGTTACTGAGGTCGTAGGCGAGCAGGTCGCTGAGGCGGTCACCGTCGTCGCGACAGTGCCCGATGCCCCCGCAACCGATGTCGTGAGCGAGCCTCGCGAGGCCCGCCGTGGCGGTCGTGAGCGCAACCCGAACCGCGATCGCGGCAGCAGCCGTGATGCCGACAAGAGCCAGTTCCTGGAGCGCGTCGTCACCATCAACCGCGTCTCGAAGGTCGTCAAGGGTGGTCGTCGCTTCAGCTTCACCGCCCTCGTCGTCGTCGGTGACGGTAACGGCATGGTTGGCGTTGGCTACGGCAAGGCCCGCGAGGTGCCTCTGGCGATCTCCAAGGGCGTCGAGGAAGCGAAGAAGAACTTCTTCCGCGTTCCCCGCGTCGGAGTCACCATCCCGCACCCCGTGCAGGGTGAGGCCGCAGCCGGCGTCGTGCTGCTGCGTCCCGCATCCGCCGGTACCGGTGTTATCGCCGGTGGTCCGGTTCGCGCCGTGCTCGAGTGTGCAGGCATCCATGACGTTCTGAGCAAGTCGCTCGGTTCGTCCAACACGATCAACATCGTGCACGCGACTGTCGCTGCCCTCAAGCAGCTCGAGGAGCCTCGCGCGGTTGCCGCGCGTCGTGGCCTCGACGTCGAGCACGTTGTCCCGGCGCGCCTTCTGCGCGCCGAGGCCGAAGCTAAGGCAGGTGTCTGATGGCTGCTCGCCTGAAGGTAACGCAAACGAAGTCCAAAATCAGTGAGAAGCAGAACCAGCGCGACACCCTGCGCAGCCTCGGGCTGCACCGCATCGGAGATGTTGTTGTCCGCGAGGACAACAAGCAGAACCGCGGTTACGTAAACACGGTTGCTCACCTGGTCAAGGTCGAGGAGATTGACTAATGGCTGACGAAGCCCCCAAGAAGACTGCAGCCAAGGCTCCGGCCAAGGCTGCGGCCAAGCCCGCTGCCGACAAGGCTCCTGCCAAGGCTGCCGCACCCAAGACGGCAGCTGCGAAGGCGCCCGCTAAGGCTGCTGCAGCGAAGGCTCCGGCCGCCGCGAAGGCGGATGCTGCGCCCAAGGCTGCCGCCGAGAAGGCTCCCGCCGCCAAGGCTCCGGCCAAGGCCGCGGCCGCCAAGAAGCCACAGGCCGACGTCGCGTCGCGCCCGCAGGTGCTCAAGATGCACCACCTGCGTCCCGCCGCAGGCGCCAAGAAGGACAAGACCCGCGTCGGACGCGGTGAAGGTTCCAAGGGTAAGACTGCAGGCCGCGGTACCAAGGGCACGAAGGCTCGCTACTCGGTTCGCCCCGGGTTCGAGGGTGGAAACCTGAACTTCGTGATGCGCTCCCCGAAGCTGCGCGGGTTCAAGAACCCGTTCCGCGTCGAGTACCAGGTCGTAAACGTGGTCAAGCTCGCCGAGTTGTACCCGAAGGGTGGCGATGTCACTGTCGCCGATCTCGTGCTCAAGGGCGCCGTTCGCAAGAACGAAAAGGTCAAGGTTCTCGGCGACGGCGATATTGCGGTTAAGCTGAACGTTGCAGTTGACAAGGTCTCCAGCTCAGCAGAGCAGAAGATCGTGGCAGCCGGCGGTTCAGTCAAGTAGCTTGCTTTAAGTAGTCGAGCGGGGCTGGAGAACCGGCCCCGCTCGACTGCATTTGTCAATCATCATCGGAGGCCCCGTGTTTAGAGCTGTCGCGCGAATCTTCCGCACGCCTGACCTTCGCAGGAAGATCGGGTTCTCGCTCGGTATCGTTGCGCTGTTCCGCTTGGGATCGTTCATTCCGGCACCGTTCGTCGACTTCGGCAACGTGCAGGTCTGTCTGGCCAGCGGTGCGGGCACCGCGGGGCTCTACGACCTCGTCAATCTCTTCAGCGGTGGAGCATTGCTCCAGCTGTCGATCTTCGCGCTCGGCATCATGCCGTACATCACGGCGTCGATCATCGTGCAGCTGCTGCGCGTGGTCATCCCGCACTTCGAGAGCCTCTACAAGGAGGGTCAGGCCGGCCAGTCCCGCCTGACGCAGTACACCCGCTACCTCACGATCGCGCTCGGCGTTCTCCAGTCGACCACGCTGATCACGGTCGCTCGCAGCGGTGCGCTGTTCCCGTCGAACACGGGCGTTGCCGAGTGCAGCCAGCTGCTCACCAACGACGCGTGGTACGCGATCATGCTCATGGTCATCACGATGACCGCCGGCACCGGCCTCATCATGTGGATGGGCGAGCTCATCACCGAGCGCGGCATCGGCAACGGAATGTCGCTGCTGATCTTCACGTCGATCTCTGCTCGCTTCCCCGACGCGCTCTGGGCCATCCAGACCAACAAGGGCATCGAGATCTTCCTGATCGTGGTCGGGCATCGGAATCCTCATCATGGGTGCCGTCGTGTTCGTCGAGCAGTCTCAGCGGCGCATCCCGGTGCAGTACGCCAAACGGATGGTCGGTCGACGCACCTACGGCGGCAACAACACCTACATCCCGATCAAGGTGAACATGGCCGGCGTCGTTCCGGTGATCTTCGCCTCGTCGCTGCTGTACCTGCCCGCGCTCATCGCCCAGTTCAACCAGCCGGCCGACCGGCGAGGCTCCTGCGGCTTGGGTCACGTGGATCTCGAACTACCTCACCAGGGGCGATCACCCGCTCTACATGCTGCTGTACTTCTTGCTCATCGTCGGGTTCACCTACTTCTACGTCGCGATCACCTTCAACCCGGAAGAAGTCGCGGACAACATGAAGAAGTACGGCGGGTTCATCCCGGGTATCCGTGCCGGGCGGCCGACGGCCGAGTACCTCGACTTCGTGCTCACCCGCGTCACGCTTCCCGGGTCTCTGTATCTGGGTCTCATCGCGCTCATCCCGCTGATCGCATTCGTGTGGGTGGGAGCGAACCAGAACTTCCCGTTCGGTGGCGCGAGCATCCTCATCATCGTCGGTGTCGGACTCGAGACGGTCAAGCAGATCGACTCGCAGCTCCAGCAGCGGCACTACGAGGGCCTGCTGCGGTGAGCCGCTTGCTCTTGATCGGACCGCCCGGTGCTGGCAAAGGCACCCAGGCGGCCCGACTCGCTGAGGCGTACCTGATTCCCGCGATCTCGACCGGCGACATTTTCCGCAGCAACGTCAAGAATGAGACTGAGCTGGGAACGCTGGCCAAGGCGTACATGGATGCCGGCGACAACGTGCCCGATTCACTCACCAACGCCCTGATTCGCGATCGTCTCGCCGAGCCGGATGCCGAGAACGGCTTCCTGCTCGACGGCTACCCGCGCACCGAGGATCAGGTGCGCGAACTCGACGAATTTCTCACCGGCCACGGCACTGCGCTGGACGCCGTCGTCGAGCTGGTGGCTGACCCAGACGTCGTCGTGGAGCGCCTGCGCAAGCGAGCGATCGAGCAGGGCCGCAGCGACGACGGTGAGGGCGTTGTGCGACACCGCCTCGAGGTCTACCGCGAGCAGACGGCACCCCTCATCGACATCTATGCGGCGCGCGGTGTGCTCGTGAAGATCGACGCGCTTGGCGCAATCGACGATGTCACGGTGCGCATCACGGATGCCCTCGCTGAGCGCGGCATCGTCGCAGCAGACCCGGCAACTCGCTAAAGCCGTTTGCCCCAGCGCGCATTATGACCTAAGCTTGATCTTTGGTGTTTCTGGCCGATTTTGTCGTGCCTGCTGACTGTCCATCCGGGCGTTCAGTACGAGATTCATCACATCCCCGCAGACCAGCGGAACCCAACTTTTAGCGACGAAGAGGCAATGGCCAAAAAAGACGGTGTCATCGAGATCGAGGGCGCTGTAGTCGAAGCTCTACCCAACGCGATGTTTCGCGTTGAGTTGACCAACGGCCACCGAGTGCTTGCTCACATCTCGGGCAAAATGCGACAGAACTACATCCGAATCCTCCCTGAGGACCGGGTAGTTGTGGAGCTGAGCCCGTATGACCTGACCCGCGGCCGGATCACCTACCGCTACAAGTAAGTTCCGCTGGAAAGTAACGACTCGCGGCAGACCGTGAGTACGAAGACAGCGAGTGCAAGGAAAAAATCATGAAGGTCAACCCCAGCGTCAAGCCCATCTGTGACCACTGCCGCGTCATCCGCCGCAATGGAAACGTGATGGTCATCTGCAAGTCGAACCCGCGTCACAAGCAGCGTCAGGGCTAACAACTCAAAAACAGAACGAACAGCACCAAGATCCTTCGGTCTCGACTCGCTCGATCACCGCAGGGGACACCCAGGGTTGGAGGCCTTGGCACCGGTGCCGTCCACACCTCCACTCACTCACAGGAGAAGCCACAATGGCACGTCTAGCCGGCGTCGACATCCCGCGCGATAAGCGCGTGGAGGTCGCACTGACATACATCTACGGTGTTGGCCGCACGAGGTCGCTCAAGACCCTCGCCGACCTCGAGATCAGCGGGGAGATCCGCGTCAAGGATCTGACCGACGAGCAGCTCATCGCCCTGCGCGACTACATCGAACTCAACTTCAAGGTAGAGGGTGACCTCCGACGCGAGGTTGCCGCCGACATCCGCCGCAAGGTCGAGATCGGCAGCTACCAGGGAATTCGCCACCGTCGCGGCCTGCCCGTGCACGGCCAGCGCACCAAGACCAACGCTCGTACCCGCAAGGGCCCGAAGCGCACCGTTGCCGGTAAGAAGAAGGCAGGACGCAAGTAATGGCTGCACCGAAGGCCGCGGCGCGCAAGCCCCGCAAGAAGGAAAAGAAGAACATCGCACTGGGCCAGGCCCACATCAAGTCGACGTTCAACAACACGATCGTCTCGATCACCGACCCGACCGGCGCGGTCATCAGCTGGGCGTCGTCTGGTGCAGTCGGCTACAAGGGTTCGCGCAAGTCGACCCCGTTTGCCGCCCAGCTCGCTGCGGAGTCCGCGGCTCGCCAGGCGCAGGAGCACGGCATGAAGAAGGTCGACGTGTTCGTCAAGGGACCCGGCTCAGGCCGCGAGACCGCAATCCGTTCGCTTCAGGCCGCTGGCCTCGAGGTGGGTTCGATCAACGATGTCACTCCGCAGGCGCACAACGGTTGCCGCCCGCCGAAGCGCCGTCGCGTATAACGTTTTGCCGGTGATCGAGCCCGTCGAGATCTCGACGGGCTCGATCACCGGCGAGTAACACCTCGTTCAATAACTCAATAGACCGACGGGCCAGCCACTCGTCGTATTCAGGTGTCAAATAGTGGACACCTTGCCGAAAGGAATCACCAGTGCTCATCGCACAGCGACCCACTCTTGCCGAAGAGAACATCTCAGAATTCCGTTCACGGTTCGTCATCGAACCGCTTGAACCCGGTTTTGGTTACACCCTCGGAAACTCGCTCCGCCGCACGCTGCTCTCGTCCATCCCGGGGGCCGCAGTCACCAGCATCCGCATCGACGGCGTGCTTCACGAGTTCAGCACCGTTGCCGGTGTCAAGGAGGACGTGACCGAGGTCATCCTCAACATCAAGAACCTCGTGGTTTCGAGCGAGCACGACGAGCCGATCACCGCCTACCTGCGCAAGCAGGGTGCGGGCGAGGTCACGGCCGCCGACATCTCGGCTCCCGCCGGCGTGGAGATCCACAACCCGGAGCTCGTCATCGCGACGCTCAACGACAAGGCGAAGTTCGAACTGGAACTGACGATCGAGCGTGGCCGCGGCTACGTGTCGGCGACCCAGAACCGCAGCGAGTTCAGCGAGTCGGGTCAGATCCCGATCGACTCGATCTACTCGCCCGTACTGAAGGTCACCTACCGCGTCGAGGCAACTCGTGCCGGTGAGCGTACCGACTTCGACCGCCTGGTCGTGGATGTCGAGACGAAGTCGGCGATCACGCCGCGTGACGCAGTCGCATCGGCCGGTCGCACCCTCACCGAGCTGTTCGGTCTCGCGCGCGAGCTCAACAGCACCGCCGAGGGAATCGAGATCGGCCCGGCACCCGTCGACGCCGTGCTCTCGAGCGAGCTCAGCATGCCGATCGAAGATCTCGATCTCAGCGTGCGCAGCTACAACTGCCTCAAGCGCGAGGGCATCAACACGGTCAGCGAGCTCGTCGCGCTGAGCGAGACGCAGCTCATGAACATCCGCAACTTCGGCCAGAAGTCGGTCGACGAGGTCAAGGACAAGCTCGTCGAGATGGGCCTGTCGCTCAAGGATGGCGTGCCCGGATTTGACGGAGCGCACTTCTACGGCGGCTACGACGACGACGAGACCCCCGCCTAGGCCCGCGCCGACGGCGTCAAGAACACTGGAGAAACTAGACCATGCCTACACCCACTAAGGGACCCCGCCTCGGCGGAGGACCGGCCCACGAGCGCCTCATGCTCGCGAACCTGGCCGCGGCCCTGTTCACTCACAAGTCGATCAAGACCACCGAGACGAAGGCCAAGCGCCTGCGTCCGGTTGCCGAGCGACTCATCACGTTCGCGAAGCGTGGCGACCTGCACGCTCGTCGTCGCGTGCTGGCGAATCATCGGCGACAAGACCGTCGTTCACGAGCTCTTCACCGAGATCGCGCCGCTGGTCGAGCACCGTGAGGGCGGCTACACCCGCATCACGAAGCTCGGCTTCCGCAAGGGCGACAACGCGTCGATGGTGCAGATCGAGCTCGTTCTCGAGCCCGTGAACCCGAAGCCGAAGAGCGCCAAGAAGACCGCGGCAGCCGCGGCCAAGGACGCCAAGCCGGCCAAGGCCGCGCCCGCTGCAGAGGTCGAAGAGGCCGCAGCCGAGGACAGCGCAGCGGACACCGTCGAGGCGACCGAGTCGGTCGAGAACGAGACGGTTGCCGCCGAGGTTGCCGACGCTGACGTGGTTGCCGAGGAGATCGCATCCGAGGACGCCCCCGAGGCCGCCGCCGACGAGGCTCCCGCGGAGGACGCCAAGTAGAGTTCGAAAAGTTATCAGCTCCGGCCCCGCTGTCATGGCGGGGCCGTACTGTTTAACGCGTGACCGATCTGCCACTGAACCAGCGCGTCGTAGCGCCCCTCGTCGAGTTGCCCGCTGACACCGCCGAGGTGCTCTGGCGTAGCGCGTCCGAGAGCGACATCGACGCCATCCTCGACTGCGAGCTTGAGATTGGGGCGGCCGATCATCCGCACTATCTGGCGACGCGCGAGGAGCTCGAGGAGGAATTCGAGCACAGCTATGTCATCGCGACGCGCGACACGCTGGTTGCCGTGGCACCCGACGGCCGTGTGCTCGGGTGGGGCGCTGTTATCGAGCCACCCGGACAGGACACATTCCTGTGCGTGGATCCTCGCGGGTGGGGTGCGACCGGCCGATCGAGGGCGGGGTTTGGGTCGGCAGCTGCTGGCGTGGCAGGTCGCCCGCGGGCAGGAGCGGCTCGCGGCATCCGATCGCACGATACCGGGATGGCTCATGACGTTCGCGGACCAGAGGGTTGACGACGCAGCCCGCCTCTACGAGCGCTTTGGGCTGTCACCGACGCGGTACTTCCTCGAACTGCGCCGGGACCTGTCCGAGCCGGTCACGCCCGTCGCGCTCGACCCCGAGTTGCGCCTCGTGCAGTTCTCCGCCGACTGGTCGGAGCAAACGCGGGTCGCCCGCAACGACTCGTTCCGTGACCACTGGGGGAGCCAGCCGATGCTCGAGGAGTCGTGGCAGACGTTGGTCGGTCGCTCCACATTTCGAGACGATCTGTCGTTCATTGCCGTAGCGCCAGATGATTCCGTCGCCGGCTTCGTCTTGTCGACCGTGGTCGAGTCGGACTGGCCGGGTCAGGGCTTCAGTTCGTCCTACATCGACGTATGTCGGGGTGACCAGGGCGTGGCGCAGGCGCGGGGTGGCGCCCGCGTTGCTCGCCCACACCCTGCGGGCGATCGCGGCGGCGGGTCTCGACAAGGCCGTGCTCGACGTCGACTCGGACAGCCCGACGGGGGCCCTTGGCCTGTACACCGGCGTCGGGTTCGCGGAGTCCAATCGGAGCATCGCGTCCACCCGGGTGTTCTAGACCGGCCGGTTGAGGTGCTCGTAGTCGTTGCTGTCGAGCAGCGGCGGCAGTTCCGCAAGCCGCTGAAGGGCGTTGTCGATCGAGCCGATATAGATGCCCGAGCTGATCGGCCCACCCGGGTGAACTTGGTCGCTCGCGAGCTCGTCGATTCGCGGCGCTATCGCGTCGTGCCAGTTGGCGAGTTCGACCGTGCGTTCACGCCGCGCAAAATCCGCTAGGGCGCCGTTCGCCGCGGGAATCCAGTCCTTGGGTGCTTGGGCATTGACGACGACGATGAGCGTGTCGTCCCCGACGATGCTCAACACTTCAGCGAGGTCGGCCGGGTCGACGTCGCCATTTGTTCCCAGTCCGAGAATCAGAATGGGTCGCAAGGCTCCGGCATCCGCGATTGACTGCACTATCGAAGGTGCGACCCACATCGACCGGGAAACTTCGGCGTCGATCGCGATTCCAGGAAAGTGTTCCCGCAGCCACGGCGATGCGGCAAGCATGACCGAGTCGCCCACAGCGTAGATCTGATCACCCCGTGGCAACGGCACGGGACGCCCCGGGCCCGGGTGCCGCGTGCGAGCCGATGCCGCCTCGGCGTTGACCCGCTGGCCCTCCTCGATGGCCAGTTGCGCCTCGCTGGCCCCCGGGTCGGCAACGACGGCCGCACCGGTGAGCACCAGTGCCGCCGTGAGGGCAAGAGCCGTCGCGCCGGCCACCACTCGGCGAGCCGTTCCCGTGACGGAGGCGACAGCACCCCGAAGCCCGAGGCGCCGGATCGGCACCTCGACCCACCGATAGGACGCGGCCGCGGCGAGGACCGTCAGTACGAGCGCCGCGGCGGGAGCGACCCACCACGCGATCCCGAAGGGGAGTGCGGCAACGAGCAACACGAGCACCGGCCAGTGCCACAGGTACAGGCCATACGATCGCTCGCCGATCCACCTCAGCGCGGGCAGGTCGAGTCCCCGGGCGAGCCACGAGTTCTCCCCCACCGAGCCCGCGATCGCGACAGCGGTAAGCAAGGCCACGAGAACGAGACCTCCGCGGGTCACGAAGGCGTCGTCGGCGGGCATAACCAAAGCGAGAACGACGAGCACGCCAACGGCTGCGGCCCCGAGGGGCGCGAGAATGCGGGTGAGGATGCGGCCGGGCATCCGAGGAGTGAGCAGAAGAGCAAGGGCCGCGCCGATGGCGAGGCCGAAGCTGTGCGTGTCGGTTCCGTAGTACACCCGCGTGGCATCCCCGGGAGGCGCGAACATCAATGCCATGGCGAGCGCCGACGCCAGGGCCGCTACCGTAACGATCGCGACCCGCGCCCAGCGCCACCGCAGCAGAAGCACGAGCAGCAGTAGCCCCGGCCAGAGCAGGTAGAACTGTTCCTCGACCGCGAGCGACCACAGCGTCCTGAACAACTCGGGGCTGCTCTCCGTGAAGTAGCTCGAGCCCTGAACGATGTACACCCAGTTGCTACTGAAGGTCGCAGCACCCAATACCTGCGATCCGAGCCGCACGAGTACGTCGCCGCCGACGATGCCGGCGACCGCCCCGCACACGACTACGACGAGCCCGAGCGCTGGCAGCAATCGCCGCGCGCGTCGTTCCCAAAACCGCGGAACCGAGATGCGTCCGGTCTGGGAGTGCTCGCGAATCAGCAGCGACGTGATGAGAAAACCGGAGATGACGAAGAAGATGTCGACGCCGAGATACCCACCGACGGCCGCCTCGGGGAGCAGGTGGTACCCGAGCACTGCGACAACCGCGATGGCCCGAAGCCCGTCGAGCCCGCCGAGCCTGCGCGAAATCGGCGTCTCCGGTGATTCCGGAGTCGCGGCGACGGTGGCGGTAGGCGAGCTGGTTCTCATAAGAAGTTCGCCTTCAGCCTAGACTTGGCAGCCGTGAGCGACGACCCGATCCGCACCGAGCCGGGCACCCGATTCCGGCTCGACCTGGCCTATGAGGGCACCGGGTTCACCGGCTGGGCAAAGCAGCCAGGAATCCGCACTGTTCAGGGGGTGCTCGAAGACGCCCTCGCGACGGTGTTCCGGCGGTTCGGCCCGACCCCGACACTCACCGTCGCGGGCCGCACGGATGCCGGGGTCCATGCCACCGGCCAGGTCGCCCACCTCGACCTTTCTGCGGCGCAACTCAAGCACATGGCGACCCCACACGGTCGCGGCCCGGTGCGTCCGACGGAGGTACTCGCGAAGCGCCTCAACGGCATTGCGGGGCTCAGCAGCGACGTGCATGTCTCGCGCATAAGCCTCGCCCCTCCCGGCTTCGACGCGCGATTTTCGCCGATCTTCCGCCGCTACGAGTACCGAATCGCGGATGCCCGAGCCGAACGCAACCCGCTGCTGCGCTCCCATACCGTGTGGTACCCGGCCGAACTCGACATCGAGCGAATGAACGACGCGGCCCGCGAGTTGCTCGGCCTGCACGACTGGGCGGCATACTGCCGTCCGCGGGTGGGCGCGACCACGATTCGCGAACTGCAGGCCTTCGAGTGGAATCGCGACGCATCCGGGGTGCTCGTCGCGCGGTTGCAGGCCGATGCGTTCTGCCACAGCATGGTGCGCGCACTCGTGGGCGCGGCGGTTTCGGTGGGGGAGCGCAAGCTGGAGGGCGGCAGGCTCACCGGCATCCGCGATGAAGCCGTTCGCACCAGCGAGTTCAAAGTGATGCCCGCGAAGGGTTTGACCCTTATCGAGGTCGGCTATCCGGATGACGCGGCCGTAGCCGCTCGGGCCGAACAAACCCGCGCGCGCCGCGGTTTGACGCCACCGGCGACCCTCGACTAGTCTTACGAGGTTGTGTTCGCCACAAAAGTGCGACACACGGTTGAGCCCTCCACCGCATTGGTTTCGTCAGCACGTGCTGCGAAACAGGCACGGGAGTGGGATTCACGAACACCTCGACAACGAAAGTAGCTCTTCAGTGACGCGTACATTCTCGCCCACTCCCGCTGATGTTCAGCGCGACTGGGTCATCATCGATGCGACCGATATCGTTCTCGGTCGCCTGGCCAGCCACGCAGCCACGCTGCTGCGCGGCAAGCACAAGGCAACCTTCGCCCCGCACATGGACATGGGCGACTTCGTCATCATCATCAACGCGGAGAAGGTTGCCCTCACCGGCGCCAAGCTCGCGCAGAAGAAGGCGTACCGCCACTCCGGTTACCCGGGCGGCCTGACCGCCACCACCTACGCCGAGATGCTCGAGAAGCACCCGACGCGTGCAGTAGAGAAGGCCATCCGTGGCATGCTGCCGAAGAACTCGATTGGTCGCGCACAGCTGACCAAGCTCAAGGTGTACGCGGGCGCCGAGCACCCGCACGCCGCACAGCAGCCCAAGCCGTACACCCTCTCTCAGGTAGCCCAGTAGCCGCGGCTGCTGAGAAATACAAAGGACTTACTAAATTGGCCAAGATCGAAGATTCCCTCGCCGGCGACGTAGTCGCCGAGGACGTGCTCGAGAGCTACTCCACCGAGACTCCCGCTGACGCGGCACCCAAGGCGCCCCGCGCCGTTCTCAACGTTCCCGGCGCAGCCGTGGGTCGCCGCAAGGAGGCGATCGCCCGCGTGCGCATCGTTCCCGGCACCGGCAAGGCGGTCGTCAACGGCCGTGAGCTCGCCGAGTACTTCCCGAACAAGCTGCACCAGCAGCTCATCAATGACCCGTTCAAGGTGCTCGACCTGCTTGGTGCCTACGACGTGACGGCTCGCATCACCGGCGGTGGCCCCTCGGGTCAGGCCGGCGCGCTTCGCCTCGCCATTGCTCGCTCGCTCAACGAGATCGACCGCGAGAACAACCGTCCTGCCCTCAAGAAGGCTGGCTTCCTCACTCGTGACGCCCGCGTCATCGAGCGCAAGAAGGCTGGACTCAAGAAGGCCCGCAAGGCGTCGCAGTTCTCCAAGCGTTAGTCGCCGCGCGCGTTCAGCGTCTCTGGCATGCCTCGGCTATTCGGAACTGACGGAGTCCGCGGACTCGCCAACGTCGACCTCACGGTCGAACTCGCGCTCGGGCTCGCGCAGTCCGCTGCGCTCGTGCTCGGTAAGGGGCGCGTTGCCGACGGCAGGCGCGCCTCCGGGCGTCGTCCGATCGCGGTCATCGCTCGCGATCCGCGCATCTCGGGGGAGTTTCTCGCCTCCGTGGTTGCTGCTGGTCTCGCGAGTTCCGGTGTCGACGTGTTCGATGCCGGGGTGATCCCGACCCCGGGCCTCGCCTATCTGGTCGGAGACTTCAAAGCCGACCTGGGCGTCATGATCTCCGCCAGCCACAACCCGGCCCCCGACAACGGCATCAAGTTCTTTGCTCGCGGCGGCACGAAGCTGCCCGACGAGGTCGAGGACCGCATCGAGGCAGCCCTGGGCGAAGCGAAGCTCGCGCCCGCCGGTAAAGAGGTCGGACGCATTCAGCGATTCGCCGACGCCGAGGACCGCTACCTCGTTCACCTGCTGTCGACCCTGCCGAATCGCCTCGATGGTATTCACGTCGTTCTCGACTGCGCGAACGGCGCGGCCGCGGGCGTATCGCCCCAGGTGTTCACGGATGCCGGGGCGCGGGTGACCGTGATCGGCGCAGACCCCGACGGACTCAACATCAATGACGGCGTCGGGTCGACCCACCTCGACAATCTGGCGAAGGCTGTGCTCGAGCATGGCGCGGATGTCGGCATCGCCCACGATGGTGACGCCGACCGCTGCCTCGCCGTGGATCGCGACGGCAACCACATCGATGGCGATCAGATCATGGCGATCCTGGCCGTGGCCATGGCCGAACGTGGCGTGCTCGCTGACCGCACGCTCGTGGCCACAGTCATGAGCAATCTCGGGCTGAAGCGCGCGATGGCCGAACACAACATATCGATGCGCGAGACCGGCGTCGGCGACCGCTACGTTCTCGAGGCGCTGGGCGAACACGGACTCTCGCTCGGCGGAGAGCAGTCCGGCCACGTCATCATGACCGACTTCGCGACCACCGGTGACGGCATCCTCACTGGCCTGCATCTTGTCGCCGAGATGGCTCGCACAGGCAAGCCGCTCGCCGAGCTCGCCGCCGTCATGACGGTGTTCCCGCAGGTGCTCGTCAATGTTCGCGGCGTCGATCATCACGCTCTGCGCTCGGACGAGGTCATAGCCCAGGCCGTCGTCGAGGCCGAGGCGCGCCTCGGGAACACCGGCCGGGTCTTGCTGCGCCCCTCGGGCACCGAGCCGATGGTTCGCGTGATGGTGGAGGCGGAACACCAGGAGATCGCCGACGAGATCGCCCACTCGCTCGCCGAAGTCGTTCGCGAGCGTCTCGCGCTCTAATCCGCGCCCTCGTCGAGGTCAGGTCTTGCGCAGCAACACGCTCGACACGGTGTGATTCGAGGCCTTGCGCAGCACCAGGGATGCCCGAGGCCGGGTCGGCAGGATGTTCTGCACGAGGTTCGGCTCGTTGATCGTCGTCCAGATCTCGGTGGCACGCGCGCGGGCCTCGTCGGGGGTGAGGCTCGCGAACCGGTGAAAGTAGGAGTTGGGGTTGGCGAATGCCCCGCGCTGCAGGCTCAGGAATCGATCGACGTACCATCCAGCGATGTCTGAAGTGCGAGCATCCACGTAGATCGAGAAGTCGAACAGGTCGCTGACCGCGAGCTTGCGGCCGGGCGCGGGGGGCTGAAGCACGTTGAGACCCTCGACGATGAGAACGTCGGGCGCGCGCACGGTGATCTCGGCGTCGGGGACGATGTCGTAGGCCAGGTGCGAGTAGAACGGTGCCTTCACCTCGCCGGCGCCACTCTTGACCATGCTCACGAAGCGCAGCAGCGCTCGGCGGTCGTAGCTCTCCGGGAATCCCTTGCGGTCGAGGATGCCGCGTCGCTGCAGTTCGGCGTTGGGGAACAGGAACCCGTCCGTGGTGACCAACTCGACTCGAGGCGTTCCCTCCCACCGGGCGAGCAGTTCGCGCAGGAGCCGAGCCACCGTGGACTTTCCGACGGCGACCGATCCTGCGACTCCGATCACGAACGGGGTGTGTGCCGACTTGGCGCCGAGAAACGCTGTGGTCGCCTGATGGAGGTTGCGGGCACCCTCGGCGTACAGATTGAGCAGCCGACTGAGCGGTAGGTACACCTCGGCGACCTCGGTGAGATCGAGCGTGTCGCCTAGCCCACGTAGCTCGATGAGCTCCGTTTGGGTCAGAGGCGCGGTCATGGTCGGGGCGAGCGCGGCCCACGCCTGCCGATCAAGTTCGAGGAACGGCGTGAACTGCGCTCCGCCCTGTCCCGTGGTGTCTAGCACCGCTAAAGCCTAGCCGTGACCCGACTGCCAGTTTCGGCACCTAATATCGACTACATGTGTGGAATTGTGGGATACGTCGGTGACAACAAGAGTCTTGAGGTACTACTCGGTGGCCTGAAGCGCCTCGAGTACCGAGGCTACGACTCGGCGGGCGTTGCCGTCATCGACAACGCCGGACACATCGGCACCCGCAAGCGGGCCGGCAAGCTCCAGGTGCTCATCGATGACCTGGGCGACCGCCCGCTGGGCAACGGTGCGACCGGCATCGGGCACACCCGTTGGGCCACGCACGGCGGGCCGACCGACCGCAACGCGCATCCTCATCTGAGCGCCGACGGCAAGCTCGCTCTGATCCACAACGGCATCATCGAGAACTTTGCCGACCTCAAGCAGGAGTTGCTCGGCGAGGGCGCGGTGTTTGCGAGCGAGACCGACACCGAGGTCGCGGCTCTTCTGGTCGCCCGCGAGTACGAGCAGACGGGTGACCTCACCGAGGCCATGCGGCTCGTCGTGGCACGTCTGCACGGCGCCTTCACTCTGCTGATCATGCACGAGGACAAGCCCGGCGTCGTTGTCGGCGCTCGCCGCAACTCACCGCTCGTGATCGGCCTGGGTGACGGCGAGAACTTCCTCGGCTCCGACGTTGCGGCGTTCGTTGAGTTCACGCGGCGCGCGGTAGCCATCGGGCAAGACCAGATCGTGACGATTCGACCGGACTCGGTCGACGTCATCGACTTCGACGGCAACACCGTCGAGACAGAAGAGTTCGATATTGCGTGGGATGCCTCGGCCAGCGAAAAGGGCGGCTGGTCCAGCTTCATGGCAAAGGAGATCAGCGAGGAGCCGGAGGCCGTCGGCAACACCATTCTCGGTCGCGTCCACGACGGAGTCGTGCGCCTTGGCGAACTCGACCCGATCGGTGACGAGGTGCTCGCGGGTATCGACCGCATCGTCATTGTCGCCTGCGGCACCGCCGCCTACGCGGGGATGCTCGGCAAGTACGCAATCGAGCAGTGGGCGCGAGTCCCCGTCGACGTCGAGTTGGCGCACGAGTTCCGCTACCGCAACCCGATCCTTACCGAGAAGACTCTCGTCATCTCGATCAGCCAGTCCGGCGAGACTATGGACACCCTCGTCGCGGTGCAGCACGCGAAGGCCGCCGGCGCTCAGGTGCTCTCGGTGTGCAACACCCAGGGCGCGACGATCCCTCGCGAGTCGAAGGCCGTCGTGTACACGCACGCCGGGCCCGAGGTCGCCGTGGCATCCACCAAGGCGTTCGTCGCCCAGGTGACGGCGCTGTACCTCATCGGCCTGCACATCGCTTCGGTGCGCGGAACGATCTCCGACGAGGTTGCGCGCGAGGCCGTCGTCGAGCTTCAGGCGATTCCGGACAAGATCGCGGAGGTGCTCGAGGTCTCGCAGGCAGAGATCGCCCAGCTCGCCCATTGGATGACTGACACGCAGTCCGTGCTCTTCCTCGGGCGCAACGTGGGCTACCCGATCGCTCTGGAGGGTGCTCTGAAGCTCAAGGAGCTCGCCTACATCCACGCCGAGGGCTTCGCGGCGGGTGAGCTCAAGCACGGTCCGATCGCGTTGATCGAGCCGGGCCAGGTCGTCATCGTCATCGTTCCGAGTCCCGCGCGACCCGAACTCGCTGCACCCCAAAGTCGTCTCGAACATTCAGGAGATTCGCGCGCGCGGCGCCCGCGTCATTGCGATTGCCGAGAAGGGGGATGCCGCTGTGCTCCCGTTCGCCGACGAGGTGATCCCGATTCCGCTCGCCGGGAGCCTCTTCGAGCCCCTGTTGGCCGTTGTGCCGCTGCACATCTTCGGGATGGAACTCGCGGCCGCGAAGGGTCTCGATGTCGACCAGCCCCGCAACCTCGCCAAGTCCGTCACGGTGGAGTGACCGCGTGGAGGTCTGCTAAATGATCGTCGGGATTGGCGTCGATATCGTTGATCTCGCTCGGTTTGAGCGGGCTCTTCAACGAACCCCGAGCCTGATTTCCCGCTTGTTCGCTGAGAGCGAACAGGTCAAAGATGGCCAGCCGATGCCCCTGCGCTCGCTCGCCGGTCGATTCGCCGCGAAAGAGGCGCTCATCAAGGCGCTGGGTGATTCGAGCGGAGTGACCTGGCACGACATGCGGGTGATCAACGACACCCTCGGAAATCCGTCGTTCGAATTGCACAACTCCACGAGGGCGATCGCCGACGCGCGCGGAATCACCTCGGTGCACCTGTCGATGGCACACGACGCCGGGGTCGCGATCGCCTACGTGGTGGCCGAGTCATGATGCGCGAAGCGGTCATCGACCTCGACGCGATCGCCTCCAACATCACCACTCTGCGCGCGGCGACCGGCGTCCCCTCCATGGTCATCGTCAAGGCCAACGGGTACGGTCACGGGGCGATCCCGGTGGCCGCGGCCGCGGTCGATGCGGGTGCCGAGTGGCTCGGCGTCGCGGATGTCGACGAAGCCCTCGAACTGCGCGCTGCCGGCATCACCGCGCCGGTGCTCGCCTGGCTGCACGATCCGACGCTCGACTTTGGACCGGCGATTGCGGCGGGCGTCGACATCGGGGTGAACTACCCGCAGCAGCTCGAGGCGGTTGCCGCGGCATCCGGGGTGGCGCAGGTGCAGCTCAAGGTCGACACCGGCCTGGGGCGCAACGGTGCCGACGAGACCCAGTGGCTCGAGCTCGTCGCCGCGGCCGCAGCACACGAGCGCGCGGGACGGATCCACGTGCGCGGAATCTGGAGCCATCTGGCCAACGCCGGAGAGGCCGCGGATGCCGCACAGATCGCCGCATTCGAGGCGGCCGTTGAGGCGGCGCGCGCCGCCGGGCTCACGCCGGACTTGCTTCACCTCGCCGCGACCGAGGGCGCGTTGTACGCCCCGGCCGCTCGGTACGACATGGTGCGGCTGGGCATCGGGGTGTACGGGCTGGCGCCCAACGACCGCCCCGTCGCGAAACTGCGTCCCGCGATGGAGCTCGCGGCATCCGTCGTCGCAGTCAAGCGGGTGCGGGCCGGGCACGGGGTGTCGTACGGTCACGACTTTGTCGCAGACCGGGACACAACCCTCGCGTTGGTGCCGCTCGGCTATGCCGATGGAATGCCGCGGAGCGCGTCCGGTAACGCACAGGTGTCGATCGAGGGCGTCAGGCACCGCGTGGCCGGTCGCATCGCGATGGACCAGTTGGTCGTCGATGTCGGCGATCACCGGGTGCTGGTGGGTGATCGTGCGGTCGCGTTCGGTGATGATCGAACCGGCGCGCCAACCGCGACCGACTGGGCGCAGTGGGCGGGAACCATCAACTACGAGATCGTGACCAGGATCGGACCTCGGGTCACGAGGCGCTACCCATGACGACCCTATCGATCGCGTCGCCCGAGGCGATGGGGCAGTTCGGCGCACGCATTGCGGGCGAGCTCAGCGCGGGGGATCTCGTGCTGCTCAATGGGGAGCTCGGGGCAGGCAAGACGACGCTGACCCGCGGCATCGGCGAGGCGCTCGGGGTGCGTGGCGCCGTGACCAGCCCGACCTTTGTGCTGGCTCGCACTCACCCGCGTGACGGCCTCCCGCCCCTCGTGCACGTCGACGCGTACAGACTCCGCAGCGCCATGGAGCTCGATGATCTCGATATCGACTTCGCGGCATCCATAGTCGTCGTCGAATGGGGTGCCGGGCTGACCGACGGGATAACGGACGACTGGCTTCAGGTAGACATCGTGCGCCCGCACGGCGGAGACGAGTCCGCCGAGATTGAGCCGCGCGAAGTGACTCTCACCGGTCACGGCGAGCGCTGGGAGAGGTGGGTTGATGCTGCTCGCAATTGACACCTCAGCGGGCACGAGCGTCGCCATCGTCGATCTGAACGGTGGCATCCTCGCCGAGCACAGTTCTCCAGACACGCGTCGCCACGCCGAGGTCATTGGGCACCTGATCCGGGATTGCCTCGTCGACTCGGGCGTGGCTGTAACCGACTTATCCGGTGTCGTCGCCGGGATGGGGCCCGGGCCCTTCACGGGACTCCGCGTCGGGATCGCCGCCGCTCGCGCTTTCGCGTTCGGCGCCGGCAAGCAGGTCGTGCCGATCGTCAGTCACGACGCGATCGCCTACCGCGCCGCTGGCCCGGTACTCGTCGTAACCGATGCGCGCCGCCACGAGGTCTACTGGAGCACATACTCCGGATCGGATGCCGCCGGCCTCCCGATGCGCACCGCCGGCCCTACCCTCGCCAAGGCCAGCGAGCTCGAGAGTGCCGTGCCCGGCTACAGCGGCTACCTGGTGCTGGACGACGGACAGGTCTCCGCGGGCGCGCTCGGCATGGTCGCCGAGCTCGCCTTCGCCAACTCCCGCCCGTTCGCCGCCGACGAGGCGCTCTATCTCCGCTCACCCGATGTCACCATCTCGGCCGGCCCCAAGCGGGTGACCGCGTGACCTGGCAGCTGCGAAGGGCGACGCCCGACGATCTCGACTCCATCATGGCGCTCGAGTCGTCGCTGTTCGCTTCGGACGCGTGGTCGCCGCAGACGATGCTGGCCGAGCTCGGCGACAGGAACGGGTACTACCTCGTGGCGTTCCCGCCGGAGGATCCGGCACGCATCGACGGCTACGCGGGTCTTCGCGCGCCGCCGAGAGAGCCGCAGGCGGACATCCAGACCATCGGCGTCGCGGTTGACGCGCGTCGGCAGGGTCTCGGCAGGGTCTTCATGCTCCGGTTGATTGACGAGGCGCGGGAGCGTGGGGCGACCGAGGTGTTCCTCGAGGTTCGTGCCGACAACCCGGGAGCGCAGGCGCTCTATGAGTCGTTGGGCTTCGAGGTTCTTGCCGTGCGCCCCCGCTACTACCAGCCTGACGGTGTCGACGCCGTGGTGATGCGGTTGACCATCCCCGCTCCGAGAACGGCCACGGCATGACCGCGCCGCTCGCCCAGCCGCTCGTGCTGGGGATCGAGACCAGCTGCGACGAGACCGGCATCGGGATCGTGCGCGGCTCCACGCTGCTGGCCAACGTCATTTCGTCGTCGATGGACGAGCACGCCCGCTACGGCGGGGTCGTTCCGGAGGTTGCGGCTCGCGCCCACCTCGAGGCGCTGACGCCGGCTCTGACGCGTGCTCTCGCGGACGCTGGGGTGACGCTCGCCGAGCTGGATGCCATCGCCGTGACGAGCGGCCCCGGCCTTGCTGGTGCCCTCATGGTCGGGGTCGGTGCGGCAAAGGCGCTCGCGCTCTCGCTCGACAAGCCGATCTACGCGGTGAATCACCTCGTCGGTCATGTCGGCGCCGATGTCCTGACGGGGGTCTCGACACGCTCGACCACCGGGGCTGACGCGCCGACCACCGGTGATCGAGCATCGTCGAGTTCCGGCCCGCTCGACTACCCCACGGTCGCCCTGCTCGTGTCGGGCGGTCACACCTCGCTGTTGCTCGTACGCGATCTCGTCAGCGACGTTGAGTTGCTCGGCGAGACGATTGACGACGCGGCGGGGGAGGCCTTCGATAAGGTCGCCCGCCTGCTCGGGCTGCCCTACCCCGGCGGCCCGGAGATCGATCGAGTCGCGGCCGGCGGTGACCCCAAGGCCATCCGTTTTCCGCGCGGGCTGAGCCTGCCGAAAGACCTCGAGAAGCATCGGTACGACTTCTCGTTCTCTGGGCTGAAGACCGCTGTGGCGCGGTGGGTGGAGCGCGAGCGCGACGCGGGTAACGAGGTGCCTCTCGCGGATGTCGCCGCGAGCTTCCGCGAGGCGGTGGTCGATGTTCTGCTCACCAAGGCCATCGCGGCCTGCACCGATCTCGGAGTGCCTCGCCTGCTGCTGGGCGGCGGAGTTGTTGCCAACGCCCGGGTTAGGCAGGTCGCTGCCGAGAGGTGCGCAGCGGCCGGAATCGAGTTGCGGATTCCGCCGCTCAGCCTCTGCACCGACAACGGGGCGATGATCGCGGCTCTCGGCGCTCAGCTCGTCATGGCGGGGCATCCGGCGTCCGATCTCGATTTCGGAGCCGACTCCACCCTGCCGGTTACGACAATTCAGGCGTAGTGCGCCGACGGTAACACTCCGGGGGGCCCGTTGACAGTGCTGGTCGGGCCTGCCACTATGGGCACGCTATTCCGGCAACTACCCAAGGAGATCATCCTCATGACCGAAGCAACTCCGGCCCCAGCAGCGGGCCGCCCCACCAACGTTCTGGCGATCATCGCCCTCGTCGCCGCATTCGTATTCCCGCTCGCGGGCATCGTCGTCGGTCACATTGCGCTGGGCCAGATCAAGAAGACGGGCGAGGCCGGACACGGCCTGGCTTTGGCAGGAACCGTTCTCGGCTATATCTTCACCGTGGTCTGGATCCTGATCTTCGTCTTCTCGCTCGTTCTTCCGTTCCTGATCATTGGAACCGCCGGATCTTACGGCTACTAGCAGTCTGACCCGTGCTGGCCCGCGTCCACGGACGCGGGCCAGTTCGTCGTTATAGGCTCGGAGTACCGACTTCAAGGAGCTTCACATGGCAGCGAAAGACAGCAAAGGCGTACCCCCGGTTCCCGTTCCCCCGACTGGCGTGACCCCGCCGCCTGTCCCTCCGATCGAGCCGGCACCGGCCGCGAAGGCGGCGCCCAAGGCCGCCCCGAAGGCCACATCGGCGAAGAGCACGGCAGCCAAGACCACGGCAGCCAAGACCACCGCGCCAGCCATTCCGGTGCCCCCGCCCGCCGCCGCACCGGCAGCTGCGGTGCCAGCTACGGTCGCCGCAGCGCCCGTGTCGACCGCGCCGCCGGCCCCGCCCGCTGCTCCCGTCTACGGCGCACCCGGGTACGCCTATTCCCCGCCGCCCGCCGGCCCCCCGCAGGGCCTTAGCATCACCTCGATGATTCTGGGAATCGCCGGGTTGTTCTTCGGCTTGCTCGTGTCGATCGCCGCGGTGATCACCGGTCACATGGCCCAGAAGAGCCAGCCGCACGCGAAGCCGTTTTGGATGACCGGAATCGTCACCGGATACATCGGCATTGCTCTCGGGGTCATCGTCACGATCGGGTTCATCATCTGGTTCGTGTTCATCATCTCGATCACCCAGTCGAGCTACTCGAACTTCTAAGCCCGGTCGGCGAGAATCGCGCGTCGCTTTCCCGCGACACGGGTGAGAATCAGGGTCGCGCTGTTATCGCCCTTGGGGGCGAGCGCGGTGCGGAACGCCGCCGGGTCGATGTCGACGCCGCGCTTCTTGATCTCGAGCGTGCCGATTCCGCGCGACGCCAGTTCGCGTTTTAGCGAGCGCTGGTCGAGCGCGAAGTCGGCGACGACCTCGAATCGAGATGCGAACGGAGTGTCGACTGCGGTGTCAGACGTCGCGTAGGCGATCGTTCGATCGAGCATCCGCGCGTCGAGCTGACGGGCGAGGTCGCCGATGAGTCTGGCCCGGATGACAGCACCGTCGGGCTCGTACAGGTACCGCGCCGAGCGTGCCGACCGCGGCATCCTCGCTGTCGGCGTTCGCGGTGAGCTCCGCCGTGCCGCGGTCTGAGACCACGAGCGCCGAACGGCGAATGCCTTCACGGGCGAGCGGGCCGAACCACAGGCCCAGCTCGACGACTTCGCGGTCGACAGACACCCACTGCGCCTCGGCGTCGTCTGGAATGAGGGCACGGTCGATGCCCGGCCCGAGCTTGACCCCCACGGGAAGACGCTCGTGCTAGCCCGAACGCGAAGTCGAGGCTTGGTGACCAGTCGGCCGGATCGCGCAGCCGCTTGGTGCCGTCGCGTCGCGCTGGATCGAGATAGACCCCGTCGACGCCCGCGAGCTCGAATGCTTCGGCGTCGGCGTGCTCGACCCGCGCGTTCGACCAGGCGGCCAGGTTGTAGGCGGCGATCGCGGCGGTCACCTCGTCACGCTCGACGGCGGTGACCTCGAGTTCGAGCGCGGCGATCGCGAGGGCATCCGCCCCGATTCCGCAGCCGAGATCGGCGATCCAGCTGAGACCCGCTCGCTGAAAACGGCCGGCGTGCTGCGCCGCAACGCTCAGTCGTGTTGCCTGCTCCAGCCCGGCCTCGGTGAAGAGCATGGACGCCGCGAACGGCCCGAACTTGGCCTCGGCCTTGGCCCGCAGCTTGGCTTGGCTCAGCACTGCGGCGACGAGGCCGGGGGAGTGCCCCGCCGCGCGAAGGTCAGCGACCGTGCGCACCACATCGGCCGCTGACGAGTATTTCGGCAGCGAGTCGAGGAGCCGCAGCCCGTCCACGGAGAAAAGCTCGCGCAGTTCGGCCTGATCCATGAGTTCACGGTACCGGGGATCACCTCGCGATCGGGCTCACCGGCTATCGACCTCGTCGATTTCTGGCACTCACGTTGATCGAGTGCCAACCAAGGCCTATAGTTGATCTGGCACTCTCACAGGGAGTGTGCCAGTCCCCAAGTTTTGGAAAGAGGTCAACCGTGTCGGTGTCCATCAAGCCGCTCGAAGATCGAATTGTCATCAAGCAGGTCGACGCGGAGACGACCACGGCCTCAGGCCTGGTCATCCCAGACACTGCCAAGGAGAAGCCCCAGGAGGGCGAGGTCGTGGCAGTCGGCCCCGGTCGCATCGACGACAACGGCAACCGCGTACCGCTCGACATCGCAGTAGGCGACAAGGTCATCTACTCCAAGTACGGCGGCACCGAGGTGAAGTACGGCGGCGAAGACCTGCTCGTTCTCTCGGCTCGCGACGTGCTCGCGGTGGTCGTGCGCTAGTTTCGTCACGTTTGTGCCAGAAGGCCCGGTGGTTCTGCCACCGGGCCTTCTGTTGTCCCCGGCGGCCGTAGGCTGAGCCAGTGCCCGTCACGCCAACCCACCATCACGAGCGAGTCTCGCCCTCTGGACTGCTGTTCGCCGTCGGCGCATACGTGCTCTGGGGGTTCCTGCCGCTGTTGTTCATCGTGGTCGCACCCACCGGTGCGGTCGAGATTGTCTCGTGGCGCATCGTTCTCGCGCTCGCCTTCTGCGCCGTGTTGCTCACGGTGACCCGCGGCTGGGTCAGGCTCCGTGTGATCCTGCGGGACCGTCGCTCGATGGCCGCGTTGACTCTGGCCTCCGTGGTAATCCTGATCAACTGGTCGGTGTTCATCTACGCGACCCTGAGTGACCACGTCATCGAGGCATCCCTCGGCTACTTCACCAACCCCATTGTCACCGTGCTTCTGGGCGTACTGGTTCTTCGCGAGAGGCTGCGTCCGCTGCAGTGGATAGCGGTCGGGGTAAGTGCCGCGGCGGTATTGGTCTTGGCGGTCGGTTACGGCACCTTCCCCTGGATCGCGTTGAGTCTCGCGTTCAGCTTCGGGCTCTACGGCCTCGTCAAGAAGCGGGTGGGCCCCAGCGTGGATGCCATCGGCGGGCTCACCGTCGAGACCGCGATCCTCAGCCCGCTCGCGATCGCGGCCCTCGTGGTGGTCGCCCTCACCACGGGGCTTACTCTGGGCACCATTTCCCCGCTACACACCGCCCTGCTTTCGACCGTCGGCATTGCCACGGCAATCCCGCTGCTCATGTTTGCGGCCGCGGCGCGCAGAATCCCGCTCGTGTACCTCGGACTTGCTCAATACCTCGCGCCGATCCTTCAGCTCGCAATCGGAGTGCTCATCCTCAAAGAACCGATGCCCGTGGAACGCTGGCTGGGCTTCGGCATGGTGTGGATCGCGCTGGCGATCCTCACGGTGGATATGTTCCATCGCCGATACTCTTCCTCCAGAACCGTGCGGAGGGAGCTGATATGACCCGTGGACGCCTCGCGAGTGTCGCTGGCGGGCTCGCGGTTGTTGCCATGCTTGCGGGATGCTCGGCGCCGCAACCGGTGTCCACAGCCAGTCCTATCCCCACGGCGACACTCGCTGCCACCGGCGACGGCGTGCTCCGAATCGGGGCGCTGGTGCCCACTACGGGCACCTTTGCGTTCCTGGGGGCAGCGCAGGCGGCGGGCGTCGACACCGCAATTGCGGAGATCAACGCCGCGGGCGGGGTCAACGGGGCTCCCGTCGAGGTAGTTCACAGCGACTCGGGCGATGCGAGAACCGCCAAGGTCGAGGAGTCGATGACCGGCCTGCTCGACAAGGGGGTCGACGTCGTTGTCGGCCCGTCGTCGTCGGCACTCGCCGAGCGCATCATTCCCACGGCGGCAGAGAACGGAGTCGTCGTCATTTCTCCCGCCGCCACCCTGCCCGGCCTGAGCGGCGTGGTCGGCAGCGAGTATTTCTTCCGCACCGTGCCCAGCTATGGTCGCCAAGGGCTTGCCCTTGCCAAGGCAATCGCCGGCTCGGATGCCAAGAAGGTCGCGATCGTCTACATCAATGACGACTTGGGCAAGGCGCTCGTGCCGGTTCTGACCGACGCGCTTGGGGCGACGGGACGCACGGTCGTGGCATCGGTGAGTGTGCCTGCCACCGACACGAAGTACACGGCGGTGATCGACGACGTCAAGACGGCGGCACCGGATGCCGTTGTCCTCGTCACCTCGTACACCTCCCTCGCTGAGACGAAGGCGCTCATCACCAAGCTCGTTGCTGCCGGTTTCGGCGCATCGAAGCTGTGGCTGACGACTCAGAACACGGGAGACTATTCTCAGGCGTTGCCGGCCGGTCTGATCAAGGGCGTCAACGGAATCATCGAGGGCTTCCAACCGGATGCTGCGTTCACGGCGCGGCTCAAGACGACCAACTCGAAGCTCACCCAGTTCCGCTACGCGTCGGAGGCATACGACGCAACGATCCTGGCGGCGCTCGCCGCGATTGTCGCGCGGGACGATGGCGGAGCATCCATCGCCTCGACGCTGACCGACGTCTCGAGCGGCGGAATCAAGTGCACGAGCTTTGCCGAGTGTGTCGACGTTCTCAAGACCGAAAGTGACATCGACTACGACGGAGTGTCCGGCCCGCTCAACTTCACAGCGGAGCATGATGTCTCGCCCGCGTACTACGGACTTTTCACCTTCAATGCCGAGAACAAGTTCGTTTTTGCCCGGGGAATCGTCGCGGGGTGAGGATTCGACGGATTTCGTCGTCATTTGCGTGAAAGGTCACGAAAAGTAACGATCGTGCCTGCGTTACAGGGCTGTAACCCGCTCGTATTGTGAAAGACGCGGATGCCGAATACCGTGAACACACAGCACTGCTTCGCCGTGCCGTGTCCCAACACATCAAAACGCAAGGAGCAACATGAGCGTATTCGTGAAGGCATCCGCCTCGCGCTCGCGGTCCCTCAAGTCGATCCTCGGTGGCATTGCCATCGTGGGTGCAAGCGCACTGGTTCTCAGTGGCTGCACGCCGACTGCTGAGCCGGGATCCACCACTGGCCCCCGCGAGCCGCTGACCCTGAAGATCGGCACGATCCTTCCGCAGAGTGGTACTCTCGCGTTCCTCGGCCCGCCCGAAGAAGCCGGAGTTGCACTCGCAGTCAAGGAGATCAACGAAGCCAACGTCGGCATTACGGTCGAGGTCGAGTACCGCGACTCCGGCGACACGACCACCGACATCGCAACGGTCTCCGCGACCGACCTGCTGTCGCTGGGTGTTTCGGCAATCGTTGGTGCGGCATCCTCGGGTGTCTCGAAGACGATCATCGACCAGATCACCGGAGCGGGAGTCATTGAGTTCTCCCCGGCGAACACGTCGATCGACTTCACCGACTACGCCGATGACGGCCTCTACTGGCGCACCGCCCCCTCGGACGTTCTCCAGGGTGAAGTGCTCGGTAACCTCATCGCAGCCGATGGCGTCGAGAACCTCGGAATTATCGAGCTGAACGACTCCTACGGCACCGGCCTGACCAAGAAGCTCACTGAGACCTTCGAGGCAGCCGGCGGCACCGTCGTCGCGTCCCCGCTGTTCAACACGGGTGACTCGGTATTCACGACGCAGATCTCTGAGGTCCTGGCGGCTAACCCCGACGCGATCGCCCTCGTCACCTTCGACGAGGCAAAGATCATCGTTCCCGCGCTGCGTGGCGCCGGTTACACCGGCCCGCTGTACTTCGTGGACGGTAACCTGTCTGACTACAGCGCAGAGTTCGCCGCTGGAGCCCTTGACGGCTCCAAGGGCACCCTGCCCGGTCTCGACGTGGGCACGCTCGGTGACTTCACCGACCGCCTGCTCGAGGTTGACCCGAGCCTGAAGGACTTCTCCTACGCGGCAGAGTCCTACGACGCAGTCGTGCTGATCGCCCTCGCGGCGCTCGCGGCCAACTCGGTTGACGGCAAGGCCATCGCGGCCAAGCTGCAGGAAGTCTCGGGCGGCACCGGCGATGGAACGAAGGCGACTGACTTCGCGTCAGCTGCTCAGATCATCCTCGACGGTGGCGTAGTGGACTACGACGGCAACTCCGGTCCGATCACGTTCGATGAGAACGGCGACCCGACCGAGGCGACCATCGGTATCTACCAGTACGGTGCAGACAACACCTACACGCGCATTAACTAATTCGCGTTAGGTAACTCAGAAGGGCCCCGGCTTCGGCCGGGGCCCTTTCTGGTTTCACAGTGCGCGGCGCCGTGGTGCCGCGCCGGGCTGGGTGGCGCTGTACGGCCCCAGGGCAACGAGAAAGGGCCGGGATGCGCAATCCCGGCCCTTCGTCGTTCAGAACGTCGTCTAGTCCTCGCCGAGCGTGCCCAGGTAAAGCGAGATGACCTTCGGATCGCCCAGTAGTTCACGTCCGGTACCGGTGTACGCGTCGGTGCCCTGGTCGAGCACGTAGCCCCGGTCACAGATCTGCAGGCAGCGGCGAGCGTTCTGCTCGACCATGATGGTTGTCACACCCGCCTTGTTGATCTCCTTGACCCGCAGGAACGCCTCGTCCTGCCGCACGGGGCTCAGGCCGGCCGACGGCTCGTCGAGCAGCAGAACGTGCGGTCCCATCATGAGCGCGCGGCTCATCGCGACCATCTGGCGCTCGCCGCCCGAGAGCGAGCCGGCACGCTGCGCCAGCCGGGTTCCCAACTCGGGGAAGATGTCGATAACAAACTCGAGGCGCTCCTTGATGCCCTTGGGCTTCTGGTACAAGCCCATCTCAAGGTTCTCCCGGATCGTGAGCGTCGGGAACACATTCTCGGTCTGCGGCACGAAGCCGACACCACGGGACACCAGCTTGTTGGCCTTGAGTCCGGTGATGTTGTCGCCGTTGAGCAGAACGGAACCTTCACGCACCTTCACGAGGCCGAAGATCGCCTTGAGCAGCGTCGACTTTCCCGCGCCGTTGGGCCCGATGATTCCGATCAGCTCGCCCTGATTCGCGATCAGAGAACAGCTGTTGAGGATGTTCACTCCGGGCAGGTACCCCGCCGTGACGTCTCTGACCTCAACGACGGGCGTGGAGGCAGCGCTCTTGCCGACCACCTCAGGACTTGTCGTCGTCATCGAGCAGCTCCTTAATGTCTTTTTCGATTTCGCTCTCGCGCGGGTCATCCCCGAGGTCAGAGTCGTGGTGGCTGCCCAGATAGGCATCGATGACGGCGGGGTTACGCATGACAACGTCGGGTGGACCTTCGGCAACGATCTTGCCTTCGGCCATCACGACGACCCAGTCCGCGATGTGGCTCACCATCTGCATGTCGTGCTCGACGAACAGCACGGTCATGCCCTGCTTCTTCAGGTCGAGAATGTGATCGAGCAGCGACTGCGTCAACGCCGGGTTGACACCGGCCATCGGTTCGTCGAGCATCACCAGAGTGGGGTCGCTCATGAGGGCGCGCGCCATCTCGAGGAGTTTGCGTTGCCCGCCCGACAGGCTGGCGGCGAAGTCGTCGGCCTTGGTGTCGAGTTTGAACCGGGCGAGAAGCTCCATCGCTTTCGCCTCGTTTGCTTCCTCCTGCTTGCGCCACAGCCACGGAAGCAGGGCGTAGAACATGTTCTCGCCCTTCTGCCCCTTCGCGCCGAGCTTCATGTTGTCGAGCACGGTGAGCAGAGCCAGGGCCTTGGTGAGCTGGAAGGTGCGCACCTGGCCGAGCCGAGCAACCTTGAACGACGGGATGCCAGCGAGCGAGGTGCCCGCGAACGTCCACGAGCCCGTGTCCGGCTTGTCGAACCCGGTGAGCAGGTTGAAGAACGTCGTCTTGCCCGCCCCGTTGGGCCCGATGAGCGCGGTGATCGCGTTTCGGGGAATCTCGAGGTGATCGACGTCGACGGCGGTGAGTCCACCGAACGACCGCTTGACGTGATCGGCGACGATGATCGGATCGCTCTTGGCTACGCCCGGAACATAGTCGCCGACGTGGAGGTCGACCGACTTGACGGGCTTGCGTGTTGGGCTTCGCGCTACTTGACAAAGGACAACTCCTTCTTGTTGCCGAAGATGCCCTGGGGTCTGAATATCACCAATAACATCAGGACCACCCCGACGATGATGAATCGAGTTTGGCCGGCCTGAACGCTCGACATACCCGGGAACCAACCGACGGCCTGGGCGCGGGCAACGAAGCCCGAGACGACCGAGAGCAGCACCCAGAAGATGACGGAGCCGACGATCGGCCCCAGGATCGTTGCCGCTCCACCGAGCAGCAGGATCGTGTAGATGAAGAACGTCAGCGTCGTCGCGTAGTTCGCGGGAACCACCGCTCGCGGCAGGACGAAGATCATGCCACCGAGAGTTCCGAAGACGCCGCCGAGAATCAGCGACTGCATCTTGTAGAAGTAGACGTTCTTGCCGAGGGCGCGCACGGCATCCTCGTCTTCGCGGATGCCCTTGATCACGCGGCCCCACGGGCTGCGCATGAGCTGCCAGGCGAGAAGGCCCATGACGATCACGAGCGTCCAGCCCACGATCCGCAGCCACAGGTCGTACTCGTTCATCGTGAACGGACCGAATCCGTACGTGCCTGCCGGGATCGGGTTGAGGGCCGCAAAGCCGCCCTTGTAGCCGCTGAGGCCGTCTGCAGAGCCCGTGACGGCATCCAGAGAGTTTGTGGTGAAGATGAGCCTCAAAATCTCGGATGCCGCAATCGTCACGATCGCCAAATAGTCGGCGCGCAGACGCAGCGTGGGTATCCCGAGGATCAGGGCGAACACCACAGAGCCGCCGATTCCGACCAGCACGGCGCCCCAGACGGGGAAGCCGAGGGTGAGGGTGGATATCGCGTAGCCGTAGGCACCGATTGCCATGAACCCGGCCTGCCCGAAGTTGAGCAACCCGGTGTAGCCGAAGTGGATCGCGAGACCCAGGGCGGCCAGCGCGTATGCGGCCGTCGTCGGGCTGATGAGCTCGACGGCGCCGTTCTGAAGGATTTGCCAGAAATCAACCATGGTGTACTCCTAGCCGATTCTCTCTTTGCGGCCCAAGATTCCTTGCGGCCGTACTAACAGGACGAGGATGAGGATCACGAGCGCCCCGACATACTTCATGTCGGACGGAATCCACAGTGTCGAGATCTCGATGAAGAGTCCGACGATGAGCGAGCCGATGAGAGCGCCAAACGCGGTACCGAGGCCACCGAGTGTGACCGCCGCGAAGATCAGCAGCAGAATCTGGAAGCCCATGTCCCACGAGACGCCCGGGCGGTAGAACGCGTAGAGGATGCCGCTGAGGCCGGCGAGTGCGCCACCGATGATCCACACAATACGGATCACGCCGTCGACGTCGATACCGCTCGCAGACGCCAGGCTCGGGTTGTCGCTCACCGCGCGGGTCGCCTTACCGATGCGCGTGCGCAGCAGGAAGTAGGCGACAGCGAGGAGCACGACGACGCTGATGCCCATGCTCAACAGGTCGAGGGGCGACATCGAGATGGGACCGAACTTCAGGTCGACGCCGTCGGCACCGGGAAGCTGTCGCGTCGAGCCGCCGTAGAGGTACTGGTAGAGGTACCGGAGCGCGAGCGAGAGGCCGATGCTCACGATCATCATCGGGATGAGCCCGACTCCCTTGCGCCGCAGTGGCTTCCAGAGTGCCGCGTCGAGTCCCCAGCCGAATGCGCCGCTGAGCACAAGAGCGCCGATGAGCGCGATCCACAGAGGTAGCGCGAGGTCAACGCCGAGAGTGAGCGCTGCAAGAGCACCGAACGTGACCATCTCCGCGTGGGCGAAGTTGCTCAGGCCCGTCGTGCCGAAGATCAGCGAGAGTCCGATGGCCGCCAGCGCGAGCATGAGTCCAAATCCGAGTCCGGTGAACGCTCGTTGGATGAATTGATCGAGGAAGCTGGTGGTTTCTCGTACGCCCTGCCCAAGGAAGAAGTTAACGCTCTTCAGATTGGTGAGCCCGAACTCGGCTTCGATGGTGCTCTTACCCTCGGCGACGATGAGCCCCTCGGGCAGCGTCGACTCGTCGAGAGTGAGAAGGTAGGTGCCCTTTTCTGGCACGCCAACTTTCCACTGGCCCTCGGCATCCGATCTCACTTCGGCCGAGTAGCCGTTGCCCGAGACCGTGATCTTCACGTTGTCGAGTGGCTCACCGTCGTACTTGACGTTGCCGCTGAAGATGAAGTCGTACTCGGTCCCCACCTCGTCGGCGTGTGCCGCTGTCGCGCCGCTCGCAAAGGTGAGGCTGGCCAACAGGCCAACGAAGAGAATAACAATCAGGCGCTGCAAGCGCTTGCTGCTCGAACCAGTGACTTCCACGGAACCTCCAAGACGGACCAGTCGGAATATTGCCATCCCGCGGGTTCTGGCGCACCGTCAACGTTGACGATACTTGCCGATTGTGTCTCCCGTGTTTCGCCAAGGGGCGAGGTGGGGGCGAAAAACCAACCCTGCCATTATGCGCGTGGAATAGCGTCGCGTCTAACCGGTTAAGATTCAGTATGGATTTGCCTGACCCCTTTGGCTTCATCGGATTGACCTACGACGACGTGATGTTGCTGCCCGGGCACACGGACGTCATCCCCAGCGAAGCTGACACCAGTTCGCGCCTAACGCGGCGCATCCGCGTGCATTCGCCACTGATTTCTTCGGCCATGGACACCGTCACCGAGGGGCGAATGGCAATCGCCATGGCGCGGGCCGGCGGCCTCGGGGTGCTGCACCGCAACCTCTCGATCGACGACCAGGCCGCGTACGTCGACAAGGTCAAGCGCAGCGAATCGGGAATGATTACCAATCCGGTAACAACCACTCCGGATGCGACCGTGGCCGAGGTTGACGCGCTCTGCGGTCAGTTCCGGGTTTCCGGTCTGCCCGTGGTCGAGGGCGACGGCAAGCTGGTCGGCATCATCACCAACCGCGACATGCGGTTCGTCTCGCCGTTCGAGAAGTCGACGACGCTCGTGCGCGACGTCATGACCACGCTGCCGCTCATCACCGCCCCGATCGGAATCGACCCGGACTCGGCCATCGCGATCTTCGCGCAGCACAAGATCGAGAAGTTGCCACTCGTCGATGCCGACGGTCGCCTCGGCGGCCTCATCACTGTCAAAGACTTCGACAAGAGTGAGAAGTACCCGTACGCGACAAAAGACGACGAGGGTCGTCTTCGAGTCGGCGCGGCAATCGGATTCTTCGGCGACGCGTGGGAGCGTGCCGGGGCTCTGCGCGATGCCGGGGTCGACGTCATTGTTGTTGACACCGCCAACGGCGACTCCGCCGGCGTGCTCGAAATCATCGGGCGCATCAAGAGCGACAGCGCCTTCGCCAACGTCGACGTCATCGGCGGCAACGTCGCGACCCGATCGGGAGCACAGGCCCTCATCGACGCGGGAGCGGATGCCGTCAAGGTCGGAGTCGGCCCCGGCTCCATCTGCACCACCCGAGTCGTTGCCGGTGTCGGCGTGCCGCAGGTGACCGCGGTGTACGAGGCATCCCTCGCCGCCCGCGACACCGGCATCCCAATCATCGCCGACGGCGGGTTGCAGTACTCGGGCGACATCGCCAAGGCGCTCGTCGCCGGTGCCGAGACCGTCATGCTCGGCTCGCTGCTCGCGGGAACCGACGAAAGCCCTGGCGACCTGATCTTCGTCAACGGCAAACAGTTCAAGAGCTACCGCGGCATGGGATCGCTGGGCGCGCTCCAGACCCGCGGCACCAAGACCTCGTACTCGCGCGACCGCTACTTCCAGGCCGACGTACCCAGCGACGAGCAGTTGATCGCCGAGGGCATCGAGGGCCAGGTGCCGTATCGGGGGCCCGTGGCATCCGTCGTCTACCAGTTGCTCGGCGGGTTGCGTCAGTCGATGTTCTACACCGGCGCACGCACCATCGACGAGCTGCGCGTCAAGGGACGCTTCGTTCGGATCACTGCGGCGGGGCTCAAGGAGTCGCATCCGCATGACATCCAAATGGTTGTTGAGGCGCCGAACTACCGTCGGTAGTGCGTCAGGGTTCGTAGGTAGCCGGCCAATCGCGAATTCCCGACGGCGGGTCTCCGCCCTTAGAGGCCCGCCACACCCGAGACCCACCGTCGGGAATTCGCCGATCACATAGGTAGCACCTGTCGCGAATCCGACCCAGTTCGGCTATAGGATGATCGGCTGCCCAGGTGGGGCTGCGTGAGGGCTCGGACCAATGGGATACATCGACGTCAACGGCGTCACGTACACGCTCGCCGATGGGCGCGTACTCCTCGACGAGGTTTCGTTCAGAGTCGGTGACGGCACCACGAGCGCGCTCATCGGCGCCAACGGGGCCGGAAAGTCGACGCTGTTGCGGCTGCTGCGCGGCGAGATCAAAGCCGATTCGGGCGCCGTGACGATCGACGGCGGACTCGGGGTCATGGATCAGTTCGTGGGGCACGTTCGCGACGATTCGACCGTGCGCGACCTGCTGGTGGCGGTCGCGCCAGACGCGGTGCGCAAGGCCGCACTCGCGCTCGACGCGAGCGAACTCGCGATCATCGACGCCGACACCACCGCGAACCAGATGGCGTATGCCACCGCGCTCGCCGACTATGCCGACGTGGGCGGCTACGACCAAGAGACCATCTGGGACACCTGCACCGTCGCCGCGCTCGGAATACCCTTCGAGCGCGCGCAGTACCGCGAGGTAACGACGCTGTCGGGCGGGGAGCAGAAACGCCTCGTGCTCGAGGCGTTGCTCCGCGGCCCCGATGCGGTGCTCTTGCTCGACGAACCCGACAACTATTTGGATGTCCCAGGCAAACGTTGGCTCGAAGAGTCGCTCCGCTCCACGCCGAAGACCGTGCTCCTGGTGAGCCACGACCGCGAACTGCTGGCCAGAGCGGCCGACCGCATCATCACCCTGGAGGTCGGGGTCGCGGGAAACTCGGCGTGGACCCACGGTGGCAGCTTCGCCAGCTATCACGAGGCAAGAGATAACCGGATGGCACGGCTCGATGAACTGAGGCGACGTTGGGACGAACAACACGTGCGTCTCAAGGAGCTCGTCTACGCCCTCAAGGTGAAGGCCACTGCGATGGACAGCTTTGCGTCGCGCTATCAGGCCGCCCTCACCAGGCTAAAGAAGTTCGAGGCGATCGGTCCTCCGCAGGCGCGTCCACTCGACCAGGATCTGAAGATGCGTCTTACCGGGGCACGCACCGGCAATCGCGTGGTCGTCTGCGAACAGCTTGAACTCGTGGGGCTCATGAAGCCGTTCGACCTTGAGGTGTGGTTCGGGGAGCGGGTCGCGGTGCTCGGGTCTAACGGGTCCGGGAAGTCACACTTTCTGCGTCTGCTCGCTCTGGGTGGCAGCGACCCGGACCCGCGGTCGGGTCATGTGACATCGGTGGGCGGCACGTTGAGCCCGGTGGAACACGTGGGCAGGGCGAAGCTGGGCGCTCGGGTCGTGCCGGGGTGGTTCGCGCAGGTTCACGAGCATCCCGACCTGATGGGCCGCACGCTGCTCGACATATTGCATCGAGGCGACGATAACCGTGCGGGCCTCGCCCGCGAAGCGGCGAGTCGTGCGCTCGACCGGTACGGACTCGTCGAGGGCGCCGAGCAGGTCTTCGAGTCACTCAGTGGCGGACAGCAGGCGCGGCTCCAGATCTTGTTGCTCGAGCTCAGTGGGGCGACGCTGTTGCTGTTGGACGAGCCCACAGACAACCTCGACCTCGTCTCGGCGGAGGCGCTCGAAGAGGCGCTCGCGCGCTTCGAGGGAACCGTGTTGTCGGTGACCCATGACCGGTGGTTCGCGCGATCGTTCGACCGCTACCTGGTGTTCGGTGGCGATGGCCGGGTGTACGAGTCCGAAGAGCCGGTCTGGGACGAGAGCCGGGTCGTCAGGAGTCGATGACGGGCGTCTCGACGCGGCATCCTGACCCGTGCGATTCGATGGCGGCGTGAGCGAGTTGGAGGGCTCGTCGACCGGCTCGCGCATGCACCGGGGGCGGGCCGCCCGCTCGGAGCGCCGCGATGACGGCATCCATGTGACGATCAAAGGTGTACTCGAAGGTGCGGGCCTCGTCGTTGAAGTAGCCGGCACGCCACACGCTCGCGGTCTCGTCGCCCACCTTCTGGATGCTGAGCTCACGCACGGTGTCGTGGATGATGGCCCGGCCCTGAGTGCCGTTGAGTTCGATGAGCTGTGAGTCCTGATAGGCGTATGACGAGTCGTAGGAGCCCAGCATCGTACCCACACCCCCGTTCGCAAACTCCAGCGCTATCGCGACGGTGCTGAAGGCCCCGTAGGTCATGTCGGTCATCTGGGCCGCAACCGAAACGATCGGACCGCACAAGTGCTCGAGCATGTCGAAGCCGTGACACTGGGTCTCGATGAGGTTGGCATGGGGGGACGGCCCCCGGTTTGCCTCCCCGCCGAAACGCCAAGTGGCGAACACGAGTTCGCCTAACTGCCCGGCCTCGATCGCTGCCTTCGCCCGCACTACCGGTTCGGCGAAGCGATGGTTGAAGTTGATGGCGAAGAACGTCTCGCGCGACTCGGCCTCGGCCAACAATCGATCGGCCTCGCCCATCTCAAAGACGAGCGGCTTCTCGACCAGCAGCGGCACCCCGCCGGCGAGCAATTCGAGGGTGGGCGCGAAGTGTTCCTCGTTCGGCAGGCACACCGTAACGAGGTCGGGGCTTTCGCTGCCCAGCATGGCGTCGATCGAGGTGTACCCCGTCGCGCCGAACTCCGCGGCTCGGGCGGCCGTCTTTTCTGACGACCGCCCGACGACCGCGACGAGTTCTGTGTCACTTCTGCGCGAGAAAATTCGGGCGTGCTGGGCGCCCCAGCTTCCTGTACCGACGACCGCCACGCGCAGAGGTGCATTCATGGCGTCATCGTACCTACCCCGCGATATCCCTCCGGTTGAAGGCGACCGCCGCGATGGCGATGAGCAGAGCGGATGCCCCGTAGAGCAGCCCTAGTCCGCTCCAGTCGACCCCGTTTTGCAGGGGAAGGTTGCGGTACGCCCACGCGTAGGGACTCACGCCGTACAACCACTCGAGGTCTTTCGTTTGGTTGGCGATCGCGTTGAGGGCGTAACCGAGCACAGCGACACCCGCCGCGGCCCCTGTCGCAAACACTCGCCGGCCGGTGAGAGCACCAACCGCGAGGCCGATGGACGCAAAGAGAACGCCCAAGCCGAGGTAGGCGGCGGCTTCCGCCACAAGGTTGCCCGGCGCGATCTCCAGTCCGGCACCGTCGTTGAGTGCCAGAACCAGCAGCACGCTGACGACACTGAGCCAGAGCAGGCGCGTGATGATTGCCGCAGCGCGCTCCAACACGATCTGGGTTCGAGTAACGCCATGGGCGAGCGTGAGTTCGAGCGAACCCGTCTCCTCGTCGCCCGCGATTGCGGCCGAGCTCCACAGCGTCGCGGCGATCACAACCAGCGCGAACCCGATGAGTCCGTAAAAGGTCGAGTGCACGTAGCCGGCGCCGGTTCCGATCGAGTCGTAGCCGATGGCTTTCACGAGCGCGGGGGGCAGTGAGTTGAGAAGCTTCTGAACTTCCGGACTGCCACCGATCGACGGAAACAGCGGCACGTAGAGCGTGACTGCGGCGCCGACTCCCAGGGTCCAGCCGATCAACGAGCGCCAGGAATCGCCGAGCGCGCGGCGGTAAAGCGGGAACAGGTTCACTTGCTGGCCTCCTTGGCGTACAGGCCGATCACTGACTCTTCCAAGTCGGGCTCGGTCACGGTGAGGTGGGTCACGGTGAATCCGGCAAGCGTCTTGACGAATTCGTCGACGGCTCCCTCGAGGGTGCCGGTCACCGCGATCGTTTCGCCGTCGCTCACCTCGAGCGCCGCCAGGTGCGGGTGGCGGGCGAGCGCCGTGCGCACGGCCGCGGCCGTGGCATCCGCGAATGTGGCATTCACGCGCCTCAGCGCTGTGGCTCGAAGAGAGTCGACGTCGCTGACTCGCACCAATTCGCCGGCCCGAAGGATGGCGACCGTGTCGGCCACCTGCTGGATCTCGCTGAGCACGTGCGAGCTGAGGAACACCGTCTGACCGTTGTTCTTCGCTTCGCGGACCATCGCAAGAAACTCTTGCTGCACGAGCGGATCGAGCCCGCTCGTCGGTTCGTCGAGCACCAGAAGGTCGGGCTCGTGCATGAACGCCTGCACGACTCCGAGCTTCTGTTTGTTGCCCTTGGAGAGCTTGCGCACGTGCACGCTCAGGTCGAGATCGAGACGTTCGGCGAGCCGGTTCACGACTCCGGGGGCGACCGGACCACTGATCTGCTCGTAGTGGCGCAGCAGCGCGCGTCCGGTGACGCGGCCCTCGAGGCGAAGGTCGCCCGGGAGAAATCCGATGCGCCGCCGCAGTGCGCTGCCCCCGCTGCGCGGATCCTGACCGAGCACGATGGCCCGGCCCGAGGTGGGACGGATGATGTCCAGCATCAGCCGCATGGTCGTTGTCTTCCCGGCGCCGTTGGGGCCGATGACGCCGAAGATGGTCCCTGCTTCGACCGCGAGATCGATTCCGTGCAGGGCCATTCGTCGGCCGTAGCGCTTGGTTAGCGCGTGTGTTTCTAGTGCAAGTGTCATGTCGGTGGGCGGGATGCCCGAACCTTTCGTTGAGGGAGTTGAGTCAAGGGGATCGAGAGTCAGTTCGACCGGGGTGGGTCGGGGTCCTGATTCGGATTTCCGGCACCCTTGTGGGACTGCGGTCCGGCGGTGCGCGCGAGTGCATCGCGGGCAGCGTTCAGCACGGTGTCATCGCTGTACAGCCCGGTCGAGTACAACTCGAGCGTTGGCACGGTCATACGCCGGACAATGGATTCGCTCAAGCCCGTCTCGCCGAACGCGCGAGCGATGTGACGCTCGAGCAGCAGGGTTACCAGTCCTTGTGCGGTCAGTACCACCGCGCGCATGCGTGGGTCACTACTCGGGGTAATCACGCCGGCCTTCTCGCCGGTGGCGAGACTGCCTTCGGTGGCATCGAGTAGCCGGTCGAACAGCCGGTCGCCCAACTCGGACTCGTCCATGAGCATTCGGGCGAGGTAGTCGAGCACTCCCCGGTAGGTCTCGATGTCGTTGAGCCAACGCTGCATTGTCGCGGCGAGATCAGGCGAGTCGAGAGTGCTGTCGTTACGGCCGGCGACCTCGGCGACGACGTGTTCGTCGCACGCTTGCCGCAGTTGTTGTTTGCTTCCGAAGTGGTGGATGACGAGACCGGGGCTCACCCCGGCCGCTTCGGCGATGCCGCGAATCGTGGTCGCGGCGAATCCATCCCGGCCAAATCGGGCGATTGCGGCGTCACGAATTCGTGCCCGAGTCGTCGAGTCATCCACGGCGATTGAACGCATGTTCAACATGCTAAACGACTGTTCAATGATGAGTCAAGGTGACGACGGCGCGCCGCCGGTAGGCTTGCCGGGTGAGTGACATCGAGATCGGCCGCGCCAAGCGCGCGCGACGGGTATACGCATTCGACGACATCGCGATCGTCCCCTCTCGCCGAACCAGAGACCCGAAAGACGTCTCGGTCAGCTGGACGATTGACGCCTACACGTTCGAGATTCCCGTGCTCGCCGCCCCCATGGACTCCGTGGTCAGCCCGGCGACCGCAATCGCCATCGGAAAGCTTGGTGGACTCGGCGTACTCGACCTCGAGGGTGTCTGGACCCGCTACGAAGACCCGGAACCGGTGCTCGCTGAGATTCGGGGGCTACCGGCCGAAACCGCGACGCGGCGCATGCAGCAGATCTACTCGGAGCCCGTCAAACCCGAACTCGTTGCCGCTCGTCTCGCCGAGATTCGTGCGGCCGGGGTGCCCGTGGCGGGGGCGTTGAGCCCGCAGCGCACCCAGGAGCTGTATCAGACCGTCGTCGACGCTGGCGTCGATCTTTTCGTGATCCGTGGAACGACCGTGAGCGCCGAGCACGTGTCTAAGTCCACCGAACCCCTCAACCTCAAGGAGTTCATCTACGAACTCGACGTTCCGGTGATCGTCGGTGGTGCGGCCACCTACACCGCGGCGCTACACCTCATGCGCACCGGCGCGGCCGGGGTGCTCGTGGGGTTCGGCGGTGGCGCAGCATCGACGACGCGCGCGAGCCTAGGCATCCACGCGCCGATGGCGACCGCGGTGGCAGACGTTGCCGGAGCTCGCCGCGACTACATGGACGAGTCAGGCGGTCGCTACGTTCACGTCATCGCCGACGGCGGGCTCGGTACCAGTGGCGACATCGTCAAGGCGATTTCGGTCGGCGCCGACGCCGTCATGCTCGGCAGTGCACTGGCGAGGGCAACGGATGCCCCCGGCGGCGGCTGGCACTGGGGAGCCGAGGCCCACCATGGTGAGTTGCCTCGCGGCAACCGGGTCGAGGTCGGCGGCCTCGCACCACTGAGCGAGATCCTCAACGGACCGTCACATCACGCCGACGGCCGATCGAACCTGATCGGTGCCTTGCGTCGGTCGATGGCGACTACCGGGTACTCCGACCTCAAGGAGTTCCAGCGCGTCGAGGTCGTCGTCGCGCCCTACAGCGCTCGCTAGCTCGAGCGAGCCCCGTAGACTTGTGACCTGCCTGAGCCACTGGAGGGACTTGTCTCATGGTTGATGTTCGGCGGGTGAAGCTCCCCGGAGTGGGCGTTCTGCATACCTTCGTCACCGACGACGGCGGCAAGGTTGGTGTCATCACGCACCGGTCCGGACAGAGCGACCTCATCAGTTTCTCTGACGCCGAGGATGGCTCCGACGTGAGCAAGGTGTCTCTGCGTCTCAACGAGGACGAAGCCCGCACGTTGGCCGAGTTGCTCGGCGGAACCCGCATCACCGAGTCGCTCGCGAACCTTGACGCGATTCCCGGCTTGTCGATCGACTGGTTCTCCGTCGACTACGAGGATCACATCGCAGGCAAGAAGCTGGGCTCGCTCGCCGGTCGTGGCGTCGTGGGGTTGACGGTCGTCGCCGTCGTGCGTGGCGAGTCGGCAAACCCGGCACCGTCGGACGACTTCACCGTGTTCCCCGGCGATACCCTCGTCGTGGCGGGAACTCCGGAGAAGGTGGCCAAGGCGTTCGCGTTTTATCGCACCGGCGAGATGCCGCAGAAGGTCGCCGTCGATTCCCCGCCAGGCGGGTAGTACATGCATCTCGGTGTCGACCTGCTGATCCTCGGGCTCCTGTTCCTCATCGCGTACGTATTGGGGCGGCTCGGCAAGAGGATAGGTCTGCCCGCGATTCCGATCTACATGCTTGTCGGTCTGGTCGCCAGCCCCCACTCGACGTGGTTCCCTCTCGACTTCGAGGCCGCCAACGTAGAGCTCGTCGCGGTTATCGGTCTCATCCTGTTGCTGTTTAGCCTCGGTCTCGAATTCGATCAAGACGAGTTCTACGGCAACCTCAAGTCCCTGCTCATTTCGGGCGGGACTCGTATCGCGATCAACATCGTCGTCGGCTTTTTGTTCGGCGTCTGGGTCGGCTGGGGTCTGCGCGAGGCCCTCATCATCGCCGGGATGACCGCGGTGTCGTCGAGTGCGATCGTCACCAAACTTCTCATCGAGTTGCGCCGACTGCCGAACCGAGAGACGCCGTCGATTCTCGGCATCATGGTGCTTGAAGACGTTTTTGTTGCGCTCTACCTCGCGATTGTCGCCGTAGTCATCAGCGGCGAGACCGACGTCTGGGCCATCGTGCTGAAGCTCTCGATCGCGTTCGGCTTTCTCGTGGCGATGTTTGCGCTGGCCCGGTGGGGCGGAAAGCTCGTGTCGAGGCTCATTCAGACCAAAGATGACGAGCTCTTCACGATCCTGTTCTTCGGTCTGGCCGTGACGTTCGGTGGCATCGGCGAACTGCTCGGAGTGTCGGATGCGATCGGCGCGTTCCTGATTGGCCTCGTGTTGGGTGCCACCCGGTTCCGGGCTCGCGTCGAGCAGTTCGCGCTGCCCTTGCGCGACATTTTCGCCGCCTTCTTCTTCCTTAACTTCGGACTCTCGCTCGACACGTCGACCTTCGGCGACGTGCTTCTTCCTGCCGCGGGCGCCGTCGTTCTCACCCTCGTGATCAACACCCTGGGCGGGCAGCTCATCGCCTGGCAGAACGGCCTGAAGCCCGCCGAGGGACTCAACGTGAGCGCGATGCTGCAGAACCGCGGAGAATTCGTGCTGATTCTGGCTACCCTCGCGACCGCGGCGGGGCTTGACCCGCGACTTACCCCGTTCGCCGGCATGTATGTATTGACGATGTCGATCATCGGCCCGGTGCTGGCCGTGAACTCGGAGCGCCTGGGAGCGCGCGTGTTCCCGAGCCGTCGGGCGGCCCCCACCCCCGAACGCGAGCGCATGCGCGCCGAGGGAATCGCCCTCGTCGAGGCGGCGACGTCGGGCTTGGAGCCGACACAGAACGAGGAGCTCGACGATGTGGTCGCCGAATACGTGCCTGCCGGCGCCGACGAAACCGGCTACGACGACGAGGTAGATCCGGTCGCCGAGCAGGCGGCGTTGCAGTCCGATCAGAAGTCGACGCGTCACGTCGAGAGACAAAGGGACCCGGAATATTGAGTTCGACACTGTGGCAGGTGGCGCGGCGACCCAAGTGGGTTGGCGCGCTCGTCCTCGCGCTCGCCATCGCGGCGGGCTTTGCCGCGCTCGGTCAATGGCAACTGTCCCGCAGCGTTGAGGGCGGCGAGGCGACGGTGGAGCAGACCGAGACAAGCATGCCCTTGACGAGCATTGCGGTTCCGCAGCAGCCCATGCCGAGCGCGACAATCGGACAGGTGGTTACGGCAACGGTGACCGAGTTCGTTCCCGGCGACTACGTGGTGCTGTCCGACCGCAGCAACCTCGCGTCCCCCGGCTACTGGGTCGTCGGCCACGCGATACTCGCGGACGGCGCCAGCCTGGCCGTAGCACTCGGCTGGACCGGGACCGAGGATGCCGCGGCATCCGCAATTCGCACCCTCGAATCGGCGGCTCCCGCCGGCGAGCTCTCGGGTCGGTACCTGCCGACCGAGTCGCCGCAGCAGAGCGATTTCGAGGCGGGACAGCACAGCGCGCTCGCGGTGCCCGAACTAGTGAACCTCTGGGTGGACCCGCCCGACGGGGTGTACTCGGGCTATCTTGTCGCGTCGGATCCGACGCCCGGCCTCGACCGCATCGACTCGCCGCCGCCCAACAACGAGCTCTCGCTGAACCTACTTAACGTCTTCTACGCGGTCGAGTGGGTAATCTTCGCGGGGTTCGCGATCTTCCTTTGGTACCGCCTGGTTAAGGATGTCTGGGAGGAAGAGACGGCTCGGGACGCCGTCGAACCGGCCATACTATGACCCACGCAGAAGGATTTGTCAGCATCGAGCTAAGGGAGCGGTTGGCATGCCAGTGACACCGATCGCTCGCCGCGCGGTTACCCGAACCGATGTCGCTCGGCACGCTGGCGTGAGCACGGCTGTCGTGAGCTACGTGGTCAATGACGGTCCCCGCAATGTGGCGCCGAAGACCCGTGATCGCGTGCTCGACTCCATTCGTGAGCTGGGCTACCGCCCCAACCATGCGGCGCGCGCGCTGAAGCTCGGCACCAACCAGATCATCGGTCTCGTGATTCCCGACGGGACCAACCCGTACTTTGCCGAATACGCTCGCGCCGTCGAGACCGCTGCCGAGCAGGAGGGCCTGTCGGTCATCGTGGTGAACTCGGCCAGGGTGAGCGGCCACGAGGCGAAGCTGATGCAGCGGCTCGTCTCACGCCAAGTCGATGGCATCCTGTTCGCGGCATCCGATGACGGCGCCGACATCGACGGGGCGATCTCCGCTGGGATTCCCGTCGTCGTGCTTAACCGGGCGGCCGACCTCGATGGGGCGTCGTCGGTCGGTGTCGATTTCTTTGGGGCGTCGGTGCACGCCGTCGAACACCTCATCGGCCACGGCCACACCCGAATCGGTCTGATCGGCGGCGACAGCGGCGGCACCCCCACTTCCGACCGGGAGGAAGGATGGCGGGCAGCGTTGACCGCCGCGGGACTCGCGGAGGGTCCTATCGTGCACGCCGAGTTCTCGCGGGCGGGTGGCTACGCGGCAGGCAAGGCGCTGCTGCAGGGCGACGATCCGTCGACGGCAATCTACGTGATCTCGGACATCCAAGCGATGGGACTGCTGCGTGCTGTGCAGGAGGAGGGCCTGCGAATTCCCGAGGATGTCGCAGTGATTTCGTTCGACGGCTCGATCGAGTCGGAGTACAGCTGGCCGCCTCTCACCTCGATGCGCCAGCCGGTTGCGGCGATGGCTCAGGCCGCGATCCGGGCACTCACTCAGGACCGCGAACTGCCCGCCAGCCACATGCAGTTTGAGACCGAACTGGTTATTCGCCAGTCGTGCGGCTGCGCCATCCACTAGCTGATCTGGCGTCAGAGAACATCGTTACAATAAAAATCTACTCGTGTATATCTACTCGTGTATATTCAAGTTAGCCAACGGCGGCTACCGACCCCGAAACGCATCCGCGCAACCCAACTCGGTGCTTCATCTTGGCGATTCGCACCACAGCACCTACAACAATTACAAGGGAGTAATCGGACAATGACGACAGACAACCTCAGTGCTTTCGCCCGGGTGACCAACAGTCAGATCGGCCGACGCGCGTTCGTCGGCGGATCGCTCGGTGTCGCGGGCCTGGCCCTCCTCGCCGCCTGCACGCCCGGCGGCGCGGGAACGGGAACTGCCTCGAAGACGCTCAGCTTCGGCTCGGGCGCCTCGGACGACGTGCCCAAGCGCGCTTACGCCGCGATGGTCGACCTGTTCATGCAGCAGACCGGCGACACTGTCACCACCAACACGGTCGCGCACAACGACTTCCAGAACAACATCAACACGTACCTGCAGGGCAGCCCGGACGACACCTTCACCTGGTTCGCCGGCTACCGCATGCGCTACTACGCCGACAAGGGCCTCGTTGCCCCGATCGACGACGTGTGGGAGACGCTCGGCAGCTCAATGAGCGCAGGCATGGCATCTGCCTCGACCGCCAGCGACGGCTCGAAGTACTTCGTGCCGATGTACAACTACCCCTGGGGCTTCTTCTACCGCAAGAGCGTGTGGGCCGCCAAGGGATACGCCGAGCCCACCACGTTCGACGAGTTGATCGCCCTCTCGAAGCAGATGCAGACCGACGGACTCGTGCCGATCGCCTTCGCCGACAAGGACGGCTGGCCCGCGATGGGCACGTTCGACTACATCAACATGCGCACCAACGGCTACCAGTTCCACCTCGACCTGTGTGCACACAAGGAGTCGTGGGACCAGAAGAAAGTTCAGGACGTCTTCGACAACTGGAGCCAGCTGCTTCCGTACCAGTCGCAGAACGCTCTCGGACTCACCTGGCAGGAAGGCGCTCAGCTGCTGGGCGACGGCAAAGCGGGCATGTACCTGCTCGGCTCGTTCGTCACGCAGCAGTTCACCGACCCGGCAGTGCTCGCGGACATCGACTTCTTCCCGTTCCCCGAGATCGCGGTTGAGGGTCGGGATGCCGTCGAGGCACCGATCGACGGTCTGATGCTCACGAAGCGTGGCGGCGAGAACCAGGCCGCTCGCGACTTCCTCGCCTTTGCCGGAACGGGCCCCGCACAGGACGCCTACTTCAGCATCGACTCTGCCAACCTCATGGCCAGCGCGGATGCCGACACCTCGGTGTACTCGGACTTCAACCAGAAGCTCGCCGGCGTCATCGGCGATGCGAAGTCGATCAGCCAGTTCTTCGACCGCGACGCACTGCCGGCCATGGCGAACAACGTCATGATCCCTGCGCTGCAGACCTTCCTCAAGGACGGATCCGTTGACACGGCCAACCTCGAGGCACAGGCGAAGACGCTGTACGCGGCCGAGTAAGAGAAACTGATCCGATGACTGAGATCATCGGGACGCCCACGTCGACGGCCGCGGGGATCGCTCCCCGCGGCCGCCGCCGGTTTAGCCTCCTGACGACGCGCGATCGCGTCGTCCTGGGGCTCATGGTTGCTGTCCCCACCCTCATCCAATTGATCTTCATTTGGATTCCCACGCTTCTCTCGGTTGGACTCTCGTTCGTGAAGTGGAACGGGCTGGCCCTGAGCGACATCCGACCCGCCGGGTGGGACAACTACATCTACATCTTCCGCGACTATCCGTCGTTCTGGCCGGCGATGCAGCACAACGTGCTGTGGCTGGTGTTCCTCGCCGTGATCGCGACCCCGTTGGGTCTGCTGCTAGCAATTCTTCTCGACCGAAACATCCGCGGCTCGCGCATCTACCAGAGCGTGTTCTTCGTTCCGGTAATGCTGTCGCTCGTGCTCGTCGGCGTCATCTGGCAGCTGTTCTACTCGCAGAACAACGGCCTGTTGAACTTTCTGCTCGGAACCTCCGGCACCCCCCAGGCGACCGACTGGTTCGGTGACCCCAACGTCAACATTTGGGCCGCCCTGATCGCCGCGACGTGGCGGCACGCCGGCTACGTCATGATTCTGTATTTAGCGGGGCTGAAGGGGGTCGACCCCTCGTTGCGCGAGGCCGCGTCGCTCGACGGAGCCAACGCGGTGCAGACCTTCTTCCGGGTCATCTTCCCGGTGATGCGACCGATCAACGTCGTGGTCGTGGTCATCACCATCATCGAGTCGCTGCGGGCGTTCGACATCGTCTACATCATCAACCGAGGCACGAACGGGCTCGAGCTGATCAGCGCGCTGGTTATCCAGAATCTCGTCGGTGAAGGTCAGGTCATCGGAGTCGGTTCGGCGCTCGCCGTCGTGCTCCTAGTGATCTCGCTCGTGCCGATCGTGATCTACCTCAGCCGCACCTTCAAGAAGGAGGCCTGATGTCAACGCAGACGGAGGCAATTCGCACGGTGGGTAAGAAGTCGTCGAAGTCCGGCAGCCACGAAGCGGGCAAGCACGAGCGGAACTGGGGGGTTCATCTGTTCCTGGTGATCATGGGCGTGGCGTGGCTAATCCCCCTGGGATGGTCGTTGTTCACGGCGCTGCGACCCAAGGCTGACACAGACAAGTACGGCTATTTCAGCTTCGGTGGCACGTTCAACTTCGACAATTTCATAACCGCCTGGACGCAGGGCGGGTTCGCGAAGTACTTCATTAACTCGCTCATCATCGTCGTGCCCTCGGTAGTGCTCATCCTGTTGTTCTCGTCGATGATGGCGTTCGCGGTCAGTCGGTTCTCCTGGCGCTTCAACGTCACGCTGCTCATCCTGTTCACGGCGGGCAACCTGTTGCCTCCGCAGGTGCTCGCGGCGCCCCTGTTCCAGATGTTCAAGGCGTTTCCGTTGCCGTACAGCATCAGTGACTCGGGCAATCTGCTCAACACCTACACCGCAGTGATCATGGTCAACACGGCGTTCCAGATCGGTTTCTGTACCTTCGTGCTGTCGAACTATATGAGGGCACTCCCCGCCGAACTGACCGAGGCAGCATTCGTGGACGGCGCCGGCGTCTGGCGCCAGTACTGGGGCATCATCATGCCGCTGACTCGTCCGGCGTTCGCGGCGCTCGGCACGCTGGAGATCATCTGGATCTACAACGACTTCTTCTGGCCGCTACTGTTCATCCAGAGCGGTGACCGGTTGCCGGTCACTACCGCGATCAACAACCTGCAGGGTCAGTTCCTGTCGAACTACAATCTGCTCGCGGCGGGGGCAGTGATCACGGTCGTGCCCACACTCATCGTCTACTTCATTCTGCAGAAGCAGTTCGTCGCGGGCCTCACACTCGGCGCAAGCAAGGGGTAGTAATTGCAGCAACTCTCGGAGTCTCTGTCCACCGACGGGACACCACGAATCGCGTTCGGCGCCGACTACAACCCGGAGCAGTGGTCGCGTGACGTCTGGCCCGACGACATCGAAGCGATGCGTGAGGCCGGGGTCAACCTGGTCAGTGTCGGAATCTTCAGTTGGGCGAAGCTGGAGCCCACCGAAGGCGTGTTCGACCTCGACTGGCTCGGCGACGTGCTCGACCTGCTGCACGCGGCCGACATCCGGGTAGATCTGGCGAATGCCTCGGCGTCGCCGCCGCCGTGGTTCTCGCACAAGTATCCACAGTCGCTCCCGGTCACCTCGACCGGCGTGCGCCTCGGCTACGGTTCGCGTCAGGCATTCTGCCCGTCGAGCCCCGAGTACCGTGTGGCGGCAGCGCGGCTGACGACGGCGATTGCCGAACGATTCGCCGGACACCCCGCGGTGGTCATGTGGCACGTACACAATGAGTACGGATGCCACAATCTGCCCTGCTATTGCGAGATCTCCGAGGCGGCCTTCCGCGGCTGGCTTCACCGCAAGTACGACACGGTTGCGGCGCTCAACGCAGCGTGGGGAACCGCGTTCTGGTCGCAGTCCTACTCGTCGTTTGACGAGGTGACGGTGCCGAGAGTCTCCGGCACCTTCATCAACCCGACCCAGCAGCTCGACTTCGCGCGGTTCTCGTCGGGCGAACTGTTGGCCTGTTTCGACGCGGAGGCGGCGATTCTGCGTGCGCACTCGACGCATCCGATCACCACAAACTTCATGGGCTTCATGATGGATCTGGCCCACCCCCTCGACTACTGGGAGTGGTCGGAGCACATGGACATCGTGTCGAACGACCACTACCTGACGGCCAAAGATCCGCGCGGCTTTCACGAGCTCGCCATGGTCGACGACTTCATTCGCAGCATGGCGGGCGGCGACCCGTGGATTCTCATGGAGCACTCGACCTCTGCGGTCAACTGGCAGCCCCGTAACCGCGCCAAGGCGCCGGGCGAGATGCTGCGCAACTCGATGCAGCACGTGGCGCGAGGTGCCGACGCCGTTCTGTTCTTCCAGTGGCGTGCCTCGCAGTCCGGTTCTGAGAAGTTCCACTCGGCGATGTATCCGCACGCCGGTCGTGACACGAAGATCTGGCGCGAGGTCGTCGAGCTGGGTGCAGCGCTCGGGCGGATGGCCGAACTCACCGGCTCGCGCGTGGTGGGAGCCGAGGTCGCAATAATCCACGACACCGACGCGCGGTGGGCGAGCCAGCTGGATTCGCACCCCACCATCGACACCGACATGATGGCCGAGACCCGGCGTTGGCACGACGGCTTCTACCGGCTCGGTGTGACCACCGACTTCCGACGATCCACCGACGACCTCGGCTCGTACAAGGTCGTCATAGTTCCCATGACCTACCTCATCACCGATGCGGGTGCGCGCAACATCGCGGACTTCGCCGCGGCCGGCGGTCGTGTCGTCGTGACGTATTTCTCCGGCATCGTCGACGAGAACGACCACGTGCGACTTGGTGGCTATCCCGGGGCCTTCGCCGAGATGCTCGGAGTAAGGATCGAGGAGTTCTTCCCGCTCGGCGAGGGGGAGGTGCAGCCGCTCACGCGCTTTGGCGGCGGAACCGTCTTCAGCGAGTTGGGCCGGTCGGTGGGCGCGGAGGTGCTCGCCGAGTATGCGGACGGGGCGACTGTCGGTTCTCCCGCGGTCACCCGCAACGTGGCCGGCAGCGGGGCCGCGTACTACGTGGGTACGGCTCTGTCGGGCGAGGGGGTGCTCGAGCTGCTGTCGATCGTGACCGAGGATGCCGCGATCGACGTGCCGCGTCCGAGCCAGGACTGCGAGATCGTGCGTCGCTCTAACGGCGAAAGCTCGTGGCTGTTTGTCATCAACCACTCGGACGCGGACGTCTCCGTCGCCGCGAGCGGCCACGAGCTGATCGGCGACATCGCAGTGACGGACTCGGTCGTCGTGCCTGCTGGCGGCGTCGCCGTAGTTCGTGAGACAACGCCGTGAGTGGGGCTTACCCGTCGCTGCTGCATCTGCGCGGCGGAGGTGTAGCCATCGTCATAGACGTCTCGGGTGTGCGGCCGGCGATTCTGCACTGGGGCGCCGATATCGGCGATCACCTCGACACGGCGCAGTTTCCGCACGAGGCGATTCCGCACTCCGCCTATGACGAGAGCCATGGCGCTGGACTCGTTCCTCAGGCGTCGGCGGGGTGGGGCGGCCGTCCGGCGCTCGAGGGTCATCGCGCCGACGGTCAGGCGTTTTCGCCGTCACTCGAGATCGTGACCTGCACCGAACTCGGTTCGGACGGTTGGTCGATCGAGCTGGAAGACCGGCAGCTTCAGCTGCGCCTGACGGTCGACCTGTTGCTCTCTGAGCACGGGATGTTGCGAACCCGCAGCACGTTGACCAACCTCGGCGACACCGACTACTTCCTCCTTTCGCTCAACACGGCTTTGCCCACCGGCCCCAGCGCAGCCGAGGTGATGGATCTCACCGGCCGCTGGTGTCGAGAACAGCACCCGCAGCGCCAAGTGCTCCGCCAAGGCGCGTGGCTTCGCGAGTATCGACACGGCCGCACCGGCCACGATGCGTCAATCCTCACTGCTGTCGGTTCGGCTGGGTTCTCCAACCGCACCGGCAAAGTGTGGGCGACCCACTTCGGATTCAGTGGAAATCATGCGACTCGCGTCGAGAAGGGTGCCGCCGGTCCGGTACGCATCGCGAATAGTGAGCTTCTCGCGCCCGGCGAGCTGACACTCGCGCCGGGGCAGCAGTACGAGACCCCGTGGACCTACGGTGCATACTCCGACGAGGGGCTCGACGGAATTACCGCCACGTTCCACCGCTGGCTGCGCGACCGACCGGGTCATCCGACCTCCCCTCGCCCCGTGGTGCTCAACACGTGGGAGGCGGTGTACTTCGATCACGACCTCGACAACCTGCTCGACTTGGCGCGCCAGGCCGGCGCGGTCGGTGTCGAACGCTTCGTGTTGGACGATGGCTGGTTCCGCAGGCGTCGCAGCGACCAGTCCGGACTCGGCGACTGGTTCGTCGATGACGAGATCTGGCCGAACGGGCTGGCCGACCTCATCGCCGGGGTCAACGACCTGGGAATGGACTTCGGGTTGTGGGTCGAACCCGAGATGGTCAACGAGGATTCTGACGTCATCCGTGCTCACCCGGAGTGGATCAGCGGGCCGGTAGTGGGCCGCACTCCGCCTGAGTGGCGCAACCAGCAGGTCATCGATCTGGTCAATCCGGATGCCTGGCAGTACGTTTTCGAACGCATCAGCGCCCTCCTGACCGAGAACCGTATCGCCTATCTGAAGTGGGACCAGAACCGCGACCTGTCAGACATGGGCCACCTCGGCCGTGCCTCCACGCACGCCCAAACTCACGCTGCGTACGAACTCTTGGACGCCCTGCGGGCGGCGCACCCCACCGTCGAGATCGAGAGCTGCTCCTCGGGCGGCGCCCGGGTCGACCTCGGTATCCTCGAGCGCACTGACCGGGTGTGGGCATCCGACTGCAATGACGCGCTCGAGCGTCAGACGATTCAGCGATGGACCGGCGCGGTGCTGCCACCCGAGCTGGTCGGAAGCCACGTGGGGCCGACGCGATCGCACACGACGGGGCGGGTGCATTCGGTCACCTTCCGCGCGATCACCGCGCTGTTCGGTCACTTCGGGATCGAGTGGGACATGCGTCACGCGTCCGAGCACGATCGGGCCCAGCTCGCGGAGGGCGTCGCGCTCTACAAGCAGTATCGCGGCCTCATCCACTCCGGGGTCGCGGTGCACGCCGACCTCCCGGACTCGGCGTATTCGCTCTACGGCACGGTCGCTCTCGACCGGTCGGAGGCGCTTTTCGCCTTCGTCAGCGTCGCGACATCCACCCAGGAGTCGCCGGGCAGGATCTGTATTCCGGGTCTGGATGCCAACCAAACCTATGAGGTTCAGGTCGTGTACCCGACCGGGGACGGCAGCTATCTCCAGCGTGGAAACGTCGGCTGGATTCCCGCCGGCGTGACGACGAGCGGGGTGGTGCTGGCCGAGGTGGGCATCGTTATGCCGATCATCGGGCCGGAGCAGGGCATCCTGATCTACGTTCGTCAGACGGGCGTTTAGCACCCCAATCTTCGAACGCGCTCAATGCGACGTACCCCCAGTTCGGGGGGTAGACAGCTGAGAATTCCCCGACATTTCGGGGGCACGGGTGATCGATCAGGCAAGTTCCCCTCACCTTTGTCGGTGGTGCGTCGCTAACCTGAGGAAAACGCGTTGCTTACCCGTTCCGCGTTCGCTTCACCCATACCCGAAGTTCGATATCCGCTGAGCCGCCCGCGTCCCACTTACCCCGGGACGCGCGCGCGTGTGCGGTCGTCGGCGCACCCACAGGAGACACTCGTGACCCGAAACACCCGTCCACTCCGCCGCGCGCTCGCCGCGCTGACGACGGTCGTCCTTGCCGCAGGGGGTGTGGTCGCGCTCGCCGCGGCCCCCGCCGCCGCGGCGGAGGTGGCCGTTTACAACTCGATACCGACCGTGCTTCCGCCGTCGTATCCGAGCCTCGGCTACCAGGCCACCCAGACCGACGAGTTCGGCGATTACGTGCAGTTGGACGGAAACGACCGTGTTGTCTCGTCTATCACGCTCGGCATGACGGACTGGGCGTGCGAGAACTGGGCGACCGCCGATCCCTGCGCCACAACTCCGGGCTCGACGTTCACGCATCCCATCACCCTCAACCTCTACGAGGTCGACAACTCAGGTGCCGACCCGGCCCCCGGCGCGCTGATCGCCTCGGTCACGAAGGACGCGGACATCCCGTTCCGGCCCTCGGCATCCGTCGAGTGTGGTGACAACCGCTGGTACAGCGAGGTGACCTTGGGCTGCTACAACGGCTTCAACTTCACCCTCGACTTCGACTTCTCGTCGCTGGGCATCGTGCTCGGCGATGATGTTATCGTCGGCGTCGCCTACAACACCAACACGTGGGGAGCCACCCCGCTCGGCGTCAGCGGACCGTACGAGTCGCTCAACGTGAGCCTCGCGGGTGCCGCCCCCACGGTCGGCACCGATGAGAACCAGGACGAGATGTTCTGGGACACCACGTACGGCGGTGGCTCGGATGTCTTCGAGCTGTCGACCGACTGGAGTGACTACTTCGGCCTCGTTTTGCGCATCAACACCGACGCCGACCTGGTGCCGGCAGCGACCAACGCAGTGACGGTGTACCAGAAGGACGTTCTGCCGAGCGAGACGCTCGAGAGCTACCTGTTCTGGCACGAGGGCAAGATCAACCCGACGCCGCGCTACTCGGTGCAGACCGACGGCCTGCACCTCGGTGATGGCAGCGCATCCACCATCATCAAGGGCACGGACGTTCCCAACAGCGAGGTCACGAAGGCCGAACTGCGCGCCAGGATCATCGCCGGTGCAAGTCTCACGGTAAGCAGTGGGTCGACGACGTTCCAGGTGCCGGTGCACTTCGGAACGCTGATCACCGACAACTTCACGACGCTGCGTTCGACCAGTCTCACGGCAGGAACGCACACGTTCTCGCTGTCTGACATGTGGGCGACCACGCGCGCCTTCGGACCGTACGCTGCACAGGAGGAGGCGCCGCTCGGTGAACTGCTCGACGCTGTCTTCGAGTACGACCACGTCTGGCTCGCCGGCGTGGGCGTGCAGGCTGACGCTCTCGCAGTCGTACCGGAGCTCGTCTTCGACGGCACCACGTACACGTTCTTCCAGCCGGAGATGGTGCCTTGCACCCCGGATGCCGGAACGACTGTGTCGAATCTGGACTCCACCGGCTGGGACTTCTCCCAGACCCGCTCGCAGGGATTCAACGAGTTTGTTGAAACCGGACTCCACGTCTACACCGGAGTTGCTGGCGGATCTCCCGACCCGCGCAAGGCCGCTGGCTATCACGCCATCGACATAGCGCTGACGGATGTCGGTACCCCCTCGATCGAGATCGCACCCGGATTCACCGGTGTTCGCCCCAGCCTGCAGCTCGGCTTCGATGCTGACGGCAACGGAACTCAGGACGCCTACCTCGTGGGTGAGCCGTGGTACTACGGCGGCGGGGACTGGACTCAGGTTGTCAACGGCAACTGGGATGACGCCAACTTCTGGGCTAGCGGCAACGCCGACTTCGGTGTTGGGGCCGGAGGTGGGTACGCCAGCATGGGCACACTTGCCGACTACCTGCTCGCTAACCCCGAGGCACGCCTCACGAGCTACGGCTACAGCCTGGGTTCGGGAGTAGACGGTGACGCCGTGATCGAGTCGATAACCGTCGGATGCTCGACGGCAACGTTCACCTTCGAGCTCGAGACCCTGACGCCGCCGAACGTGCAGCGCCTGTCGGGACCGAGTCGATATGACACGGCTATCGAGATCTCCAAGTTCGGCTTCGCCGATGGCGAGCCGGACATCGTCTACATCGCGACGGGCGAGGGCTTCGCGGATGCGCTGAGCGCGGGTCCCGCGGCGGCGCACGACTCGGCACCGCTGCTGCTAACGCGGAGCAACTCGCTCCCCGCGGCTGTGAAGGCTGAGCTCGAGCGACTCGCCCCGAGCGAGGTCATCGTGGTCGGTGGGGTGGGCGCGGTTTCCGCTGCAGTCGCCAGCCAGATCGCGGCCCTGGGCTTCCACCCGACCGTGACCCGGGTCTCCGGTGCCGACCGGTACGCGACCTCGCGTGCCATCGCAGCGAACACCTGGGTCGGCGCGACCACCGCCTACATCGCAACCGGAACCAACTTCCCGGACGCGCTGGCGGCGGGACCCGCTGCTGCACACTTCGACGGCCCCGTCGTCCTGGTGAACGGTGCGGCGACCACGGTTGACTCGGCCACGCTCGCGCTGCTCGACGGGCTCGGCACGACCGACGTCAAGATTGCCGGCGGAACCGGCGCGGTGAGTGGGGCCATCGAGGTGCAGCTCAACCCGCTGTTCACGGTGAACCGCAACTCGGGCGCCGACCGGTACGAGACGGCAGTCGCGATCAACGAGGACGAGTTCATGTCGACGAACTCCGTCTTCATCGCGACGGGTCGCGGATTCGCGGACGCCCTCGCTGGTGCTGCGCTGGCCGGCGTGAGCGGCTCGCCGCTCTACGTCTCCACCCCGGAGTGCATCCCGGCCGACGTGCTTCAGTCGATTCTCGACCGCACTCCGACCGACGTGTACATTCTCGGTGGGCTCGGCGTGCTGAGCGTCGCAGTGGAGGACCTCACGTCCTGCGCGGTCTAGCGTGAAATCGGGTGCTGGCGGCTCCTCTGGGGCCGCCAGCACTCGCCACGGCTCCCCGTAGAATAGGCACATGCCCATCGGACCTCGGCCAGACGACATCCCCCGGATCCGACGGACGGTCGCCGTCTACAAGGTGTCCTCGATCATCACCGGCACCTTCCTGCTCCTACTCGTGCTCATGATGGTGTTCCGCTACGGATTCGGTGTCGACATCGAACTGCTCGGCCCGTATGGCTTTCTTGCACTGACCCCCAAGGAGCTGATCGCGGGAGTCAACCTCTCCACGTTGATCCTGATCTTCCACGGCTGGCTGTACGTTCTCTACCTGGCCTGCGACTTCCTCCTCTGGCGCTACGTGCGCTGGTCGTTCGGTCGGTTCCTGTTCATCGCGCTCGGTGGGATCATCCCGCTGCTGTCGTTCTTCCTTGAGCGCCGAGTTCCTCGTCAGGCCGAGGCCGCCATAGCTCAGCTCGAGCGGGTCGCAGCGTGAGCGACGTCGCCCCGACCGAGGCACGCCCGGTTCTCGTCGTCGACTTCGGCGCCCAGTACGCCCAACTCATCGCGCGCCGCGTACGCGAGGCGAGCGTGTACAGCGAGATTGTTCCGCACACCATTTCCGCCGCGGAGGTCGCGGCGAAGAACCCCGCGGGAATCGTGCTCAGCGGGGGACCGTCGAGCGTGTACGAACCGGGGTCGCCGTCGCTGGATCCGGGCATCCTCGAGCTGGGCATTCCGGTGCTCGGCATCTGCTACGGCTTCCAGGTGATGGCGCGCCAGCTCGGCGGCGAGGTCGCCAATACCGGCCTGCGCGAATACGGTGCGACCGACATGACCGTCGTCGGTGACGGCGGCTCGTTGCTCGCCGGTCAGCCCGCGGGTCAGACCGTGTGGATGAGTCACGGCGACTCGGTGTCCAAGGCGCCAGAAGGTTTCGACGTGCTCGCCTCGAGCGGCTCCACTCCGGTGGCCGCGTTCGCGTCGGACGAGCGTCGCCTCTACGGGGTGCAGTGGCATCCGGAGGTCAAGCACTCGGAATTCGGCCAGCGTGTTCTCGAGAACTTCTTGCACACGGCGGCGGGCATCCCCGCCGACTGGAACTCGGGAAACGTCATCGCGGAACAGGTCGAGCGCATCCGCGCCCAGGTCGGCGACGCCAAGGTCATTTGCGGTCTCTCCGGCGGGGTCGACTCCGCCGTCGCCGCTGCGATTGTGCACAAGGCCGTCGGCGACCAGCTGACCTGCATCTTTGTTGACCACGGACTGCTGCGGCAGGATGAGCGCCGCCAGGTCGAAGAGGACTACGTCGCCTCCACCGGCGTGCGGCTGGTCACAGTGGATGCCGTCGACCAGTTCTTGGACGCGCTCGCCGGAGTCACCGACCCCGAGACGAAACGCAAGATCATCGGGCGTGAGTTCATCCGGTCGTTCGAGGCCGCAGCCGCCGAACTCGTGGCCGAGGCCGCGAGCGACGGCAAGCCGATCGAGTTCCTCGTGCAGGGCACCCTCTACCCGGACGTCGTCGAGTCCGGCGGAGGTACCGGCACCGCCAACATCAAGAGCCACCACAACGTGGGCGGGCTGCCCGAAGACCTTCAGTTCGCGCTCGTCGAGCCGCTGCGCACCCTGTTCAAAGACGAGGTGCGGGCCATCGGGCGCGAGCTCGGCCTTCCCGAGGTCATTGTGTCGCGCCAGCCGTTCCCTGGGCCGGGGCTCGGCATCCGCATCGTGGGCGAGGTCACCCTCGAGCGCCTCGAGTTGTTGCGTGCCGCCGACGCGATCGTGCGCGCCGAACTGACCGCCGCCGGGCAGGATGCCGCGATCTGGCAGTGCCCCGTCGTGCTCCTGGCCGACGTGCGCAGCGTGGGCGTGCAGGGGGATGGGCGCACCTACGGGCATCCCATCGTGCTGCGACCCGTCTCGAGCGAAGACGCGATGACCGCCGACTGGACGCGCGTGCCCTACGAGGTGCTCGCCAAGATCTCCAACCGCATCACTAACGAGGTGCCAGGCGTGAACCGCGTGGTGCTCGACATCACGTCGAAGCCCCCGGGCACCATCGAGTGGGAATAGCGCGCGAGTAGCTACGCTTGTTCCTGTGACTGACTCCGGGCCAGCGGCGCTGAACTCGCTTGAGCGGCTGCGTGCGTCCCTCGCCGATGCCGGGCTGAGTCTGCCGCTCGACGGAGCCGCCGCCCAACGGGATGCCGCGGCAGCAGCCGTCCGCCAGATCAACGACTACATCCGCCCCCGCCTGGCCGATCTGGATGCGCCGCTGCTCGCGGTCGTCGGTGGCTCGACGGGATCCGGCAAGTCGACAATCGTCAACGCGCTCATCGGCACGCCGACGACGCGGGCGGGCGTCATCCGCCCGACGACTCGCCAGCCGATCCTCGTGCACGCGCCGGTCGACGCGGGCTGGTTCGCCTCCGACCGCATCCTGCCGGGCCTGGCCCGGGTGCGCGGCCGCGTCACCGAACCGGGCACCCCGGCCTCGTCGGCCGGAGACACCCCGACCGCCGATCGCATCAACGAACTCATGCTTCTCGCGCACGACAAGGTGCCGACGTCGCTGGCGATCATCGACGCGCCAGACATCGACTCCGTCGCCGACGACAACCGTGCGCTCGCCGCCCAGCTGCTCGCCGCCGCCGACCTGTGGCTGTTCGTCACGACGGCGAACCGGTACGCGGACGCGGTGCCGTGGAAGCTGCTCGACGGCGCGGCATCCCGAAACATCACCGTCGCGGTCGTGCTCAACCGGGTGCCGCCCGGCGCCGCGGCCGAGGTGCTGCCCGACCTCCAGTCGATGCTCACCGCGCGCGGCCTCGCCGACGCGCCGGTCTTCGTCATCGAGGAGCAGCCGCTCGACGAACTCGGGATGCTCCCCGCCGCAGCCGTCGCCGGGCCACGCGAGTGGCTTACCGGCATCGCCGCCAACCGTGCCGAGCGGGTCCGCATCGCCGCCCGCACCCTGCGCGGCGCGATCGTCGACCTCGACATCCGGGTCGCGTCGATCGCTACCGCTCGCCAGCAGCAACTCGACTGGGTCGACGGCACCACGAAGACCGTCGCGCACGAGTACTCCAGCGCCGCGGATGCCGTCGACGACGCCACCCGAGACGGCGCCCTGCTGCGGGGCGAGGTGCTGGCCCGCTGGCAAGACTTCGTCGGAACATCCGACGTGTTCCGCAGCGTCGAGCGCTGGTTCTCGCGAACTCGCGACGCCGCGACCGCGTGGATCATGGGCAAGCCGCAGCCGGTCATCGACGTGGAGGTGCGCATCGAGCACGGCCTGCACGCGGTGATCGTCGACCAGGCGGGGCGGGCGGCCGCGGCATCCTGGGCGAGCCTTCAGCGCAGCGAGGCGGGTCGCACGATCGCGCAGGCGCACCCGGAACTCGGAACCGAGAGCGCCGACTTCGGCGACAAGGCGGCGGCGATGATCCGCGAGTGGCAGGGCGCGCTGCTGCGACTCATCCAGGAGAACGCCGGCTCGAAGCGCATCAAGGCCCGCGTGCTGTCGGCCGGCCTCAACGTCGTCACTGTCGCCCTCATGATCGTCGTTTTCGCCTCGACCGGCGGGCTCACCGGTGGGGAGCTGGTGATCGCCGGCGGCTCCGCTGTCGTCGGCCAGAAGCTGCTCGAAACGATCTTCGGTGAGGATGCCGTGCGTCGCCTCGCCGGGGAAGCCCGCAAAGACCTCACGGTGCGGGTCAACGCGCTCTTCGACACTGAGGCCGCTCGCGTCGCCGCGGCGCTCGAAGACGCCCGGTTCGGGTCGTCCCCCGACTCGCTGCGCCGCGAGTCGGCGGCCCTGCTCGACGACGTGCGCAAGGCCGCCGAGAGCGGGGACACCGCGTGAGCGCCACCAGCAAGGCCACGCTCGACGACCGGCTCGCCGCGCTCGGCGACCGTGCGCGCGACCGGCGGCAGATCGCCTGCCCGATGCGCTCGCCCGCGAGCTCGACGCCGTGCTCACCCACGCGACCGAGCGGCGTCAACGCTCACCCGAGCACACCGTCGTCGGCGTCTTCGGGGCGACCGGGTCGGGCAAGTCCAGCCTCGTCAACGCGCTCGTCGGCACGGATGTCGCGAAGACCCACGTGCGCCGGCCCACCACGAGCGAAGCCCACTCCGTGAGCTGGGACCCGGACGGCTGCCGGCGACCTGCTCGACTGGCTTCAGGTGCGCGAGCGCACCGTGCTCGACGCGCCCGCTCGACCCGCGCGCCGGCACAACTGCTGCTGCTCGACCTGCCCGACTTCGACTCCATCGACCGCGCCAACCGCGACATCGCCGAACGGCTGGCCGGCCAGGTGGATGCCCTCGTCTGGGTCGTCGACCCGCAGAAGTACGCCGACGAGGTGCTGCACGCCCAGTTCATCGCCCCGCACGCCAAGCACTCCGCCGTCACCCTCATCGTGCTCAACCAGATCGACCTGCTGCCCGCCGATCGAGGTCCGCACGTGGTCGACTCGCTGCGCGGAATCGTCGAGCGCGACGGCATTCCGAAGGCCCGCGTCATCCCGGTCAGCGCGCGCACCGGCGACGGCATCCCCGAGCTGCGCATCGCCCTCGGCGACCTCGCCGCGGCCAAGAAGGCTCGCGAGGCGCGCCTCGCCGCCGACGTCACCACCGTCGCCGCGCGCATCCCCGAGCGCGGGAACGGCGACCCGCCCGACCGCGCGCGCCACCGACGCACTCGTCGCGACGCCTCGGCACCGCCGCCGGCGCCGACGTCGTCGCCAACGCGGTCGCCCGCTCGTACCGCAAGCGCGCCGGCCAGGCCACCGGATGGCCCGTCGTCTCGTGGCTGCTGCGGCTGCGCCCCGACCCGCTCGCCCGCCTCGGCCTCGGCCCCACCCGCCGCGGCGACGACCCCGCCCTGCACCGCACGAGCATGCCCGCCCTCAGCGCGGGCGCGAAGGCGCAGGTGTCGCTCGCGGTGCGCGGGTACGCGGATGCCGCGACCGCCGGCCTCACGGACACCTGGCGCACCGGCATCCGCACCACCGCCGACCGCGCCATCGCCGAACTGCCCGACCAACTCGACCTCGCCATCGCCCGCACCGCGCTGCCGGCGAAGGGCTCGTGGTGGTGGGTGATCTTCGCCGTGCTGCAGTGGGTCTCGGCGCTCGCCGCGGTCGTCGGAATCGGCTGGCTGCTCGGCGCCGCGTTCCTGCCCACGTTCGGGCTGCCCGCCTTCGAGGTGCCGAAGGTCGAGGGTTGGGCGGTGCCCACACTGCTCATCGCCGGGGGAGTGGCGCTGGGCATCCTGCTCGGCCTGCTCGGTGCCGTCTTCGCCGCGCTCGCCGCCGCCGCCCGCCGTCGCCGCACCCGCAAGCTCCTGCTCGCGCAGGTGCGGTGCGGTGGTGCAGGCCGACCGCGGTGGCTCCGATCCTCGCCGACCTCGACCGCGCCGCCGCCTACACCGCGGCCCTCAAGATCGCTCGCGTCGGATGACCGTCGGCACCGTCGACCGGGCCGAAGACCGGCTACTCTGCGGTGGGTGGAGCGATTCCCACACGGCAGCGCCGCCCTGATCCAAGGTCCAGACATCCCGACCCTCGCGCAGATTTTCGGCGCCATCCGCAGCGTGATCGACCGACTCACGCTTCTGAGCGGTTGGAGTTGGGTCGCCGCCGCAACCCTCATCGGGTTCGAGGGCATCGAGGTGCTGATGGTCGGGATGCTCGCCGCACCCGAGTTCGTACCTGGCGTAATCCTCACGCTCGCCATCGTCGCCGTCGCCCGCGATCGCTGGCGACGCAGAGCCATCCCCGGCTTGCGCCGCCGCAACTGGCTCCGTTAGCCGCCAGCCGCTAGCCGCCCGTCGCCGCGTGAGGTGCGGCATTCGGCCCTTGAGGACCGTGGTGAAGGGCAGTTTGCCGCACCTCACCTCGCGCAAACGGCATCCGGTCCCGGAAACGACGAAGGCCGCCCCGAGGGACGGCCTTCGTGACGAAACGGTAGCGAGCTAGTCGCGCGCTATCGCGAACATGCGCAGCAGCTCCAGGTACAGCCAGATGACGGTGACCATGATGCCGAAGGCGCCCGTCCAGCCGTACTTGCGAGGCGCCTGGTTGTTGACGCCCTTCTGGATGAAGTCGAAGTCGAGCACCAGCGAGTACGCGGCCATGATGACGACCAGCACACCGAGGATGAGCCCCAGCGGGATGCCGAAGATCTCCTGGCTGCGCAGGCCGAAGGCACCGAAGCTCGGGTTGGCGATCTGCACCACGATGTTGACCAGCGAGAACACGAGGTATCCGACCATCGCGATCAGGAAGACCTTGGTGGCCTTCTTGGATGCGCGGATCTTGCCGCTCGCGAACAGCGCCAGCGTCACACCGACGACAACGAAGGTCGCGATGACGGCCTGCACGACGACGCCCGGGAACATGGCCTCGTAGAAGCTGGAGATGCCTCCAACGAAGATGCCCTGGATGCCCGAGTAGGCCAGGATCAGCGGAGCCGACGGCTCCTTCTTGAAGATGTTGACCAGCGCCAAGCACGAAGCCGACAAGGGCTGCACCGATCCACAGGAACGGGATCGTGTCGGCGGTGATCCAGCCGATGCCCGCGCCGACGGCGAGGAGGGCGAAGGTTCCGACGCTCTTGGCGATGGTGTCTTCGACGGTCATCGTCTCGCCCTCGGCGGGTGCCGATGGGCGGTTGTAGATTTCGTCGAGCTGCGACGCCGAAACGTTCTGGGCGACGGCGACGGCGCCTTGTCCGTTGAACGCAGCGCTGCGGGAGAATGCGGGGTTGTTGAGTGCCATGGTTCCTCTGCTTCCGGGGAATTACCTGTTCTCTAGGCTATCGGTTCCTGCTGGGAGCCGACCTGTTTCGGCGTGCCCTGTGCCGCGATGAGTCGGGCCAGCCACGCGGATGCCACGAACACGGTCATCGCGATGGCGAGAGCCAGCGGCATCCCGTCGTACTCCTCGAAGAACTGGGCGACGAACACTCCGGTCACCGCGGGGAACAGCACGGTGATGTAGCTGCGCAGCGGCCGATGGCGCACGCAGAGCCACAGTAGGTAGGGGATCACCAAGGTCCACACGGACTGCGGGCCGATGAGCAACGTGATCGCCTGACCGCCGGCGAGCGCAGCGGCGAGAAATCGACGCCACCCGCGGGCCGGCATGATTGCCCAGCCGATCGTGAGGGCGACGAAGCCTTGGGCGATGAAACTTACCGCGTAGATGTTGCTCGACTGCACGGCGAGGGAACCCGAGACGATGAGGATGATGCCCCAGAGGTAGCGATCCTCGTAGCGTCCCCACTTCAGCGGCAGGGTGCGGGACGGTTCTGCGTATGGTCGCCTAGGACCAGACATTGATGGCCAACCAGGCGATCACGGCACCGGCGGCGAGGAAACATGCGGCCGAGAACGCGAGCGGCGCGTAGCGGGCGATGAGGATCGCGAGTCGGGTCCGCGGGGTGCCGGTTTCGTCGGTCGCGGCGCTGTCGAACTCGGGTTCGGGTCTCGATTGCGGCCGGGACGACGGGCGCGCCACACGTGATGCAGAACTTCCACTGGGTCTGCAGTTCGGCCGCACAGGAAGCACAGGTGGACATAGTGAAATGCTAGTCGGATGATCGCCGCCCGACTTCCCCTCATCATCGGCCACCGCGGTGCCAGTGGCTATCGCCCGGAGCACACCCGGGCGGCGTATGAGCTCGCGTTCCGCCTCGGAGCGGACGCGGTCGAGCCCGACATCGTCGCGACGAAAGACGGAGTTCTCGTGCTGCGGCACGAGAACGAGATCTCCGGCACGACAGATGTGGCATCCCGCCCGGAGTTCGCCGACCGTCGAGTCACGAAGACGATCGACCGGGCGACGCTCACGGGCTGGTTTACGGAAGACTTCACTTGGGCGGAACTGTCGACGCTGCGGGCGATCGAGCGGCTGCCCGCCGTACGGCGGGCCTCGTCTACGTTCGACGGGCGCGAGGGGATCCTCCGCCTCGCCGACCTGCTGGGCATAGTCGATGACAGCTCCGCTGGCGTGCAGAAGCTCATGGTGGCCGAACTCAAACACGCGACCTACTTCGAGTCGATCGGGCTACCGCTCGACGAGTTGTTTGCGGCCGAGGTGGCCGGTTGGGCTACCGACGCGAACCTCATCGTCGAGAGCTTCGAGCAGACGGTGCTGAGCAAGGTGCGTTCGCGGGGGATCGCCGGACGTCTCGTGTTTCTGTGCGAGGCATCCGGGTCGCCCGCGGACTTGGTGGCGCAGTTCGGTCGTCGCGCCCTGCCCTACTCGGCGCACCTCACCGACGCGGGCCTGGCGCGGTTGGCGGCCGCGGTCGACGGCATCAGCGTCGACAAGAAGATGCTGTTGGTGACGGATGCCGCTGGCACCCTCACCGGCACGACCGACCTGGTCGCCCGGGCGCACGCCGCGGGGCTCGAGGTGTACGCGTGGACGTTGCGCGCGGAGAACAAGTTTCTGGCGAAGAACCTGCGGCGCGGGGCATCCCGAGATTTCGGGGACTGGGCCGAGGAGTTCCGCACCATTCTGGGCACCGGTCTCGACGGCGTCTTCGCCGACCAGCCCGACTTGGCGCGAGCCGCTCTCACCGGTTGAGCCGGCGCGGATGCGACGGCCTCACCCGGCGGGTGGGGCGGAGGTGAGGTGCGCGTAGCAGCGCTCGAGGCGCGCCAGCCACCACGCGGTGCGCTCCGAGGATGCCGCGTGCTCGGCGAGCAGCGTGCGGTGGGGAGTGACCCGGCGCACTGGCAACGCCCCGTCGACGGGAATCAGTGGCGCGTCCGTGACGTCGGCCGCGAGCAGCGCGGCGGTTCCCAGCCCACAGTCGAACTCGAGCTGGGGCAGAGCCGCCGCGAGGTGTAGGCCCATCGAGATGCCCACGGAGGTGTCGAGCGCGCTCGACACGACGACCGGCAGACCGGCCTCGGCAGCGATGGCAAGCGCCGCGGTCACGCCGCCGAGCGGTTGCGCCTTGAGCACGAGGATGTCCGCGGCGCCGGCGCGCGCCACGGCGAGCGGGTCGTCCGCTTTGCGCACGCTCTCGTCGGCGGCGATCGGTATTCCCATGTACTTCACGCGCGTGCGCACCTGGGCTAGTTCATCGACGGTCGCGCAGGGTTGTTCGACGTACTCGAGGTCGTACTCGGCGAGGGCGTGGATGGCGTGCTCCGCCTCGTCCACGTTCCAGCCGCCGTTCGCGTCGAGGCGGATGCGTCCCTCCGCTCCGAGGTACTCGCGGGCCGCGGCGACGCGCGCCGTGTCATCCGCGAGGGTCTGTCCGAGCTCGGCGACTTTGATCTTGACGGTGCGGCAGCCGGGGAATCGCGCCAGCACCGAGGCGACCTCGTCGGGCCCGACCGCGGGCAATGTCGCGTTGACGCGAACGCTGTCGCGCACTGCCGTCGGCGTGGGGTTCCAGCCGAAATCGATTGCGGCGGCAAGCCAGGCGGATGCCTCGGCATCCCCGTATTCGGTGAATGGCGAGAACTCCGTCCACCCGTTGGGTCCCTCGGTGAGTAGCGCCTCGCGAAGCCCGATCCCGCGAAAGGGCGAGACGAGGGGCAGCGAGACGACGCGTGCCGGGCCGAGCAGATCGTGGAGCGTGGGGAGCATGACCCCAGTCTGGCAACAACCGCGTCGGTTAGGGTGATTCTCGTGACCGAACCAGGAGCTCTGCACGAGGTTCCGATCAAGGTCGTGCCCATCTACTTCGACGTTCCGGCGACGGCTCCCGTCGACACGGTTTCGCCCGAGGATGCCACGCCGCCGGAGCGCGTCGAGCACACGACGCTGCTCGGCACTTCAGCGGTGATTCTCGCCGCACTCGCGGGCGTACTGCAGGGTGTCGCCATCGGGGTCGCGTCGGCGGGGGACTACTCGTCGGGAACGGTGCTGGCCTACGTCGCTATTGCCGCGTCGATAACCGCGCTGGTCGGCGGCATTGCGGCGATCGCCCTCGATCGCGGGCGACGCCTGGGCATCGTCGCGGGGGCGCTGGCGCTGATCGCAAACCCTTACCTTTTGCTCGGCATGCTGCGCATGTTCGCGACCCTGTCGGGCTAGCGCCTCTAGGCTGAGGGGCGACAGATCGGGGGATCGGGTGACACGGCAGCTGCTGGTGGTGAATGCCGCCGACGTCTCCGAGGTCGCCCGCGCTTTGCGTGCGGCCCTCAGTGGCGACGGACCGGCCATCCTGCCGCACTCCGACCGCCCGGACGGCCTGCCCGACGTGGTGCCACGACGCGTCGCCCTCGTGGTCGAGACGAGTGGTTCGACCGGGGGCCCGAAGCGGGTCGCCCTGAGCGCCGACGCACTCTTGGCGAGCGCGGCCGCCTCGGAGAGCGCCTTGGGAGATCCCGGCCAGTGGCTTCTCGCGCTCCCGGTGCAGTACATCGCGGGAATCAACGTTCTTGTGCGGTCGTTCGCGAGTGAGATCGAGCCGGTCGCTATGGATCCGGCGCACTTCAGCGCCGAAAGTTTTCTTTCGGCGGTCGCGCGCATGGATCATCCCGTTCACTACGTTTCGCTGGTGCCCGCCCAACTCGCTCGATTAATGGCATCGGATGCCGCGACCGACGCCCTCCGCGGGTTCGCTCGAGTTCTCGTCGGTGGGCAGTCCCTCCCCTCCGAGCTGGCTTCGACGGCGCACGCCGCGGGAGTTCGCGTCACCCGGAGCTACGGATCGAGCGAGACCAGCGGTGGATGCGTCTACGACGGCGTGCCGATCGGCAACACCGAGGTCGCGATCGTGAACGGTCGCGTCGAGATCGCGGGAACCGTGCTCGCCGAGGGCTACCTCGACGACCCGCGACGCACCGCGTTCGCGTTCCGGGTGCGGGACGGCAAGCACTGGTACCGCACCGATGACACGGGAGCGCTGCACCACGGAACGCTCTCGATCACCGGCCGCGTTGACGATGTCATCGTCAGCGGCGGCATCAAGGTGTCGATCGCCGAGGTCGAGGCGGTGGTTCGGGACATCCCGGGTCTCGCCGACGCCGTCGTGGTCGCGGCACCGCACCCCGAGTGGGGTGAGGTTCCCGTGGTGGTGACGACCGAGAATCCGGTGAAGCTGCGACGCCTGCGCGAGTTGGTGGCCCTGCGGCTGGGACCGGCATCCGCCCCCGACCGGGTTCTCCTCGTCGACGAACTGCCGCTTCTCGCTTCGGGTAAGCCCGATCGATTGCAGATCGCGACGCTCGCTCTCAAATAGACTGCCTGCGTGGCGAATCCGAGGCAGCAACGCATCAACCCCCAGTCCGTTCCGGCCCCGTCGGCGGCATCCCAACTGAAAGCCGAGCAGGCGCGCAAGCGTCAGGCGGCATCGAAGTCGAAGAAGAAGGGCGGCCGGCCGGGTCTACCGCCCGGGGTGGCTCACGTTCGCAAGGCGACTCTCGGCGACTGGATCGGCGGGATGCGCCTGCAGACGCTGCCGCTCGCACTCGCCCCTGTCGCCCTCGGAACCGCCGCCGCCTACGTGCTGCCGCACGCCGAGGCCGGACCGGGGTGGCACTGGCTGCGCGCCCTCGCGTGCCTCGCGGTCGCGGTGTTTCTGCAGATCGGTGTGAACTTCGCCAACGACTACTCGGATGGCGTCCGCGGCACCGACAAGCACCGCTCGGGCCCGCAGCGCCTCACCGCGTCTGGGGCTGCAAAGCCGCGCACCGTGCTCACTGTCGCACTCGTGTTCTTCGCGCTCGCCGCGGTCGCGGGACTAATCATCGTGTGGCGCACCGAACTGTGGTGGTTGATCGCGGTCGGTGCCGTCGCCATCCTGGCCGGCTGGTTCTACACGGGCGGCAAGCGTCCGTACGGCTACTTCGGCCTCGGTGAGGTCGTCGCGTTCGTGTTCTTCGGGGTCGTCGCGACCGCGGGTACAACGTTCGTGCTTGCTGGCACCGTCACGGTGGAGAGCTGGCTCGCCGGCGCCGCCGCGGGATTCATCGCGAGCCGCCGCACTGCTGGTCAACAACATCCGTGACCTGCCCCAAGACAAGCTGGTCGGCAAGCGTACCCTCGCCGTGAAGATCGGCGACCGTGCGTCTCGCGTGACGTACGCGGTGCTCATGCTGCTGCCGTTCGTGATTCTCGTGTTCTTCGTGCTGTTCTACGCGAACGCATACCTGGTGTACTTCGCGCTGCTCGCGGCGGTGCCAGCGGCGGGGATCGCACTCACCGCGAAGACGCCGCAGGAGCTGGTGATCGCACTGCGACTCACGACGCTGACCGCACTGCTGTTCGGCCTCGGGCTGGGCTGGGCGATCGCCTTCTAGGGTCGCCCGCGTCGGCGGGAGCTAGCCGTCTTCGGCGGCGCTGTCAGCGTCGCCGGCGGGACGGGCGCGACGGTGCACGATGTCGCGCGCGACGGCATCCCGAAGCTTGCCGAAGAAGATGTACGCGACACACAGCCCGACGACGGCCGCGAGAACCGCGGCAAGCCACCACGGAACGCCGACGACAAGAAGAATAGCGAGCGCGAGCGCGAACACTCCGACGCGCACGAGGCTGTATTGCACCCAAGGTTTCACGGAGTCAGTTTAGGTTCCTCTGCTGGGACCTCGGTCGCAGGCTCCCTCCACGCTGGTGTCGCGCCGACGCTACGCGTCGCTCCTAGCTCCGGCCCGCGCTAGTAGAATCGATATATGGGACGCCTGCTGATAGCTATCGCCGCGGCACTCATCCTCGATGTTTTCGCCATCGTCGACCTGGTGCTGATCGACAAGGCCCGGGTGCGCGCCTTCCCCAAACTGGTCTGGGTGATCATCATCGTGGTCGTGCCGTTCGTGGGCGCGCTGCTGTGGTTCGTCATCGGCCACGGGTGGGGCATCCGCGGAGGCGAGCGCCGAGTCGTGGCACCCGACGATGACCCGAACTTCTTGAAGAACATCCGTCGCGATGAGGAACAGGACGAGCGCATCCGCCGCCTGGAGCAGGAACTCGCCGACCTCGACGATGACCAACCCCAGACCTGAGTCGCCTGCCACGCAGTTCGCCGTGGCACTGCTTGACGAATTCGTTCGGCTCGGCGTTCGCGACATCGTGCTCGGGCCGGGCTCGCGCTCGCAAGCACTCGCGCTCGCCGCCGCGGAATTCGAACGGGCCGGGCTCGTGCGGCTGCGGGTGCGCATCGACGAGCGGGTCGGTGGATTCCTCGCGCTCGGCATCGCCGTCGAGACCGGGCGCCCCGTCATCCTCGTGACCACCTCGGGCACCGCCGTCGCTAACCTGCACCCCGCCGTGCTGGAGGCGCACCACTCCGGCGTTCCCCTCATCGTCATCACGGCCGACCGCCCCGAAATGCTGCGTGGTGTCGGATCAAACCAGACCACCCAACAGCCGGGTATTTTCTCCACTGCAGCGCGTCGATCGTGGGACGTGCCCGCCCCGACGGGAGTGCCGGGCGAGCGGGATGCCGCGGCCGGGCTTGCCCGCGAGGCCATTGCCGAGGCATCCGGACCGGTGCATCTCAATCTCGCCTTTGGGGAACCGCTGTCGTCGCCGTTCACGCTGCCGGAGCGCGCGCTGCCTGATGCGGTGTCGGTGATGACGCTGCCGGCGATCGAGCCCTCGGAGGTCGAGCGTGTCGAGACCCCCACGTCAGATCTCGACACGCTCGATCACCGGGCAGCGCCCGATCACCGGGCCGAGGCGCTCGAGCTCACCGCACGACCCGGCACCGTCGTCGTGGCAGGAACCGGCGCTGGCCCCCGCGCCGAAGAGGTTGCCCGCGAACTCGGAGCCCCGCTGCTCGCGGAAATCGCCAGCGGAGCGCACTTCGGACCGAACCTCGTCGTCGCGTATCGCGAACTGCTCGAAACCGCCAACTTCGGGGACCGCGTGCAGCGGGTCATCGTGTTCGGTCACCCCACGCTCAGCCGCGAGGTTCCCGCCGTCATCCAGCGCACCGGCGTCGAGACGATTGTCGTGCGTCACGCGTCGGCCGACGACTACAACCCGGGTCGCCGGGTCGCCGCCTTCGCCGACTCGGTGCGGGTCGTCGGTGAGCCGGAGGCGCGCGCCTGGTCGGGACGGTGGGTCGCAGCATCCCGCGCCCTGATTGAACCGGGCGACGCCGACACCGCACCCGAAATCGAGGCGGATGCCGGCACTCACGCCAAGAGCGGAACTTGCTGCCGTGCGTGCCCCTGTCACCCGACGCTCGCTCGTCGAGGCGGTGTGGCGCGCCACCTGGCCGCACGACCGGCTCGTGCTCGGGGCATCCCGCCTGATTCGCGAGGCCGACAAGGTGCTCGTCGGCAAGAAGGTTCCGGTGCACGCGAATCGTGGCCTCGCCGGAATCGATGGCACCATCTCGACCGCGCTCGGCATCGCCCTCGCCAGCCAGTCCGCGGGCGGCACCGGCACCACGCGCGTGCTCGTGGGCGACCTCACCTTCCTGCACGACGTCGGCGCACTGCTGTTCGGAGTGGGGGAGGTGCGCCCGCGCATCCAGGTGATCGTCGGCAACGACTCGGGCGGCACGATCTTCGACGGCCTCGAGGTCGCGCAGACCGCGGGCGACGCGTACGACAGAGTGCTGCTCGCGCCGCAACACGTCTCGATTGCGCCCCTCGCCGAGGCTTACGGCTGGGACTACGTTCGGGTGGACACTCGAGGCGGGCTCGACCAGGCTCTGACGGCATCCGCGGGCCCGGTCGTCGTCGAAGTTCCGCTGGCCCGCTAGCGAAACGCACCGGCCGCGTGAGTAGATTGGGCGCATGAGCGCACTCACCCCGATCACGCCCGACTTCGTGCTCAGCGCGATCGACCCCAACTCGCATCCCGGCATCGACGACAAGAAGGATGCCGAGAAACAGCTCGCGAAGAACGCCGACGCGCTCGCCGCGCTTCAGGAGCGACTGTTCGCCGAGAGCCAAGTTCGGGGGCAACCGCCGAGTGCTGCTCGTGCTGCAGGCGATGGACACGGCAGGCAAGGGCGGGATCGTGCGTCACGTCGTGGGCGGGGTCGACCCGCAGGGCGTGCACATTCACGCCTTCAAGGCCCCGACCGACGAGGAGAAAGCGCACGACTTCCTTTGGCGGGTGCGGGCCGAGCTGCCAGCGCCGGGCATCATCGGCGTATTCGATCGGTCGCACTACGAAGACGTTCTGATCCACCGGGTGCGCGGATTCTCCACCCCCGAGGTTGTCGAGGAGCGGTACGGCATCATCACCGACTTCGAGGCCGAGCTCGCGGCATCCGGAATCACCATGATCAAGGTCATGCTGCACATCTCCGCCGACGAACAGAAGTCACGCCTCAGCGAACGGCTCGACCGCGACGACAAGCACTGGAAATACAACCCAGGCGACGTCGACGAGCGGATGCTGTGGCCCGCCTACCAGGAGGCCTACCAGATCGCGCTCTCCCGCACGACGACCGCGGTTGCCCCGTGGTACGTGGTTCCTGCGAACCACAAGTGGTACGCGCGCTGGGCGGTGCAGCAGCTGCTGCTGGAGGCGTTGGAGGCGCTAGACCCGCAGTGGCCGGCGGCCGACTACGACGTCGAGGCGGAGAAGAAGCGGCTCGCCGCCACCTAGGCGGGGGGCGGGGCGCCCGCCGAACCCGGAAGTTCCGTCGACAGCCCCACTCAGTTCGGCGCGAGCGCCTCAACGATCGGGCGGAACTTGAGCTCGGTCTCGGCGAGCTCGGCGGCCGGGTCGGAGTCCGCGACGATGCCGGCGCCCGCCCACGCGGTCACGTGCCCGCTCTCGTCGACCTGGGCGCAACGCAGCGCGATCGCCCACTCGCCGTCGCCCGCGGCATCCACCCAGCCGACCGGTCCCGCGTAGCGACCTCGGTCGAACGGCTCTAGCTCGGCGATCGTGGCAACCGCGACATCGGTCGGGGTGCCGGCGACAGCGGCCGTCGGGTGCAACGCCGCGACCAGGTCGAGCGCGGTGTTGCCAGCGACGAGTGTTGCCGTGCAGGTCGGTCGCCAGGTGCCACAGGTTGGGCAGGCGCAGCGGGTACGGGTCGGTCGTCGACACGTCAGTGGCGTGCGGCGCGATCACGTCGAGCACGCTGCTCACGGCGAGGTCGTGTTCGCCGCGATTCTTCGAGGAGTTGGCGAGAGTGGATGCCGCGTGGGCGTCGGTCGCGGCATCCGCAAACCGTCGGGCGGTGCCCGCCAAGATTCGCGCGCTCACGTCGCCGCGGCTGATCCGCACGAGCGTCTCAGGACTCGACCCGAAGAGTCCGTCGACGGCGAAGGTGAACGTGTCGGGGTAGGCCGCGCTCAGTCGCACGAGCGGCCCGCGCTTGTCGGCCACCCAGCCGATATCGGCAACCAGATCGCGGGCGATCACGACCTTGTTCAGCCCTCCAGAGCGGATGCCCTCCCGCGCCGAGGCCACGGCGCCCTCGAACATCTCCGCGGTCATGCTGCCCGGCATAAGAGTCGCGGTGAAGTCGGGGCGCGGGGCGCTCGGTTCGACCGGGTAACCGCCGTCGATTCGGGTGATCCACGTCACGCCGTCGCGGCGGCCCACGACGACGCTCGGCACGGTAAGGATGCTCGGCTCGGCAGACTCGTCACTGAACGCGAAGCTGCCAAACGCAACGAGGCCGGTTCCCGGCAGTCGTACCTCGTCGGTGACGTCGGCGGAGGCGCACAGCTCGCGCCACCAGGCCGCGAGGTCGGCGATTCGGCCATCGGTGTGCGCACGGAAGCAGGTGCGCTCACCAAACCCGACGATGCCGTCGCCGTTGCGCAGAAATACCAGCGGATGGTCCGCCCCGGTCCACTGAAGCAGGTCGCCATCGAAGTCGAGGCGTTCGGTGTGCACCGACAGCACCTGGGGGATCACAGCAACCAGCGTAGCCGCCCGCTCCGAACGCTTGCCGTGAACAGATCTCGTGTGCTTCGGAACATCATCAGGTGGCCCCACCATAGACTTGACCCGTGGCCAAAGCGGATATGAACAAGCGACCGGAAGACGTTGCCGGCATGTTCGATGACGTCGCGAAGCGATACGACCGCACCAACACGGTGCTCTCGGGCGGCAACGCCCTGCTCTGGCGCATGGCAACCGTGCGCGCCGTCGCCCCGGAGGCGGGGGAGCGCATCCTCGATGTCGCCGCGGGAACGGGTACGAGTTCTGCCGCGCTGCAGCGCAACGGCGCACGAGTGGTCGCCCTCGACTTCTCACCGGGGATGGTCGCCGAGGGGCGGCGCAAGCACAAGAAGATCGAGTTCGTTCAGGCGGACGCGCAGAAGCTCCCGTTCGGCGACAACGAGTTCGACGCCGTGACGATCAGCTTCGGGCTGCGCAACGTTGCCGAGCCGCGTGTGGCCCTCAGCGAGATGTACCGGGTGCTGAAGCCCGGCGGTCGCCTCGTGATTTGCGAGTTCTCCCGGCCCCCCGTCGCGATCTTCCGCGCCGCGTACAACACCTACCTTTCCAAGGTCATGCCCATCGTCGCCGACCGCACGAGTTCGAACCCGGAGGCGTACACCTACCTCGCCGAGTCGATCGCCGCGTGGCCGGATCAGGGCGAACTGAGCCAGTGGATTCGCGCCGCCGGCTTCACGAGGGTCGCCTACCGCAATCTCACGGGAGGCATCGTGGCTCTGCACCGCGGTCGCAAGCCAGTGGATGCCTCGGTGCTTGCCTCGGTCGCCAAGCGCAAGTTCAACGCGACCCAGCCCATCAAGACGATTCCGCCGAAGCCGTAAGCTTCCCCGACAGATCGGCCCTGCAAGTGAAACCGAGCGTTCCCCGTGCTCGTCGGAGCAACACTCTGACCTCGTCCCTCGGGCTGGGCGAGAAGTTGTTCGCCTCGAGCGACGAGCGGCGCTTCGTCGACGCGATCGAGGAGGGGCTGGCGGAGGTCGAGACCGGCCTGCTCGACGCCATGGTGTTCGCTGACGAGATCGCCGATGTCACGAGCCGCTACCTCCTCGAAGCGGGCGGCAAGCGGGTGCGCCCCGTGCTGACTCTGCTCACCGCGCAACTCGGCGAGGGAAACAACGCGGACGTGATTCACGCCGCGCAGGCGATCGAGATCACCCACGTGGCATCCCTCTATCACGACGACGTCATGGACGACGCGCAGATGCGGCGCGGGGTGCCGACCGCCCAAAACGTGTGGGGCAACTCGGTGGCGATCCTCACCGGCGACCTGCTGTTCGCACGAGCGAGTCGCATCGGCGCGGGCCTCGGCGAGCGCATCCTGAAGCTTCAGGCCGAGACGTTTGAACGTCTCTGCCTCGGCCAACTGCACGAGACGATTGGCCCGCGTAACGGCGAGGATCCGATCGAGCACTACATCCAGGTGCTTCGCGACAAGACGGGGTCGCTCATTTCGGCCGCCGCTCAGGTCGGCGTGATCTTCTCGAACGCGCCCCAGGAGTACCGCGCCGCCGTTGCGGAGTTCGGCGAAAAGATCGGCGTCGCGTTCCAACTCATCGACGATGTCATCGATCTGGCCAGCGAGCTGGATGACACCGGCAAGACCCCGGGGACAGACCTGCTCGCCGGGGTCGCGACCTTGCCGGTGCTGTACCTGCGAAGGCTCGCGCAGACCGACTCCGATGCAGACGCCCTGCTGCGACGGATCGAACGGGATGTCACGAGCGCCTTCTACGGCGAGGCCGACGAAGCCGACTTCACCGAAGCCATCGCGCAGCTGCGCGCTCACCCGGTGACCGAGCAGACCCTCGCCGAAGCGCACCGCTGGTCCCGGGAGGCGGTGGATGCGCTCGCGCCGCTTCCCGAGGGTCCCGTGAAGAAAGCCCTCACCCGATTCGCCGAGACGATTGTGGAGCGTTCCCAGTGACACCGAAGAAGCTTCGGCTCGCCATCGTGGGCGCCGGGCCCGCCGGAATCTATGCCGCGGACATCCTGCTCAAGACCGACCGTCAGTTCGACGTGTCGATCGACCTGTTCGAGCAGCTTCCCGCCCCGTACGGGCTCGTGCGCTATGGCGTCGCGCCGGACCATCCGCGCATCAAAGGCATCGTCACCGCTCTGCGCGACGTGCTCGACTCGGGCGACATTCGGCTGTTCGGCAACGTCTACTACGGTCGCGACCTCACACTCGACGACCTGAAGCAGCACTACAACGCCGTCATCTTCTCGACGGGCGCGATTCGGGATGCCCCGCTCTCGATCCCCGGAATCGACTTGGACGGGAGCTACGGCGCCGCCGATTTCGTGAGCTGGTACGACGGGCATCCGGACGTCGCCCGGGAGTGGCCGCTCGAGGCGCGCGAGGTCGCCGTGATCGGAAACGGTAACGTCGCGCTCGACGTGGCACGCATTCTCGCGAAGCATGCCGACGACCTGTTGCCGACCGAGATCCCGGGCAATGTCTATGACGCGTTGAAGGCCTCGCCGGTCACCGACGTTCACGTGTTCGGCCGCCGCGGACCCATGCAGGTGAAGTTCACCCCGCTGGAACTGCGCGAGCTCGGCGAACTCGATGACGTCGATCTCGTCGTGTACGAAGAAGACTTCGACTACGACGAGGCCGCCCAGACCGCGATCGAGACGAACAAGCAGATCATGGTGATCGACCGGATCTTCCGAAAGTGGCGTGACGAACCGCAGACCGGGTCGTCACGACGGCTGCACCTGCACTTCTTCGCTCGCCCGGTCGAGGTCACGGGCGCGACGGCGGTCGAGGGATTCCGGTACGAGCGCACCCAGTCGGATGGCGCGGGCGGGGTTCGTGGCACCGGCGAGATTCGCGAGGTGGACGTGCAGGCGGTCTACCGCGCTGTCGGCTATTTCGGATCGCCGCTCGACGGCATCCCGTTCGATGACAAGCGGGGAGTGATCCCCAACCGCGAAGGCCAGGTTCTCGACGACAACGACCGCAAAGTTCCCGGGGTGTATGCGACCGGCTGGATCAAGCGCGGACCGGTGGGGCTGATCGGTCACACCAAGAGCGACGCCATGGAGACGGTTCGGCACGTCATCAACGATCAGGCGAACTGGTGGAGTCCGGCGCATCCCGAGGAGGACGCCGTCGTCGATCTGCTGCGCGGTCGCGGCGTCGAGTTCACCAACCTCGACGGGTGGCACAACCTGGACGCCCACGAGCAGGCGCTCGGCGAGCCGCACGGTCGGGCGCGCGTGAAAGTTGTGCCGCGCGACGAGATGATCGCGGTGTCGAACTCCAAGTAGCGGTGGTCGAACTGGCCGGTGGTCGAGCCTGTCGAGACCCGAAGTGCGCAATATGCTTTTGGCGTGACCGACCGCCTCGATCCGAACCGACTCGACTCGCTCTGGGACTTCGCCGACCCGGATGCCTCGGCCGACCGCTTCCGCGCCGAGCTCGCAACGGCGGCCCCTGTCGCGGCCGCCGAGTTGTCCACGCAGCTGGCGCGCGCTCTCGGTCTCGCCGGCCACGGCTCCGAGGCTGACGCCGTGCTCGACGGGATCGACTCCGACGACCCCACCGTGCGTGTTCGGATCGCGCTTGAGCGCGGCCGCCGGCTCAACTCCTCGGGTCGGCCGACCGACGCGATCCCGTTCTTCCGCGACGCGCTCGAGGTGGCGCAGTCCGCGGGCGAGGACTTCCTCGCCGTCGACGCGCTGCACATGCTCGCGATCGCCGACGAAGCGAACGCCATCGAGTGGGCGGGCCGCGGCATCCGCGCGGTCGAGTCGTCGACCGACGCGCGAACGCAGCGGTGGGCGATTGCGCTGCACAACAACCTCGGCTGGTTCCACTTCGACGCCGAGCGCTACACCGAGGCGCTCGTCGAGTTCGAGGCGGCGGATGCCGCGGCTCGCGCCCACGGAACCCCCGAGCAGCAGCGCCTCGCCGCGGAGGCCACAGCCGAGTGCCGCGAGGCGTTGACTCTACTGCAGCGCCGCCGCCAGCCGGGCGACGTTGTCGAAGGTCGCTGACACGCGTGACCGCGTCATCCACTCGTCGAGGGTCAGCTCCCTGCTGTTGGCGCGGTACTGCTCCTGGAGTTCCTGCAGGTCGGTCAGCATCTCCTTGCCGCGCACCATGACGGAGATCTCAAGGTCGAGCGCAAACGAACGCATGTCCATGTTGCTCGACCCGACGACCGCAATCTCGCCGTCGACCGTGAAGAACTTGGCGTGCAGCACCGTCGGCGACTTGTACAACCAGATGCGCACTCCGGCCCGCAAAAGCTCCTCGTAGTAGCTGCGCTGGGCGTGGTACACGACAAACTGGTCGCCCACCTCGGAGGCGAACAGTTGAACGTCGAGTCCGCTCTGCGCCGCCGTCGTAATCGCGTACAGCATGGATCCGTCGGGCACGAAGTATGGGCTCGTGATGATGACCTGCTGGGTGGCGGCGTAGAGCAGCGAGTTGAACAGCCTCAGGTTGTTCTCCCCCTCGAAGCCGGGGCCGCTGGGCACCACCTGCGCGTCGAGCGGGCTCGACTTGACCGGTCGCGGTATCTCAACTTCACGCAACAGCAGCTCGTCGGTCTCCGCGTACCAGTCCGTCGCGAACAGGGCATCGATACCCGCGACGATGGGTCCCTCGAAGCGCACCATGAGGTCTTTCCAGTGCAGCCCGCGCTTGATGTTGCCCTTCTTGTTGTAGCTCGAGTCGATGAAGTTCTGTGATCCGGTGAAGGCCACAACGCTGTCGACCACGATGAGCTTGCGGTGGTTTCGCAGGTCGGGGCGCTGCCATTGGCCGCGCCACGGCCGCACCGGCAGCATGTAGTGCCACTGCGCTCCCATGGTGGTCAGACGCTTTACCGTCTTGCGGTTGCCGACCGAGCGAATGGATGCGATGTGGTCGAGCAACACTCGCACGTCGACTCCGCGGGCTATGGCATCCTCGAGGGCATCGAAGAAAGGCGCGGTGGTCTGGTCGAGCGACAGGATGTAGAACTCGACGTGCACGGACTTTGTCGACGCACGCACGGCATCCGTCATCGCCTCAAGCGACTTCTCGTAGTCCGGCAGCAGCACGCCCGTGTTGCCGCCCACCATCGGCATGGCGCCGAGGTTGCGGTTGAGCTCGATGATCGGCTCCAGCCACTCAGGCCAGGGCGGGTCGTGCTTGACGTTGTCCATGCCCTCTGTGCCGTCGTGGATGTACTCGTTGATCTCGGCCTGCTTGCGGCGCCGAGACTTGGGCAGCTTGCTGTTGCCGAGCAGCAGAAACAGGATGATTCCCAAGTACGGGATGAAGAAAATCGCGAGCAACCAGGCCATCGCCGTCTGCGGCCGCCGGTTTCTCGGAACGTAGATGATCGCCAGGACTCGCACGACGAAGTCGACGACCAGAAGCAGGGTGGCCAGGACGAGCGTGAACGTCGACGGATCGGTCAGATCGATCTGGATCATGAGCGAAGTCTAGCCAGTGGCCTAGGTGCGGTCGGGGTGCGCCGCTTCGCTCGGGTCCGGCCCCTGCCAGGCCGGAATCTCGGCCGGTTCGTCGAACGACTTGGCGACGAGAACGTCGGTGGAGGAGTGAGCCACGATCGACAGAGCTATGGTGACGGCGACGAGGTGGAAGATCAGGTCCCCCTCTGGGATACCGGAGCTCACCACGTACAGCACGTACACGACCGACGCGAACCCCTTCGGGCCGAACCACATGGCGGCGAGTTGTTCCTTCATGTGCAGGCCGGAGCCGAGGAATGAGATGAACAGCGCGATCGGTCTGGCCGCGACGAGCGCGAGGATGGCGAACACCCAACCCGTCCACGCGATTTCGCCGAAGAACTTCCACGAGAGCAGTGCACCGAAAACCATGAGGGCGAGCAGCTTGAGCAGTTCGGAGATGATCTCCCCGAACTCGTGGAACGACTCCTTCTCCTGCTCGCCGACGGTCGCGACGGTGATTCCGGCGGCAAACGCGGCCAGGAACAGGTTCGCGTGGGTGACCGAACACAACGCGAAGACGAGAATCCCAATCGCGATCGGCACGATGGGTTCGTAGATCCCGGCGGCCGCGAACAGCTTGGTGCGCAGCGCCTTGATGACGATGAGCGGCACGAGGATGCCGATCGCGGTTCCGAACAGCAGCTCCAGCCCCAGCTCACCGAGGTGCAAATCCTCTTGGCCCGTGCTGAGCGCCAGGAACAGCACCACGAAGGGCAGGGCGAGTCCGTCGTTGACGCCGGATTCGACGTTGAGCAGGTGGCGCAGTCGGCCCGGCACCTTCTTGTTGCCGACCAGCGCCGCGGCAAACACCGGGTCGGTGGGGGCGAGGATCGCACCGATGAGGAACGACTCAGGCCAGCCGAGGCCGACGATGAAGTGCGCCATCAAGGCGGTGATCACCAGGGTGAGCGGTAACCCCCAGCCGAGGGCGCGACCGGGCAGACGCCAGGCGCTGCGCAGATCCTGCCAGCCGACCTTCATCCCATCGGTAAAGAGCACGACGAACAGGGCGAGTTCGGCAATCGTCGAGACCTCGGGCGAGCTCGAGTCGAGTTGGAGAACACCGGATGTCTCGGGCCCGAGCGCGAACCCGACCACGAGGAACAGCACAGCGGTGGAGAGCACCGTGCGGCCGGCGAGGGCCGAGAAGAGAACGGCAATCAGGAGCGTCGCCGCGAAGATCAGCAGGAAGATGTCCACGGCGACTCGTCTCGTCGAAGGGTGGTAGGCGGCTAGCGGAAGTTGACGAACTGAAGGTCGACGTCGAGGTCTTTGCCTTTGAGTAGGGCCATCGTCGCCTGTAGGTCATCCCGGCTCTTGGACTGAACGCGCAGTTCGTCGCCCTGAATCTGCGACTTCACGCTCTTGGGGCCTTCGTCGCGAATGATTTTGGCGACCTTCTTGGCGTCTTCGGAGGAGATGCCGTTCTTGAGCGAGATCTCGATGCGGAATTCTTTGCCGCTCGGGAAGGGCTCACCGGTGTCGAGACTGCGCAGCGAGATGCCGCGCTTGATGAACTTCTGCTCGAGCACCTCGAGAACCGCCTTGACCCGCTCCTCCGCGCTCGCCTTGAGCAGCAGCTTTTCGCCGCTCCACTCGATCGAGGCGCCTACCCCTTTGAAGTCGTAGCGCGTCTGGATTTCCTTCTGCGCCTGGTTGACGGCGTTGTCCGCCTCCATCTTGTCGACCTTGCTAACGATGTCGAATGTGGAATCTGCCATGCGCCCATGGTACCGGCGGCTTGCTCTGGTAGAACGTCACCATGGCCCAACGCACCGCTCTCGTCGTCGCAGGAGCGATTGTTGGCGCCGCCGCACTCGTCGGCGCGACACTGGTCGTGCTCGCGCCGCGCTCGACCGAACCGCAAACTCAGGCCCCGTCACCGAGCGCGAGCCCGGCCATCACGTTCGCCGATCAGTCCCCGCTCGCGCCGCTGGCGACCGACCGCGAGCCGGGGTGGGCGGGAATCATTGACCGGGACTGGGCGCAGTCGATCTCGGATGCGACGGGGATTCCGGCGCGCGCGGTCGTCGGCTACGCCGCAGGGGCGTACGGCGCCGAGTACAACTTTCCCGGCTGCGGCATCGGCTGGAACACGCTCGCCGCGATCGGCCTGGTCGAGAGTGACCACGGCAGGCACGGGGGCGCGGTCATCGACGCCACCGGACGAGTCGAGCCGTTGATCTTCGGAGTGCCGCTCGACGGCAACGGGGTGCAGACGATCGCCGACACCGACGGCGGGGAAATCGACGGCGACCCCACTATCGATCGCGCCGTCGGGCCGATGCAGATCATCCCGCAGACCTGGCGGAGCTGGGCTTTCGACGGGAGTGGAGACGGCGTTCCCGACCCCCACAACATCAGCGACGCCTCAGTTGCGGCGGCGGACTACCTCTGCCATCAGGCCGGGGAACTGGTCACCCCCGAGGGTTGGCGCGCGGGGATTGCCGCGTACAACGCGGGTGGTGACTACCTTCGGGACGTCGCGGCGGCCGCCCAACGGTATGCGGATGCCGCGGCATCCGTCGCCCCTTAGGCCCCCGTCGACTTGGCTGCGGCGGGCCGTGACGTGCTCGAGCGCACGATGAGCTCGTAGGGCAGCTGGGTGTTGATTCCCGCGAGGTCGCGGTGGCCGGGGTGCAGTTGGTCCATGACGATGTCGACCGCCATGCGGCCCTGAAGCGCGGGGAACTGGGCGATGGTCGACAGGCCGAAGAATTCGCTGAGCTCGTGGTCGTCGACGCCGATGACGGAGATGTCGTCGGGAACGGTGAGCCCGAGGTCGCGGGCGGCGAGGATCGTTCCGATCGCCATCTCGTCGGATGCCACGAACACTGCCGTTGGCCGCGCGCGCGGGTCGCCCAGCATCTGCTTCGCGGCCGCGTAGCCGCCCGGGATAGTGAAGTCGGCGGCCTGGAAGAGGGCTTGATCGATGGGGATGCCGGCGGCGGTGAGCGCCTCCTCGTAGCCGACCCGCCGCTTGGTGGGAACGTGGAAGTCCATCTCGGACGCCCGGTTGCCGCCGATGTGGGCGATCACCCGGTGGCCGAGGGAGATGAGGTGGTCCGTCGCTAGGCGTGCCACGCCGATGTCGTCGATGCTGAGGGTGCGCACGCCTTCGATGCTGCCGCCGACGCCGACGATCGGCTTGTCGAGGTCGTGCAGCCTGCCCACCTCGCTCTCGGTGAGTTCGAGGGCGATCGCGATGACGGCATCCACGCGCTTACGCAGAATGAAGTGCTCGAAGACGCTCGTGCGCTCGTCGCCGCCGCCACTGAGGTTGTAGAGGGTGAGGTCGTAGCCGTGGCTGAGCAGCGCGCTCTCGGCGCCCTCGATGACGGCACCGTAGTACCACCGGTTGAGGAACGGGATGACGACGCCGACGTTCTTGGTGCGTCCAGTCGCCAGACTCGACGCGTTCGACGACACTACGTACTCGAGCTCGAGGGCGGCGGCGAGAACGCGGGCCCGCGTTTCCTCGGCCACGTGACCGTTGCCGCTGAGCGCGCGGGAGACCGTAGCCGTCGACACGCCAGCGAGACGCGCGACCTCGTTGATACCGGTCATCGCGGTCAGCACCCTCCTTGGTCAGACCTTGAGCCTACCTGCGAGGGGTCTGTGGTCACACTTTGCCCCGCGACCTTGTATTCTTGTTCAGCGCGTTCGGACAGATGACTACATGTGGTCGGAGGCGCCCTGGCAAGTTACCCAAGCGGCCAAAGGGAGCTGACTGTAAATCAGCCGTTTTCAACTTCGGGGGTTCGAATCCCTCACTTGCCACACGAAGAAGGCCCCCGTTTTGCGGGGGCCTTCTTCGTGTATCGCGCGCGGATGAGAACCCCCGTGGGCCCCCGCTGTGCAGTCCGGACCGCGGCGTAGCCGTGGGCTGGCGGCGCAGTAGGGGAGTCGAATCCCTCACTTGCCACTGACAGAAAGAGCCCCGCTGCGGCGGGGTTTTTCTGTATCGCCAGCCGCTTCGGGCAAGCTAGGCGTGACCCGGAAGGCAGTCACCGATGAACACCGACCGCATGTACCTGAGACTCGTCCCGTTCCTGCGGCCGTGGGTCGCAGCCAACGCCCGAAAGCGTCAAGCGCGGTTCGCGAGCGAGACGCCCGCTCCTGGCGGCATCCTATTTCTCGGCGACAGCATCACCCAGCGGGGCGACTGGGCGACCTACTTCCCCGACCTCCCGGTCGTGAACCGGGGCATCGATGGCGACACGACCGAGGATGTTCTGGCGCGGCTCGACGAGGCGATCGACAGCCCGACGATCGTGTCGTTGCTCATCGGCACCAATGACCTACACAAGTTCAAGGATCGACTCAAAGACCCGACCGGAATCGCGCACCGCACCGAAGAGATCGTCACCCGCATCCGGGCGAAGGCGCCGGATGCGACGATCCTGCTGAACAGCGTGATGCCCAGAACGGAACTCTTCGCCGAACGAATCCGCGAGATCAACGAGCTCTACCGCGGTGTTGCGCAGAGGCACGGGGCGACGTATATCGACCTCTGGCCGGCGCTCGCCGACGAGAATGGCGCACTCCGCACGCCGTTTACGTCAGACAACTTGCACCTGAAGCCCGCGGGCTACGAGGCGTGGTGCGCGGTTTTGCGTCCGTATCTCGCGCACTAGCGACTATCGTCGCGACGATTCGCGATCGTCGCGCGTCTATTTAGTGATAATGTTTCGGACATCCGCGAGTTCCTTCTCGGACGCTGTCAACTTAGCTTGAGGAACTTGCGTGATAACTCGCTCTGCTCGCCGCGCCATCAGCGTTGCCATCTCGACACTGTTCGTGCTCGCCGCAGCGCTCGTTGGGGCCGCCCCCGCGAGCGCAGCGACGACGACTCCAGCGCTCGTGCCCGGCGCTCCATCCATCGTGACCGGGTTCGCCGAATACAACGGCCTGCTGTACCTCGGGGGTGTTGCGGAGGGAGATACCTACACGAGCTTGTTCTCCTATGACGGCACGACCTTTACGCACATTGCCGGCTCGCCGCAGGGAGTAACAGATCTGGTTGCGTTTGACGGCAAGCTCGTCATTACCGCTGTTGACGACATCCTGAATCCTCCGTTCGACTACATCATTTACACGTATGACGGCAGTTCGTTCGCGCAGTTCGGGGGAGGGTTCACCAGCCCCAATGAGTACGTCGAGGCCGGCGGGGTTCTCTTCTTTCAGGCCTACGCTGGCGGAACCTGGAATCTGTGGCAGTTCGACGGCGTAACAACCTCGGCCGTGCCTGGCGGAGGGGTCGCCCCGGAGTACCTGTCGGCCTACGGTGGCAAGGTGTACTTCGGCGGGGACACCGATCCGACCCCAGCCGAGGACTTCCGGCTGTTCTCCTATGACCCGTCGACACCTCTCGTCGCCGCTGCGCCCGTGGCCGGTTCACCCTCCGACCCCGGACCGCTGGTGGCGTTCAACGGGGGGGCTTACCTTCCGGCGGGTGGGACGATGTACACCTTTGACGGCGCGACGACCTTCACCCCCGTCGCACTCGGCTCGGCCGTGTCACCGTTCGGCCTCACCGTGATCGCGGGAGTTCTGTACTTCAGTGGAGAACTCGCTGGCGACTTCTCCCCGTACTCCCTCGTCGGTTCGGTTGCGACGTTGGTGCCTGGAGGCATCCACACCGAGACATCGGATTACCACGAGTTCAACGGCGACATCTTCTTCCTTGGATTCGACGGCGTGGGGGGTACGGCGACGTTGTCCGTGATTCACAACGGCGTGGCTAGCTACGTCACCGGTGGACCCACCTACGCGTTCCACTTCATCACCTACAACGGAAAGCTGTACTTCACGGCCGACCAGTCGACGTCGATAGCCAACGCAATGTATGTGCTCGAAGCACGCAACTCCTTGGCGAGCACGGGCACTTCGTCGTGGATGCATGGGCTGCTGGCCATGGCTCTGCTCGGTGCGGGCGCGACCGCCCTAATTGCTTCCCGCGCTCGGCGCGGCTTAGCGGAGTAGGCCGACTCAGTAGTTCAGAACAGCGTCTCGCTCGGCGCCGAACCGGCGTCTGGTGCGGTGCCGGGAAGCGGAGCCGCGCCACCTGGGTAACCCGGCCCGGTGTCGGGAGTGCGCCCTCGCGCAAAGGCCTCCGCCGCGCCGCGCGCACGCACATCCGCGGCCTCGTTGAGAACGTGGCCGACATGGCCCTTGACCCACTCGAACGTGTAGCGGCGGCCGACGATCGCTTCGTCGATTTGCTTGATGAGGTCGAGGTTCATGACCGGCTTGCCGTCGCCCTTGCGCCAGCCCTTGCGCTTCCAGCCGGCCATCCACTTCGTGACGGTGTTGATCACGTACTGGCTGTCGCACAGGATGTGCAGGTCATCGTCGACGTGCGCGGTCGCCCGGAACAACTCGAGCACGGCCTTCAGCTCGCCCATGTTGTTGGTGCCGTGCGGCCAGCCCCCGGCCGCCCAGGTGTCGTCGTCGATGTACCAGGCCCAGCCGGCCGGGCCGGGGTTGCCGAGTGCTGAGCCGTCGGCGGAAGCGGTGATCGTCATCGGTTCAAGCGTAGGTCACGCAGACCCGTGGGCCCTTTGGCCCTGCCGGTGAAACGAGCACGCACGTATCGTCTCAACCACGCCCCGCCGCCCGGTGGGCGCGATCGACGAGGATTGGAGCTTCACAATGTGGGAGCACGGCTCAAACGAAACCTTGGTCGTTCTGGACCCCGAGGAGTGCTGGTCTCGACTCGGCACCGAATCGCTCGGCAGGCTGGCGCTGTGCGCGGCCGGAGAGATTGACATCTACCCGGTGAATTTCGTCGTCGACAATCATCAGCTGTACTTTCGCACGGCCCCCGGCTCGAAACTGCTCGAATTGAGCGTTCAGCCGTCCGTCGCGTTCGAGGTCGATCACTTTGACGACGACACCGCGTTCAGCGTCGTGGTCAAGGGCACGGCGGAACGCCTCGAGCGGCAGGCCGACATCGATGCCGCCGACCGACTGCCGCTGCAGCCCTGGGCGCCGACGCTGAAGTACCGGTGGGTTCGCATTGAGCCCACCGAAATCACCGGCCGCTCGTTCGTGCGCGGCCCCGAGCCCGAACGGTACTAGCGATCGTTTGACATTCGCGTCAACGCGATCTAGCGTTGATACCCCATAGGGGTATAACAGAGGATGCGCACCATGGTCGGGTACACCGCAAACAAAGAAGACCTGCTCAAGCGGCTTCGCCGTGCCGAGGGACAGGTTCGCGGCATCCATCGCATGGTCGAAGAAGACACCTACTGCATCGACGTTCTCACCCAGGTGTCGGCCGCGACCAAGGCTCTCGAGACCGTCGCCCTCGCGTTGCTCAACGACCACCTCGCACATTGCGTCGCCGAGGCCACCCGCGAGGGTGGGGCCGTCGCCGACGCGAAGATTCAGGAAGCGTCAGACGCCATCGCGCGTCTCGTGCGCTCCTAGCAACAGCTTTCCATCGAACGATCAACAGAAGAGGCGAAGTATGTGCACCATGGATAACCCCGGCAACACGCTCGGGCTGACCGACAAGAACGCCACCGGCTGCGCTTGCGGTCACGACACGAGCGCCGCGAGCCACCCCTCCGACGCGACCGCGACCGTGACCTCCGAGTTTCTGGTCTCGGGCATGACCTGCAACCACTGCGTATCGAGCGTCACGGAGGAGTTGTCCGACCTCGCCGACGTGGCCGACGTGCGCGTCGATCTCAACGTCGGCGGAGCGTCCAAGGTGACTGTTGCCAGTCGCGCGGCGCTCGATCGCGACGCGGTGCGCGCGGCCATCAGCGAAGCCGGGTACGACCTCGTCGACGCCACACCGTGAGCCGTCGCTCATGAGTACAGATGTCGAACTCGACATTTCGGGGATGACCTGCGCCTCGTGCGCGACCCGCATCGAGCGCAAACTCAACAAGCTGCCCGGGGTCGAGGCGAGCGTGAACTACGCGACCGAGAAGGCGCGCGTTAGCGCTGGGGACGTCGACACCGAGACGCTGCTCGCCACCGTCGAGGCGGCCGGCTATTCGGCGACCGTGCGCCGCCCCAAGGACGAGCCCGCGGTCGGGGTTGCAGTGGAGGACGAGGCATCCGCTCTCAAGCGCAGACTGATCATCTCGGCGGCGCTCGCCGTCCCAGTGTTGCTGTTGTCGATGATCCCGCCACTGCAGTTCACCAACTGGCAGTGGCTCGCCCTCACCCTCGCGGCCCCGGTCGCGGTCTGGGGCGCGTGGCCGTTCCATCGCGCGGCGTGGGTGAACGCCCGGCACGGTGCGACCACGATGGACACGCTGATCAGCGTTGGCGTCATCGCCGCCTTCGGGTGGTCGCTCTACGCGCTGTTCTTCGGCACGGCGGGCATGCCCGGCATGCACATGACCTTCGAGTTGATCACCGCTCCCGGTGCCGGGGCCGACGAGATCTACCTCGAAGTCGCGTCAGCGGTCACGGTCTTCATCCTCGCGGGGCGCTACTTCGAGGCGCGAGCCAAGCGCGAGTCCGGGGCGGCGCTGCGTGCCCTTCTCGAGCTCGGTGCGAAGGATGCCACGCTCATCCGCGACGGCGTCGAGACGCGGGTCGCGGCCGACTCGCTCGTCGTGGGCGACACGTTCGTGGTGCGTCCCGGCGAGAAGTTCGCGACTGACGGAATCGTCATCGAGGGCGCATCCGCCGCCGACATGAGCATGCTCACCGGCGAATCCATTCCCGTCGAGGTCACCGTCGGCGACCGCGTCGTCGGCGCGACGATCAACGTCGGGGGCCGACTCGTGGCCGAGGTCACGAGGGTCGGATCCGAGACGGAGCTGGCCCGGCTGGGTCGCCTTGTCGAGGAAGCGCAGACGGGCAAAGCCCAAGTCCAGCGCCTCGCGGATCGCGTGTCTGCCGTGTTCGTGCCAATCGTGATCGGGCTTGCGGTCGTGACGTTCCTCGCGTGGTTGTTCATCGGCGGCTCTCTGGCGATCGCCTTTACCGCGGGTGTCGCGACTCTCATCGTCGCCTGCCCTTGCGCATTGGGTCTCGCAACCCCGACCGCGTTGCTCGTGGGCACCGGTCGCGGTTCACAGCTGGGGATTCTCATCCGTGGTCCCCAGGTGCTCGAGCAGACACGCACTATCGACACGATTGTGCTCGACAAGACGGGAACGCTCACGACCGGTCGGATGAGCGTCGCCAGCGTGATCGTCGCCGCGGGCGAGAACGAGGACGACGTACTCACCGCCGCCGCTCGCACGGAGAACGGATCTGAGCATCCCGTCGCGAAAGCGATCGTCGTGGCTGCCGAGGAGCGAGACATCGATCCAGCGAGCGCCGAGTCCTTCGCTTCGGTGCAGGGCCTCGGAGTACAGGCCGTCGTCGACGGCCGGCTGGTTCTCGTCGGGCGACGCTCGTGGCTCGAACAGGAGTGGTCGATCACGGTTCCCGAGAATCTCGCCAGTGCTGGTGCCACCGCCGAGCTCTCGGGCGCGACCGCCGTCTATGTCGCGTGGGACGGCGCGGCGCGGGGTGTGGTCACCCTGAGCGACGCCCTCAAGCCGACCAGCATCGCGGCGGTACAGCGCTTCGCCGCACTCGGACTCACTCCGGTGCTGCTGACCGGCGACAACCCGGGGGCTGCGGCGACCATCGGCGATCTGGTCGGCATCGCGGATGTTCGCGCCGGCGTCACGCCGCAGGGCAAGCTCGACGCGATTCGCGCCCTTCAGGCCGAAGGCAAAGTGGTCGCCATGGTCGGCGACGGCGTCAACGACGCCGCCGCACTCGCCGCGGCCGACCTCGGCATCGCCATGGGCGCAGGAACGGATGCCGCGATGGCGGCGAGTGACATCGTGGTGATGAGCGGCGACCTGATTGCCGTCGGCGATGCCATCCGGCTCTCGCGTCGCACGCTCGGCACCATCAAAGGCAACCTGTTCTGGGCGTTCGCCTACAACGTCGCTGCGATTCCGCTCGCGATGCTGGGCCTGCTGAACCCGCTGATTGCCGGAGCCGCTATGGCGTTCTCGTCCGTCTTCGTGGTCAGCAATAGCCTGCGGCTGCGCGGCTTTCGGGCCACGAGGGATGCGGTAGCGTCGTAGACATCGGGTAAGGATTGACAATGGCTAAACGTTTTCCCTCGTTCGTATACGGCCGCGGCGTCGAACCAGATCCACGGTTCAGTTTGGCGAACGAGCGCACCTTCCTCGCCTGGATTCGCACCTCGCTTGCCCTCGTGGCGGCCGGGGTCGCCCTTGAGGCTCTCGCCTTGCCAATCAACCCGGAGCTCCGGTTCGCTGCAGCGATTCTCTTCGTGGTCTTGGGGCTGTTTGCCGCGGTGTTCTCGTGGCTCAGTTGGGCTCGGATTGAGGTCGCCATGCGCGCACACCGAGCACTGCCCGGCCCCACCCTCTCCCTTGTCGTCACGGTTGGTGTCGTTGCCGCGATCATTCTGATCGGCCTAGGACTGTTGCTGTGAGCGTTGCCGAGCCGTTCGATCACGGTCTTCAGCCGGAGCGCACGCTTCTGGCCTGGCGACGCACGACTCTGTCCCTAGGCCTCGCCAGCGCAGTGGGCCTGAGATTGACTGTGGGCGACCTAGGAGCACTCTCGGTTGTCCTCGGAGCCGCCGGCGTCGTGCTGTCGTTCGGCGCGTACCTGCTCGCCGCGGCTCGCTACCGCCGCGCCCACAATTCGCTCTCGCAGCGGGGAGAGTTGACAAGCGGTGGGCTCACAGTGACCGCGGTCGCTGTCGTCAGTGTTTTGCTCGCGTCTCTCGCGCTCGCCGCAATTCTGTTTGGAGGATTCTGGTGATCACGGTACCCGGTGGATCCTTCGCCATGGGGTCTGATTTCTACCCCGAGGAGAGCCCCGTCACCACGGTGGCGGTGCCCGCGTTCGAGCTGGATCGGGCGCCGGTGACCAACCGCGAGTTTGCCGAGTTTGTGCGACAGACGGAGTACGTGACCGTCGCGGAGCGAACGCCCGACCCGAAGGACTTTCCGGGCGCCGATCCAGCCATGCTCGTGCCGGGATCTGTCGTCTTCGTGCCTACCGCCGGACCGGTCGACCTCCGAGACTGGCGCCAGTGGTGGCAGTGGACCCCCGGGGCATCGTGGCGCACGCCGTACGGGCCCGACAGCGACATCGCCGACAAGGACGATCACCCCGTGGTGCAGGTGGCGTTCGAGGATGCCGCAACCTTTGCCGCCTGGGCAGGCAAACGGCTTCCCACCGAGTCGGAGTGGGAGTTCGCGGCCCGGGGAGGAATCGACGGAGCGATGTTCGCGTGGGGCAATGAACCCGACACCGCCGATCGACTCCTGGCCAACCACTGGCAGGGAAACTTCCCGTACAACAACACGGGAGCCAGCGGATGGGTCGGCACGTCGCCGGTCGGCACCTTCGAACCTAACGCGTTCGGTCTCGTCGACATGACCGGAAACACGTGGGAATGGACATCCACTCGCTGGAGTCCCACGCATGAGGTCACCAGCCAGTGCGGCTGCAGCCCGTCTAGTGCTGACGGCTCGCACCCGCAGCGCGTGCTGAAGGGGGGCTCGCACTTGTGCGCGCCAGAGTACTGCTTGCGCTACCGACCAGCAGCCCGGTCGGCTCAAGACGAGGACTCGGCGACGACCCACATCGGATTTCGCTGCGCTAGATCGCTGTAATTTGACGACTCGCCGGCCCGTCTGAGTCCTTACGATCCGGCGACATCGCCCCAGCAACACCCCAGAACCCTGTGCCGGCGAGCCTGGCGAACCTATCCTGAAGTGTGACCACACCGACTCCGATCGCGCAGCGCAACGATGTGCTGGTGGATCGGCGCGTGCTCGTCGTCGAAGACGACCCCACGGTTCGGGAGGTGGCGGTCAGCTATTTGGAGGCGGCCGGGTTCATCGTGAGCTCGACGGGGGACGGATTCGCGGCGCTGGAGGAACTTGCCAAGATCAGCCCCGATCTCGTCGTTCTCGACCGGATGCTCCCCGGAATCGACGGTGCCGAGGTGTGCCGTCGCATCCGCGCCACCATGACCGTGCCGATCGTCATGCTCACGGCGATGGGCTCGACCGAGGATCGCATCGCCGGACTCGAGGCCGGCGCCGACGACTACCTCACCAAGCCGTTTTCGCCGCGCGAACTCGTGTTGCGGGTGCAGTCGATCCTGCGCCGCAGCGTCACCGAGCTCACTCCCGAGGCGCCATTCGAGCTCGGCGGGTTCTCGCTCGACCCGTCGGCTCGCATCATCTCCAAGGCGGGCGAAGAATTGGCGCTCTCAGCGCGCGAGTTCGACCTGTTCGCGTTTCTGCTCAAGCATCCGCGTCAGGCGTTCAGCCGCGAGCAGCTGCTGCGCAGCGTCTGGCACTGGGAGTTTGGCGACCTCTCGACGGTCACGGTCACCGTGCGCCGGGTGCGGGAAAAGATCGAAGCCGACCCCACCAACCCGACGATCCTCGTGACCGTGTGGGGCGTCGGGTACCGGCTTCAGGTCGAGTAGCTCATGCTGTCGTTCTCCGATCTGGCCACCATTGTCGGCATCGCGCTGCTCTGCGCGATCGCGGTCGGCGGCCTCGGACTCATCGTGCTTCGCCTGCTGCGTGGGGCATCCATGCTGCTGCAGCTGTTCGTCGTTGTCGTCTCGGCGATCCTCTCGGTCACGGTCGGGATGATCGCGGCATCGGGGGCCATGTACATCTCCGGTCACGACCTTGTCGTGATGTTCTCGGTGACGGGCGCGTCGGCACTGGTGTCGCTCGGGGTCGCCCTCGTGCTCGGTCGCGCCTTCACCCGCAACAGCAACCGGCTACGGATGCTCGCCCAGGCCCTCGGTGACGGCGAGCGGGTCGCGGTGCGACCCAACCGAAGCGACACGACGGAGTTCGCCGCCCTGGCCGACGATCTCGCCGCGACCAGCGAACGGCTGGCCCGCGCCCGCGAGGAGGTCGCGGCGATCGACGCGAGTCGCCGCGAACTTGTCGCCTGGATCTCGCACGACCTGCGCACACCGCTCGCCGGACTGCGGGCGATGGCGGAGGCGCTCGAAGACAACATGGCTGATGACCCACAGCGGTTCCACCGACAGATGCGCTCGCAGGTCGATCACCTCTCGGCGATGGTCGACGACCTGTTCGAGCTCTCCAAGATCAACTCGGGCACTCTCACGCTCACGATGGAGCCGCTCTCGCTCTACGACTTGGCGAGTGACGCGGTCGCCGAGTTGGGCGCGCTCGCGCGCTCGCGCGACATCACGCTGAAGGCTCCGGCTCGCGGCGATTTCATGGTGGTGGGTGACCCGCGCGAGCTCGCCCGCGTCGTCGGCAATCTGCTCATGAACGCCATCCAGCACTCTCCGGCCGGCAGCGTGATCTCCGTCTCGACCAGTCACGGTGAGCACGGCGACGTCGTTCTCACGGTCGAGGATGCCGGCGGCGGCATCCCCGAGTCCGACCTGTCCAAGGTCTTTCAGGCGGGCTGGCGGGCGACCAGCTCACGCACCCCCGAGCAGCTCTGGGGTCAGTCACCCGGCGCCGGTCTCGGCCTCGCGATCGTGCAGGGAATTGTCGAGGCTCACGCGGGCGCGATCACGGTCGAGAACGTGGACGGCGGATGCCGCTTCGACGTGCGTCTTCCGCGGCACGAGGTCACGGCCGCCTAGGCCCGCGGGCGACTAGCCGGTGATGCCCTCTTCGAAGTTCTGAATCGGGTCGTACCAACCCTGCTCGAGAACGAACGCCTGGAACTGCTTGTCGAGTCCGAAGATCACGGCGAGACCCACCACGACCAGGAGGATCCCGACCACCCGTCGGAACCATCCGCTGGGGGAGGAGAGCCAACCAAGCTTGCGCGCGAACGCGGCACCGAGGAAAGCGACCAGCAGCAGCGCGATCGCAAGCCCGAGCGCGTAGACGACGATGTAGAGCAGCCCCTCGGCGAACGACACAGGCAGCACGGTCGCGAGGATCAGTGCGTAGGTTGGCGAGCAGCTCGAGAAGGTCGGGCCGAGGGCAGCACCGAGCAGGATGTCCCCACCGATGCCGCCGCGGCGGTAGGAGCGATCCATTGCCGCGTTGGCCCGGTTCTGCAGGCCCGTCGCCGTCATGACCTTCTCCCACAGCACGGGGAAGATCAGGGTGAGTCCGAAGATGACGACGATCCCGCCGGCGATCAGCTGCCAGACGATCTGGGGCACGCCCAACAGCGCGGTCGTGGCCTTGAGCAACAGCGTGAAGATGACCACCGAGATCGCCAGGCTCGCGGCAATGATGACCGGCCTGAACCACTGGCGTTCGGCGACTCCGCTATCGGAGTCCGATCGCACCATCGATCCGCCCACGATCACGGGCAGAAGCGGCAGCACGCACGGCGCGGCAACGGTGAGAATGCCCGCGACGAACGAGAGCAGCAGAAGCGCAGACATCGCGGCCTAGAGCATCGCGTCGAGCACGACGGCCAGACGCGGGTCGCTGTAGGCGAGATAGTTCTGCAGGCCGTTGCCCGCGGCATCCACCTCCACGAGAGTCGTCTGCTGGGTCACGCCGTACTTCTGGCGCAGGTCTTGGTGGGAGTCGTAGTCGACCTTGATGATGGTGATTCCGGCCGGGACACCGGCGGCGAGGATGTCGCTCTCGAGCGAGCGGCACTGCGGGCACCACGGCGCGTGGAAGAAGAGGAACGTGCGGCCCTCGGCATTGGCGATCGCCGTGTCGCTGTACTCGACGTAGGCCCCGGGGGATGCCGCGACATCGGTCCCCTCGTCGGTCTCGGCCGGGCTCGGCTCGGCCGACTGCACCGGGGCACTCGACGCGCTGGGGGAGCTCGCGGCGGTCGGCTCTTCGGCGGGCCGGGTTGCGGCGTACACGCCGACGGCCCCCACGATAAGCACGACGAGGGCTACGACGACGGCAATCACACGCTTGTTCATGGTTCCAGCTTGTCACGGGGCGCACTCCTGACGGCCCGGCAGGGCAGGCTGTCACGACTTTGTAAGGCGGGAGCTTTCCCGAGTACCGCTGAAGCCTAGGCTTGGGTCGTGCCCCACGACGACCTCCTCACCCTTGCCCGCGACATCGCCCTGAAGGCGGGAGAGTTGGCGGCGCGGCGGCGCGGCGAGGGAGTCTCGGTGGCGGCATCCAAGTCGTCGTCGGTCGATATCGTCACGGAGGCCGATCGTGAAACCGAGAGGCTTATTCGAGGCCTCATCGCCGACGCGCGCCCTGACGACGGATTCTTCGGCGAGGAGAGCGGCGCCGAACGCGGCTCGAGCGGACTGACCTGGATCGTCGACCCCATCGACGGCACCGTGAACTTTCTGTACGGCATCCCGCACTACGCGGTCAGCATTGCTGTCGTCGAAGGTGAGCCAGACCCGCAGACCTGGACGGCTCTCGCCGGATGCGTGGTCAACCCCGCCTCGGGCGAGGTGTTCACCGCGACGGCGGGGGGAGGTGCGCAGCTCGGCGCCACGCCGATCCGTGTGGCCGAGCCCGTCGAACTTGCCGAAGCGCTCGTGGCCACCGGGTTCGCGTACAACTCCGAGATGCGCGGCGAGCAAGGCCGACTCGTAGCCGGGCTACTGCCGCTAGTGCGCGACATTCGGCGGCAAGGTACCGCGTCGCTGGACCTGTGTTTTGTGGCATCCGGTCGCTACAACGCCTACTTCGAACGCACGCTCAGCCCCTGGGATCATGCCGCCGGAGCGCTCATCGCTGCCGAGGCTGGTGCCATCGTGAAGGGAGCCGGGGATGCCCGGGCCGGCCGCGACTTCATCCTCGCGGCGCACCCGGAGGTCGCCGTACGGCTGGAGAGCGCCTTGGGGCGACTCGCCCCCTGAGTGGGGCGCTAGTTTCTCACAGCTTCTGCGGGTAACCTTTACCTATCCGTTACCTGCGCGTGACTAGAGCGCGCTGACCAACAGTCCCAGGTTCTCGAACGAAACCGCCCCGAAGCGGTTATCGAGATCCGTAGGAGAGTTCTACATGTCCATGCGCGAGTTAGGTACCCCAGCAGCCTCGCTGCCGGCACCCTTAACTCGACGCGAGGCGCGGGCCCGCGAAGACGCCGCGCTGGTCGCGCAAGCCAAGGCAATTTATCGGCCAACGCAACAGGCGCCGCAGGTCCGCACGCAGGCTGCGCCGACGTCGGCCGCTCACCGTCCGGTGGCCTCCGCCGTGCGACCTCCGGCAAAGCGCAAGTCCGGCTCCAGAGTGCTCTCCACGGGCGCACTGCTGGTTGCCGGAGCGCTTCTCGTAGCGGTCTCTGTTCCCTCAAACGCGTTCCTCAGCGATGCTGCGGCGATAGTGCCGCTCGTGAAGGCCACGACCATTCCGGCGCAGACCCTGGCGGTATCGGCGGATGCCGCGACCCCCGAGCTGAGCCGCGACAACTACTCCGTGACCTCCTACGCCGAGCTGTTGCGCATTCAGTACGGCAACTCCGGAACATACTCCGCCACCACGGGCGCCGTTCGATGGCCGTTCCCGTACTCCGTTCCGACGACAGACGGCTTCGGACCGCGCGACCCCGGGGTGTCAGGTCAGGCATTCCACAACGGCGTCGACTTCACGCCGGGAGCTGGCACGCCGATCTACGCCATTGCCGACGGTGTCGTCACGATCCACGCCAACGATTCCGGCGGCCTCGGCAACAACGTCATGATCAGCCACGTGATTAACGGCGAGAACATCGACAGCGTCTACGCGCACATGCAGGCCGGGTCGAGCCCACTAGTCGTTGGCGAGATCATCAAGGTCGGAGACTTCGTTGGACTGGTCGGCGACACGGGAACGTCGTACGGTGCCCATCTGCACTTCGAGCTTCACGTCAACAAGGTTCCCGTCAACCCGTTCCTCTGGCTGACGGACAACGCGGTCAACTAGCTTCTAGGCGCGAATCCACACGGTCGTGTCACTGGGCAGCTCGCCGTCGACGAGCGGCCCACTCGACAACACAATCTCCCCGGCGGGCAGCGCCACGGACTTCTTGCCGATGTTGCAGATCACCGTGATGTCACCGTTGCGCAGCGCGACCACCTTCTTCGGGAAGCCCGTCGAGCCACTGCACCGACCCGCTCGCGAGTTCGTTCTCGCGACGCAACCGCAGCGCGAGAGTGTAGAGCTCGAGGGTGCTGCCCGCGACGCCGACCTGGGCGTCGCGCGCGAAGCGGCCCCAGTCCTTCGGGCTGCGGCAGCCAGCTTTCGCCGCTGGCGTTGAAGCCGAAAGCGGGCTTGTCGGCCTCCCACGGGATCGGCACGCGGCATCCGTCTCGACCGTACTTCTCGCCGTTGGTGCGGAACCAGGTCGGGTCTTGGCGGGCCGAGTCCGGCAGTTCCATGGCTTCGGGCAGGCCGAGTTCTTCGCCCTGATACAGGTAGTGGCTGCCCGGCAGGGCGAGCATGAGGGATGTCGCGGCGCGAGCCCGACGAAGTCCGAGGGTCTCGTCCGGCTTGCCGGGGGACTTCGGTCCGATGCCGGCTCCCTGCTGATTCTCGGCGGTGAGCGCCAGCCGAGACGCGTGCCGCACCACGTCGTGGTTGGACAGCACCCACGTGCTGGGCGCCCCCACGTCGCCGAACGCCTCGAGCGACTCGTCGATCACCGAACGCAGGGCCGATGCCTTCCACTCGGTGAACATGTAGCCGAAGTTGAAGGCCTGGCTCATCTCGTCGGGGCGCACCCAGAGCGCGACCTTCTCGAGTGGGTCGACCCATGCTTCGGCGCACAGCACGCGGTCGCCCTCGTACTCGGCGAGCACGTCGTGCCAGCCGCGCCAGATCTCGTGCACGCCGGGCTGGCCCCAGTAGGGCGGGTCGGGCGGCGTTGCGGGGTCTTCGATTCCGGGAGCGAGAACCGAGTCGTCGACTTTCGCCCCGCCCATGCTCGCGCCTTCGACGGGCGGCGTGTAGTCGGGAAGGCCGGCCTCCTTGATCATGCCGTGGGCAACATCCACCCGGAATCCGTCGACGCCGCGGTCGAGCCAGAAGCGCAGGATGTCCAAAGAACTGCTCGCGAACCCACGGGTTCTCCCAGTTCAGGTCGGGCTGGGACTGGTCGAAGATGTGCAGGTACCACTGGCCGGGGGTGCCGTCGGGCCGGGTGACGCGGTGCCACATCGGGCCGCCGAAGACGCTCTCCCAGTTGTTGGGGGCGATGTCGCCGTTCGGGCCTTTGCCGTCGCGGAACATGTAGCGGTCTCGCTCGGGCGAACCCTCGGGTGCGGCGAGCGCCTCCTGGAACCAGACGTGCTGGTCTGACGTGTGGTTGGGCACCATGTCGGCGATGACACGCAGGCCGAGTCCGTGAGCGGTCGCGAGCATCGAGTCGAAGTCGTCGAGGGTTCCGAAGATGGGGTCGATGTCGCGATAGTCGGAGACGTCGTAGCCGGCATCCTTCTGCGGCGACTTGAAGAACGGTGACAGCCAGATCGCGTCGACCCCGAGCTGGGCGAGTGCCGGCAGGCGGCTCTCGATGCCCTTCAGGTCGCCGACCCCGTCTCCGGTCGAGTCGGCGAACGACCTCGGATACACCTGGTAGATCACGGCGGTACGCCACCACTCCGACCCGCCGGCGGTGGCGATGGGCGCGACGGTCTCCAGTGCGTTCTCGAGGGTCATACCCTCGACGATACGGCATTCCGTCGAGGATGTAAGCGCTTCCAGTTTTACGCACTTCGCGCGCCGAGCGCTGCGGTCGATCGCGCCAAAATCCGGGTCAGGATGCTGGTAGTCTCTTACGGTGCCTCAGGGGTTCTCCCTGCAGTGCGCCCCCTTAGCTCATTGGTAGAGCACTTCCTTGGTAAGGAAGAGGTAGTGGGTCCGATTCCCACAGGGGGCTCGACATCCCCGAGATTCAATTGTCGGGATGCCGCGTGGCTGAGTAGCTCAGTTGGTGAGAGCGCACGACTCATAATCGTGAGGTCGCGGGTTCGAATCCCGCCTCAGCTACCAACAGGAGAAGGCCCCGCATCGTCGGGGCCTTCTCCTGTTAGGCGGATGCGGCTGCCTTGAGAACTCGCGTTCGCGTGGGGCCCCGGCCGCCGGTTCCGGCGCACCGCGCAGCGGTGTGACGGCCGTGCGCGCTGGGGAGTCGAATCCCGCCTCAGCTACTTCCGCTGGTTCAACAATCCCTGGCCGGCGTTGGGATGCCGACGGCATCCGCGGGTTCGCGGCGTGAATCAGAATCGACCGGTCGGCCGTCGGCAGCGTGGCGTAGTAGCTCACATCGAGGGTGCGCTCCGAGCCCGGAGCTCCAGGCGACGACGCGGTAGAAGCGTTGCGCAGCCGACGGGCCGAGCGTCGCGCGTGCGCACCGACCGCGCTGCGGGGACTCCATCGTGCTGTCGCGCATGATGATCCACTCATCGTCGGAGATGCGGAGTCGGCGGCGCACGGCGGTTGCCAGTCGCGAACCGCGGCGCGCGGTTCGGTGGACGGCTGCACGCATCGGCACTCTGACGTGCCTCGACGCGCTCATCGATGCTGTCGGCGTACCGCTTGTTCGTGCCCAACTCGCTCCCTCTTGTGGATGGCAGCCGGCCCTGCGTGACCCGATCTTACTCGTCGGCGCCGTCGGGCCGATCGAGCGCTAGAGCCCGAGCATGGCGCTCACGCCTCGGCGAGTCAGGAGTTTATCGAGCTGGATCCGTCGGGCGGGGACGACGCGCTTGGGCTAGTCGACTTCTCGATCTTTCCGCACCTGGACCACCCGGGCTGGGACGACAACACCCTCGACGCGGCGCGTCGCTGGGCGGCGAAGATCGAAGGCCCGTCGTACGCAATAGACGACCAGACCGCGATCTCGGTCAATCGCGGCGAGGTGGAGGTCGTCAGTGAGGGGCATTGGGAGCAGTTCCGCTAGAGGGGGTATTGAACTCGGCCTTCCGACGGCGGGCAGCCCTACGGGAGCGCCTCAACAGTGATCCGCATCACGGTCTTGTTCTTGCCGATGTGTCGTTCGAAGGTGAAGCCCGCCTTCTCGAACATGGCACGCGTTCCGTTGTGCAGGAATGACGACGACGTCTTCTTGTCGGTCGGAACCTCGTTCGGGAACGACACCACCTCGCCACCGCCGGCCTGCGCGATGAGGGCGAGCGCGCCATCCAGAGCCTCGCGGGCCACGCCGGACCGACGGTGGTCACGGTCGACGAAGAAGCACGTTATGCGCCACGGCGCTGGGCTGGTCTCGCCTGCGTCGTACTGTTTTCGGTGATAGATGCCGGGCAACTCGATCGGGCTGCCGTATTCGCACCAGGCGATAGCGTCGTCACCGTCAAACACGAGCGCGGCGTGGGCGACGCCCTCGTCGACGAGTCGCTTCTTGAACGTAGCTCTGTCGTAGTCGTCTTTGACGGTGTGCTCGGTGTCGCCGTGAAAGTAGGAGCAGTAGCATCCGCCCCACACGCCGTTGTGCTTCTCGGCGAGAGCGAGCCAAGCCGGGTAGGTGTCAGCCGTCAGCGGCCTGATCACGTGGGGAGTAGGCATGTCGCCATTGTGCATCACGCCACGGACGTCCCAAGGAAGACACTTCGCCCAAGGGTTGACATTACCAACCGCGTGTACTTAGTTTATTCACGTGCAAAATAAAAAGAAGCCACACCTGAGTTCGGTGGATGTGCGCCCGCACAACCGTCGACTCCTGCTTCAGCTTTTGCGCGACAACGGCCCCATGTCACGTGCCAAGTTGGCCGGCGCATCCGGTCTCAGTCCTGCCGCCGTGACCAACGTGACCGCCGATCTCTTCGAATCTGGCCTCGTGCAAGAGGACCTCTCTTCGCCGCCCGCCGACGAACCGGCGAAGCTCGGTCGACCGGGCACCCTCGTGAGTCTGGACCACGCAAACAACGTCGTGCTCTGCGTGCAAATTGGCTCGGGGTTTCTCCAGGTCGGCGTCTGCAACCTTGAAGCGAAGCTTCTGGCATCCGAATCGGCAAAGTTCGAGCTTCCGACTGAACCGACTCCCGTACTCGAACTCGCCGTCGAAATGCTCGGCCGAGCGATGGCCGCGGCCGGCGTCGAGCTCACCCAAGTTCTCGGTCTGGGCGTCGGCGCCGCGGGCATCGTCGACAAAGCGCAGCGGATCAACCTCAGCTCGAACAACCTCAACTGGGCGAACGTCGCGATGGCCGAATTCTTCGAGTCAGCGCTTGGCGTCAAGGTGGTGCTCGATCACAACGTTCGAGCCATGGCGATGGGCGAAGTGCGGTATGGCGCCGGCCGGGATCTTGAGAGCCTGGCATTCGTCTACATCCGCAGCGGAGTCGGCGCGGGCCTTGTGCTCGGCGGAACGGAGTACCGGGGAGGAACTCACGGTGCAGTCGAACTCGGCCACGTACGGGTAGTGCCCGGTGGGGCGGCCTGCGTGTGCGGCGGGCGTGGGTGCCTCGAGACGGTCGCCACTGACAGCGTCATTCGCGGACAGCTCTTGGCGACGGTGCTCGGTAAGGACAAAGCATCCGTCGACCGAGTGCTGGGGGACGACTGGGCCGGCTGGTTCGTGGAATCGGTCAAGGCAGGCAACAGCCAATCGATACGAGTTCGCGACGAACTCGTGGTCAATCTCGCGAGCGCACTTCTGAACATCATCCACTTGCTCAATCCGCAACGCATAGTGCTCGGTGGTTTGCTCAGCGACATCGGGGAGATTGTGCTCGAGCCGCTGCGGGAGGTCATCCCGCCTCAGGTGATGCCGCTCGTGCGCGACTCGATTTCGATCGAGTGCGCGACCTTCGGCTCCGAGGCCGGGCTGATTGGTGCAGCGACCGTCGCGCTGGACCGATACGTGTTTGGCTCACCCATCCTCGAGCTCGGCAAGGCCAGCTAGAGCACACAACTCCATGGGGCCGCACGGCTTCCGATCGCAATGAAGGGATCACATGTCGCAAGAACAACAAGCTCTGCCGGAGGACGCCCTCATGGCGTCCACCGAGCCGCGAGCTAAAAAGGCGCGGCGCACGGGGAGGGACAAACCCCTTACCGCGCTGTACATCACGACGCTCTTTCTGGGGATCGGAATCTGGACGGTCTCGGCGATCCTCAGCAACAACATCCTGGCGCCCACACCGCTGCAAGTCGTGGGCAGCTTCGGCGAGGCGCTCGCCGACGGAACCCTGTGGCAGAACACCTGGGCCAGCGTTCAGCGCGTTCTGATCGGTTTCCTTTTGGGGGTGGGGATCGCGATTCCTGCGGGCTTCCTCATGGGGTGGTACCGGCTAGGTCGCGGCCTGCTTGAGCCGTGGGTGCAGTTCTTCCGCACGATTCCTCCGCTCGCCCTAATCCCTCTCGTCATCGTGTTCCTCGGCATCGGCGAGCCGGCGAAGATCTTCGTGATCTTCCTCGCGGCATTTCTGTCGAGCGTGCTCGCAACCTTCCAGGGTGTGCGCAACGTGGACGTGACCCTCATCAACGCCGCCCGTGTGCTGGGCGCGAAGGACTTCGCGATCTTCACCCGCGTTGTGGTGCCTGCATCACTGCCCTTTATCTTCGTGGGCATGCGAGTCGCGCTCGGTGCTGCATGGGCGACCGTGGTGGCATCCGAACTCATCGCGGCCCAATTCGGTCTCGGCCGGATGATGCAAAGCGCGTCGCAGTTCCTCGATACGCCGCGCATTGTCGTGGGAATCATCATGATCGGCGCACTCGGATTCGTCATGGATCGACTGCTCCTTCTTCTCGAACGCAAACTCACGAGCTGGCAGGAAGTGCGCTGATGACCGAAATGATCTCCCTCCGCGGAGTAACCAAGCGCTACGAGAGCGCACGCGGCACCGTCATCAGCCTGGACAACGTCGACCTCGACGTCGCCGACGGCGAATTCGTCACGCTGGTTGGGCCGAGTGGGTGCGGCAAGAGCACCATGCTCAACCTGATGGCGGGCCTGCTGGAGCCGACATCCGGAACGGTGACCGTCAACGGCACACCGGTCACCGGTCCCGGTCCCGACCGCGGGGTTATCTTCCAGCAGTACGCACTGTTCCCGTGGCTAACGGCTCAACAGAATGTCGAGTTCGGCCTCTCCATCCAGGGAATGAAAAAGAAGGAGCGCACGGAGGTCGCTCTCCACTACCTGGAGCTCGTGGGGCTGGCCGACTTCGCTCGAGCCTTGCCCAAGGAGCTCTCCGGCGGCATGAAGCAGCGGTGCGCGATCGCGCGTGCCTACGCTGCCAACCCGAGCATCCTGCTCATGGACGAGCCGTTCGGGGCGCTCGACGCGCTCACTCGGGTGCAGATGCAGGACAACCTGCTGCACACCTGGGAGCAGGAGCGGCGCACGGCTGTCTTCATCACGCACGACGTCGACGAGGCGGTCTACCTCGCCAGCCGGGTCGTCGTGATGAGTCCCCGACCGGGGCGAATCAGCGAAATCATTGACGTCCCACTGGCCTACCCCCGCACCGAAGAAGTGCGACTTTCTCCCGAGTTCGCTGAGTTGCGAGCACGGGTATGGCGCGGAGTCCACCACCCGGTGGATCCGTCGGTTTGACCGAGCACCATCAAGAAATGAGGAACAGCATGACCAACCGATCACATCAACGCCGATGGGCTGTCGTCGCTGCAGCAGCAGCGGTAGCAGTCGCCTTGGGCGGATGCGCCGCCGCTACCCCCGACACCGGGGACGGCACCGACTCCCGTGAGGTTCTGAAGCTCAACGTTGGATACATCGACACGAGCATCAACGGAGTAGGCATCATCGCTATCGCCAACGAACTGGGACTGTGGGACAAAGCGGGCCTCGACGTGACGCTCACCCCGTTCACCAACGGCCCCACTCAGATCACGGCAATGCAGGCCAACCAGATTGACGTCGGCTACATCGGAGGTGGCGCCACGTGGCTGCCCGCAACCGGCAATGCCGTCGTGATTGCCCCGAGCGAAATGTCTCAGGGCGATGTCGTTCTGGCGCAGGCCGGTTCCGGAATCACCTCCGTAGAAGACCTCAAGGGCGCCAAGGTTGGCCTTCCGGAGGGCGGCTCCGGTGAGATGATCCTGTCACTGGCACTTGAGTCTGCGGGCCTCACTGACGCGGACATCGAGAAGGTTATCCTCGACCCGCCGAGCGTTGTGTCGGCATTCGTGTCGGGACAGATCGATGTCGCGGCAATCTTCTCGCCGCTCAGCAACCAGATCATGGAGAGCCTGCCGGACACGGTAACGGTCGCGAACAACGCGTCGTTCCCCGAGACGCAGTTCCTCGGGTCGTGGGTGGCCTCGAACTCGGCAATCGCCGACAAGCAGGACGCGCTTGAGCGTTTTGCCGAGGTCTACATCCAGGCCAATGACTACCGCATCGCACACACCGACGAGATCGTTCAGTGGGCCGCAACCGAGTCGGGTGCACCAGCCGACCAGCTCGCCGGCCAGGCAGCCATCTCGCTGTGGACTCCGTCCGCAGAGATCGAGGAGCGCAATGCAGACGGCACGACCTTCGAGCAGTTCGCATCGCTCATCGACGTGTTTGTGAAGATTGGCCGGATGGACGCGCCGACGGATCCCAAGGACTTCGTCAACGTGGACATCTTCGCCCAGGCAATGGCAGCACTCAAATGAGTGCGGCCGGCTCGCGCGACACCGTTCGCCTCGGAATCGTAGGTGGAGGCTTTGTCGCCGACTTCTACCTTCAAGCCCTTCGCCACGTTCGCCATCAGGAGGTCACGGCGCTGACAGCGCGCACCATTGACCGCGCTGAGGCGCTCGCAGCAAAGTACGAGGTGGGTAGTGTCGCCGAGTCGGTCGAAGAGCTCGTGGGGCGCAGCGACGTTGACATCGTCGTCGTCGCTGTGCCCCAGGATGCCCATCTCTCGGTTGTGCAAGCAGCTGCCGAGGCGGGCAAGGCAGTAATTTGCACCAAACCACTTTCGCGCAGCGGTGAGGAAGCGGCGCAGTGTCTCGCCGCGGTCATCGCCGTGGGGGTGTGGCACGGATACGCCGAGACGGCCGTGTTCTCGCCGGCGGTCGTGCGTGCCAAGCAACTCGCCGATGCCGGCGGCATCGGGCGGGTACTCACGGTGCGCGCCCGAGAGGCCCACGGTCATCCGCACGCTCACGCGCTCGATCCCGCGCGCATGGGTGGAGGACCACTTCGAGGGCTGGGATGCCACGGTGTGGCAGTCGGCCGGTGGTTCCTCGAGGGGGCAACTCCTGTCGAGGCCTTCGCCTGGGGCGATCGGCTCGACCGGGACGACGTCTCTAGCGAGGACAATGCCCTCATGCTGGTGCGCTTCGATGACGGTCGGGTCGCCCAGGTCGAGGCGGGGTGGACTCACACCGCCGGCCTCGACGTGCGCCGCGAGATTCACGGCAGCGCCGGATGGGTGGGAGCCGACGAAACGAGCGACACCGGCATCCGAGCGTTCCTCGGCAGCGATGTCGACTACGTCATGGAGAAGGCTGGCGCCAACAAGGGCTGGATGACACCAGTGCTGGAAGAAGCATGGGCGTACGGCTACCACGGACAGTTCGACCACTTCATTCAGGCCTACCGCGCGGGCGTTGAGCCCCGGCAGACCCTGCGCGACGGCGTCATCGACAACATCATCATCGATGCCGGATACCGCTCGATGACATCCGGTCGGTGGGAGCCCATCGACCTCTCGCCAGCGGCCGTCTAACGGACCCGTTCCAACAACACAGGAGTTATCCATGCCCGCAGGACAGACCCGGCGTCCCAACATCGTGTTGATTCTCACCGATGATCATGCGTCGCACGCGATCAGCGCATACGGATCCGTCGTCAACACGACGCCGCGAATCGACGAGATTGCCGATCGAGGGCGTCGTCTCGACAATGTATTCTGCACGAACGCGCTGTGCGCCCCGTCGCGCGCCGCGATCTTGACCGGAACTCACAGTCACATCAACGGGGTGACCACTCTCGTGACGCCGATCGATGCCAGCCAGCCGACCTTCGTTACCCAGCTCAAAGAGGCGGGCTACCGCACGGGGATCGTCGGCAAGTGGCACATGGGGGAGGGCGATGGGCACAACCCCGAGGGCTTTGACTACTGGGCGGTGTTGCGCGATCAAGGCGAATACTTTGATCCGCAGATCCTTACCAAGGATGGCGTCGAGATCGTGCCGGGGTACGCAACGGACATTATTACCGACCTCTCGATCGACTGGGCGAACTCGCTGGAGGGGGACGAGCCGTGGTGTTTGCTCATCCACCACAAGGCTCCTCATCGCTCCTGGGAGCCCGATGAGAAGCATCAGGGCATGTACACGGACCCGATCGCCGTGCCGCCCACGTTCAACGACGACTACGCGACCCGATCGTTCGCGGCGACTCACGCCATGATGCGGGTCGCCGACAATCTCACCGCCGAAGACCTCAAGCAGGAGCCGCCGACCGGACTTACGCCGGACGAGTTGGCCCTGTGGAAATACCAGCGATACATGGAGGACTACCTCGCGTGCGTTGCCTCGGTCGATGACAACGTCGGCCGTGTGATCGATTGGTTGAGCGAGCGCGGAGACCTCGACGACACTCTGCTGATGTACACGTCAGACCAGGGATTCTTCCTGGGCGACCACGGGTGGTTCGACAAGCGGTTCATGTACGACGAGGCGATCCGGATGCCGCTGGTGATGAGCTACCCCGCACGTATTCCCGCGGCGGACCCGCTGGGCCAGTTGGTGACCAACGTCGACTTCGCGCAGACGATCCTCGAAGCGGCCGGAGTGGACCCCCACCCGCGCATGCAGGGCCTGAGCTTCTGGCCGCAATTGACGGAGAACCCGCAGGAGCCGACCCAGGACGCCGTGTACTACCGGTATTGGGAGCACGACGACATTAACCACAACGTGCTCGCGCACTACGGTGTTCGCACGGACACCCACAAACTCATCTACTTCTATAACGACGGTCTGGGGATTCCGGGCACGTCCGACGTCGTCTACCCGCCGGAGTGGGAGATGTATGACCTGGTCGCCGACTCCGAAGAGCTCAACAACGTCGCGGACAGTGCCGAATACTCCGAGATCCGCAAGCAACTCGAAGCGCGCCTCTGGCACCTTCAGCAGCAGTTCGGCGATGCTCCGCACGCTAGCCAGCCGGTGCCCGAACTGATCAAGTCGGAGTCCTTGCCGACGGTGTGAACAGAATCGACCGGTCGGCCTCGGCCAGCGTGGTGTAGTAGCCGACGAGGGTGCGCCCCTCTGAGCTCGGCGCCCAGGTGACGACACGGTAGAAGCGTTCGTGTCGCGGCCCGAGTGTCACAGTGCGCACGACGCCGGCGGGCTCCAACGTGCTGTCGCGCATAATGATCCACTCGTCGTCGGAGATGCGGATCGGCGGCCACGGCGGTTGCCAGTCGCGAACTGCGGCGCGCGGTTCGGTGGACGGCGCACGCGTCGCACTCTGACGGGCCTCGACACGCTCATCGATGCTGTCGGCGTACCGCTTGTTCGTGCCCAACTCGCTCCCTCTTGTGGAGCAGCCGGCCCTGCGTGACCCGATCTTACTCGTCGGCGAAACAGCGAGATCGCCATCAGCACCGTGTTGAGGGTGAGGCGGTCGCTGAGCCCGTTGGCAACGGCACCTTCGGCGATCGTGGCATCCGACGGCTCAGTCTCCGAAGCTCGCTTTCGCTTCGGCGACACTGCGGAAAATGCCTAAAGTTTTGGCGAGTCGCGTCGTCGCGACGTACCCCCCGCTGGATCTCGCCTCGATCATGCCGGCGAATTCGCCGTTGGCCTTTCCGATCCATAGACCGGATTGAACGGCCGTCCAGGTGATTGTTGAATTCTTGCCCGTCGTTCTGGGCTCTGACGTCATTGTCATGCCCCCGAGTTAACCCCCGAAGGTTTGCGTTGTCGAGTCCCTGACCGAATTTGCCCCAAGAATGTGGTCGAATCGCACACGAAGGCCGGGCCATGTCGGTGCCTGAACGTAGAATTGAGACGCGGAGCGCGACACGCCGAAAACACAACATGTAGGGGAATGACAATGGTGTCATTCCGGTTATATAGTGAATACCCACCGGCAGATAGTCGGCTAACTTCGAGAAGACATAGGAGGTTCACATGGACAACGACAACGACAACGTTGGCGGATACGCCGTCCCCGTTGACCCAATGGATCTTCTGCAGTGCGACAGCTGCCAGTAACTGACAGCCCAACACCACAAGATTCCTGAAATCCCGGATGACCTCACGGTCGCCCGGGATTTTGGTTTTGTACCCCGGTTACGGGTGGCAGCACAGCTTGTAAACGGTTGCCATCTCGTTCATCCTTGACAGAGGCAACGGCGGGAACGGAGACGTTCGCGTCCAATCATTGGGGGAATGATGCGACACGCTGCCGCAGGGGGAACGACCGCGTGAGCACGGGAGTACGCACAGCCCAGATTGTGTTCTTCGTGCTCCTGAGCGGGGTGCTCGGAGCGAGTGCCGTTCTATTGACCCCGCCCGGATCATCGGTCGCCGCATGGTGGCCGGCCGCCGGCACCTCGGTAATTGCGGTGTTCCTCGCGCGACGGTACTGGTGGGCGGCGGCGGTCGGAATCGCCCTCATCACGGCCGTCTCCAACGTCGTGGGCGGGCGGACCGTGCCCATCTCCCTGGTTTTCGGCATCGTCAACGCGGCCGAGGCATCCATCGTCGTGCTGTTGCTCGCGCGGTATCTTCCGTCACGCACCCTGCGTTCCGTCGGCGACGCCATCAAGTTCTTCGTCATCAGCGCCGTCGGCAGTGCCGCACTCGGGGTCATGGTCGGCCTCGCGGTGTGGGGGCTGCTGGGTGGCGACCCCGTCACGACCTTCGCCGAAGTCGTGCCATCCCATCTCTCCGCGCTCATGGTCATCGTGCCGGTCGTTCTCGTCTCGTGGCGAGCGGTGCCCAGGGTTTCGTGGGAGCTGCCGCTCCAGGTGGTGGCCCTGATCGGAATTATTCTGATCGTGTTCGGCCCGAGCCACGGGCTCCCTCTGACATTTCTGCCGCTGCCCTTGTTGACGTGGGCGGCGATTAGATTCGGGCTCGCCGTCGTGAGCGTGGAGTTGTTGGGCACCGCGATAGCGAGCCTCACCCTGACCATGCTCGGCGGGGGCCCGTTCTCGCACCTCGAGACCGAGTTCACCGGATCCCTGCTGCAGATCTACTTCGTGGCCTGTGCTGTGTCGCTGGTGCTCCTGGGGGCAGTCGCCGCCGAGCGTGAAACGGCACTCGCCCGGGTCCGCGCCAGTGAGGAACTGCTTCGCAGCGGTCTGCTCGGCGCGCAAATCGGGCTGCTCATCGTGGCTCGGGATGACACGGGAACGCGACTAGTTGAAACGAACGCGGCGGCCTCTGCGGTTACCGCTGCGGGCGAGCACGGTGCGGCTGCGCATCTGACCGACCCCGACCTGATGCGCGCCATCGACGGCATGTGGAACTCGAGCGAGACGCAGTGGTCAGGCGAGTGGGACACGGATGCCCACCTGCGTCTTCAGGGTCTAATCACTCGCACAGCGGAGAACACGCTCAGCGTTCAGGTCATCGATGTGACCGCCCGCCATCGCGCGGAACAAGTGACCGCGGCCGCGCTCGAGAAGGAGCTCGCGGTGGCGGAAGCCCTCCGCGCCCTCAACCAGCGGCAAGACGAATTCGTCGCGTCGGTCAGCCACGAACTGCGCACGCCGATCTCGAGCGTCATCGGCTTCACCGAGGAGCTTCGCGAGACAGAGCTCGACGACACCCAGCTCATGTTCACGACCGTCATCGCGCGCAACGGTCGGCGACTGCTCGCGCTCGTCAACAACCTGCTGACGCTTGCCGCGCTCGATCGCGGAGACACCCCCGTGACGAGCGAACCGGTTCCCATCGCTCGGCTTGTGACCGAGGTGACGCAGGACCTCTCTGCTCTGGCCAAGACCGGCGGTATCGCTCTACGGTTTGACTCCGGGACCGACGTGACCGTCGAGACATCCCACCAGCAAGAACTCACCCAGATCCTCACCAACCTGACGGGCAACGCGGTCAAGTTCACGCCGTCCGGTGGTGAGGTGACGCTGGGGCTGGCGACCGTCGGAACGGATGCCGTCATCACGGTGCGAGACACCGGCCGTGGCATCCCGCCCGAAGAGTTGGAGGCGGTGTTCGGACGCTTCGTGCGGGCAAGCTCGTCTGGCGGCACCCAAGGCACCGGGCTGGGGCTGTCGATCGTCAAACAGCTCGTCGACAGTCTGGGCGGAACCCTCGCTCTCGAGTCCGATGGTGTGTCGGGAACGACGGCGACCGTGACGCTGCCGCTGAGCGGGCGCTAGCTCAGCCCGCCAGCTCAGCCCGCCACTAAACCTCTGGGCGCATCCCCTCGGTAGGCTGGCAGCGTGTCAGTGAACCCCGAACTTGTGGGACGCGTGTTCCCCTCCGTTGCTCCGTACCTTGTCGGCAGGGAGAAGGTGCGCGAGTTCGCTCGTGCCGTCTTCGCCACGAGCCCGCTCAACCATGACCCCGTCGCCGCGCGTGCCGCCGGGCACGCCGACGTGGTCGCGCCGCCAACCTTCCCGGTGGTGGTTCAGGAGGCGACGCTCGCGCAGCTGCTTGCCGAGCCGGATGCGGGAATCGACTTCACGCGCGTGGTGCACGGCGACCAGCGCTTCAGCTACAGCCGCCCCATCGTCGCCGGCGACGAACTGACCGCGACCCTCAGCGTGGCGAGCATCAAAAGCCTGGGCGGCCACTCCATGGTGACGGCCGAATCGACAATCGTCGACGCGACGGGCGCCCACGTGGTGACCGCCATCTCGACCCTCGTCGTCAGAGGGGACGAGTCATGACCGAGATTTCGGCGAACTCGATTGCCGTGGGTGACGTTGTCGCCGAGGCATCCTATGAACTGACTCGCGACTCCCTCGTGCGGTACGCGGGCGCCTCGGGCGACTTCAACCCGATCCACTATCGCGACGACGTGGCGACCTCGGTCGGCCTACCCGGAGTGCTCGCCCACGGCATGCTCACGATGGGCTTTGCGGTGCAGCCCGTCGTGGACTGGCTGGGCGATCGGGGCTGGATCAGCGACTACCAGGTGCGATTCACGCGACCCGTGCTGGTCGACGCGCAAACCGGGGCGACAGTCACGGTCGTCGCCAAGGTCGGTGCCATCGAAGACGGCGCCGCGCGCATCGACCTCACCGTGACCTTCGACGACGCCACCGTGTTGGGCAAGGCGCAGGTTCGCGTCACGCTCCGATGAATCTCTCCGACCTCACCACCATGCGGGTCGGTGGCCCGGCGCGTGACTACGTGCGCGTGACGACACAGACCGAACTCGTGGATGCCGCGCTCGCCGCCTGGGCCACCGGTGACGAGTGGCTCGTGCTGGGCGGAGGCAGCAACACGCTCGTCGCCGACAACGGATTCGACGGCACCGTCATTCACGTCGCCAGCACCGGCATCGACCGGCGCACCGCCGAGGCGCCACGGGTGCGACTGACCGTTCAGGCCGGCGAGAGTTGGGACGCCCTCGTTGAGCGGGCAGTAGCCGAGGGGTGGAGCGGGATCGAGGCGCTCAGCGGCATCCCCGGCTCTGTCGGTGCTTCACCCATTCAGAACATCGGCGCGTACGGTCAGGAGCTGTCGTCGGTTCTCGTTTCGATCGACTTTCTCGACTATCTCACCGGTGAGGTCGAGACGATCGCGGCCGCCGACCTCGAGCTGGACTACCGAACGTCGGCGATCAAGCGCGGACGCGCCGGGGTCGTGCTGTCTGTCGACATCGAGCTCGAGGAGTCGGCAACCGGCCTAGTCGGTTACTCCCAACTGGCCCAGGCTCTCGGCGTCGAACTCGGCGCCCGAGTGCCGCTCGCGCAGATCAGGGACAGCGTGCTCGCGCTGCGCAGAAGCAAGGGCATGGTGCTGGATGCCGCGGACCCCGACACCGTCAGCTGTGGCTCGTTCTTCACCAACCCCATCCTCGGCGAAAACTTCGCGCGCGGTCTCCCCGCGGATGCCCCGCGCTGGTCGATGCGCCCAGAGCGCGCCGACACTGTCGTGCCGCTCGGGGCGGAACCCGCCGCGCCTGCTCCCGTCGAGGAGGCCCAGGTCAAAGTGAGTGCGGCATGGCTGATCGAACGCGCGGGGGTGACTCGCGGCTTCTCGCTGCCCGGATCGCACGTGTCGATCTCGACAAAGCACAGCCTCGCGATCACTAACCGCGGCGGCGGAACGGCCGAGGAGGTGGCCGAACTGGCGCGGTTCATCCAAGCGGTCGTGCTCTCGTCGTTCGGAATCCATCTGCAACCCGAACCCATCCCCGTGGGAGTGACTCTCTAGCCGCCAGACTGCTAGAGGATGCCTAGCTCCATTGCCTTCGTCACCGCGCGCGTGCGGTCGTTGACGTCGAGCTTCTCGAAGACGTGCAGCAGGTGCGTCTTGACGGTCGCCTCGCCGACGAAAAGCAGCTTCGCGATAGCCGGGTTGCTCTTGCCCTGAGCCACCAGAGCGAGCACCTCCTTTTCGCGCGCGCTCAGGCTGGGGGTCGCCGGTGCCTTCACGCGACCGACCAGCATGGCGGCGATCGATGGCGCGAGGGCGACCTCGCCGCGAGCGACCGAACGGATGCCCGCCAGAATCTCCTCCTGCGGCGCAGCCTTGAGCAGATAGCCGCTCGCGCCCGCCTCGATCGCGGTGAGGATGGTGGCATCCGTCTCGTAGGTGGTCAAGATGATGACCCGGATCTCCGGGCGTTCGGCCAAGATGCGCGCCGTCGCCTCGTCGCCGTTCAGTCCCGGCATCCGCAGGTCCATCAACACGAGGTCGGGTGTCAACTCGATAGCGAGATCGGCGGCGACATCGCCGGACGCGGCCTCACCCACGACCTCGATGTCGGCCTCACCCGAGAGCATGGCGACGATGCCGCCGCGCACGATCGGATGATCGTCGGCAACCAATACGCGGATCATGTGGTCACCTCCGATGCCGAGGTGGGCACCGCAGGCGGCGTCGCAGTCCCGGGTGCATCGCACGGCAGGGTTGCGGTCAGCGTCGTGCCGGTCGACGAACTTGTCAGCTCGAGTGTGCCGCCGACCAGGGCGAGCCGGTCGCGCATTCCGCCGAGACCGTAGCCTTGGGCCGGCAGTCCCGGGTCGAAACCCGTTCCGTCGTCGCGCACGTCGAGTCGCACCTGCCGCTCGTCGGCACTGAGGGTGACGACGGCACTGGATGCCCCAGAGTGTTTTCGAATGTTGGCCAACGCCTCCTGCGTGCAGCGCAGCAACACGACCTCAGTGTCCCGATCGAGGCCGGACGACCCGGTCGCGGTCACCGTCACCCGAACGTTGGTCTCGCGCGCGAAGCGCTCGCCGAGACGCTCGAGAGCTTCGACGATTCCGCCGACCCCGAGGGCAACCGAGGAGGTGGCGGCCACGAGGGCTCTTGTCTCGGCGAGGGTCGACCGAGCGCTCTCCTCGAGGGCAGCTAGCTGCTGCGCGATCGACTCGCCCTTGCCGGCGTTCAGGTCACGCTGCGCTCGCTGCGTCATCATGACGAGGCCGGTGAGGTCCTGCGCGATCGTGTCGTGGATCTCGCGGGCCAGACGTTCGCGCTCGCTGGCGATTCCGGCATCCCGGCTCACCGCGGCAAGCCGATCTTGCGTGGCGCGAAGCTCGTCGAGCAGGCGTTGACGCTCGTGACTGCGGTTGGCGAGGTTCGTGATCCACAGACCGAGCGCCATGCTGAATGCCAGCGAAATGCCCTGAATCACGAGGGCCTGAATGAGCCCGGTACTGAGGTACAGCCCGACACCCACCCCGGTCGCCAAAGCGACGTTCGCGAGGATCGCCGACTGTACGCGTCGCGAGAGAACCCAGATCAGCGGGTAGCCGATGCACTGGATGGTCGCCATGCTCGGAACCAGTGCCGTGCCGACCGTGGCCACAACGATTGTGATCACGAGGAAGACGCCCGCGGCGGTCTGGCTCGCGGGGGAGCGGCGACCGATGAGGAACCACGCGCCGACGAACACCGCGTTCGTGGCGAGACCACCGATGAGCTCGAGCGGCGGTCGGCTGATCGAGCGCGATCAGCGCGGACAGCACGATCGCGATCCCCACGACCGCGACGTGCCACCAGCGACTGGACTCCATTTAGCTATCCTTGCGGATCCAGCGGAACGTCATGCGAGTGACGATCAATCCGAACACCAGCCAGAGCCCCGTGACCAAGGCAACCCCCGGCAGGTTCCAGCTCTCGCCCTGCTCGAGAACCTCGAAGCTGGCGGGCAAGAACACCTCACGCATACCCTGCGCCATCCACTTGAGCGGGAAGACGCTGGCCACGTTTTGGAGCCACACGGGCAGCTGGGAGAAGCCGAGGTAGACACCGGAGATGAACTGAAGAACCAGGGCGATCGGGATGACCACGGCGGTCGCGCTCTTGCCGCTGCGCGGTAACCCACTGAGAGCAATGCCGAGCACCGCCGAGGTGGACACCCCGAGCACGAACACCCAGGCGAACGTGAACCACTTCTCGGGTTCGGTCGGCAGCTCGACCTGGAAGACGAAGCGCGCCATCAGCAGCAGGAGCAACGCTTGGGCGAGGCCCGTCACGAAGACCTGTCCGATCTTGCCGATGAAGTAACTGATCACGGGCAGGGGCGTCCCCGCGAGACGCTTGAGCGTGCCGTCGCCCTTCTCGATCGCGATGTCGATCGCCATGTTCTGAAGGCCGCTGAGCAGCAGGCCGGCGGCGAGCATCCCGGGCAGGTAGAAGGCAGCAGCGGTGATGTCGCTGCCTTCGGGGCCGAAGGTGAGGTTGCTGAATGCGACCGAGAAGATCAGGAGCATGACGAGCGGGAACAGGAAGGTGAAGAAGACCGAGTCGCCTTGGCGGAAGTAGGCCTTAACCTCGTAGCCGATTCGGTTGAGTCCGAGGCGCACGGTGCGTCCGGCGGGGAGACGGGGGGTGTCGACGGCGGTGCTCATGATGCGGTCCTTTCGCTGATCGCGCCGTCGCTGATGACGTCGGACGCGCGCACGCTCGCGTCGTACTCCGACACGAGTTGCAGGTAGATGTCTTCGAGGCCGGGTCGGATGACCTCCAGGCCTTCGGGTTCACCGAGTCGAGCGACGAGCGCTCCCGGTGTTGTCGTGCGCTCTTCGCGCCGCTGGCCACCGTCGATCCACCGCACGATCGGAACTCGGGACTCCTTGCCGCCGAGCTCGTCGATGGGACCGATGTCGATCAGCTTTCCGCCGGCGATGATGCCAGCACGGTCTCCCAGTTGGGCGGCCTCGTCGAGGTAGTGGGTCGTCAGGAGGATCGTGGTCCCGTCCGCCTTGAGGGAGCGGATGAGGTCCCAGAACTGGCGGCGTGCCTCGGGGTCGAACCCCGTGGTCGGCTCGTCGAGGAACAGCAACTCGGGTCGTCCGACGATGCCGAGCGCGACATCCATTCGACGCTGCAGGCCGCCGGAAAGCTTGCGGATGAACATCTTCTGTTTGTCTTCGAGGCCGACAGCGACGAGAACTTCGTCGATGTCGCGGGGGTTCGGGTAGAGGCCGGCGAAGTGGGCGAGCTGTTCGCGCACCGTCACGTTGCCGCTCTCGCCGGTGGACTGCAGCACGATGCCGAGCTGAGCCTTCCACGCGAGCCCGCCGCGGCCGGGGTCGACCCCGAGAACACTCGCGTCGCCACCGCTGCGATCGCGGTAGCCCTCGAGGATTTCGATGGTGGTGCTCTTGCCGGCACCGTTCGGCCCGAGCAGCGCGAAAGTCTCGCCCTGTTCGATGTCGAAGCTCACGCCGTCGAGCGCCGTGAAGTTCCCGTAGGTCTTGCGCAGGTCGCGCACACTCACAACTGAAGTCATGCCTCAATGCTGGCCCGATTGTGGATGCCGCAACAGCCGTGCACCGGCTGAACCTCGCATCCCCCAACCGGTGGATGCTTGCCGCGCCGCCACCTCCGCCGCCACCGCCGCCACCACCTCCGCCACCACGCGAGGGGCGCCTTGTTGCGCCCTCGGCACCCCGTATCGAGCAACAAGGCGCCCCTCAGGGGGTGGAGGTCAGGAGTGTGCGGCCAGCACACGCCGGAGACGACTCAGGAAGTCCGCAGGGTCGCGAAGGTCGTCAATGGTCACCTCGAGAACGAACCAGCCAGCCTCCCGCAACCGGGAGGCTCGGCTCACGTCGCGCCGCCACTGCGCCGGATCCCGGTGGTAGTCGCCGAGATACTCGACCACGACACGCTGCCGAGGGAAGACGATGTCGCCGCGGTATCTGCGGCGATCGACGACGATCTGGTGATTCACCTCGAATCCAGTGAACCCGGCGAGCACGATGAGCACCCGAAGCTCGGACTCCTGCGGCGACTCGGATCGCGAATCGAGTAGCTGAACGGCCTCGCGAAGCCTGGCAGCGCCGCGTCGGCCCGGATAGCGCTCGACGGCGGCGACGAGCTCATCCACCGAACACATCGGAGTGCGCCAGTGGATGACATAGTCCCCGACCGCGACCAACTCACCCACGCTCACGATCGAGGCGAGCTCGCAGAAGGTTCGCTCCGGGCCGCTGATCCTAAGGCCGTTCCAGTCGCGCAGCTCGTCGGGCCGCGTCTGCACCTTGTGGCCGACTATCCCGCGCGCCGCAAGGCCCCGCCCCGGCGAGGGCGTCGCAACGTGAAGCCTCGGGTCCCGCTCAAGTCGCAACGGGAGCGGAAGCGACATGAGCCGGGCGGCGGTCACGGAGTTGAAGAACGCGCGCTGTGGCATCCCCAACTGAAAAGCGACGCAGCGATCGGCCAGCGTAAGGGCGCCCAATGAGGGATGCCGCACGCCACGGAACGGGGTCTCTGTCCACACCCACGCTGAGGGGCGCCGCGTTGCGCCATGGCACGTCCGGAGAGCGCAACAAGGCGCCCCTCAGGAACGATGGGAGGGCGGGCGGGCGGGCGGTACGGGCGGGGCGGGCGGCGAGTGCGGGAGCGCCCCGCTAGGCGAACAGGCGCTGGAGGCGCTGCACGCCCTCGAGCAGGGGTTCGTCGCCGAGGGCGTACGACAGGCGCAGGTATCCGCTCGGTCCGAAGGCCTCGCCGGGCACAACGGCGACCTCGGCCTGGTCGAGGATGAGATCGGCGAGTTCGAGGGACGTCGTCGGCGTGACGCCGCCCCATTCGCGACCGAGTAGCCCCGTGACATCCGGATACACGTAGAAGGCACCCTCGGGCATCGGGCAGGCCAGCCCGGGGATCGCGCTCAATTCGGCCACCATGGTGTTGCGCCGCTTTTCGAACGCCAGCCGCATGGTCTCGACGGCGTCCTGCGGGCCGGTGAGTGCCTCCAGTGCGGCGCGCTGCGCGATGTTGTTGACGTTGCTCGACAGGTGTGACTGCAGGTTCGCCGCGGCCTTGATCGCGTCGGTCGGTCCGACCATCCATCCGACCCGCCAGCCGGTCATCGCGTACGTCTTGGCGACACCGTTGACGAGGATGGTGCGGTCGGCGAGCGCGGGAACCGCTTCGACAATCGACACGGCCCGGATGCCGTCGTAGACGAGGTTCTGGTAGATCTCGTCGCTAATGATCCAGAGTCCGTGAGCGTCTGCCCATTCACCGATCTCGCGCACCTGTTCTGGCGAGTAGACGGCGCCGGTCGGGTTCGACGGCGAGACGAAAAGCAGAACCTTCGTGCGGTCGGTGCGTGCGGCCTCGAGCTGCTCGACGGTCACGAGATAGTTCTGGTCGGCTCCCGCGAACACGTCGACGGGCACGCCGCCGGCGAGCTTGATCGCCTCGGGGTAGGTGGTCCAGTACGGCGTGGGTAGTAGCACCTCGTCGCCCGGGTCGAGCAGCGCGGCGAAGGATTGGTACACGGCCTGCTTGCCGCCGTTGGTGACGACGACCTGGTTGGGTGTGACCTCGAGGCCGCTGTCGCGCGCGGTCTTCGCGGCGATCGCCTCGCGCAGGTCTGGCAGACCGGCGGCGGGCGTGTAGCGGTAGTTCTTCGGGTCGAGCACGGCGCGGGATGCCGCCTCAACGATGTTGCTCGGAGTCGCGAAGTCTGGCTCACCCGCGGCATAGCTGATGACGGGTCGGCCGTCGGCCTGAAGTGCCTTTGCCTTGGCGTCGACCTTCAGGGTCGCTGACTCGGCTATGGCGGCAATGCGGCGGGAGATTCGTGGCTGGGTCACGGCGTCAATTCTAGGTGCCGTTGCCGGGCTCCGGCTGGGGAGATTCGGTACAGCAGAGTGGCCGGGACGCATCTGGGTCGCGCCCCGGCCACTCCTTGTCACCGCTACGAGGCGGTGTCACCCGCGGCGGCGATCTTCTGCCGGTAGCCCTCTCGTGCGAGATAAGCGCCGACCGCGAGCAGGGCGAGCACGATTGCGACGAGTGTCCCGATCCCCAAACCGGTCATCGCAAGGTTGCCGCCGCTCGTTGAACCGGTGGTAGTCGGGGTTCCGCTGCCACAGTTCACGACACAGGGGTCCGGGTTCGAACCCCCACAGTTGGTGGTGCAGCCGGGAGTGACGACCGCGGCGTTGGGTCCGACGGTCGCGTTCGCGACATTCAGTGTTGCCGGCTGTCCGCCCAGTACCGCGATGCGCACAGCGGTCTCGGTGAACTCGCCGCCGGCGATTTCCTGAACGTTCACCTTCACCGACAGCACGTTCGTGAGCAGGCCGGCGATGCTCGTCGATCCCAGCAGGCCATCCGTTGCCGGCGTGACCAACCCGAGGTCGAGTGCATGCACCAGGTCGCTAATCGTTCCGTCGGTACCGAACAGGTCACCCGCGAGGGAGCCGCCGAGGCCGTCGATGATCGCCGCGACGTTGGCGTTGACGTTGACTGTTCCGCCCAGCAGAGACACTGCCGCCGTTGCGCTGGCCGAGGTTCCGTTGATCAACTGGCCGATAGTGCCTCGGATGTCGACCGCGACCGTGCTGTGCAGGCTGGGGAGTGCGGTGGTGACGACTTCGCAGACGGTGTCGAGCGTGTATCCGATGATGCCCTGCTCTGTCGTTGAGCCCAGTCCGCCGAGAATGCCGCCGACGATTCCACCGGTGAGGATGTCACCGATGATCGGTACCTGCACGTCGTGGCACACCGTGCTCTGCTGGCCGGCCTGAGCGGTGAGCACGTCGAGTCCGGCGTGCACAGTGACGACCGAGTTGCGCAGTTCCGCCGTTACACGGTCGACGATCTGGTCGGCGAGGGTCGTCACGGTGTCGACGATCGACTGCAGGGCAACCGTGATAACGGCGTCGGACAGCAGCTCGGTGTTCGGCGGCAGGTCGTTGAGACTTCCCCCCATCAGCTGTTCGAGGTCGATCGTGACCGTCCCCGTCTGCAGGTTGAAGCGCACCGCCCCGTTTCCGTATGCCTCGGTGAGCAGGGACTGCACGGCCGCGTCGATGTTGTTGCTGATCGTGACATCCACGTCGACCGTCGATCCGGTGACAGCCACCAAGGGGTTGAGCACGCGTCCGACGCTGAGGGCAAGGTCGCCGCCGTCGCTGCTCAGATCCAGTAGGGAGTTGTCGACAACGAGAAGGGCGGATGCCACTTTGGCCTTCAGGTCCGCAATGGCCGGACTGGTCAGCGTGAGTTGAGCTCCCGCGATCCGGTAGTCCCCGGATGCGGAGGTGAGCGCCGCTGTTGCCTGCGCTGACACCGCGTCGAGTGACAACCGCAGGTCGGTGATGATGCTCGCGTAGCGTGCATCGAGAACCTGGTTGAGGTCGAGGTCGAGATCGCCGGCCGCGCCGCCGCCCACCGAGCCGACGCCGATCGTGCCGTCGTCGCCGATCGCACCGCTGGCGCCCATGGATGCCCCGTTGCGATCCGCTTGCGCGTATTGCTGGATCACTCCGGCGTCGAGCCAGGGCCCCAGATCGGTCTGTAGTCCGCCGATCGTCCCCATCTGCAGCGACTGGGCCGCGTTGTCGAGCCAGGCCGCTCGCGAGACCTGGAGCGCCTGACTTCCGTTGTTGGTCGCGATGGCGGCTCCGAGCGCGGCTACCGCGTCGATGTCGATTCCCGCGAGACTGCCGGAGAGAAACTGACCCTCGGCGTGAGAGGCGACGGTCGGTGTCGCGGCGCTCGCCGCGAGCGGGGTTGCGACGGTGAGGGACGCACCGAGCGCGGCGGCGGCCACGAGGCCACCGATCCGCCGCGCCACGGATGCGCGCCCACCGTGCGGTGTAGATGACTTCGTGATTCCAAACATGACAAATGCCTCCTGATCTTGGCTACCTGTTCGGCGGGTGGTTAGTCCCGCTTACCGAGAGAGACAGGACTTCGGCTCAGCTATGACGCGACTTGTCAGCTTTTCTTTGAACATCTGTGATGCCGTACACTTGACGCGTGGTAGTTGAAATCTGCCATGCTTTCGCGCGCCCACCGCGCGCCTGAGCATGCGAGGCCGGCACCGCAAAGGGTGGTAGCTCAATTGGTAGAGCAACGGTCTCCAAAACCGTAGGTTGCAGGTTCAAGTCCTGTCCGCCCTGCAGCACACCGAAACATCGGAAGGTAACAACGTGGCCAGAAAAGTGATCGACGAGCCCAGCGAGGACATCGTCGCCAATGCCAAGAAGGAACGCGCTCAGCGGCGTGGACCTTTCGGGCGATTGGCGCTGTTCATCCGCCAGGTCATCGCCGAGCTGCGCAAAGTTGTCACCCCGACCCGCAAGGAACTCCTGAGCTACACCGGGGTCGTCCTGATCTTCGTCGTCATCATGATGGCGATCGTCTACGGGCTGGACTTCGTATTCAGCTTCCTCGTGAACTTCCTGTTCGGTGATCCGACAATCACCAACGGCTAGCGAACCCCGTGAACCTAGCGGCCAGTGTGCCGCTTGATGACAGCAACGAAAAGAGATTCAGTGTCTGAGAACCACCGCGACGATTTCGAGATCGCGACGGCAGCAGAGCAGTCCTCCGAGGACGACGAGGCACAGACCGGCAACACGCTGGCCGCAGCCGAGGCATCCGAGGACTCCGCCGAGCACCAGGCCATTCACGTCGTGAACGATGACGGAGGGCGACCTCGCTGGTCTGCTCGAGGCGCTCGACGCCGCGATCGACCCCGAGGCCGACGCGATCATCGACGACGCGCTCGAGATCGATTCGCTTGACGAGGCGGATGCCGCAGTCGCAGCGACCGACGACGACGCCGAGGTCGACGCAGCCGAGCATGCAGGCGACAAGCCGGATGTCACGCCGTACGACGGTCCCGAGTTGGGCGACGACGATCAGGCAGCCACGGGCGAGGTGGACCCGTACGAGGAGTTCCGCACCGAGCTGCGCGGCAAGCCCGGCAAGTGGTACGTCATTCACTCCTACGCCGGCTTCGAAAAGCGCGTCAAGCAGAACATCGACAACCGCAAGGTATCTATGGCCATGGAGGACTACGTCTTCCAGGTTGAGGTCCCCATGGAGGATGTCGTCGAGATCAAGAACGGTCAACGCAAGCTTGTCAATCGCGTGCGCATCCCCGGCTACGTGCTCGTGCGCATGGATCTCAACGAAGACAGCTGGTCGGTGGTGCGCCACACGCCCGGCGTGACCGGATTCGTGGGCAACTCCCACAACCCGCGTCCGCTGCGCTTCGACGAGGCGTTCAACATGCTCAAGAGTTTGGTTCAGATCGTCGAAGCTCCGGTCGCCAAGGGCACCGGCGGCAAGGGCAAGACCGCTACCCGCGTCATCCCGGCCGAAATCGACTTCGAGATTGGCGAGACGATCACCATCAAGGAGGGTTCGTTCGCGGGCCTTCCCGGTTCGATCAGCGAGATCAAGGCGGAGAGCGGCAAGCTCATCGTTCTCGTGTCGTTGTTCGAGCGCGAGACTCCGGTCGAGCTGAGCTTCGACCAGGTCACCAAGCTCTGAGGTTGGTAGGCGCGCGTCGTCCGCTTCGCGGCACAACCGCGGTCGCGCCGCGAATCGGGTAGGATAACAAGGTTGCAAACCCAGCACTGTCAGGAATTGCCTGATTCGTGCGAGCGCGTTCGTTTGAACGCACGACAGTAAGGAATAAACAATGGCACCGAAAAAGAAGGTCACGGGTCTGATTAAGCTTCAGATCCAGGCCGGCGCCGCCAACCCCGCACCGCCCATCGGGCCTGCGCTGGGTCAGCACGGCGTGAACATCATGGAGTTCTGCAAGGCGTACAACGCCGCGACCGAGTCGCAGCGCGGCAACGTCATCCCCGTCGAGATCACCGTCTACGAGGACCGCTCGTTCACGTTCATCCTGAAGACCCCGCCCGCGGCCGAGCTCATCAAGAAGGCCGCCGGAGTCGCCAAGGGGTCACCGACCCCGCACACCGTCAAGGTCGCGAAGCTCACCAAGGAGCAGGTTCGCACGATCGCCGAGATGAAGATGGTTGACCTCAACGCCAACGACATCGAGGGCGCGTCGAAGATCATCGCGGGCACCGCCCGTTCCATGGGAATCACGGTGGAGGCGTAATCATGGCTACGAAGTCCAAGGCATACCGCGCCGCAGCGGAAAAGATCGAAGAGGGCAAGTTCTACACGCCCACCGAAGCCGTCGCCGTCGCGAAGGTCACCGGATCGAAGAAGTTCGACTCGACCGTCGAGGTCGCGCTGAAGCTCGGCGTCGACCCCCGCAAGGCAGACCAGATGGTGCGCGGCACCGTCATCCTGCCGCACGGAACCGGCAAGACCGCACGCGTCATCGTGTTCGCGACGGGCCCGGCAGCTGAGGCCGCGCTCGCGGCCGGCGCTGACGAGGTTGGTGGAGCCGAGCTCATCGACAAGGTGGCCGCGGGCTACACGTCGTTCGACGCCGCCGTCTCGACCCCGGAGCTCATGGGTCAGGTCGGCCGTCTCGGAAAGGTGCTTGGTCCCCGCGGCCTCATGCCGAACCCGAAGACCGGTACCGTCACCCAGGACACCGCCAAGGCCGTGTCCGACATCAAGGGCGGAAAGATCGAGTTCCGCGTCGACAAGCACTCGAACGTGCACTTCGTCGTCGGCAAGGCCGGCTTCAGCGAAGAGCAGCTCAGCGAGAACATCAAGGCTGCGCTCGACGAGGTCGTTCGCTCCAAGCCGAGCTCATCGAAGGGCCGCTACATCACGAAGGCGACTGTCTCGACCACGTTTGGTCCCGGCATCCCGATCGACGTGAACGTTCTGTAGGCATTCACTTTCACGCATTGGGGGTCAGCTTCGGCTGGCCCCTTTTGCGTTCTCTGGAGACCCATGCACATCAGGCCAGCGATCGCGGATGACGCGGCACGACTTCACGAATTGGCCGCGGCCACCTTTCCGCTCGCGTGCCCGCCCGCGACCACGGAGGCATCGATTGCCGACTTCATCGCGGCCCACCTGTCTGAGCGGTCCTTCGCGGGGTATCTCGCCGACCCAATGCGCGTGCTGTTCATCGGCGAGGTCGATGGTGAAGCGGCCGGATACACGATGGTTGTCGAGGGCGAGCCGACTGATCCGGATGTCGCGGCGGCGGTCGCCGTACGCCCCACTGCCGAGCTCAGCAAGTGCTACGCCCTGCCGTCGGCGCACGGCACGGGACTCGCGGCGGCTCTCGTCGCGGCGAGCGTTGATGCCGCGGTCGAGCGGGGTGCGCACAGCGTATGGCTGGGTGTGAACAACGAGAACGCCCGGGCCAGACGGTTCTATGAGAAGTGCGGCTTCACGGTCGTGGGCACGAAGAAATTCCTCGTGGGGGATCGGTACGAAGACGACTTCGTGCTCGAACTGCGACTACCCGTCTGACACCTTGAGCACGATCTTGCCCCGGGAGTGTCCGGTTTCGAGTGCCTCGTGCGCTGCGGGCGCCTGATCAAGATCGAAGACCTGATCGACGTAGATGCGTACATCGCCCGACTCCAGCAGGCGCGAGATTACGGCGAGGGTGGTGCCGTCTGACGGAACGCGGTAGCCGGTGGCGCGAACGCCGGCGGCCGCGGCGTCCTCGGCCATGGTCGGCCAACTCGCCGAGGGAACATTGACGATGAGACCGCCGGGCCTGAGCGTTGCCAGTGAGCGCGACGACGTCTCTTGGATGAGGTTTCCGACCAGGTCGATCACGACATCAACATCGTGAACTGCGTCTTCGAAGCGGGTGGCGGTGTAGTCGATGACTTCGCGCGCGCCCAGTTCCTTCAGCCATCGTGCGTTGCGTTCCGATCCTGTGGTGGTCACGTGGGCGCCGAAGAATTCGGCAAACTGTACTGCGAAGTGGCCCACGCCGCCGGCGCCGGCGTGGATGAGCATCCGCTGCCCCTCGTGCGCCTTGGCCACATCGACCACGGCGCCCCAGGCGGTGAGGGCGGCGACGGGAACTCCCGCGGCCTCGACGTGGGAGAGCGCCCGGGGTTTCTTGACGACACTCGTGCTGGGCACCGTCAGATACTCGGCGTATGCGCCGCCGTAGCGGGGCACCATCGTCATGCCGTAGACCTCGTCGCCCGGCTTGATCGGGTGCGACTCGTAGGGCGACTCGACGACTATTCCGCTGAAGTCATTGCCGAGGATGAGGGGAAACGAATCGACGGCGGCAGCGACGCCGCGCCCGGCTCGGGTTTTGGCATCGATCGGATTCACGCCGGCGGCAACGACTTTGACGAGAAACTCGGCATTGACTCGGGTCGGAGCGTCGACGTCGCAGACACGAAGCACTTCGGGGCCGCCGAACGCGTCTATCGCGATAGCTCGCATCGTGCCCATCTGCCGGCCTCCCCGTCGTGTCCCTATGACAGTAAACGATGACAATGATTCGACGGTGTTTCGTCAACGTCACTGCACGGCAAACTATCGTGGGGCGGCTAGTGTTCCGAGCATGCCCGCAGAGTCTCCGCCATCAACGAATCCTCGGGTGCGAGTGACCGAGGTTCGCCTTCTGAGCGACAACTGGTACCGCTTGCACACGACTACTTTCGACTATCAGGGCGACGACGGTGCGTGGGCGTCGCAGTCCCGCGAAACCTATGATCGCGGAAATGGCGCCACCATCCTGCTCTTCGATGTCGCGCGCCGCACCGTTCTGCTCACCTCCCAGTTCCGCTACCCGGTGTACGTCAACGGGCATCCCGACGGCGTTTTGCTCGAAACCGCGGCAGGACTTCTCGACGATGACGATCCGGTGACCGCGATCCGACGGGAGGCGCTTGAGGAGACCGGCCACGAGGTGGGCGAGGTCACCCACGTCTTCGATGCGTACATGAGCCCGGGATCTGTCACCGAGCGACTGCACTTCTACGCGGCGCCGTACAGCGCTCACACCCGCACCAGTGCCGGGGGCGGGCTCGTCGAAGAGGGCGAACACATCACCGTCGTCGAATTGGGCATTGCCGACGCGCTGGCCATGATCGAAGATGGACGGATTGCCGACGCCAAGACCATCATGCTGCTGCAGTGGTCCGTTTTGAGAGGTCCCTTTGCGAGCGCGAACTAGCGAGGTTGCTGCCGCGGTGCTCGGTTGCATCGCGGTCGGCGCCGCTCTGATCATCATCTGGATGGCCCGGCTTTCGGTGCCGCGCGAGTTGTACGTGAGCGAACTGGGCGCTCAGGGCGAGCCCACGGCCAAGTGGTTCCAACTCGCTCTGCTGCTCATCGTCGCGGGGGAAGCTCGATCGCGTGGGCGGGCCGACGGGTGCGCAGTTCGGTCTCGGTGCTGCGGGCGTGGACCCCGGCGATCTCACTGTGGATCGGATGCGCCTTCTTCCTCGTCGCATCCCAGGTCACCTGTACCTCGGGGTGTCCGTTGCCCTACGGCAGCACATTCACGTGGCAGGACTTCGCGCACACCCTCGCGGCCGTGCTCGCGTTTGCCGCGGCGTGTTGGGCGATGCTGCAGACATCCTTCGCGAAGGAGCACCGGATGCTCGCTCGACTTTCCCTCACCACCGGGGTGCTCGTTGCCGTGATCGCGGGGGCGGGCGGGCTCATGTCGCTGTTCCACTTTCAGGAGGTACTCGGCAGTCGGCTCGAGTTTGTCGCGACGACCATGGCGATCGCCTGGCTCATTGTCTTCGGGGTGGTCACGGCGGTGCGGGCGGCTGGACGGATGCCGGCGCTCGCCGCCGAGCCGCGGGAGTTAGCGGTGGAGCAGTTCGAGCAGGCGGTCGGCTAGTCCGACCAGAACGTGGATCTCGTTGTCGTCGCGTTCGACCCACCGACACTCCGGCTCGGCCCCGACTGGGACGAAGTCGTCGTGCTGTTCCCACACGACGAGAGTGCGCTCGGCGCCGACGACGTACTGCTGCCACCACACCTGCCGCAGGTAGCTGCGCGGGATGCTCCGCCAGGCGCGTCCGGTCGTCTTGATCTCCGACAGAACAACCGCGCCCCCCAACACGGCAACGCCGTCGGGGGTTGCGAGGTGCAGCGGTTGATCGTGTGCGTGGTACAGGGCCGAGCTGGGCAGGATGCCGTGGCGGGCCCGGACCCAGCGCGCGATCTCGGGTTCCCGCGCCCGACCGTGGTCGGTGTAGGCGTTTCCCCCGAATCCCGTGCCGAGCAGCTTGTCTTGGGCGACGGAACGAAGGGCTCGTTCGCTCGATAGCCGCGCGACATCCGTTGCCGTGACTCCTCGGCTGCGCGCGCGAAGCCAGGCCACTCGATCCTCGGAGTGAGCGAGCACCCGGTCTCGGTGGTCGGGGGCCGGGCGTTCCCAGAGGTCGAGTTCCGGCTGCATGGTCACCGTGCCATTGTCGCCCCTGCCGCCGACTGCGGCGGGGGCGACGCGGCGGGCGGGCTACTTCTCGGTGACCTTGCCCTGCTTGATGTGCAATCGACGCTCGGCACGCTTGGCAACCGCCGAGTCGTGAGTGACGAGAATCAGGGTCAGCCCCTTGTCGCGCCACAGGCCCTCGAGCAGGTCCATGATCTCGTCACGGGTCTGTTCGTCTAGGTTTCCGGTGGGCTCGTCAGCGAGCAGTACCTCAGGGTCTTTCACGAGTGCCCGGGCGATGGCCACGCGCTGCTGCTGGCCGCCGGAAAGCTCCGTGGGGCGGTGTCCGGCTCGGTCGCCGAGTCCGACGTTGCTCAGCGCTGCCGCCGCGCGCGCCCTGCGCTCGGCCGTCGACACTCCGAGCGGGGCGAGCGCGGTCTCGACGTTCTCCTGCGCGGTCAGGGTCGGAATCAGGTTGAATCCCTGAAATACGAAGCCGATCTCACGGGCCCTGATTCCGGCGAGCTTGCCGTCGGGCATGCTCGAGAGCACATCCGTCCCCAACGAGACCGACCCTGAGGTGGGCCGCTCGAGCGCTCCGAGCATCTGGAGCAGGGTGGACTTGCCGCCCCCGGTCGGTCCCTGGATCGCGACCAGTTGGCCGTCGGGGATGGTCAGGCTCACGTCGTGGAGCGCGGAGATGGAGCCGCGCGGTCCGGCGTAGGTCTTGGTGACGTTCTTGAGTTCGTACATGGTCTGGGTCTCCTTGTTGTCAAAAATCGGGTGGATGCTATGCGACGCTGCGAAGGGCCTCGGCCGGGCGCAGGCGGGCGGCACGCCAGCCGCCGATCGCGCCGGCCAGAAGGCCGCCGAGGATTGCCAACCCCACCGCGATCAGAATGATCGTTCCGGTAACGGGAATCTGAAGCGCGACATCGGTGGTGGGTGCGGCCGCTGCTGTCGCGCCGGGTCCGCCGAACGCTCCGCCCCCGCCCCGACCGGTGAGGACTGTCGTCGCGGCGCTGCCGCTGAGAACCGGAGCCGCGAGGTTGATCGCGAGGATGCCGAGCAGTCCGACTGCGACGCCGAGTGCGCCGCCGATCGCGCCCTGCACGAGAGATTCGCCGGCCACCTGACGCACGACCGCGCCGTTGCTCCATCCGACAGCCTTGAGGGTTCCGAACTCGCGGGTGCGGCGACTGATGCCCGAGATCGTGAAGAGGATCGCGGAGAGGAATGCGGCGGCGAGCACGATGACCGAGAGCCAGGTGCCGAGCTGTGAGACGAGGTCTGAGGCCGTCGACAGTGATCCCGAGACGCTCGACGCGAGATCGGCCTGGGTCTTCACCGAGGCATCCGGCAGCGCGGTCTGTAGCTCGCTCTGGATCGCGGGGATGTCGGTGGATGACGCCGCCTGAACGTAGATCGTGGAGACCTGGCCATCGAGTTCGGCGATGCGCTGGGCCGTGTCGAGAGGGATATAGGTGTTCGATGCGGTTGTCGCGTCGGACGAGACGGATGCCACGATGCCGATGACCTCGAAGTCTTCGCCGCCGATCGCCAGCGTGTCCCCGACGCCGAGACCTGCGCTCGTCGCGTAGCTGGAGTCCACGACGACGACGTTGGAACCGGAGTCCGTGGTCGCGAAGGCGCGGCCGTCGGAGAGTTCAACGGACGTCAGTGGACCGACCGCGGAGCCGGCAATGTCGATTCCGGTGACCGAGAAGCTGTCGACGCCGAACGAGGAGCCGCCCGCACGATCGGGACCGCCTTGCGGGGGAGCCTGTCCGTCGGTCGGCGTGGTTGCGGCGGTGGGATCGGGAATCGCGCCACTGAACGAGATGTTGCTGAGTGTGAGCGTCGCGGTGGCGGCGGTGACGCCGTCCACCGACTGCGCGCTCGCGAGTGCCGATGAGTCGAACGTGGTTGTGCCGAGGTCGGCGATGAGCCGGCTTTGGTTCAGGGTGGTTGTGCCGTCGGTGGTCGCGCCGTCGTTCGCTCCGAAGTCGAAGTTGGGTCGCTGGGGTTGTGCTCCCTCGGCGAGTGCCGCGGGTTCCTGGCTGATCGTGATGTCGGTGCCGACCCCGTAGACGGACTCGAGAACGCTCGCCTGGGCATCCTTCACTCCGGCGGCCACCCCGTTGACGATTATTACGAGGGCTATCGCTAGGGCCAGGCCGATGGCAATTATCGCGGTGTGCTTGCGCCGGTGGGTGAGCTCGCGCAGGAGGTAGGTGCCGAACATGGTGCTCCTTATGTATGGACTAAGACGGAGCGAAGCTATGAGGGTCAGCTATGGGCGAGCCATCGCCTACCTGAGCGTTGCCCAAGAGTCCACGCTCACAGCAGGCTCATAGGAAATTGCGAATACTGGAGTAATGACCGACTCACAGCACACGACCGCGATTGCGCAGCCGCGCATCACTCGGCCCGACGGGAGCCCGATCCGGGCGGTCGTCGTCGATGACGAGGATTCGCTCACCGATCTGCTGTCGATGGCGTTGCGCTACGAGGGCTGGGACGTGCGGCTCGCGGCCGACGGCCAGAAGGCCATCTCGGTGATCCGCGACTTCCGACCCGACGTGGTGGTTCTCGACATCATGCTTCCCGACATCGACGGGCTCACAGTGCTGTCTCGGTTGCGCGCCGACGGCATCCAGACTCCCATTCTGTTCCTCACCGCCAAAGACTCGGTGGATGACCGGGTCGCCGGCTTGACCGTGGGCGGCGACGACTACGTGACCAAACCGTTCAGCCTCGAGGAGCTCGTGGCACGCCTGCGGGCGCTCATCCGCCGATCCGCCCTGTCAGTGTCTGACACCGCCGATTCGGTGCTGCAGGTCGGCGATTTGACCCTCGACGAGGACAGCTACGAGGTGCGGCGCGGCGATACCGTCGTTGAACTGACCGCGACCGAGTTCGAGTTGCTGCGGTTCATGATGCGCAATCCGCGTCGAGTGCTCAGCAAGGCGCAGATTCTCGATCGCGTCTGGAGCTACGACTTCGGTGGGCGCTCCAGCGTCGTCGAGATTTATGTCTCCTACCTGCGCAAGAAGATCGACACGCTCGGCGAGCCGATGATTCACACCGTGCGGGGATTCGGCTACGTATTGAAGCCGACAGGATGACGCGGCGCTTGACGCTGCGACGGCGTCTGGTCTTCGGGATTGTCGCACTTCTCACGCTGGTCACACTCGTGATCGGGGTGGTCAGTGTGCTCGCCCTGCAGAGCCTTCTTGTGGGCCGACTGGACGCACAACTCACGGCAGCGACGACGCGAACTCAACTCGCTTTCGAGCATCGTCCCGACGGTGATCGCGACGATCGACCCCCTCCCGGAGACATTCTTGCGTTGCCCGGTCAGGGCGCCGGAACGCTCGCCGGGTTCGTGTCGCTCGGAACTGTCTCCGCCGCGGCGGTGCTCGATGAGTCGGGCGCGCCGGTCGCCCTCGACGAGGAGCAGCGCGAACTGCTCGCCGCGGCACAACCGGGCGCGGCGCCAATAACTGTCGATCTCGGCGCTGATCTCGGGCAGTACCGCGTCGTCGCAATTTCAACCAAGACGGGCGACACGGCGCTCCTGGTCGGGCTACCGCTCACGGAGGTGCGCGCAACGGTGCTGCAACTCACCCTTCTCGTTGCGGGAATCGGGCTGGCAGGCATCGTCATTGCCGCGGTGGCGGGCGCGCTGGTCGTGCGTCTCGCTCTGCGACCGCTTGAGCGAGTTGCGGCCACCGCGACGCGAGTCACCGAGCTCTCGCTCGACCGCGGCGAGGTGGCTCTCGCCGAGCGGGTGTCTGACGCTGACGCCGATCCGCGCACCGAGGTGGGTCAGGTGGGCGCTGCGCTCAATCGCATGCTCGAGCACGTCGCATCCGCCCTGAGCGCGCGTCAGGCGAGCGAAAACAAGGTGCGAGCCTTTGTCGCGGATGCCAGTCACGAGTTGCGTACGCCGCTCGCGTCGATCCGCGGGTATGCGGAACTGACGCGGCGCAGCGGCCACGATCTTCCTGACGATGTCGTGCACTCGATCGGCAGGGTCGAGTCGGAGTCGGTGCGGATGACCGGACTCGTCGAAGACCTTCTCCTGCTTGCTCGTCTCGACGAGGGGTCCGAAATCGTCTCCGGGGTCGTCGACCTTTCGCGTCTCGTTCTCGATGCCGTCAGTGACGCTCGCGTCGCCGGTCCCGACCATCGTTGGCAGCTTGATTTGCCGGATGTCCCGGTGCTCGCGCACGGCGACCAGTCGCGACTTCATCAGGTGATTGTCAACCTGCTCGCCAATGCTCGCGCGCACACGCCGGCAGGAACCGTCGTCACGGTGAGTGTCGAAAGCGTGGCCGACGAGGCAATGATCGAGGTGCGTGACTCCGGACCCGGAATCGATGACGCACTGCTGCCGACCGTGTTCGAGCGGTTCGTGCGCGGCGACGGCTCGCGATCGCGCGCCGCCGGCAGCACCGGCCTCGGTCTCGCGATCGTGGCCGCGGTTGTCGACGCGCACGGCGGTCGGGTCGAAGTGAGCAGTTCGGCGGAGGGAACGGTCTTTCGCGTCATCCTTCCCGTCGGAGAACTCGGCTGAGCGCTAGCGGCATCTTCGGGTGCCGGAGTGGGAGACTGGGCGCGTGCCCGAACACACCACGACGTTGAGGCGCGCCCGCGCGTCCGCTATCGCCTGCCTGCTCGGCGGGGTGTTGGCGCTGGCCGTTGCGCCCGTGTCGGCGTCAGGATCCCAGGGGTCGGTTCCCGCTGAGGTCGCGACCTACGCCAACGACGAATCTGGTCTGCTGGCGGACCTCGACGACCTGTTCGGAATCGGGTCGGGCGGAGACGGTGTCGACTTCAACGACACGACCGAGATCGGTCAGCTCAATCGGGTGTTCGCCTTCACGCCGGACTTTCTCGCCGGGGTAGCGACGGATGCGCCCGTCGAGCGCCTCAACGAGTGGACAGCCCCCATCACCGTCAATGACGCCCCGATTGGCGTCGCGACGATCTGGATCAACCCCGCGACGGTCGCGCCGGAATTGGCAGACTTCGTGCGGGGGAGCACGGTCACCGTCGCGCTCAGCGACATCGCGGATGACGCCTCCCTGGTGCGCGACGACAACACCGACGCGTGGTTCAGTCTCGAAGGTGGGATGCTCAGTCCGCTGGTGAGCGGAACATCCGGCATCTCCGGCGCGACCCCGCTCTCGGTCTACCAAGGCCTTCTGGGAGGGCGGGACGCAACGGTGCCGGCCCCCGTGAGCGCCGACACCGGAACGTTGACCTCGATTGTCGTCATCGCCATGGCCATCGTCGGAGTGACGATAATTCTTCTGGTTCCCCAGCTCATCGCCCGGCGACGCGAGCCGGCGGATCCCGAAGCGGACCCGACCGACTAGGCGCGGTTTGCGTGAGGGTGAAGCATCCCGTAGCATTACCGAAGCCAAAGACCGCAGGTTACCGTCGCGCGCGTAAGCAATCGACAGTCCAAGTTCGTGAAAGCGAAGCCAGCGCAGGTGTGTGAAGAAGTGTGAATGCCCTCGTGGTGTCGCTCAGCTCCGTGCCCCTGGCCCGGAGCTTTTTTTATTGCTCCGCGTGTCTTCCGGCAGACAACACACGAAATGTAGGGAGCACCATGGCGAACAAGGAAGCATCGGTCGCCGAGCTGACGGACAAGTTCCGCAGCTCGAACGCTGTACTGCTCACCGAGTATCGCGGACTCACGGTTTCGCAGCTGAAGAGCCTGCGCAAGTCAATCAGTGAGCACGCAACATACGCCGTGGTGAAGAACACGCTGACAAAGATCGCGGCTAACGCGGCTGGTATCACGTCGTTTGACAACGACCTGGTCGGGCCGTCCGCTATCGCCTTCGTTCACGGTGACACTGTCGCCGTTGCGAAGACTCTGCGTGACTTTGCCAAGGCAAATCCTCTTCTGTTGGTGAAGAACGGTTACTTCGACGGTAACCCGCTCACCGCAGACGAGGTCAAGAAGCTTGCCGATCTCGAGTCCAGAGAGGTGTTGCTCGCGAAGTTTGCTGGCGCCGCCAAGGCCTCGCTGTTCGGCGCAGCGTACTTGTTCAACGCACCGCTGGCTCAGGCCGTTCGCACGGTCGACGCGTTGCGCGAGAAGCAGTCCTCCGCGCAGTAATAGCGCAAAACAGTTCCACATCGCGCATTCAAGCGCGGAAGAAGTATCACTAAGGAGAAATCATGGCAAAGATGACCAGCGACCAGCTGATCGAGGCGTTCAAGGAGCTCACTCTCATCGAGCTCAGCGAGTTCGTCAAGAAGTTCGAGGAGACCTTCGAGGTCACCGCTGCTGCCCCCGTGGCAGCCGCAGCGGCTCCGGCCGCCGGTGGCGCCGGTGGCGCAGCCGAAGAGGTCGAGGAGAAGGACTCGTTCGACGTCGTTCTCGAGTCGGCCGGCGAGAAGAAGATCCAGGTCATCAAGGAGGTGCGTACCCTCACCAGCCTCGGCCTCGGCGAGGCGAAGGCACTCGTTGATGGAGCTCCCGGTGTCGTGCTCGAGGGCGCGAACAAGGAGACCGCCGAGAAGGCCAAGGCCGTTCTCGAAGAGGCTGGCGCAACCGTCACCCTCAAGTAGTTAACCTCGGAAAGGGCGTCGCGCGGCTTAGGCCGCCCGGCGCCCTTTCTGCTGTCGAAAAGGCAGGGTGGCGGAGCTACCGGTAACCAGCCGATGGCTCCGCCGTGAACGCTCCGTGAGAGGCTGCCGGGATCAGGTCCGGATGGGCCGCGGGAGTATTCCTACTAAGGAAACCAGTCCCCCTTAATGCGGACAACCTTTGTTGGGGTGAACGGAGGGTGATCCCGGGGTGAATTAGACGTGAAACCCGAGGTCGCGGGCCTTCTTGATGGCCTCGGCACGCTTCTGCACGCCGAACTTGCGATAGATGTTTTTCAGGTGAGACTTCACGGTGTTGATCGAAACGAACAGCTCATCGGCCATCTGGTTGGCGCTGAGGTCGCGAACCATGAGCCGCACGATCTCGCGCTCCCGTTCGCTGAGCTGGGGCAGACCCGTCAGTGACGCGCGCATGGCTCCGCCCACCAGCCCGAACAGGCTCCGCACCGCGGGAGATTGCCCGCGCGTTCCGGCCCGGGCGATCATCGACCGCATGACGTCGTCGGGCACAAGGCGGAAGGGGATGCGCATGTCATTGCGGGCAGCCAGCCGCATCGCCCTGTCGAATGCGAGATCTGCCGTCGCGGTGTTGCCCAGCTGATAGTTCGACGCGGCGAGGAGCAACTGTACGTCGACCATGGTGCGAGCCGAATGCAGGTCGCCCAGTGCCTCACAATCCTTGAGAACGATAACGGCGCCGGCGGCGTCACCCGTCGTGAAGCGCAAGTGTGCGAGGAAACGGGCAGGACAGTTGGAGTGGTGCTGGGTGGGCCGAAGCGAGGCGAAGATGTCCCACGCCGTGCCCGTTTCGCCCAGTCGCAGTAGCAGGGTCGCGCGGAGCCCTTCGCAGATCGTCGCGATGGGACCGATCGGATGCCACGCGCTATAGCTTCGTACGCATCGCCCCACGAACTCGAGGCCCTCGACGTAGTTCTCGCTCAGGATCGCGATTGCCCCCTGGGCGTAGTGGCCCATGGGCGCCCAGTCACTGTGTGCGCTCGCGAGCGCCACCTGCTCGGCGAGTGCCGTCGCGTCAGCTATCCGGTCCTGTTCGACGGCGATCAGCAACTCGGCGATCAAGGCTGGAGCGCCGAACCCGGTGGCGAGCATCCGACTGGCCTCGCTCGAGGAGCGCGCGGACGCGACGTAGCTCAGTGCACCGTCGAAGTCGCCCAGGGAATACGACACCAGTGCGAGCGCGGCGAGGCACTCGAGACGGTCGCCCGGCAGTAGATCCCGCGGGGCGAGGCCGACCGAGGCGAGCAGGTTGCGGTGCGCGCCGTCGAGATCGCCGAGATGGTAGAGAATGGCACCTCGGTGCAACCCGATCCCCGACTCGATCTGTATGCGCTCCGACAGGGTCAGGGCGGCTGCGACATCGAGAAGTTCCGCCGCGCTGGTGGCCGCGACCAGTGCTTCATCGAGTCTGCCGAGGTCGCGCAAGGCGGCCGCGCGTCGCAGGCGCACTGAGAGCCGCACGAAGTCTGTCGTGTTCTCGGTCATCAGCGATTCGGCCGCGGTCAGATAGGTGAGTCCCGCTGCGGCGTTCTCGTCGCCAATCGATCGGTAGCTTGCGCCGTAGCACGCGACGAGCCACGGGTCGCTCTGCCAGCTCGACCCGGCGACGGTGTCCATCAGCGCACGGATGCCCGGTCCGTACAGCGGGGCGAAGCTCGGCCAGTGCTCGCTCAGAACGCTCAGGGCCTGGATCGGGTCCGCCGGAGCGGCGCCCGCGGCGAAGTCAGCTTCGAGAGCATCGAGTAATTCGCCCGATTCCATGCTCGATCCCGATCTGACTGTTGCGGAGGGTGTTGCAGTCCCACCATAATGGGACAGTTCACACAGTGTCCCCCATTTGTGTGACATACACCCGATTCGAGCACCCGAAATGTTCGCCGGTCTAGACGGTCTTACCCTTCGCCTAGCCCATCGCGCGAACGCCTGATTTCGCTCACTACCCGAGAGCGGTTGCCCCCCATGGCTACTAGTAGTGCCCGCGCGCGGGCTTTCCCGGCGGTTCGACCGCCCCACTGATCGATGGGGCCGGCGGACGTTTCGGGCGACTGTCGGCCTCATCTCAGAACTCGTCTCGGCGCGGCCGGGACCTACTAACGAGCCGTCTCGGCGAGGTCGGGGCCTACTAACGAGCCCTTTCGGCGAGGTCCCACGACCCCGTCATCCCCGATCTTTCCTTGACTTTTGCTGCAAGCGTTTACCTAAACGAGGGTTGGGAGCGCTCTCAGGAGGTCACCGAGCACGGCCGCTCAACCTGGCACATCCCATCCACTGTTATCGAATAGTGACTGAGACTCCTTCGCGGTGAGCACCAATCCCGCATAGTCTGGGACTGGATTTCCGCGCAACATAGCTAGTTATGGACGCGGGATGCCGTCCCCCACCAAATCAAAGGAGATCACTATGAGGGCACTAAAACGGCGCTCAATCGTACTGGCGACAACCTCTGCAACCGCTTTCGCCCTCATCCTCACTGGATGCACGACAGCGGGTGGCACGGGCGGAGACATTCCGGCCGGTTGTGAGGCATACGCCGACTATCAGGGCAATTCAGGCACCGAGGTCGAGATCTACACGACCGTCGTCAGCCCCGAGGCCGAGCTCTTCCAGGAGTCGTTCGTCGAGTTCGAGGACTGCACCGGCATCACGATCAACTGGAACGGCTCCAAGGAGTTTGAGGCACAGCTTCCCGTTCGCGTTGAGGGTGGCACCGCTCCCGACATCGCTGTCTTCCCGCAGCCGGGCCTGCTGAAGGCCATGGTCGAGACCGGCAAGGTCATTCCGGCGTCGGATGCGCTCTCCGCGAGCGTCGACGCCAACTACTCTCCGGACTGGAAGGACTATGGCTCGGTCGACGGAACCTTCTACGCGGCACCCCTGGGCGCCAACGTGAAGTCGTTCGTCTGGTACTCGCCGAAGACCTTCGCCGACAACGGCTGGGCTATCCCCACCACGTGGGACGAGCTGCTCGCCCTGTCTCAGACCATCGCTGACACGACAGACGTGCAGCCGTGGTGTGTCGGCTTCGAGTCCGGTGACGCTACCGGCTGGGTCGGCACCGACTGGATGGAAGACCTCATGCTTCGCTTCCAGGACGCTGACACGTACGACGCGTGGGTAAACCACGACATCGCGTTCAACGACCCGAAGGTGCTTGAGGTTCTCGGCGAAGCCGGCAAGATCCTGAAGAACCCGGAGTTCGTCGGTGACGTTCCGTCGATCACGACCACGAGCTTCCAGACCGGTGGCGCTGGCATCGTTGACGGCACGTGCGCAATGCACCGCCAGGCATCCTTCATCGGTGGAATCCTCGTGGCCGACCAGGGCGCGACCATCGTGACCCCGGATGACACGACGACCGAAGGCGGAATCACGACGTTCTACTTCCCCGGTGTGAGCGCGGACAACAAGCCCGCTCTCGGCGGTGGCGAGTTCGTCGGTGCCTTCTCCGACCGTCCCGAGGTGCAGGCAGTTCAGCTGTACCTGACGACGCCGGAGTGGAACAACGCGAAGGCCAAGCTCGGTGGCTGGTTCTCGGCCAACCTGGGTCTTGACACGGCGAACGTTGCCGACCCGGTGAACGCCAACGCGGTTGAGATCCTGCAGAACGCGACCACGTTCCGCTTCGACGGTTCGGACCTCATGCCCGCAGCCGTGGGTGCCGGTTCGTTCTGGCGCGAGATGACCGCGTGGCTCGCCGAGAACAAGTCTGACAAGGCTGTTCTTGACGCCATCGAATCATCGTGGCCGAACTAGTAGGTTCGTGACTAAGCACTAACCAGTAAGTCGGTGCGGGGCTCGCGCAAGCGGGCCCCGCACTTCTTCTCACTACTGCCTACGGAATGAGTCAATCAATGTGGATTGTGACTGCCCGGTCGCCCTTTGCGACAGTCCTGCCCAACGTCATCCTTCTTCTCGTCGGCCTAGCGGTATTCATTGGCCTCATCATCCTGATCTTCGTGCTCTCCGAGCGCACGAAGGAGAAGACCCAGAACCGCTTGAAGTACTTCGTATTTCTGGGGCCCGCACTTCTGCTGCTGCTGATCGGGTTGGTCTACCCGGCGATCCGCACGCTGTACCTGTCGCTGTTCGACGCGCGAAGCGAGAACTTCATCGGCCTCGACAATTACATTTGGGCGTTTACCCAGCCCGAGATTCTCATCGTGCTTCGCAACACCCTGATCTGGACCATCGTCGTTCCGATCGCGTCTACCGCCATCGGGCTCGCCATTGCCTACCTCACCGACCGGATGAAGTACGCCGGCATCGTCAAGTCCCTCATCTTCATGCCGATGGCGATCTCGTTCGTCGGGGCATCCATCATCTGGAAGTTCGTCTACACCTACCAGCCCGACCCGAACAAGGAAGACATCGGGTTGCTGAGCGCGATCTTCAAGGGGGTGGGGCTGACGCCGCCGAACTGGCTGCTCGAGACACCCGCTCAACACGTTCTTGCTCATCGCCGTCATGGTCTGGATCCAGACCGGATTCGCCATGGTCGTGCTCTCGGCCGCGATGAAGGCCGTGCCCGACGACGTCATCGAGGCGTCGATGCTCGACGGCGCCAAGGGCTGGTCGCGGTTCACTCGAATCACCATCCCGATGATCTGGGGCAGCGTGATCGTCGTTCTCACCACGATCACGGTGACGTCGCTCAAGGTGTTCGACATCATCCGCACGATGACCGGCGGAAACTTCCAGACCTCGGTGATCGCCAACGAGATGTATCAGCAGAGCTTCCGTGCACTCAACTACGGAACGGGATCCGCCCTCGCGATGATCCTCTTCCTGGGAGTGCTGCCGCTGATCATCTTCAATGTTCGACAGGTTCGCAAAGAGAGGGAGATCCACTGATGGTTGCCATCTCACCCCCCACAGTCAAGACCGCCAAGGCCGATCGCAAGGCGCTCAAGTTCACGAGCCGCAAGCAGAACAGCCTCTTCGGCTCGCCAATCGCCTCCTTCGTCGCAATTATCATCGCGCTGGTGTGGACGATCCCGACGTTCGGTCTGTTCATCTCGAGCATCCGGACCCCGGAGGACATCAACAACACCGGGTGGTGGACGTTTCTGACCAACCCGAGCTTCACGCTGGAGAACTACAACACGGTTCTCTTCGAGGGCAGCTCGGTCACGCCACCGTTGAGCCTGTACTTCCTCAACTCGTTTGCCATCACGATCCCGGGAACGGTGTTCCCCGTGGTACTCGCGACGTTCGCGGCGTACGCCCTGGCCTGGTTCGACTTCAAGGGTCGGGACTTCCTCTTCTACACGATCTTCGCGATGCAGGTCATCCCGCTTCAGCTGGCGCTCATCCCGCTGCTGCAGCTGTTCGCCAACGGCCTACAGATCGGGGACGTGACGCTCATCCCGGCCCTAGGGATCACGGGAACATACATACCGATCTGGATAGCGCACACGATGTTCGCTATGCCGATCGCGATCTTCCTGCTGCACAACTTCCTCTCACAGATTCCCCGTGAACTGATGGAGGCGGCTCGAGTCGATGGGGCAGACGCGTTCAAGACCTTCCGCATGGTGGTGCTGCCGCTGAGCATTCCGGCGATCGCGTCGTTTGCGATCTTCCAGTTCCTGTGGGTGTGGAACGACCTGCTGGTCGGGCTTGACGTTCGGTGGCGGAAAGCGGGCGATCGCGCCTCTCATGGTTCGTCTGGCCGAACTCACGGGAACTCGAGGCGGCGACTGGGAGCTACTGACGGCCGGAGCGTTCGTGTCGATCATTGTGCCGGTCGCGGTGTTCTTCGCTCTGCAGCGCTACTTCGTGCGCGGACTGCTGGCGGGTTCGGTCAAGGGCTAGGCGCAACCAGGACGGTGATCGGGTGAAGTCGAGATCTCGACACGCTCGATCACCGGATCTCGACACGCTCGACCACCGGGGCTCGACGAGCTCGAGCACCGGGTCTCGGCGAGCGGGGTCACCGGCGACACTTATGGTTGAACCATGAGTGGGATGCGCGGCGGCGGCCGCGGAGGACGCGTGAGCGGCGGCGACGTCGACGGCTCAGCGCGCCGAGAACGCGACGGCTCCGACGCATCCCGAATCTCCTGGGCCGCATCGGGCAGCTCTTCGCACCGCACCGGTTCGCGATAACCGTGACGATCATCCTCGTGGTCGTCAGCGCAGGAATCAGCGTGTTCCCGCCGCTGCTGACGAAGCAAGCCTTCGACCTCGGGCTGTTCCCGCCCTCGGGCAGCCCGAATCTCCCCGTGCTGCATCGAACTGGTGCGTCATCATGGTCACGCTCTGGGTCGCGTCCGCGGCGACTCGGCGTGTGGCAGACCTACTTGACCGCGACTGTGGGCAACAAGGTGATGGGCAGTCTCAGAATCCGACTGTTCGGGCACCTCCAGGCAATGGAGCTCGCGTTCTTCACGCGGACCAAGACCGGCGTCATCCAGTCCCGACTGCAGAACGATGTCGGCGGTGTCGCCGGCGTGCTCAGCAACACGATCTCGAGCGTCATCGGCAACACCGTGACGGTCATCGCCGCGTTTATCAGCATGCTCGTACTCAGCTGGCAACTGACTGTCGTCGCCGTCATCCTGCTGCCGATTCTGGTGATCGCTCAGCGGCGGGTCGGGCAGGTGCGCGCGCGTATCGCGACCAAGACCCAGGAGTCGCTGAGCGAGATGACCGCGATCACGCAGGAGGCGCTGAGCGTTTCGGGCATCCTGCTGGCCAAGAGCTTCAACCAGCAGTCGGCCGAGGTCGGCCGCTACACCCGCGAGAACGAGAACCAGGTGCGGCTGCAGGTCAGCCAGCAGATGAGCGGCCAGTGGTTCTTCGCGATGGTCAGCATCTTCCTGTCGGTGATTCCCGCCGTCGTCTATCTCGTCGCGGCGTGGCTCATCGTCGGCGGCACGGATGTCACGGCCGGCACGATCGTCGCGTTCACCACGGTGCAGGCGCGACTGATGTTCCCGCTCATGGGTCTGCTGCGGGTGGCGCTCGACCTGCAGACGTCGTCTGCGCTGTTCGCTCGCATCTTCGAGTACCTCGACCTGGTGCCGAGCATCGTCGACCGCCCAGACGCTCGGCCGGTGCGGCCGGTGAAGCTGGGCGAGGTCGAGTTCGAGAACGTGGTCTTCCGTTACCCCGATGCCCCCGCCGACTCGCCCGGCACCCTGAAGGGCGTCTCCTTCGCGATACGGCCCGGGCAGTTCGCTGCCTTCGTCGGCCCGTCGGGAGCGGGCAAGACGACCGTGTCGTATCTGATTCCGCGGCTGCACGACGTGACCGATGGCCGGGTGTTGTTTGCTGGCGACGATGTGCGCGAACTTGACGGCGACTCGCTGGTGCGCAACATCGGAATCGTCAGCCAGGAGACCTACCTCTTCCACGCGACGATCGCAGAGAACCTCCGGTACGCGAAACCGGAGGCGACCGACGAGGAGCTGACGGCCGCGGCGCGCGCCGCCAACATCCACGACACGATCGTGTCGTTTGCTGACGGCTACGACACCGTCGTCGGGGAGCGGGGCTACCGGCTTTCCGGGCGGAGAGAAGCAGCGCATCGCGATCGCGCGGGTGTTGCTCAAGGATCCGGCGGTGCTGATTCTCGACGAAGCGACGAGTGCGCTCGACTCGATTTCCGAGCATGTCGTGCAGACGGCGTTGGATGCCGCTTCTCGGGGCCGCACGACGATCGCCGTCGCGCACCGGCTGTCGACGATCGTTGGCGCTGACGTCATCTTCGTCGTCGTTGCGGGGCAGATCGTCGAGCGCGGTACCCACGCCGAGTTGCTCGCCGCGCGCGGCATGTACTCGTCCCTGTACGCACAGCAGGTGCAGGGAACGTAGGTCGCAGCGACCCGTCTGCGTTTGGGTCGGCCCCTACCGAGTCGGCCCTTGCCGGGTCAGTGCATCGCGAGTCAGTGCATCGCGAGTCTGCGCATGATGGGGTTTTTGGTGGGCATGGGGCGCGGTTTCTGGTGGGGGTCGATGGTGGGCGGTGGCACGATTGCGTAGCCGACGTCGGGGTCGTGGATGATTTCCCATTCGTTGTTGTGGGTGAGCATGTGGTGGTGTTTGCAGAGGAGGATGCCGCGGGAAACGTCTGTAGATCCGTGGTCTCGGAGCCAGTGGTCGATGTGGTGCGCTTCGCAGTAGGAGGGTGGTCTGGTGCAGCCGGGGAAGCGGCATCCGCCGTCCCTAGCGGCGAGGGCGATGCGTTGTCGTTCGGTGAAGGTGCGTTGCGCTCGCCCGACATCCAGTGGTTGACCTGCGGGGGTGAAGAGCACCCCGATGAGGCCGTTGGCGCAGGCGATGCGGCGGGCGGTCGCAATGGACACGGCCTCAGGCGCGTCCTCTAGGTGTGCGAAACCGAGCCCGCTGGCGAGTTCGTGGGCGGTGACGAGTACGTGAACGGCGGGTTGGCGGGTGCCGTCTTCGCGCTGCTTGACCCGGAGGTACCGGGCGTCACGACGTTCCTTCTCGCGACGCGCGACCCCTTCCACGTCGATGCGGTTGCGGGCATCGGCCGCAGCGCGATACAGCTGCTCGGGTGTGAACCCGGGAGCACGGGACACAAGGTCGGCGGCCACGGCATCCAAGGTCTCGGCCGACGTGCCAGCATCGGGTCGACCGAGCCCGCGCCGGATCGCATCCGCCGCGGACACGGCAATCTCACCCGCAGCAACGCCCACCGCCAACGGCGACTCGGCAGGCAACGAACCGACGGCAAAGAGCTGTGCCGCTTCCGGCGCGGACAGCCCCGTGGCCACCTGAATCAACGCGACCGGCGTGCGATGCCCGGTGGTTTGTGCCAAACCCTGGGACCCGCGTTCCGGCGCAGAACGACGAACCACCTCCCCCGCCACCGCCACACCGTGACGAGCCACAACCCGCGACAGCCGCCCCAACGCATCCTGCGTCTCAAGCAGAGCCGCGTCATCCAGATCCGCATACGCCGCCGGCACACCATCGAGCAGCGCGACGACTGCGAGGAGGGTGTCGGTGGGGGAGGAAGGCATGACCCAGTTCTCCCACAGTCGAACACATGTTCGAATGAAATGGGGATAACCCCTATCCACAGATTTAGTGCGGAGAAGAGGTCGAGAGACGGAACCGCAGGAGGCCCGCGGGATCGAGTAACCGGAGATCGCACCGAGCAGCCTTGCGAATGGGAGGCACCGACCGACGGGACGAGGCGCACGTCCCTGTCGCCAGCAGCATCCCTGTGACTAAAGTGAGTCACGCACACTTGTGAGCCTCAGGAGCCCGATGCCCGACACCGCAGTGACGCCGCCGCCGGCGGAGGGCACGATCGTGCTGCCCAGTTCGACGATGAAGCCCGGTCTGAGCATCCGTTCGATTCTGCTCATCATGCTCCTGCTGGTGAGTGTCGCATCCAGCGTTGTGGTGGGCCTCATCGGCTACGTCAACGGCAGGGAGTCTCTGCGGGATGCCGCGGTCAACAGCCTCGTCGAGGTGCGCGACTCTCGCGCGCGCGAGGTCACCGGGCTTTTCGACTCGATCACCAACACCCTGCTGCTCAACGCCCGAGGCCAGAGCGTCGCGCTCGCGCTCGAAGGGTTCACTCAGGGTTTCAGTGACCTGAACGATGCCGAGCTGACCGGCGAGCAGCGCGCTCAACTTCAGGACTACTTCGTGACCCAGTTTGGGGCGAAACTCGCCGAGGCCAACCAGGAAGAGGTCGACGCGTCGACCTTCGTGCCGACCGGCGCAGCGCAGAGCTACTTGACGCTGACCTATACGGTTCCGCACGAGAGCTTCGACGAGGCGATCGCGGTCGACGATGCCGGCGACGGTAGCGCGTGGTCGGCGACTCACGCCGAGTTCCACGACTACTTCCGCCGGATGACGACACTGTTCAGCTACGAAGATGTGCTACTCATCGACGGCAAACGGCAACATCGTCTACACGGCGTACAAAGGGGTGGACCTCGGAAGCAACCTGGACTCCGGGCCGCTGCAGCGCACCAACCTGGCGCACGCCTACACCGAGGCGATGAACGGCAACGTCGCGGATGCCGTCGTGCTCACCGACTTCGCCCCGTACCCGCCGTCGCTCGGGGTGCCCGCCGCGTGGGCGGTCGTGCCCGTGGCCGTCGACGGGTCCATAATCGGCGCACTCGCGATCGAGATGCCCATCGCCGTGATTAACGACGTCATGACCGGCAACGGCAACTGGGAGGGCAGCGGCCTCGGCGCGACCGGCGAGACGTACATTGTCGGCGCCGACGACCGACTCATGCGATCCCAGTCTCGGGATGTCATCGAACATCCCGAGCAGTATCAGGCGCAAGCGGTGCAGGCGGGAACGGCTCCGAACGTGGCACAGCGGGTCGTCGACGACGCGAGCACGCTGCTGTTGCAGCCGGTGCGAACGGAGGCCGTGGCATCCGCCGCCGCCGGACAGACCGGCACGACGTTGGCCGCCGGGTACCTGGGCGGCGAGACGATCGCCGCCTACGCGCCCCTCGACATCAAGGGTCTCGACTGGGTCATTGTCGCGGAAATCGATAGCGCCGAGGCGTTCTCGCCGGTCGACGTGTTCACTCGCAATCTCGTGTTGTCGTCCGCAGCCATGGTGCTTGTCGTCTCTCTGCTTTCGCTCGTGATCGCCGGTGTGATCGTTCGACCGTTACGCCGCCTGCGCGACGCCGCCCGGCGCATCGCGGCGGGCGAGATTGGCGTTCAGGTCGACGCGGGCACCAGTGACGAACTCGCCGATGTGGGCGCCGCGTTCAACGACATGAGCCGGAGCCTTCAGGTGAAGGAGACCCTGTTGCAGGCGCAGCAGGAAGAGAACGAGCGCCTCATGCTGTCGCTCATGCCCGAGCCGATCGTGCGTAAGTACCGTGAGGGTGCCCGCACCATCGCTCAGGACCACCAAGAGGTCACAGTGATGTTTGGTGACATCGTCGGGTTCGAGGCGTTCAGCCGACCGATGGAGTCGGAGCAGGCGCTCGAGATGCTCAACGAGATTCTGCGCAGCTTTGACGAGGCGGCCGACCGGTTCGGAATCGAGCGGGTGCGCACGACCCGGGCCGGCTATCTCGCCAGCTGCGGGCTGTCGATTCCGCGCGTCGACAACGCCAGGCGCACGGTCGACTTCGCGATCGAGCTTCAACGCATCCTCGAGCGATTCGGTGGCAAGCACGGCGCAGAGCTGAACCTTCGCGCTGGCATCGACACGGGAACGGTGACGAACGGACTGGTCGGCGAGAACCAGATCGCCTATGACCTGTGGGGCGACGCGGTGACTCTCGCGTTCCAGATCCAGGGCAACAACAACGACTCGGGCATCTTCCTCACCCAGGCCGTCGTCGACCGGATGCCCGACACCGTACACATTCGCGACTGGGGCTATGTCACCACCGCGTCGGGTCCGCAGCGGGTGTGGCGAATTGACCCGGATGACACGCATGCGTAGGCAGCGACGATGACCGAGGTCTGGACCGAGCCGTGGTTCTGGCCGGCGGTGGCCGTGGTCATCGGGCTGCCGGTCACCTTGCTGGTGCTCACCGAGATCTACACCGCGCTCGATCGCCGGGGCAGCCGCGCGGCTCGGATCATCCTGTTGCTGCGCAACTATGTGGCGCCCGTCGGCGCTCTGCTGCTGCTGCTCAGCCAGTCGCGGTACGTCAACATCGATCTGACGTGGAGCCAGGTTGCGGCAACCGTGTTCGGATTCCTGCTGATTCTCGTGCTGCTCAATGCGCTCAACTTTGCGTTGTTCGTCACCGCCAAGGAGACCAGTTGGCGAAGCAAGGTGCCGAGCATCTTCGTCGACATCGTGCGGGTGTTGCTGATTCTGGTGAGCGTCGCCGTGCTGTTCTCGCTGGTGTGGGGCACCGATATCGCAGGCCTGTTCACCGCGCTCGGAATCGGGTCGATCGTCATCGGGTTGTCGTTGCAGAACGCGGTCGGCTCCGTCGTATCGGGGTTGCTGCTGCTGTTCGAACAGCCATTCAAGCTGGGCGACTGGCTGGAAGCCGACGGGGTGCGCGGTCGCATCGTCGAGGTGAACTGGCGTGCCGTGCACATCAAGACCCCGCGCGGGGTGCACATCGTGCCGAACGCGTCGTTGGCGGGAAGCTCGTTCATGAACCTGAGCCGAAGCGACTCGCCGTTCGAGGCATCCATAACCGTCAAGTTTGCGACCGACGACCCGCCCGACCTCGTCATCACGGTGTGCACCGAGGTGGCTGCCGAGTTGCCGTTCCTCGCGCCGGGGGAGTCGGCATCCGTCGCCCCCATCACGAAGGCGAAATACGAGGTAGACATTCCGATAATCAGCCCGGCAAACAACTACGCGACCCTCAAGGCGTTCCGCACCCGGCTCTGGTACGCCGCTCGACGCGCAGATCTGCACCTCGACGGTGACCTCACCGACAATTTCAACACCCCGGAGAACGTGCTTGAGCACCTGCGTAGCGTGAGCGCCGCGCTCTATCTGAGCGCTGAGGATGCCGCGGCGATCGCCCCGCGGCTGCGCCTCGAGCGCTACGGCGCTGGCGAGGCGGTTGAACGGCCCCTCGTGGTGCCGGACGGCATGCGCTACGTTCTCTCCGGCACCGCCAACCTTTTCGCCTCGCTCGAGTCCGGTGACGAGGTGCGGTTTGCCGAACTCACCGTCGGCGATGTCTTGGGGCTCACGGCGCTCACCCGTCAGGGCGTATCGGCCCGAATCACGGCGGCCACCGACCTCGCGGTGCTGTTCGTGCCCACCGCCGTGCTCGACGTCTTGGTGAAGACTCGCCCGCGACTGGCAAGGGACATCGGCCAGGAGATCGACAATCGACTGGGTCGGGCAAAGTCGGCGCTCACGGCGGCCGGCATCGAGGTCGATCTGGGCAGCTCGCGCTTGATTGCTTGATTGCTTGATTGCTTGATTGGGCGCGTCGGGTGTCGTCAGCCCGCGCGCTCGGCCAGCATCGCGCGCATGACCTCGATCTCACCCGCCTGGGCGACGACGATGCTGTTCGCGAGCGCGGTCACGACCGGATTGGTGCTGCGGTCGAGAAGCGCCTCGGCCATCTCAAGCCCGCCCTCGTGGTGCGCGATCATGAGTTCGAGAAACAGCTTCTCGGCCACCACCCCGTCAGCCTCACGAAGCGCGGTGAGCTGATCGAGTGTCGCCATTCCGGGCATCGGCGAACCGGGAACGTGTTCGACGTCATCCGTCGAGTGCTCGTGTTCGACCCCGGCCAGGGTGGGGCGCGCCATCCAGGTCATCGACGGCTCTGACGGCGCCTGCGGCAGACCCCAGTCTTCGAGCCAGCCGAACATCTGTCCGGACTGCTGCGCCTGGGAGGTCGCGATGTCATACGCCAGGAGACGCAGGGCCGGGTCGTCGGAGACATCCCGAATGATCAGTGCCATCTCCACGGCCTGAAGATGATGCTCCTGCATGTCGCGCGCAAACCCTGCCTCGGCACTCGTCGTCGACGGCACGGGCACGCTCGACGTGGATGCCCGACCCAGTGCGAACGCACCGACCAACAGCATTACGCCAACGATGCCAGCGGCTGTGACGACTCGGATGCGTCGCCCGGGATCAGGAGACGCGGCCCGGCCCATCGAGGCCTCCCGTGCACAGGGCTCCCGGCTCCGGAGCATCCGCTGACTTCCAGAATTTCTGGATGAACAGGGCAAGGTTCGGGTCGTCGGCGCCGGTCAGAGTGAGCTGGTTCGCCCACGCCGAGGCGACGACGGGGGCAGGAAGACCCGGATACGGCGACAGGATCGCATACGTGCGCGGCATGGCCGCGCGCAGAGTCGCGACATCCGCGTCGGTGAGTGCGTCTGGGTCGTAGGTCACCCAAATCGCACCGTGCTCGAGGGCATGCACCGCGTTCTCGTTCTGTTGCGGCTGGTCGTAGACGCCGCAGTTGAGCCACACGCCGAAGTGATCGCCGCCGGCCGGAGGATTCATCCCGTACTGCGCCTCATAGTCGACGGGAACGGGATCGACGTGGGTCGCGGTGAGGGTGCCGAAGTTGGTTACCCCCGCGATCTCGATCGCGCCGGGGGGCGTGCGGGGAGTCGAGTTGGTGACCACGACGCCGACGATGAGCGCCACCACGGCGACAGCACCGACCGAGGCCGTGATGATTCCGATCCGCCGAGACACCCTCGCGGTCTTCTGGCGTTGCTTGAGTTGGGCGACCTTCTCGGCCCGCCGTGCGTCCCGCTGTTGCTTGATGCTGGGGGTGGGTTCAGTTGTCACGCGGCGGGTCCTCTTCCTGTGCTGCGGCTGTGTGCCTGAAATGCTGGCCAACTCACATGCGAATTCCATGTGAAGGCCGGGCGGCCGCCCCGTAACGCGGCATCCGCTCGCTGGTAGATTGGCCCAACCATGAAGTACTACAACACGGTCATCGACCTCGTCGGCAACACCCCGCTGGTGCGCCTCAATAACGTGACCGACGGGATCGCGGCCACCGTGCTGGTGAAGGTCGAGTACCTGAACCCCGGCGGATCGTCGAAGGACAGAATCGCCACCAGGATCATTGATGACGCAGAGGCCAAGGGGCTGCTGAAGCCCGGCGGCACGATCGTCGAGCCCACCAGCGGCAATACCGGAATCGGGCTTGCTCTCGTCGCCCAGCAGCGCGGCTACCGCTGCGTCTTCGTGCTGCCAGACAAGGTCGGCGAGGACAAGCGCAACGTGCTCACCGCGTACGGCGCCGAGATCGTGGTCACCCCGACCGCGGTCGCCCCGGAGAGCCCCGAGTCGTACTACAGCGTGAGCGATCGTCTGGCGCGAGAGATTCCCGGGGCGTTCAAACCGAACCAGTACTCGAACCCCAACGGACCTCTCAGCCACTACGAGACGACTGGTCCCGAAATCTGGCGGGACACCGAGGGCGAGATCACACACTTCGTCGCAGGCGTCGGCACGGGTGGCACGATCTCGGGTGTCGGCAAGTACCTCAAAGAAGTGTCTGACGGTGCCGTGCGCGTCATCGGCGCAGACCCCGAAGGCTCCGTGTACTCGGGGGGAACCGGACGCCCCTACCTCGTCGAAGGAGTCGGCGAAGACTTCTGGCCGACCGCCTACGACCCGACGGTTGTCGACGAGATCATCGCGTCATCCGACGCCGAGTCGTTCGAGTTCACCCGGCGGCTTGCCCGCGAGGAAGGGCTGCTCGTCGGCGGCTCGAGTGGGCTCGCCGTGGCATCCGGACTCAAGGCAGCTCGCTCGCTCGGCAAAGACGACGTCATGGTCATTCTGTTGCCGGACGGCGGCAGGGGATACCTGGGCAAAATCTTCAACGACAAGTGGATGCGCTCCTACGGCTTCGGCCCGGACGCCGCCGACGAGCGAACGGTCGGCGATGTGTTGAGCGCCAAGACCGGACAGTTACCCGATCTCGTGCACGTGCATCCCTCTGACACCGTTCGCGACGCGATCGAGATCCTCACCAAGTACGAGGTGTCGCAGATGCCGGTGCTCACCGCTGAGCCACCCGTGGTCATGGGCGAGGTGGTCGGGTCGATCGACGAGCGCGCCCTGCTCGAGGCCGTCTTCAGTGGTGACGCCCAGATGACGGATGCCGTCCAGGAATTCGTGGCGCCCCCGCTGGGTTTGATCGGTGTGCACGAATCCCTCAGTTCAGCCAAGTCGGCTCTCGCGGCCGCCGATGCGCTCCTCGTCACCAACGACGGCAAGCCGGTCGGTGTGCTCACCAGGCACGACCTGTTGACGTTCCTCTCCGAATAGCTTCGAACCCAATAGAAAAGAATCCAGTGTCAGACCAGCAACGCCCAGCCGAGCAGTACTCCTTCGCGACCCGCGCCATCCATGCCGGTCAGGAGTTTGACGCGACCACCGGGGCCGTCGTGCCGCCGATCTACATGACGTCGACGTTCGTTCAGGACGGCATCGGGGGATTCCGCGGCGGCTACGAGTATGCCCGGGGCGGCAACCCGACCCGCGATTCGCTTCAGGAACTGCTCGCCTCGCTCGAGGGCGGAACCAGTGCGTTCAGTTTCGCGTCGGGACTCGCCGCCGAGGACGCCCTCCTGCGCGCCGTACTCAAGCCGGGCGACCACATCATCATGGGAAACGACGTCTATGGCGGGACCCACCGCCTCGTCAGTCGCATGTTCGTGCCCTGGGGCATCTCGCTCTCCACCGTCGACATGAGCGACCTCGACGCGGTGCGCCACGCGGTTCGACCGGATGCCACGCACATTCTGTGGATCGAAACCCCGAGCAACCCGCTCATGAAGATCAGCGACATCGCCGCCCTCGCCGAGATCGGTCACGCCGCGGGAGCCCTCGTCGTCGTGGACAACACGTTTGCGTCGCCCTACCTGCAGAACCCGCTCGGCCTCGGCGCCGACGTCGTCGTTCACTCGACCACGAAGTATCTCGGCGGCCACTCCGACGTGCTCGGCGGCGCGGTCATCGTCAACGACGAGGAGCTCGCAGCCAAGGTCGGGTTCCTTCAGTTCGGCGCGGGCGGGGTGTCGTCGCCGATGGATGCCTGGCTCACCGTTCGAGGGATCAAGACGCTGCCGGTGCGCATCGAACGGCACTCGTCGAACGCGCTCGCGATCGCGCAGGCGCTGGTCGGGCATCCGAAGCTCGATGCCGTCTACTACCCGGGACTGCCCGACCACCCGGGTCACGAACTCGCGGCCCGCCAGATGAAGGCGTTCGGCGGCATGATCTCGGTCGCGGTGAAGGGTGGCGCGGCGCCGGCCAAGAAGTTCGCGGAGTCGACGACCCTGTTCCAGCTCGCCGAGTCTCTCGGCGGCGTCGAGTCGCTCATCGGCTACCCGGCAGAGATGACACACGCGTCGGTCAAGGGCACCGCCCTCGAAGTGCCGGATAACGTCGTGCGCCTGTCGGTCGGCATCGAGGATGAGGCCGACCTGCTCGCGGACGTGCTCGGCGCCCTCGACCGGCTCTAACCGTCGTGAGGGGCGCCGTGTTGTTGGTGGGCTCGCTCCGAGAGCGCAACGAGGCGCCCCTCACGGCGGATCGAGCGTTCACCGGTCGGAAGATCATGAAGGGACAACCGTCGTGTCCGACCCATCCGCGCCAGTGACCCAGGGCCGTCTCGGGCTTGCCCAGGCATCCGCGTTGTATATCGCGGCCGTGCTCGGAACGGGCATCCTCGTGTTGCCCGGTCTCGCGGCGGATGCCGCAGGCCCCGCGTCGCTCGTCGCGGTCGCCGCCGTGCTCGCCCTGTCGATCCCGCTCGCCGGCACCTTCGCCGCGCTCGCCGCTCGTTTTCCCGACGCGGGCGGTGTGGCCACGTTCGTTCGACTCGCGCTGGGTCCGACAGCGGCACGGATGGCCGGCTACTGGTTCTTCTTCGGCGTTCAGTTCGGAGCCCCGGTGGTCGCGAGCCTCGGTGCCGAGTACCTTGTAGCGGCTCTGGGCGGCGACCGAGCCTTCGTTCCGCTCGCCGCGCTGTCGTTTCTTGCCGTGCCGCTCGGGATCAGTTTCTTCGGGTTGCGAGTGAGCGGAACAGTTCAGCTGGGGCTCACCGGCCTCCTCGTCGCGGTCGTCATCGGTGTCGTCGCGACGAGCGCTCCGGCGATCCACCCCTCACGTTTCGAGCCCTTCCTGACACACGGCTGGGCGGGGGTCGGCATCGCGATCAGTCTGTTCGTCTGGGCCTTCGCGGGCTGGGAGGCGGTCACGCACATCGCCGGGGAGTTCCGCAACCCGCGCCGCACCATCCCCCTGGCGACGGCGATCGCGATCGTCGTCGTGGGCCTCGCCTACCTCGCCCTTCAGGTCGTGACCGTGGGGGTGCCGACCACCGGGACGGCCGGCGGGCGAGTGCCCCTCATCGATCTCGTCGCGGTGACGGCGCCGGGGGTCGGCCCCGTGGTCGTCGCCGTGATTGCCGCGGTCGTGGCGGTGGGCGTGCTGAACGCCTACGTTCCGGCGTTCGGTAACCTCGCGGCATCCCTCGGTCGCGACGGTCACCTGCCGCGCTGGTTTGCGAAGGGTGCCGATCCGGGGCGCGTGCCGCGCCGCGCGCTCGTGCTGGTCGCCGTCGTCGAACTCGGCTACTTCGGGCTTTTCACCTGGCGAGGGTCGGAACTCCCGGCGTTCATCCTGATCCATACCTCGTGCATGGTCGCCGTCTACGCGCTCGGCATGATCGCGGCGGTGCGACTGCTCGAGCGATTCTCGGTCGGGTGGTGGATGGCGGTGATCTCCGTTGTTCTGGTTGCCGGGCTCCTCGTGCTTGCCGGCCCGAACTTGCTCATCCCCGCTGCCCTTTCCGTGGTCGCGTTGGCTGTCACACTGGTTCAGCGGATTCGGCGATGAACCTGACGGGCCGTGGTTGATCGTGCGTGCTTTCGCGCTCGTCAACTAGCATTGGGCGAGGATGTGAACGTACACATCGCCGACGAAGCCGGGTATTACGACCACCATGGAGACAGAAAAGGTTCGCGCGCCGAACATCCGTGATGTCGCCCGTCTGGCGGGGGTCTCCTATCAAACCGTTTCTCGGGTGCTGAACGAAAGCCCGAGCATCAAAGACACGACGAAGCAGCGCGTTCTCGACGTCATCGCGGAGATCGGCTACCGACCGAACCAGGCGGCGCGCGCCCTCGTGACGAGCAAGTCTCGAACGATCGGTGTGCTCTCGAGCCAGACCTCGCACTACGGCCCGACCATGAGCATCACCGGAATCGAGATGGCCGCCCGCGAGGCCGGCTACCGGTTGAGCATCACCAACTTGTCCTCGACCGACTACACCTCAATCAAGGCCGGGCTCGACTACCTGCTCAGCCAGTCGATCGAGGCGCTCGTGCTCATCGCCCCTCAGGTTCGCGTGTTCGAGGTCATCAAAGAACTCGCAATCTCGGTTCCGTTCGTCACTCTCCAGTCGACGAACCTCGACGAGGAACGGGCGATGTCTGTCGACCAGGTTGCGGGCGCTCGCATGGCCACCAAACACCTGATCGATCTGGGGCACACCGAGATCATGCACATCTCCGGCCCGCAGGACTGGATCGAGGCCGAGGCGAGGATGCAGGGCTATCTCGACGCGATTGACGCCGCCGACCTGAGAACGAGGGCTCCGATCCTCGGCGACTGGACCGCCCACTTCGGGTACTACGCCGGGCTCGAGTTGCTGCGCCTGCGCGACTTCACCGCGGTGTTCGCTGGCAACGACCAGATGGCGCTTGGCTTCTCGCACGCGTGCCGCGAGATGGGGCTGAGTATCCCCGGAGACATTTCGATCGTCGGGTTTGATGACATCCCCGAGGCAGCGCATTTCTACCCGCCACTGACGACGATTCGGCAGAACTTTCCGGAGATCGGACGGCGCGCGGTGTCGTTGCTGCTGGGGGAGTTGCGTGGCGACGTCGAGCTCAATCACGACCAGATTGTGCCGGAGCTCGTCATCCGAGAGTCCACCGGCCGCGCCTGACCCACCCTCGCGGCACTCATACCGTGGCAGTTATGCAACGGTGACCTAGCGATTCCGTCGGACGCTTGACAAATGTGACCGTTTCGCATGTAGCATGGCAACACAAATTGTGAACGGTCACATAACGGTCACATTCTCAACTTTTCCCCCAGCACCAGCACGACAGACAACGGAGTCGTAGTGAGTTCAGAGCGAGGCGCCCAGTACGTCATCGGCGTCGACTACGGCACCCTGTCGGGACGCGCCGTCGTCGTGCGGGTGGCCGACGGCGCCGAACTCGCCTCCGCTGTTCACGACTACCGGCACGCGGTGATGGACACGACGCTCGCCGCGACCGGGGCCGCGCTGCCGCCCGAGTGGGCGCTCCAGGTTCCGAGCGACTACGTCGACGTTCTCAAGACCGCGGTTCCTGAGGCCGTGACTGCTGCGGGCATCGACCCGGCCGACGTCATCGGAATCGCCACGGACTTCACCGCCTGCACCATGGTCCCGACCCTCGCCGACGGCACGCCGCTGAGCGAAGTCCCCGAGTTCGCCGATCGGCCGCACGCCTACGTGAAGTTGTGGAAGCACCACGCCGCGCAGCCGCAGGCCGACCGCATCAACGAGCTCGCGGCATCCCGCGGCGAATCGTGGCTGCCTCGCTACGGCGGACTGATCTCCAGCGAGTGGGAGTTCGCCAAGGGCCTCCAGCTGCTCGAGGAAGACCCCGAGATCTACGACCGCATGGAGCACTGGGTCGAGGCCGCCGACTGGATCGTTTGGCAGCTGACCGGCAGCTACGTGCGCAACGCCTGCACCGCCGGCTACAAGGGCATCCTTCAGGACGACGCGTACCCGTCGACCGAGTTCCTCGCCGCACTGAACCCCGACTTCGCAAACTTCGCCGACGACAAGGTCGCTCACCAGATCGGCCAGCTGGGGGATGCCGCTGGCACCCTGACCGCGCAGGCCGCGGCCTGGACCGGCCTGCCCGAGGGCATCGCCGTCGCGGTCGGCAACGTCGACGCTCACGTCACCGCCCCCGCCGCGCGAGCCACGCAGCCCGGCCAGATGGTCGCCATCATGGGCACCTCCACCTGCCACGTCATGAACTCGGATGCCCTGCTCGAGGTTCCCGGAATGTGCGGCGTCGTCGACGGCGGCATCGTCTCCGGGCTCTACGGCTACGAAGCCGGCCAGTCGGGCGTCGGCGACATCTTCGCTTGGTACGTCAAGAACCAGGTGCCGGCGAGCTACTACGACGCGGCGGCCGCGGCGGGGCTCAGCATCCACGAACACCTCACCGAGCTCATCAAGAACCAGCCGGTCGGCGGCCACGGCCTCATCGCCCTCGACTGGAACGGCGGCAACCGCTCCGTTCTGGTCGACGCCGAACTGTCCGGCCTGCTCGTCGGGCAGACCCTCACCACCCGCCCCGAGGAGATCTACCGCGCGCTGTTCGAGGCGACGGCATTCGGTACGCGCGAGATCGTCGAGTCGTTCGCGGCCAGCGGCGTTCCGGTAACCGAGTTCATCGTCGCGGGCGGGCTGCTGCGAAACCCCTTCCTCATGCAGGTCTACAGCGACGTGCTGCGCATGCCGATCTCGATAATCGCCTCGGAGCAGGGCCCGGCGCTCGGGTCCGCGATCCACGCGGCGGTCGCGGCCGGCGCCTACGCGAGCGTGCGTGACGCGGCCGACGCCATGGGCAAGGTGAACCGTGCGGTGTACGTGCCGGACGCGGCATCCGCCGACGCTTACGACGCCCTCTATGCCGAGTACAGCCAACTGCACGACTACTTCGGTCGCGGCGGCAACGACGTGATGCACCGGCTCAAGGCGATGCGTCGGGATGCCGCGCGCGAGGCGGTGACGGCATGACGCTACTCAGCCCCGAGCTTCAGGTCGCGATCGCGCGAGTGCGCGACGAGGTGTGCGAGTTGCACTCCGAGCTCACCCGCAACGGGCTCGTCGTCTGGACCGGCGGAAACATCTCCGGCCGGGTGCCTGGCGCCGATCGCTTCGTCATCAAGCCGTCGGGCGTGAGTTACGACGACCTGAGCCCCGAGAACATGATCGTGTGCGACCTCGACGGCAACGTCATCCCGAACACTCCGGGCTGGGAGCGGGCGCCCTCGAGCGACACCGCGGCTCACGCCTACATCTACCGCAACATGCCCGAGGTCGGCGGTGTCGTGCACACCCACTCGACCTACGCGACCGCGTGGGCCGCCCGCGGCGAGGCGATCCCGTGCGTGATCACGGCGATGGCCGACGAGTTCGGCGGCGAGATACCGATCGGACCGTTCGCCATCATCGGCGACGACTCGATCGGTCGCGGCGTCGTCGAGACCCTCACGGGTCACCGCTCGCGTGCGGTGCTGATGCAAAACCACGGCCCGTTCACGATCGGCAAGGACGCGCGTGACGCGGTCAAGGCCGCAGTGATGGTCGAGGATGTCGCGCGCACCGTGCACATCGCCCGCCAGCTCGGCGAACCACTCGCCGATCCCGCAGGACGCGATCGACTCGCTGTTCGCGCGCTACCAGAACGTCTACGGCCAGAACCCGCAGGGAGAACTCCAGTGACCGCGCGAAGCATCGTCCCCGACCTGACGTCGTACGAGGTCTGGTTCCTCACCGGGAGCCAGGGGCTTTACGGCGAGGAAACCCTCGCTCAGGTCGCTCAGCAGAGCAAGCAGATCGCCGACGAGCTTGGCGCGGCCAAGCGGCATCCCGGTCACCATCGTGTGGAAGCCGGTGCTCACCGACTCGGCGTCGATCAAGCGACTCGCGCTCGAGGCCAACGCCGCTGAGAACGTCATCGGCGTCATCGCCTGGATGCACACCTTCAGCCCCGCGAAGATGTGGATCGCCGGCCTCGACGCGCTGCGCAAGCCGCTGCTGCACCTGCACACGCAGGCCAACGTCGCGCTGCCGTGGGCCGACATCGACTTCGACTTCATGAACCTCAATCAGGCCGCCCACGGCGACCGTGAGTTCGGCTACATCCAGACCCGTCTGGGAATCGCGCGCAAGACCGTCGTCGGGCATGTCTCAAACCCGGTCGTCGTCGACAGCGTCGCGACCTGGTCGCGCGCGGCGGCGGGCTGGCACGCCAGCCAGAACATGAAGCTGGCCCGGTTCGGCGACAACATGCGCTACGTCGCCGTTACCGAGGGCGACAAGACCGAGGCCGAACTGCGGTTCGGCGTTCAGGTGAACACGTGGGGCGTCAACGAGTTGGCGGATGCCGTTCACGCGGCATCCGATGCCGACATCGACTCCCTCGTCGCCGAGTACGAAACCGAATACGACGTCGCCCCGGAACTCCGGGTCGGCGCAGAACGGCACGAGTCGCTGCGCTACGGAGCCGCAATCGAACTGGGGCTGCGTTCGTTCCTCGAAGCTGGCGGGTTCACCGCTTTCACCACGAGTTTCGAAGACTTGGGTGCTCTGCGCCAACTGCCCGGCCTCGCCGTGCAGCGACTCATGGCAGACGGCTACGGATTCGGCGCCGAGGGCGACTGGAAGACCGCGATTCTCGTGCGTGTCGCGAACGTCATGGGGGCAGGGCTTCCCGGCGGCGCGAGCCTCATGGAGGACTACACCTACCACCTCACGCCCGGCGAAGAGAAGATTCTCGGCGCGCACATGCTCGAGGTGAGCCCGAGCCTCAGCTCCGCCAAGGCGAGCCTCGAGATTCACCCGCTGGGCATCGGGGGCAAGGACGACCCGGTGCGCCTGGTCTTCACGGCCGACTCCGGCCCCGCCGTCGTCGTCGCGATGAGCGACATGCGCGACCGGTTCCGGCTCGTCGCCAACGTCGTCGAGAACGTGCCGCTGGACGAGCCGATGCCGAACCTTCCCGTGGGGCGGGCCGTGTGGAAGCCAGCGCCCGACTTCGCGACCTCCGCCGCCGCGTGGCTGATCGCCGGCGCCGCCCACCACACCGTGATGTCGACGGCCGTAGGAATCGATGTATTCCGCGACTTTGCCGAAATGGCAGCCACAGAACTTCTCGTCATCGACGAGAGCACTACCTTGCGCGAGTTCCAGAGTCAGGTCCGCTGGAATGCGGCCTACTACCGGCTGGCGCAGGGTATGTAAATCAACTTGCCGAAGGTGACTTCGGAAAGGGCACGACTTTCATGGACGAAGTCGGGCCGTTGCACCACCAAGACAATGACGTCCATCAATTGAAAGCAAATCGAAAGGAAACACAGTGAAGACGAGAAGCATCATTTCTCTAGTTGCTGCCGGTGCCCTTGTTGCGGGCCTCGCGGCGTGCACCGCGGGAACCGACACCGGAACCGGCGGCGACGCCGGCCTCATCGGCGTTGCGATGCCGACGAAGTCGTCGGAGCGTTGGATCGCTGACGGCAACGCGCTCAAGGACACCCTTGAGGGCCAGGGATTCACCGTCGACCTGCAGTACGCAGAAGACGACATCCCCACCCAGGTCAGCCAGGTCGAGAACATGATCACCAAGGGCGCCAAGGTCCTGATCATCGCCGCGATCGACGGCACCACGCTCACCAGCGTGCTGCAGGAAGCCGCTGACAACGAGATTCCGGTCATCGCCTACGACCGTCTCATCCGCGACTCGGAGAACGTGAACTACTACGCCACGTTCGACAACTTCCTCGTGGGACAGCAGCAGGCATGGACGCTCCTGAACGGCCTCGGCCTGACGGAACTCGACGGCACCCCGATCGCTGACGCGCCTGCCGGCCCGTTCAACATCGAGCTGTTCGCCGGATCGCTCGACGACAACAACGCGTTCTTCTTCTTCAACGGCGCAATGGATGTTCTCCAGCCGCTGATCGACGACGGAACGCTCGTCGTGAAGTCGGGCCAGACCGACATCGAGCAGGCCGCCACCCTCCGTTGGGACGGCGAAGTTGCCCAGAGCCGCATGGAGGACCTCCTCACTGCGAACTACTCTGACGGCAGCAAGGTCAACGCTGTTCTCTCGCCCGTACGACGGCCTTTCGCGTGGAATCATCTCCGCGCTGACCGACGCCGGCTACACGGTGGGCGACGGACTGGCCGATCATCTCCGGCCAGGACGCCGAGGTCGACTCGGTCAAGGCAATCCTGTCGGGCGAGCAGTACGCGACCATCTTCAAGGACACCCGCGAGCTGGCCAAGGTTGCTGCAGGCATGGCTGAGGCCGTGCTGAACGGCGACCGAGCCCGAGATCAACGACACCACCACGTACGACAACGGCAAGCTCGTCGTTCCGTCGTACCTGCTCGGCCCGGTCCCGGTCGTCAAGGACAACGTCAAGGAAGCCCTCGTTGACACCGGCTACTGGACCGCTGCGGAGATCGGCCTCTAACGAGGACTGATCTCTCAGTCAGACTGGTTCTACCCGCCGATGGTGGGGGAGAGCGATCTTCCCCACCATCGGCACCCGCAAACTACTAGCCTCCGTATAGGCCCTCAACAAGGAAGTCGGCGCAGAAGTGACAGCAAACATCCTGGAGATGCAGTCCATCACCAAGACCTTCCCCGGCGTCAAGGCCCTGTCAGACGTCACTCTCGAGGTCGCGCGCGGCGAGATCCACGCCATCTGCGGCGAGAACGGCGCTGGCAAGTCCACCCTCATGAAGGTGCTGTCCGGCGTCTACCCGCACGGCACGTACGACGGCGACATCGTCTTCGAGGACAAGACCGTCGAGTTCAGCGACATCCGCGACAGCGAAGCCAAGGGCATCGTCATCATTCACCAGGAGCTCGCGCTGAGCCCCTACCTCTCGATCGCCGAGAACATCTTCCTCAACAACGAGGTCAAGGGCCCGCTCGGGCTCATCGACTGGAACAAGACCAACTCGGAGGCCGCAAAGCTGCTGGCCCGGGTCGGGCTGCGCGAGAACCCGATGACCAAGATCCGCAACATCGGTGTCGGCAAGCAGCAGCTCGTCGAGATCGCGAAGGCGCTGTCGAAGAAGGTCAAGCTGCTCATTCTCGACGAGCCGACCGCGGCGCTCAACGACGACGACTCCGATCACCTGCTCGACCTCATCCTGCACCTCAAGGGACAGGGCATCACGTCGATCATCATCAGTCACAAGCTCAACGAGATCAAGAAGATCGCGGACTCGGTCACCGTCATTCGCGACGGCAAGACGCATCGAGACGATCCCGAAGCTCGATGTGACCGAGGAGCGCATCATCAAAGACATGGTCGGTCGCGACCTCGAGCACCGCTACCCCGACCACACGCCGCACATCGGCGAGGAGATTCTGCGGGTCGAGAACTGGACGGCGCATCACCCGCAGGACCCCACCCGGGTCATGGTCGACAACGTGAACCTCAACGTCAAGCGCGGCGAGATCGTCGGCATCGCGGGCCTCATGGGCGCCGGCCGCACCGAGTTCGCGATGAGCCTGTTCGGCCGCAGCTACGGCAGCCGCATCACCGGCAAGGTCTTCAAGCACGGCGAGGAGATCCAGACCCGCACGGTGTCTGAGGCGATCGGTAACGGCATCGCCTACGCGACCGAAGATCGCAAGGTTTACGGACTGAACCTCATCGAAGACATCAAGCGCAACATCTCGATGGCGTCACTGAAGAAGCTGTCGCGTGGCGGCCTCGTCAACGACAACGAAGAGTTCAAGGTCGCCAACGAGTACCGCACGTCGATGAACATCAAGGCGCCGTCTGTGCTGTCGAAGACCGGGAAGCTCTCCGGCGGCAACCAGCAGAAGGTCGTGCTGTCGAAGTGGATCTACTCCAACCCCGACGTGCTGATTCTGGATGAGCCGACTCGAGGCATCGACGTCGGCGCGAAGTACGAGATCTACACGATCATCAACCGGCTCGCGGCGGAGGGGAAGGGCATCATCGTCATCTCCTCGGAGCTGCCCGAGTTGCTGGGCATCTGCGACCGCATCTATGCACTCTCGGAGGGTCGCATCACCGGCGAGCTGCCGGTCGAGAAGGCCACCCCCGAAGCACTCATCAAACTCATGACCATGGAGGCTCCCCGCTAGGCGGGGTGCCACGCACTAGGAGCACTGAAATGACCGACACCAACACGAAGCCCGTCGAGGCCGACGGACCTGCGGCATCGCGCTTGACTTCGTCACTCAGCCACATCGTCTCCGACCTGGGCAAGAACGGCATCTTCCTCGCGCTCATCGCCGTGGTCGTGCTGTTCTCGTTCCTGACAAACGGAATTCTGCTGCGGCCGCAGAACATCTCCAACCTGATCGTGCAGAACGGGTACATCCTGATCCTCGCGATCGGGATGGTCATGGTGATCGTCGCCGGCCATATCGACCTGTCCGTGGGGTCCGTCGCGGCGTTCATCGGCGCCGTCTCTGGTGTGTTCGCGGTGAAGATGGAACTGCCGTGGTGGATCGCGATCATCCTGTCGCTGCTCATCGGCGCGCTGGTGGGAGCGTGGCAGGGGTTCTGGATCGCCTACGTGGGCATACCGGCGTTCATTGTGACGCTGGCGGGCATGCTCATATTTAGGGGCCTGGCACTCGTGGTGCTCGGCAACTCGAACATCGGTTCGTTCCCCGACGAGTACCGCGCGCTCGGCAACGGGTTCTTGACAGACTTATTGGGCAAGTTCGACATCGATCCGGTGACAATGGGGGTCGCGGTCCTCGCGATCATCGCCTTCGTCATTCAGCAGGTGCGCACGCGCGCCGGTCGTCAGAGCTACGCGCAAGAGGTCGAGCCGATGGCATGGTTCGTCGGCAAGCTCGTGCTCGTCAGCGCGGGTGTGCTCGCGGTGGGTTACGCGCTGGCGACCTTCAAGGGCATCCCAGTAACGCTGATCATCCTCGCGGTTCTCGTCATGATCTACGGCATCGTCACCAACCGCAGCGTGTTCGGCCGTCACATCTACGCGATCGGTGGCAACCGCCACGCCGCGGAGCTGAGCGGCGTAAAGACTCGCAAAGTCGACTTCTACATCTTCGTCAACATGGGCGTGCTCGCGGCGCTCGCGGGCCTCGTGTTTACTGCACGGCTCAACCTGGCCGGCCCCAAGGCCGGTGACGGGTTCGAGCTGGAAGCCATCTCGGCGGCCTTCATCGGAGGCGCGGCCGTGCAGGGCGGCATCGGAACCATCGGCGGAGCAATCATCGGCGGTCTCATCATCGGCGTGCTGAACAACGGCATGTCAATCATGGGAATCGGCATCGAGTGGCAGCAGGCGGTCAAGGGTCTCGTGTTGCTCTTCGCCGTCGCGTTCGACGTCTTCAACAAGCGTCGCTCGGGCGGCCACTAACCGGCTCGCGGTGGAGCCCGGCGTCTGGACAGTTCAGGCGCCGGGTTTCGCTCTCGAAGCGACCGGTACCTCGCCGGCCCCCGTTGATCGCCGCGATGACGGATCTCGCTAGTCGCGTCATTGGCGTGGAAACGTTCCGGCGTTGCGCCCGAGCCGCAACACGAAGATGCGGTCAGCGACGGCCAGCACGTCGGCGATGTTGTGGCTGATCAGGATGACGCCGAGTCCCCGCTCGCGAAGTCGCTCGATGAGGTTGAGTACTTCAGCGGTCTGAGCAACGCCGAGCGCGGCGGTGGGTTCGTCGAGGATTACTAGGCGGGGGTCACCGATGAGCGAGCGAGCGATCGCAACCGTCTGCCGCTGACCTCCGGAAAGAGTGGCCACAGAAGCACGAAGCGACGGTAGCTTCGCCCTGAGCTCGCGGAGCAGGATCGACGACCTCTGCTCCATCGTGCCCTCGTCGAGCACCTGTCCGTTGAGCAGCTCTCGGCCGAGCCAAAGGTTGCTCACCACGTCGAGGTTGTCGCAGAGCGACAGGTCTTGATAGACCGTTTCGATTCCCAGGGCGCGGGCGACCAGCGGACTGGAAATTGACACGTCGTCGCCACCGAATCGCGTCGTGCCGCTGTCGTGGGGGTGCACCCCCGCAAGAATCTTGATCAACGTGGACTTGCCAGCTCCGTTGTCGCCGACAACGCCGACGACCTCGCCCGCGTAGACATCAAGGTCGACGTCGATCAGCGCCTCGACCGATCCGAATCGCTTGCATATGCCGCGCAAGCTCGAGAACGCGTTTCGAGTCGTGGTTCTGGTGTGTCACGGGTGTTCGGTACGTCATTGGAGCACCCCGCTGCGAAGCTCGACTTGCACGCCCACATTCTGGATCGCCAGGGCGAGGCATCCGAGCAACTCGGCACGCTCGCCGAGATCACCCTGCATGACCTCGGGCACCCCCTCGCGGCCCGCGAGCGCTGAGCGCTCCAGGGCATGGCGGAGCGGGGCAAGAATCAACTCTCCGGCCTGGGCCAGCTCGCCGCCGATCACGAGCAGTTGCGGGTCGAACAGGTTGCACAGGCTCGCCGCAGCGGTGCCGATGTGTCGTCCGGCGTCAGCGAGCACGCGACGAGCGCTCGCATCTCCGGACTCGGCCCGCAGCAGCAGGTCACGCACGCGCTGCATCCCCGGCTCGTCTCTGAACAGTTCGAGCAGGGCCGGTCCGCTCGCGAGCGTGTCAAGGCACCCTCGTCCGCCGCAGCGACAAATGGGCCCATTCTCGTCGATCGTCACGTGGCCGATCTGGCCGGCCTTGCCGGTGACGCCGCGGAAGATCGTCGCCGTCGATGACAAGACCAGCGCTGATCCGGTGTCCGACCTGAATGTATGCGGCGACATGTGCACCACGCGCCGCTCCGAAACGCGACTCCGCGAGCGCCCGAGATTCGCCTCGTGGTCGACGAACACGGGAACCTTGATTCGACTGCGCATGCGACTCGGCGACTGGAACGTTCTCCCAGCCGCGCATGAGGCCCGGCGTGGCAACCATCCCGTCGCGCGAGTCGATCGGCACGGGGAGCGCCATCCCCACCGCGAGCAGGTCCGCGAACGTGGCGTCAACCGACTCGAGCATGTCGCCGAGCAGAAGCGCGGCGCGGTCTAGCTCGCGGTCGAGTCGGTGGTCGAGCGCGAGAGGAACGTGGTTCTCGACGACGATCCCGAGGGCGATGTCGCTTATGGCCACGCGCAGGTGACGGCTGGTGAAGTGCAGCGCGGCCACGAGGCCGAGCTGGCGAGCTAGCGTGACCTCGGTGGCGCGTCTGCCCGACCGGGAGGTGACGGATCGATTGACGACGCCGGACTCGGCGAGCTCCTTGACGATGTTCGAGACGGTGGCGGGGGACAGTCCGGTGGAGCCAGCGAGTTCGACCTGGGTGAGGTGCCCATGCTGCTTGAGCGACGCGACGATGCGTGCGCGGTTGGCTTCGCGCAGTGAAGCCTGCGAACCGGGGGTGAAGTTTCCGCTGCTCACGCGTGAAATCATATCGACAATCTCCCCGAATTCTCGTGGCCCGCGGGAGTCACTCGAGCTCGCACTATCGATGGTTGAATTCAAGCAATAGATGAATGACATGGATTGCAGAGGATCATCCGGTGCGCAAAAGCGCCGTAATCAGTGGGATGCAGCGGGAAAGGACGGCCATCGTTACCAATTCGTTACCTGAGAGTTCGATGAAACGCTATCGTCAAGGCTTGAACGCAATGCAGAATCATCCCTGCCACCGATCAATGCCGACGGTGGTACTCGAGGAGTTCCGCCTCACCACCACAGAAAGGGAGTGACGTGAAGAAGTCTTCATTGATCTCAATCGCCGTTGCTGTATCGGCCTCAGCACTGCTGCTGTCCGGATGCTCGGCTGCTACCACCGGCGGCGACACCGCCGCCGCCCGCGCCTGCATCATCCTTCCCGACACGGCGTCGTCGCCGCGCTGGGAGTCCGGTGACCGTCCCGCTCTTGAGAAGGCGTTTACCGATGCCGGCTTCACGTCAGACATCCAGAACGCCGGAGGCGACGAGTCGAAGTACGCCACGATCGCCGATCAGCAACTCGCTGCCGGCTGTGGCGTCATGATTCTGGTCGACTACAACGGCGCGGGCATCCTCGTAGCCGAGAAGGCCAAGGCTCAGGGCATCCCCGTCATCGCCTACGACCGCCCCATCGCCGGAGCCGACTACTACGTCTCCTTCGATAACTTCCAGGTCGGCGCCCTCGAGGGTCAGTCGATCCTCGACGGTCTCGCCGCTGCGGGCAAGGACCCGGCCACGGCCTCGGTCGTGTACGTCGGTGGCGACCCGAAGGACGGCAACGCCGCGTTCTTCCACGACGGAGCAGTTTCCGTCATGGAGCCCGCTGGCATCAAGCCCGCGTTTGAAGTTCCCGGCACCTGGGACCCGGCCACTGCCGGAACCGGATTCGAGCAGGCCTACACGGCGCTCAACGGCAACATCGACGCGGTCTGGGTCGCCAACGACTCGAACGCAGCCGCAGTGATCGCGGTTCTCGACAAGAACGGCAAGACGGTTCCGGTCTCCGGACAGGACGCGTCAGTGGCCGGTCTACAGAACGTGCTCCTGGGCAAGCAGACGGCCACCGTGTACAAGCCCTTCTCGCTTGAGGCCGCGGCCGCGTCCGATCTGGCGATCAAGCTGCTGAAGGGCGAGACGCCTACCGTCAACAACAAGCTCGATGACGGCACTCCCTTCCAGTCGGTAGTTCCGGTGTTGGTCGGACCTGACAAGGTGCAGACCGTCGTCGACGCAGGAGACGCCAGCGCTGCTGACATCTGCACCGACGCAGTCAAGGCGGCGTGCGACAAGTACGGCGTGAAGTAACGCTCTAGAAGTGAGGGGCTCTGCGTCGACCTGCGGGTTGGTGCAGAGCCTTTCATTCTGCGAACCAAACTCTTGCCACCCAGTGGCACACTGATGTCGCGGGCGACGGCGCCCGAGACAATGGAAGGATTCGGCATGGACGTGCCAGTTATCGAATTGTCGGGCGTAGAGAAGAGATTCGGCCCGGTTGAAGTGCTCAAGGGCGTGAACCTTCGGGCCTACGCCGGCAAGGTCACCGCACTGGTCGGCGACAACGGCGCTGGCAAGTCCACGCTGGTGAAGGGGCTGGCGGGGGTTCAGACCTATGATGCCGGGCAGGTCAGATTCGCCGGCGAGCTCGTGTCACTCCATACGCCCCGCGAGGCGGCCGCGCTCGGCATCGAGGTCGTGTATCAGGACCTCGCGCTGTGCGAGAACCTCGACATCGTTCAGAACATGTTCCTGGGCCGGGAGGAGACGACGACCGGCACCCTCGACGAGGGAATCATGGAACGTCAGGCATCGGCGACTCTCGAGTCGCTGTCCGTACGCACGGTGAGGTCGGTGCGCCAGAAGGTCTCGTCACTGTCGGGTGGCCAGCGGCAGACCGTGGCGATCGCCCGCTCTGTTCTTAAGAACGCGAAACTCGTCATTCTGGATGAACCAACCGCAGCGCTCGGCGTCGCACAGACCGAGCAGGTGCTCCACTTGGTGCGCCGACTCGCTGACTCCGGGGTCGCCGTCATCATCATCAGCCACAACCTCGCCGACGTCTTCGCGGTCGCCGATTACATTAGCGTTCTGTATTTGGGACAGATGGTCGCCGATCTGGAGACCAAGAAAACCAACAACGAAGACGTTGTTGGCTACATCACAGGCAGCCGGACCAACGAAGGAACCGTCGCATGAGCATTCAGTCAGGCCCGTCCCCGGTCATTGGTAGTGGGCACGAGGGAGGAATAAGCGAGCAAGTCGCCAACTACTTCCGCCGGATTCGTCAAGGGGAGATGGGAGCGCTTCCGGCCCTCGGCGGTTTCGTCGTGCTCGTGATCTTGTTCTCGTTCCTGAGTTCGAACTTCCTCACCCCGCTGAACCTCGCAAACCTGCTCACTCAGACCGCGACACTGATGACACTGGCGATGGCCCTGGTCTTCGTGATCCTCCTCGGCGAAATTGACCTTTCGGCGGGTGTCACGTCGGGCGTCACGGCGAGCGTCTTTGTGGTGCTCGTGCACAACGTTCAGATGTCCTGGATTCTCGCCCTACTCATTGCGTTCGGCGTCGGTATTCTCATCGGAACCTTCATCGGCTATTTCGTCGCGCGCGTGGGAATCCCGTCCTTTGTGGTGACCTTGGGTCTCTTCCTCGCCATCCCGGGTCTTCAGCTGCTGATCATCGGCACCGGCGGGGCATACCGAATCGAAACCCCCGAGATCTCGGCGATCATGAACAAGAACCTCCCGATCCTGACGGGCTGGATCTTCCTCGCGGCCGTGATCGCCATCGATCTCGGCGTATCCCTGTGGGACCGCGCTCGCCGTCGTCGCGCGGGCGTGTTGAACCGACCGATCGCGTTCCTGTGGACCCGGGTGATCGCGCTTGCGGTTGGCGGTGGCCTCTTCGTCGCTCTCATGAGCATCGACCGCGCCGCCGGCCGAGGCTCACTCAATGGTGTGGCAATCGCCAGCGACCCGATCGAAGGCGTCCCGATCGTCGTCCCGATCGCGGTCGGCTTGCTCTGGGTCGGCACGTTCATCCTCGACCGCACCCGCTACGGTCGCCACCTGTACGCGGTCGGCGGCAACCCCGAGGCGGCGCGACGAGCCGGTATCAAGGTCGCGGGCATCCGAATGTCGGCATTCATCGTCTGTTCCACCCTCGCGGTGGTCGCCGGACTGTTCGATGCCAGCCGGATCGGAGTCGTCACGGCATCCTCTGGTAGCCAGATCGTGCTGAGCGGCGTCGCGGCGGCTGTCGTCGGAGGCGTGAGCCTGTTCGGCGGCCGAGGTCGGCTGATCCATGCCGCAATCGGCGCCCTCGTGATCGCCGTGATCTCGAACGGCCTCGGTTTGCTGGGCCTGCCGGCCGGCGTGAACTTCCTCGTCACCGGCGGCGTTCTGATTCTGGCGGCCACCATCGACGCGGTGTCTCGCAAGCGCGCGGGCGGTGTGCTGACCCGCTAGCCGATCGCTGGCTCGTCGGCTCTGCGCTCAGGCGGAGAGTTCGGCGAGCCAGCCGACCTGCCGGAGCCACTGCTCGCCCTCGCCACCCTCGTGGCCGTTGAACTGGTAGACATCGATCTCTCGATTGGCGTGTGCGTACGAGTTGTAGGCGGCAAAGATCGTCGAAGGCAACACGATGGGGTCCATGAGCGCCACCGAGAATCGGGCGGGAGCGGTCGCGCGGCGGGCAAACGCGACACCGTCAAAGTAGGAGAGCACCCCGAAGACGGCATCCACTTCATTTCGATGCACGGCGAGGTAACGCCGGAGCTCGGTGAACGGGGCATCCGGAGTGAGTTCGACCGCGCGGCGGAAGTCGCAGAGAAAAGGCACGTCGGGCATCGCTGCGAACAGGTCGGGAACGAGGCCGGCGACCGCGAGCGCAATGCCTCCGCCCTGACTGCCGCCGGTCACGGAAATGGCCGACGAGTCGACGAAGTCAAACTCGCGTACCGCATCGATAAGGCGCACGGCGTCCGTGAAGACACGTCGGTAGTAGTAGGTCTCTTTCGACCGGATGCCGCGAGTCATGAATCCGGGGTAGGCCGGGCCGGAACCGTGCGGGTCGGGGGTATCGCCGCCGGTTCCCCATGCGCCTCCCTGACCGCGGGTGTCCATCAGAACGTGAACGTAGCCACTCGCGGCCCACTCCAGGTGCTCGTGAGCCAGGCCGCGCCCGCCGCCGTAACCGACGTACTGCACGATCGCGGGACGTGGGCTCGCGTCGCGCGGTCGAGTGATCCAGGCCCGGATCGGTTCGCCAGCGAACCCGGGGAAGGTCAGGTCCTCGACGATGATTTCTTTGATCGGCGTCGTCGCCGGCACCCGGGTGACGTCCCCGCCGATCGCTCGAGACTCGGCGAGCGTTCGCTCCCAAAACTCGTCGAAGTCGGCGGGAGCCTCGTCGATCGGTCGGTACTCGCGAAGTTCGGGCAGGGTGAGATCGGTCAGGGGCATGGTGCTCCTCAGGGTGTCGCAGGGTCGCCGGAAATGTCAGTCTAGGGGTGCGCCCGATACTGTTCGCGGATGATGGCCCGAAAGTCGACGGCGGGCTCGGCGCCGACGGGAACCTCCCATTGTGGGCGTTCGCCCGTGAGACTCCACGCCGCCTGCGCGGCAGCGCCGAGCGCCACATACTCGCCGGGGCGCGGGACAACGACCGGCACGTCGAAAACCTGGGCGGCGATTGCGGCAACCGCAGGGTTCTGGGCGGCCCCGCCAATGAGCAGGATGCGCCCGGCCACCACGCCACAATCCCGCAGCGCGTCGAGGCCGTCGGCCAGCCCACACAGCAGGCCCTCGATGGCAGCTCGGGCCAGGTTGGGCCTGGACGTGCTCGCCAGCGTCATGCCCAGGAGGGATGCCGTGGCATCCGGCAGATTGGGCGTGCGTTCGCCCTCGAAGTAGGGCTTCAGCACGAGCCCCATCGCGCCGGCATCCGCCTCAAGGGCGAGCCCGCCGAGGCCCGTGTGGTCGACGTCGAGGAGGCCCGCGATCGAGTCGAGCACCCGGGCGGCGTTGAGCGTGGCGACGAGGGGAAGGAAGAGTCCGCTCGCGTCGGCGAATCCGGCGACAGTGCCCGAGGCATCCCGACTCTGCGTTTCGGTGACGGCGAAGACCGTGCCGCTCGTTCCGATTGACACGACGACATCACCGGCCACGGCACCGAGACCGAGCGCGGCACCCGCGTTGTCGCCGCAACCGGGGCCGACCAGGGTGTCGCGAGAGCCAGCGATCGTGCCGATCGACTCACCCGGACCGACCACGCGGGGGAGCGTGACCGAATGCCCGAGTGCTGCCTCCAAGACCTCGAGATCGTAGGTCGAGGTGGCCGGGTCGAAGTAGCCGGTGCCGCTGGCATCCGAGCGGTCGGTGGTGAGTTCCTCGAGATCGGGGTTGTCGGGCCCGAAGCCCCGCAAGCGCCAGGACAGCCAGTCGTGGGGCAGCGCAACGGCGGCAACCCGGGCAGCGTTCTCGGGCTCGGCGTCGCGCAGCCAGCGCAACTTGGTCGACGTGAAGGAGGCGACAGGAACCGAGCCGGTGCGCTGCGCGATGTCGGGAAACTCGGCGGCCAGATCGAGCGCGGCTTGTGCGCTGCGCGTGTCGTTCCACAGCAGGGCGGGCCGGATGACGCGCCCGGCGTCATCGAGAACGACCATGCCGTGCTGCTGGGCGCCAACGGAGACCGCGGCCACGTCGGCGAGACCGCCGGCCTCGGCGATCGCGGTGGACAGCGCGGTCCACCACGCCTCCGGGTCGACCTCGGTTCCGCTGGGATGCGCCGCACGGCCTTCGCGCACGAGGGCGCCGGTTGCGGCATCCACGATGACGACCTTGCAGCTTTGGGTCGACGAGTCGATCCCCGCAACGAGCCTCACGCTCCGGTCACCCCCTGTGTGTTGCGACAACTCCTGCAATTCGGCCGAGCCCGGGGGCAACACGCCGCGTCATCGGCCGCACCGCCCAAAACTGCAGGAGTTATGGACAGGGAGCGGCGGGAGCGGTCGATGCAGGTGCTCATGAACTAGCCGCGCGCGCCCATGAGGTGTTCGGTCGCGAGCTGCTGCAACCGCACGAAGCCGAAGCCCTTGCCGTTGAAGTAGACGCTCGGGTCGAATTCCTCGTATGCGGATCGATCGGCGAGCAGCCCGGCGTATCCGTCGGCCGCGGTCGGCACCGAGAGTTCGGGCACGCGCGCGGCGGCCAGCGCTTCCTGCACTTCGGGGTCGGAGCGGAACGCCGCGGCCCGCTCCTTGAGCAGCAGGTAGGTGCGCATGTTGGCTGCTGCCGAGTCCCAGACGCCGGTCTCGTCTTCGGTGCGGCTCGGCTTGTAGTCAAAGTGGCGAGGGCCGTCGTAGGTCGGCCCGCCGTTCGGGCCACCGTTCTCGAGGAGGTCGACGAGTGCGAAGGCGTTGTGCAGATCGCCGTGTCCGAACACGAGGTCCTGGTCGTACTTGATGCCCCGCTGCCCGTTGAGGTCGATGTGGTACAGCTTGCCGTGGTACAGCGCCTGAGCGATGCCGGCGGCGAAGTTCAGCCCGGCCATCTGCTCGTGCCCGACCTCGGGGTTGACGCCGACGAGCTCGGGGCGCTCGAGCGACTGGATGAAGGCGAGCGCGTGCCCGACCGTCGGAAGCAGGATGTCGCCGCGCGGCTCGTTCGGTTTCGGCTCGATGGCGAAGCGGATGTCGTAGCCCTTGTCGGTGACATAGTCCCCGAGCAGGTTGGCGGCCTCACGGTAGCGCTCGAGGGCGGCCCGGATGTCTTTGGCGGCGTCGTACTCCGCACCCTCGCGTCCGCCCCACATGACGAAGGTCTTAGCGCCGAGTTCAGCGGCGAGGTCGATGTTGCGAAGCACTTTGCGCAGCGCGAAGCGACGCACGTCGCGGTCGTTGGAGGTGAAGCCGCCGTCTTTGAATACCGGGGCGCTGAACAGGTTGGTCGTGATCATGGGAACGATGACGCCGGTCGCCGCGAGTACACCCTTGAGGCGGTCGATCTGCTTCTGACGTTCGGCATCTGTCGATCCGAAGGCGAACAGGTCGTCGTCGTGGAATGTGAGGCCGTACGCACCCAGTTCGGCGAGCTTTTCGACGGCGTGCACGACGTCGAGTGGCGCGCGCGTGGGGCCGCCGAACGGGTCGGCGCCGTTGTATCCGATGGTCCAGAGCCCGAAGGAGAACTTGTCGGCGGGGGTGGGGGTGACGGTCATGGCGACTCCAGGTTCGGCGGTGAACACAATTGTTGGTAAAGACAACCTATAACCCCAGCCGCGCGGGCGCAAGGGCTGCGGCTCCCGGGCATCCGGGGCCACGCGTGCCGGGTACGATTGTTGGCATGTCGGACAAATCGCCTCAGCGCGACGCTTCCCGCACCGGTCTGCGGGGGAGCAACCTCGACATTGTCCGCAGAAGCAATCTTTCAAACCTCTTGGCCCGAGTGCACCTATCGGGAGGAGTCTCCCGTGCCCAGTTGACCCGCGATACGGGACTGAATCGCTCCACGATCGCCGATCTGGTGGGCGAACTCGTACAGCTTGGCCTCGTGACCGAGCACCATCCCGACCCCACGAACCAGGTCGGCCGACCCAGCCCAGTCGTCGTGCCGAGCGACCGCGTCGTCGCGATTGTGGTGCATCCCGAACTCGACGCGGTTTCGGTCTCGGCCGTCGCCCTCGGGGGGAGGGTCCTCAGGCAGACGAGGCACGCGACCGAATCGATTCCCACCGTCGACGAGGTGGTGGCGATCTCGACACGAGCGATCGCCGACCTCACGATGTCGCTGCGTGATGCTCGGATCGTGCGGGTAGGCGTGGCAATCCCCGGCCTAGTGCGTCGTCGCGACGGAGTCGTCACGCTTGCCCCACACCTGGCGTGGAAGGGCGAGCCGATCAGCGAGCGCCTGAGCGCCGCCACCGGCCTCACAGTGGTGGCGGGCAATGACGCGAGGCTCGGCGCGACAGCGGAACACAGCAGGGGTGCGGGAAAGGGATTCGACGATGTCGTCTACCTCAATGGGGGCGCGAGTGGCATCGGCGGCGGCGTGATTGCCAGCGGCGTACTACTCGGAGGAGCGTCCGGCTATGCGGGCGAGATCGGCCACACTCTGGTCTCCAGCACCGGCAAGCCGTGTCACTGTGGGTCGACCGGATGCCTCGAGACCGAGGTCGAACGCGCGCCCTTGCTCGCCGCCCTGGGCCTGCCGAATGCGCTGGCCTTGCACGAGACCCTCATCGCTCGCGCGGCGGAACCCCAGGTGGCCGCGATCATCGAACGCCAGCTCGGTTTTCTCGCGACCGCCCTGGCCAACACGGTCAACGTGTTCAACCCGCAGGTGATCGTGTTGGGCGGGTTCCTTGCCAGCCTCCACGCGGTCGCGGGTGATCGCCTGTTGGAGCGAGTGCGGTCCGTCGCGCTGATCGGTCCGAGAGATGATGTAGAGATTCGCGGCGCACAACTCGGCGGGGAGATCCTCGCGGTCGGCGCCGCGGAACTCGCATTCGCCTCGCTCATCGCCGACCCGGCCCAGACCACGCGGGAGCCCCTCCAGTGACAATCGTCGTTCATCCCGGCGACTCGCTCACCCCGCGGCAGCGTCTCGTCTACATCCTCGTTCTCGGCGCCTTGACGGCGCTGGGCGCGTTCACGATCGACCTCTACCTCCCGGCGTTCCCGGTGATCGAGCAAGACCTCGGGGTGTCGACGGCGCTCATCCAGCTCACCCTCACGGCGACCACACTGGGCTTCGCCGTGGGGCAGCTCCTCGTCGGCCCGTGGAGCGATCGGGTCGGTCGCCGCCTACCGCTGATCGTTGCCACGAGCATCCACGTCGTCGCCAGCGTCGGCGTCGCTTTGGCCCCCAACATCGAGGTGCTCTTCGTCTTCCGGGTGCTTCAGGGCGTCGGGGCCGCGGCGGGCAGTGTCGTCGCGATGGCGATCGTGCGTGACCTGTTCGGCGGGCTGCCCCTGGTTCGCATGCTCTCGAGACTGGCGCTGGTCAACGGTCTGGCCCCGATTCTCGCCCCGGTCATCGGCTCCCAACTGCTGCTGATCATGCCCTGGCGGGGGATGTTTCTCATCCTGGCCGGATACGGCGCGATCGCCATGCTGACGGCGGCGTTCTTCATCGTTGAGACCCTTCCTCCCGCCCGCCGGGTCGATCTCGGTCACTCGACAGCGCGCCAAAGGTACGGTGCGCTGTTTGCCGACCGGGTCTTCATCGGCGTCGCAATAATCGCGGGGATGACGTTCTCGGGACTCTTCGCCTACCTCGCGTCGTCATCGTTCCTGTTTCAAGACGTCTACGGAATGGATGCCCAGCAGTACGGCTTCCTGTTCGCCGCCAACTCGATCGGCGTCGTCGCCGGAGTGCAGGCGAGCGCGTTTCTCGCCCGCTTCGTGGGGCCGCAGTGGATCTTGGCCTGGGCCCTCTCCGTGATGCTCGTCGCGGCAACGGCGATCGTGGTTCTCGATGCCGCGGACGCGGGCATCGTGGGCGTTCTCGTTCCGTTGTGGCTCTTCATTTTCGCGGTGGGATTCACCTTCCCCTGCACTCAGGTTCTCGCCCTCGCCGGGCACGGCAGCGAGGCGGGCACGGCGGCGTCGCTCTTGGGTGCAGTCAACTTCGGTCTTGCCGGTCTCACCTCGCCGATCGTCGGCCTGTTCGGCATCGACAACGCGATCCCCATGGGCGTCGTGATGGGGGTGACGGCGGTGATATCGATTCTGGTGCTGTGGAGCGTCGTTCGGCCCCGCTCGGTGCCGGCCCTCGTGCGCTGACCGGACTCGTTCGGGGCAAGTCCCATCGCCGGCACGCGGCTATTCTTGGCGGGTGAAACTTGCCCCACCATCGCCGGTCATCCGCGGCACGATTGCCGGCGTAACTGCGCTGACCGCTGTCGTTGTGCTCGGGTTGGTCATCACCCTGCGCGGCAGTCCGTTCGGCTTCGACGACGAGTGGATGGCCGAGGTCACCGAACACCGAAGCGACTTCTGGCTCGTTCCCTCCCTGATCATGAACTTCCTGGGCGGCGGATGGTTCGGAACTCTCGTTGTTCCGGTCGGGGTGACCGCCCTCTTCTTGCTGCTCCGGCGGCCGTGGGCAGCCGGTTACTTCCTGGTGGCATCTGTCGTGAGCGCCGCACTGGTTCAAGTGCTGAAGGGTTTCTTCGGTCGCGTGCGACCGACCGATGTTCTCGTTAACGTCGACCTCGGCTCATTCCCGTCGGGGCATGTAGCGAATGCTGCGACGATCGCCGTCGCACTGGCCTTCATCCTGCGCCGCACTTGGGTGTGGGTGGCAGGGGTCGTCTACGTCATCCTCATGGCGCTCAGCCGCACCTATCTCGGCGCGCACTGGGTCAGCGACACGGTGGGCGGAGCGGTGCTCGGGGGCGCCGTCGCAGTTCTGCTCTGGGCAGCGGTATCCCACAGACTTGATCGAGAGTCGTGGCGTGGGACTCAACGGCGCGATAGCGTCACATCATGAGAATCCTCCTTGTGGGCGCCGGCGGCGTCGGCGACGCCATTGCCAAGATTGCGGCCCGCCGCGATTTCTTCGAGACCATGGTCGTCAGCGACTACGACCTCGCTCGCGCCGAACGCACGGTTGCGACGATCGAAGCGAAGCACGGGGCCCAGAACGGTCGATTCGTCGCGGCCCAGATCGACGCTTCGAACCCCGACAACGTCAGCGCCGTAGCGACCGAGCACGCGGTGACCCATGTCATGAACGCCGTCGAGCCCAAGTTCGTGCCGACGATCTTCGCCGGGGCGCTCGCCGCGGGAGCCGACTATGTCGACATGGCCATGAGCCTCTCGGAGCCGCACCCCACGAACCCGCACGAGGAGACCGGCGTCAAGCTCGGCGACGACCAGTTCGCGCAGGCCGGAGACTGGGAGACCGCGGGCCGGCTCGCGCTGGTCGGTATGGGGGTCGAGCCGGGACTCAGTGACGTCTTCGCGCGCTACGCCGCCGATCACCTGTTCAGCGAGATCGACGAGCTGGGCACTCGGGATGGCGCCAACCTCGTCGTGCGCGATGAGGCCGGCAACGAGATTTTCGCCCCGAGTTTCTCGATCTGGACCACGATCGAGGAGTGCCTCAACCCTCCCGTGATTTGGGAGAAGGATCGCGGTTGGTACACGACCCCTCCGTTCAGCGAGCCCGAGGTGTTCGACTTCCCGGAGGGAATCGGCCCCGTCGAATGCGTGAACGTCGAGCACGAAGAGGTTTTGCTCATGCCGCGGTGGGTCGACGCTAAGCGGGTCACCTTCAAGTACGGGCTCGGCAACGAGTTCATCGGCATCCTCAAGACCCTGCACCAGTTGGGCCTCGACAAGACCGAGCCGCTGCGGGTGCGCTCCGCAGACGGCCCCGTGATGGTCGCCCCGCGTGACGTGGTAGCAGCGGGGCTTCCCGACCCCGCCACGATCGGTCCGCGGATGACGGGAAAGACCTGCGCCGGACTCTGGGTGACGGGTACGGGAACCGACGGCAGGCCCCGCGAGGTCTACCTCTACCACGTGAGTGACAACGAGTGGACGATGGCGGAGTACGACAGCCAGTGCGTCGTCTGGCAGACCGCGCTCAACCCGGTCATTGCCCTCGAGCTCCTCGCGACGGGTGTGTGGGCGGGCACCGGCGTTCTCGGCCCCGAGGCATTCGATGCGAAAGCGTTCCTCGACCTGATGGCACTTCCGGAGGCTGACGGCGGATACGGTCAGGCGTGGGGGCTGCGCGAGGGCTAATCCGCGATCCCGCGGCCCGAAGTTAGGCTAGGACCATGACGGATGCCGCAGCGCAAGTAGAAGCAGCCAAGAAGGCATTGGCCGAGGCCGAGGCCGCACTCGCGGTGGCGAACGCCGCCGCGGAGTCGGCGGTCGAGCCTGTCGAGACCCCGGCGCGCACGGTCTCGACAAGCTCGACGAGCGGGCCGCTGAGCTGCCGCGGAGGTGGCCACCACCCAAGCCGGTTACACCTTCGACGGTCCCGCAATCGAGATGGGGGCGCTCGTCAACGGGGACGCGCTCGCGGATGTTCCTGTGCGCATCCCGCTCGCCATGGTCAACCGTCACGGGCTGGTAGCGGGCGCGACGGGAACCGGCAAGACCAAGACGTTGCAGGTGCTCGCCGAGCAACTGTCGGCGCACGGTGTTCCCGTGTTTGCCGCCGACATCAAGGGCGACCTCAGCGGCATCGCGAGCCCCGGGGAGTCGAGCGAAAAACTGCTGGCGCGCACCGAGTCGATCGGACAGCACTGGGTGCCGGCGGCAAGTCCGACCGAGTACTACACCCTGGGCGGCCAGGGCATCGGCATCCCGATTCGTGCGACAGTCTCGAGCTTCGGGCCCCTGTTGCTGGCGAAGGTGCTCGGACTCAACGCCACCCAAGAGTCCAGCCTCGGCCTGGTGTTCCACTACGCGGACGGCGCCGGGTTGCCGCTCGTCGACCTCAGCGACCTTCGGGCCGTGCTGCAGTGGCTCGTCAGCGACGAAGGCAAGCCCGAGCTGAAAAGCCTCGGCGGGCTGAGTTCGGCGACCGCCGGAGTGATCCTGCGCGAACTTATCTCGTTTGCCGATCAGGGTGCAGACGTGTTCTTCGGCGAGCCCGAGATCGACACTGGCCTGTTCCTGCGCACCACAACCGAAGGCAAGGGCATCGTCAGCCTGCTCGAAATCCCCGGCGTGCAAGACAAACCCGCTCTGTTCTCGACCTTTCTCATGTGGTTGCTCGCCGACCTATTCAACGACCTCCCCGAGGTCGGCGACATTGACAAGCCCAAGCTGGTGTTCTTCTTCGACGAGGCGCACCTGCTCTTCAACGGCGCATCCAAAGACTTCATCGACTCGATCACCCAGACCATCCGTCTCATCCGCTCGAAGGGTGTTGGCATTGTGTTTGTCACCCAGACGCCGAAGGATGTGCCCTCGGACGTGCTGGCGCAGATCGGATCGCGCGTGCAGCATCAACTGCGTGCTCACACGCCGGACGACGCCAAAGCGCTCCGTTCCACGGTCTCGACCTACCCGACCTCCGGATACGACCTCGGGGAGGTGCTGACTCAGCTCGCGATCGGCGAGGCAATCGTCACGGTCATGAACGAGAAGGGTGCGCCCTCCCCCGTCGCGTGGACCCGCCTGCGCGCTCCGCAGGGATCGATGTCGCCGACGCCAGCCGCAGACATGCAGGCGACCGTCACCGCGTCACCGCTGTTCGGAACCTACGGAACCGCCGTCGACCGTGACTCGGCGCGCGAAATTCTCGCGGTGAAGATGAACGCGGCGGCCGAAGCCGACGCGCGACGCGAGGCCGACAAACTGGCTGCAACGCAGGCGAAGGAAGCGGCCAAGGTCAAGGCCGACTACGACAAGGCCGTGCGAGAGATGCAGCGAAGCTCCCAACCCAAGACGACGACACGAACCACCACCCGACCCCGCAAGGCAGATAACCCCGTCGGCGACTTTCTCGGATCGCGTGGCGGCCAGACCGTCGTGCGTGAGGTGTTGCGCGGGATCTTCTCCACCCTCAAACGCAACTAGTCACGCGAGTGGGAGGCTCGGAAAAAGCTAGAACGGCAGAGTGAGCACGCTCGGCACGCCGATCGCGTACATGAGCCACGACAGCACCAGATACGAGACCCCGAAGGCAACCACGATTCCCACGATCGCGAGCCAGAGCTTGTTCTCGTACCAATAGGCGACCCCGGGATGCTTCGCGTAAAACTCTTTGATGGTCAGGTGACTCGACTCGAGGGTCAGGGGTACCGCGATCGCATCGGCGACCGTGACCATGGCGTCCCGATCCCAGAACGTGCCGCGCATTCGGAACAAGCGGCGACCGTTCGAATCGAGTGCGACGAGCTGGGGCAGCAGTTCCGGTGCGCTGGTCTGGTGGAGGTCAGCGAGGTGGAGTGCCGCGACATCCGCTCGCTTGACGACAGTGCTGTTGAGCAGAGTCTGCTTGGTGATCGTCTCCGGTGTCACGGTGACGAAGATGCGCGAGTGACGCCAGGCGAGGATGGCGAAGAAGAGGATGTAGATGCCGTTGGCGAGAAGCACTCGTTGCCAACTGCCCTGTTCGATCGAGAGCCAGTACAACACCACGAAGAGGGGGATGCCCGCGACGATGGCGCCGATCATGGTGCTGCGGATGAGCGAAACGCGCGCTCGGGCACGCACGGTCTGTTCTGCGTCCGGCTCTAGTGTGACCACTGTCCCCCCACGGGTTACGACATCGGCGCTGGTGCTGGTGCTTGGGTTATGCGATGGAGTTTTGGCGGAGAATGGGGGATTCGAACCCCCGAGGGCTTTCACCCAACACGCTTTCCAAGCGTGCGCCATAGGCCACTAGGCGAATTCTCCTGGTGGGCATCTGCGCTGCAAGCGCAAACGACCTCAAGAAATCATAGCTGGTCGCACTCGAAGCATCTGACGGGCGGTCAAGCTACAATCGGTGTGGCTCCTCGCGTGGCGCCATCCAGGCCAACTCCCCCAGGACGGAAACGTAGCAAGGGTAACCGGGCTCTGGCGGGTGCGCGAGGGGTCTTTACTTTTTGTGGCGCCGCCGCCCCTGCGGCGCCACGCGCTTCCGCGCGCCGTACACGCCGCCGCGCTTCGCGACCACGGCGGCGCTTTGCTCGACCTGCCGCGATGGTGTGCGCGCATCGCGCCTCGCGAGCTTCGCGACACGGCGGCGTTTCGCTCGACCGTGTGCCGCGATGGTTTGCGAGTACGTCGCATAGCCTAGGTGTGTGGCGAAGAGCATCTATATCGCGTCGGCCGAAGGACACTCCGGTAAGTCTTCGATCGCGCTCGGCGTCGTCGACACTCTGCTGCGTGGGGTCGAGCGGGTGGGCGTCTTTCGTCCGGTGACCCGCTCCACGGCGGAACCCGACTTCGTGCTCGAGTTGCTGCTCGTCCCGCGAAGGCGTGAACCTCGACTACGAGGACTGTGTCGGGGTCTCCTATGAGGCGGTGCACGACGAACCCGGATGCCGCGCTCACCCGCATTATCGAGCGGTTCAAGGCGGTCGAGCGCGCGTGCGACGCCGTCGTCATTATCGGTTCGGACTACACCGATGTCGCGACACCGACCGAGCTCGCGTTCAACGCGCGGGTCGCCGCCAACCTCGGAGCGCCCGTGCTGCTGGTGCTCGCAGGCCAAGACATGGAGAACTCCCGGGCCCGAACGCCCGACGAACTTCGTCAGGTCGCGGATGTCGCGCTCGCCGAACTCGCGGACGGCCACGCGTCGCTGCTCGCCGTCGTCGTCAACCGAGCGGCGCCAGACCAGTTGGATGCCATCGCTTCGGTTGTCGGAGCGGCATCCCGAGTGCCGGCCTGGGCTGTGCCGGAGAACGAGTACCTGATTGCGCCGACGGTCGCCGAAGTTATGGCCGCCGTCGACGGGCGGCTTCTGAAGGGTGACGACGCGCTCATGGGGCGCGAGGCCCTCGATGTCGTGGTTGCTGCGATGTCGATGGAGAACGTGCTGCCGTATCTCACCGAGGGCGCCCTCGTCGTGATCCCCGGGGACCGCAGCGAGATGCTGCTTGCCGCGCTCACCGCGCACGCATCCGTGACCTTCCCTTCGTTGTCGGGCATCGTGCTCAACGGGGGATTCACGTTGTCCGGCGAGATCGATCGCCTCATCGAGGGACTCGACGAGCGCCTTCCGATCGTGACCTGCGACCTCGACACCTACTCGACGGCCCAGCGAATCTCCCAGAGCCGTGGACGTCTGACCGCGACATCCCGTCGAAAGATCGACACCGCCCTCGCTCTGTTCGAGCGGCACATCGACGGCCAGCAGTTGCTCGCTCTGCTCGGTGCGGACGATCCCGAAACGGTGACGCCGCTCATGTTCGAGTTCGGGCTCATTGAACGTGCGCGATCGGATCGCAAGCGAATCGTGCTGCCCGAGGGCGACGAGGATCGGATTCTGGAGGCGGCGGGAACCCTGCTCAGTCGGTCGGTCGTGGATCTCACGATCCTCGGCACCGAAGCCGACGTGCGAGCGCGCGCCAGTGGGCTCGGCGTCGACCTAGGGTCGGCCCAGATTGTGAGCCCGCTCGACCCGGAATTGCGGGAGCGTTTCGCCACCGAGTACGCCCGGCTGCGCGCTCACAAAGGCGTCACCATCGAAGATGCGCGGGACATCGTCACCGACGTGTCGTACTTCGGAACGATGATGGTGCAGTTGGGCCTCGCCGACGGGATGGTGTCGGGGGCGGCGCACACGACGGCGCACACGATTCGCCCCGCTCTCGAGTTCGTGAAGACGAGGGAGGGCGTCTCCATCGTTTCGAGCGTGTTCTTCATGGCCCTCGAAGATCGGGTGCTCGTGTACGGTGACTGCGCTGTGGTGCCCGACCCGACGGCCGAGCAACTCGCCGACATCGCCCTGTCGGCGGCGGCGACCGCCGAGCAGTTCGGAATCGATCCACGGGTCGCGATGCTCTCGTACTCGACCGGTGAGTCTGGCGTGGGGGCCGATGTCGAGAAAGTCAGGCAGGCGACAGCTATCGTGCGGGAGCGGGCACCCGGCCTCGTGCTCGACGGTCCCATCCAGTACGACGCGGCGGCGGATGTCGCGGTCGCCAAAGCCAAGATGCCCGACTCTCAGGTGGCCGGTCGGGCGACGGTGTTCGTGTTCCCCGACCTCAACACCGGCAACAACACGTACAAGGCCGTGCAACGCAGCTCGGGCGCCGTGGCGATCGGACCGGTGCTCCAGGGCCTGAAGAAGCCCGTAAACGACCTGTCGCGCGGCGCGCTGGTCCGCGACATCGTCAACACCGTCGCGATCACCGCGATTCAGGCGCAGTCGGTAGTCGAGCGCGTCGAGACCCAACCGACGAGTGCGTCGTGAGTCTCGCGTTCGTCGTCAACTCCGGGTCGTCGTCGATCAAGTGGGAGCTTCTCGACGCGGAATCCGGAACGTCCGTGCGCGGCGGGATCGTCGAGCGGATCGGGGAGCCCGGCGGTGGGGCGGGGGATCACGAGTCCGCGATGCGACAGATTGTCGATCAGCTCGGGGGCGAGCATCCGGTCGTCGTCGGACACCGGGTCGTGCACGGGGGTGACCGGTTCACCGCGGCGACGGTCATCACCCCCGAGGTCGAGCGTGCGATTGACGCGCTCAGTGCCCTAGCTCCTCTGCACAATCCCGCCAACCTCACCGGCATCAGGGCGGCACGCACGGCGTTTGACGTGCCGCAGGTCGCGGTGTTCGACACCGCGTTCCACCAGAGCCTCGCGCCCGCCGCATTCACGTACGCGATCGACGCCGGCGTGGCCGCCGAACATTCGGTGCGCCGCTACGGATTCCACGGCACGTCGTACCAGTACGTCTCGCGTCGGGCGGCAGACCTGCTGGCGCGGCCCGTCACCGAGGTGCGCCAGATCGTGTTCCACCTCGGCAACGGGGCGTCGGTGTGCGCGATCGACGGCGGGCGCTCGGTCGACACTTCGATGGGGATGACCCCGCTCGAGGGCCTCGTGATGGGCACCCGATCCGGCGACATCGACCCGGGCGTGCTGTTCCACCTCGGCAGGCGGGCCGGGTTCGATCTCTCCGAACTGGACACCCTGCTCAACCGGCGCAGCGGGGTACTCGGCCTGAGCGGACACCAAGACATGCGCGATCTGGTCGAGGCAGCACAATCGGGGGATGCCGCGAGCACCCTCGCGTTCGACGTGTACATCCATCGTCTGCGCCACTATCTGGGCGCCTACCTCGCGGTGCTCGGCGGCGCGGACGCAATCGTCTTCACGGCGGGGGTGGGGGAGAACAGCGCCCCGGTGCGAGCGGCCGCGCTCGCCGGGCTCGAAGGTTTGGGCATCCGTCTCGACTCCCGACTCAATGAGGCGCCGTCGCGGGATGCTCGCATCATCAGCGCCACGGACTCGCCGATCGTGGTTCTGGTCGTCCCCACGAACGAGGAGCTAGAGATCGCCCGCCAGTCCTTGGCCGCGATCTAGCTCCTCGGTCCGCCGCCCGGGCGTCGGCCGCGGCGACTACTCTGGACACGTGGTTGCCGCCCTGTATCGCCGTTATCGGCCAGAGACGTTCGCCGAGTTGATCGGACAGTCGCAGGTGACCGATCCGCTGCGCACAGCGCTGCGCGCCGACCGCGTCAACCACGCCTACCTGTTCAGCGGCCCACGAGGGTGCGGCAAGACGACCAGTGCGCGCATCCTGGCTCGCTGCCTGAACTGCGCCGAAGGCCCAACCGACACTCCGTGCGGTGTGTGCCCGAGCTGCGTCGAGCTGTCCCGCGACGGCGGCGGCTCGCTCGATGTGGTCGAGATCGACGCGGCCAGCCACAACGGCGTCGACGACGCCCGCGACCTGCGCGAGCGCGCGGTGTTCGCACCCGCCCGCGACCGCTACAAGATCTTCATCCTCGACGAGGCTCACATGGTCACCCCGCAGGGCTTCAACGCTCTGCTGAAGATCGTCGAGGAGCCGCCGGAGCACGTGAAGTTCATCTTCGCGACGACCGAGCCCGAGAAGGTCATCGGCACGATCCGGTCGCGCACGCACCACTACCCGTTCCGACTCGTGCCGCCGGCCCAGATGCTCGACTACGTGCAGCAGCTGTGCGAGAGCGAGAAGGTCACGGTCGAGCCCGGCGTGCTGCCGCTCGTCGTTCGCGCCGGCGGCGGCTCGGTTCGTGACACCCTGTCGCTGCTCGACCAGCTCATGGCCGGATCCGAGGGCGACGTCGTCGACTACGAACGCGCGGTCGCGCTGCTCGGCTACACGCACGGCGCGCTGCTCGACGAGGTCATCGACGCACTCGGGGCCCGGGATGCCGCGGCCGCCTTCGGTTCGGTCGATCGCGTCATCCAGACCGGACAGGACCCGCGGCGCTTCGTCGACGACCTGCTTGGAGCGCTTGCGCGACCTCATCATCGTTGCGGCCACCTCCGGCAATGCCGCCGCGGTGCTGCGCGGCGTCCCGCAGGACCAGCTCGACCGCATGACGCAGCAGGCGAGCTCGTTCGGAACCGCCGAACTGTCGCGCTCTGCCGACGTCGTCAATGCCGCGCTCACCGAGATGACGGGCGCGACGTCTCCGCGGCTGCACCTCGAGCTGATGGTGGCGCGGATGCTCGTGCCCGCCAGCGACGACAGCGAACGCGGTGCCTTGGCGCGCGTTGAGCGGCTCGAGCGCCGGATCGGGGTCGCGGGGGATGAACCGAGTAAGAACCCGACAGAGCGCAGCTCCGTCGGCGCTGGGGTCGCGGAGTCGCGAAGCGATTCCCCTAGCTCCACCGCGCGAGTAGCGCCGCAGGCGCGCATCGAGACTCCCGCGCCAGCCCCCGAACCCGCAGCCGCGCCCGTCACCACCAAGGCCGCCGGCGAGGTCAGTCTCGAACAGCTCCGCAATGCGTGGCCCGAGATTCTCGAGTCTCTGCAGAAGACGAAGATGAGCGCGTGGACGGTCGTCTACACGGCCCACGCGATCGCGCTCGACGGCGACGTGCTCACCCTCGGCTTCGTGAGCCAGAACGATGTCGACAGCTTCAAGCAACCCGCGGGGTCCGGTGAGGGCGTCAGCGAGTTCCTGCGCCGCGCGATCGTGGAGATCCTCGGGCTCCGGGTGAAGTTCATCGCGAAGGCCGATCCGTCCGCGAGCCAGAAGGCGGCAGCGCAGAAGGCCGCGGCAACGACTTCCGCGGCCCCGACGCCGGCGGCCGTGCCCGAGGCATCCATTCCGGCAGTAGCCGCCCCATCCGTAGCGACCGCGCCGACACCTCCGGCCGCCGCGGTCCAGGCCACCCCAGCGGCACAACAGCCCGGTGCCAAGGATGCCGCGGGCTGGGCGGTAGCCGAGATCCCGTCGTCCGAGCCCGACCCAGCGAGCCGACCCGACCCGAAGCGCGCCGCCAAGGCGAACCCAGACCCGACCCCGGCGGGCACCGAGAAGACGGGCACCGGGAAGACGGGCACCGAGAAGGCGCGCTACGGCGAGTCGGTCGTGCGTGAACTGCTCGGCGCCAGCTTCATCGAGGAGCAGGAGTCGGCCCCCCGCGTCGTCCCCGTGCCGAAGGACGACTGATGTACGACGGCATCGTTCAGGAACTCATCGACGAGCTCGGCAGGCTCCCGGGCATCGGCCCGAAGTCGGCCCAGCGCATCGCGTTCCACATTCTTCAGACCCAGAGTTTCGACGTGACGCGCCTCTCCGAGGTGCTGCGTGACGTGCGCGACAAGGTTCGGTTCTGCGACATCTGCGGCAACGTCACCGAGGAGCAGACCTGCTCGATCTGTCGTGATCCGCGCCGCTCACCGGCGACGATCTGCGTCGTCGAGGAGGCGAAGGATGTCGTCGCGATCGAACGCACTCGCGAGTTCAAGGGGCTGTATCACGTGCTCGGCGGGGCGATCAGTCCGATCGACAACATCGGCCCGGACGACCTGCGGATCAAGCAACTCGTCATGCGGCTGGCCGACGGCGTGGTGACCGAGGTCATCATCGCGACCGACCCCAACCTGGAGGGCGAGGCGACGGCGACCTATCTCACGCGCCTGCTCGTGCAGCCCGGGTTGCGGGTCACGAGGCTCGCCTCCGGTCTGCCGGTCGGCGGTGACCTCGAGTACGCCGACGAGGTCACTCTGGGTCGTGCGTTCGAGGGACGACGCCTCGTCGAGAACTAGGGCGAGCGTCGCCAGCACGTAACACCGCGACGGTGGTGCCCTAAACTTGTGTCTCGGAGCCCCGTCGGGGCCGTCCGGGCATCCGCCTCTTGAGGCCCCGGCACCGTTCTGCGGGAGTAATTCGTGAGCCTTATCGTCCAGAAGTTCGGCGGGTCGTCGGTCGCCGATGCCGAGAGCATCAAGCGCGTCGCCAAGCGTATCGTCGAGACCAAGAAGGCGGGCCACGACGTCGTTGTCGTCGTGTCGGCCATGGGCGACACCACCGACGAACTGCTCGATCTCGCCGAGCAGGTCGTTCCGGTTCCCGTCCGGGCGTGAGCTCGACATGCTGCTCACCGCGGGCGAGCGCATCTCGATGGCGCTACTCGCAATGGCGATCAAGAGTCTCGGGTCCGAGGCGCTCAGCTTCACCGGCAGCCAGGCCGGCATGATCACGGATGCCCAGCACGGCTCGGCCCGCATCGTCGACGTCACGCCCAAGCGCGTGCGCGAGGCGCTCGACTTGGGCGCCGTCGCCATCGTGGCCGGCTTCCAGGGCTTCAACCGGGGCACCGGTGACATCACCACGCTCGGTCGCGGCGGCAGCGACACGACCGCCGTCGCGCTCGCAGCGGCCCTCGGCGCCGAGGTGTGCGAGATCTACACCGATGTCGACGGCGTGTTCACCGCCGACCCCCGGGTCGTTCCGGCCGCGCGCAAGATCGACCGCATCACCAGCGAGGAGATGCTGGAGCTCGCGGCCGCCGGCGCCAAGGTTCTGTACATCCGCGCTGTCGAGTACGCCCGCAGGCACGGCGTCACGCTGCACGTGCGGTCGTCGTTCAACAACAACGAGGGCACGCTGGTCGTGAACCCGAAAGAGGGAGAAATCGTGGAAGAGCCCATCATCACCGGCGTCGCCGCGGATCTCAGCGAGGCGAAGATCACCGTGGTTGGCGTTCCGGACATCCCGGGTAAGGCCGCGCAGATCTTCACGATCGTCGCCAAGACCAACGCCAACATCGACATGATCGTGCAGAACGTCTCGACCGCAAGCACGGGTCGAACCGACATCTCGTTCACTCTGCCCAAGTCGGATGCCCAGGTCGCGATCACGGCGCTGACCGCCGAGCAGGACGTAGTCGGCTTCGACTCCCTGCAGCACGACGACCAGATCGGCAAGCTCGCCGTCGTCGGTGCCGGCATGCGCACGAACGCCGGCGTCTCGGCGAAGCTCTTCACCGCGCTGTTTGACGCCGGCATCAACATCGAGATGATCTCGACGAGCGAGATCCGCATCTCCGTGGTGACACGTGCCGACACGATCAACGACGCCGTGCGCGTCGTGCACACCGCGTTCGGCCTCGACGGCGACGCCGAGGCCGTTGTGCACGGAGGCACCGGCCGCTAGCCCCCGCGAAACGGCGTATCGCACCAGCCGCACCGTGAGGTGCGCCCTGTTGCGCTTGCGCGAGCTCCGGGCGAGCAACAAGGCGCCCCTCACCGGGACTTCCTACCCGGCGAAGGCGAGAACTCCAGCGAGCCCAAGAAGTAGGGCACCGAGCACGAACGAACGCCACGACACCAACGATGGAGATTCGCTCGCGACGGTAGGTCTTGATCGAGTACCGCACCAGCGCGACAAGGAGTACCACCACACCCAGCATCGCTAATTGCACTGCACCAGTCACACTCTCACCGCCTCGAGATTGTTCAAGCTAGCACCTCACGATCCCAGCAGCGCGCCGCCCGACGCTCGGCAAGGATGGCGGCATCTCGCGTCAGACTGGCAGTCGTCCGGCCGGTCACCGGGCGCCATTGTGCGAGAATTGTGCCCATGAGTAACGGTGTGAGAATCGGCGTCGTGGGCGCCACCGGTCAGGTCGGCGCCGTCGTGCGCCGCCTCCTTGAGGAGCGCGACTTCCCGGTGGCCGAGATCCGCTTCTTCGCGTCGGCCCGCAGCGCGGGAACCACGCTCGACTTCAAGGGCGAGCCGATCACGGTTGAGGATGCCGCGACCGCCGACCCCACCGGCCTCGACATCGCCATCTTCTCGGCGGGTGCCACGACCAGTAAGGCTCAGGCTCCGCGCTTCGCGGCGGCCGGCGTGCTCGTCATCGACAACTCGTCGGGTTGGCGCATGGACCCCGAGGTTCCGCTCGTGGTCAGCGAGGTCAACCCGCACGCGATCGCGCAGGCGACCAAGGGCATCATCGCGAACCCGAACTGCACGACCATGGCTGCCATGCCCGTGCTCAAGGTGCTCGACGCCGAGGCCGGCCTCGAGCGTCTCATCGTCAGCACCTACCAGGCGGTATCGGGCGCCGGTCTCGCCGGTGGCGAGGAGCTTCTGCAGCAGGTCACCGCGGCGGTCGAGCAGGACGCAATCGAGCTCGTGCACGACGGCGCGGCGGTGACGATGCCCGCCGCGGACAAGTTCCCGCGCAACATCGCTTTCAACGTCATCCCGTTCGCCGGAAACCTCGTCGACGATGGACTCGGCGAGACCGATGAGGAGAAGAAGCTTCGCAACGAGAGCCGCAAGATTCTCGAACTGCCTGAGCTTCTCGTGAGCGGCACCTGCGTGCGTGTTCCCGTCTTCACCGGTCACTCGCTGAGCATCAACGCCGAGTTCGCCCGCCCGATCAGCCCCGAGCGTGCGCGCGAGTTGTTGGCGGATGCCGCGGGCGTGCAGCTGAGCGACATCCCGACGCCGCTCGATGCCGCCGGCAACGACCCCAGTTTCGTGGGCCGCATCCGCCAGGATGAGGGTGTGCCGAACGGACGCGGACTCGCGTTGTTCATCAGCAACGACAACTTGCGCAAGGGCGCTGCCCTCAACGCGGTGCAGATCGCGGAGTTGGTCGCGGCCGAGCTCGCCACGGCGAAGGTCTAAGCAAGCGGAAACTCGCTCGGTGCCGAACAGTGGGTATGGCACGGCTACTGATTCTCGCGGTCGCTGCGAGCCTCGCCCTGAGCGGCTGTTCGACCGTGGGTGAACCACATGCCGCCGAGGCGCGCGATCCGAACGCCACCCGCGTCGCGTTCTACGGCGACTCGTACACGCTCGGCACAGGCGCGACCGACCCGGAGCTGCGCTGGTCCACCATCATCTGCGAGAGCCGCGGCTGGAGCGAGTTCAACCCGAGCGTCAACGGCCTCGGTTTCATCAACAACCGCAGCATCTTCGGCGACGGAGACCTGCCGAGCCTCGTCATTGCCGATGACCCCGACATTGTGTTCGTCACCATGGGGCTCAACGACAACTTCAGCTTCGACCGCGCCGCCGACCGCATCAAGGCGCAGATCGCCGATGACTTCGCGCGGCTGAAGGCGGGCCTCCCCGACGCCCGATTCATCGTGGTCGAGCCGTTCTGGTACACCGATGAGCGCCCCGAGTCGGTCGAGACCATCATCGGGTGGGTGAGGGATGCCGCCGCCGACATCGGCGCTGACTACATCTCCGGTGCATCGCACTGGATCGAGGGCCACCCCGAGTTCATGGCATCCGATGGGCTCCACCCCAACGATGAGGGCTACGCCCACATGGCGGACCTCATGAATGCCGAGCTGGGCAGGTTGGGTCTGCGAGCCGCGACTAAACTGAACTAGTGAGCAAACCCATTGATGTTGCGCTGATCGGAGGCGGCATCATGAGTGCCACCCTCGGCGTCTTGCTGAAGAACCTCGAACCGACCTGGAACATCCAGATCTTCGAACGGCTGGGCGAGGCCGCGCTGGAGAGCTCCAACCCCTGGAACAACGCCGGCACCGGCCACTCCGCGCTCTGCGAGCTCAACTACACCCCGCAGCGAGCCGACTCGTCTATCGACATCGCGGGCGCCGTCAAGGTCAACGAACAGTTTCAGGTGTCCCGCCAGTTCTGGGCGCACCTCGTGGGTGCCGGGCAGCTGCCCGATCCGTCGTCGTTCATTACCGCGACCCCGCACATGAGTTTCGTGTGGGGCGACGACAACGTGGAGTACCTGCGAAAGCGGTACGAGGCCCTCAAGGATCACCCCCTGTTCGCCGGCATGGAGTTCAGCACGGATGCCCGCACCATCAGGTCGTGGGCCCCGCTCATGATCCCTGGTCGGCTGAAGTCGCAGCCCATCGCCGCGACCCACATTCCCTCGGGCACCGATGTCGACTTCGGCGCCCTGACCCGTCACCTGAACGCGAGTCTCGTCGCCGGCGGCGCCACGCTGTCTACCGAGGTCAAGGTGACGAACATCTCTCGTCGCCGTGACGGCTCGTGGCGTCTGCGACTGCGCGACGACATTGGTGGCACGCCACAGGCGCCGGTCGACGCGCGCTTCGTCTTCGTCGGCGCGGGTGGTTACGCGCTCGGGCTGCTGCAGAAGTCGGGCATCAAGGAGATTCGCGGCTACGGCGGATTCCCGGTGAGCGGCGAGTTTCTTCGCACCGACAACCCCGACCTCGTCGCGAACCACAGGGCCAAGGTTTACGGCAAGGCGGCGGTCGGCTCGCCGCCCATGTCGGTTCCGCACCTCGACCTCCGGGTCGTGGATGGCACGGGCAGCCTCATGTTCGGCCCGTACGCCGGGTTCAGCCCCAAGTTCCTGAAGTCCGGGTCGATCCTGGATCTGTTCGCCTCGATCCGGTGGCACAACATCATTCCGATGGTGGTCGCCGGTCTCTCCAACCTGTCGCTGGTCAAGTACCTGATTGGCCAGCTCGCGGCTCGGCCGTCCACCAAGTTCCGTGAGTTGCAGCAGTTCTACCCCAACGCGAAGCCGGAGGACTGGTACCGCATCACGGCCGGTCAGCGCGTCCAGGTGATCAAGAAGGACAAGAAGAAGCTCGGCGTACTGCAGTTCGGAACCGAGGTGGTCGCGGCCGCCGACGGCAGCATCGCGGGTCTGCTCGGGGCTTCGCCCGGGGCATCCACCGCCGTTCCCATCATGCTCTCGTTGATCGAGAAGTGTTTCCCCGACCGCGCGGAAGACTGGAAGCCGCGGCTCACGGAGATGATTCCGAGCTACGGCACTCACCTCTCCGACGACCCGAAGCGGGCGGCGAAGACGCTCGCCGCGACGGCGAAGGCCCTCGGCATCCGTCCCTGACGACACGAAAAAATGTGCCCCGAGCGCGGGGTACAGATTTTTTCGTTCGGGTGACATACTTGCAGTACGAGAGGAATCCTCTCTTGGCCTTGAGGGGGGCGGGCATGAGCGTGGCGTCTGGGGACTCCGCACAGCGCGTGCGTTTGGCGATCCTTGACGACCACGAGGTGCTGCTCGACAGCTTGAGCAGCTGGATCTCCGCGAACGCACCCGACTTCGAACTCGTGCTCAGCGCGACCACTTGGCTTCAGCTCGTGCACAGCAGCAACTTCCCGACCGACCTAGTGCTTCTCGACTTTCAACTCACCGAGCCGGTCTCGATCGAGGCGCGAGTGCGCACCTGCCGCGCGGCCGGAGCCAAAGTCATCGTGCTCTCGAGCCTCGACACCCCAGAAGCGCGCGAGCGGGCGATGAACGCCGGCGTCGCAGACTTTCTCTCCAAGGCGATGCCGATGCGCGACGTTATGGATGCCGCGCGCGCGGTGATGGGAATCGATCCCCGTCACACGATGCAGCGGGACTGGCGCCCGTTGCCCTCGGGCGCCACTGTCCAGACTCGACCCAAGCTGAGTGCGGGCGAGGTGGGAGCCCTATCGCTCTACGCCGCCGGGCTCAGCACGAACCAGGTCGCGGAGCAGATGGGCGTGCAATACGAGACTGCGAAGACGTATCTTCGGCGAGTACGCGAAAAGTATGCGAAAGTGAATCGACCCGCGAGCAAGAAAGCCGAGCTCATCCGCCGGGCCGCTGAGGACGGGTATCTGAGTTGAGCAAGCTGTACTTCCGCTACGGAGCGATGAATAGCGGCAAGAGCACGGCGCTGCTGCAGGCGGCATACAACTACGAGGAGCGCGCCCAGCAGGTTCTGCTGGCCAAGCCCGACATCGACACCAAGGGTGAGTCCGCGATCGTGTCGCGCCTCGGTGTCACCAGGCCGGTCGACTTCACCGTGACCCCCGACGAAGACATCTACGAGAAGTTCGCCGCCGAGAGCGCCCGGGTGCTCGCGGCGACCGGGCTACCGGTGAGCTGTCTGCTGGTCGATGAGGCCCAGTTTCTGACCGAGGCGCAGGTGGACGACCTGCTGCGAATCGCGATCGTCGGCGGAGTTCCGGTGCTTGCGTACGGCATCCGCACCGACTTTCAGACCGTCGCGTTTCCGGGCAGTCGCAGGCTTCTCGAGATCGCACACTCCCTCGAGGAGCTCAAGACGATCTGCCGTTGTGGCCGCAAGGCGGTCTTCAACGCGCGCAAGGTCGGCGACCGGTACATCTTCGACGGCGATCAGGTCGCCATCGATGGCGTGGATGTCACGTACGAGTCCCTGTGCGGCTCCTGCTACCTCGAGGAGAGCGGCGGCGTACTCAACAGCGGGTATCGCCCCAAGGTTGACTTCAGCTACGGCAGCGGGCCGGACGCCGACTTCAGCTGAGTCGCCGGGTAGCAACGAAAAGACCGGGACCGCCTCACGGCAATCCCGGTCGTAGCCGTCGGGGTGGCGGGATTCGAACCCACGACCTCTTCGTCCCGAACGAAGCGCGCTACCAAGCTGCGCCACACCCCGATCGTCCCCGCCCCTGAAGGCGCGAACCTGATCAAGAATAGCCGATATCTCCGGGCACCAACGTCACGACGACCGCTTCGGGCGCGCAGGCGAATCGCACAGGGGCGTAGATGGATGTCCCGATGCCAGCACTGACGTTGAGGAACGCCGCGCGGCGCGCGTGGTGCCACACGCTGAGCCCCTGTGCTTGCTCTCGCGGGATGTCGCAGTTGGTCACGAGTGCAGGCAGCCCCGGTATGCGTACTTGCCCGCCGTGCGTGTGTCCGGCGAAGATCGCCTCGGCGCCGTTGGTCACAAACGCGTCGAGCACGCGACGATACGGGGCGTGGGTGACGCCGATCGCAACGGGCTCTGGACCTGAACGGTCATCCTGCCAGCCGACGTTCTCGCGCATCTCTTCCACCAAACCCGGCAGCCGATCGAGCCGGTCCCAGCCACGGTGCGCGTCATTGACGCCGAAGAACTCGAGTCGGGATCCGCGCAGCTCGATCGCTCTCGCCGCGTTGTTGAGCCCGAGCCACCCGAGTGAGTCCTCGAAGAAGCTTTCCAGCGCCGCCGTGGGCAGCGTCGCGGCCCTCGACGTGCGGCCGGATGGGCCGCCAAAGTACAGAAAAGGATTCTTGAACTCCGGGCCGAAGTAGTCGTTTGACCCGTTGACGTACACGCCCGCGGTGTTCGCGAACGGCGCCAGCGCGTGTTGGATGGCATCCAAGGCGTCCGGGTGACCGAAGTTGTCGCCGGTATTGATCACGAGGTCGGGCTCGAGCAGCGCCAGAGAGCGCACCCAGTCGATCTTGTTGTTCTGCCACGGCGCCAGGTGAAGGTCGGCGATGTGCAAGACCGTGATCGGGCGAGCGCCCGGGTCGAGAATCGGCAGCGTCTCGTGCCGCACCGTGAACCGATTGCGTTCCACCAGCGAGCCCCACGCGAACGCGGCGAGCCCCACCGTAGCCACCGCGGTGATCGCGGTGGCTACGGGGTTGAGGCTTCGTGCTACGGGCACGCGAGCTTGGTCACGGTGAGTTTGACCTTCGCACCCGGGAGCACAAACGCTCCGGGTGACGGGTTGGATGCCGAGACCTTATCGACGCGCGGGTCGCTGGGCAGGGTGCCCGGCGGTAGCGCCGAACAGACCTGACTGACATCCGTGAATCCCTGGCCGTTGAGTTGCCCCTCGGCCGCTCCGTAGGTGTTGGTCTGTCCGTCGCCCACGACATCCGGGAACGGAACCTTGTTGCCCTTGCTAGTGAACACCTTGATAGTGGTGTCTCTCGCCGACAGCGTGCCAATAGCAGGGTCAGTGCTGACGACCTTGCCCGCCTCGACCTCTGAGTCGACCTGACCGCCGTCCGCGTAGATGAAGCCAAGACCCTCCAGGAGAGCCTTCGCTGCCTCGGGGGAGAGGCCGCGAACATCAGGAACCTGCAGTCCCGAACCGGTGAGTAGCGTCGGGTCGGGCTCCGGGAAGGCCTTACCGCCGTACTTCGCATTGATCACGCTGACGGTGTTGAACATGATGGTGTGCCGCAGCCTGCTGCCGGTGATGCCCTCCCACTCGTAGCTAGAGAGCGAGACCTTGCCGATCGAGTTGCCGACCCACGTCGCCGTGGCCACCCGAGTCGTGGACGTGATAATCCACGTCTGCTCGGCGTTGTCGGTTGTTCCCGTCTTACCGATGATCGGGATGCCGTCGCCGGGGTTGGATCCGCTACCGGTACCGCCACTCATGACGCCCGCGAGCGCGAACGCTGCGGTTGCTGCAACCCCGGGCGCGACGGCTTGCCGGCACTCGCTGACTTGTCCGGCGAGTTCCTTGCCATCCGGGTCAGTGACTTTGTCCACCACGATCGGCGGGCAGTACTTTCCGCCTGCCGCGACCGCGGCGTACGCGCCAGCCATGCTCAGCGGGGTGACCTGGTTGGTTCCCAACACCGACGAGGGGTTTGTCTCGAGATGCTTGCCGTCGGCGCGCTCGACGCCCAACGACTCCGCAACCCCACGGATGTCACACATGTCGAGTTGGAGCGCCATCGAGATGAACGCGCCGTTGACCGATCCGACCGTCGCGTCGTAGACCGCGATGGCCCCGGGGCTGCCACCGGAGTCGTTCTTGAACGGGTACGGGCCACCGTACGGTCCACCGCCGTCGGTGCAACTGTCCTTGAACTTGGCCTGGTTCTCTGTGCGGGCGTTTCCGTTGACGCGCTCGTAGATGCCCTTGCCACTCTTCAGCCAGTCGAGCAGGGTGAACAGCTTGTAGGTCGATCCGGACTGCATACCGCTAGACCCGCCGTAGTCGTAGCTGGTGTTGTAGTTGACGGCCGAGGTGCCCGGTCCGCCGCCCTCAAGCGTGTCGTCGAAGACCTTGTTCTCGGCCATGATGAGCACCCGGCCGGTGCCGGGCTGTACCGAGACTGTCGCCGCTCCGAGTGCGAGCGCGGTCTCCTTGGGGTTCGCGTATGCCCAGAGTTGCTTCTGAGCGTTGATCTGAATGTCGAGGTCGAGGGTGGTGTACAACGAGTAGCCGCCGCGCTTCCAGTTGTCGGCGCGCTCCTGTTCGTTCGCACCGAGGAACTCGAAGTTCTTGACGTTCTTGACGACGTAGTCGCAGAACCACTTCGCGTACTGGTAGGCGCCGAGGCATCCGTTGGTCGGCTCCGACGGAACGAGTGTCGTCTCGTCGATGGGAACCGCGACTGCCTCGTCATACTCGGCCTGAGTGATATCGCCGACATCGAGCATGCTGTACAAGATGACGTCGCGGCGGTCTTTGTTGGCCTGGTAGTTGTCTGGATTGTCGAGACCGCGCTGGTTCGGGAACTGCACGATCGCGATCAGGCTGGCCGCCTGCGGGAGGGTCAGGTCCTTGGCGTCCACGCTGTAGTAGCGCTGGGCCGCGGCCTGAATGCCGTAGGTGTTGTCGGCGAAGAAGGCGATGTTCAGGTACGCGGTGAGGATTTCCTTCTTCGTGTACGCCTTCTCGAGGCCGATCGCGAGCTTCATCTCTTTGAGCTTGCGGTCGAAGTTGGCGTCGACTGCCGCGTCGTATGCGATCTGGCGCAACTCCTCCGTGGGTTCCTGGAGAGCCTGTTGCACATTGATGTTCTTCACGAGCTGCATCGAGAGAGTCGAAGCACCACCCGCATCCGTTCCGGTGGCCGTGCCCAACGCCGCACGAATCACCGAGGGTACATCGACGCCGCCGTGCTCCCAGAACCGGCGGTCCTCACCGGCGACCGCGGCATCCAGCGCGAACGCGGAGATGTCGTCGTACGACACCTCTTGGCGGTTCTGGTCGTAGATTGTCGCGATCGGGAGATAGCCATTCACGCTACCCCCGCCGGTGTACTGCGCATAGATCGTGTTGCGCTCGGGCTGTTGGCCGATCTCGATGTACTCGGGGAGGCTGTCGAAGATACCGATGGTGCTCGACGCCGTGATGCCGGTGACGGCAAGGGCGGGGGCGATCATGACGGTCACCAGCAGGCCGCTGAGGGCGCTGAATCCGAGGATTCCGGCGATACCGGTGAAGACGCCTCTACGCGGAGTTTTTTGGGCAGACATACAATCAATCGTACGGGACTCGACCTTCACTCAACCTGAACGGACACTGCCAATGCCAACGTGGGAGTACCTCACAACGCCGCTCATGATTCACAACACCGCGGCCATTCTCAACAACTGGGGAGACGAGGGCTGGGAACTGGTCCAGGTCATCACCGGACCCGAGGGTGGGCTCGTCGCCTACCTCAAGCGCGAGAAGAAGGAAGCCTAGAAAAATGTCCCACCTCGATGATCGACTCGCCGAGCTCGGCCTCGTCGTTCCGGCAACATCCAAGCCCGTCGCCGCCTACATTCCGGCAGTCACAGCGGGCAACCTCGTGTTCACCTCGGGCCAGCTGCCCATGGTCGACGGCGCGCTTCCTGCAACGGGTAAGGTCGGTGCCGAAGTCGATGCGGATGCCGCGAAGCAACTCGCCCGCGTCTGCGTGCTCAACGGGCTTGCCGCCGCGCGCACGGCGATCGGATCTCTCGACCGCATCACTCGCGTCGTCAAGGTCGTCGGGTTCGTGGCATCCGACCCGTCGTTCACCGGCCAGCCCGGTGTCATCAATGGCGCGTCAGAGTTGCTGGGCGAGATCTTCGGCGAGGCCGGGGTGCACGCGCGCAGCGCCGTCGGTGTGGCAGTGCTTCCCCTGGATGCGCCGGTCGAGATCGAGTTCGTGTTCGAGTTCGCGTGATCCGGTGATCGAGCTTGTCGAGATCTCGACGAGCTCGATCACCGGCACGGTTACTTCAGCTTGTCGCTGATGATCTGCATGACGCTCGTGTCCGCGAGCGTCGTCGTGTCGCCGATCTCGCGGCCCTCCGCCACATCCTGAAGCAGCCGGCGCATGATCTTTCCGGAGCGGGTTTTCGGCAGCTCGGCCACGATGAAGATCTGACGGGGCCTAGCGATCGCCCCGATCTGCTCCGCGACGTGCGCCCGCAGTAGCGCGGATGCCTCGTCGGCGGTCTGGGCATCCGCCTGATTCGATTTGAGAATCACGAAGGCGACGACTGCTTGCCCGGTCTGCTCGTCCGCGGCCCCGACGACCGCGGCTTCGGCGGTGATCGGGTGCGAGACGAGCGCTGACTCGATCTCCTGTGTCGACAGGCGGTGACCCGAGACGTTCATGACGTCGTCGACGCGGCCGAGCAGCACGATGTCGCCGTCGGCGTCGACGTGGGCTCCGTCGCCCGCGAAGTATTTCCAGACGCCCTCTTCGGGTTTCGAGAACTTCGACCAGTAGGTCTCGATGTAGCGGTCCGGGTCGCCCCAGATGCCGCGCAGCATCGCTGGCCACGGTTCGCTGACCACGAGCAGACCGCCCTGAGGCGGGTCGAGACGGGTGCCGTCCTCGCCGAGAATGTCGATACGGATGCCCGGAATCGGCACCTGCGCCGATCCTGGCTTGAGTGTGGTGATCCCGGGGAGCGCCGAGATCATGATCGCGCCCGTTTCGGTCTGCCACCAGGTGTCGACCACGGGGGTGACCCCGGCGCCGATGATGTCGCGGTACCAGATCCACGCTTCGGGGTTGATCGGCTCACCGACCGACCCGAGAACGCGAATGCTCGACAGGTCGAACTTCTGCGGAATCTGCCGACCGAGCTTCATGAACGAGCGGATAGCGGTAGGGGCCGTGTACAAGATCGACACCTTGTACTTTTCGACGAGTTCCCACCAACGGCCGGGATGCGGTGTGTCCGGGGTTCCCTCGTACATGAGTTGCGTGGCGCCGTTTGCTAGCGGGCCGTAGACGACGTAGCTGTGGCCGGTGACCCAGCCGACGTCGGCGGTGCACCAGAAGACATCCGTCTCGGGGTGCAGGTCGAAGACCTCCCGGTGGGTGAACGCCACCTGGGTGAGGTAGCCGCCCGAGGTGTGCAGAATGCCCTTGGGCTTTCCCGTCGTGCCCGAGGTGTACAGGATGAACAGTGGGTTCTCCGCCTCGAAGCCCTCGGCGACGTGCTCCGGCTCGGCCGAACCGACGGCGTCGTGCCACCAGATGTCGCGCCCATCGGTCCACTCGACGTCGTTTTCGCCGCGCTTGACGACGAGAACGGATGACACGGTGCTGGTGCCGTTCTCGAGTGCGGCATCCACCGCGTTCTTCAGCGGGAAAACCTTGCCTTTGCGCCAGCCGCCGTCGGCCGTGATGACGAGCTTGGCTTCTGCATCGTCGATGCGACTGCGCAGGCTTTCGGCGCTGAAGCCACCGAAGACGACGGAGTGCACGGCGCCAAGGCGAGCCACCGCGAGCATGGCGATGACAGCCTCGGGGATGACCGGCAGGTAGATCGCGACGCGGTCGCCCTGGCCGATGCCGAGCGCCGCGATGGCGTTGGCGGCCTTCTTGACCTCGGCGGTGAGCTGCGCGTAGGTGAGGCTGCGGGTGTCGCCGTTCTCGCCCTCCCAGTGAATTGCGACTCGGTCGCCATTGCCGGCCTCGACGTGGCGGTCGAGGCAGTTGTAGGCGACGTTGAGCTCGCCATCGGCGAACCATTTTGCGAAGGGGGCATTGCTCCAGTCGAGCACCTCGGTGAACGGCTTGTGCCAGTGAACGAGGTCCCGGGCCTGCTCGGCCCAGAACGCCTCGCGATCGGACTTGGCCGTGGCGTAAACCGCGGGGTCGTTGATCGAGGCTGCACGCGAACTCGGCGCTTGGCGGGAAGTGGCGCGTCTCGTTAAGAAGGCTGTCAATCGAATTGCTGGGCATACGGATCCTCATCGATCTCGCGGGGCCGCCAGGAAGCCGCGAACTGTTGTGAACAGAGTAACTTTTCGATCCTAGCGCTCGCCGGTAACTTCCCATTGATCTTGGGACGGTCTGCGATACACTGGGGCCGTCGCATGCAAATGCGGCGAAGGTGGTGCCAGTGATTCCCCCCAATCCGGTACCACTGTGGCGGCGCTCGTTCCCCCCAATGAGCGCCGCCCCTCTCTATTTAAGGCCGCGCCCGTCCCGCCGCCCGACGCGTCGCCGCCCCGCCGCCGACGCGTCCCGTCCCGTCCCGCCCCGCCGACGCGTCCCCGATTGACGAGCTCGCGGAACGCCGTCTGTCCTGTTGCGAGGGGCGCGGTGTTGCGCTCGGGGCGGCCCCGTAGGGACAGGAAGGCGCCCCTGAGCGGGCATGGCAGCTCCTGCACAGGGGCGGATGCCGCACCGCCGACCACGAGAGCTGCGCGACGGACCGGCGACGGAGGCTCGCGGCGTAGCGTGCCGGGGTGAGTGACGCCGCCGTGGTCGAGCCGTTTGTGGCGCGACCGCCCGGCCAACCCGAGGCGCTGTCGCGGCCTCAGCTGGTCGCGGGCCGCGACGAGTTCGGTCCGCTCGCGGGTGTCATCGCCGAGCCGGGCGTGACGGATGTCGTGGTCAACGGTCCCGGCGAGCTGTGGGTCGATCGCGGGGGCGAACTCGAACGCCGCGCTCTCTACCTAGACGAGCGTGAGCTTCGCGAGCTCGCCGTGCGACTCATCTCCTTGGGCGGTCGGCACATCGACGAAGCCACCCCGACCGTCGATGTGCGACTGGCCGGCGGCATCCGGGTGCACGCCGTGCTGCCGCCGATCTCGACTAGTGGCACGTTGCTCTCGATTCGGGTTCCTCGGCCGGTCGCGCCGACGCTGGATGAGCTCGACGTCGCGCAGTTCTTCGGCGCCGTGTCTGTTGACAGGGTTCGCGAGCTGATTCGCGGCCGCGCCAACCTCCTCGTGACCGGCGCAGCGGGCAGCGGAAAGACGACGCTGTTGGCGGCGATGCTGGGCGAGGCGTCCCCCGCCGAGCGCATCGTCGCGATCGAGGATGTCGCCGAGCTCCGGCCGCGGCATCCCCACTTCGTCTCGCTGGAAGCGCGGCAGCCCAACCTCGAGGGTGCGGGCGGCATCGGCCTCGCCCGCCTACTTCGCGAAGCACTGCGAATGCGCCCCGATCGGCTCGTGCTGGGGGAGTGCCGCGGCGAGGAGATTCGCGAACTGCTCTCCGCGCTGAACACGGGCCACGACGGCGGGGGAGGCACGCTGCACGCCAACTCGCTCGCGGACGTCCCCGCGCGACTCGAGGCCCTCGGTGCGCTTGCTGGTCTGGATGCGATGGCGGTGGGCAGGCAGGCGGTGAGCGCATTCCGGGCGGTGCTGCACGTCGAGCGCGCCAGGGGCGAGCGTCGACTCGTCGGGCTCGCCGCTCTCGCCCTCGACGAGCGAGATCGTCTCGTGGTTCGTCTATGAGCTCGGTTCCGGCGGATTCACTCGCGACCGTGGCCAGCACAGCTCAGCGGCTCGCGGTGCTTCTCGCCGCCGGGGTCGCCCCGTCCTCGGCGTGGCGGCACCTCGCCGTCGGTTCGCCGTCGTCGGCCGTTCTCGCCGCCGCGGGCGCCGATCCGGCCGACATTGCGGATGCGATCGCGGCGGCAGCAGTGACGTTCGACCCGCTCGAGGCGGGAGCGTGGCGCGGGCTCGCCGCCGCGTGGGCGGTTGCGACGGAGGCCGGAGCCCCACTGGCGCCGAGCCTTGCCGCGTACGCGGGGTCGCTGCGATCGCTCGCCCAGACCCAGCGCGACGTGACGGTGGCCCTCGCGGGCCCGGTCGCGACGGCTCGCATCGTTATGGTGCTGCCGTTCGTCGGCATGTTCTTCGGCTTCGCGCTCGGGTTCGACACCCTGGGCACGCTGCTCACCACGGCACCGGGATGGGCTTGTCTGGCAGCAGGCGGGCTCGGCGTGTTCACCGCGCACCGCTGGAACCGGCGACTCGTCAGGGCGGCGCGACCCACCGACGCGACGCCGGGACTCGACCTCGACCTGACGGCAATCGCGGTCGGGGGTGGCGCCTCGCTCGACCGGGCGGTGGCGACGGTGCGGGCGGCGGGAGGAGTGTTCGGCGTGCCGAGTCGGTGACCTCGAGCGGCGTTCTCGACTTGTCGCGGCGTGCCGGTGTTCCGGCGGGCGAGCTGTTGCGCAGCGAAGCGGAGGAAGCTCGGCGCGCGGCCCGGTCAGACGCTCAGGTGAAGGCGGCCGCGTTGGGGGTGCGACTCATGCTTCCGCTAGGGCTGTGCATCCTGCCCGCGTTCATGGCTCTCGGCGTGATCCCGCTGTTGATCACGGTCATCTCGTCAACAGTCGGGTCGTTCTGACCGACGATCAACCGACCTCGGCTCTTCGGCCGGAACACGTCTTCGGCGAAGGGAGGCTAGCCGTCATGAAGAACCTGATTCGATCCGACTCCGGCGCGGCCACCGCCGAGTACGCCATCGCGACGCTCGCCGCGGTGGGTTTCGCCGGACTTCTCGTGGTCATCTTGCGCTCAGACGAGGTGCGGGCAATGCTCACCGACATTATTCGCAATGCGCTGCAACTCCCGGGCTAGCCGGGTTCGACCTGCCACCCGATGCGAGTCCGGCACGGTCACCGCCGAGTTCGCGGTCGCTCTGCCGGCCGTCGTGCTCGTCTTCGCCGCGTGCCTGACGGGCATGCAGGTGGCCGGTCAGCACCTGCGGCTTCAGGATGCCGCGGCGCACGCCGCGCGTTCCGTGGCCCGAGGCGAACTCGCGTCGGTTGCCGCCGCCCGAGCCGCGCGCGAGGTGCCGGGTGCAACGTTGGCCCAGCACGTCGACGGGGATCTCGCCTGCGTGAGCCTCAGCGCACCCGCGGCGTTCGGTCTCACCATCTCGGCCTCGAGCTGCGCGCTTGCCGGTGGGCTGTGAGGCGGGGGAGGCGCGCTGAGGCGGGCCGTGAGCGACCGCGGCTCAGGCACCATCATCGCGGTCGGGCTCGCGGCGGCGATCGCGGCGCTCACGGCCACCGTGCTACCTCTCTATAGTGCACTCGCCGTGAAGCAGTCCGTCGCGGCCGCAGCGGATGCCGCAGCCCTCGCCGCGGCCGACGCGATCGTCGGCCGGGCGGCGGGTTTCCCGTGCGAAGTCGCGGCCCGCGTGGCCGCCGCCAACGGGGCATCCGTCACCGCGTGCGACCTCGACGGACTCGTCGCGACGGTCAGCGTCAGTCGCCAGATCGTCGGTATCGCGGTCACGGCCCGCGCGACCGCCGGCCCCCGTGTCGGCGAGCCGGATTAGGTGACTGCGCGGACTGTGTGTGTATGGTGTCGCTGATGCCAACACCGCAGCCGCGGCATCCGGCCCTAGGAGAGTTGTGTCCATGAAGCTCGTCATCGTCGAGTCGCCCACCAAGGCGAAGACGATCGCCAAGTACCTGGGCGATGACTATGAGGTCATGTCGTCGGTGGGGCACATCCGCGACCTGATCGAGCCCAAGAACCTCCCGCCCGAGCTGAAAAAGGGTTCGCTCGGCAAGTTCTCGGTGGATGTCGACAATGGCTTCGAGCCGTACTACGTGGTCTCCGACGCGAAGAAGAAGACGGTCGCGGATCTCAAGCGAGCGCTCAAGGGCGCCGACGAACTCTTCCTCGCAACTGATGAGGACCGCGAGGGCGAGGCCATCGCGTGGCACCTCTTGCAGGAGCTCAAGCCCAAGGTTCCCGTGCAGCGGATGGTCTTCCACGAGATCACCGAGGATGCGATCCATCACGCACTCGACAACACCCGCGAGATCGATACGGCGCTCGTCGACGCGCAGGAGACCCGGCGCATCCTCGACCGGCTGTACGGCTACGAGATCTCGCCGGTGCTGTGGCGCAAGGTGGGGCCCGGTCTCTCGGCCGGCCGCGTGCAGTCCGCGGCGACTCGGTTGGTCGTTGACCGCGAGCGCGAGCGCCTCGCCTTCGTCACGGCAAGCTACTGGGACCTGATTGCCGGACTCAGCCCGCTGGAGTCTGCGCAGCGGTTCGAGTCCAAGCTCGTGCGCATCGACGGCAAGCGCATCGCCGCCGGCCGCGACTTCGACGACCGCGGAAACCTGAAGGGTGACGCGGTCACGCTCGACGAGGCGGCGGCTGCCGCGCTCGCCGAAGCGTTGCGCGCACCGAACGTGCCGATCGTCGTCTCCGGCGTCGAGTCCAAGCCGTACACGCGCCGCCCGGCGGCACCGTTCACGACCTCGACGCTTCAGCAGGAGGCCGGTCGCAAGCTGCGCTTCTCCGCGCGCCAGACCATGAGTGTCGCCCAGTCGCTCTACGAGAACGGCTACATCACCTATATGCGAACCGACTCGGCCACGCTCTCGAAAGAGGCCATCGAGGCGGCTCGCACCCAGGCGAGGGCACTCTACGGTGCCGAGACGGTTCCGGATGCCCCGCGCGTCTACACCGGCAAGAGCAAGAACGCGCAGGAGGCGCACGAGGCGATCCGCCCGTCCGGTGACACGTTCCGCACGCCGAGCGAGCTTCAGGCGACGCTGCGCGGCAACGACTGGAAACTGTACGACCTGATCTGGAAGCGCACCGTCGCATCCCAGATGGCGGATGCCAAGGGTTCCACGGCATCGGTCACGATCTCGGCAACGGCAGGCAACGCAACGGTTGCCGAGTTCGCGGCATCCGGAACTGTCATCACGTTCCGCGGCTTCTTGCACGCCTACGAGGAGGGTCACGACGAGGAGCGCAACGCCGAAGCGGCCGAGCCCACCGAGGCGAAGCTTCCGCCGCTGACCGAGGGGCAGACGCTGACCCTGGTCGACGTCGAGGCCAAGGGGCACGAGACCAGCCCGCCGCCGCGGTACACCGAGGCGAGCCTCGTCAAGCAGCTCGAGGAACTCGGCATCGGACGCCCCTCGACCTACGCGAGCATCATCTCGACGATCATCGACCGAGGCTACGTCACACCGCGCGGTCAGGCTTTGATCCCCAACTGGATCGCGTTCTCCGTCGTGCGACTGCTCGAGGAGTACTTCACCGACCTGGTGCAGTACGACTTCACCGCGGGCATGGAAGACGACCTCGACCTCATCGCCGGGGGTGAAGCAGACCGGGTCGAGTGGCTGACCGGCTTCTACTTCGGAAGCGCGCGTTACCGGGGTCTTCGCACCGTCATCGACAACCTCGGCGAGATTGACGCGCGCGAGATCAACTCGATCCGGCTCGCCGACGACATCACGCTGCGCATTGGCAAGTACGGCCCGTATCTTGAGGCTCCGGGGGAGACCCCGGAGACCCCGCGTCGAGTCAATATCCCGCAGGATCTTGCTCCAGACGAGCTGACCGCCGAGAAGGCGCGCGAGTTGATCGATGCGCCGGTGATCGGTGATCGCGTCATCGGCGTGCACCCGGAGACCGGAAAAGAGATCGTCGCGAAAGACGGCCGATTCGGTCCGTACGTGACCGAACTCGAACCCGAGTTGCCGGTGGCCGAGCCCGTCGAGATCATCGATCCCAAGACCGGCGAAGTGAAGATCAAGAAGCCGAAGAAGGTCGCGGTCGTCAAGCCGCGCACGGCATCCATTTTCAAGACTATGGACTTGGCGACGATCGACCTCGACACCGCAGTGGCGTTGCTTGGCTTGCCGCGAGTCGTCGGAGTCGACCCCGAGCTCGAAACCGAGATCACCGCGCAGAACGGCCGCTACGGCCCGTATCTCAAACGTGGCACCGACACCCGTTCGCTGCCGAGCGAAGATCAAATCTTCGAGATCGATCTCGCCGGCGCCCTCGAGCTCTACGCCCAGCCCAAGTACGGCGGACGCGCGGCATCGAGTGCTCTCAAGGAATTCGAGCTTCCCGACCCGGAGAGCGAAAAGCCGATCAAGATCAAGGATGGCCGGTTCGGCGCCTACGTCACCGACGGCACCACGAACGCGACAATCCCGCGCGGCGAGACCGTCGAGGACATCGACTTCGACCGCGCGGTGCAGTTGCTTGCCGACAAGCGCGCGAAGGGACCGGCGAAGCCGAAGGCGAAAGCGGCAGCAAAGAAGCCGGCCGCTAAGAAGGCTGCGGCGAAGAAGCCGGCGGCCAAGAAAGCTCCGGCGAAGAAGGCCTGATGTCCGGCCACTCCACAAGCGGGTTGTTCATCACCTTCGAGGGTGGCGACGGGTCGGGCAAGTCGACGCAGTCTGGCATCCTCGTCGACTGGCTCGAGGCTCAGGGCCGCACGGTCGTCGTTTCGCGTGAGCCAGGCGGCACCGACCTCGGACTCGAGTTGCGCGAGATGGTGCTGCACCGCCGCGGCGAGATCGCCCCGAGGGCCGAAGCGTTGATCTACGCCGCCGACCGTGCCCACAACATTGCCACCAAGGTGCGTCCGGCGTTGGAGCGCGGCGAGATCGTCGTTCAGGATCGCTACCTCGACTCGTCGGTCGCCTACCAGGGCGCCGGCCGCGTGCTCGGCGGCGCTGAGGTGCGCGAGGTCTCGCTGTGGGCGACCGAGTCGCTGCTGCCCGATCTGACCATTCTGCTTGACCTGCACGAGGGCGCAGACCGTCTCGCGGACCGCACCAAATACGACCGGCTGGAGGCGGCCGGTGACGACTTTCACGCGCGCGTGCGTGAGGCGTACCTCGACCTCGCCGCCGCCGAGCCCGACCGCTTTCTCGTACTCGACGCTCGGGACCCGGTCGAGACGATTGCGGCGGCGATTCGCGATCGCGTCACCGGCCTGATCTAGGCTGAGCGCGTGGCACTCTGGGACGAACTGACCGGCCAAGACGACGCCATTGCCGTCGTCGAAGCCGCGGCGGCAGCCTCCAGAATCGGGGGCAGCGGGGACTCCTCGATGACCCATTCGTGGCTCATCACCGGCCCTCCCGGCTCCGGCCGGTCCAATCTCGCCTACGCTTTCGCGACCGCCCTGCTCGGCGGTGACGACGAAGCGACCCGTCGGCAGGTGGCGGCACGCACCCACCCCGACCTCGGTGTCTTGGCAACAGAGCGCGTGATCATCTCGATCGACGAGGTGCGCCAGCTGGTTGCGACCTCACAGTTCTCGCCGTCGGTGGGTCGCTACCGCGTGATGGTGATAGAAGATGCCGACCGCATGACCGAGCGCACGTCCAACGTGCTGCTCAAGGCGCTCGAGGAGCCGCCGCCGCGCACGGTGTGGATTCTGTGTGCACCGAGCGAGGCCGACCTCATCCCGACCATCCGTTCCCGGGTGCGGGTCGTGCGGCTTCGCGTTCCGAGCGTCGCCGAGGTGGCCCAGCTGCTCGAGCGGCGGGACGGGGTGGATGCCGCGACCGCAACCCTCGCCGCGAGGCAAGCCCAGTCGCACATCGGCATGGCCCACCGTCTCGCGACGAACGCGGAGGCCAGGCAGCGCCGCGAGCGCACCCTCGACGTGGTGTTGGGCATCCGTTCCGTTTCCGACGCGGTGACGGCTGCGAGCGCGCTGCTCGAGCTCGCCAAGTCCGATGCTCAGGCCATCACCGAGGAGCGCGACTCCGAGGAGAAGGATGCCGCGATGCGCTCGCTCGGCATCGATCCGGGTGGCACCATTCCGCCAGCACTGCGCGCTCAACTCAGGGCAATCGATGAGGACCAGAAGCGTCGGGCGACCCGAAGCCTGCGCGACGGAATCGATCGCATCATGGTCGATCTGCTCTCGCTCTACCGGGACACCATGCTGATCCAGCTCGGCGTCGCCGTCGAGCCGGTGAATCTGGACATCATCGATCGGATCCGGGCCACGGCAGCGCTCAGCGACGCCGCGACGACGATCGCGACGATGGACGCGATCGCGATTGCCCGGCGCCGAATCGACACCAACGTCGCGCCCGCGCTCGCGCTCGAGGCCATGCTCGTCACCGCAATCAGGAAGGCTGCATGACCATGAGACACGCTCGCTCCGCTGCCGTCGCGCTCACCTTGACGGCAGCGCTCACGTTGACGGGGTGTGTGTCGTGGTTCTTGCCACCGACCGCCAACTCGACCTCGACGCCCACCAACGAAGAGGTCGCCGCGGATCTCGCGCCGTACTACCACCAGGTGCTGGAATGGTCGAGTTGTGGTGGCGGGATGCAGTGCGCCACGGCGACGGCGCCCATGGACTGGGGTGACACGAGCGCGGGCGACATCGAACTCGCGCTGGTGCGCAAGACCGCGACCTCGTCGAGCCGGGTGGGGTCCCTTCTTGTCAACCCTGGCGGCCCCGGCGGCTCGGGGTATGACTTCATCAAAGACAGCCTCGACTACGCGACCGACGCGCGGCTCCAGGCGAGTTTCGACGTCGTCGGATTCGACCCCCGCGGCGTCAATCGGTCGACCCCGGTCTCGTGCTACAACGACCCGGCCGAGCTCGACAGCTACATCTACGACATCGTTCCGGGCACGCCCGGTAGCGATGAGTGGCTCGCGGAGTTGTCGGCAAGCTCGAAGGCGTTCGGCGAGCGCTGTCTCGAGTTGACCGGACCACTTCTGGGTCTCGTCGACACCCCGAGCGCAGCTCGCGACCTCGACATGCTGCGGGCTGCCCTCGGTGACACGACGCTCAACTACCTCGGATACTCCTACGGAACACTTCTCGGTCAGGTCTACGCCGAGTTGTTCCCGGCGAAGACCGGCAGGCTCGTGCTCGACGGCGCCGTAGACCCGGCGGCAACGGACTTCGACGGCACGGCGACTCAGGCCAAGGGATTCGAGAGCGCACTTCGAGCGTTCTTGGTCGACTGCGACGGGGCGAGCGACTGCCCGTTCACGGGCTCCGTGGAGTCGTCGATGGGCGAGATCCGTGCGCTTCTCGATACCCTCGATCGCAGCCCGCTGCGCAACGACGACGGGCGCAGCCTCGGCAGTAGCGCGATGTTTACCGCGATCATCCTTCCCCTCTATAACCAGGGAAACTGGCAGTATTTGCGGCAGTTGTTCACCGAGGTGTTCAGCGGCGATGCGGCATACGCGTTCCAACTCGCCGACAACTACAACGGGCGCAACCCCGACGGCACGTATCGCGACAACCAGACCGAGGCATTCATCAGCATCAACTGTCTCGATGCTCACGGCGATGGTGACGTGGCGACAATGCGCGCCGAGGCGGAACAGCTCAAGGTGATCGCCCCGGTCTTCGGCCCCCAGATGTCGTGGGGCGGCACCGGATGTCCGAACTGGCCGGTTCCGGCGAAGCGCGATCGCGCCCCGATCTCCGCGCCGGGCTCCGCCGACATCCTTGTCGTCGGAACCACCAACGATCCTGCGACGCCGTACAGCTGGGCGGTTACGGTCGCCGACACCCTCGTCAAGGGTCACCTCGTGACCTACGACGGCGAGGGCCACACCGCGTACAACAAGTCGAATGACTGCGTAAACAGTGCTGTCGATGAGTTCCTCATCAACGGAACGGTTCCGACGACCGACCCGATGTGCTGACCGCTCGAAGTGCTTCCGGCTAGGCTCGACGGGTGAACACGACACGCTTTCGCGTCCCCGCGCTCGTCGCAGCATCATCCGCTCTGCTCGTCGGACTTTCCGGATGCTTCGGCATCGGGCCGGTCGGCACCGACACCGTCTCGACCCCGACCGGCGAGGATGTCGCTGCCGCCCTCGTGCCGTACTACACCCAGGTTCTGAAGTGGGCCGACTGCGACAACGGCATGCAGTGCACGACGGCGATCGCCCCGATGGACTGGAACAACCCGTCACCCGACACCGACATTGAGTTGGCCGTCGTGCGTCACCCCGCTACCGGAACCAAGATCGGGTCGCTGTTCACGAACCCGGGTGGGCCGGGGGCGTCCGGTTACGACTTCGTCTACGACAGCGTGGACTTCGCCACCAGCGCCGACCTCCGGGCATCGTTCGATGTCGTCGGTTGGGACCCCCGCGGGGTCGGCCGATCGTCGGCGGTGAAGTGCTACGACGCTGCGGAGCTCGACCAGTTCATCTACGGATTGCCCGAGGCTCCCCGGGGAACTCAGGCGTGGATCGACGAGGTCACCCAGAGTTCGATCGACTTTGGGCAGTCGTGCCTGGCGAACACCGGCGAGCTGCTGCAGTTCATTGACACGCAGAGCACGGTTCACGATCTCGACATGCTCCGCGCGGTCGTGGGCGACGAGAAGCTCAACTACCTCGGCTACTCGTACGGAAGCGACATCGGGTCGTACTACGTCGAGAACTTCCCAGACAAGGTCGGCCGACTCGTTGTCGATGGCGCGACCGACTCGTCGATTCCGGTATTCGAGGTCGGTCTCGTGCAGACCAAGGGGTTCCAGCGCGCGCTGGAGAACTACCTCGCGGCCTGCCCCGGGCTGTTCGATGACTGCCCGTTCACCGGCGACATCCCCACCGACCTCGCCACAATTCGTGCGCTGTACGACCGCTACGACGCCGCACCGATCGCTGCGCCCGACGGTCGTTTGATGGATGCCGGCGTGCTCGACATCGCCATGAGCATGGCCCTGTACTCCCAGGACTCGTGGTCGTTCCTCAACGACCTCTTCTCGGAGGCGGCGGACGGCGTCACCGACACCGCGTTCTTCCTCGCCGACTACTACTACAGCCGCGACACGGATGGCACGTACGCCGACAACTCGCTTGAAGCGTTCATCGCGATCTACTGCGTGGACTACCCGGCCGAGACCGACCCGGCCGTGCTGGCCGAGCAGGAGATCCTGCTGCAGCAGGCATCCCCGACGACCTACCGGCCGTCACCCCCGATTGGCGACGTGACCTGCATCAACTGGCCGTACCAATACCAGGGTCCGCCGATCACGGCGCTGACCGGCGCCGGAGCCCCGCCCATTCTCGTGGTGTCCACCACCGGTGACCCGGCGACGCCATACGAGTGGGGAGTCGCGCTGGCCGACCAGCTCGAGAGCGCGCACCTCGTCACGTTCAATGGCGAGGGGCACACTGCGTACGGTCAGGGCAACGCCTGCGTGACCTCGACCGTCGACGACTACTTCCTGAAGGGCACGGTTCCCGCGACCGACCCAAACTGCTGACCGGGCAAAATATTGCGCTCTGTGCAAGAATAGGATCATGAGCAGCGCCGCGGATGTCACCGACCTCGGTCTGCGTGAGCGCAAGCGTCTCGCCACTCGACGGGCCATCCAGTTTGCGATGCTCACCCTGGTCAAGGATCGCGGGCTCGACGGCGCCACAGTCGACGAGGCGAGCAAGCTCGCCGACATCTCACCACGCACGTTCTTCAACTACTTCGCGTCCAAGGAAGAAGCCGTACTGGGGGACCCACCCGAGTTGCCCGACGACGACGCGGTCGAGCGTTTCGTCACCGGGGCCGATCACGGCACGCTGCTCGATGGGCTTGCCTTGCTCCTGATTGCCGCGAGCGAGAAAACGATGGCGGATGTCGAACTCATCAGCCTGCGACACTCTCTCGTCAAGGAGCATCCGCAGCTGTTCGCGCTTCGCATGGCGAAGATGCGCACCTTCGAAGACGCGTTGACCCGGGTCGTTGTTCGCCGACTCGCCCACGATGAGCCGACCGGCGATCCGGCCGAACTCGACAATCGCGCCCGACTGATCACCCTCGTCGCGTTCGGAGTCATGCGCCACGCGTGGGCGTGCTGGGCGCGAGAGGGAACCTCGACCGATCTACCAGCCCAGCTGCACGAATCCTTTGCGCAACTTCAGAATCTTGTTGAGCGCACGGCGACAGTGCACGCGCGCCAATCTCGGCTAAGCTTTCATGCTGTGCCTCGGGGCGACCCGGGCAGGCCGCCTTAGCTCAGTCGGTAGAGCATCTCACTCGTAATGAGAAGGTCAAGAGTTCGATTCTCTTAGGCGGCCCCACTAGCATTTGTCCCCCTTATGCCGGACATGACACGCCGTCAGATACCCCCAAAAAGCGGGTGAAAACCCCGGTTTGCGTACCCCGATGGTTGCGGCAGCCCGACGCGGCGGCTTAGCTTTGCTGCAGGTCACCACCAATAGGGGGTAGGTGATCTAGTGCTCGGGGGTGCACGACAATGAAAAGATCTGCATTTTTTGCGACGGTGTTCTCCACCGTCCTGTTGCTGGTATTGCCATTTGTGGGTGGGGGCGGTCCCGGCCTGAACGGTTCCGCCGCGGCCGGCGAGGCGTCGTCCGCTCCGCTGCTGGCGTCTGTCGCCACGATTCCCGCCATCGAGCCCGTGGCCAGCGTTCCCATCTCGAGTTCCTACCGGGCCAACGAGAAGGTCGTCGAGACCGAGGCCAAAGCGGCCGTAGCCGCGTTGAGCACCGATGCCGAGCACCTCGCTCAGAAGCCGGTACCCAAGCCGCTGCCGCCCGTGAGTGAATCGGGCGCGGCATCCGGAACCAACGAACGCCGTGCGGCCCTCGAGGCGCAAGGCCTGTCCTGCCCCGGCTACAGCGCCGGCTCGACCAGTGGGGCCCCGAGCGCCTCGTCGAGCCAGGGCGTAGCGGGAACGACTTCAGCAGATCTCGCAAGCTTTGCCGCACAGTACAACTCCATCCGTGCGGCCAACTGCCTAGAACCGATCCGCTACTTCTACTACGACTCGTGCATGGAGGCTCGCCTGTTCTGGATGGCCGAGTCCCCGAGCCCCGACCCGATGGATGCCTGGGGCCACATGGGCTCGACGCGCTCCGACGGTGTACCGAGCGTCGGATGCGACGGCAACCTCGCCGGCGGGTCGAACAACACCGGATCGACGGTCGCGTCGAAGTGGTGGGAGTCGTCATCGCATCGAGCGTCGCTCTACCGACCGGGCTCGAGCGTGAGCGGTGCGTGCATCGCGTTCGCAATGACCCACGGCGGAATTGACGAGCCGTACTCCTTCGTACGCGCTGCCGCTCGCTGGACCAGCTGCTAGGTCATCTCTCAGAGATTGGGCTAGGTGCCCGGGTATCATTACCGGGTGACGGATTCGAATGATGCGCAGCCCACGGAGGCGCTGACTCGGCGTTCCCTGCGCACTCCCGAGCCGAAGCCCACGGGCAAAATTGTCGCGATCATTCGCAAGCACCCTCGGGCGTGGATCGCGGGCGCCGGTGCGGTCGCGTTCATGCTGCTAGGAACGTCGGCGGTGTTCGCCGGCGTCGCCGTCGGATCGAGCGCCAGCGTTGCTGCGCCGCTTCCTACCGAGACCGTAGACCCCCGATCGCAGCCGGAATCGGTGCCACTCGCCAGTCACATCCGCACCTGTTCGGTCGCCTCGATCATTGCCGACTCGCGGCTAGCCACCTTCTCGGGCTTTGTCGTGAACGCCAACACCGGCGAGACCCTGTTCGACCGCAACGGTACGACCCCGCAGCGAACCGGAAGCGTGCTGAAGGTGTTGACCGCGGCAGCCGCGTTGAACGTCCTCGGCCCCAGTGCCCAGCTCTCAACACGAGTTATCGACGGATCGAGTCCCGGAGTCATCGTGCTCAAGGGCGGCGGCGACCCCACCCTCGCGACGACGTCGAGCACCGTCTATTCGGGCGCCCCGCTCATCGCCACTCTCGCCAGTTCCGCTATGGCGAAGTACCAAGAACTGCACCCCGATGTGCCGATCACCGAAATCGTTCTGGACTCCACGATGTGGGACCCCGCCGACAACTGGGACTCCTCGTGGCTGCGCAAGGAGCAGGAAGACGGCTATCAGGCCCAAGTGACCGCACTTATGGTCAACGGTGGGCGTCAGGATGCCTCGTCCAGTGTCAGCTACCGCACGACGGATCCGATCGGCGTTGCCGGCCAGGCCTTCGCCGACGCAGCAGGCCTCAGTGGCGTGGCCTTCTCGATGGGCTCGGCGGTAGGCTCCACGGTCCTGGCCGAGGTGAAGTCACAGCCGGTGAGCACCCTCGTCGGTCAGATGCTGATCTCCAGCGACAACGTGCTAGCCGAGATGCTGGCGCGCGTCGTGTCCAAGACCATGGGTTTCGACGGCTCGTCGAGTTCGCTCGCTCAGGCAATCCCCGGCGCGCTCGTGGAGTACGGTCTGGATACGACGACGGTGACGATCCGCGACGGCTCCGGGCTGAGCGATCTCAACGCCGTATCCCCCCAGTTTGTGACCTCCCTGATGATTAAGGTGCGCGCGAATGAAAAGAACCTCGGACTCATCTACTCGAGCCTGCCGGTGGCCGGTCAATCGGGAACTCTCGGCTCCCGTTTCACCGGAAACAACGCGATCGCGGCGGGCCACGTGATCGCCAAGACCGGTTGGCTCGACAGCGAGTATTCGCTGGCGGGGATCGTCAATGCCGCCGACGGCACGCCGCTGTCGTTCGCGTTTTACTCCATCCGCGACGGCATCACCTCTGACGCCAAAGAAGCCCAAGACACTCTCGCGACTGGCCTGTTCAGTTGCGGCGACAACCTGTCGAACAACTGATGACTCGCGCACTCTTCGTCATTGACGTGCAAAACGACTTCACCGAGGGTGGGTCGCTCGGGGTCGACGGCGGCGCGGCGGTCGCGGCGGGAATCACGCGGTACCTATCCGAGCATCCCGACCGCTACGACGCCGTGATCGCGTCGCGCGACTGGCACGACTCGCACAACGACAACGGCGGCCACTTCTCGAGCGACCCCGACTTCGTCGATTCCTGGCCGCGACACTGCGTCTCCGGTTCCGAGGGGGCCGAGTATCACCCGGCGCTCGACGATTCCCTCATCGACGTGCACGTGCGCAAGGGCCAGGGCAAGCCCGCCTATTCGATCTTCGAGGGCGTGACCGACGACGGCGAGTCCGTGCCAGCACTTCTCGACCGCCTCGATGTCACCGACATCGATGTCGTCGGAATCGCGACCGACTATTGCGTACTCGCTTCGGCGCTCGACGCCGTCGAGGCGGGCCGATCGGTGAGCGTACGCACCGATCTGGTGGCCGGCGTCGCACCGGAGTCGTCAGCGGCAGCGCTGGAGAAACTCGCCCAGTCGGGCGTCACACTGATCGAAGGAGAGAAGTGATCACGGAGAGTGACCTGCTGGCGAAGGTGCCAGACAAGCTGTTCATCGGTGGCGAGTGGGTCGGGTCGACCTCGGGCCGCTCGATTACAGTGACCGACCCGGCAACCGGCGCGGTACTGAAGACGATTGCCGACGCATCCGTCGCCGACGGAGCTAGTGCCATGGATGCCGCGGCTGCGGCCCAGGCGGGCTGGGCGGCCACCCCGCCCCGCGTCAGGGGCGAGATACTGCGTCGCGCGTTCGACCTTCTTCAGGACCGGGCAGACGAGTTTGCGTTGCTCATGACCATCGAGATGGGCAAGCCTCTCGCCGAGGCGCGTGGTGAGGTCGGTTACGGCGGTGAGTTCCTGCGTTGGTTCAGCGAGGAGGCCGTGCGCATCACGGGACGCTACGGCTCCAACCCGGAGGGTACCGGTCGCATGATCGTCACCCACCTGCCGGTCGGCCCGTCGTTTCTGATTACGCCGTGGAACTTCCCGCTCGCCATGGCGACCCGCAAGATCGCTCCGGCGCTCGCGGCAGGCTGCACGAGCATCATCAAGCCGGCGGAACTCACCCCGCTCACCACGCTCTACTTCGCCAAGCTCCTCGAGGATGCCGGGCTGCCGAAGGGCGTCGTCAACGTCATCACGACCTCGACGAGTCGCGAGGTGTCGACCCCGATCATTGCGGACCCACGCCTGCGCAAGCTGAGCTTCACCGGATCCACCGGTGTCGGTCAGCAGCTCATGAAGCAGGCGGCCGACGGCATCCTGCGCACGTCGATGGAGCTCGGCGGAAACGCGCCGTTCCTCGTGTTCGAGGATGCCGACCTCGACAAGGCCGTCGACGGCGCGATGGTCGCCAAGTTCCGCAACATCGGTCAGGCGTGCACCGCCGCCAACCGGTTCATCGTTCACGAGTCCGTCGCCGCCGAGTTCGCCGAGCGGGTCACCGCTCGGGTCAAGGCGTTCAAGATCGGGCGAGGCACCGAGGATGGCGTGGCGATCGGCCCGCTCATCAACGACGCCGCGGTCGACAAGGCCGACGAGCTCGTGCAGGACGCGGTCGCCAAGGGCGCCACGATCCTGAGCGGCGGCGCGCGGGTCGAGGGTGACGGCAGCTTCTACGAGGCGACGGTGCTCACCGGGGTCGTCGCGGGAAGCGACATCCTGCGCGAAGAGATCTTCGGACCGGTGCTGTCGATCACGACGTTCACCGACGAGGCGGATGCCGTGGCCAAGGCCAACGACACCGAGTACGGCCTCATCAGCTACGCCTTCACTCAGGATCTCGCGCGCGGCCAGCGGCTCATCGAGTCGCTGGAGACGGGCATGATGGGCCTCAACGTGGGTGTCGCGTCCAACGCGGCCGCCCCGTTTGGCGGCATCAAGCAGTCGGGCGTCGGGACGCGAGGGCGGCTTCGAGGGCATCCACGAGTACCTCGAAACGAAGTACATCCTCACTCCGAACCCGTTCGCCTGAGATGAGTGCCGACGATCTCGGCCTGGGGGAGCCGGAGGAGTTTGAGCCGGACTCCCGCGCCGAGAGCATCCGGCAGGGCGGAATTGGCGTGGTGTCGGTCGCGGTGGTTATCGCGGCGACCGTCGCCGTCGTGGTTGGCCTGATCGTCGCATCGGTCTGGATGCTCCCAGTTATCGGCCGACTGGTGTCGCCCACACCGTGACGGTAATCCCGATAGTCGACCTCACCGACCCGAGGCTGGCCGACTACTCGCACCAGACGGATGTCGCGCTCAAGAAGGCGCAGGGCACCGAGCACGGTCTTTATCTCGCCGAGTCGGCGCTCGTGTTGGAGCGCGCGCTGCGGGCCGGTCACCGACCGCGTTCGGTGCTCGCCTTGGGCGGCGCCGTCGACGAAGCGGTCGCCCTGGTCGGCGACGACGTGCCGGTGTTTGCCGGCGCCGCCCGAACTGCTGGAGCAACTCACCGGCTATCTGCTGCACCGGGGGATGATCGCGTCGATGCATCGACCCGCCCTCCCCGCGGTCGAAACCTTGCTGGCGGATGCCCGTCGCGTCGTCATCCTCGAAAACGTCGCCGACCCCACCAACGTGGGCGCGATCTTCCGCTCCGTGGCCGGGATCGGGGCGGACGCAGTGCTCGTCACCCCGCGCTGCTCCGACCCGTTCTACCGACGAGCAATCCGGGTCTCGATGGGCACGGTGCTCCAGGTGCCGTGGTCACGAATCGGGGACTGGACGGATGCTCGAGCGCTACTCTCGGCATCCGGATTTCATGTCGCGGCGCTAGCTCTCACGCCCGATGCGGTGTCGCTGCGCGAGTTTGCCGCGACCGCGCCGGAGCGCGTCGCGCTCGTACTGGGGGCCGAGGGGGAGGGCCTCACCGCCGAGGCTCTCGCCGCCGCCGACACCGTCGTGCAGATCCCGATGGCGCACGGCATCGACTCGCTCAACGTAGCGGCGACCGCGGCCGTGGCGATGTGGGCTCTCGCGGGTTAAAGGGCGCGCACCGAGTTGTTTCGGCGCGCTAGACCAGCAGCTGATGTTTCGCGAGGTCGCGGTACAGCGGCGTCGACTTCACCAGTTCGGAGTGGGTGCCGACACCGACGACCTCGCCGTGATCAATCACCACGATCTGGTCGGAGTCGACGACGGTCGACAGGCGGTGCGCGATCACGATGAGGGTGCGGTTCTCCGCGACCGCGTCGATCGCCTCGCGCAGCATCTGCTCGTTGAGTCCGTCGAGCGACGATGTCGACTCGTCGAGCAGCAGGATGGGCGGCGCGGCGAGCAGAGTGCGGGCGATGGCCAGCCGCTGGCGCTCGCCGCCGGAGAGCATCACGCCATCCTCGCCGACCGGGGCATCCAGCCCCAGGTCGTTGCGCTCGAGCACCTCGGTGAGGTTCACCGCCCGCAGCACCTCGATGCACTGCTCGTCTGTGGCGTCTGGGGTGGCGAGCTGCAGGTTTTCGCGGAGGGTTCCCGCGAGCACGGGGGCGTCCTGCTCGACGTAGCCGATCTGCGCGCGCAGCGCGACGCGATCGAGCGCGCGGATGTCGACACCGCCGAGACGCACGATTCCCGAGTCCGGGTCGTAGAAGCGCTCGATGAGGGCGAGTACCGTGCTCTTGCCGGCACCGGACGGGCCCACCAATGCGGTGCGCTTGCCCTTCTCTGCCGAGAAGGAGATTCCGCGCAGCACGACCCGATCGTGCTCGCCGGCGATCGAGCTCGTCGAGATCTGCCGCTCGAGATGCTCGGTACCGACCAGCTCGACGACCTCTTTCTCGATCTGTTCGACGACCGTGCCTTCGGGGTAACTAAACGCGACGTTCTCGAAGGTGATGGCGGCATCCGTCTCAATGGTCGCGGCGGCGGTGATATCGGCGTCGCCGTCGGTCTCACCGGGAAGCCCGACGATCTCCTGAATCCGCCCGAGGGCGCCGAGCGCCTGGTTCACCGAGTTGATCGCGCCGAAGGCCTGGCCGAGCGGCATGATCATGAGGAACAGGAAGAGGATGAACGAGACCAGGCTCGCGATGGTGATCGCACCGCTGGCGACCCGGAAACCCCCGACGCCGAGCACGACCAGCAGCGCAACCTGAAGCGCGATGTTGGCGATGGGTACGACAAGCGCGGAGATCTTGGCGACCTGGATGCCCATGCGCCATGCGCCCTCCGCGTCCTTCTCGACCGAGAGGATCTCGCGGTCGGTGGCGTTGGATGCGCGCACGGTACGCACCGCGCTGAGGGACCGCTCGACGGACGCAGCGAGATCGCCGACCTTCTCCTGCTGTTTGCGGCTGGCCACCCGGATTCGACCAGAGAGCGTCACCACAGTGACGACGGCGACAGCGACGACGAGTAGCGTGAGGCCCAGAAGCAATGGGTCGATGACAAGCATCGCGATCAGCGCCCCCACGAACACGAGTGCGCCGCCGACGGCATCCACGAGTCCTTGGGTGATCACGGCATAGAGCAGCGTGGTGTCGGCACCGACCCGCGAGACGAGATCTCCCGTGCGACGGGTATCGAACTCGCTGATCGGCAGGCGAAGCATCCGTCGCACCAGTTGCCGGCGCGCCGACAGCACGACGCTCGTTCCCGTGCGCTGCAGGAGGTAGTGCTGGAATCCGCTCAGCACGCCGAACAGAACTACGACGGCAACGAGTGCCCACACCAGGAGACCTAGCGGGTCGTTCTCCTGCACTTTGGTGATGACCTGACTGACCAGCAGGGGCTGCGCGAGCGACGCGGCGGCCGCGAGGATGCTCAGGCCGACAACGACCGCGAGAATCTTCTTGTGCTCGGCGAGGTAGGGCCAGAGCTGGCTGAGCTTGGCGCGGGGACCGGTATCGGGCGTTCGCGAGAACGGGCCGCGTCGGGTGGTTTCTGGAGTGCTACTCATGGTTCCTTCAGTATCTCTCCCGCGCCGGGGCGTTCCGTACTCCGTGCGGGGTATCCTTCGACCTCCCCACTGTCGCCCCCACGAGATAAGCTCTGATTTCGTGCCAGAACCCGTTATCACCGCAGCCAATCTCACCAAGAAGTACAAGGATTTTGCCGCCGTCGACGGCATCTCGTTCGAGGTAGCGCCCGGCGAATCTTTCGGACTTCTCGGCCCGAACGGCGCGGGCAAGTCGACTACCATGCGCATGGTCGGCGCGGTCTCGACGCGCACCAGCGGCGACCTCTCGATACTCGGACTCGACCCCAACGATCACGGCCCGGCGATCCGGTCGCAGCTCGGCGTTGTTCCTCAGGCCGACAACCTCGACACCGAGCTTCGGGTGCGAGACAACCTGCTGGTCTACGGCCGCTACTTCGGCCTTCCCCGTGCCCAGATCGCTGCGCGCGCCGATGAGCTGCTCGACTTCGCCCAGCTCACCGAGCGCGCCAAGTCGAAGGTTGACGACCTCAGCGGCGGGATGAAGCGGCGCCTGACAATCGCGCGCGCGCTGATCAACGACCCGCGCATCCTGCTGCTGGATGAGCCGACGACCGGCCTCGATCCTCAGGCCCGTCACATCCTCTGGGATCGACTGTTCCGCCTCAAGGAGCAGGGCACGACGCTCGTGCTCACGACGCACTACATGGACGAAGCCGAGCAGCTCTGCGACCGGCTCCTCGTCGTCGACAAGGGTCGGATCATGGCGGAGGGCTCGCCCGCCGCGCTGATCCGTGCGCACTCCAGCCGCGAGGTGCTCGAGGTGCGGTTCGGCTCCCAGCGCAACACCGTTATTGCTGCGGAGCTCGCGGGGATTGGGGATCGTCTCGAGGTGCTGCCCGACCGCATCCTGATCTACGCGTCGAGCGGCGAGGAGGCCCTCGTCGAGGTGACCCGACGCGGACTCGAGCCCATCACGAGCCTGGTTCGCCGCTCCAGCCTCGAGGACGTGTTCCTCACCCTCACCGGGCGGAGTCTGGTCGAATGACTGGCCCAGACGGCCTCGTCGGGGGCATCTCCGCGAGCTCGATCGACGAGCTGTCGCGCAAGTCGAGAACCTGGGGCGCCTGGTACGTCACCGAACACAAGATTCGGGCCATGCGCGGCTATGCTGGCTCGCTCATCGCGACCGCGCTCGGTACGCCGCTGCTCTACCTCTTCGCGTTCGGTGTGGGTCTCGCTACCCTCATCACGGAGAACGTGGGTCCGGTGCCCGGCGTCACCTATCTCGAGTTCGTGGCTCCCGCGCTGCTCGCCTCCGCGGCCGTACTCGTGGCGATGGAGGAGTACACCTTCGGCATTCTGTTGGGCCTCAAGTGGAACCCGACCTTCGTCGGCATGAATGCCGCCCCCATCACCGGCAGGCAGATCGTCGACGGCGTCATGATGTTTGTCGCGATCCGTATGGGGATCACGGCTGGTTTGTACTACCTGGTCATGGTGGGGTTCGGGGCGGTCGACTCGGCGACCTCGGCGTTGACCATCGTCGCCGGAATGCTCGGCGGCTTCGCCTTCGCGCCGGCCGCCGCGTACTCGGCGACGATCACCGAAGACCGCGGCCAGTTCGCCATCCTGCAGCGTGTGATCATCCTTCCGCTCACGCTGTTCAGCGGCACGATCTTCCCGCTGACCCAGCTGCCGATCTTCCTCCAGTGGATCGGCTGGCTCTCGCCGCTGTGGCACGCGAGCGAGCTGGGTCGCCAGTTCGTCTACGGTCCGAGCGAGCCGATCTGGCTGACGATCATCCACATCATCTACCTCCTCGCCCTCGGAATTGTCGGCTGGCAACTCTGCGTGCGCATCGTGACGAAGAGGCTGAACAAGTGACCGCCGAAACGCGCACCTCCGCGCCCCGCAGCTCGAGCATCCGCGCCCTGTACGCGGGCAACGCCCGCGCGGTTCTGGGACGCGGGCTGCTCGCCACCCGATCGACCAACTGGATCATCGTGCTCACGGGCGTGTTCGAGCCGATCTTCTATCTGTTGGCGCTCGGCATCGGCCTCGGCAGCTACATCAGCGGCGTCACGGATGCCCACGGCACGGTCATCCCGTATGCCGCGTTCATCGCGCCCGCGCTGCTCGCCGTTTCGGCGATGAACGGCGCCGTCTACGACTCGACCTGGAACGTCTTCTTCAAGATGCACTTCGGCAAGCTCTATCAGGGCATGCTCGCGACCAGCCTCGGGCCGTTGGATGTCGCGCTCGGCGAGATCTCGCTGGCCCTGCTGCGCGGCGGCGCGTACGGTACGACCTTCCTGCTCGTGATGCAGGTGCTCGGCCTCAACCTGAGTTGGACCGCCCTGCTCGCCCTGCCCGCCATCCTCATCATCGCGTTTGGTTTCGCGAGCCTGGGCATGGGGATCACGAGCTACCTGAAGACGTTCCAGCAGATGGACTGGATCCAGTTCGTCATGCTCCCGATGTTCTTGTTCTCGGCAACGTTCTACCCGATCACGGTGTACCCACAGCCGATCCAGTGGGTAGTGCAGGCATTCCCGCTGTGGCATGGGGTCGAGCTCGTGCGCGGTCTGACGACCGGCGCGCTGACGCCGGCGATGCTCGGGCACCTCGCTGTACTTCCTGGTGATGATCGCCGTCGGGCTGTTCTTTACGACGCGGCGGTTGCGGGCCCTGTTCCTCGATTGACCTAGCGACTAGCTCGGCGGTAGCTCGTCCGCGTCGAAGACGACACCCTTGTGGAAGACGAAGCAGCCGTACGGCTGGCGCTCCAGGGTGTGCACGATCGCGAAGACGTTCCGAGCGCGCTCATAGAAGTCGAGCCGGGGGATGATCCCGAACTCAAGCGGCTTGTCGTGGTGTGAGCGGGCCAGCGCGAGCATCGCCTGCTGATTGGGGGTGACGATCTTCGGATCGCTCTCGACCTCCATCCGCTCCAGCGGATGCTCGAGGTAGGAATCGAGGGGAAAGACGCTGAGAATCGCTTCTGCCGCTCGAAGTACGCCCGTCTCGCCGAGGCGCACCACGGGCCGACCGGTCGCGGATGCGGGATAGTTGCGGTCGACGAGCAGCAGTTGGTCGCCGTGACCCATGTCGTCGAGGATCTTCAGCAGATCGCCGTTCAGCAGCGGATCTATACCCTTGAGCACCTGCTACTTCACCTTCTTGACGGGCAGGATCGTCAACCCGCCGAGTGCGGCGAAGATCGCCGAGCCCACGAACAATGCGGTAAATCCACCGAGCGAGGCGACGACGAACGCGCCAAGCAGAGGCGCGACTGCTTGAGGCACCGTCGTGGCGATGTTCATGATGCCGAGGTCCTTGCCGCGGGTGTGCGAGTTCGGCAGCACCTGGGTCGCGAGTGCCTGGTCGACGGCCATGAAGCATCCGTAGCCCACTCCCAACAGCGCGGCACCAACATGGGCAATCGCAAAGTCGGGGATGAACGCCAGCAGCAGCGCGGCGAGCCCCTGCAGGTAGGCGGCGGCGTAGACGAACGGCTTGCGCTGCCCCAGCTTGTCGCTGAGTCGCCCGAAGCCCACGGCCGCGAGCGTGAAGAATACGAGATAGACGAGGGTGAGCTGGAGCAGGTCGCCCTCGGCGTCGTCACGCTTCAGGCCGTAGAGCAGGAAGTAGAACAGCAGCGTCGTGCCGAGGGCGTTGCCGATGTTGACGAGGATGCGGCTGAGCAGCGTCCAGCCGAAGTCGGGGAATTTGACGGGGTTGATCCAGAACCCCTTGACCAGGATCTTCAGGGAGAACGCCGGGCGCAGCACCTTGGGGAGCACCTCGTCGGGAACGAAGGCGAGGAACGGAATGACCAACACGATCATGAGCACGGCGACGAGGGCGTAACCGAAGAACAGCGTCAAGGCCAAGAGCCACGACGAGGATGAGGCCGAGGACCGTTCCGATGGCCTGGGGGCCCGCGACCCACCCGGACACGAAACCGCGCTGTTTGACCGGAACCTGGTCGGAGATCGTTGCCGTGAGCGCGGCGGACAGCATGCAGAATCCGATGATCGAGGTCGACCAGAAGATGCCGATCCCGACCATGGTAGTCTTGAAGGCCCAGCAGAATCAGGGAGACCGCGAAGACGAGGGTGCCCGACGAGGATCCACGGGCGGCGACGACCGAAGCGCGAGGTCGTGCGGTCGGAGAGAGCGCCGGTGACCGGGTAGGCGATGAGCGCGCAGCCGCCCGCGATCCCCGAGATGATGCCGAAGGCGACCACCGACTGCACCCAGTCGAGCGCGCCCACGGCGCCCTGATTGGCGCTCGTAAGCAGGCCATCGATCTGCTGGGGGAGCAGTAGCTGAATGGGCGTGAGCTGGGCCATCCAGATCCCCAGCCAGGCGGTCGCGAACAGCGCGATCCACGCCGCCGAAACCTTCCTCTTGGGTTCTGCGAAAGGGGTGAAGGCCGAGGGCGTCGTTGGGCTAGTCACGGCGCCAGACTAGCGCGCCGCGGAGGTCAAGCGGTGCCGTGAATCGCCCGCAACGCGAGCGCGGTGGCGACGGCCGCTTCCGCGGCCTCGGCGCCCTTGTCCTCCTTCGAGCCGGGCAGGCCCGCCCGATCGAGTCCCTGCTGTTCGTCATCGAGGGTCAAGACGCCGAACCCGACCGGCTTGCCGGTCAGCACGCTCACCTGCGTGAGGCCGCTGGTCGCGGCATCCGACACGTATTCGAAGTGCGGCGTGCCGCCGCGGATGATCACGCCGAGGGCGACCACGGCGTCGGCACCGGCGTCGAGGGCCGCGCGGCTCACGACCGGCAGCTCGAAGCTGCCGGGAACGCGCACCTCGGTGATGTCGACGCCCGCCTCGGTGAGGGCGCGTCGGGCTCCAGCAAGCAGGCCGTCGGTGATCTGTTCGTGCCACTGCCCGGCGACGATCGTCACCTTGAGGCCGCGGCCGTCGATCTTCAGGGTGGGGGATCCTGCGCCGCTCATGAGGTGTGTCCGTTCTGCCCGGAGAGAACCTGGGCGTCGAGAGTTGGTGAATCGGGAAGCACGTGACCCATGCGGTCACGCTTGGCTTCGAGGTAGGCCTCGTTGAACTCGCCGACTCCGACCACGAGCGGCACGCGGTCGAGCACGGTGATGCCGAGCTCGGAGAGTTGGCGCAGCTTCTCGGGGTTGTTCGTGATCACGCGAACCTCGCTGAGCCCGAGGTCGCGAAGGATCGCGACCGCGGCGCCGTAGTCGCGTCCGTCGGCCGGGAAGCCGAGCGCGAGGTTGGCGTCGAGCGTGTCGAGGCCATCCTCCTGCAGTCGGTAGGCCTTGAGCTTGTTGATGAGGCCGATGCCGCGACCCTCGTGGCCGCGCATGTAGATGACGACACCGCCGTCGTTCTGGATGGCGTCGAGCGCGGCATCCAGCTGAGGACCGCACTCGCACTTCTCGGAGTCGAACACCTCACCGGTCAGGCACTCGGAGTGCACCCGCACGAGCGTGCCGTTGGTCGGGCTCGCCGGCGATGATCGCCAGGTGGTCGGCACCGGTCTGGCGGTCGCGGTACGCCCGGAACCGGAACGGGCCGTGCTCGGTCGGCACCGTCGTCTCGACCTCGAAGATCACGCGCGACGACTCGGGAATCGTGCACCGACATGGGTACGTCGGAGTCGCAGTGCCACTCCTGCAGGTACTCGATGAGCGCCTCGATCGTGACGACCGGCACGTTCTCGCGCTCGCCGAACTCGATCATCTCGGGCAGGCGCATCATCTCGCCGTCCTCGGCGACGATCTCGCCGATCGCGCCGACCGGGACCAGCCCGGCGAGCTTGAGCAGGTCGACGGCGGCCTCGGTGTGTCCGCCGCGCTGGCGAACGCCACCGTCGACCGCGCGCAGCGGCAGGATGTGGCCCGGGCGGTTGAGGCTGGCGGGAACCGAGTTCACGTCGGCGAGCACGCGCAGCGTGTGGGCGCGGTCGGCGGCGCTGATGCCGGTGCTGAGCCGGTCCGAGGCATCCACCGTGATCGTGTACGCGGTGCCGAGTGGGTCTTGGTTGTCGAGCACCATGTAGGGCAGCTCGAGTCGGTCGGCGAGCTCGTTCGTCATCGGCGCGCAGATGAAGCCGGAGGAGTGCCGGATCATCCAGGCAAGATGCTCCTGGCGTGGCGAACTGCGCGGCGATGATGAAGTCGCCCTCGTTCTCGCGGCTCTCGTTGTCGACGACGATGATCGGTCGGCCCTCGGCGAGGGCCGCGATCGCGGTGGGGATGTCGGCGAGACTCATGATGCGTTCCTTTCGGGGTGGTCGAGATGACCGAGATCAAGCATTCGTGCAACGTGTCTGGCGAGGATGTCCGTCTCGATGTTCACCGGGTCACCGACGGCCTTGGCGCCGAGCGTCGTCGCGGCGAGGGTCTCGGGGATCAGGGAGACCTCGAACCAGTCGTCCCCGACGGCGGACACGGTGAGCGAGACACCGTCGACCGCGATCGAGCCCTTGCGGGCGACGAGCGCCGCGACATCCTCGGCGAGGCTGAAGCGCAGCGACGCGCCAGGCGCTGCCCGTCGTCGATCGACAGCACGGTCGCCGTGCCGTCGATGTGACCCTGCACGATGTGGCCGCCGAGGCGGTCGTCGACCTGGGCCGCGCGTTCGATGTTGACCAGGGCACCGGATGCCACGCCGCCGAGCGTGCTCATGGCGATGGTCTCGGCCATGACGTCGGCGGTGAACCAGTCCGCGCCCTGATCGACGACGGTGAGGCAGACGCCGCTGACCGAGATCGAGTCACCGTGGCGCGCGTCGGAGACCGCGAGCGGGGCGCGCACGGTGAGCCTGGCGGCATCCCCGGCGCGGTCCCAGGCGGTGACCTCGCCCAGCTCTTCGATGATTCCGGTGAACACTATGACTCCTTCGGTGAATCGGTGATCGAGCTCGTCGAGATCGGGATCGGGCGTGCGGTGACGAGGATGTCGTCGCCCAGTCGTTCGACGCTCGTGATGTTCGAGTTCTCGGGCGTCGTCGATGCTGGCGACGCCGAGGTCTCCGACGGCCAGCATCTGGCCGCCCAGCAGCTTCGGCGCGAGGTAGATGAGGTACTCGTCGGCGAGCCCGGCCGCGATGAACGCGCTCGCCAGCGTCGGACCGCCCTCGACGTATGCCCGTCGAATTCCCTGCTCGAACAGCCAGGTCATAACCTCGTCGAGGTCGCGCGTTCCCGACTCGAGAACGCCACGCGGGTGCTCCCAGAGTCGTGCGGTGCCGGGGATCGCCCGCTCGCCGATCACGATCGGCAGCGGCTGATCGGGCAGCAGGTCGCCGCTGGCGTCGCGGGCGGTCAGGCTCGGGTCGTCGGCGAACACCGTCGACGGTGCCGACCAGAATCGCGTCGGATGCCGCGCGCTGCTGGTGCACCCGCGCGCGCGACTCGGGGCCGGTGATCCACTGGCTGGAGCCGTCGGCGGCGGCCGCTCGACCGTCGAGGGTCGAGGCCCACTTCACGGTCACGAAGGGTCGGCGGTTGGCCTCGGCGGTCAGCCACGGGCGGATTAGCTCGCGCGCGTCGTCGGCGAGCACGCCCGCTGTCACGTCGATGCCGGCCTCGCGAAGGCGTTCGGCACCGCCGCTGGAGCGGGCGCCCGGGTCGGAGAGCGCGTAGACCACGCGGGAGATGCCCGCGGCAATGAGGGCCTCGCTGCACGGTCCGGTGCGTCCGGTGTGGTTGCAGGGCTCGAGGGTGACGACGGCGGTGAGGCCGTGCGCATTCTCGACGTTCGATAGCGCCTCGATCTCGGCGTGCGGGGTTCCCGCACCGTGGTGGTAGCCCTCGGCGACGATCGTGCCGTCGCGGTCGAGCAGAACACAACCGACCTGCGGGTTGCCACCGACGACCGGACCGAGCGCCGCGAGCTCGAGTGCGCGACGCATCGCGGTCTCGTAGCGTTCTGCGGCTGGGGCGGTCATCCGGTCAGTCCTTGTCGTCTCTAAGAGGACGGACTCCGGGTTGGTGGTCGAATCGACCGGTTCGCCGCCGCCGCCGAAGCGTCGTCAACGAACTCGTGCTACCTCCCATCCGGACTTTTAGCGTCTTGCGACACCATTACCGTCGGTCCCGGAGTTCCACCAGGTCAACCCTTCCCTTGCGGGTACAGGCTCGCGGACTATCACCGCCGGTTCGGAATTTCACCGACCCCGGAGCACGTACTTTCTTTCGTGGTTCAGTGTAGTCAATCCCGCCAGTTGCGGGATTATTCCCGGTGCGCCTCCCGGTGAGCCTCCCGGTGAGCCTCCCGGTGAGCCCCCCGGTGAGGTGCAGTCCCCATTCCTCATCCCGATAACTCCTGCAATTTGGCTTCGTCTTGTTCGGATGCCCCGAGATTCCGGGACAGAGAATCTTCGCGAAGCCAAATTGCAGGAGTTATCGACAGAGAGGCGACCGAATCGAGTAGTGCACATGTCCAGGCACGGACCCCTCTCGGCCCAGAGTCCTCGGGACACTGGCCGGGTGGCATGGCACGAGGCGTTCGACGAGCTAGGCGTGACGATTGCGGCTCGGCACGAGTTGCTGCGCGCAGGGGCGACCTCGGCGGGCCTGACGAGCGCGGTGCGGGCCGGCTATCTCATCCGAGTCAGACGCGATCACTACGCGCTCCCACACACGGATCGGCACGTGTTGCGAGCGGTGCGCGTTGGCGGCCGCTTGGCGTGCGCATCCGCCCTCCGGGACTTCGGCATCTTCGGCTTTGATGCGCACCGTACCCACATCCACGTCACGCGTGAAATGTCGCGGATGAGAAGCCCCGGTAACAGGCGTACGCCTCTCGCGGCTTCCCGAGCCGACTGTCTGCTCCATTGGTCTGAACTGATCGACCCGACCGCGGGCACTGAGTTTCGGGTGGGAGTGGTCGACGCACTGGCCCAGATCGTGCGGTGCGATCATCCGTGGTTCGCGCTCGGCTCGATCGAGAGCGCGCTGTTCCTGGGACGCATCGACGAGACGGATGTCTCGAGCGTTTTCGCTTCAGTTCCTCAACGGTTCCAACACCTGCGGGCACTGATTGATCCGCGGAGCGAGGCCGGACAGGAGACGGTCCTGCGGCGGGCGTTCAGTGAAGCGGGGATGGAGTCGGAAATTCAGGTGCGGATACCCGGTGTGGGTCGAGTCGACGGACTGCTCGAGGGTCGGCTGATCTGGGAGGCCGACAGCCGACTCGCTCACGACGGCTGGGAGTTGCATGTCCGCGATCGTGACAGGGACATTGATGCGGCTCGACAGGGGTATATGAGTTTGCGTCCCGCATACAGCCGCACCATGTTCGCAACCGGCGATGTGGTGGAGGCGGCTGCCCGCCTGTTGGCAGCGACACGTCACAATCGCACGGTGCTATGACCTTCTCGCATCTTCGATAACTCCTGCAATTTTGGTCGACCTGATCATGGGGACCCCGTAGATCCAGGGTGGTCGTTCTGTCACCCGAAGGATTGCAGGAGTTATCGACGGGGAGGGGCGGCAGCGAGGGGCCGTCCGGGTCCGAGCTACAGCAGCAGGCCCGGGAGCTCCGCGAGGGTTGAGATCACGAGGACGCCGGATGCCTCGGCGACGGAGAGCTCCTCGCGGGACGCCCCGAGGCGGTCGAGCCACACTCCGGTGAGGCCGGCTTCGGCCGCCCCGACCGCGTCGGTGAGCAGCCGGTCGCCGACGTACAGTGCGTCGCCGGCCGGCACCTCGAACAGCGAACACGCGAGCTCGAAGATGCGTCGATCCGGTTTGGCGAAGCCCACCGCGCCGCTCGCGACGACGTGCTCGAACCGATCCGTCAGCCCCAGCTTCCCGATCTTGGCTGTCTGAAAGTCGAGGTCGCCGTTGGTGATGATTCCGAGTCGGATGCCGCGGCCGGCCAACACGTCCAAGCACGGTAGCGCGTCAGCGTGTAGCCGCCACGCAGCGCGGTAGTGGTCGAAGTAGTCCTCGAACCAGGCTTCGGCATCCCGATCGTCCACAAGAGGGACGCCGTATGCCGCGGCGAAACCGCGCGCCCGTTCCCGCCGCTGACCGACGAAGTCGAGTTCGCCCGCGAGGTAGCGGTGGTAGTGGAATTCCTCGAGCTCGCGCCAGCGCCCGAGCTCCGTCGGGTCGAACGACGCTCCCGTTGAGGTGATGAACGTCTCGATCCCGGCGTCGACCGCCTCCCGGTGCGCGAGCAGGGTGTCATCGAGGTCGAACAGTGCGACCGTGATTGTCATGCGCGCGGCAAGAACCCGATGCGGTCGTAGACCTTGGCGAGCGTGGCATCCGCGATCTCGGCCGCGCGGTCGGCGTTGCCCGCGAGGATGCGGTCGAGCTCGGCCGGGTCGTCGAGCAGTTCCAGCGCGCGAGCTCGGATGGGCTCGAAGGCCGCGACAACGACATCCGCCACCTCGCCCTTCAGGTCGCCGTAACCCTTGCCCTCGAAGGAGGCGACGAGGTCGTCGATCGAGCGCCCGGAGAGCACCGAGTGAATCGTCAGCAGGTTGGAGACGCCCGGCTTGGCGTCGCGGTCGAATCGCACCTCGCGATCGTCGTCGGTGACCGCCGATTTGATCTTCTTGGCGGTCTTGCTCGGCTCGTCGAGCAGCCACAGCACGCCGCCGTCGGTCGCGGCCGACTTGCTCATCTTGGAGTCGGGCGCCTGCAGGTCGTAGACCTTCGCGGTCTCCTTGAGAATCTGCACCTCGGGCACGACGAACGTCTCGCCGAACCGCGAGTTGAACCGGGTCGCCAGGTCGCGGGTCAGCTCGATGTGCTGGCGCTGGTCTTCGCCGACCGGCACGACCGTTGCGTCGTAGAGCAGGATGTCTGCCGCCTGCAGGATCGGATAGGTGAACAGCCCGACCGAGGTCGAGTCTCCGCCCTGCTTGGCCGACTTGTCCTTGAACTGGATCATGCGTCCGGCCTCGCCGAAACCGGTGATCGTGTTCAGCACCCAGGCGAGCTGCGGATGCGCCGCCACGTGCGACTGCACGAACAGGATCGAGCTGGCCGGGTCGATTCCCGCCGCGATGTACTGGGCAGCGGTGCGCCGGGTCTGCTCCCGCAGCAGCTTCGGATCCTGCGGCACCGTGATCGCGTGCAGGTCGACGACGCAGAAGACGGCGTCGTGGGTGAGCTGCATGTCGCGCCACTGCAGCAGCGCCCCCATGTAGTTGCCGAGGTGAAGCGAATCGGCGGAGGGCTGCATACCGGAGAAGAGGCGGGGCTTGGTGGTCACCGCTCTAGTCTCCCAGAACTGCTACAGCGCGTAGTCCACCACGACGGGGGCGTGGTCGCTCCAGCGCTGGTCGTAGGCGGCGGCGCGGTCGACCGTGTAGTCGACGACCGTAGCGGCGAGCGCCGGAGTCGCCACCTGGTAGTCGATGCGCCACCCGGTGTTGGTGTCGAACGCCTGGCCGCGGTTCGACCACCACGTGTACGGGCCGTCGACTTCGCCCGCCCACCGGCGACCGACATCGACCCAGCCGAGTCCGATGCCGACCGAGCCGTCGACTCCTTCGACCGGCTCGCCCGCCGGCCCGAAGAACCGATCGAAGTAGGCGCGCTCGGCGGGGCAGGAAGCCCGCATTCTTGCGGTTGCCCTTCCAGTTCTTGATGTCGAGTTCACGATGACCGACGTTGAGGTCACCCATGATGACGGCGAGCGGGCTGTGCGCGGCGAGCTCGGGCATCCGTGCGGTCATCGCGTCGAGGAAGGTGTACTTCTCGATCTGCTTCGGGGTGTCGACCTCGCCGGAGTGCACGTAGCAGGAGACGACGGTGACGATGCTGCCGTCGACCTCGTAGTCGGCCTCGATCCAGCGGCCGGCGCTGTCGAAGTCGTCCGCACCGAGCGCGACTCGATGGATGCTTGCCTTGCGACGCGACGCCAGCGCCACACCCGCGCGACCCTTCGCGGTTGCGGCGTCGTGCAGGATGTCCCACTCCGACCCCAACAGATTCTCGAGGTCTTCTGTGGATGCCCGCACCTCTTGCAGCGCGAGAATGTCGACGTTTCTGGCATCCAGCCAGTCGCCCATGCCTTTGCGGTACGCGGCGCGGACGCCGTTGGTGTTGACTGACGCGATTCTCAGGACCATGACCCGAGCCTACTTTTTGGCTCTGACACGGCGCTCGCCGGTGAGCTCGAGCTCGGCATCGTTGGCGCTCACGGCGATCCACGCCGAACCGAACACGATCACCTGGCACACGAGGTTGAACCACAGCAAGAGTCCGATGATGACGGCGAAGGATGCCAGCAACGGATTCGTGCTCGCGCCGCCGAGCAGATTGGTACCCAGAAGTTTCAGGCCACCGAGCCCGGCCGCGGCGATAAGTGTGCCCTGCGCGAGCAGTCGAATGGGGATGCGAATGCCCGAGACGACGCGGTAGAAGGTGGCCAGCACCGCGGTGTCGAGAATGAACACGATGACGAGTACCGCCGCGCGAACCACGTACTGGGCGGTGTCCGAGGTTTCGCGCAGTCCGACCCAGCCGAAGACCGTGCCGAGCAGGGACGTCGCGACCACACTCAGCGCGGCGGATACGAGCAGCGCGAGCCCAAAGGCGACGGCGAGGCCCAGATCTTTGGCTTTGAGCAGCAGAGCGTTGGTCGGCGACGCCGAAAGGTCGAACATCACCCGCACCGCACCGCGACCGGACGCGAGCCAGCCGAGGGCGGTGAACAGAAGCACGCCGGCGGCGATGACACCGGTCCACCCGAGCAGGTTCGCCTGAAACAGTTCACTCGGGTCGATCGCGCCACCGCTGCCGTCGTCGATCAATCCGGGGATGCTCGTGTTGACGATGTCGAGCAGCGCACTTTGTAGCGCCGGTCGGGACGCGATCACCCCGCCAGCAATGGCGAAGGTCACCCAGACGGCGCCGAACACGGCGAAAATCGCCTGATACGAGAGGCCCGCCGAGAGCAATGGCCCACGGCGCTCGCCGTACCACTCGACCACACGCACCGGCTTGAGCGCTCGAATCCACGCGATGGCGCCCGCGACTCTCCCCTTTAGCGTCATGGGCTCAAGCGTAGCTAGGCTGACGGGTGGGCAACTGCGACGGAGAGGACCATAGTCATGGAGCTACACGGCGTTGGAGTCGGGCGTGCAATCGCGGTCGGCCCGATCCTACGGATGCCCGACCCGCTGCCGGATCCGGAGCCCGGCACGCACGGGGGAGACGCGGCCGCCGAGTACGCCACGGTGCTCGACTCGTTGGCTCAGGTCGCCGGCGACCTGACGGATAAGGCCACCGCCGCGGGCGGCGAGGCACAAGCGGTTCTCGAGGCGGCGGCCATGATGGCGCAGGACCCGATGCTCACCGACGACGTGAAGGCTCGCATTGAGTCGGGAACAACCGGCGAGCGCGCGGTCTTCGAAGCGTTCGCGTCATTCCAGGAGCAGCTGATCGCCATGGGCGGCTACATGGCCGAGCGGGCAACCGACCTCGGCGACGTCAGCCAACGAATCATCGCCCACCTGCGCGGGGTGGCGGCGCCCGGCGTGCCGACGAGTGACACCCCGTTCATTCTGGTCGCGCCAGACTTGGCTCCGGCCGATACCGCTCTGCTCGAACTCGACAAGGTTCTGGGTCTCATCACCCGCGATGGTGGGCCGACCAGCCACACCGCCATTTTGGCGCGATCGAAGTCGATTCCCGCGATCGTGGGTGTCACGGGCGCTCTTGACTTGACCGACGGGACTGTCGTCATTCTGGATGCCCCGGCGGGTCTGGTCACGAGCGATCCTTCCGATTCCGCCGTCGCCGACGCCGAGAAGCGCATTGCCGAGCGCGAGGCGATCGCCGCGGCACCGATCACCGACGGAGCACTCGCTGACGGCACCAAGGTTCCGTTGCTGGCCAACCTCGGATCGCCGAAGGATGCCGCGGCAGCAGTCGCCCTCGGCGCCGAGGGTGTCGGTCTGTTCCGCACCGAGTTCCTGTTCCTCGATTCGACGACCGCCCCGACGGTAGCGGAGCAGGATCGCCAGTACATCGACCTGCTCAAGCACTTCCCGGGCAAAAAGGTCGTCGTGCGCGCGCTCGATGCGGGTGCCGATAAGCCGTTGGCCTTCCTCAACGACGCGCACGAGGAGAACCCCGCGCTCGGGTTGCGCGGGTTGCGCGCCCTCCGCGCGAGCCAACAGATTCTCGCCGACCAGCTCCAGGCACTCGTCAACGCGCAGGAGGCCACCAAGGCCGAGCTCTGGGTGATGGCCCCGATGGTTTCTGATGCCGCCGAGACCAAGTGGTTCGTCGAGTACGGCAAGAAGCTCGGCCTCAAGACCGTCGGCGTCATGGCCGAGGTGCCATCGCTCGCGGTCGTCGCCGACCAGGTCGCCGAGGTGAGCGACTTTGTGTCCATCGGCACCAACGACTTGACCCAGTACACGATGGCAGCAGACCGGATGCTCGGCTCGGTGGCCTCGTACCAAGACCCGTGGCATCCGGCAGTGCTCCGGCTCGTCAAGATGCTCGGCGACGCGGGAGCGGCCGCGGGAAAGCCCGTGGGCGTGTGCGGCGAGGCGGCGGCGGACCCGAAGCTCGCCGTCGTGCTGGTCGGTCTCGGGTGCACCAGCCTCTCGATGACCCCGGCGGCGCTCGCCGACGTGCGGGCGGAGTTGGCAACGGTGACGCTCAAGGAGGCTCAGGCGCGCGCCGCGCGAGCGATTGCGGCCACGACAGCAGCGGGCGCCAGGGACTCGGGCAGCAGCTAAGCCACAAAAATTGGTGGTCGTTCCCGCGTCATAGTTGACCCGATCCGCTGTCTCTCACGGTGAGGGACTTCTGTCGATTGATGGACTTTCCTCACTCCCAACGGAACAATAGAGGCCGGGGAAGGGATCAGGGGGATGAGCGATAGCGAGCCGGAACTGACCACGTCGGATCAGGCGCTGATTGAGCAAACGCGCGCGGGGAATCAGCGGGCGTTTGCCGAATTGTGGCGCAGACACTATCGCTCAGGGGCACGGGTCGCCCGCCAGGTTACGTCGTCATTGGATGCGGATGATCTCGTCTCCGAGTCATACACCCGCATCTATCAGCGCGTTCTGGCGGGCGGCGGACCGACCGGCGCCTTCAGGCCGTACCTGTTTACGACCATTCGCAATCTCGCGTCGACTTGGGGTGCCGCCAGCAAAGACGTCCAGGTCGATGACATCGCCGACTTCGAGGACCCGGACACGCTCGACGACCCCGCGGCTCTCGCGCTCGACCGCACTTTGACCGCGCGTGCCTTCAAGAGCCTGCCGGAGCGGTGGCAGTCCGTGCTCTGGTACACCGAGGTCGAGGGGATGGACCCGCACGAGGTCGCTCCGCTGCTGGGGATGTCTGCCAACTCTGTCGCCGCGTTGTCCTACCGAGCCCGGGAAGGGCTGCGTAAGGCCTGGCTGCAGGCGCACATTACGGATGCCGCGGCATCCGCCGAGTGCCAGTGGGCCCTCTCCAAGCTCGGCGATCATGCTCGCCACTCGCTGGGCCAGAGGGACGGCGAGCGGATGACCCTGCACCTGCTTGGGTGCCCGAAGTGCGCGATCATCAGCGAGGAGGTCGACGAGGTCGGCTCGCGGCTCGCCCTCGTGCTGCTTCCCATCCTTCTCGGCGGAGTCGCCGGCGGTGCGTATCTCGCCTCGTTTGGCTCCGCGTCATCCGCGTCGGCGGTTGCGTATGCAGTTCCGGCGATGCCCGCATCCATCGGGGCGGGCACGGCGGTCGCGTCGGCCACAGGAATCTTCGGAGCGGCGACGGCACCAGTCGCTCTCGCCGGGGGGCTGGCGATCGTCGTCGCACTTTCTGGCACCGTTTTGGTCGTTGCGAGTCCGACCGCGCAGGATTCGGCGGGCGGCTCGGCGACAAGCGAGGCGGATGCCACGGCCGGCGACGCCGCGGGCATCCTTCCCGTCGATGTGCCGACCGACTCTGCGAATCCCCTCGGCACGTCGGGAAGCCCGGGCCCGGCGGCCCCCGGAAACATCCCTGGGTCGGGAACCGTGGACACGATCGTGGGCGGGGTCGGCGACCTCGTCGACTCGACTCTGGACGATCTGACCGGCGACGAGCCGCCCCCTGGGCACTCGGCACCGGGCGGAATCCTCGGAACAGACATCTCGCTTAACCTGATCGGCACGGCGACGCCGGGCGCGTATCTCTCGCTCCAGGCGGCAGGACAGGTGTACGCGACGACCAACGTCGATGCCAACGGAAACTTCAGCATCGCAGTCACCGGAATCCCCAGCGGACTGTCGTCGCTGCAACTGGTGCAGACGGTCGACCGCACCTATCTTCAGTCGCTGCTGGGCACCGGGGGGCTGCTGGGCGGCCTGCTCGGCACCGTCGAATCACTCATCAAGCCGTTGCACCTGAACTCGGGTGGCACGGGGTCGCCGACAATCAACCTCGTCAGCTAGTTCGGCCCATACCGCCTAGCGCTACGGCTTGCCGCGCAGAATCGCTTGCTTGACCTCGGCGATCGCCTTGGTGACCTCGATGCCGCGCGGGCATGCCTCGGTGCAGTTGAAGGTCGTGCGGCAGCGCCACACGCCCTCTTTGTCGTTGAGGATGTCGAGGCGAACGCCGGCGCCCTCGTCGCGCGAGTCGAAGATGAAGCGGTGGGCGTTGACGATCGCGGCCGGACCGAAGTACTGTCCGTCGGTCCAGAACACGGGGCAGCTCGACGTGCACGCCGCGCACAGGATGCACTTGGTCGTGTCGTCGAAGCGCGCGCGCTCCACGGGGCTCTGCTTGCGCTCCTTGTCGGGAGATCCGGATGCCATGAGGAACGGGTTGATCGCGCGGTAGCTCTCGAAGAACGGCTCCATGTCGACGATGAGGTCCTTCTCCAGCGGCAGGCCCTTGATGGCCTCGACGTAGATCGGCTTCGACAGGTCGAGATCTTTGATCAGCGTCTTGCAGGCGAGGCGGTTGCGACCGTTGATGCGCATCGCATCCGATCCGCACACGCCGTGCGCGCAGGAGCGACGGAAGGTCAGCGAGCCATCCTGCTCCCACTTGATCTTGTGCAGGGCATCGAGGATGCGGTCGGTCGCGCGCAGCTCGACGTCGAAGTCTTGCCAGCGCGGCTCCTCGTCTACCTCGGGATCGAAACGGCGAATGATCAGGGTCGCGGTGAAGGTCGGGATGACTTCGGGAACGTGTGGCGCTAACGGCGGTGGACATCAGTACTTGCGCTCCATCGGTGGGTAGTTGGTGATGACGACGGGCTTCCAGTCGAGCTTGATGTGATCGCCGGCATCTTTCGACTCGGGGTCGCCCACGAGGTAGGCCATGGTGTGCACGAGGAAGTTCTCGTCGTCGCGCTTCGGGTAGTCCTCACGCATGTGGCCGCCGCGGCTCTCCTTGCGGTTGCGCGCCGAGTACACGAGTACCTCGGCGAGGTCGAGCAGGAAGCCGAGCTCGATCGCTTCGAGCAGGTCGGTGTTGAATCGCTTGCCCTTGTCTTGCAGCTGAATGTTCCGGTACCGACCGCGGAGCGTTTCGATGAGCTTCGTGACGTGCTCGAGACTCTCGTCGGTGCGGAAGATCTGCGCGTTGCGGTCCATCGAGTCCTGAAGTTCCTTGCGGATCACGGCGACCCGCTCGCTTCCGTCCCCGGATCGCACCATGTCGAGGATCTTCTGAACGCCGCCGGCCGGGTTGTCCGGCAGCGGCACGAACTTGGCCTTCTTCACGTACTTGAACGGCGTTCTTGCCGGCCCGCTTGCCGAACACGTTGATGTCGAGCAGCGAGTTGGTGCCGAGCCGGTTGGAGCCGTGCACCGAGACGCAGGCGCACTCGCCTGCCGCGTACAGCCCCGGCACGACCTCGGTGTTGTTGCGCAACACCTCGGCGTCTGTCGTGGTCGGGATGCCGCCCATCGCGTAGTGCGCCGTCGGCAGCACCGGCACGGGCTCGGTGTACGGCTCGACCCCGAGGTAGGTGCGAGCGAACTCGGTGATGTCCGGGAGCTTCTCGTCGATCACCGCGGGCTCGAGGTGGGTGATGTCGAGGTAGAGGTAGTCCTTGTCCGGCCCCGCTCCGCGACCTTCGCGCACCTCGAGAGCCATCGACCGCGCGACGATGTCACGCGGCGCGAGGTCTTTGAGGGTCGGCGTGTAGCGCTCCATGAAGCGCTCGCCCTGGGCGTTGCGCAGGATCGCGCCCTCGCCTCGAGCGGCCTCGGAGAGCAGGATGCCGAGGCCGGCGAGCCCGGTCGGGTGGAACTGGAAGAACTCCATGTCCTCGAGCGGTAGGCCCTTGCGCCAGATGATTCCGACGCCGTCACCGGTGAGGGTGTGGGCGTTCGAGGTCGTCTTGTAGATCTTGCCGAAGCCGCCGGTGGCGAAGATGATCGCCTTGCCGTGGAAGACGTGCAGGTCGCCGGTGGCCAGCTCGTACGCGACGACACCGGACGGCTGGTCCTTGCCATCGACCTTGGTCATGACGAGGTCGAGCACGTAGAACTCGTTGAAGAAGTTGATGCCGAGCTTGACGCAGTTCTGGTACAGCGTCTGAAGGATCATGTGGCCCGGTGCGGTCGGCCGCGTAGCAGGCTCGGCGCACGGGGGCCTTGCCGTGCTCGCTGGTGTGGCCGCCGAAGCGACGCTGGTCGATCTTGCCGTCGGGCGTGCGGTTGAACGGCAGCCCCATGTTCTCGAGGTCGATGACCGCGTCGATCGCTTCTTTCGCGAGGATCTCGGCGGCATCCTGATCGACCAGGTAGTCGCCACCCTTGACGGTGTCGTAGGTGTGCCACTCCCAGTTGTCGTCCTCGACGTTGGCGAGCGCGGCGGCCATCCCGCCCTGCGCGGCGCCGGTGTGCGAGCGCGTGGGGTAGAGCTTGGAGATGACCGCGGTGGAGGCGTGTGGTCCCGCCTCGATGGCGGCGCGCATCCCGGCGCCTCCCGCACCCACGATGACGATGTCGTGCTGGTGGTAGTGGACGCCGTCGATGACGGAACCGTCTTTCGGGGCAGTCACTACGGCACCGGGCAGAAGCTGGGCAGCAGGTCGGCTGGCGATCCGGCGGGGCAGGGGTCGAAGGTGTAGATCACGAGTGTTCCCAAAATGATGAGGATGGTGGTGGATGCGAGGATGCCGCCGAGCAGAATCTTTCGCACGGTCGGGTTGGTGGCGTAGTCGTTGACGAGGGTGCGCATGCCGTTGCCGCCGTGGATGAGGGCGAGCCAGAGCAGCAGCGTGTCCCACACGACCCAGAACGGGTCGGCCCACTTGCCGGCGACGAAGGCGAAGTCGATCGCCTTGACGCCCTCGCCGGCGAACAGGTTAACGAAGAGGTGGCCGAAGATCAGCACGACCAGCAGCACGCCGCTGACGCGCATGTAGATCCAGCCCCACTTCTCCCAGTTGATGCCGCGGCGGGGTGCCCGCTGGGGCTTGCTGCGGGGCGCTTCGATCGTGCTCATGCCGCACCCCCGAAGATGTGCATGAGCTGGCGCGGCACGAAGCCCGGCCAGCAGCACGAGCCAGAGTGCGATGACGATCCAGAACATGAGGCGCTGGTGCTTGGTGCCCCAGCTCGAGAAGTCGATGAGGATGATGCGCAGCCCGTTGAGCGCGTGCAGCCCGATCGCGGCGACGAGCGCGATCTCGCCGAGCCCCATGATCGGCGTCTTGTACTGGTTGATCACGGCGTTGTACGCCTCGGGGCTGAGCCGAACGAGCGCGGTGTCGAGGATGTGCACGAGCAGGAAGAAGTAGATGGCGGTTCCGGTGATGCGGTGCAGCACCCAGCCCCACATTCCTTCGCGGCCGCGGTACAGCGTTCCGGCCACACGGCGCGGTTTGCGGATAGTGGGTACGGCTGGCGGACCGCCAGCCAGGGTACTCGCCGACTTCTCTGGCACGAGCAACCCCTCCTTGCTTCAAGTCTGTGGCCGCGTCGCAGGCGACCGCCGATGGTCGAGGATTGACCACATTCAGTCTATGACGCGCCCGCGGGGCACTTCTCCCCGCGAGGGGGAAAGATAGCTTGATTTCGAGACATTGCGCCTATTGAGCTCGTTTTGGCCTCCGCGAGCGGCGTTATTGCAGTGGCGTCAGCGCACCACGGCGAGGCGCGACGCGATAGCCGCCTCGTAGTGCTCGACGAGCTCACTGCACACGCCGTGCCAGCTCTTGCCCAGCACGGTCTGCCGACCTGCGGCGCCCATGCGTGCGCGCAACTGGGGGTCGAGAGTGAGCGCCTCGACGTACGGGCGCATCGTCGCGGCATCCTCTGGGTCGTAGAGAAAACCGTTCACGCCGTGATCGACGAGGTCGATGGGCCCGCCGGCCCTGGGGGCAATGACCGGGATGCCCGACGCGTGTGCCTCCTGAACCGTCTGCCCGAAGGTCTCCTCGGTGCCGGTGTGCAGGAACAGGTCGAAGCTGGCGTAGGCCGCGGAAAGCTCCGGCCCCGACAGCGATCCGAGGTAGCTCACGGGCATGCCCCTGAGTTCGCGCTTCACCGACGCCAGCGAGGGCCCATCGCCGACGAGAACGAGTCGGATGCCGGGCAGGCCACGCAGTGCGCTCATCCGCTCCACCTGCTTCTCCGGAGCGAACCGGCCGACGTAGCCCACGATGGTCTCGCCGCGCGGCGCCAGCCGGGAGCGCAGCCGATGCACGGCGGGTTCGAGCTTGTTCACGGGGTGGTACGCATCGAGGTCGACGCCGCGACCCCAGCGGGCCAGCCGCTCTACTCCGGCGCCACGCAGGTCGGCCATCGACGCGCTCGAGGGAACGAGAGTGAGTTCGGCGCCCTCGTGGATCCACCGAACGATGCGCCACGCAAACTTGGTCGCCGCTCCCAGGCGATTTCTTCGGGCGTAGCCCGCCACATCCGTTTGGAAGATCGCGACGGTCGGGATACCGAGCCGCTTCGCCGCTGCGATGGCCTGGGCGCCCAGCAGAAAGGGGGATGCCGCGTGCACAATGTCGGGGCGAAAGTCAGCGATGAGCTTCTGCACCATGGGGTTCGGTAGTCCCACCGGGAACTGCCGGTACGCGATCGCGGGCACCTCGTGCACCGGGAAGCCCGCGTAGGTCTTCGGGGCGCCGGCGGCGGGCACGATCACGATCACGTCGTGTCCGGTGGCGGCAAGGTGATCCAGCACCTTTCGCACGCTCGTCGTGACGCCGTTCGTGGTGGGCAAAAAGCTTTCACTGACTACGACTACTCGCATGATTCGACGGTATTGACGGCAGGTGTCGAGACTCCTGCCGGCAACGTGGAGCGCAAGTGAATGTCCCGTTAAGTCTATGTTTGTGGCATGAGCCGCTCTTCGGGCACGTTCCCCGCTTTCTACAGCGTCATTCCGGCCGGTGGCATCGGATCTCGCCTGTGGCCGTTGTCGCGTGCCGATGCCCCGAAGTTTCTGCACGACCTCACCGGGTCGGGTCAGACTCTGCTGCGCGACACCTGGGATCGGCTCGCCCCGATGTCCGGGGCCGATCGCATCATGGTGGTCACCGGGCGTGCTCACCGAGCGGCCGTCGAGGTACAGCTCCCGGAGCTGACAGACCCGAACCTCGTTCTCGAGAGCGAGCCCAAAGATTCGTCGGTCGCGATCGGCCTCGCCGCCGCGATTCTGGTTCGCCGCGAGCCGGATGTCGTGATCGGATCCTTCGCCGCCGACCATGTCATCTCCGATACCCGAGGTTTCCGCCGCTCTGTGCAGGAGGGGGTCGCCGCGGCGTCCGCCGGGTACATCGCAACTATCGGAATCACGCCGACCGAGCCGGCGATTGGCTTCGGATACATCCACTGCGCGGGTGCACTAGAGATCGAAGGCGCACCGAACGCTGTGGCGGTCGAGTCTTTCGTCGAAAAGCCCGACCTCGCGACGGCGCGCACCTACCTCGCCAGCGGCGAGTATCTCTGGAACGCCGGCATGTTTATCGCGCGCGCCGACGTGCTGTTGGCTCAGCTCGGGGAATCTAACCCCGCCCTGTTGGCCGGCATCACCGAACTCGCAGACGCCTGGGACACCCCGTCGCGAGGTGCCGTCGTCGACAAGGTCTGGCCGGGCCTGCCGAAGATCGCGATCGACTACACCGTGGCGGAACCCGCAGCGGCAGCGGGTCGTCTGGTGGTCGTGCCCGGCGACTTCGATTGGGATGACGTTGGCGACTTCGCCTCGATCGCCAAGCTGCACTCGGGGGGCCGCAAGAGTGACCTCGCCATTCTGGGCGAAAACGCCCGGGTGCTCGCCGACGCGTCAACCGGAGTGGTGATCAGTCAGAGCGGCCGGTTGATTTCACTTATCGGCGTTACAGACATCGTCGTTGTCGATACGCCGGACGCGCTTCTGGTCACCACGACGGCGAACGCGCAGCGAGTCAAGTCGGTTGTCGACGCGCTCAAAGTGTCCGGTCGCGACGACGTACTGTAGCGGTTCGAGCGGGGTCGAATGTATTGAACATTTCCCGCCGATTTCCGGCCCATCCCGACTTTGTAACCTTTGTGCGTCAGCCTCATTTTCGCGGCTTGCCTCTACGTAACATTCTGTAATCTAGACCGCACTATGTCCCGGCATATCCCGCTGGGCAGCATCTTGGAGGACACCTTGAGAATCACCTCTCGCAGCCGCGTACTCGGCGGCATTGCACTGGTCGGCACGAGCGCGCTCGTGCTCGCCGGTTGCGCAGCAGCACCCGAAGATGGCGGCCCGACCGCCGCTCCCAGCGATTTCGTTCCCTGCATGGTTTCCGACTCGGGCGGGTTCGACGACAAGTCGTTCAACCAGCTCGGCTACGAGGGCCTGGTCGAGGCATCCGACGCGCTCGGAGTCACGCCCGATCTCGGTCGAGTCCTCATCAGAGACCGACTATGCACCGAACATCGACAGCCTCGTTTCGCAGGGTTGCTCGCTCATCATCACCGTTGGTTTCGCGCTGTCCGCAGCGACGCTGACCGCGGCAGAGGCCAACCCCGACATCGAGTTCGCGCTCATCGATGACGCGGCAGACGGCAACTTCGATGGCGTTGTCGACTTCGACAACACCAAGCCGATCGTCTTCGACACGGCTCAGGCCGCGTTCCTCGTCGGCTACGCAGCCGCGAGCTACTCGAAGACCGGAATCGTTGCTACTTGGGGCGGAATGAACTTCCCCACCGTCAGCATCTTCATGGACGGCTTCGCTCAGGGTGTTGCGTACTACAACACGATGATGGGCATGGGCGTCAAGGTTCTCGGCTACGACCCGGCTAACCCCGAAGCCGCGGCGATGACCGGTGGCTTCGAGGCCAACGACGTCGCCAAGAGCACCGCTCAGAACTTCATCGACCAGGGTGCAGACGTTCTGCTTCCGGTCGGTGGACCGATCTACCAGAGCGCCGTTGCCGCTATCGCTGACTCGGGCAAGGACATCGCCCTTCTCGGTGTTGACGCTGACCTGTTCGAGACGGACCCGACCACGCAGGACATCATCCTGACGTCGATCCTCAAGGGCATCAAGTCGGCGACCGCAGCAGTGGTAACAGCCGCAGCGGGTGGCGACTTCTCGAACGCGCCGTACATCGGCACGCTCGAGAACGACGGAGTCGGCGTCGCCCCGTTCCACAACTTCGCTGACAAGGTCAAGCCGGAGCTGCAGGGCGAACTCGACAAGATCAAGGCCGGCATCATTGACGGCAGCATCCCCGTCACGTCGTACCTCAACTAGTCACCAGAAAGTCCTACTGATCAAGTAGGTGCGGTCGGGGAGGCCAGCTACCCAGCTGGTCTCCCCGACCTTCTTAACTTCCCCCGCATCCCGGCAGCGCCGCCGGGCTAGATTGGACGACATGAAGCTAGAACTTCGGTCAATTACGAAGAAATTCGGGTCTTGGTCGCGAACGACCACATCGACCTCACGGTGAGCCGGGCGAGATTCACGCCTTACTGGGCGAGAACGGTGCGGGCAAGTCCACCCTGATGAATGTGCTCTACGGCCTGTACCAGGCCGACGAGGGCGAGATCCTGTTGGATGACGAGGTCCAACACTTTGCAGGACCCGGGGACGCCATGAAGGCGGGCATCGGGATGGTCCACCAACACTTCATGCTCATCCCCGTGTTCACGGTCGCAGAAAACGTCATGCTCGGCCACGAGGAGACCACCTTCGGCGGCCGGCTGGATCTCGCGGGCGCCCGCGAGAAGGTTCGCGAAATCTCGGCGCGCTTCGGGTTCGATGTCGACCCAGACGCCCTGGTCGAAGATCTGCCCGTCGGAGTTCAGCAGCGGGTCGAGATCATCAAGTCGCTGTCGCGCGACGCCAAGGTGCTCGTCTTCGACGAGCCGACGGCCGTGTTGACCCCCAAGGAGACCGACGAGCTCATCGCGATCATGCGCCAGCTCAAGGAGTCGGGAACCTCAATCGTCTTCATCACTCACAAGCTGCGCGAAGTGCGCGAAGTCGCCGACCGCATCACGGTCATCCGACTGGGCAAGGTCGTCGGCGAGGCAGCCCCGACCGCGACCAACGAAGAGCTCGCCTCGCTGATGGTGGGGCGCGCGGTCGACCTGATGGTCGACAAGGGTCCGGCGAAGCCCGGACCGGTCGCTCTCGTCGTGAAGAACCTCTCGGTGATCGACCACCGCAACCAGCTCGTCGTGAACAACGTGAGTTTCGACGTACACGAGGGCGAAGTTCTCGCCATTGCCGGCGTGCAGGGCAACGGCCAGACCGAGCTCACCGAGGCGATCATGGGCCTTCAAGACAAGGTGACCGGAGTCATCACGCTCGACGGCAATTCGTTGCGCGAGTTGTCGGTGCGTAAGACCCTCGACGCCGGCGTCGGGTTCATCCCCGAAGACCGCACCGAAGACGGTCTCATCGCCGAGTTCACGATCGCGGAGAACCTCATGCTCGACCGCGCCGACCGCGAGCCGTTCGTCAAGGCGGGCACCCTGCAGTTGGCGTTCCTCAACAAGTTTGCCGAAGAGAAGATCACCGAGTTCGACATCCGCGCCCAGGGAATCACGACCCACGCTGGTCGGCTCTCGGGCGGCAACCAGCAGAAGGTTGTTCTGGCTCGCGAGCTGAGCCGCGACCTCCGCTTGTTCCTCGCTGCACAGCCCACCCGGGGACTCGACGTCGGGTCGATCGAGTTCGTGCACACCAGAATTATTCAGGCGAGGGATGCCGGTGTACCGGTGGTCGTCGTCTCCACCGAGCTCGACGAAGTCGTCGCGCTCGCCGATCGGATCGCCGTGATGTATCGCGGTGGGATCGTGGGCATCGTTCCCGGGGACACCCCGCGCGACGTGCTCGGACTCATGATGGCCGGCGAGAAGCCGGCCCAGGCAGGAGCAGCGGCATGACCTCGACGACCGAACTGGACGGCGGCCAGGCGCCCATCGAGGTGGAACCGCCGTCACGCACGCACCAGGTCCTTCGCGACATCGTTGGCGGCAGCGCCGTGATCTCAGTGCTCGCGGTTGTGCTCGCCCTTCTCGCCAGTGCGGTACTCATCGTGCTGACGGACAAGGGAGTGCAGGCGGCATCCGGCTACTTCTTCTCCCGCCCCGCAGACACGCTCAAGGCGGTATGGGACGCGGTTGCCGGTGCCTACTCCGCGCTCTTCCAGGGCTCGATCTACAACTTCCGAGTATCCGGATTTGCGAAGGGCATCAAGCCGCTCACCGAGACGCTCACCTTCGCGACCCCGTTGATCGCGGCCGGCCTCGGCGTCGCCGTCGCGTTCCGCGCCGGCATGTTCAACATCGGTGGCCGCGGGCAGATGCTGGTCGCGGCTGGTGCTGCCGGCTATGTCGGCTTCGCGTGGCCCTTGCCGTATGGCATCCACCTGATCGTGGCCGTCGCGATGGGGATGCTCGCCGGCGCGATCTGGGGTGGCATCGCGGGCATCCTGAAGGCTCGTACCGGAGCGCACGAGGTCATCGTGACCATCATGCTCAACTACGTCGGGTTCTATTTCATCTCCTACTTGCTGCAGACGCCGGGCGCACTTCAGGCTCCGGGTTCCAGCAACCCGAAGTCGCCGGCCATGCTCGACACGGCGATCTTCCCGAAGCTTCTCGGGCCCGGCTACAACCTGCACCTCGGATTCGTGTTCGCCATCATCGCGACCGTTTTCGTCTGGTACCTCATCAACCGATCCAGCATGGGCTTCAAGTTCCGCGCTGTGGGTGAGAACCCGCACGCTGCCCGAGTCGCCGGCATCAACGTCAAGAACGTCTACCTGTACGCGATGCTCATCGCCGGAGCGCTCGTCGGCCTCGCCGGCGTATCGCAGGTGCTGGGAACGGTGACCACCGGATTCACGGGAGGAATCGACGCCGGAATCGGCTTCGACGCGATCACGGTCGCGCTGCTCGGGCGGTCCAAGCCGCTGGGAGTGTTCATCGCTGGCATCCTGTTCGGTGCGCTTGAAGGCCGGTGGTTACTCGATGCAGGCGGCGCAGGGCATCCCGATCGACATCGTGCTCGTCGTTCAGTCGCTCATCGTGCTGTTCATCGCCGCACCGCCCCTGGTGCGAGCGATCTTCCGACTACCGGTACCGGGAACGGTGCGCGTCTCGCGTGCCGACCGCCGCGCCGCCAAGACCGCTGAGGTGACCAAGTGAGCGCCACGACAATGACCCCAGCGCCGTCGAGCGCCTCGGCCAGAGTGACCCTCGAAAAGGCCGTGGTTCGAAACTGGAAGCCGCCGATCGCGTTCGGCATCTTCACGGTAATCACGTTCCTGATCGTCATCGTGTTCGGTCGCGCAGGAACGACGACGTTCCGGCTGTCGACCAGCAGCGACGTGATCCAGCTCCCGGAGATCAACGCCGACGTGACCACGGTCAGCGTCGCGGTCACCGTGCTGCTCGCCGTCGTCACGCTCGTGTCGTTTTACCTCACCTGGCGGGCCAGACGCACCCCGCTGTGGTTGATCAGCATCTTCGCGGTGTTGTTCGTCGCGGGCTTCCTCACCTGGGCAGCGGCCGACGCGCTCATCCCGATTCCCGGTCTGCTGGTCGGCGCCGTCGGGCTGAGCGTTCCGCTGATCTTTGGTGCGCTCGGTGGCGTCATCTCCGAGCGGGTGGGCGTCGTCAACGTGGCGATCGAGGGCCAACTTCTGGCCGGAGCCTTCGTATCGGCGGTCGTTGCCACCGTGATCGGTCATGAGTTCTGGGGCCCGATCGCCGGGTTGTTCGCCGCGATGATCGCCGGCGTGCTCGTGGCCTTCGTGCTCGCCGCATTCTCGATCAAGTACTTCGTCGATCAGGTGATCGTCGGTGTCGTGCTCAACGTGCTCGTGGTCGGTCTGACGAGCTTCCTGTTCTCAAAGGTGCTCGCGCCGAACGCCGCGTTGCTCAACACCCCGCCGCGATTCCCGCGGCTCCCGATCCCGCTGCTCGGTGAGATCCCGATCATCGGGCCGGTGCTGTTCCGGCAGACGATCATCGTGTACATCATGTACGTCGCGGTCATCGTCGTGTGGTTCGCGCTGTTCAAGACGAAATGGGGACTGCGCCTGCGCTCGGTCGGCGAGCATCCTCAGGCCGCGGACACCGTGGGCATCAACGTCAACGGCACCCGGTTCTGGAACGTCTCGCTCGCCGGTGCCATCGCGGGTCTCGGCGGTGCGTACTTCACGCTCGGCTCGGTCGGTGCCTTCAACAAGGAGATGACGGCCGGAGCCGGCTTCATCGCGCTCGCCGCCGTGATCTTCGGTCGCTGGGATCCCATCCGCGCGACGCTGGCAGCGCTGCTGTTCGGCTTCGCATCCAACCTGCAGAGTGTGCTTAGCGCCATCGGCTCGCCCGTACCGAGCGAGTTCATGCTGATGCTGCCCTACGTCGTCACGATCTTCGCGGTCGCTGGGCTCGTCGGGTACGTTCGTGGGCCTGCAGCATCCGGAAAGCCGTACATAAAATGACCGACGCGATTAACTGGGATGCCCTGCGCGCCGTCGCCCAGGACGCCCTGAGTCACGCCTACGTGCCGTACTCGAAGTTTCCGGTCGGCGTCGCCGCCATCGTGGACGATGGGCGCATCATTTCCGGCGCCAACGTGGAGAACGCCTCGTACGGACTCACGTTGTGCGCGGAGTGCGCGCTGGTGTCGTCGCTGCACATGACCGGCGGCGGCAAGCTCGTCGCGTTCACCTGCGTCGACGGCCACGGCAACGCGCTCATGCCGTGCGGCCGGTGCCGTCAGCTGCTCTACGAGCACTCCGCCGAAGGCATGCTGCTCGAGACCGTGTCGGGAATCAAGACCATCGACGAGGTGCTGCCCGACGCGTTCGGACCGCGCACCCTCGAGGAGTTTCGTTCTGCGGATTGAGTAGGCCGCAGGCCGTATCGAAATCGCACCAAGGAGCATCATGGCAATCGAACCGTTCGACGTCGTCGACCTGATCCACACCAAGCGGGACGGCGGAGCACTCACCACCGAGCAGATCAGCTGGCTGATCGACGCCTACACCCGCGGATTCGTCGGCGACGAGCAGATGGCCGCCATGACGATGGCGATCTTCATCAACGGCATGGAGCGCACCGAGGTGCGCGACCTCACCCTCGCGATGATCGCGTCGGGGGAGACCCTGTCGTTCGATGGGCTCGGCAAGCCGACGACCGACAAGCACTCCACCGGCGGTGTGGGAGACAAGATCACCCTTCCGCTCGCGCCGCTCGTGGCATCCTTCGGAGTGGCCGTACCGCAGCTGTCTGGCCGCGGACTCGGACACACCGGTGGCACGCTCGACAAGCTGGAGAGCATCCCCGGCTGGCGGGCGGCACTGTCGAACGACGAGTTCTACGCGCAACTCGAGTCGGTCGGTGCCGTCATCTGCGCCGCCGGAACCGGGCTCGCTCCCGCCGACGGCAAGCTGTACTCGCTGCGCGACATCACGGGAACCGTCGAGTCGATTCCGCTGATCGCGTCATCCATCATGTCCAAGAAGATCGCCGAGGGAACCGCCGCGCTGGTGCTCGACGTGAAGTTCGGTTCGGGCGCGTTCATGCAAGATCCGGAGCGCAGCCGCGAGCTCGCCGAGACGATGGTGCGACTCGGCAACGACGCCGGGACGAAGACGGTCGCGCTGCTCACCAACATGAACGTGCCGCTTGGCCTTGCGATCGGCAATGCCAACGAGGTGCGCGAGTCGGTCGAGGTGCTCGCCGGCGGCAGGCCCGGCAGATGTCGTCGAACTCACCGTCGCCCTCGCGCGCGAGATGCTCGCGCTCGCCGGACAACCGGACGCCGACGTCGAAGCGGCCCTCGCCGACGGTCGCGCGATGGACACCTGGCGCGCGATGATCTCCGCTCAGGGCGGGGATCCGGATGCCGCACTGCCGACCGCTCGGGAGAGCCACGTCGTGACGGCCGAGGCCGACGGGGTGCTGGCATCCCAGCAGGCGCTGCCGTTCGGCATTGCCGCCTGGCGGCTCGGTGCCGGGCGCGCGCGCAAGCAGGACCCGGTGCAGCACGCCGCGGGAATCGACCTGCACGCCAAGCCCGGCGACGCGGTCACCAAGGGCCAGCCGCTGTTCACCATGCACACGGATGACGCGGCTCGATTCGAGCGCGCGCTCGAGGCACTGGATGGCGCGTACCGCATCGGTGACGCGGCAGACGACATCGGCCCGCTCATCGCAGGCCGCGTGGACTGAGGCGCCGCCCACCCCGTTTCCCAGCGGTGAGGTGCGGCGTTCGTCCCTCCCCGCCGCCGCCGAAGGTGCGATCGCCGCACCTCACGACCAGCCGCGGTCGGAGAGGCGGCGAGTCGTGCGGAGGAGCAGGCTGCGGGAGTCGGCGAGGTCGTCACCGGAGATCCGCGTGTGATGCCACCCGGCATCCTCAAGCAGGGGAACTCGACGGAGGTCTTTTCGCCACTGCCGCGCGTCGGTGCGATGGTGATCGCCCTCGTAGTCGAACGCCATCCGGTACTCCGGAAACTGAAGGTCGGGCATCGCGATGAAGCGACCGGAGGAGTCGTAAACCTCCCGGTTGGGGATCGGATCGGGAAAGCCGGCTCGGATGAACCGGAGGCGGATGACCGACTCGGGCAGCGAGTCGGATCGGTCGGTCGCCAGGGGCATCAGCGCGGCGACTCGCGATGTGCCGCGACGCCCGGTGAAGTGCTCGAGACCGGCCGCGATCGTCGCTCGCGTCGCCCTCGACGCGGCGCTCCGCCGTCGCCAGAGGATGTTGTCCAATGCCGCCAGAAGTTGTTCGTCGTGCAATAGGGGTGCGAGGTCGAGCACGGTGCGTTCGAGCGACGTGACGGGGAACCCCAACACGGCACGGATGTCAGTAGTCGAGACCTCGAGTCGGTGTCCGGCGATACCGACCGACTCGGGCGCGCGCCGCGAGTGCGGCACCCCAACGTGCAAGGGTAGCTGCGACTGGAGGGCTAGTGGCAGCGGGATTCCCCACAGCTGCGCCGCAGTCGCGTGGGAGAAGAACGCGTGCCGGGGCATCCGAACCGAGTATGCGCGTGCCAGTGACGGCAGGTCGGTGACTGTGCCGGCCGCGGCTCGCACGCCCCAGAACGGACGTTCGAGATCGGCGCCCCACAGACGCCGAGGCCCGACACCGAGTTCGACCGCTCGCGCAACCGTGAACGCGACGCCGAGTTCCTCGGGAAGGGGTACTCGTGCCGCCACACGAACACCCTGCCCGCACGCCGCTTCTGCCGTCGCGCCCCGTCCACAGGTCGCGCCCGACGGTGAAGTGCGGCAATCATCCCGTTTCGACCCGGATGAAGGGGCGATTGCCGCACTTAGGTTCTCCTGCGGCCGAGGTCTCCTACGGCCGAGATCTCCTGCGCGCCGAGACGGCGCTCAGCGCTGGGGTCGCGGCGAAAGCCAGAGATGGCCTTCGCTCATAGCTCCACCGCGCCGATGCGCTCGAGAGCATCGACGACGAGCGCCCAGAACTTGGGCGCGTCGAGGTTGCGGGCGACCTGTGTTGTGCAGTCGTCCGGGGCGGGCGCGCGGAAGTCGGCCACGGTCATCCCGAGTGTGAGGGTGCCGGCCAGTTCGACGTCGAGGGGCACGCGGACGGTCTGCATGACGCTCGGGTCGATCACGTAGGCGACGGCGCACGGGTCGTGAACGGGAGGGTGGTCGAATCCTTGCTCGTCTTTGTACGACTGGGCGAAGAACTCGAGCAGCTCGCCGACGAAACGGGCCGGGCCGGTTGCCGACGGCAGCGATTGCCGCCGCGACATCCGGGGTCGCTAGGGCCTCGTGCGTGAGGTCGAGGCCGACCATCGTCAGCGGCCACGACTCGTTGAAGACGATGTGCGCGGCCTCGGGGTCGATGACGATGTTGAACTCGCTTGTCGCCGACCAGTTGCCGACGTTCACCCCGCCGCCCATGAGCACGACCTCTTTGACCCGGGATGCGATGCGCGGCTCCTTGCGCACGGCGAGCGCGATGTTGGTCAGGGCCCCAGTCGGCACCAGCGTGATCTCACCGGGCTCGGACGCCATCACCGTGTCGATTATGAAGTCGACCGCGTGGCGCGGGTCCAGTTCGATTGTCGGTTCGGGGAGCACGGGACCGTCTAGCCCGGACTCGCCGTGAATAGACTCGGCGAACTCGACCGGTCGCACGAGCGGCCGGTGCGCGCCGCGGGCGAAGGGAACGCCGGTGATCCCGGCCACCCGGGCGACCGCGAGCGCGTTGCGTGTGGTCTTCTCTATGGACTGGTTGCCCATGACGGTGGTGACCCCGAGGAGTTCGATCTCTGGGTTGCCCCAGGCGAGCAGCAGGGCGACGGCGTCGTCGTGTCCGGGGTCACAGTCGAGGATGATCTTCTTTGGCATGAGTCGATCCTACCGGCATGCGGCACATATGAAATCTATCTTCATATGTGTAAAGTGGAACGATGACCGACCTCAGCTCTCGCGGCGCCGCCCGCGTCGAATGGATCCGTTCTCGGATGCCACTGCTCGCCCGCACCCGCACGGACTTCGCTGCGCAGCAGCCGTTCGCCGGCCATCGCGTCGGCATGAGCCTGCACATCGAGCCCAAGACCGCAGTTCTGTTGGAGACGCTCGCGGCGGGTGGGGCCGAGCTCGTGGCGACCGGCAACCACGGGTCCACGCAAGACGACGTGGTCGCCTACCTGCGAACCCTCGGGATGACCGTCTTCGGTTCGAGGGACGACGACCTCGAGCAGCACCACCGCAACGTGGCATCCGTCGCCGAGGCGGGGCCCACGATCCTGCTCGACAACGGTGCCGACCTTGCCGCTCTGGTCGCGGCCGACCCCACCGGGATCATCGGTGGCACCGAGGAAACCACCTCCGGCGGCATTCGGCTGCGCGACGAGCTGGCCGGGCGCATCCCGTTCCCGATGATCGTCATCAATGACTCGCTGCTCAAGGCGATCGGTGAGAACAAGCACGCCGTCGGCCAAAGCGTCGTCGAGTCGTTCATGCGCATCACCAACCTGATGGTCAACGGCAAGCGCTTTGTCGTAGTCGGGTACGGCTGGTGTGGCCGCGGCGTCGCTCAGTATCTTCGCGCCCTCGGCGGCAAGGTCGCCGTGGTCGAGGTCGACGAGCTGAAGGCGTTCGAGGCGGCGATGGACGGCTTCCGGGTCGACACCGTCGACGCGCTCGCCGAGTGGGGTCAGGTCTTCATCACGGCGACGGGGCGGGCCGGCATCCTGACCGAACCATTCTTCGAGAAGGTCGCCGACGGCGCCATTCTCGCCAACTGCGGCCACTTCCCCTGGGAGATCGACGTTCCGGCCCTGCGGGGGCTCGCGACGTCGACCACTCACCTCGACGACGCGATCGACCGCATCGACCTGCCTGGCGGGCGCCACGTCGTGCTGATCGCCGACGGCCGCATGATGAACCTCGCGGGTCGGGAGCCCAAGGGCAACTCGCTTGAGTCCATGGACCTGGGCTTTCTGCTGCAGTGCCTCTCGCTCGAGCGGGTTGCCACGGCGGCCGACACGTTGCGCCCGGGTGCGCAACCCGTTCCCGAGGATCTCGACCGCGAAATCGCCAGGCGGATGCTCGCCGCAATGTCCGCCAACCGCTAGCCATGGCCGACGCTCCCGACTACGCGGTGCCCGCCCTCGAAAAAGGCCTGGACATTCTCGAACTGCTCGCGGACACGGCGGGCGGTCTCGGCCAAACCGAGATCGCGGACGCGACCGGCCGCACCGTGGGTCAGATCTTCCGAGTGCTCGGGGTTCTTGAGCGCCGCGGCTACGTCGTGCGCGACCGTCAGAGCGGCCTGTACTCCTTCTCGATGATGAGTTTCGATCTCGCACACCGGCATCCGCCGCTGCGTGGACTGGTCTCGCTCGCGACGACGCCCATGCGCGAGCTGGCCGAGCTGGTGCGTCAGTCGTGCAACCTCAGCGTTCTCGATGCCGGCCGCGTGCGAGTGGTTGCCCAGGTGGAGAGTCCCGCCGACTTCGGTTATCGAGTGCGCGTCGGTGCGGTCTTTCCGCTCGACACCGCCGCCGGTGAGGTTCTCGCCGGCGCCGGAGCGCTGACCCGCGACGACCCGGGTCAGGCGGGCATCACGGATGTCGTCGCCCCGGTACGCGACGCGCGTGGCGCGATCAGGGCGGCGCTGACGGTGCCGTACGTGGCAACGACCTTCAGCGGGATTCCGGTCGAGGCCGTCATCGCGGCCGCGAACGACACCGCTGATGAAATCTCACGGCTCTTGCAGGGTGAACCCCGGTAGATTGGGAGCATGAATGCGCCTGTGACCGAGTACCTCATGCCGGGCGGTGGCGCGAGCATCACCGCACTACCGAAGGTGTCGCTGCACGACCACCTCGACGGAGGTCTGCGGCCGCAGACGATCATCGAGCTCGCCGACGCCATCGGGCTTGCTCTGCCTGCGCAGGAATCGTCGGCGCTCGCAAAGTGGTTCGCCGAACAGTCCGATTCGGGGTCGCTCGTCGAGTACCTGAAGACCTTCGACGTGACGACCGGGGTCATGCAGACCCACGACGGCTTGGCGCGCGTCGCGCGTGAGTTCGTGCTCGACCTGCACGCCGACGGGGTCATCTACGGGGAAATCCGCTGGGCGCCCGAGCAGCACTTGACCCGCGGTCTCAGCCTCGACCAGGCGGTGGAGGCCGTTCAGGAGGGCCTCAACGCGGGGGTCGAGGAGGTCGCCCACGCCGGGGGCAGCATCCGTGTCGGCCAGCTCGTCAGCGCCATGCGTCACGCCGATCGCGGCCTCGAGATCGCGCACCTCGCTGTGCGCCACCGCAACAACGGCGTGGTCGGCTTCGACATTGCGGGAGCCGAGGCGGGCTTCCCCGCGGGCAATCTGCGTGACGCATTCGACTACCTCGCGCAGCACTTCATGCCTGCGACTGTGCACGCGGGGGAGGCGGACGGTCTCGACAGCATCCGCGGCGCCCTGTTCGACGGTCGCGCCCTGCGACTCGGTCACGGCGTGCGTCTGGCCGAGGACGTCGTCACGAGCCGCGAAGACGACGAGAACACCTATGTAACGCTCGGCCCGGTTGCACAGTGGGTGAAGGATCGCGAGATCGCTCTCGAGCTCTCGCCGTCATCCAACCTGCAGACCGGTGCCATCGAGCAGTGGGGCGACGAGCTCGTCGACCATCCGTTCGACCTGCTGTACCAGCTCGGCTTCCGCGTGACGGTCAACACCGACAATCGACTCATGAGCGCCACCTCGCTGAGTCGGGAGCTGGCCCTGCTGGCCGATGCGTTCGACTACGACCTGACCGATCTGGCTGTCTTCCAGCTGAACGCCGCGGCTGCCGCGTTCCTGCCGCTCGAAGACCGCGAGGAGCTCTCCGACCGGATCATCGCCGGTTTCGACGAGGCCTGACCCCGGATGCCACTGCCACCCCTCCCCGAGAGCGCGATCGTCATCGGTGCTCAGGCCGCCGACTGGCGCGCCGCTGTCACCCTGGCGGGTGACGCGCTCGCCGCCTCCGGCGCGGCCAGCCCGACCTACTCGCTCGAGATGATCCGCATGATCGACGAGCACGGTCCCTACGTCGTCATCGCTCCGGGACTGGCCCTTGCGCACGCACGACCGGGCCCGGAGGTCATTGCCGACGGCCTCGCCGTGGTGACCCTCGCCGAACCCGTGTTGTTCGGGCATCCCTACAACGACCCGGTGCGGTCATCGTGGGTCTCGCGATCACCGCGGCGGACCGGCATCTGGCCGCGGTGGCCGCCGTGGCCAATATCTTCAACGACTCGACGGCCATTGACGACCTCGCGGCCGCCACCACCGTCGCCGAGGTGCAGCGCATCATGGGTGTCGCGCAGCCGATCTGAGGCGGTTGTTCCGGGGGCCTTCCGCGCCTGCGCCCAGTAGTGGGGTCAGCGTTGAATCGTCGTCGCGCTTCTCGGCTTCGGAATGGTGGTCGTCACGCGCCGTCGCCGCACCAGCACCCGCTAGATCCCCAGAAGCTGTCGCATGCCGGCGTCGAGTTCGGCGACGGTTGCGGCGGCGTGGGACTGCCGGGATGCGGCATCCCCGTCGTGGCTCGACGCGTCAATGTAGACCTTGAGCTTCGGCTCAGTGCCGCTGGGTCGAACGATGACGCGCGCGCCGTTCTCGAAGTGGATGCGCATGATGTCGCCGGGCGGGAACTCGCCGAATCCGTCGATGAAGTCGTCGATGCTCGACACGGCGAGCGACCCGACGGTGGCGGGTGGGGCCGACCGAAGCGTGGCCATCAGGCGAGGGATCTCGGCCAGGTCGGCGACCCGCACCGAGATCTGGCCGGAGGCGAACGCGCCAAATTTGTCGGCAAAGTCGTCGAGGTGATCGTTCAGAGTCTTGCCCGTCGACTTCAGTTCAGAGGCGAGTGACACCATGTCGACGGCTGCAGAAATGCCGTCTTTGTCGCGCACAATCTGGGGATCGACGAGGTAACCCAACGCCTCCTCGTAGCCGAAACTCAGGCCGGGCACCCGGGAGATCCACTTGAAGCCGGTGAGGGTCTCCACGAAGCTCAGCGAGTAGCTCTCGGCGATCGCGCGCAGCGCCGGCGACGAGACGATGGATGCCGCAAGCACCCCATCCGTCGAACACCGCTCGGCGGCTCGCCAGCCCAGCAGCATCCCGATCTCGTTTCCGCTGAGGGCGCGCCAGCCGGAGCCGACAGGAATCGCGACCGCGAGACGGTCGGCATCCGGGTCGTTGACGATCGCGAGGTCGGCGCCCACTTCGGCGGCCTTCGCGAGGGTGAGATCCATCGCGCCGGGTTCCTCGGGGTTGGGGAACGCGACGGTGGGAAACTTCGGGTCGGGCTCGATCTGTTCCGACACGATTGCGGGGGTGTCGAAACCCGCGGCGGCGAAGACGCGGTCGGCGGTCTCCCAGCCGACGCCGTGCATCGCGGAGTAGACGAATGAGACCGGGGTCGGTGCGTTTCCCAGGGCGGCCGTGCGGCGCACATACTCGTCGAGAACGCTGTCATCCGCGACAGTGAAGTCGGTCGAGCGCGGCAGCTTCTCGATCGACACCGCGGCGATCTTGGCGATGTCGTCGGCGATCTCGCCGTCCGCCGGTGCGACGATCTGCGACCCGTGGTTCGACCCGCCGAGGTACACCTTGTATCCGTTGTCGCGGGCCGGGTTGTGGCTCGCGGTGACCATCACTCCGGCGCTGGCGTCGAGGTGGCGCACCGCGAACGCGAGCACGGGGGTGGGGAGCATGCGCGGGCAGCAGGGTCGCGCGCACCCCGGCGCCGGCCATGATGACGGCGGTGTCGCGGGCGAAGACCTCGGAGTTGGTGCGTCCGTCGTAGCCGATGACGATGCTCGGGTCCGGGTCTTTGCTCAGCAGGTAGGCGGCGAGCCCCGCAGCGGCCTGGGTGACGAGCACGCGGTTCATGCGGGTCGGGCCGGCGCCGAGTTCGCCGCGGAGCCCCGCCGTGCCGAAGGCCAACCGGCCAGAGAATCGTTCGGCGAGAGGCTCGGCGTCCCCGGCTTCGGCCGCGGCGATGAGCGCGTCGAGTTCGGCGCGAGTGGTGTCATCCGGGTCTTGATCGCGCCACGCCTTGGCGGTCTCGAGAAGGGCCGCGCTCACAGCTTGCCCACGATCTCGGCGAGCAGGGCGCTGATGCGGCCCTGCGCTTCCTGGCCTGCCTCGATGACCTCGGCGTGACTGAGCGGAGTCTTCTGGATGCCCGCAGCGAGATTGGTGATCAGGGACATCCCGAGTATCTCCATGCCGGCCTGGCGGGCCGCGATCGCTTCGAGTGCGGTGGACATGCCGACGATGTGCCCGCCGATGGTCTTGGCCATCTGCACCTCGGCAGGCGTCTCGTAGTGCGGCCCGCGGAACTGGCAGTACACGCCCTCGTCGAGGCTGGCATCCACGGTTCGAGCGAGCTCGCGCAGCCGCGTCGAGTACAGGTCGGTGAGGTCGATGAACGTCGCGCCCTCGAGTGGCGAGTCGGCGGTGAGGTTGATGTGGTCGCTGATCAGCACCGGCGTTCCGGGCTTCCACGACTCCTTGATTCCGCCGGCACCGTTGGTCAGCACCATGGTCGTTGCTCCCGTCGCCGCGGCAGTGCGCACCGAATGCACGACGCGGCGCACACCATGGCCCTCGTAGTAGTGCGTGCGGGCGCCGATCACGAGGGCGTGCGCGCCGCTGGGGAGCAGGATCGAGCGCAGGGTGCCGACGTGTCCCTCCAGCGCGGGCTTGGAGAATCCGGTGATCTCGGATGCCGGAATGGTTGCAGTCGTCTCGCCGATCAGGTCGGCCGCTTGGCCCCAGCCGCTTCCCAGTGTGAGGGCGATCTGGTGGCGTTCGACTCCGGTGCGTTCGGCGATCTCGGCGGCGGCGGTCGCGGCGATCGCGAACGGGTCGGCCGAAGGGTCATCGAGGGGGTTGGTGTGGGTCAGCGGCGACATTGCTCCAGCCTAATGATCCAACGGCCCGACCGTGCTGGCAGAATATGCTCATGTCTCACGCGAGCGGCATCGCCGCACTAACGGCTGTGGTGCTGCTGCTCGCTGGGTGCGCTCCCGTCGCGGAAGTCGCGGCCCCGACGCCGAGCGCTACGAGCACGCCAACCCCAACCCCAACGCCCACCCCGGAAGCGCCCACCCCGGCTACCGTTGTGCTCTCTGTCGATGAGATTTCCGTGTTGGACACCACGGGCGAAATGCTTAGTTCGGCATCGTATACGGATCCTGACGCGGTACTCGCGCTCCTCAGCTCCGTGGAGGGGTTCACCCCCGAGCCCGTGGACAACAGGAAGTTCGGCATGAGTTGGAAATGGCCCGACGTCGCATTGACCAGTAACTACTGGGCTTTCGTGGACGTGACCGGGTCGGAGATCGGTGGTCTACCGGCCCAGACCGCGCAAGGCATTCATGTCGGCTCGACTCGTGCGGAGCTCGATGCGCTCGATCCACACGACTGGAACAGGGACGCGGACGGCGACGGGGTGTCCGACCAGTACTGCCTAGAGGTGCGTGCGGAGCCGGGCCAAGTGTCCCTCGTCGATCCTGCCTCGGGGGGCATTACCTGCGTCGGAGTGACCCTTGAGGGGGATGTGGTGATCCGGATTGGTTCGATGTCGAACGACTGGTTCGATATCTAGCTGCGACCCCTCGCCCGATCAGCCATGCCGGGCTCGTCGGATAGGGGACAATTGACCCATGGCCTATGAATTCGAGCGGACCCAGCGCATAGCAATTCTCGGCGGCGGCCCCGGCGGCTACGAGGCGGCGCTCGCGGGTGCTCAGCTCGGCGCAGAGGTCACCCTCGTCGAACGCGCGGGGGTCGGCGGCTCGGCTGTTCTCACCGACGTCGTGCCATCCAAGACGCTCATCGCGACGGCCGAGGCTGTCAACGGCATCCGCGCATCCACCGAACTCGGCGTGCAGTTCTTCGCACGATCCGAGTCGGGTCGGGCCGTCAAGCCGGAGGTGACCGTCAACCTCGCCGCCGTCAACGCGAGACTGCTGGGGCTGGCCCATCAGCAGTCCGAAGACATGAAGTCGCAGCTGATCAAGGCGGGCGTTCGCATCATCCAAGGAGAGGGACGCCTCGACGGCCCGCAGCGGCTGGTCGTCTCGACAGGCAAAGGAAAGTCGGGCACCGATTTTGACGAGGTGGATGCCGACACCCTCGTCATCTCCGTCGGCGCGCGGCCGCGCATGCTCGCCAGCGCGATGCCCGACGCAGAGCGCATCCTCACCTGGACCCAGCTCTATGCGCTCGACGAGATTCCCGAGCACCTCATCGTCGTGGGTTCGGGTGTCACCGGTGCCGAGTTCGCCTCGGCCTACAGCGCGCTCGGCTCGAAGGTCACCCTGATCTCGTCCCGCGATCAGGTGCTGCCCGGCGAGGATGCCGACGCCGCTCGGGTCATCGAAGACGTCTTCAAGCGCAACGGGATGACCGTGCTCTCCAAGTCCCGCGCCGACTCCGTGAAGGCGACCAAGACGGGCGTCGTGGCGACCCTCGCGGACGGCCGCGTCGTCGAGGGCAGCCACTGCCTCATGGCGGTCGGATCGCTGCCCAACACAGAAGACATCGGCCTCACCGAGGCAGGAGTGCAGCTCACCGAATCTGGGCACATTCGGGTGAACCGGGTTGCTCGCACCTCGATGCCGTCGATCTACGCCGCCGGCGACTGTTCCGACTTCTTGCCGCTGGCATCCGTCGCGGCAATGCAGGGCCGCGCCGCGGTGTTCCACGCCATGGGCGATGCCGTGAACCCGACGGAACTACGCAACGTGACATCCAACATCTTCACTCAGCCCGAGATCGCTACCGTCGGCTGGTCGCAGAAACAGATCGAAGAGGGTCTGACGACAGGCAACATCTACAAGCTGCCTCTGGCATCAAATCCGAGGGCGAAGATGATGGGCATCAAGGATGGCTTCGTGAAGCTCTTCACGAGCACCCGCTCCGGAACGGTTATCGGCGGCGTGATCGTCGCCCCGGATGCCTCGGAGCTGATCTTGTCCGTATCGCTCGCCGTGGAGCACCGGTTGACGGTCGATCAGCTCGCTCTGGCCTTCCCGGTCTACCCGTCACTGACGGGCAGCATCACGGATGCCGCCCGCGCGATGCACATCGTCAAGTAGGGCCCGCGGCTCACCCGCCTCCTCCGCACCCGCAACCGCGCTGCCGTTTGTTGAGTGCGCGGCCGTCGCAGCGGGCGCGCCGACGACAAACGGCAGCGCGCTCCCTTCCTCCCGGGGTCTCGCGCGGACACCCACCGCACCGAGCGGCGAACGCGCCGCCGCCAGGCGGACGACGTCGTCACAGTGGTCGGATGCTCGACAACGACTTCCTCGAATCGCTCGGCCCGATCGTGCACACCCGTCACCTCCCGACACCAGGCCTAAGGTCCGAGTTCTTCGCCCGCGCGCGCGCCGGCGAGTTCATCGCCCTCTTCCGCGGGATCCACGTTCGGGCCGACTACTGGCACTCGCTTGATCGAGATGAGCAGTACCGAGTCCGAGTTCGAGCGGTCGCGGCATCCGACCCGGACATCGTGGTCTCGCACCAGTCCGCAGCCGCGCTGTGGCGGCTTCCTTCGGTTGGCGCATGGCCCCGGCGGGTGCACACGTTGGCGGATGCCGCCGGTGGGGGACGATCGACGGCCCGACTAGCGCGTCACGCGGTAGGGGTGCCCAGCGAGTTCGCGACGATCGAGGGAATCGGCGTGACTTCGCTCGCGCGAACGGTAGTCGATCTCGCACGCACGGCATCGTTCCCGCACGCTGTTGCGGTGGCGGACGCGGCACTCAGGCGCACCACTCATCCGATATCCGGCGTTCCGAGAACCGCGCTAGAGCACGGTGATCTGCACCGGGAACTCGCGGGAATCCCCGTGCGGCTCGGCTCGGCGCGCGCCGCTCGCGTAGTGGACTTCGCAGACCCGCTCGCCGATAGGCCGGGGGAGTCGCTGAGCAGGGTCAGCATGCACATCGCCGGCATCGAGCCTCCCGAACTGCAGGTTGAACTGCGCGGACGCAGCGGCCGACGCTACGTGGTCGACTTCTGGTGGCGTCGCTTCGGCCACATTGGGGAGTTCGACGGCGACTCAAAATACACCGACCCGCACTTTCTGCGGGGCAGGTCGCCCGAGCGGGCGCTGCGCGACGAGAAGTCGCGCGAGGATGATCTGCGCGCCGCCGGCCACGGGATGTCCCGGTGGGGGTGGTCGATTGCGATCTCGCCGCCCCTGTTGGCGGCTCAGCTGGCGTCTGCGGGCGTCCGTTAGGCCCACCGCAGCAACGGCGCTGCCCTTTGTTGAGTGCGCGCTTGTTGCAGCGCGCGGCGCGCCGAGCGAGCCGCAACGGCAGCGCGGATGGGATGACGCGGGGCGGCGAGCCGGCGACTAGTCGGCGATGCTCATCAGCAGGTGACCGGATGACACGGTCGCACCCACTGACGCGTTGACCCCGGTGACGGTCCCGTCTTTGTGGGCGGTCAGCGGCTGCTCCATCTTCATCGCCTCGAGCACGAGGATCAGGTCACCCTTGACGACCTTGTCGCCCTCGGCGACGGCGAGCTTGACGATTGTGGCCTGCATCGGTGCCTTGACCGAATCGCCGGTGACGGTGCTGACCGAGGCCGATGCGTTGCGGCGCGGCGGGGCGGCCAGGGCCGTTCCGCCGCCGGCGGTCGGAACCAGCTTCGTGGGCAGCGACACCTCGATGCGCTTGCCGCCGACCTCGACGACCACGTTGTGGCGGGCCGGGAGCGCGGCGCCGTCGGGCAGCGATCCGCTCCACGGCTCGATGTCGTTGTCGAACTCGGTCTCGATCCAGCGGGTGTAGATCGAGAAGGGCGAACTCGTGAATGCCGGGTCGCGCACGATCTTGCGGTGGAACGGGAGCACGGTCGGCAGGCCGGCCACCTCGAACTCGTCGAGGGCGCGGCGCGACCGCTCGAGGGCATCCTCGCGGCTGGAGCCGGTGACGATGAGCTTGGCCAGCAGGGAGTCGAACGCTCCCGAGATGACGTCGCCCGTGGTGACGCCGCTGTCGACGCGAACGCCGGGGCCGCCGGGGAAGCGCAGCGTGTGCACCGGTCCGGGCGACGGCATGAAGTTCAGCCCGGCGTCTTCGCCGTTGATGCGGAACTCGAACGAGTGGCCCTGAGGCACGGGGTCGGCGTAGTCGATCGTGCCGCCCTCGGCGATGCGGAACTGCTCGCGCACGAGGTCGATTCCGGTGACCTCTTCGGAGACCGGATGCTCGACCTGCAGTCGCGTGTTCACCTCGAGGAACGAGATGGTGCCGTCTTTCGCGACCAGGAACTCGCAGGTGCCGGCACCGACGTAGCCGACCTCCTTGAGGATCGCCTTCGACGACGTGTAGAGCGCCAGGTTCTGCTCGTCGGTGAGGAACGGCGCCGGCGCCTCCTCGACGAGCTTCTGGTGGCGACGCTGAAGCGAGCAGTCGCGGGTCGAAATCACCACGACGTTGCCGTGGGAGTCGGCCAGGCACTGGGTCTCGACGTGGCGCGGCTGGTCGAGGTACTTCTCAACGAAGCACTCGCCACGGCCGAAAGCGGCGACGGCCTCGCGGGTGGCCGAGTCGAACAGCTCGGGAATCTCTTCGCGGGTGCGGGCGACCTTGAGGCCGCGACCGCCGCCGCCGAACGCCGCCTTGATGGCGACCGGCAGACCGTGGATGTCCACAAACTCGAGTACCTCGTCGGCACCCGAGACGGGGTTCAGCGTTCCCGGGGCGAGGGGGGCGCCGACCTTCTCGGCGATGTGACGGGCGCTCACCTTGTCACCGAGCTGCTCGATGGCTTCCGGTGACGGACCGATCCAGATGAGCCCGGCATCGATGACGGCGCGAGCGAATTCGGCGTTCTCGGCGAGGAAGCCGTACCCGGGGTGAATGGCGTCGGCCCCGGCCCGGCGGGCTACGGAGAGAATCTTGTCGATAACGAGATAGGTATCGGCACTCGTGGTGCCGTCGAGCGCGTACGCCTCGTCGGCGAGCTTGACGTGGCGAGCATCCCGATCCTGATCGGCGTAGACGGCGACCGAGGCGATTCCGCTGTCTTTGGCGGCGCGGATGACGCGAACCGCGATCTCTCCCCGGTTGGCAATCAGAACCTTCGTGATGGGAGCCATAGTTACCTAGCCTATTGGGGTGGGGGAATTCGCCTTTGGGCGATGTAAACAAAAAGCGGGGATCAGTACTGTGTGAGGCTACAAGCTAGTGGGTGTCCAAAGCGACGGCCACTCGATACCGAATTCGGTAACCAACTCGCGCAGCAACGAAATCGACAGCCCCACGACGCAGTGCGGGTCGCCTTCGACGCGTGTGATGTACGCCGAACCGAGACTATCGATCGTGAACGCCCCGGCCACCCGAAGGGGTTCCCCGGTGGCCACGTACGCCTCGATTTCGTTGTCGGATAGATCGGCAAAGCTGACCCGAGCCGATGACACGCCACCGCGTGCCCCGGCCGCCACTCCGCCCCGGTGATCGATCACCCAGACGCCCGAGTGCAGCTCCCCGGTGTTGCCGCGCATGCCGCGCCATCGTTCGGTCGCGACATCCGGCAGGTGTGGCTTGCCGTAGACCGAACCGCCGAGTTCGAAGAGTGAGTCGCCCCCGACGATGACGCCGTCGATGGGCTCGCCGTCGACGAGCGTCCCGACGACGGCCTCCGCTTTCGCGCGCGCGAGCACCTGCACGGCATCGGAGACGGGGAGTGGTCCTGCGGCCGCCGCGACCGCATCCTCATCCACCGCGGGGTCGATCAATACCGGCTCGATCCCGGCCGCGCGCAGCAGGGCGAGACGGGCGGGAGAGGTGGAGGCAAGATAGAGACGCATTGCGCTCCTAGGCTAGGGGCATGGGTGACTGGCTGGGCCGCACAATCGAACTCGACGCTACCAATATCGCGCACGGGGGTGTTTCCGTGGCGCGCCACGAGGGCCGCGTGGTGTTCGTGAGCGACGCAATACCCGGTGAGCGGGTGCTCGCGCGGGTGTCCAGCGACTCGAAGAAGAGCTTCTGGCGCGCGGAGACGGTGGAGGTGCTCGACGCCAGCGAACATCGACGGCAGCACGTCTGGGCCGAGGCCGCGATCGATCGTGATCCGACCGACCGTGCCGGGGGAGCCGAGTTCGGGCACATCGCCCTGGCCCACCAGCGTGAACTGAAGCGTCAGGTCATCACCGACTCACTGAAACGCATGGCGGGCCAGGAGCGCGACGTCGTCGTCGAAGCCGTCCCGGGCGACGACGAACGCGGCGGAACTCGATGGCGCACCCGCGTGCGCCTGCACGTCGACCCGGCGGGTCGCCTGGGGCCATTCGCAGCGCGATCCCACCGGGTGATTCCTGTCGCATCCCTTCCCCTCGCCACCGACGAGCTGGCCGCCGCCGCTCCTCTGGGCGAGACGTTCCCCGGGCACGAGTCGGTCGATGTGCTCACCACCTCGTCGGGCGGGGTACGCCTCATCATTGGCGACCAGAAATCGAGTGTCATCACGGAGCGGGTGGGCGACCGCGAGTTCCGGCTCGCGGACCGCGGCTTCTGGCAGGTACACCGGGGTGCGGCCGCGACTTTGACCGCGGCGGTTCAGGATGCCATCAACCCCGAGCTGTTCGACCCGGCCGCCGCGAACCTCGACCTGTACGGCGGCGTCGGGCTGCTCGCCGCCGCGGTCGGGGATCGGTTCGGCCCCGCAACCAAGATCACCAGTGTCGAGAGCGACTCGATCGCTACCGACTTCGCCGCCGAAAATCTGTCGGAGTGGGTCGGGGCTCGAGCCGAAACCGGCCGAGTCGAACGGTGGCTCGGCGTCCTCTCGGTGAACGCGTCGGCGAGTGACCGCGCCCGGTTCGCGCGCGCGACTGTCGTGCTCGACCCACCTCGTGCCGGCGCCGGCCGCGACGTCGTGGATTCGATCGCGGGACTGCGCCCGACCCAGGTCGTTTATGTCGCATGCGACCCGGTCGCCTTCGCTCGCGACGTGGCGCTGTTTGAGGCGCAGGGATACGAGTTGAGCACGCTTCGCGCGTTCGACCTGTTCCCGCACACCCACCACGTCGAGGCAATCGGAGCATTTGTCAGGACTGGCTCATAGCGCGCAATGCCCGCTATTCGACCCCCCACGCCGGTACGATAGCTACACCCGGCAGAACGGAATGGCATGGCCCAGGCATCAACCACGGAAGCTGGCAGCGACATCGCAGCACCGCAGGTGCGAGTTGCGGTCGTCGATGACCACGAGTCAGTGCGACTCGGACTCAAGGCTGCCTTCATCGACTCCGGGTACGACTTTGTGCTGGCCGCCGCAACAGTTTCCGAACTAGTTCACGGGCTCGACGGTCGCGAAGTCGACGTCGTCGTACTCGACCTTTCGCTCGGCGACGGCTCGACTGTTACCGACAACGTCAAACGTGTTCAGGCCACCGGCGCCGCCGTGCTCGTGCACAGCATCGCGGACCGGGTCGCCTACGTGCGCGAGGCGCTCGCGGCCGGTGCGGCAGGCGTCATCCCCAAGTCGTCGGCGACGAAGACCGTGTTGGCCGCAGCGGCGACGGTCGCCCGAGGAGACGTGCTCAACAACCTTGAGTGGGCGACAGCAATCGATGCCGACCGCGACTTCTCCAAGGCGCAACTCGGTCGACGAGAACGCGAAATCCTGCACCTTTACGCGTCGGGCCTTCCCCTCAAGCTGGCAGCGCAGCAACTCGGGATCGGCTACTCGACGGCGCGCGAATATCTGGACCGCATCCGCGTGAAGTATGTCGAGGTCGGGCGCCCAGCACCCACCAAGGTCGACCTTCTCCGACGCGCGGTCGAAGACGGCATCCTCCCGGGCTTGGATCCGGATGGCGGAGATGCCCGCTAGCACACCCACTCTCGCGCCGCCGCCCCAGTCGAAGCAGCCGCGCAACCCGATCAGCCGCAAGCAGGTCGAGAACGTTTTCGCGCGGTCGGTCGCGGTCTTTGGGCTGGTGTTCGGTGCCCAGACGATCCCGTGGCTGCTCGGACAACTCGACGAGGCCTACCCGCTCTGGCTGTACGCGGTGGTTGTCGGGCTTTTCGGCACCCTCGTGCTGGTCGCAATAACCTCGTTCGCCAAGATCTGGGTCAAGCAGGTGCAGGGTGCGTTCGCGGTGCTGTACCTGTTGGCACTACTCACGTGGCCCATCGCGATCCTGCCCGGTGTCGAAGTCTTCGACGGCATCCACTGGCTCAACTACCTCATCACCGTTGCCACGGCGATGGCCGCAATCGCATTCCGGCCCGCCATCGCGACCGCGTACCTGCTGCTGTGCGCGACCATCTACGTGGTCGTGCGGATGACACCGCTCGGCGGTGGGGCTCCGCCGTTGCTGTCCGTGCTCGAAGGAACGTACGCGATCCTCCTCGGCGGAATCATCATCATCATCATCACCATGCTGCGCCAGGCGGCCAGCGGCGTCGATGGCGCTCAGGCTACGGCGCTCGATCGCTACGCCCACGCCGTGCGCCAACACGCCACGGAGGTCGAGCGCGTGCAGGTCGACTCGATCGTGCACGACAGCGTACTGACGACACTCATTTCGGCGGCGCGCGCGTACACCCCGCAAGCGATGCAGCTCGCCGCGACAATGGCGACCAACACGATGGGCTACCTGCGGGATGCCGCAGCGGCCAGCCCCGACGACGGCTCGACGGTGCGAGTGAGCAGCGTGTCCGACCGGGTGGCCGAGACGGTCGCCAGCTACTCGGGAGCCTTCGAGTTCCGCGCGCGCAGCGTCGGCACTCGATCGATGCCCAGCCAGGCGGCGGAGGCCGTGTACTCCGCGGCGGCCCAAGCAATGGTCAACAGCGTGCGCCACGCGGGCGACGGTGACGAGGTCACCCGCTGGGTCGCGGTGCGTGGCGTAGCCTCCGGCGGCATCGAGGTCATCGTCGGCGACACCGGACAAGGATTCGCATTCAGCGACATCCCCGAAGAGCGCATCGGCGTTCGAGTGTCCATCGTCGAACGGCTCGCCAACGCGGGCGGTCGCGCAATCATCCAATCCGCCCCCGGCGAAGGAACGATCATCACCGTGCGCTGGCCGGCCCCTGCCCAGGCCGATCCGGATGCCACAATCGGCGAGCTCGGAGCACATCGATGAACATCGGAGTACCCCGCTACCTCGTCGTCGGACTCGCCGGGCTGTTCTCGGCCTACCTCCTCGTTCTCGCGATCTACACGATCGACGTTCCGCGGCACCCGTTTCCCATCTTCGTGGCGATGGGCCTGTTCACGCTCGCGACCGTCATCTCGTTGCTTCCGTACGGTCCGAAACGGATGCCCATGTGGATGGCAGCATTCAACCTCGCGATCGTCATCGCCATTTCCCTGCTCGTCGCCAACGAACTCGACTTCGCCCGCCCCGGCGGAAACGGGTACGCGAGCTGGTACGTCGCAGCAGCAGGTGTGCTGCTGACCATCACGTCGACTCGCGGCCGTCACACCTTCGCGTGGTTGGGAATCGGATTCCTCGTCGTGCACACCGTCAGCATTGGCCCGGCGGGACCTGCCGGCCTGCTCAGCCTGGGCATCGTCGGAAGTGCGTCGTGGGTCGCGGTCTCTCACGTGATGAGCACAGCCCTCACCAAGGCGTCCAAAGACGCCCAGCGGTTCGCCCTCGCCGAACGCGAAGCAACGGACTGGCAGGCCGCGCAAGAAGCACACGTCTACGAGCGCCAATTCCGGCTCGGCCAGACGAGTGCTATGTCACTGGCCATGCTGCGCACCATCCAGGAGGCCGAGGGCAACCTCACCGACGAACAGCGCCAAGAGTGCGTCTATCTCGAGGGGGCGATCCGCGACGAGATCCGCGGACGCAAACTGCTCAACGACGCCGTACGCGACGAAGTCATGAACGCGCGCCGCCGGGGTGCCACCGTCAACCTTCTCGACGAAGGCGGCATCGACGACCTCAGTGACGACGAACTCGAGCGGGTGCTCAACCGGCTGGCTCTGGCCATCCACGACACCGAGGCCGACAAGATCATCGCCCGCACAGTGCCGGAGGGCTCAGACGTCGCCGTGACGGTTGTCGGGCTGCGCAGCGCTGATGACGGGCAAGCGGTGGCGTTAGGGCAGGAAGCGTCGGAGGAAGACGAAGTCGACCTCTGGCTGGAGATTCCGCGCGTCGTCTAGAGTCTTTCGGGGCATTAGCCGGTTCGACGAGCCGGCTCCGCCCCTAGAGGCCCACCACACCCGAGCCGACTCATCGAACCGGCCAACGCAGTCTCGCGGAGCTATTTGACGCTCTTCGGCGGGGATGGAGCGAGGGTTTAAGAAGTGAGGGCCGGAGCGTTAGCTCCGGCCCTCACTATTAAGTATTCGGGTCAGGGCGACAACCCGAATGTCGCCCTGACCCGCCCCCAAGCGATTGGCCTGCTTACCCTAGTCGACCAAGCGCTGGTGGTGTTCTCGATGAGAAGCACCTAGCAACTACAACTATGGTCGATCGTTTGCGCTTACACAGTCGTCACTTTGGGGGACTGTTGGGGTACGAATTGGGTACATACGGGGCACAAAAATGCCGGAAACAAGGGAATCTTCGAAACGCCGACAACGAATTTGGGGGTACATTTCCCTTTCGAGTGCCGGATTCGACTGCCCGTGGGGGGTAGAACGGTCTGTTTCGTTGGTGGTCGCTGCGGATTTCGTTGTTTAGGATTGCGAATCCTGCGCTATCCGCAGAACGACACCCGTTCGGGGGTCAGTTTCCGGAGAAATTGCGCCAGGCACCAGGTCCGGGTTTCAGCTCGCGACGGATCGGTCGCTGGCTGGCGGCCCACGCCGAGATCGGCGTCGTGTCGTCGACGCTCTGGGCGGCGGAAAGCTCCTCGAGCGAAGCAGAGAGAACCGCGCTGACCGCCGCGATCTCCTCGGGCGTCGCATTGCGCGAGACGATTCGCAGTTCGGAGTCGTCGATCACAGGGGAATGTTTCCGTGCTTCTTCGCCGGAAGGGTCGCCCGCTTGGTGCGCAAGGCCCGCAGGGCCTTGATGACGGCGACTCGCGTGGCTGCCGGCTCGATCACGCCGTCCAGCTCACCACGCTCCGCGGCGAGGAACGGGGATGCCACGTTGTAGGTGTACTCGTTCGCGAGCCGGGTGCGTACTGCTGCGACATCCTCGCCGGCCTCCTCCGCGGCCTTGATCTCGCCGCGGTAGAGGATGTTGACGGCGCCCTGGCCGCCCATGACAGCGATCTCCGCGGTCGGCCAGGCGTAGTTGAGGTCGGCACCCATCTGCTTCGAGCCCATGACGATGTAGGCGCCGCCGTAGGCCTTGCGCGTGATGACGGTGACGAGCGGCACTGTGGCCTCGGCGTAGGCGTAGAGCAGTTTCGCGCCGCGGCGGATCACGCCCGTCCACTCCTGGTCGGTTCCGGGGAGGTACCCGGGCACGTCGACGAGGGTGAGAATCGGGATGCTGAACGCGTCACAGAATCGCAGGAATCGCGCGGCCTTCTCGCCGGCCTCGATGTTCAGCGTGCCCGCCATGGCCTGCGGCTGGTTGGCGATGACACCCACCGTGCGGCCCTCGACGCGACCGAAACCCGACGACGATGTTCGGCGCGTAAAGCGGCTGCGTCTCGAGAAAGTCGCCGTTGTCGACGATGTGCTCGATGATCGTCTTCACGTCGTAGGGCTGGTTCGGGCTGTCCGGGATGATCGAGTTGAGCTTGCGGTCCTCGTCGGTGATCTCCGAGCTCCACCTCGCTCTCGTAGACGGGCTGCTCGGCGAGGTTGTTGTCTGGCAGGAACCCGATGAGCGTGCGGGCGTAGTCGAGCGCGTCATCCTCGTCGCTAGCCAGGTAGTGCGAGACTCCGGAGATCTTGTTGTGGGTGAGGGCGCCGCCGAGCTCCTCCATGCCGACATCCTCACCGGTGACGGTCTTGATCACGTCGGGGCCGGTGACGAACATCTGGCTGGTCTTGTCGACCATGATCACGAAGTCGGTGAGTGCGGGGGAGTAGACGGCTCCGCCAGCGGCCGGGCCCATGACGATCGAGATCTGCGGGATGACGCCCGAGGCGGCCGTGTTGCGGCGGAAGATCTCGCCGTACTTGCCGAGGGCGACGACACCCTCCTGGATGCGAGCACCGCCCGAGTCGAGCATGCCGATGATGGGCACGCCAGTCTTGAGGGCGTGATCCATGACCTTGATGATCTTCTCGCCGGCGACCTCGCCGAGCGAGCCGCCGAAGATCGTGAAGTCCTGTGAGTAGACCGCCACCTGGCGACCGTGAATGGTTCCGAGTCCGGTGACGACGGCGTCGCCGTACGGTCGCTTGGCCTCCATGCCGAACGCGTGCGTGCGGTGCCGCACGAACTCGTCGAGTTCGACGAACGAGCCGTGGTCGAGCAGCTGTTCGATGCGCTCGCGCGCGGTCTTCTTGCCCTTGGCGTGCTGCTTCGCGATTGCGGCCTCGCCGCTCGCGGTGACCGCCTCGTGGTAGCGCACCTTAAGGTCGGCGATTCGACCCGCCGTAGTGAACAGGTCGGGATTCGTCTTGGTCGGGTTCGATGCGTCAGCGTTCACGGGAGTAACTTTACCCGCGCCGCCAGCTCAGCCGTGTGTGATCGCCGCGTCGGTCGCGAACAGGTAGTTTCTGATTCCCAGCTCGACGTGGTCGGTCGCGACCCATTCCTCGCCGCGCCAGGTGTACATGGTGTACTCCGGCCAGCGGCTTCGAATCGAGTCGGCGAAGTCGTTGGCGTTCATTCCGTAGCGGGCCAGATGGCGATCCTCGATCTCGAGCAGCAGGCTCGGGCGGTCGCGGTCGATGGTCTCGGTGGCGCCGAGGATCACTTGCGGTTCGAAGCCTTCGACATCCACCTTGATGAAGGCGACACGGTCAATGGCGTTGAGTTCGCTCCACGCGTCGACGGAGGTAATGCTGGTATCCCACAGCCGGGTCTTCACGCCCGAGCCGAGTTCGGCGGCGCCGGCGGTGATGTGCGCGTGACCGTAGATCGGTAGCCCAAACTTGACGGGCAATCGCATCGTTCGCTCGCCTGGTGCCTCGCCGACGGCGAAGTTGTTGACGCTGACTTGACCGGCGCCGATCAGCCTGCGCAGCCACCGCAGGGTGCGTTGCTGGCGCGGGTGTGGCTCGAAGGAGTCCACGCGACCGGTCGGCCCGACGAGGTGTGCGAGGGGCATGGTGTACATCCCGTGCGCGGCACCGACATCGATGACGCTGTCGCCTGCTCGAACCACGCTGCTGAGTCCGCGCAACTCGGGTTCGGCCCAGTTGATGCGCGTAGCGAACCGCATTACGCGGTTGGCGAGCCGTGGCCTGATCACGGACGGTGCGGGAAACAGGGGCTCGGGGTAGACGTCTGTAGTCACGTTCTCTTCCTCGGTAGACCGATCAGTATCCCTGCTGGCTCATAGTAGCGGGGATAGCCTGTGGTCATGATGCTGACCCAGAGCAGAACAGTCGCGCCCGGCCTGCAATTCCTTGCGGAGACCGGTTCGACCAATGCCGAGTTGGTGCGTCAGGCGTCCGAGAGCGCGCTCGCCGACTTCACCGTGGTCGCCACGGCCAATCAGACCGCGGGTCGTGGGCGCCTGGACCGCGTGTGGGTCGCCCCGCCGGGTCGCACCATCGCGGTGTCGGTGCTCCTAGCGCCGGGCGCGGTACCGATCGCTCGGTTGGGGTGGATGCCGCTGCTGGCCGGCCTCGCGATGACTCGCGCCGTGGCATCCCTCGCAACCGCCCACTCGGTCGCTCTCAAGTGGCCCAACGACGTGCTGGTGGACGGACTGAAGGTGTCCGGTCTGCTCACCGAGCTGCTGCCCGGGGGCCGGGGAGTCGTCGTCGGCGCCGGACTAAACCTGACCATGACTGACGATGAGCTGCCGACACCGAAGGCAACGTCGCTCACGCTCGTCGGGGTCGAGGAGCACGACATCGTGGACCGTGCGCTCGCCGCGTATCTCGTGGAACTCAGGAGGGCATACGACGCATTTGTGGCAACCGGACTCGACCCAGAGGCGGGCCTCCGCGCTGCCGTCACGGCCGCGTGCGCCACGATCGGGCGCGAGGTTCGCGTCGAGCTGCCAGGAACGCCCGACCTGCACGGCACAGCAACAGACATCGACGAGCTGGGCCGCCTGGTCGTGCGACGGGATGCCGAGCTGCTGCCCGTCGCGGCCGGCGACGTGACACACCTGAGGTATGAATGACGCATGTCCGAAGTGCCAGAGCGTGAGCAGATTGTGGCGCGCCTGAGGCCGCACGCCCGCGCGCTGGTGTTGCCCACCGTCGTTCTCGTGGCCGTCGCGGGGGCGTACGGGTACTTCGGCGGTGTCTTCACCGAAACCTGGCTCAATCTCGCGGTCGCCGGGGTCGCGGTCGTGATCGCCATCGCCGGCTGGCTACTGCCATTCACCGCGTGGCTTGCCCGCAACTACACGATCACGACGCGCCGAATCGTGCTGCGCAGCGGCGTGCTCGTGAGAATGCGACAGGAGGTTCTGCACTCCCGGGTGCGCGGACTCACCCTGCGCAGCGGCTGGATGCAGTCGATGCTGGGTAGTGGCGACCTACTCATTGACACCGGTTCACCGTCACCGCTCGTGCTGCGGGATGTGCCGTCGGCCGTGATCACTCAGCAGGCGTTGCACGACCTCATGGAGTCGAATCGGCGGGAATGATCGGCATCGCCGGAACGGATTCGGGCGCGCTCGGTTGCGTGGTCGAACTGCGAGTGGTCGAATCGTGAGAGGCCGATTCGTGAGTGATTAGATCGTGCGCGTTCAGGGCCGGAGCCGGGCCGCGGAACACCCAGAACCGATACAGGGTAAACCGGAACGCCGTGCCGAGAGCGAGCCCGATCACGTTCGTGGCGATGTTGTCGGCCAGGGGCGAGGTGAAACCGAGCAGATAGTGCGACACCCAGAGGCAGCCGAGAGCGATAGCCATGCCGCCGAGGCTGACGATGACGAACTCGATGCCCTCGCGCAACACGTGAGCGCGCCGGGTGGCGCCAAAGGTCCAGAAGCGATTGCCGAGCCAGTTCGCGAGAATCGCGATCGACGTCGAAATGACTTTCGCTATAACCGGACCCTCATGAATCACCTCGGGGGCGAGCACGGTCAGCCGCAGGAGATTGAACACGCCGACATCGAGCACGAGGCCGCCGAAGCCCACGACGCCGAATCGGGCGAACTGGGCGACGAGAGCGCGCATCTGGACTCCGGGCGTAGGCGACAATGGTGTGAGCGGTTGGCAGTCTAGCCGCCGCGTTTGTTGGGTTTCTGCATGAAAGCCGATCACTACCCGGGAGGTGGGATGCCAGGCACCGTCGGCGTTATCGGGGGCGGCCAGTTGGCGCGCATGATGGTTCCCCCCGCGATCGAGCTGGGAATTCGGCTGCGAGTGCTCGCCGAGTCGGCCGAGAGTTCGGCCGAAATCGCGGCGACGCAGGTCGGGGACTACCGCGACCGCGAGGCGGTACTCGCCTTTGCGAAGACCGTCGACGTCGTCACCTTCGACCACGAACATGTTCCTCAGGCGCTGCTGCGCGAGCTGGTGGCGCAGGGCACCGTCGTGCATCCCGGTCCCGACGCGCTCCTCTACGCGCAAGACAAGTTGCTGATGCGGGCGCGGCTCGCCGAACTGGGGCTCCCCGTTCCGGCGTGGGCGGCCGTGGCATCCGTCGACGACCTCGACGTTTTTCTCGCGGCCCACGGCGGCCGTGCGGTCGTCAAGACGCCCAGCGGTGGCTACGACGGCAAAGGCGTTCGGGTGGTCTCCGCCGGATCGGATGCCGCCGACTGGTTCGACGACGACAGGCCGCTGCTCGTCGAGGAACTCGTCGAGTTCCGTCGAGAGCTTTCCCAGGTGATCGCTCGACGACCCTCGGGAGAGATCGCCCTGTGGCCGGTAGTCGAGTCGATCCAGCGCGATGGCGTCTGTTCCGAAGTCATTGCCCCGGCCCCGCACTCGGCGGGACGAGTCGCCGACGTCGCCGCAGACATCGCCACCACGATCGCAGAGGAGCTCGGAGTGACCGGAGTGCTTGCCGTCGAACTGTTCGAGACCACCGACGACCGACTGGTCGTCAACGAACTGGCCATGCGACCGCACAACAGCGGCCACTGGAGCATCGACGGCTCGACGACGAGCCAGTTCGAGCAGCACCTGCGCGCGGTGCTCGACCTGCCGCTCGGTGCCACCGGATGCCGCGAGCCGTGGAGCGTGATGGTGAATGTGCTCGGCGGAGTGGATGCCGACACGCACGACGTGCGCCTAGCGGAGGCGATGGCCGATCAGCCCGACGTGAAACTGCACTTCTACGGTAAGCAGGCGCGACCGGGTCGCAAGGTCGGACACGTCACGGCGGGCGGCGACGAACTGGATGACGTCGTGTTCCGGGCGCGTGCCGCAGCGGCATTCTTTGAGCAATGACGAATACCCTTGACGGATGACCACACCACTCGTCGCCGTCGTCATGGGCTCCGACTCCGACTGGAGCGTTATGAGCGCGGCGGCCGAGGCGCTGACCGAGTTCGGGATCGCCCACGAGGTTCAGGTCGTGTCTGCCCATCGCAGCGCTGAGAAGATGATCCGCTTCGGTCGGGATGCTGCCGGTCGCGGCATCCGGGTCATCATCGCTGGCGCCGGTGGAGCGGCTCACCTCCCCGGAATGCTCGCGTCCGTCACCACGCTTCCCGTCATCGGCGTACCCGTTGCGTTGAAGACGCTCGACGGAATGGACTCACTGCTCTCGATCGTGCAGATGCCAGCGGGCATCCCGGTGGCAACCGTCTCGATCGGCGGGGCCCGCAACGCCGGAATCCTCGCCGCCCGAATTCTCGGCTCCGGGGATGCCGCGCTCACCGAGAAGCTCGGAGAGTTCGCCACCGCGCTCGAGAAGCTCGTCGACGAGAAGAACTCGGCGCTCAACGCGTCGCTGTGAGCATGAGCACCGTCCGCGACCCGGATACCCAGTCTCCGGAGGCGATGACCAAGCGAGCCTGGGTGCTCGTCGCGCTCAACATACTGATCCCCGGCTCTGCGCAACTGCTCGCCGGCAGCCGACCTCTGGGGCGCTTCGGCGTCAGGGCCACCTTCGCCCTGTGGGTTCTGGTCGTGGTCGCCGTCGCCGTGTACGTCGTGTGGCAACCCACCTTCATCACTGTTGCGACGCATCCGATCACCCTCTGGATCGTGCAAGGCGTCATCGTGTTCTACGTCGTGCTCTGGGTCGTGCTGACCTTCGACACGCTGCGCCTGATCAGGCTCGTCAAGGTCGAGCCCAGCGTGCGTGCCTTGGTCGCCGTACTCAGCGTTGTCGTGCTCGTCGTGCTCGGCGGCAGCGGCGCGTACGCCGTGATGGTCGCCGGAGTCACCAGAGACACCGTGGGGGAGGTGTTCGCGGGAACAACGATCGAGCCGCCCGTGGACGGGCGCTACAACATCCTGCTGCTCGGCGGAGACGCCGGCCCCGACCGTGACGGCCTGCGCCCCGACAGCATTTCGGTCGTGAGCGTCGAGGCAGCGACCGGCAAGGCGACCATCATCGGCATCCCGCGCAACATGGAAGATGTGCCCTTCGTCGAAGGATCGCCGCTGGCAGCCGAATACCCGAACGGGTACGGCTACAACGGGTGCGAGGTGGATGTCTGCCTCATCAACTCGATCTACACCGAGGTCGAACTCGTCACCCCCGAGCTCTACCCCGACGCCGAGGCGAACGGCAGCCAACCCGGAATCGAAGCGATGAAGGACGCCGTCGAAGGCGTGCTGGGGATCTCGATCCAGTACTACGTGCTCATCGACATGCAAGGCTTCGCCGACCTGGTCACCGCGCTCGGCGGCGTAACCGTCGATGTCGCTACGCGGCTGCCGATAACCGACGAGGTGGACGAGAACGGCCAGCCCTACGGCGATGTCGGCTGGATCGAGCCGGGCGTGCAACTCATGGACGGCACCATGGCCCTCACCTACGCGCGACTGCGCGCGGGGACCACCGACTACGACCGCATGCAGCGCCAGCGTCAAGTGCAGGAAGCAATCGTTCAGCAATTCGAGCCCGCCAACGTGCTCAGCAAGTTTCAGGCGGTCGCGCAGGCCGGGGCGCAGGTCGTGAGCACCGACATCCCCCAGTCGATGCTCGGATTCTTCGTCGACCTCGCCAGCAAGTCGCGACAGCTGCCGATCGACACTCTCGAGCTGGTGCCGGATTCGGGCGTTGACCCCGAGTATCCGGACTTCGGGTACATTCGTCAGCTCGTCGAAGAGGCGTTGGTGTTGACTCCGGTGGAGACTGGGGCGCCGTAGGTGGCGGCTGTCGGCATGTACGTCGTTGCGGTCCTTCTTGCTGCGCTCGGAGTGAATTCACGGCCCTATGTCTTGCGTTTGCGTCCTCTCGTCCACACCCTTGCTCCCAATGACTTCTCCACCACTATCGCTAAACGACTAGAACATATCTTCGAACATTGAGACACTTGTTTCATGACTCTTCTGGCCGATCACCTTCCCGCTCCGGCGGTAGTGTCGGCTGCGCGCGCGCTGCCCATCGCGTCCGCCCCCGCGTTCCCGGGCCTCAATTTCTCCCACCTCGCTGATCTGTCGCTCCCATTCGTTCCGCCCGATGCCTCTGTTCTCGACGACGTGGCGCTTCTCGAAGCGCAACGCACCGTCGCCGAGATTCGTCGCCGAACGGATGCCACGGCCGCCACCCTGGCCGTCGAGTTGGCGTACCGGTCCCGCCCGGAACTTGGATCCGACGGTCTCGCGCAACGGTTGGGTGCGCGCACTCCGGAGAAGCTGGTGCAGCGCGTTGCCGGCACGAGTTCTCGTGATGCCGGAACTCTCATTCGGGTAGGCACTCTGATGGCGACACCGCCGGTCGATGCTCCCGAAAGTGATCCGACCCCGTGGCTGCGCGGGGTTCGTGAGGCGACCGTCGCTGGCGACCTCTCGCTCGAGGCAGCGGATGTGATTCGCGCTGGGCTCGGCGAAGCCGACGCCGTGGTCACCGTCGAGGCGCTGGCCGAGGCGGCACGCACTCTGCTCGCTGAGGCGCGAGTGTTGACGGTGGAGAAGTTGGCTGCCAGAGCTCGCGACCTGCGCCTCGAGCTCGATCTGGACCGGGTTGCCGAACGCGAAGAGTATCTGCGCTCGAAAAGGTTCCTGCACTTGTATCGGCAGGCGGATGGGATGACGCGACTGTCGGGGTTGTTGGATCCGGAGTCGGCGGCGATCGTGACGGCCACCTTTGACGCGGTCACCTCGCCGCGGAGGGGTGGGCCGCGGTTTGTTGACCCGCAGCGTGCTGCCAGGGCCGAAGCCGTAGCTGCGGATGAGCGCACCACCGAACAGTTGGTGCTGGACGCGTTCGTCGAGTTGATTCGCATCGGCACCGCAGCCGACGCCACCGTGGTTTTGGGGGCGAGGCGTCCAGCGATCAAACTACTCGTCACCGACACCGACCTGCGGGCCCGACGCGGCATCGGCTACATCGAAGGGCAAACCGAACGAGTCAGCGTCAACACGATCGAACGATACGCCTGCACCACCGGAATCGTCCCGGTGCGCTTCGACGACAACGGCGAAGCCATGAACCTCGGACGTGAACAACGCCTATTCACCTCCCGCCACAGCGTTGCACTCGCCGCCCGGGACGGCGGATGCCAGTTCGGCGACTGCGACCGCCCACCCGACTGGTGCGAAATGCACCACATCGACCACTGGGTCAGAGACCACGGCACAACAGATCTCAAACGCGGACTCCTGCTGTGCCGACATCACCACATGCTCGTGCACAACAACGGCTGGGACATCATCCGCGACGGCAGCGGCACCCGATTCATCCCACCCACAAAAGTCGACCCAGAACGGAAACCCATACCCGCCCGCTTGAAAAGCCCAGCCCTAAGGAGGTTGCTCAGCACAAGTTGAGTGCGGTGCCGAAGCATGCCGAATACGCGGCGGATGGCGGCCGGCGCCCTGGGAGCGATCCGCGAGCGGAGTGCCAGTCACCCGACTGCTGGTGCGCGTGCAGCTGCCTGTTGCCCGCTTGCTGGTGCGCGTGCAGTTGCCTGTCACCCGCCTACAGGTCCGCGTGCAGCTGCCAGACCTTCTCGGCCGCCCCGCGCCAGGTGTAGACGCCCGCGCGGTCGATGCCCTCGTGCTTCATCCGATTGGCCAGAGCCGAATCCGACAACACCGATCCGATTGCCTCGGCAACCCGCTCCGCGTAACCATCGCCGGCGCGGTCGACCGCGAGGCCTGCACCAGCACTGAGTTCGAGCAGTGCCGGGGCATCCGAATGCACGACCGGGGTCCCCAGGGCGAACGCATCCAGCACCGGCATCCCGAAACCCTCCTCGAGGTTCGGGTAAGCGAAAACGGCCGCCCGCGAGAGCGCGACCGCGAGTTGCGGATCGGTGAGACGACCAAGGCCACGCACGCGCGACCCAGAAACTCCGGAGTCGGCAACCGCCGCGACGAGTGCGGCGTCGTCCGCCTGCGGACCGACGATCAGCAGCGGCACGGTCGCGTCGACCACCGACAACTGGTGAATCAGGTGGTCGATCTCGTGACCGGCATCCAAACCGCCGAACGCGAGAATGTACCGCTCCGGCAGCTCAAGCTCGGCCGCGAGCAGGTCGGAGTCAGCCGAAAGCCGCAGCGACGTACTCGCGGCACCGCTGATGACTCGGATGCGGTCGCCGACATTCGCAATCGCAGTCAACTGGTCGGCGACGGTGTGGCTCGGAACGACGATCGCATCCGCATACCGCTCGGCACGCTTGACCATGGCCTTGTGCCACGCCACCTGGCGCGGGCTCAGCGAGCCGGGGTTGGTCCAGGCGATCGTGTCATGCACGGTCACAGCGATCTGCTCGTTGGCGTTGAGCCGGTCGTGACGGGCGAGCGGGGCGAACAGGCTCGGAGCGTGCACGATCCCGGTGCCGGGCAGCCGCGTGAACCCGTGCTGCCACGCCGCGTTCAGTTCGCGGCGTTGCAGCGCGCTCTTGTGCAGGGCGGCAAGCCCCGGAAGCCGCTCCAGAATTCGCGCATACTCCGGCTCGGTGGATGCCGCGACGAAAGCCTCGACGAACACCCCCCGCGGCGCGGTCTCGATGAGCTCGCGAGTGAGTTCCTCGGTGTACCGGGCGACCCCGCCCGCGGCGGTGGACAGCATTTCGTCGACGATTACGCGCAGAGTTGTCATGCCGCCTTCAGAGCTCCAGTCGAAAAAGATTCGCGCAACGCAACACGCCAGTCGCGCATCGGCGTGACGCCGACCCGCGCCCACGCGTCGTGCCCGAGAACCGAGTATGCGGGCCGGGGGGCCGGGCGCACGAACGCCGCACTGTCGGTGGGGGTGACGGCGTTCGGGTCGAACCCGCCGAGTTCGAAGACGAGCCGCGCGAAGTCGAACCAGCTGCCGGTGCCGCTGTTGGTGCCGTGGTAGATGCCGGCCGGGGCATCCGACTCCAGCAGCGTGACGATCTGGGCGGCGAGGTCCCGCGTCCAGGTGGGTTGACCGACCTGATCGGTCACGACGGCAACCGACGGTTTGGTCGCCGCGAGCGTCAGCATCGTCTTGACGAAGTTGGGGCCGTGTTCGCCGTACAGCCAGGCGGTGCGCACGATGTACGCGCCATCCGGGTGCGCCGTCTCCACGAGCACCTCACCCTCGGCTTTGGTGCGACCGTAGGCGGACACCGGATGCCGCGGCGCATCCTCCGCATACGGGGTCGTCGCGGTGCCGTCGAACACGTAGTCGGTCGACAGGTGCACGATGCGCGCGCCGTGGTGCGCAGCGGCTTCGGCCAGGAGTCCGGCGCCGACGGCGTTGATCAGGTGGGCTTCGGGTTCGTGAGCCTCGGCGTCATCCACTTTTGTGTACGCGGCCGCGTTGATGACCGCGGTGTGGCCGGCGACGGCGGCGTCCACGGCGATCGGGTCGGTCACGTCGAGCTCGGCGCGGGTCAGGAATGTGGCGTCCCGACCGGCAAGGGCGCTGCGCAGGTCGGTGCCGAGCATTCCTCCGGCGCCGGTCACGAGGTAGCGCGGCGAGATCAAGTCAGGTGACGTCATAGGGCGGCTCGGGCCTTCAAGGGCTCCCACCACTGGCGGTTGTCGCGGTACCACTGCACGACGTCGGCGAGGCCCGTGCTCGAACGGCACCTGCGGCTCGTAGCCGAGTTCGGCGCGGATCTTGGAGATGTCGACGCTGTAGCGCAGGTCGTGGCCGAGGCGGTCGGCCACCCGGTCGACGTACGACCAGTCTTTGCCGGTGGCATCCAGCAGCATCTGGGTGAGCTCTTTGTTGGTGAGCTCGGTGCCGCCGCCGATGTTGTAGATCTCTCCGGCGCGGCCGCCGGCCAGCACCATGGCGATGCCGCGGGTGTGGTCGTCGACGTGCAGCCAGTCGCGAATGTTGTTGCCCTCGCCGTACAGCGGCACGTGCTTGTCGTCGATCAGGTTGGTGACGAACAGCGGGATGACCTTCTCGGGAAAGTGGTACGGCCCGTAGTTGTTCGAGCAGCGCGTGATCGACAGGTTCAGGCCGTGGGTGCGGAAGTAGCTGCGGGCGAGCAGGTCGCTGCCGGCCTTCGACGCCGAGTAGGGGGAGTTGGGCTCGAGCGGCCGGGCCTCGTCCCACGAGCCTTCGGCGATCGAGCCGTACACCTCGTCGGTGGAGACGTGCACGAAGCGGGCCGTGTTGTGGCGCAGAGCGGCATCCAGCAGTCGCTGGGTTCCGAGCACGTTGGTCTCGACGAAGATGCCCGAATCACGCACCGAACGGTCGACATGCGATTCGGCCGCGAAGTGCACGATCGCATCCACGCCGGGAAGCACCCGGTCGAGCAGCTCGGCGTCGCGGATGTCGCCCGTGAACGAAGCTGTAGCGCGGGGAGTCGGCCACGGAGGCGAGGTTCTCAAGGTTGCCCGAGTAGGTGAGCGCGTCGAGCACCACCACGTCGGCACCTTCGAGGCCCGGGTAGGCGTCCTCCAGCGTGCGCCGCACGAAGTTGGAGCCGATGAAACCCGCACCACCGGTTACGAGAACTTTCATTGCGTCACCACACACCTATCGCGATCAGAACTCCAATTATCGTTCGATCGCGGGGCCTGCGCCGCATCGACCCCGTCATGCGCGCCAGGGCGAGACGATTTCGGATGCCGCGCCCCTCCAATAGCCCCAGTATCCGTTCCAGTTCCGGTCGCCGTGGGGCCGGGGCGACCCGCAACGCGACCCGAGTCAGTGCGACCGCGTGATTGCGCAGCCAGTGCTCGCGGATTAGCTTCAGTCGCGCGAGGGCGGGGCGCATGCCCAGGTTGGAACCCATCACGTTGGAGTCGTGCTGGCGATAGTCGACGCTCGGGTACGAGTCGATCTGCCACGTCCAGCCGTGACCGCGGGCGATCGCGTAGATGAGGGAGTCGTGGAATCCGACAAGCGGTGCCACGTCGACGTCGCGGCGAAGCACCTCCGCGGTGAGGGCGGCCAGCCGCGGGGACAACAGAAACGTGCATCCGGGTCCCGGACTTTCGAGCAGGTAGTCCCATTCGCGCTGCGGGAAGTCTTTGCGCACCAGGGTGCGGCGGCCGTCCGTGGTGAACGACGACACGTTCGACGACACCCCGTCGACACCGGTGGCGAGCACGGCGGCGTGACGCGCGAGTTTGTCGGGCATCCAAATGTCGTCTTGGTCGGCGAACGAGACGAGCTCGCCGGGTTGGGCTTGGTATGCGGCGATCAGTCGATAGAAGTTCGCCGCCGAGCTTCCGGCGCCGCCGTCATCCGGCAGCACGGTCAGGCGCGGCTCGGTGAGTGCACGCTGGGCCAACCAGTCGGCGGTGCCGTCGGTGGAGCCGTCATCCATCGCGATGACCCGCACGCTCACCGAGCGCTGGGCGAGAATGCTGTCCACTTGTTCCGGCAGGTATTTCATGCCGTTGTGTGTCGCCAACAGAACTGCCACCGCGGGTACGGCGGGGTCACTGTTCTTGGGGGTTGCCACGGTGAGCAATGGTAGTCGCCGCTTCCACGCCTCCCCAATGGGGGCGTGAGGTTGCAAGTGAGTTTCCCTTAGGCTGATGCGGATGGCCCGGTGGGTCGCACGACGTGGGGGTACCTCGTGGGAAATGCTCGATTCGGCGCGATTGCGCTCGGAATTTCTATTGCAGTCGTCTGCAGCCTGGGGCTCGCGGTGCCGGCGCAGGCCGGGCAGCCGGTCGACTCGACGCTCAGCGTCTCGGGTCAGCTGGTCGTCATCACTGACTTCGGTTCCGACCTAGTGCTTGAGGACCATGCCGCTCCGCACGCCGACCCGCAACTGACGTACTCGGTTATTACCGACGACGGAGCGCTCCTCGCCCTCGATGGTGACTTCGCCGACTCGGCTCGCACGGGTGACAGGTTCGAGGGCACCGTGGTGATTCCCGACAGCGTCGCATCAGGCCTTTCGGTGGCGCCGGGCACCGCGGTCGATGCCGAGTCCGACCTCGGCGCGGACGTCGTGGATGCCGCGGCGACCGAAGAGGCACCGCTCGTTGTCGAGCAGTCCGAGGTCAGCGCCCCGCCGGTGGATCACTCGGTCACGCCGGGTGCTCACACCATGGATGTCGTGATTGTCTCGAGCGCAATGACCGTCCGGTGAGATTGCGGCCGATGACCGCACAGGTGGGCGCGTACTGGGAAGATGAGACCGACGGTGGAATTTCGTCGTTCACTCAGCCTCTCGCGCCGGCGTCGATGACTGCGGCGTGCCCGGCGACTGAGTCCGCGTACAACGCGGTGTGGACTGCCGCCGCCGCAACTTTTTCGAGACGCCGGCGAGCGACTACACCAACAACTCGGGTCGGCATCTCATCGTCATCCTCCCGTCGAGTGTGCAACAACATCACCGGCACCGGCCTCGGTACCATCGGGTCAAGCGTGCATCAGGGTGGCCTCAACTTCGTGTCCAACTATTCCGATGTCGCCGTCACGACGATGGCCCACGAGATCGGGCACAACATCGGCTTGGGTCACGGCAACCTCAACTACTGCGGAACCCTGTCGTACGACGAGGGCGCCGGATGCTCGTTCTATGAGTACAACGACGTGTACTCGGTCATGGGCTACGCCATCGAGGGCTTTGGCGACACCCTTCCGGCGCTTCCCGCGTCGCAGCGCGACTACCTCAAGGGCTTCGGCTCCGGAGAGCTCGCGGTGCAAGCGCCGACCAGTGGCTCACCGCTCTCGAGGGTCACCTACACGCTCAAGCCGGCATCCGACTCCTCGGGGCTGCGCGGAATCAAGGTCACCGACCCGAGCACGGGACTCGTCTACTACGTTGAGCTGCGCTCGGGCACGGGCAGCGATTCCGGCGCGTTCTACACCCTCGGCGACCTGTGGCGACCGAACGGCAGCGGTGCCGAAGTCATTGGCACCGGTATCGGGGTCGGGTGCTCCAGTTGGACACCTCGAATCTCGCAGGCAAGGGCGCGATGTCCAAGGTGTTCTCTGTGGTTACCAACCCGGCGTATCCGACCGTCGCGTTCACCGCGCTGTTTCCGGCCTACAACGGCCAGCCCGCGGAGGACTTCAACTCGCGCTCCGGCGGTCTGCGAATTCAGGTGGATGCCCTCTCGCCGAACGTCGATGCCCCGACCTCGGCGACGGTGACGATCACCACCGGTGGCTGGTCCGGCACGAACCCGCCTCCCAGCGTGACACGCATCTCCGGTGCCGATCGGTATGCAACCTCGGCAGCCGTTGCGCAAAATTACGCCTCGGCCAACATCGTTTACGTTGCCAATGGTGGCAACTACCCGGACGCCCTCAGCGCCGCGCCCGCCGCAGCTTTCGCGGACGCACCGCTGCTCTTGACCGAGCGAAACTCCCTGCCCTCCGTCGTTGCCGCCCAGATCCAGCGGCTTCAGCCGGAGTCGATAGTCATCGTGGGTGGCACTGGCGTGGTCTCCGATTCGGTTGCTACCGCCCTGGAGGGTTTGTACCCGGGCCCCCAGGTCGTGCGAATCCCCGGCGTGAACCGCTACGCGACATCGCGGGCAATTACGGAGTTTGCCTTCGGCGAGGTCGGCGCGACGACCGCGTTCATCGCGACCGGTCGCAACTTCCCGGATGCCTTGTCTGCCTCTGCCGCGGCCGACAAGTTCGCGGCACCGGTCATCCTGGTCGACGGCAACGCAACGAGTGCGGATATTGCAACGAAGAATCTTCTGACTTCGCTCGGGGTCACGAAGGTCTACGTCATCGGCGGCACGGGCGTGGTCTCCAACAATGTGATGAACTCGCTCGCCACGTTCAACCCGGAGCGTTTGTCGGGGTCCGATCGCTATGCCACCTCGGTGGCGATCAATTCGCTGTTCACCGGCCCGATATCGGATGCCTACATCGCCAATGGGACAGGGTTCGCCGACGCGCTCTCGGGCGCGGCGCTGGCGGGTAAGAACAATGGGCCGCTGTACATCTCGCCCGGAACCTGCGTGCCACCCGCCGCATTTACGCAACTGGACGGTCTGTCGCCCACGAGAGTCTCACTGCTCGGAGGCACCGGAGCGCTCACCGCGGCGGTGGCGCAGCTCAAGCGCTGCTGATCGCGGGACAGGCGCTCTAGGCTGGGCGTCGTGCAGGACAGCCCGACTTCGCGAGTGAACCCAACGATTTCCGTTGCGCTCGGCACCCACAACGGGGCGCGGTTTCTCGAAGAGCAACTCATCAGCATCCTCGAGCAGAGCATGCCGCCCGCGCAGATCGTGCTCTCCGACGACGCATCCAGCGACGACACCGTCGAAGTCGCCGAGAGGGTGGTCGCCGAGCACCGCGGCACCGTGCGGCTCGACGTGCTGCGCAACCCCACGGCGCTGGGGGTCACAGCGAACTTCGCGCAAGCGATCGCTGCGACCACCGGCGACCTGGTCGCCCTCAGCGATCAAGACGACCTGTGGATGCCGCACCGCCTCGAGACCATGGCCGCCCGGTTCGCCGACCGTCCGAACCTGACCCTGCTGCACGGTGACGCGCGTCTAGTCGACGCCGAGGGGCAGCCGCTCGAGCAGACCCTCCTCGGAGCCATCGAGTTCACCCCCGCCGAACGAGCCGCATACCGCGAGGGTCGAGTCTTCGATTCTCTGCTTCGTCGCAACCTGGTGACCGGCGCGACCACGATGTTCCGCCGATCGCTTCTGGAGATCGCTGCGCCGCTGCCGCCCGAGTTCGTTCACGACGAGTGGCTGGGGATCATCGCGGCGGCGACCGGCGAAGTCGACGTGTATCCCGAACCGCTCGGCGACTACCGCCAGCACGGTGGCAACCAGATCGGCGCGAAACGGCTCTCCCTGCTGGGCAAGGCGCGACGGATGCTCGAACCGAGGGGAGCCCGCAACGAGCGCCTTGAACGCAACTCGGCCATCCTGCTCGAGCGCATCGAAACGATTGCGCCGGAACACCTGCCGGCCGTGCGCGAGAAGTACGAGCACGAGCGCGTGCGCAACGCTTTCCCGGCATCTCGGTGGGCCAGACTCGGCCCCGTGCTGCGGGAGGCTCGCACCGGGCGCTACGCCCTGTCGGCGCGCGGCCGCGCCGACATCGTGCGCGACCTGCTTCAGCCCGCCGACTGAGTCGCGGAGAGAGTCGCGGCACCGGTCGCGGCGGCACTCGCGGTTAGTATGAGGCGTGAAAGTTCGCGAGCTCTCGATCCCCGATGCGTGGGAGATCACGCCAATTCTTCGGGGCGATGACCGCGGGGTCTTTCTCGAGTGGTACCGGTTCGACCGGCTCGAAGAGGCCACGGGACGCTCTATCGACCTCCGGCAGGCGAACACCTCGGTGTCGCGCAAAGGTGTGGTGCGCGGCATCCACTTTGCCGACATCCCGCCCAGCCAGGCGAAGTACGTCACCGTCGCTCACGGCGCCGTTCTCGACTTCGTTGTCGACATTCGGGTGGGGTCCCCGACGTTCGGTGAGTGGGACAGCGTCGTGCTCGATGATTCCGAACGCAAGGCCGTTTTTCTCAGCGAGGGGATCGGCCACGCTTTCGTGGCGCTCACCGAGGGCGCGGTCGTGAGCTACCTCGTGACCGACACCTACGCCCCGACGCGCGAGCACGGGATCACCCCGGTAGACCCCACCGTGGGCCTCCGTTTCCCGGCCGAGGCGGGGGAGCCGCTGCTGTCACCGAAAGACCTCGAAGCACCCACGCTCGACGAAGCCGTGGCCGCAGGGACTCTGCCCACCTGGGATGCGGCCCGGGCCTACTACGCGACCCTGGGAGGGAACGCCTGATGCGCGGAATCATTCTCGCCGGCGGAAGCGGCACCCGACTGTGGCCCATTACCAAGGGCATCTCGAAGCAGTTGATGCCGATCTACGACAAGCCCATGATCTACTACCCGCTGTCGACGCTGATGTCGGCGGGCATCCGGGAGATTCTGATAATCACGACACCCGACGACCAGTCGGCGTTCCAGCGGCTTCTCGGCGACGGCAGCGACCTGGGCATCTCGCTGAGCTACGCCGCACAGCCGAGCCCGGACGGGCTCGCCCAGGCGTTCATCATCGGTGAAGAGTTCATCGGCGACGAGAAGGTCGCGCTCGTTCTGGGCGACAACATCTTCCATGGCGTCGGGCTGGGCACCAACCTTCGCAACGTCACCGACCTCGATGGCGCCCTGATCTTCGCGTACCACGTCTCGAACCCCCGCGCCTACGGCGTGGTCGAGTTCGACGAGTCGCGCGTCGCCATTTCGATCGAGGAGAAGCCGGAACACCCTAAGAGCAACTACGCGGTGCCCGGGCTGTACTTCTACGACAACTCGATCGTCGAAATCGCGAAGTCGATCACGCCGAGCGCGCGCGGTGAGCTCGAGATCTCCACGGTCAACGAGCGCTACCTGGCGGCGGGTCGCCTGCACGTGAGCATTCTCGATCGCGGTACGGCGTGGCTCGACACCGGAACGTTCGAGTCGATGGTGCAGGCCACCGAGTTCGTGCGGGTGATCGAAGACCGTCAGGGCTTCAAGATCGGCTGCATCGAAGAGATCGCGTGGCGTGCCGGCTGGATCGACGACGCTCAGCTGATGGCGCTCGCCGCGCCGCTCGTCAAGAGCGGCTACGGCCGTTACCTTCAGGCACTGGAAATGACGAATAGTGGGCTCACTTGAGGAGCGCCGTCAAACGTTCCTATGCACGGGAGGTCCTCAACACACGCGAAATTCTTATCAACCTGACGATGCGGGAGACGCGCGGGCAGTATCGCCGCACTGCGTTGGGCCAGCTCTGGTCGATACTGAACCCGCTTGCCACGATGGTCGTGTATACGTTGGTGTTTGCCTTCATCCTGCGCGCGAGTCCACCGCCAGGCGACCCGAGCGGTCTTGAGATCTATGCGCTGTGGCTAATGTGCGGGATGCTTCCGTGGCAGTTCTTCGTTCGGGTGGTGACGGGGGGACTCTCGTCGATCGTGGCCAACGCGCCGCTCATCACGAAGGTGTACTTTCCGCGAATACACCTGCCGTTCTCGGTGACGCTCTCCTCGGGAATCACCTGGTCCATTGAGTTAGGTGTTCTTTCCATCGTTCTCTGGCTGTTTGGCGGTTTCCCGTTGCCTTGGCTTCCACTAGTCGTGGTGGCGATGGTTGTCCTCGCACTCTTCGCAACGGGTTTCGCGCTGATCCTCGCTGTAGCGAATGTGTACTTCCGGGACACGGAGCACTTTGTGGGAATCGCTCTTCCGATGTGGATGTTTCTGACTCCGGTCATCTACCCCATTCAACTTGTGGAAGATCTCGCACAACGAAGCGGCGAGTGGATTATCGACGTGTATCGACTGAATCCCATGCAGCGCTTTCTGGAGGTGTTTCGGGACCTGTTGTACGACAACAGAATGCCGCAGCTGACCGACTCGATAGCGTGCGCCCTCGCGGGCCTGATCGTCTTCGTCATCGGGTATTTAGTCTTCGCTCACAAAGAATCCCGTTTGGCTGAACTCCTATGACCGGCTCGGCGATCACTGTCGATGGGGTGTCGAAGAAGTTCCGGCTCTATCACGAACGCAATCAGACCCTCAAGTCCGCAGTGATGCGCGGTCGACGAGTGGTCGCTGACGAGTTTTGGGCACTGAAGGACATTTCGTTCGCTGTCCGGCACGGGGAGACGTTCGGGCTCGTCGGACGCAACGGTTCAGGCAAGTCGAGCTTGCTCAAGATATTGGCGCGCATTCTTGTCCCCGACGGAGGCCGGGTGCAGACGACAGGGCGTGTTTCATCCATGCTTGAAGTGGGTTCAGGCTTTCATCCTGAACTCAGCGGCAGGGAGAATATTTTCCTCAATGGCGCGATTCTCGGTCTGAAGAAAAAACAAGTCATCGCGAGGTTCGACGAGATCGTGGACTTCTCGGGGATCGAAAACTTTCTTGACCAGCCGGTCAAGAATTATTCCTCGGGGATGTACGTGAGGCTCGGATTCGCGATCGCGATTCATACCGCGCCCGACATTCTCATCGTCGACGAGATTCTTGCGGTTGGCGACGGCGCTTTCCAAGAAAAATCCAAGTCGAAGTTCACTGAACTGACACGAGAGGGCCGCACGGTCGTTCTCGTTTCTCACTCACTCGACCAAGTTCGGGAGATGTGTGACCGTGCAGCTTGGATCGATGAGGGCCACCTGCGTCGCGTCGGACCTGCCGCCGACATAACGCGCGAGTACGAGGACGACTGGGAGTCGGAGAAGGAGTAGCTGGCTGGGGTGCGAGTGGGGAGGCCTTAATGAGCTATCTTCGAGGAAGCTGGCATGTATTGGTGCTCGAGATGCGCTTGCCGGACTATCCCCCCAGCGGCACCCACAGAGAGGACCTTGTCGTGACGATCCACGAATTCGCGAAGATCATCGGTCCCGAGAACATCACGTTCGGCGCACCCATTCTTATCGATGACTTCGTACTCATCGTCGCCCGGGAGCCATCACAATAGGCAATTTTGTTCACATAGCCTGATCGATGATGCCCAACTGGCGGCGATCGCCGAACCCTTGGTAAAGAGCGGGTACGGTCGCTACCTCCAGGGACTGCTCGCGGAGCGCGCGTGACCCGCGTTCTCGTCATCACCGGGGATCCGATCGGGCCGCGCATGGCGGGCCCGGCGATCCGGGCGTGGAACATGGCCCGTGAGCTGAGCATCGCCGGCAACGACGTTACCCTCGTCACGACCACGATCCTGAACCCGATCGAGGCCCCTCAGGGCGTGTCGTTTACGATTGCGCGCGTGACACCCGGCGAGGATGCCGCGTTCGCGAAGCTGGAGCGTTGGGCCGAGGTCATCGTCTTCCAGGGCCACGCGATGGCGCAGTTCCCCGTTCTGCGCAGCACCGACCGCATCATCGTCGCTGACATCTACGATCCGATGCATCTCGAGATGCTCGAACAGGGTCGGGAGCTGCCCAGGGCGACGTGGGAGCTGCGGGTGCAGCACCGCGACCGCCGTGCTCAACGAGCAGCTTGCCGCCGCCGACTTCATGCTGTGCGCCTCCGAGCGCCAGCGACTGTTCTACCTCGGTCAGCTCGCGGCACTCGGTCGGATCAATCCGGATGTCTACGAGAGCGACCCGCATCTCGAGCGCCTTCTCGCCGTCGCTCCGTTCGGAATCGAGTCGACGCCGCCCAGAGGCGACCGAGCCGCGCTCAAGGGCGTGATTGACGGAATCGCCGAGGGTGACCGGTTGTTGATCTGGGGTGGCGGGCTGTACAGCTGGTTTGACCCCAAGTCGCTCATCGAGGCGATGGCCTCTCTGGTGCGGCGGCGGCCCAGCGCGCGGTTGTACTTTCTTGGCACGCGGCATCCCGGCGTCGATTCGATGGGAATTGTTCGGGAGTCATACGATCTCGCGAGCACGCTCGGAGTGCTCGACTCGGCGGTCTTCTTCAACGACGACTGGGTGCACTACGCAGACCGGCAGAACTACTTGGTTGAGGCCGACGCCGGTGTCAGTACTCACATGTCGCACATCGAGACGACGTTTTCGTTCCGCACGCGCATTCTCGACTACCTCTGGGCTGGGCTGCCCATGGTGGTCACCGAGGGCGACAGCTTCGCCGAACTGGTCGCTGCCGAGGGCCTGGGCATCGTCGTGCCGGCCGGGGACGTGGCCGCACTGGATGCCGCGCTGGAGCGCATCCTGTTCGATGACGAGTTCATTGCCGAGGCCCGCGCGAACGTGCGCCGCGTCGCCGAGCGCTTTCACTGGTCGAGCACGCTCGCGCCGCTCGTCGAGTTCGTGCGCGAACCCCGCCGCGCGGCCGACCTGGGAACCGGCAAGCGAAAGCAGGCGAGGGCTCGGCGGTCGCGTCCGTCGCACGGCCTGCGTCACGACCTCTCGATGACGATGCACCACCTGCGCCACGACGGACTCGGCCCGACGTGGCGACGCATCACCCGCAGGCTGAATCGCGGTTGACCCGGTACCCTTGGGGGATGCCCGCGCCTGAGAATTCCGCCGCCTCGGCGCGCCGTCGCCTTCCGTTTAGAGCGCTCTACCTCGCACCCGTTCTCGCCCTGATTGCCCTGAGCGCGTGGGTGTTTGCCTCGCCGATTGGTGCCGGCCCCGACGACGACTTCCACCTCGTCAGCGTGTGGTGCGCCACCGGTAGCGCCGAGCACTGTCTGCCGGGCTCCGAACCGAGTCACCGGGTGGTTCCGGAGTCGGTGCTTGAACTGCCGTGCTTCGCATTCGACTCCACCGAGAGCGCCGCCTGCCAGGCCCGGCAACTCGACTTCGATCCCACCCCGTCGGTCGACACCGGCCGGGGCAACTTCGTCGGCGCGTATCCGCCGATCTACTACGCCGTCATGAGCGTCTTTGTCGGTGACGACATTCTCGTGTCGGCACTCGTCATGCGTTTCGTCAACGTTCTCCTCTTTGTTGGCCTCACGAGTGTGCTGTTCTGGCTGCTCCCAGTGCCGCGCCGATCCACGCTCGTCTGGGGCTGGCTCATTACAACCATGCCTCTGGGAATCTTCCTGATCGCGTCCAACAACCCCAGCGGCTGGGCGGTCACCGGAATTGGTACGGCCTGGCTCGCGCTGCTTGGCTACTTCGAGACGACCGGATGGCGCCGGCTAGCGCTCGGGGCCGTCGCCACGGTCGGCGTTCTCATGGCGGCCGGGGCTCGAGGGGATGCCGCGCTCTACGCAGCGGGTGCCGTCGCTCTCGTGCTCGTGCTCACCGCAGCGCGCTCCCGGGTGTTCCTCCTGCACAGCATCCTGCCGGCACTGCTCATCCTCGTGGCGCTCAGCCTGTTCCTCTCGGCGCGCCAGGTGGGCAGCGGCATTGGCGGGCTGGGAAGCAGCGCCAGTATCCCCGGAAGTGACGGCACCGCAGAGCAGGCGCTCGCCGGATTCGGGCTGCTCGCCTTCAACGTTCTCAACGTTCCCTTCATCTGGAGTGGTGTTTTCGGCTCGTGGGGCCTCGGCTGGCTCGACACGTCGATGCCGTGGGTCGTCGTCTTCGCCGCGGTTGCGGTGTTCACCGTTGTCGGCTTTGTCGGGCTCGCGAACATGACCGTGCGAAAGGCGATCGCCGTCGGCGGGGTCGGACTCACCCTCTGGGCGCTACCGGTGTATGTGCTCACAGCGAGCGGCTCACAGGTGCTCGAGGGCGTGCAGCCGCGCTACATTCTTCCTCTCATCGTTCTGCTCGGCGGCGTACTCACGCTCACCACGGGCGCTCAGCGCATCAGCCTGTCGCGGGTGCAGACGGTCACGGTCGTCGCTGCACTCTCGGTGACGTACTTCATCGCGCTGCACATGAACATCCGCCGCTATGTCACGGGCACCGACGCCCCGGGGGCAGATCTCAGCTCCCAGGTCGAGTGGTGGTGGACGGGCGTTCCCGGCCCGACCGTGGTCTGGCTCGTCGGGTCGGCGGCATTCGCGGCGCTCGTCGTCGTGCTGGTGCGTGAGATAGCGCCGAAGCGCGAACAGATTTCTCCCCGAGTGCTACCGGAGGTCGCATCGTGAACCAGGGCCTTCGCCGCATTCTCGGCTTCGTTGTTGTTCCGCTTCTGGCGTTGCTCACACTCACCGCGTGGGTGTTCGCCTCGCCGATCGGGTCGTCGCCCGACGACGACTTCCACCTCGTGAGCGCGTGGTGTGCTGGCCCCACCGCTGACCAGACCTGTGCCGACGTGGCAGGCAAACCGACCTACCGTGAGGTGCCGCGCGCGATCACGGGAACGCCGTGCTACGCCGCCGACCCCGACAAGTCGGCAGCGTGCCAGCAGGCATACCTGGATGCCGGACTTGGGGCCACGGGGGCCTCGACCCGAGGCAATTTCGCGGCCGGGGGATATCCACCGTTGTACTACGCCGTCATCGGCCAGTTCACCGGTACCGACGTTCTGGCCTCGGCACTGACGATGCGCATGGTGAACGTCGGCGTGTTTATGGCCTTCGTCGTCGCGCTGTTCTGGCTGCTCCCACGACGACTCACGATTGCCCTGATCGGTGGGTGGCTGATCACCACCGTTCCACTCGGGATATTCATCATCGCCTCGAACAACCCGGGCTCATGGGCGGTCACCGGGGTGGCATCGAGTTGGCTCGCGTTGTACGGCTGGTTCGAGACATCCGGTCGCCGAAAAATAGGGCTGGGGGTGGTCTTCGCCCTCGCCGTTGTGGTGGCGGCCGGCGCCCGGGGGGATGCCGCGGTGTATACGGGGCTCGGAATCGTCTTGGCGGTCGTGCTCACCTACCGCCACGACCGCCGCTACTGGCGAGACCTGATCTTGCCGGCGGTCATGAGCCTGGTCGCCCTCGCGTTCTTCTTCAGCTCGCGGCAGGTCGGCAGCGGGCTGGGCGGATTCGGCGGCGGAAGCGACCATGCCCAGCAGCAGCTCGGAGCCTTGGGCCTGTTCGCGTACAACGTGCTCAACGTGCCGTGGTTGTGGTCGGGTGTTCTGGGGGATTGGGGTCTCGGCTGGACCTACACCGACATGCCCCGCATCGTGCCGCTGGCCGCTGTGGCCGCCTTCGTCGTGGCGGGAGCAGCGGGACTGGCCGTACTGACGAAGCGTAAGGCAGTCGTCGTCGGCACCATGGTGGTTGTGCTCTGGGCTGTGCCCCTCTACGTGCTTCAGGCGGGCGGGGATGCCGTCGGCGCCAACGTGACGCCGCGCTACATTCTTCCGCTGGTGGTACTGCTCGGGGGCATGCTCCTGCTGGGCGTGGGCGGTCGACAGCTTCGCCTGCCCCGAGTGATGAAGTTCGCGGTTGCTGCGGCGCTGATCGGTGCCCACTTCGTCGCGCTGCACATCAACATCCGGCGCTACGTCACAGGACTCGACGTGGGCAGCCTCGACCTCTCCGCGAACGCCGAGTGGTGGTGGGACGGGCCTGTCTCACCGAACGCCGTCTGGCTGCTGGGTTCGCTCGCCTACGCGTTGCTCGTGGTCATCGTTGTCGTGAACTTCGATCGGGTCGTCGCGAATGCGCCGGATCGGTCCGAGAAGGCGATCGCCAACTAGTACCAGTGCGTCATCAGCCGACCGGTGCCATCCGAACGGCACGGCGTCGATCCCACCACGCGCGCATTCGCCGCTCGAGGGGTCGTTCGACGAGGTAGTGCAGAGCGGCAGCTAACGCGATGGTCGGCGCGAGAAGAGCCGCATACCAGAGCAGATTCGACCACCCGACTGGTTGCGGTCCGGTCAGCCCGAGCACGGCGTACAAGACAGTCGCGTGCACGAGGTAGAAGGCGTACGACGTGTCCCCGAGCATGATCAACGCACGGGAGCGCAAGAGCGACCGGCCACCTCGAACATCGCGTGAAGCTACGGATGCGATGGTCAGGCCAAAAATCACCAGAACGGCAAAGTCGGTGAACTTAGTCGCGGTGCCAAACCAAGGCTGCAGGGCGGCCAGTCGCGGACCGAACTGGAGCGCGACGATCAGCGCTCCGCCGGCGAGGTAGCACGCGATGGGTGGCAGTCGGAAGTTCCAGCCGGCGGTATCGCCCGCGCGATGAGCATGCCGAGCACGAATTCGTTCAGTCTCGCCACCGGCCAAGGAACGCCGCCGAGACCCGACTCCGGCACGAACACGATCACGACCTTGGCAATCAGGGACGCAGCAACGACTGCCCCCGCAACCACAAGTGCCCCGCGCGAGTTCAACGTGCGGACGACCCGATTGATTGCTGGGTGGAGCGCGTAGAAGAACGCCTCACACGTCAGCGTCCAAGCCGCGGGATTTCCCGAGAACAAGATTGCCGGATCGCGCGACCACCCCTGAAGCAGGACCACCGACAACAGCAGGATGCCCACGCTCACCGGTTTCACCCACGGTTGACTCGGGTCGGGGCTAAAGCTGTAGAACACGGGAATCGCCAGAAGCAATGCCACGAGGTGAGCGGGCCAGATGCGCGCGAATCGGCGCCACCAGAAGGTCGATGCGTTTACTGTGGGCCGGGCCGACCAGGTGAGCACGAACCCCGACAGAATGAAGAAGAAAGCGACCCCGTAGTTGCCCAGAGCGGCGAGGTCGCCGATCGGCAATGGAGCCAGATTCCGCATGTGAAAAATGAACACCGCGAACGCGGCCCACCACCGCAGTCCAGTCAGCGAATCGAGGCGAGTGACACCGGCGATTGGTGCCGCAGCCTCGGTCACTACCCTCGCCCGATGACGCGGTATGTCACTCCCGGCCAGGCCTCGGCCGAGCTCACCCGACGACCATCGATGACCGTTCGCGCACCGACGACATCGGCCGGGGTAAGGGTTCGGTATTCGGCGTGGTCCGCCTGGATCACCACCGCGTCGGCTGGCTCGCCCAGGTGGAATGGCGTGAAGCCGAGCTTGGTCAGCTCGTCGTCGGTGTAGAGCGGGTCGTGAACGCCGACGATCGCGCCGCGCGCCGTGAGCGAGGCCACGGTCGCGAAGATGCCCGAGAATGCCGTCTCCTTGACGCCACCGCGGTAGGCGGCACCGAGAACGGCGACGCGCTGTCCGGCCAGATCGCCGTGTGCGCCTTCGAGCAGGCCGACGGTGTAGTCGGGCATCCCAGCGTTAGCTTCGCGGGCCGCGCTGACGATCGTCGCCTCGGGATCGTTCCAGAGGTAGAGCCGCGGGTAGACGGGGATGCAGTGTCCGCCGACCGCGATTCCCGGCTGGTGGATGTGGCTGTAGGGCTGCGAGTTCGTCGCCTCAATGACCTGGTAGATGTCGATTCCGTTGCGCCCGGCAAACCGTGCGAACTGGTTGGCGAGACCGATGTTGACGTCGCGATACGTGGTCTCGGCAAGCTTGGCGAGCTCGGATGCCTCGGCCGACCCCAGATCCCAGACGCCGTTGCCGCGGGGGAGGTCGGGCCGCTCGTCAAAGTCGAGCACCGCGTTGTAGAAGTCCACGGCGCGCGCCGCGCCGGCGTCGCTCAGGCCGCCCACCAGCTTCGGGTACTTGCGCAGGTCGGCGAACACGCGGCCGGTGAGCACGCGTTCCGGTGAGAACACGAGGTGGAAATCGGTGCCCTCGGTGAGGCCCGATGCCTTCTCGAGCATCGGCTTCCAGCGGGTGCGAGTTGTGCCGACCGGCAGGGTTGTCTCGTAGGAGACGAGGGTGCCGGCGGTGAGGTGTTCGCCGAGGGACGCCGTCGCGGCATCCATCCAGCCGAAGTCCGGACGGGCTTCGTCGTCGACGAACAGGGGCACCACGAGTACGACGGCATCGGCGCCGGGTACGGCATCGGCATAGTCGGTGGTCGCCCGCAGCTTGCCCGATGCGACGAGCTCGGTGAGCATCGTCTGAAGGTGGGCCTCGCCCGGGAACGGCTCGGTGCCGGCGTTAATGAGGTCGACCGCGGCGGCGTTGACATCGACCCCGACGACGTCGTGGCCCTTCGAGGCGAACTGTACGGCGAGCGGCAGCCCGATCTTGCCGAGGGCGATGACGGCAATTTTCACTGGTGAATTCCTCGGTTCCTAGGGATGACGGACGCGACTGTCGGCCCGAGCAATTCTAGACGCTGGCGCGAGGTCAGTGGACGAGAGGGTGGACGGAGCCGGTCAGCCAGACGCTCAACAGCTCGGCGGCTCGACGGCCGTCGTGGTGTCTGCGCACAAAGTCCGGCCCGCGTTCGACAAGAGTTCGGTAGGCCTGGAAGTCGGAAACGACGTCGCGCACCACGTGCTCGAGCGTGTCGGCCGTTGCCTCGATGATGGGCACGGTTTCTCCCAACTGCCGTTCGGCCTCCGCCCGTACCTGCTCGCCGAGGTTCGAGATGACGACTCGGCCGGCCGCCAACGCTTCACACGCCGCGACCCCGTAGGTGCCGATCCGAAATTGATCGAGCACGATATCGGCGCTGGTGTAAGCAGCATTCATCTCGCTGGCTTTGAGGCCGCTGATCGGCAGGTAACGGACGAGTCCCTCGTCGTGCAGGCGGGTGAGTACGGGGTCGATCAGGTCGGTGCCCTTGACGACCGCGTTGCTCGGCACGTGGCTGACCGTTGGCGGGCCATCAAGCTCGGTGAACGGTGCTCGACTGGCCGTCCACTGCCCGGGGTCGATTGTCACGGGAATCCATACCGCGTGTGGCAGGTCGATCAGTAGGTCCGGCGTCGTCACGAATACCGGGCCATCGAACGCGTCGGCGAGTGCGTGCATCCTCAATGCCTGCGCCTCAAGCACGGGGGTGAGGCCCCAGAGTCCGGGTGCGAACGGGGAGTCGGGCATCCGTTCGAGGTGCCGAGACGGCAATCGGATCTCGCTGCCGTGGAAGAGGAGCGCCACCGACACCCCGGCCCGGCGCAGTGCGCGCAGGTCGTCCTCGACCGGCCGGGCGAACGTGTCACCGAAGAGTGGACGTCCGGACTCCAGCAACACGTGCGTGAAGCCGCCGAGCACCGCCCGACGCTGCGCCCGCTGCCACCGCGTCGACCAGCGGTACTCGGTCGGCGGTACCGATTGGTCACTCGGGAAGTCGAAACCGCCCCTCGCAGGCACGATGCAGCTCGTGCGGGACCCCACGCCCGGTAGTTTCTCGGCGGCGCGAGCAAAGGCCCAGCCTTGCGAGGCAGTGTTCGTGGGGGCAACCAGCAGGCGCACTGGCGCACTGGGCGGTGTTGGTGCCGGGGTCGGGCGGTTCAGATCGAACCGCTGGGCGCGGGGTAGGGCGCGATTCAGCACACCAGGCGGGATAATCCCGACCAAGGCACGCAGCACGGCACGACCGGTGCGTTTCACCGACTCGATCACGAGCCTCCCATTCCCCCAGTCCAGTCGATCATCGTCGACGCTCGTGGATACCCACGCGGCCCGTGGTGACAATACCATCGCGGCCCGGGGGAGAATCGAGGTATGACTCCGCCTCGTCGCGCCCTCATTGCCGTTCACTCTCGCGTCATCAGCGACCCGCGAGTGCGTCGACAGATCGACTGGCTGGCGGCCGAAGGGTGGAGCGTCGACACTATTGGCCTCGGCGAACACCCGAGTCCCGCGGTCACCAACCACTATGCGCTGCTCGATTACCCTCGGTGGGCGATCACGCAGGCGGGCTCGATCGTCACCTATCTGCTGACCCCTCGGAGGGCGGCCTACCGCCGGCTGCTTGCCGGGCGCATCCCTATTGCGGCGCGCGATGCGGCGCGGCGCGGCGACTACACACTCATCATCGCCAATGATCTCGAGTTCGTTCCGTGGCTCACCGACCGCGCCACGTTCGGGGCATCCGGTGCGCCCCGAACGCATCTCGATCTGCACGAAGTGTTCACCGAGTACCACAAGCCCGGCCTGCTTTGGCGGATTCTGACCGCCGGCTACCGGCACTGGGTTCGTCGGCAGCTGAGCGACCCGGTGTTCACGACTCGCTCGACGGTGGCCGGCGGAATCGCGGAACTCTATCGAGGCAAGCTCGGCATCGAGAACATGGCAGTCATCCGAAACAGCCCCGAGTATGTTGATCAGCAACCGCGGCCCGTTGACCCCAACAACATCCGTCTGCTGTATCACGGCCTGGCCGACTGGAGCCGGGGCATCGGCGACATCCTCGCCGCGGTGCCGCTTCTCGACGAGCGATTCACCATGACGTTCATGCTCACGGGCTTCGACAAGGACATCGTCGCCATCCGGGCGGCCGCCGAGTCCCTCGGTGACCGCGTGCATTTCGTTCCCCCCGTGCCGATGAAAGACATCGCTACGGCGATCAACGCCTACGATCTCGAGATCATGGTCTACCGCCCGGCATCGGCCAACCTGATCTATTCGCTACCCAACAAGCTCTTCGAAGCCACGCAAGGCCGCCTCGGACTCGTGATCGGGAGAAGCCCGATGATGCAAGAGATCGTCGCTGAATACAACAACGGAGTCGTCGTGCCCGAGTGGGGCCCCGAGTCACTCGCGAGCACTCTCAACTCCTTGAGCGGGGATGACATCGACAGGCTCAAGGCGGCGTCGCACGGTGCCGCTGCCGAGTTGAACTCAGACACGGAGCGCGCAGTCTTTCTTGCGACGGTCGAAGCCGCTGGACCCAAGCTCCCGTGACAAGGCCGCGCCGTAGACTTACCTATTGTTTCTGCAAACAGACGGAGAGAACCGCGTGAAGACGATCTGGAACGCGCTCGGCGACGTCATCACAATCCTGCCCGGGCGCGCGCGACGCTTCATGGTGCTGTACTCAATCGCGCTCGGCTTTCTGGCGTTGCTCGACGCGTTCGCTCTTGCTCTTCTCGCGGTGATCATCGCCCCCCTCGTCACAGGCGCCGAGCTCGTGTTGCCCGTGATCGGGCCGGTTGATCAGTTCGGGGTCATTGGCCTTGTGGGTGTCGTGTGTGCACTCATTGTCGCCAAGTCGGTTGCCGCCGCGATACTGCTGTGGTTTGCGACCCGGCGGTTTGCCAGCTACGAACTCGAGCTCGGATCGCGGCTATTCGAGACCTTCATCGCTTCGTCGTGGACCGAGCGGCTCAAGCGCAATTCTGCCGACCTCGTGCGCATGACCGATGGCAGCGTTGCCGTGACGATCTCGAGCTTCCTTCTGCCCGCGGCGGGTTTGCTGGGCGAGTTGCTCACCTTCATCGCGATCATCGCCGTGCTCACCGTCACTCAGCCGGCGGTGGCTGCGGTTTCGCTCGCCTATTTGGGGCTACTGGCCGTGCTCATGTTCTTCTGGGTGACGCGGCGTGCGCGCGAAGCGGGTCGAGTCAATGTGCGCCATTCCATCCTCACCTCGCGGCTGATCACCGAGATGGTGGGCGCGCTCAAGGAGATCACACTGCGCAACAAGACGGCGGAAATCGCCGCCGTCGTGCGGGACAACCGTGTGCGTACTACGCGCGCGCGGGCCAACGCACTGTTCTTGGGCCAGATGCCACGGTACGTGCTTGAGGCAGGGCTCATCGGCGGGTTCGTTCTCGTCGGACTGACCGGATGGCTCACCGGCGAGATCGCGGGCGCAGTTTCGGCCATCGCGCTCTTTGGGCTGGCGGGGTTTCGACTCGCGCCCTCGATAGTGCGGTTCCAATCGATGGCGTCACAGCTCAACGTTGCTTTACCGCACGTGCAATTGGTGCTTCGCGAGATCAACCAGTCGGAGCACACCCGCGGCTTCGACGACGACGCTCCCACCGCCGAACTGCCCGAGTCGCCTTCGGCCATCACTTTCGACTCCGTCACCTTCCGCTATCAGCCCGACTCGGAACCGGCAGTGCGCGACGTAGACCTCGAGATTCCCTTCGGAACGACCGTTGCCTTCGTCGGCTCATCGGGGGCAGGCAAGTCGACGATGATCGACCTGCTCCTCGGGCTGATCCACCCCACCGAGGGTCGCATTGCTATCGATGGGACGTCGGTGAGTGAGCTCACGCGCTCGTGGCGCTCGCGCGTCGGCTACGTGCCTCAAGAGGTGTCCCTTTTCGATGCATCCGTTGCGCAGAACGTCGCGCTCACCTGGAGCGGCGACGTGGATCGCGAGCGGGTGCGCTCGGCGCTGGAACGTGCACAGCTGCTCGACACGATCGAGTCACGGCCCGGCGGGATCGACGCGCCGATCGGCGAGCGCGGGCTGGCCCTGTCGGGTGGACAGCGGCAGCGGCTGGGGATCGCACGCGCGCTGTACGCCGACCCGCTGGTCTTGGTGATGGACGAGGCGACGAGTTCGCTCGACACGGCGACCGAGGCGGCCGTCGCTCAGGCCATCCGCGACTTGAGCGGCTCGATGACAATCGTTTCGGTCGCGCACCGCCTGTCGACCATCATGCACGCCGATCGCATCTTCTTCATGAGCGGAGGCCGCGTCGTCGCTAGCGGAAACTTCGACGAGTTGCAGGCCGCGGTTCCCGAGTTCGCCAATCAGGTCAGGCTCGCTGGCCTCGGTGACGGAACGTTACCCGAGTAGCGCGGCCACGACAGCTGCGGCAGCGTGGCCGGTTCCGTACGGAGTCGCATCGGTTGCCGCCGGAAGCGCACGCTCAACGGTTGCGCGCAGGGCGGAGAGATCGTCGCTGATGAGCACATTCCAGCCCAGTTCCACGGTCTCGACCCACTCCGTCTCCGGACGCACCGTCGTACACGGCACGCGGAGCAGGAAGGCCTCCTTCTGAAGCCCCCCGGAGTCGGTAATGACACCGGCGCTGCGGCTCACGGCGGCAACAAGTTCCGGATATGGCAGCGGGTCCACCGCGCGGATCGATCCCTGATCGAGCACGATGCCATGGTGGGATGCGAGCGCACGCAGTCGCGGGTGCACGAGCAACAACACGGGGTGGGCGAGCGCGCCCAGTTGTTCGAGGATCGCCGCTAGTCGCTGAGGGTCGTCGGTGTTATCGGGTCGATGAAGCGTGGCCACGTAGAAGCCGCCCGGCTTGACGCCGTGAGGCAGGGCAGTGCCATCGGCAAGCACCCGGTCCCGCGTGGAAAAGAGCACGTCGGTCATGACGTCGCCCACGAGCACGCTGCGGTCGGCGAGGCCCTCGTCGGCGAGGTGGGCCATCGCCACCTCGGTGGGGGCGAGAAGCAGGTCGGATGCGTGATCGGTCAGCACCCGGTTGTGTTCCTCTGGCATACGGCGGTTGAACGACCGGAGCCCTGCCTCGAGGTGTGCGACAGGAACGTGAATCTTGACGGCGGCCACCGCGGCGGCAAGCGTCGAGTTGGTGTCACCGTAGACGAGCACCCAGTCCGGGGAGTGCTTCAGGATGAGCGGCTCGAGCGCGGCCAACATTGCGCCAGTCTGCGCGCCGTGTCCGCTCGATCCCACCCCGAGGTTCTCGTCGGGCGGGCGAATCGAGAGATCACGGAAGAAGACGTCGCTGAGCAGTGGGTCGTAGTGTTGACCGGTGTGCACGACGACGTGCTCGATTCCGCCGGCGGCATCCATCGCGTGCGAGATGGGCGCCAACTTCACGAACTGGGGACGCGCGCCCACGACACTCATTACCCGCATCAGCCCAGTGTACTGACCGGTGCGCCCGAGCCCCGCGCCTAAGATAGGCACGATGTTTGAGCCCGTATCCGCCTCCGCCGCGACCCCGATCGACGGCAGCGTTGACAGCGACGCGCCGCACGTCCTTTACGTGGCGTGGGGCTACCCGCCTTCGCGGGGTGCTGGCATGTATCGCGCCCTGGCGACAGCGAACGCGTTCGCCCGAGATGGCTGGCGTGTCACAGTACTGACAGCGACGCGCGAGACGTTCGAACGCCTCACCGGCAGCGATCCGGAATCGGAACACTCGATTGATGAGCGAGTACAGGTCGTTCGCATCCCGTTTGACCCCGAACGCACCGATGACGACTTGGCGAATTGGTCGCGACTGAGGGCTTTCTCGCCCCTACTCTGGACGGCTTTGCGCTGGATCCCTGCGTGGTTCTCGTTCCCCGAGTTCAACTACGGAGGGTGGAAGAGTGCCCTCGTTGCCGCAGCAGAAGAGATTAACGCCGAACACCCGGTGGACCTCGTGATCGGCTCCGCCAACCCCAACGTTGACTTTGTACCGGGGTGGCACCTGCACCGTCGATACGGCACTCCCTTTGTGATGGACCACCGTGATGCGTGGCACCTCAACGTGTACACCGGTCGACGCGTCTCGAGTCGGCTCAGCCGTTCGAGTCGGCTCGAACGCCGCATGTACGAACGAAGCAGCGAGGGCTGGTTCGTTAACGCCCCCATCCGCGACTGGCACGCTCGCGAATTGCCGGCGATCGCCGATCGCTTACACGTTGTCGCCAACGGGTTCGACCCCGAGTTCTTGCATCCCGACGGGGGTCGCGGCCTCAGCACCGCCGCAGAGAGAAGTGCAGACCCCAACCGAGGCCTCGTGTTTGGTTACCTCGGCACCATTTACGGCCCGATTCCCCTGCGCGAGACGCTCGATGCGTGGCGGTTGGCGCGAACCCGCTCGCCCCTCATAGCTCGCTCACGCATGGTGATCCGGGGCAGGCTCGGCCACTTCGCCGAGCCCGACACCGCCGTGGCCGAACTGCTCGACGCCTACCGCAGTGACGGCGTCAGCTACGAAGGACCGGTGAGCAAGACCGCGGTGTCGGCGGCGTACGCCTCGTTCGATGCGCTTGTGCTCATCATCAGTCGAAGCCCCTACGTGACGAGCGGAAAGGTTTTCGAGTACGCCGCGAGTGGGCTGCCGATAGCGGCATTGCACGATCCCGTCACGGCGGCCTCAAGCGTGCTCGCCGAGCACCCTGCGCGCTTCGGAGTCGAGGCGGTCGGCGTACAGCAGTTCGTCGATGCGCTCATCGCCACGGGCGAAAGCGCAGCAGCACAGACTCCCGAGAGCATCGCGGCCACGCAGCAGTGGGCGCGGCAGTTCGCACGCGACGAACAGTTGCTGCCGCGGATCAAGGCATTGCGTACAGTCGCCGAGGGGTGGCGCGCTCGATGACGGGGGCTCGAATCGTACTGGTCTTCGGCAGCGGCTTTGAGTCGGGCCACGGCTCGTCGCTGTCCAACGAAACATCGCGCCTTGGCTCGATTCTCGAGCGCCCAGAAGGGGTTTCGGGCATTGACATGCTCTCGGTCGGCATGCCCGTTCGGATGTTGCGCCGCGGTGTGCACCTCGACCTGACCAGCGTGAGCCCCGGATGGGTCGACGCGTTCTGGCGACGTGTCGGCGGGGAACGTCTTCGTCTTTTGCTCGGCGGGAGTCCCCTGGGGCGTCTGCTCAATTCGATGGGCCCGCTCGAGGCGGGCCGTGTGTTCTGGCGCCGAGTGCGGCGATCCGCGCCCGCGCTTGAGATGTTTCGACGGGCCGACATAGTTGTCGCCGTCGACTCGGCGGGTGTCATCACAGCGGCGCGACTTCTCCGTCGACGCTGGGTTCGCGAGGCCTACTACGACACTCGTTCAGCCGCGATCGGGCGCGACGAGGTCGTTGCCGAAGCCTCGTCCTAGTCGAGCTCGACCGGCGCATCCTCGAATGGTGCGCCTCGCGCTCGACGACGTCAGCCCTCGTGTGGAAGCAGGAACGGACGGAGAACGGTGGACGCGCGCCGTCCGTCGTGCAGCTCTCGCGCATATGCTGGTCCGCCGTGTGCGGCGGCCGCCGCGGCATCGGGGTTGGCGACGATGTCTCGAAGCACCCCCTCGAGGCTCGCGCCCGTGGCCTCGATGATCGGGAGGTCGATACCGGCCGCGTCGCGACCCGATGCCCGCACCGGCTCGGTGACATGGCCGACGACAACACGGCCCGCCGCCATCGCCTCGCACGCCGCCACCCCGTAGTCGCCCAGCCGGAACTGGTCGAGCACGATGTCGGCCGCGCCGTAGACCTCGCGCATCTGAGCGTGAGGAACGCCTGAGATGCGGCGATATTCGATCAGGCCCTCCTCGTGTAATGCCCGGGCCACCGGATCGACGAGGTCGCTTCCCTTGAGCGCACCGCTGCTTGGCGCATGAACGACCACGGGACGACTGGTTTGCAGTGCCGGTCTGTCGTCTCGCCACAGTCCCACATCGATGACGACCGGCATCCACTGGGCATATGGCACATCGACTAGCAGGCCGGCGGTCGAGACGAACACGGGTAAACCCAGTCGGTCGAGCAGCCGTCGTGACTCACGTGCGATCCGTTCCAGTGCCGCGGTGGCGGAATCCGATGCTCCGGCAAAAGGCGACTCTGCGTTGAGCGCGGCGTGCCGACTGGGTAGGCGAATGTCGCTGCCGTGGCAGAGCATCGCGACTGCCAGCCCCGCGCGCTGCATGTCGCGCACCTGGCTTTCGACGGTCTCGTCGAGAGGCGCCCCGAACGGCCAACGTTGCGCCTCAACGATCGCGTGGGTGAAGCCGTCGAGCACGGTACGGCGAAGCTGGCTTTGCCAGCGGGTGGACGCGGCCCAGACTCCGACCGGCACCACCGCATCGGCGTCGTGTGCGAAGTCATTGGAGGTTCGAAACGCCAGATTCACGGCACCGACGCCCGGCAGGTATTCGGCCGCGGCGCGTCCCCAGGCTTGAGCTTGACCCGCGTAGTTGACGGGCGCGATGAATAGCCGCACTGGGGTGCTCGGCGGCTCGATCGCGGGCGGGATATCGGCCGTTGAGTAGCCATACTGGCCCGGGAGGATTCGGCCTCGCAGGCCCTCGGGGATGAGCCGCAGCACGCGCCCCGCCAACCACTTCAGCGCCGCCGTCATAACCCCGAGTCTACGAGTTCGAATTCCGACCGAGTACGGCTTTGCGCACCACTAGCTCGGCGGCACGGGCGCCCACGGCGCGCAAGGAGAAGTGCTCGTCGGCCCACCGCGCGAGTCGGTCGTCGGGCCCCGTGTGGCTCGCGTTCAGCGCTGCCGCCATCGCCTCAGCCACAGCCGGGGGATCCCATGTCGTCACCCATCCCAGCGAGTTGTCGTCAATGAGGCGAGCCATCGGTCCGACTCCCGCGTAGATGACGGGGGTTCCGCACGCAATCGAGGCGAGCGCCTTCGTGGCAAACGCGAAGTCGTATCCGGCATCAGGGCGCACCGAGGCCAAGCTCGCGGCAGCTCCCCTGATCCACGGCGCGAGCAGCTCAGCATCGACAATGCCTCGGAACTCGATTCGATCCGCGAACGGTGCCGCCATCTGACGCAGCTGGTCCGTCTCGGTCCCGCTGGAGAAGAGCAGAAGCCTGGCCGTCGGGTTGGCCTGGGCCAGTTGAACGAAGGCCTCGATGAAGACGCCAGCGCCATGTACCTCGGATGTCGTGCCGGTATAGACGAAGTAGGGCCACGGGGCACGCTCTCGACCCCCGTCGGTGGAGAATCTCTCCGTGTCGATTCCGGTGCCGACCACCACTGCTGTCGATGGGTCGGCGCCCAGCGCGATGACCTCCTCGCGCACGGCGTCTGAGACAGCCAGAACTCGTTCAGCACCCCGCAGAGCAAAGCGCTCAAGACGTCGAACGACACCGACGACGATGCGAGGCACACCAGCCCCCTCGATCGCCGCGGAGACGACATCGGCCGCGTAGTAGACGTACGGGGTCCGGCGCAGCCATGCTGCGACGCGGACCACCGCTCCCGTGGTCGGGGGTGGTTCTACGACGATCACATCGCGCCGTCGGGCGACCAGCACGCGAAAAAAGGCGGGAATGTCAAAGCTGAGGTACTGGAGGTAGCCCCTCACCGCGCCCGACTTGTCACGCAGCACGGGCCATCGACGCACACGCTTGGTGCTTCTTCGGGCTCCGGGGGCGCGACTAGTGAGAACTGTCGTGGTGCAGCCTTCGGCGTCGAGGGCGCGCGTGAGGGCGCCGAGGCGAAAGGCGGCGGCGCTCGGCTCCGGCTCGTATACCCGCGAAACGATGAGTGCCGACTGCCGGTTCGAGGGTGATCCGTGGTGAACGTTTGCCGCCTCATCCATGACGCGCTTGCGGTTTGTCATGGGATTCTCCAGAAGGGATGACGCGGTACGGGGGCCGACGAGGTTTGTGAGCGTCTGCGCTCGACCGAAACCCAATCTACAAGCAAGATGACCGAGACAGCCCAGTGGCAGCCGCTGTGCGAAACTAATACGCATGGGACGAACTTGGGCTGTGATTCCCATGTACAACGAGGGAACCGTGATCGGGTCGGTGGTTTCCGAACTGCGCGAGAGCATCCCGCATATCGTCTGCGTCGATGACGGCTCGTCCGACGATTCCGTTGCCCACGCCCGGGCCGCCGGCGCGACCGTCGTCGTGCACCCGATCAACCTAGGTCAGGGCGCGAGCCTGCAGACCGGCTTCACCTTCGCGCTGGCCGACCCCGAGATGACGGAGGTTGTGACCTTCGATGCCGACGGGCAACACCAGGTGGCGGATGCGCTCGGAATGATTGAGAAGCTCCATGCCGACGGGTTGGAGGTCGTTATTGGTTCTCGTTTTCTTGACGACCGCACCAAGCTCGGGTGGGCAAAGAAGGTCGTTCTGCGCACGGCCGCGGCGTTCACTCGCATGACGACGGGCTTGGCTCTCACCGACGCTCACAACGGATTGCGCGTAATCGATCGACGCCTCCTCGAGACGATCCACCTCACTCAGAATCGCATGGCGCACGCCTCGGAGCTCGTCGATCAGATAGCGGCCAGCAAGGCACCCTGGGCCGAGTACCCGACGCACATCGTCTACACCGACTACTCCAAGGCCAAGGGCCAGTCGTTACTGAACTCCATCAACATCCTCTTCGAAATACTCTTTAGGTGACCTCATGACGATCCTCTTCCAGATTCTCGCGATTCTCGCGATCATCGCCGCGGCGCTTTTCATGCTCCGTGGCGGAGGCGCCCGGCATCAGGCCGTGCGCCGGATCTTCTTGCTGCTCTTCATCGTCGCCGCCGGATCATCGGTCGTGTTCCCGCAGTTGTGGACGTTCGCTGCGAGTTTCCTTGGGGTGGGACGCGGAGCCGACCTTCTGCTCTACATCACCGTTCTGGCGTTCCTGGGTTTCATCGCGACGACCTACCGAAAGTTCCGGTCGATCGAGAAGGATGTCACCGAGCTCGCGCGCCGCGTGGCGCTAATGACGGCACAGGAGCCGTCGGATCCGCCGCCCCCGGCGACCTGAGGCCACGGACGCATCAGCCCTGAAGTTTCAACCAAAGCTTGACACTTGCCGGGTTTCGTAGCGACAATTTGGTGGGGGACTACCATCTGGCCGCCGCTGAGCGACGTGCTCGCGGCCAGCCCGAGCGATCCGAAATCGCCTTGGTACAGTAGACACGACAGACGGGGGCGTCATGACTAAGACTTCGATGAGGGGTGCAGCGGCTAAATTTCTCGCCGCAATCGCGCTAGCGGCACTCTCCGCTGCGGGGCTGGCAACGCCAGCGGTAGCGACAAGTGAGCCGAGCCCGACGCGAGCCTACGCGGCCGCTCTCAGCGGCAGCAGCTTTGACGCGGGCTACATCATCAGCGACTACGCGATGTACAACCGCAACGCTCTCACGCAACCCGAGATCCAGGCATTCCTCGACGCCAAGATCGGCACCTGCAACAACTCAAACTGCCTAAACATCAAGCGCACGACCACGTTCAATCGCGCCGCCGACCGCACCGTCTGCGCCGCGTACACCGGTGCCGCCAACGAGCTGACATCGACGATTCTCTTCAAGGTTCAGCAGGCGTGTGGCATCAGTGCCAAGGTGCTGCTCGTCATGCTCCAGAAGGAGCAGAGCCTAGTCTCGGCAAAGTCGCCCAGCGATTCCACGCTCGGTCGCGCGATGGGCTACGCCTGTCCCGACAACAACGGCGGCGTCTGCGATGCCCAGTTCTACGGCCTGTACAACCAGATCTACAAGGCCGCGTGGCAACTCAAGCGCTACAGCACCCCGGACCCGTGGGGCAGCTACCAGCCTGGTGTGAACAACATCCAGTACCACCCGTCCACGAGCTGCGGAACTCAGCGGGTCGTGATCCGCAACAACGGCACCGCGGCGCTGTACAACTACACGCCGTATGTTCCCAATGCCGCCGCACTCGCTAACCTCGGCGGCACCGGAAACAGCTGCTCGTCGTACGGAAACCGCAACTTCTGGTCGTACTACAACGGCTGGTTCGGTAGCGCCGTCACTACGATTCCGCCCGGCGTGACCGTTGAGCGCATCGGCGGCTCCGACCGGTACGGCACTTCGGTTGGGTTGTCCACGGCGAGCTTCGCGCCGAACGTACCGATCCTCTACATCGCCAGCGGAATCGGCTACCCGGATGCTCTCAGCGCCGGTGCTGCTGCAAGCAAGCAGGGCGTTCCCTTGCTCATCGTGGATCCCGACTTCGTCCCCGCGAGTGTGCTCGCCGAGATCGCCCGACTGAATCCGACAAAGATTGTGATCGTCGGTGGGGCGGGCGCGGTTTCCGAGTCCGTTCAAGCGGAACTGGCCGGCCTGTGCGATGAAATCGAGCGGGTCGATGGCGAGAACCGCTACGTCGTCTCGCGAGCCCTCGCGCTGTCCGCGTTCGGCGAAGGCGGCTCGGACTACGTGTATCTCGCAGACGGCCGCAACTTCCCGGATGCTCTGTCTGCAGGGGGTGCCGCGGCGAAGCGCTCGGCCCCCGTGATCCTTATCGACGGATCTCTGCCCGAGATTGACGCAGAGACCATCGCTACCCTTCAGCTGTTGGGGGTGACCAAGGTCATCATCGCTGGGGGCCAGGCCGCCGTCAGCAGCGGCATCGAATCGAGCCTCGCGTCCACGTTCGCAACCGTCACGCGGTTGGGTGGAGCGACTCGTTATGCCACTGCGGGCAGCATCAACCGTGACGCGTTCGGCGACGCCGACACCGTATACGTTGCCGTCGGAACGAACTTCCCCGACGCGCTGTCTGGTGTTCCCGTCGCGGCGCTGACCGGCTCTCCGCTGTACATCGTGGAGTCGTCGTGTATTCCGTCGTTCGTGCTCGACGACTTCCTCAGGTTCGGGATCACCAAGATGGTGATCCTCGGTGGCACGGGGTCGATGACCAGCCAGATCGACCAGTTCACCGGCTGCTAGCCGCGACCGTGGTTAGGCGTCACCCAAGCGATGGGTGGCGCCATCCGCGATCATCTGCTCTGCGGTAACCAGCACCAGTCTGCCCTCCTCGAGAGTCACGATGGCGTCTGTCTTTCCGGTCAGAACGGCATCCCGGAACGCCTCGTGTTCGGCGAGCAGCGGCTCCTTGCGAGCCAACGCGAACCGGGTCATGTCGCCCTCGGACACGCCTCGGAAGGTCTGAACCTGATCCCACGTGTTCTGGATTACGCCGTTCTGGTAGTGCGTCAGGTCGGCGGTGAGGGTGTCTGCGAGCAGCGTGCCCTTCTCGCCGGTGATCATGGTCGTGCGCTCCTTGAAGGGGGTCAACCAGTTCACGGTGTGGCTCGTGATGGTGCCGTTGCTCAGGGTTCCGACCGCGACGACCATGTCTTCGTGTTGGCGACCACTGCGGAACGCCGTGCGGGCGTTGATCGACACGAACTTCTGTTGGGTGACCCAGGCGGTGAGGTCAATGTCGTGACTCGCCAAGTCTTTGATGACCCCGACATCGGCGATTCGGCCGGGGAACGGGCCCTGGCGCCGGGTCGTGATCTGGTAGATCTCGCCGATAAGACCGTCTTCGATCCGCTGCCGTGCGGCTTGGAGCGCGGGGTTGTACCGCTCGATGTGTCCCACACCGCCGACGAGGCCTTTGTCGACGAAGAGGTCGCGCAGCGTGGCGGCATCGGCGGCGGTCGAGGCCACCGGCTTCTCAATAAGGGCGTGGATGCCGCGGTCCGCGAGGGCAGTGGCGATGTCGAGGTGGTAGATCGTTGGCGCGGCAACCACACAGTAGTCGAACCCCATATCGAGGAAGGTGTCCAGGTCGCGCACGACCGGCTTGCCCTCGATCATGGGGCCGACGCCGTCGGCGGGGTCGTAGACGCCCACGAATTCGACGCCGTCGAGTCCGGCAAGCACACGGCTGTGGTGACGGCCCATCACGCCGAGGCCGAGCACGCCGGCGCGCAACGTCATCAGCTGCCCGCCTTCGCGACGGCGTTGACCGCCTCGACGATCGTGTCGAGCTCGCCCTGGGTCAGCGACGGGTAGATCGGCAGCGACAGCACCTGCTGCGCCGCGGTCTCGGTCACCGGAAGGTCGAGGTCGAGACGGAACGACGGTAGGCGATGAATGGGTGTCGGGTAGTAGACGCCGTTGCCGACCCCCTTTGCCGTGAGCTGCTCGGCGAAGGCGTCGCGGTCGTGGTCGACGACCCGAACGGTGTACTGGTGGAAGACGTGCGTGGCCCCGGCGGCGATCGGCGGCGTGACGACGCCCTCGAGATGCGCGGAGAGGAATGCCGCGTTCTCTTGGCGCTTCGCGGTCCACCCGGCGAGCTTGGTGAGTTGCACCCGGCCGATTGCTGCGTGGATGTCGGTCATGCGGTTGTTGAAACCGATCACCTCGTTCTCGTAGCGCTTTTCCATGCCCTGGTTGCGGAGCACCTTGATTGCGCGCGCCACCTCGGCGGACGGTGTCGTGACCATGCCACCCTCGCCCGAAGTCATGTTCTTCGTCGGGTAGAACGAGAACGATGCCGCGGCTCCCCACGCACCGACGGGGATGCCGTCCACGGCCGCGGCGTGCGCCTGAGCGGCATCCTCGACCAGAAGCACGCCGTGCTTCTCGGCGATGGACTTGAGGGCGACGAGGTGTGCCGGGTGACCGTAGAGGTGCACCGGCATGATCGCCTTGGTCTTCGGGGTTATCGCCGCCTCGACAGCAGCCGGGTCAACGTTGAAGTGATCGAGTTCGATATCGACAAACACCGGGGTAGCCCCCGTGAGGCCCACGGCGTTCGCGGTCGCGGCGAAGCTGAAGGACGGAACAATGACCTCGTCGCCGGGGCCAACGCCTAAGGCGAGCAGCGAGAGGTGCAGCGCCGAGGTGCCCGAGTTGAGTGCAACCGAGTGCACGTCACCGACGATGGCGGAGAACTCGGTCTCGAACGCGGCGACCTCAGGCCCTTGGGCCAACATTCCCGAGCGCATGACGCGGTCGACCGCGGCCCGCTCCTCGTCGCCGACCTCGGGCTTAGCTGCGGGGATCATCAGTTTTCGACCTCATTCAACTCATCGGGACCGACCTGGCGGTAGCGGGCTCCCGTTGCCGGGCAACGGTAGTCGCCCGGCGCTTCCTCGACGAGGGGGTGCCCCGCCGTTCCAACCCAGCCGACGCGTCGGGCGGGGCTGCCCACCACGAGCGCGAACGGTGGGACATCTTTGACCACTACAGAGCCGGCGCCCACGAGAGCCCAGCGACCGATCACGAGGGGGGCGATGCACGTACTGCCCGCGCCGATCGACGCGCCCTCGCGAATGTCGACGCCCACCGGGTGCCAGTCGTCGGCCGACTTTGGTGTGCCGTCTGCATTGATTGCACGCGGGAAGTGGTCGTTGGTGAGAACCACTGCGGGGCCGATGAAGACGCCTGCAGCGAGCTTTGCGGGCTCGTAGACGAGGGCGTAGTTCTGGATCTTGCAGTTGTTGCCGACCTCGACCCCGGTGCCGACATAGGCGCCACGCCCGACGATGACGTTCTCGCCGAGTGTCGCGTTCTCGCGCACTTGGGCGTAGTGCCACACCTTCGCGCCGGCCGAAATGGTCGCGGAATCGGCGACGTCGGCAGTGTCGTGAACGAAGGACGGCGCGGCCATCAGGGCTCCTGAGGGGGTGAGTGGATCGACCCCCCAATCGTAGTCCGTTCTGCAGTCTGCACCTGAGAGCCGCATGCCACCACCCCAACTACACTCGGGGTCATGAGAGTGATGGTCACCGGCGGCGCAGGCTACATCGGGGCGCATACGGTGCGATTGCTCCAGGACCGAGGCGACGAGGTTCTCATCGCCGATGATCTTGTCACCGGGTCAACCGATCGGGTTCCCGGGGTTCCCCTCGTGCGGGTAGACCTCGCATCCGACGGGGCCGCCCAGGTGCTTGCCGATGCACTGGTGGAACATGACATCGAAGCGGTCATCCACTTCGCTGCCCGCAAGCAGGTGGGCGAATCGGTGGCTCGACCGGCCTGGTATCACCGTCAGAACGTGGGCGGACTTGCGCAACTGTTGGACGCGATGCAGTCCGCTGGCGTGCACCGACTCGTCTTCTCCTCGTCTGCTGCGGTGTACGGACAGGCGGATGGGGCGATCGACGAGACCCACCCCACCGTGCCGCTGAGCCCCTATGGCGCGACCAAGCTCATCGGGGAGCAGCTCATCGCCGCGGCCTCGGCGGCGTGGCCGCTGCGGGCCGCAAGCCTGCGTTACTTCAATGTCGGGGGAGCGGCGAGTCCCGAGCTCGGCGACACCGAGGCGCTTAACCTCATTCCGATCGTCTTGGAGCACCTCGATCGGGGCGAGGCTCCTGAGATCTTTGGCGACGACTACCCGACCGCCGACGGCACCTGCGTTCGGGACTATGTTCACGTGCTCGACGTCGCTCAAGCCCATCTCACGGTTCTCGACGCCCTCGGGTCCCAGCCCGGCCACGTCGCCTACAACATCGGAACGGGCGTCGGTACGAGCGTGCGCGAGATGATCACCAGCATCAGTCTCGCCGCCGGTTCGATACTGGAGCCGGTCGTCCGTCCGCGACGCGACGGGGATGCCGCGGCAGTAGTTGCGGTCGTCGACCGTGTGCGTGACGCGACGGGCTTCAGCGCCCGCTACGGCGTCGCGGACATCGTGGAGTCGGCCTGGGCCTCTCACGAGTACTTCGCGCGGAACTCCTAGACGGGTGCCGTCGGCGGCTCGACGAACAGTCGCCGCCAGCTCAACTCCCGTGACGCCTTCACGCAGCAGACAACGAAGGTGAGCCAGCCGAACTCGACGAGAATTGTGCTCTCCGCGAGCGAGTTGACGAGCAGAACCACCAGGATCAGTGCGGGCCAGGCGAAGACGATGCTGCGCCGGCGCGACGCGAGCAGCCACGATCGGGTGAAGGTGAGCCCGAGCATCCCGAGGAAGATCGCGAAGCCGACCACGCCGAGCTGTAGCCAGACGTCGAGCGGCGCGAGCAGGCCGGACTCTGGTGTGGGCCCGAGCAGCCTCGTGAAGCCGTTGTAGGGGGGAAGATCGGTGTTCCAGAGGCCGAGCCACCCCCAGCCCTCCAGCGGGTGGAGCCCGATCAGGGTCCATGCTTCCCGCCAGACCGAGAGTCGGTAGCTCAGCTCACCGCCGGCGTTCAGGGCAGCGATGACTCGAGCGCGGAACAACCACGCGGTGATGGCCGCCGCGATCGTCAGCGAGAACAGCACAATCTGAAGAACCCGACGACGCTCGGCCGGTGCTCGCCGGATGCCGCCGAGCGCGACCGCCGCGGCGAGCAGCACGAGGAGCGTTCCGAGTGCCAGCGGCGACTGGCTGAGCACGATGGTGAGTCCCGCGAGCACCAGCGAACCGATCGCGAGCGGTCGAGCAATCGACTTGGTCAGCACCTCGATTCCGAAGGTGACGACGCCGACCACGGCGACGAAGCCCAGCTGGTTGCGGGTGCCAAGCACTCCTTCGATCGGCCCCAGCACGTCCAGGTTTCCGGCCACCCCTAGGAACTTGATCGGCCCATCGAGAAGCACGCCGGCCAGTATTTCGATGACGAGCGACGCGACGAGCACGAATCGCAGCACGTCGCCGAACGCCCGCACGATCTGGATCGTGTCTCTGACCAGCGCGACGTAGATACCCAGCGCGGTGAAGGTCAGCAGGTAGATCAGTCCGCCCAGCGTGGCCCACTGGTACTGGGACCAGGTCACCGAGAGGGCAGCCCACGTCACGAACACGAGGAGCGAAACGGGAAGCAGCCCCCGCCATCCGACCTCCCGCCATTGGGCGGCCAGCGAGAGAACGCAGAGCACGGCCAGCGTCCCCAGAACAGCGAGCAAGCCCGCCCAGCCCATGAGTTGACGCAGGGGGAAGCTGAGCGTTGCCGCGCCGACTACCGCAACGGCGAGCGCGTTCGACACCCGCGGAGAGGCGAGCGCAATTCGCGCGACCTCGACCGCTGTCTGCGGTTTACCGGGCGGCATCTCAGGTGCCTCGGCGCTCGTCGAGCAGCTTTGTTTTCACCGCGAACACCACGAGCAGAAAGAGCCCGAACTCGACGAGCAGGCGGCTCTCGGCCACGCTCTGTATGACGAGGGCGCCCAGCACGAGCAGCGGCAGCAGCGAGCTGGCGCGGAACGGCATCCGCCTGCCCATCGAATCGATCGCCGGGTCGACGGCCCTGGTCCACGCTCGCACTAGTGCCGTTGCCACGAGGGTGGCGAAGACTACGGCGCCGAGAACGCCCAGCTGAAACCACACGTCCAGCCACGCGTTGTGCGCCTGGAGTTGGCGCACACCGTTGCGGAACGCGAGATCGGTGAAGGGATCGGCCCACGGCACCCAGTAGCTCACCCAACCCCAGCCCACAACCGGACGCTCTTGAGCTAGGGCGATCACCTTCTCCCAGATCCCCAGCCGGCCGGTCAGGTCGTCACTTTTTCCCAGGATGCTCAACAGCGCCCCCGAGAACAGCGCCGACGCCGCGACCGCCGCAACCGCGGCCGACCCGATGATCGCATAGGCCAGCCCGCGGGCCCGCCCCGGCTGAGACCGGTAAACGACAATCGCGGCCCCGGCGAGGGCGATGACGCCGACCAGTGCAACGGTCACGGTCGCGGAGCGAGCGAACACGAGGGTCGCAATGGCCACCGCGAGCCATGCGCCGCCCGCGACGCGGCCGACCTTGCGATCGGCCAGCTGGATGCCGAACACGATGACCGCGATGAGGGCGAGCACTCCGAGGTTGTTGGCGTTGCCCACGATCCCCTGAATGCGACCGTCACTGAACACGGTGAAGAGCTCGTTGCGCGACCAATACAACATCTTCGGGATGGTCTCGTAGACCGAGTAGTCGACGCCGGGTTGGGTGTGCAGCGGCAGAATCGGGCGTTGGATGACGACAGCGACGACGAGCTCGAACAGCAGCGACAGCGCGAGAATTGCCCGCAATACGAGACTCAGGCAGCGCATGAACTCGTCCCACGTCGAGCTGAGAGCGATCGCGACACCCGCCACAGCGATGAGCCAAGTGGTGAACAGCCCCAGCAGCGTCGCGCCGGGATAGTGCGACCAGACCAGCGAGGCGGTCGCGAGCAGCAGAAACGCGAGCAACGGGATCGGCAGAGACGTGGGGCGCCACGAGTGCCGCAACACCACGAGCACGACGACCGACCACAGCCCCAGAGCGATCGCTACAACTCCGAAGACGACCCAGCCGAAGGTGAATCGCCAGGCGTCGCCGGCGAGCACTATCGAGAGAGTCAACGCGACGTACGCGTAGCGCACCGCAGGATGCTCGACGACTCGCATTGAGTAAGGCTAGACGAGAGTTCAGCGACTGTGGAGCGGCTGCGCGCTTGGTACCGTTCTCCCATGACCGTTCCCGAGGCTGGTGCGCGCCCCAGCGGCGATCGTGGCCTCGCCCGCCGAGTGATCGCATTCGCGGGCCTTCCGTTCCTCGCCCTCATCACTCCGTTCCTGTTCCTTCCGATTTTGGCGAGGGTTGCCGGCGCCGACGCCTGGGTGGCGATAGCGGTCGGCCAGTCGATCGGAGGCTTTGCCGCGCTGCTCGTCTCGTTGGGCTACAACACGATCGGGCCCGCGATGGTGGCCACAGCAGCCCCGGTCGACCGACCTGCACTGCTGCGCCGCAGTTTGCGTGCACGACTGACGGTCTTCGTGCCGGTCGCACTGTTCGCGGTCCTGATCGCGGCTCTTGTCTCCCCGGCATCGAATCGGGTCGAGTCGGCGATCATGGCGGCGGCGCTGAGCCTCACCGGCCTCGCATCGTCGTGGTACATGATCGGCCTCGGTCGCGCGGCCCTCATCGCGCTCTGGGAAATTCTCCCTCGGGCCATCGCGACGCTGGTCGCGGTGCCCCTGCTGTTGGTGCTCGGGCAGGTGATTTGGTACCCCGTGCTGCTCGTCGTGGCATCCGTCGCCAGCGTCGTCGGATACGCCGTGCACAGCGGCGCTGCCGCAGGGTTCTGGAACCGCTCCCCGGGGCAGGTGCGCGCGGTGATCCGGGAGCATCGCTCCGCGGTAACGGCCGAGGTCGCAGCGGGCGCGTACAACTCCTTGGCGGTCACCTTCGTCAGCGGCGTGACAGCGTCGGCGGCGGCGGCAGCGTACGTGTCTGGCGACAAGCTCTACAAGGTCGGTCAGTACTCGGTTTCGGCGCTCGGCAACGCGCTGCAGGGCTGGGTCGTGGAGGACTCGCGTGCCCACTTCGCTCGGCGAGCGCGCACCTCGTTTCTGCTCCACGCCGGGCTGGGGATCATCGGGCTGATCACCTTCACCTTTGCCGGGGCGCCGCTGTCGTCTCTCCTATTCGGGTCCGCCGTCGCGATCGATCAGCCCACCGCGTTCGCCTTCGGGGTGGCTGCGCTGCTGATCGCCCTAGGGACGACTCTGGGGCGAGTCACGCTGATCGGCCTGGGCGCCCGCCGCGAGTTCATGACGAGCGTGCTCAGCGGGGCTGCGGTCGGCGTGCCTTCGGTGCTGCTCCTGGCCTCGACGTTCGGCGCCGCCGGGGGTGCGTGGGGACTTGCCTGCGGCGAGTTCGTTTCGGTCGCGCTTCAGGCGGCGTTCGTGTTCCGGCGCCGCGCCGCGCTGCGCATCGGCGACTAGACGGCCGACCGACTAGACGAACGCGGCCTTTCCGGTGATTGCACGCCCGACGATGAGGGTGTTCATCTCGCGAGTGCCCTCGTACGAGTAAATGGCCTCGGCGTCCGCGAAGTGGCGCATGACGCCGTAGTCGAGAACAATGCCGTTCCCGCCCAGCAGCTCGCGGCACCAGGCGACCGTTTCGCGCATCCGACTGGTCGTGAACTCCTTGGCCAGCGCGGAGTGCTCGTCTTTCTGGGTGTCTTCGTCGAGCATCTCCGAGACCCGAGTGACCAGACCTATCGACGCGGTGATGTTGCCCAGGCTCTTGGCGAGCAGTTCCTGCACCAGTTGGTGGGCGCCGATCGGCTTGCCGAACTGGATGCGATCCTTCGAGTACTTCACCGCCGCCTCGTAGGCGCCGACCGAGTTTCCGACGGCGGCCCAGGCGACCTCGGCGCGGGTGGCGCGCAGCACGGCCGCGGTCTCACGGAACGAGTTCGACAGCTGGAGGCGATTCGCCTCAGGAACGACCATGTCGGTGAACGTGATGTCGGCGTTTTGCACGATGCGCAGCGCCTGCTTGTTCTCGATGCGTGACGCCGAGTAGCCGGGCGTGCTCGTCGGCACGATGAATCCCTTGACCTGGTTGTCGTCGGCATCCTTGGCCCAGACGATAGTGACGTCACTGATCGATCCGGATCCGATCCACCGCTTGGCGCCGTTGATGACCCAGGTGTCGCCGTCGCGCTTGGCGACGGTGTGGAGTCCCTGAGCGGAGTCGGAGCCCGACAGCGGCTCGGTCAGCGCGAACGCACCCAACAGCTCACCCGAGGCGAACTTGGGCAACCACTCGGCCCGCTGCTCGGGGGAGCCAGCGACCGCGATCGAGCCCATCACGAGTCCGTTCTGCATCCCGACCAGGGTGGCCACGCTCGCGTCGACTCTGGCGAGCTCGAGGGCGACCCAGCCGCGAAACACGGCGCTGTTGGGAAACTGCTGCGTCTCCGCCCACGGCTGCCCGAACACGCCAAGTTCGGCGAGACCCAGGATGATGTCGCGATCAAACCACTGTGCTTTTGCCCACAGATCGTTGGCGATCGGGCGCACGTTCTCGTCGAGGAAGGCGCGCAGGCGCATGAGCATGTCTTTTTCCTGCTCGGTGAGCCGAGCTTCAAACCCGTAGAAGTCGCTGCTGAGTGACTCGAATGACATAGTCCTGCTCCGTTGCTTGTGGGAATCCTCCCAGAGCCTACGTCGAGCGAAGTGCGAGCATCCAGAGCATTGGTACTTTTGACCAATGCACCTCAGAGACGAGTCCGGATGTTTGTAGCCATCACCAATACGCCTCGCGACTACGCGTGGGGGTCGACCGGCGCGATCAGCGAGTTGCTCGGGCGCGCACCCACGGACGCCCTCGAGGCCGAGCTCTGGCTCGGCTCGCATCACGGCTCGGCGTCGACGGTCGTCGACCACGACCTGACCGAGGGACACGACACTCTCGCCGGATACGTGGAGCTGCCGTTCCTGATGAAGGTGCTCGCCGCGGCGTCGCCACTGTCGCTGCAGGCCCACCCGAACACCGAGCAGGCCATTGCCGGCTTCGAGCGGGAGAACGCCGCGGGGATCGCACTCGATGCACCGCACCGCAACTATCGGGATGCCTCGGCCAAGCCCGAGTTCATCGTCGCGATCGCCGACGGTTTCGAGGCGCTGTGCGGGTTCCGGCACCACGCCGCGGCCCGGGAGATATTCGAGACGATCGCCCACCGCGGCGAGGGTCCGGCCTTCCAGCCGTTGCTCGCCCGCCTCAGCGGCCCCGATCCGGTGCGCAGCACGTTCGAGTGGTTCGTCGGGCACGCGCCCGGGGAACTCGCGGTGCTTGACAACCTGTGCACCGTCGCCGCCGAAGCCGAAGGCACCGATCACGACCGCGACGAGTACGACGTCGTTCGGCGCCTCGCGGCACGGTATCCGGGCGATCCCGGAATCGCGGTGAGCCTGCTGCTCAACCACGTACGTCTCGCGGCGGGGGAGGCGCTGTACCTTCCGGCGGGCAACATCCACGCCTATCTCGAGGGCATCGGCATCGAGCTCATGACGTCGTCAGACAACGTGCTGCGCGGCGGCCTCACTCCCAAGCACGTCGACGTGCCCGAACTGCTCTCGGTTCTCGACTTCGAATCGCGAACCGTGCCGCGCCTCACGCCCGAGACGGGACCGGGGGTGAGCATCTACCGGCCGGCGGGCGAGCGTCTCGCCCTGGCCCGAATCACCGGGGATGCCGTGACCTTCGTGCCAGACGGCGAGGCGATCGCGTTGAGCGTCGGAGCGCCGGTCACGATTCACGGCAGCGTGTCGTCGACGACGCTCGCGCGCGGCGAGGCGGCGCTGGTGCTGGCCGACGAGGGCCGCCTGCGCTTCTCGGGTGAGGGCGACGTCTACCTCGCGGCGAGCGGGTTCACGGCGTAACGCGAGGGTAGCGGCGGTCGCATCCGGTACCGTTGAGTGGCTCGATCAACCGGGCCCAGGAACGGAACACAATCAGATGACGCGCGCACTCATCACCGGAATCACTGGCCAAGACGGCCTCTACCTCTCAGAGCTTCTGCTCTCGAAGGGATACGAGGTCTACGGGCTCATGCGGGGGCAGAACAACCCCAAGCTGGCACTGCTGCAGGAGCTCGTGCCCGACGTGCACATCCTGACCGGTGACCTCACCGACCTGTCGAGCCTCATGCGCGCCATGAACGTCGCTAAGCCCGACGAGTTCTACAACCTCGGTGCAATTTCGTTCGTCGCGTACTCGTGGGAGAACGCGCACCTCACGAGCGAGGTCACGGGCATGGGCGTACTCAACGCCCTCGAGGCCGTGCGGCTGTACGAGGGAACTAGCGGCAAGCAGGTGCGGTTCTACCAGGCGTCGAGTTCCGAGATGTTCGGCAAGGTTCAGGCGGTCCCGCAAAACGAAGACACGCTGCTCTGGCCGCGCTCGCCGTACGGGGTCGCCAAGGTCTACGGCCACTACATGACGATCAACTACCGCGAGTCGTACGGCATGCACGCGTCATCCGGTGTGCTGTTCAACCACGAGTCGCCGCGCCGCGGCCCCGAGTTCGTCACGCGCAAGGTCAGTCAGGCGGTCGCGCGCATCTCGCTGGGTTTGCAGGACTCACTCACGCTCGGCAACCTCGACGCTCGCCGCGACTGGGGTTTCGCCGGCGACTACGTCGACGCGATGTGGCGGATGCTGCAGCAAGACGTCGCCGACGACTACGTGATCTCCACCGGTGAGACCCACACGATCTCCGCTCTGCTGGATGCCGCGTTTGGCGCCGCCGGCATCGAGGACTGGACCCCCTTGGTCACGCAAGACCCGCGCTTCATGCGTCCCGCCGAGGTCGACCTGCTCATCGGGGATTCCACGAAGGCGCGGGAGAAGCTCGGATGGGCTCCGACTGTCTCGTTCGAGCAACTCGTCACCATGATGGTCGAGTCCGACATCGACGAGCAGAAGAGGCTTGCCGGTCTCGCATGACCCTCGCGCTGATCACCGGCATCACCGGCCAGGACGGCTCCTACCTCGCCGAAGCGCTGCTCGACGAGGGCACCGAGGTGCACGGCACGGCGCTGCGTGCCGATGAGGGCGCCGCGTCCGGTGCCACGCTGCACCAGCTCGACCTCTCCCAGCCGGGGATCGGCGCGCTCATCCGAGACCTGCGCCCCGACGTGATCGTCAATCTCGCCGCGATAAGTTCCGTCTACGGTTCGTGGCAGCAGCCCGACCTGACCGCGCGGATCAATGGGCTCGCCGTCGCGGAAGCGCTCGACGCGGTTCGCGAGTTGGCGGCATCCGGTCACGAGGCGCGGTTTATTCAGGCGTCCAGCGCGGAGATCTTCGGAGTTCCGGCCGATGTTCCTCAGACCGAGGCGACCGCGGTGCGACCGACTTCGCCGTACGGCGCATCAAAGGCGTACGCCCACTCCTTGGTCAATCTCTATCGCGGCGCCGGAGTCTGGGCGTCGTCGTGCATTCTCTACAACCACGAGTCGCCGCGGCGCCCCGAGACGTTCGTGACGCGCAAGATCACGGCGGCCGCCGCCCGAATCTCGCGGGGTCTGCAGGACTCTCTCGAACTCGGCAACCTCGCCGCGCGCCGCGACTGGGGCTGGGCACCCGACTACGTGGATGCGCTGCGCCGGGCGGCTCGTGCCGAGCATCCCGACGACTTCGTCATCGCGACCGGGGTCGCTCACTCCGTCGAGGACTTCGTGCGGGTCTCGTTCGAGCGGGCCGGCATCGACGACTGGCGCTCACACGTCACGGTCTCGGACGACCTGCTGCGCACGGGGGATGCCCCGCAACAGCTCGGCGACGCGACCAAAGCTCGTGATGTGCTCGGCTGGACGCCCACGGTCGACTTCGACGCCCTGGTCGCGGCCATGGTTGACCACGACCTTGATCTGGTCGACAGAGCGGTCTGAGACGGGCCGCTAGCCGGCCTCGCGAAGCCCGAACGTGCGCCGGTAGGTCTGCGGCGAGGTGTTGAGCACCTTTATGAAGTGGTGGCGCATTACGGCGGCGGTGCCGAAGCCGGTGTCTTGAGCGATGTGCTCCAGAGAGTCCGTCGTTTCCTCGAGCAGTTGCTGGGCGCGGATGAGCCGTTGCCGGTTGAGCCACGCGGCCGGCGTCGTTCCGGTCTCCGCGCGGAAGCGCCGCGCGAAGGTGCGACCCGACATGAGTGCCCGTCGGGCGAGTTGGTCGACGGTGAGGTCGTCGGCGAGGTGCTGGAGCATCCACTCGGTCACCAGCGCGAAGGAGTCGCTCTTGCACTCGGCGACCGGGACTCTCGATGTACTGGGACTGTCCGCCGTCGCGCTGCGGGGGCACGACCATCCGGCGGGCGATGACATTGGTCGCTGCCGCTCCGTGTTCGAGACGAACGATGTGGAGGGCGGCATCGATTCCGGCGGCGGTTCCGGCGCTGGTGACCACTTTGCGGTCTTCGACGAAGAGCACGTCGGGGTCGACCCTGGTGTTGGGGTAGAGCGCGGCGAGACGGTCGGTGTGCATCCAGTGGGTGGTGGAGCCGCGACCGTCGAGGATTCCTGCCTGAGCGAGTGCGAACGCACCGCTGCAGACGCTGAGCACCCAGGCGCCGCGTGCCTCGGCGTCTCGGATCACCTGAAGAAATCGTTCGTCGATGTCGGCGGATGTCGTGCGCGGGCACGGCGATCAGGTCGGCGTCGGCGGCGACAGACAGGTCGTTGTCGATGGTCATGTCGAATCCGAGGCTGGTCTGCACGGGGCCCGGGGTGGCAGTCGCGATGGCGAAGTCGAACGCGGGACCGCCGGTGTCGCTGCGGTCGACCCCGAACACCTCGCAGATCACGCCAAATTCGAACGGCGCGACGCCGGGGATGGCGAGCAGAACGACCTTCTTGAGCACGAGACCTCCGTTGGCAGAGTTAAGCCGATTGATGGCAATCCTGCCACTCGTGGCGGTAATGCGCAATCCGTAGTGTTACTGCCATGTTGATGATAGTTGTTCTCGGAGTTCTCGCACTCATTGCCGTGCTCGCGTCCGCGCGGGCGTTCGTCACCGACGGCTACCGGCACATCCCCACGGCCCCGATCGTGCGTCATCCCGACGGGGTGCGCTGGCACTAGCGTGGAGCCATGACTTGGCTGGTAACCGGAGGCGCTGGATACATCGGTTCGCACGTCGTGCGGGCCCTCCGCGAGGCGGGTCTCGGGTGCGTCGTTCTTGACGACCTCTCGACCGGATTCGCCTCGTTCGTCCCGAACGATGTTCCGCTCGTGCGCGGTTCGATTCTGGATGCCGAGCTCGTGCTGCACACGCTCGAAGAACACGAGGTGACCGGGGTCATCCATGTGGCCGGATTCAAGTACGCCGGCGTCTCGGTCACCGAACCGCTGCACACCTACGAGCAGAACGTCACCGGCACGGCAACCCTGCTCGCGGCGATGGACTCGCACGGCGTCGACCGAATCGTGTTCTCGTCGAGCGCCGCGGTATATGGAACCCCCAGCACGGCTCAGGTCACCGAAGATACGCCGAAAAACCCCCAGTCGCCGTACGGCGAATCCAAACTCATCGGTGAGTGGTTGCTGCGCGACCTGGGGGTTGCCCGCGGACTGCGCCACACGAGCCTGCGGTACTTCAACGTCGTCGGGTCCGGTGATCCGGCTCTGTACGACGCGAGCCCGCACAACCTGTTCCCGCTGGTGTTCACCGCCCTCGCCGAGGGCCGCACGCCGCGCATCAACGGCACCGACTATGACACCGCGGACGGCACCGCGGTGCGCGACTACATCCATGTCTCCGATCTGGCGCTGGCGCACGTCGCGGCCGCGATGCGACTGGATGCCGGTCGAACCGGTCGAACCCGCATACAACCTCGGTAGCGGCGACGGCGTGTCCGTGGGGGAGATCATGGCGAGCGTCGCGGCCGTGACGGGAATCGAGTTCACGCCCGAGTTGGCGCCGCGTCGCGCCGGGGATCCGGCCCGCATCGTCGCGGCGGGCGATCTCGCGGCCCGCGATCTCGACTGGAAGATGCGACACAGCCTGACCGACATGGTTCGGTCACAATGGATCGCAACACGCGGCGCGTCACAACCCTCAGAGTCAAGTTGAGGCAATTATGATCTGCGACTTGACGTGAGCGAACTACAACGCTGTAATTATCTCTAACGCGGTGGCGGTTTTCGTCACTCGCGGAGGGGAGTTAGAGCATGGCGACCAACGGGCACCGCACGGGCGTTCCTGACGATTGGTTCGTCGACCCGGTTCGCCTCGGCGTTCCCGGCGTGCGCCAGATCGTTCCCGAAGACGACGAGAACCCACTCGCCTGGCAGGCCGACTCTCTCTGTGCCCAGACCGACCCCGAAGCCTTCTTCCCGGAGAAGGGCGGATCGACTCGCGACGCCAAGAAGATTTGTTCGTCGTGTGAGGTGCGCAGTCGGTGCCTCGAATACGCGCTCTCCAACGACGAGCGGTTCGGTATCTGGGGCGGACTGTCCGAGCGCGAGCGTCGCAAGCTGCGCAAGCGGGCGTAGCTCGGCCCGACTGCACCTGTCTGTGCGTCGACCCAGTAGTCGGCGTGCCCACACGGATTACTGACATCGCGCACGTAGTCTCGACACGATATGCAGCCGAGAGTCACCGCGGTTCTGGTCGCCCGTAACGGGGCGCAGTACCTACCGTCAACCCTTGCCGCGCTCGCGGCGCAAACTCGGCGACCCGATTCGGTGATCCCCGTAGACATCAGTTCCACCGACCTTTCGCCCGAGCTGATGCTCAAGGCGTACCCGTCGCAGCTGGTTCGGGCGTCGGCGCGCAGCTCCTTCGGGTCGGCGATCTCGCAGGCGCTCGGGGCCGTGCCGCAGACCGTCGAGAACGAGTGGCTGTGGTTGCTCGGTCACGACAATGCTCCGGAACCCGGCGCCCTCTCCGCGCTCCTCGGGGCGGTGGAGGTGGCACCGTCCGTCGCCGTCGCGGGACCCAAACTCATGAAGTGGGATGCCCCAGACGTCATCGAGCGCTTCGGCGAGACGATGACGGGGTTAGGGCGCTCCCTGCCGGTCGTCTCGGGGGAACTCGATCAGGCCCAGCACGACATCCAGAGCGACATGCTCGGGGTGTCGGCGGCGGGCATGCTCGTGCGCCGCTCCACCTGGGTCACGCTCGGCGGATTCGATCCCGCCCTTCCGACCGCCGATGCCGGCCTCGACCTGTCGGTGCGCGCGCGCCTTGCCGGGCACCGCGTCGTCGGCGTTCCTACCGCCCGCGTGGCCAGCGCCGGCCCGCCAGAACTGTTCGGGCGTCGTAGCCTCTCCGCGGGCGCGCAGCATCGCATCCTTCGCTTCGCGCAGCTGCATCGACGGCTGAGCTACGCGCCTGCCCTCTCGGTGCTGCCGCACTGGCTCTCGCTCGCGCCGCTCGCGCTGCTGCGCTGCCTCGTGCTGCTTGTCGCCAAGCGTCCGAGCAGCGTCGGCGGGGAGCTCATCGCCGCGCTCGCCGCGGCATTCGACGCGGGCGTCGGGCCGGCGAGACGGCGCATCCGCCGCAACCGAGTTCTCGGCTGGGGGGCCATCGACCCGCTGCGGATGTCCGCCGCCGAGGTTCGCGAACGCCGCGCCCACGAGCGTGCGCTCGCCAGCAACGCGCCCGTCGGGCAGCGCACGGGACCCGGGTTCTTCGCCGGCGGCGGCGCCTGGATCGTTCTTGTCGCGGCGCTCGCCGGACTCATCGCGTTCGGACGCTTCGCCAACGCCGAAGCGCTCAGCGGCGGGGGACTTCTGCCGCTGAGCGCGACGATCGGAGAACTCTGGTCGCACGTCGGCTACGGCGGTCGCGACATTGGCGCAGGATTCGTCGGCGCCGCCGATCCGTTCGCGTACGTGCTCGCCATCCTCGGCTCGCTAACGTTCTGGTCGCCCTCGTTGAGCGTCGTGCTGCTCTATCTCGCCGCGCTTCCCCTGGCAGCACTTACCGCGTGGTGGTGCGCCGCGCGATTCTCAACCCGCGGTTGGGGCCCCGGGGTGGCTGCACTGGCCTGGGCCGCGGCACCGCCGTTGCTCGTGTCGCTGTCGGAAGGGCAGCTCGGTGCGGTCATAGCCCACATACTTCTGCCGACGTTGATTCTGGCGATCGTCGCCGCCGCGCGAAGCTGGGCGATGACCGCGGTGGCGGCGCTGCTCTTCGCGGTGATTGCGGCATCCGCCCCCGTTCTCGTGCCCGCCCTCGTTCTGCTGCTGGTTGCCTGGATGGCGGCTCGACCGGGGAGCATCCATCGACTGGTCGGAATCGTCATTCCCGCGGCCGCCCTGTTCGCGCCGCTCGTGGTGCAGCAGTTCACGCGAGCCAACGTGCTCGCGCTCGCGGCGACGCCGGGCCGGCCCGTGCTGGTTGAGGCCCCGTCGGGACTGCAGCTGCTGATCGGCTCCCCAGACGGGAGCTTGCTCGATTGGGGAGTCTTCGCGACCTCCCTCGGCCTCCCCGCGGGCGTCGGAATCGTCGCGGTAATCGTGACGCTCGTACCGCTCGCCGTGCTCGCGCTGCTCGCGCTCTTCCTGCCCGGATCGCGTCGGTCGATTCCGGCGATGGTCATAGCGCTCCTCGGTTTCGTCACCGCCGTCGCGGCAAGCCACATCGAGGTCAGCAGTGTTGGCGCTGCCACCACCTCGATCTGGGCGGCACCGGCGCTCAGCCTGTATTGGCTCGGACTTGTCGGCGCCGCCGTTGTCGCGCTTGAGGTCTTCGGGGTATCGGCCGCCGCCCCGGCACTCGCCGCGGGCATCGCGTTGGCCGTGCTGAGCGTTCCGCTGATCACGTCGGCCGCGAGTGGCGGGATCCCGGTGGCCGAGAGCTCCGGCCGCGTGCTCCCCGCCGTTACCTCCGCTCAGGCGGCGACTCAGCCCGGTCTCGGAACACTCGAACTGACCGCGCAACCGGATGGCGGCATCGCGGCAACCGTTCACCGCGGACTCGGCACCACCCTCGACGAGCAATCGACTCTCGACTCGACGAATACGCAGACCACCGAGGCCGCGGATCGACTGGCCGTGCTTGCCGGCAATCTCGCCTCGCGCAGCGGTTTCGACGTTGCCGCCGAACTGGATGCGCTCCAACTCGGCTTCGTTCTCGTGCCGGACGGTGAGGGCATCGACCGGCAGCGACTGGTCGAGGCCCTCGACGGCAACCGTCTGCTCAGCCCGATCGGCCAGACCGTCAACGGCTTCCTGTGGAACTACGAGGCGCTGGCCGAGGGTGCGGCGCCCGCGAGTCCCGGCCCCACAGACACGACCCTCGGAACGGCAATCCTGGTCGGGCAGGGCGTGGTGTTCGGGCTGACCCTGCTGCTCGCTGTTCCGACTTCGCGCCGCCGCCGGGTGCGATCGGCCACGGGCGTCGCCGCGTCATCGACCTCGACGGGGGACTCCAATGAGTGATCACGCCCCACCGCAGGAACCCATCGGCGACGAGGACATCTTCGCCGACGAGGTTCCCGAAGAGGAGACGCCGAAGACACCCCTCACCGCCAAGCGGGTCGCGCTCGTGGGCGCGCGCATGGTGGCGGGAGTCGTGGGGCTCGGGGTCGCTGTGGCGACGGTTGCGGCATCCGTTCTGCTTCCCTTGCCCGCCGTGTCGTCGACGCCGCCGAGCGTGCTGGTGACGCCCGTGCCGACCGCGCAGCAGCTGGTGTGCGGCGGCGCGGTGCTGCGCCTGTCTGACGACACCGGCCAGGAGGCGACGACGTCGTCCGCCATCGGCAGACCGGTCACCCGCTCCGCGTCGAGCTCGGGCACCGTCGACTCGCATCCGCTCGAGCGGTCGGATGCCTCGACCGGCGGCACGACCGCCGCACCGCTCGTGATCAGCACCCCACCCAACCAGGCCGATCCGACCGAGGCGATCCTGCTCAGCGGAGCCCAGTCACAGCAGGTCAATGAAGGCGACTTCGTCGGCCTCGCGGCTGCCTCCTGCGCGGCCGTCTCGGGGGACAGCTGGCTCGTTGGCGGGTCGACCTCGGTCGGCCGAACCACCCTCATCACGCTGAGCAATCCGACCGAGGTCGCGCGCGACGGTCGATCTGGAACTGTTTGGCAAGAACGGACAGATCACGGCGCCGGGTACGAGCGGAATCGTGGTGCCGGCGAGCGGTCAGCGCGTGTTGTCCCTCGCGGGGTTCGCCCCGGACGAGGTCGCCCCGGTTGTGCACGTCACGAGCACAGGCGGGCAGGTAACAGCCGAGTTGCAGCAGTCCACCGTGCGCGGTCTGCAGCCCGGCGGCATCGACATCGTCGGGGTGACGGGCAGTCCATCGCTCGACAACGTCATCCCGGGCCTGCGCGTCGACGACATCGTCGCTGTGCAGGAGCTGCTTGTGGGGGGATCGGCGTTCGACGACCTCGAGGCCGTGCTGCGTCTGTTCGCCCCGGGCTCGGGCACGGTGTCGACGACGATCAGCGTGATCCCCGAGGACGGTAGCGGCGTCGGGTCATCCTTCGTGTTCGACATCGATGCGGGCCGAGTGGTCGATGTTCCGATCGGCGATCTCGAGAATGGCGCATACACGGTGCGGGTGGTCTCCGAAGTCCCCGCCGTCGCCGCCGTGCGAGTCTCGAATGCGGCGTCGGCCGACCCGGCGACCGAAACGGCCGCCCTGACCGACTTCGCTTGGCTCACCGCGGCCCCCGAACTTTCCGGTGCGGCGCAGGTGACCGTCGCGCCCGGGCCGAACCCGATGCTGCACCTCGCGAACCTCTCGTCGGCGGCCGCCACAGTCAGTGTGGTCGGCTCGAACGGTGACACGATCGGGGTCGACGTGCCCGCCGGGGCGTCTGCGAGCCTGGCGGCCGAGGAGGGCGTCACCTACACGCTGTCGGGCTTCGAGGCCCTGTACGCGGCCGTCACGCTTGCCGGAGACGGCATGATCGCGCGGTACGCGGTGCAACCCGCCGGAGCCGGGTCGTTGCCGATCCGGGTCTACGTCTAGCGCCTACGCCACCCGCTAGAGGTGCCTGAAGCGCTCGGGGGCGAGATCCCACGGGTCTTTGCCGAGAAGCTCGGCCACGGCGCGAAACACGCAACTCTCCACCATCATCCGGCGGTGCAGGTCGTCGTACCGGTGCAGTCGGGAGAGCCGTTCGATCGGCAGCCGGTACAGAATCACCCGACGCTCGTTCATGATGACTCGCCATCGATCCACCGCCGGCGACGATCCGAGCTCGCTGGGCAGCCCCGCGACTTCGAAGCTCACGCCGGCCAGCTCATCCGGCCACAGGTCTTTGAGATACTCGGCGGTGGAGGCGACGGTGCCGTCGAAGATTCCCGCTCGGCTGTGCAGCAGCGGAAGGTGCGGCCCCGTGACGGCGGCCCGGATGCCGCGGCCGTGACGGTCACGCCAGCCCGGCCGCGCTGACGGCGCCGCTTGGTGTCTCTGGGGCCTGGCCACGACTCGATTCTACCGATGCCGGGGTCAGGGCGTGCCGCGCGCCGTCTAGGTCGCCTCGGTCGTAGGCTGACGATCGAAATGAATGGTCGCCCGTGCAGCAAGGTCGCCTGTAACCAGGATGCCGTCGCCACGCTCACTTACGTGTACGCGGACTCCATGGCGGTGCTCGGCCCGCTCAGTCAGTCGGCCGAGCCGCACAGCTACGACCTGTGCGAGCGCCACGCCGATCGCCTTGTCGCACCGCAGGGGTGGCAGGTCGTGCGCCACGTAGTCTTGGGGCATGAATTTTCGTGATCCCGCCGCGCTGAGCGCCGTCGTTTTCGACCTAGACGACACCTTGGCTCCGTCCAAGTCGGCGATGGATCCGGCCATGAGTGCCGCCCTCGCCAGGCTGCTCGATCACCGGCCGATCTGCATAATCTCTGGCGGTCGGTTCGAACAGTTCGAGGCGCAGGCACTCAACGGGTTCATCGCGAGCGAAGACGCCATGGCCCGGCTGCACCTCATGCCCACCTGCGGCACGCGGTACTACCGCAGGCAGCAGCAGACTTGGGCGCTTCAGTACGCCGAAGACCTGACCGATGACGAGAAGGCTCGCACGATCGCCGTGCTGACCGAGGGCGCCCGCGAGTTGGGGCTGTGGGCCGACGAGCCGTGGGGCGACATCATCGAGGATCGCGGCAGCCAGATCACGTTCTCGGCGCTCGGGCAGCTGGCTCCGATCGAGGCCAAGCTCGCCTGGGACCCGGACGGCACCAAGAAGCGTGCCCTCGGCGAGTACGCATCCCCGCTGCTGCCGGATCTCGCCGTGCGCGGGGGAGGGTCGACCTCGATCGACGTCACCAGAAAGGGCATCGACAAGGCATACGGCATCACTCGGCTGGTCGAACGACTCGACGTCGGCCTCGACAGCCTGCTCTTCATCGGGGATCGCCTCGACGAGCACGGCAACGATCGTCCGGTGTACGAGATGGGCGTGGCATCCGTGCCGGTGCACGGCTGGGAGGACACCCTCGCGGTCGTCACGGCCCTGTGCGACTGGCTGGATGACCCGAGCACGCCCTTCCCGGTCGAGCCGATGCACCGCGCCGCAGCGTAGCGGCGTATCGAACTCAACCCCCGCCCAGTCTGCGAGAATAACGTCATGACCGCAGCTACCACCACAGCCCTTCCTTTCAAGGTCGCAGACCTTTCCCTCGCCGAGGCGGGCCGTCACCAGATCCGGCTTGCCGAGAACGAGATGCCGGGTCTTATGGCGCTGCGCGAGGAGTTCGGCACCACGAAGCCGCTCGCGGGCGCGCGCATCGCAGGCTCGCTGCACATGACCGTGCAGACCGCCGTGCTCATCGAGACGCTCACGGCGCTCGGCGCGCAGGTGCGCTGGGCGAGCTGCAACATTTTCTCGACCCAGGATGACGCGGCCGCCGCCATCGCCGTCGGACCCACCGGCACCCCAGCGGCGCCCGCAGGCATCCCGGTGTTCGCCTGGAAGGGCGAGACCCTCGAGGAGTACTGGTGGGCGACCACTCAGATCTTCGACTGGACGGCCGAGGGCGAAGTCGGCCCCAACATGATTCTCGACGACGGCGGGGATGCCACGCTGCTCGTTCACAAGGGCCGCGAGTTCGAGCTCGCCGGCGCCGTGCCCGCGACCGAGCCCGGCGCGAGCCACGAGTACGGCGTGTCATCCTCGACGTCCTGCGCGGCTCGCTCGCGACGAGCTCCGACCGCTGGACCAAGATCGCCGCCGAGATCCAGGGCGTCACCGAGGAGACCACGACGGGCGTGCACCGCCTGTATGACCTCGCCAAGACCGGCGACCTGCTGTTCCCGGCGATCAACGTCAACGACTCGGTCACCAAGAGCAAGTTCGACAACAAGTACGGCATCCGGCACTCGCTGCCCGACGGCATCAACCGCGCCACCGATGTTCTGATCGGCGGCAAGGTCGCCTTCGTCGCCGGCTACGGTGACGTCGGAAAGGGCGCTGCCGAGGCGCTGCGCGGTCAGGGCGCCCGGGTGATCGTCAGTGAGATCGACCCGATCTGCGCGCTCCAGGCGGCCATGGACGGTTACCAGGTGACGACAATCGAGAAGGTTCTCGGCGAGGTCGACATCTTCGTCACCGGAACCGGCAACGAGAACGTCATCACGACCGACCACCTGCTCGGGATGAAGCATCTCGCGATCGTCGCCAACGTCGGCCACTTCGACAACGAGATCGACATCGCCGGCCTCGAGTCGCTGGCCGGCGCCGAGCGTGTCGAAATCAAGCCTCAGGTTCACGAGTGGCGCCTGCCCTCGGGCCGCAGCGTTCTCGTGCTCAGCGAGGGTCGCCTGATGAACCTCGGCAACGCGACCGGGCATCCGTCGTTCGTTATGAGCAACTCGTTCGCCAACCAGGTGCTCGCGCAGATCGAACTGTGGGCGAACAATGCCGACGGGCACTACGAAAGCCAGGTTTACGTACTTCCGAAGCACCTCGACGAGAAGGTCGCGCGGCTGCACTTGGATGCCCTCGGTGTCGTGCTCACCCGGCTCACGCCGACGCAGGCCGCCTACATCGGCGTCGACCCGGATGGCCCGTACAAGGTGGACCACTACCGCTACTAAGGCTCGCCGGCCGGTGGTCGAGCTCGTCGAGACCCCGATGCGTGCCGGCCTCGACAAGCTCGACCACCGGGCGGGTGCGTCACCCGCGATCGGGGAAGCCGCGCGGCATCCCGCCGAGCACCGGTGCGAGGTGGGTGAGCTGCTGCTGTGCGAGTTGCAGCGCCGCCAGTTCGCGCTCGCGGCGCATCGCCGCCGCCGCGGCCAGAAACAGCTCGGGATGCGCGTCGGGCACCGGAGACACGTACACGGCGACCTCGTTGGCGAGCGAGCGAGCCAGTCGGTCGCGGGTCGCCGGGGTGAATCCGTTCGCGGAACCCAGGAACTGCGCCACACGTCTGGCTAGCGCGTCTGGCAGCTTCGCGACATCCGCCGTGGTCGACCACTCGACCAGTGCGACAGGTACGCCGTACGCGGGACGCGTCAGGGCACCGACCCGCTCGTACTGGCTGTAGGTGCCAGCGACGAGGTCGCCAAGGCGCTTGGCGCGCTGGTTGAGCAGGCCGACGAGTGCGGCGATCGCGCCTACCGTGAGGATCAGCTCCATGACTCCGACGAGCCCGCGGATGAAGGCGTGCCGAAACCCGATCGCTCCTCCGTCGTCTCGAACGATGCGCGCCCCGACGGCCAGGCGCCCCAAGGACTTGCCCTGGCTGGCGGTCTCGACCGCGACGGGGATCACCAGCAGACAGAGCACCGCGGCGGACACGGATACCGCGGCCATGAGGGCCTGGTCGAGGCCGAGCTGAGAGCCGAAGGCGAAGAGCACGACGAGCACCAGAACGTACGCGCCCGCGTAGACCAGAAAGTCGATCGCCGAGCCGGCGGCGCGCAGCACGAAACTGGTCGCCCGCAGGTCGAGAGCGACCGCCTCGCCCGTCATCAACTCGTGGGTGGACTCGTCGTACAGGTCCGAGTCGATGGGTGCGGGCCTGGGCATGCAATCATTTAAGCAGATGGATCTCGACGCATACTCAGCTGCGCACCGCGCGGAGTGGGATCGCCTTGCCCGGCTCGGGTCCAAGCGCCGGTTTAGCGGCGTCGAGGCCGACGAGCTCATCGATCACTACCAGTCCGGTGCGAGCCAACTCTCGGCGATTCGCACCACGGTGGGGGAGTCGGTCGAGGGTGACCGGCTGTCTCTCGCGCTGAGTCGCGCTCGATTGCGTTTCACGGGGGCGAGCGCGAACGTGCTCAGTCAGGTGCCGCGATTCTTCGCTATTCAGCTGCCCGCCGCGCTGTACTCGATCCGGTGGCTGTGTCTCGCGGTCGCGGCCGCGACCTTCCTGATCGCGTTCCTGTACGCGTGGTGGGGCATCTCGAACCCCGACGTTCTCGCGAGCCTACTCACCGTCGAGGAGCGTCGGCAGTTCGCCGAAGAGGACTTCATCCAGTACTACTCCACCTACTCGGGCAGCTCGTTTACCGCGCAGGTGTGGACGAACAACGCCTGGCTTGCCGCCCAGGCGATCGGGCTGGGCATCCTCGGGGTGTTCACCCCCGCCGTGTTGTTCTCGAACGCGCAGAACCTCGGACTGAGCGCCGCGATCATGTCGGAGTTCGGTCACCTCGACGACTTCTTCCTGTACATCTCCCCGCACGGCCAGCTCGAGCTGTACTCGATCTTCGTGGCCGGGGCCGCAGGGATGCGGATCTTCTGGGCCTGGATCGCCCCAGGAACCCGAACTCGCGCGCAGTCGCTCGCCACTCACGGGCGCGCCCTGTTCACCGTCGTGATCGGGCTCATCATCGCGCTTCTCGTCTCGGGGATCATCGAGGGTTACGTCACTCGGCAGGACTGGCCGTGGGTCATCAAGATCGGAATCGGCACCGTCGCGCTCACGGCGTTCCTGGTGTACCAATGGGTGCTCGGCGGTCGCGCGTACCGCGCCGGCGAGACCGGCGACCTCGAGGAGTTTGAGGCGGGCGCTCGACAACTGGTCGCCGGGTGAGCGAAACCGGGGATGCCGCGGCGCCCGGGCCCAAGGCCGAGAACCCGCGCCGCACTCTGCTGCGCAACCGGAGCTTCCTCTGGTTGTGGGGCGGGGATGCGATCAGCCAGCTGGGAGCGCAGTTTACGGGGCTCGCGATTCCGGTGCTCGCGATCACGTTGCTCGGCGCGACCGAGTGGCAGGTCGGCCTGCTGACCGCCGCCGAGACGGCGGCGTTCCTCGTCGTCGGGCTGCCTGCCGGGGCGTGGATCGACCGCATGCTCAAGCGCCGCGTCATGATCGTCGCCGACCTGGTGCGCGCCGTGACCCTCGCAAGCCTGCCGGCACTGTGGTTTGCCGGGGCACTCGAGATGTGGCACCTCTACGTCGTCGGCGTGATCGTGGGTGTCGCGACCGTGTTCTTCGACGTGTCGTATCAGAGCTACGTGCCGATCCTGCTACCCGGGGCGCAGGTGGGGGCGGCCAATTCGACGCTCGAGACGACCGCTCAGATTGCCCGCATCGGCGGGCCGGGACTGGCGGGAGCACTGCTTACACTCGTGAGCGCACCGGTGCTCCTGATCGTGGACTCGCTGTCGTACGTCGTCTCGGCAATCGCGCTGTCGAGGGTGCGCGATACCGAGACACTGCGTCCCGCCTCAGAACGCCAGAGTCTGCCGCGCGAGATCGCGGAGGGTTTGCGGTTCGTGTTCCGCCATCCGATCCTGTGGCGCATCACCCTCACCACCTCGACATCCAATCTGTTCGGGATGCTCGTGGGCACGCTCGAGGCCATCCTCATTTTGCGCGAGCTGGGCCTGTCGCCCGCGAGTTTCGGAATCATCCTCGGGGTCGGGTCGGTCGGTGGTCTGCTGGGTGCGGTCTCGACACCGTGGCTGACGAAGCACATCGGCGAGGGAACGGCCGTCTCTCTGTCGTCGGTCGCGATGGGCGTGGCCTTGGCTGCGGTTCCCTTGGCGGGGGTCTTTCCCGCTTTCGCGCTGCCGATCCTGATCGCCGGCTCACTGCTCAACTCGTTCCTCGTGTTGGTCTACAACATCACCCAGGTGACGATGCGCCAGCGGCTCACGCCGGCGCGGCTACTGGGGCGCATGAACGCATCCATCCGGTTCGTCGTGTGGGGCGTCATGCCGATCGGAGCGCTCGCTGCGGGCGCCCTGGGTTCGACCATTGGCGTTCTGCCGACGATGTGGATCGGCGTCGCCGGAACACTCCTCGCGGCGGGGTGGGTGCTGTTTTCGCCGATCACGCGGATGCGCACCCTGCCCACCGACCTGGTTGACCACCCCGCCCCGGAGGGCGCCCAGCCCGACTAAACGCGAGGATGCCCGGAGCCAAACGGCCCCGGGCATCCCGACGTACTGCTGGCGACTACGCCTTCGGCGAGCGGTCGAACAGGCGGCCGTACGTGAATCCGGCGATGAGCGCACCGACGATCGGGGCGACGATGAACACCCAGAGCTGCAGCAACGCGTCGGGGCCGCCGTAGATTGCCGAAGCGATCGAGCGGGCCGGGTTGACCGAGGCGCCGCTGACCGGAATGGCGATCAGGTGGATGACGGTCAGCGTGAGGCCGATCGCCAGCGGCGCGAATCCGCTGGGCGCGCGACGGTCGGTGACACCGAGGATCACGTAGAGGAAGACGGCGGTCAGCACGACCTCGGCGACGATCGCAGCCACGATGCCGAAGCCGCCGGGGGAGTGGTCGCCGAACCCGTTGGCGGCGAACCCGGAGCTGATCATCTGATCGAGCGCACCGGCCGGACCGTTGGCGCCGAGCACAAAGATGAAGGTCGCGCCGAGGGCTCCACCGATGATCTGAGCGACGATGTAGTAGCACGACGTCGCTCCACGCGAAGCGGCCGGCGGCAGCCGCACCGATGGTGACGGCCGGGTTGAAGTGACCACCCGAGATGTGGCCGAAGGTGTACGCGCCGACGACGACCGCGAGGCCGATCGCGAGGGCGATTCCGAGGACGCCGACGGCGTTGCCCGCGAACAGTGCGGTTCCGACGACGGCGGTGACCAGCAGGAACGTGCCGAACAGCTCGGCGGTCACACGCTGGGTCAGTGACGAGGTGGTATCGAGTGCGACATCGGCATTGGCGACGGTCTTGGCCACGGTGGGGCCTTTCGTTCGTGGATGGGGCGACTCGAGCCTAGAGCCTGCCCGCCGCTTTGAGCGCGATATACGTGTCGGCGAGTGCCGGCGGAAGGTTCTGGGGTGCCCCCGTGACGACCTCCGCGCCGAGCTGGCGCACGGCGGCGGCCACCCGCGACTGGTCGAGCAACGCGCGCTCGGCGGCGGCGGCCCGGTAGACGGCGTCTCGGGTGCTGCGGTCGAGCGTGGCATCCAGAACGCTCGGATCGGTGACGGATGCCACGACCACCGTGTGTCGACGCGTCAGCTGCGGCAGCACCGTCAGCAGGCCGCGGGATGCCCCGGGCGCGTCGATCGTGGTGGCGAGCACCACGAGGGCCCGGTGTGCGGTCACGGAGCGCACGAGCGACGGCACGGCCGCCCAGTCCATCTCGATGAGTTCGGGCTCGACGGTCGCCATGCTCGTCACCATGCGGGAGAGCAGTTCGGCCCCGACGGCACCCTGAACGCGTGCCCGCACCCGCGATCGAAGATCACGAGGTCGACCCGGTCGCCGGCACTGGAGGCGAGCGCGCCGAGCAGCAGCGCCGACTCGAAGGCCGTGTCGATGCGCGGCTCGTTGTCGATGCGGGCGGCGGAGGTGCGACCACTGTCGATGATGATGACGACCCTGCGGTCGCGCTCGGGTCGCCAGGTGCGCACGACGAGATCGCTGCGCCGCGCGGTCGCCCGCCAGTCGATCGAGCGCACGTCGTCGCCGCGCACGTAGTCGCGCAGGCTGTCGAACTCGGTGCCCTGCCCGCGCACCATGACGCTCGTCGCGCCATCCAGTTCGCGCAGCCGGGCCAGGCGCGACGGCAGGTGCTTTCTGGCGTTGAACGGCGGCAGCACGAGAACGGCACCGGGGGCGGCGATCGTCGCCTGCCTCGCCCACAGCCGCAGCGGACCGAACGACCGCACCGTCACGTGGGCGGCCCGTCGCTCGCCGCGACGGAACGGGGTGAGTGTGGTCGTGATGGCCCGGCGCTCCCCGGCCGGAATCGCTAGCCGTGCGCGTCGGGGTGCCGCACCGGCCGAGGGTGGCCAGCCGTCCCGCACGACGCCACGCAGCCGTCGCCCGCCGAGGTTGGTGATGGTGAGCGTCGATGCCACCGTCTCACCGAGACGCATGCGGTTGGGTACGTCACGGTCGAGCGCGACCTTTCGCGGTGATGCCGCGAGGGCGAGATCGACAATGCCGAGAACGATCGCCCCGGCGAGCCAGTAGGCAAAGAACGCGGGGTCGTTGGTGGTGACGATCGGCACGACACCGAGCGTCACCAGCAGAACGAACCATCCGCTTATTGCCATGGACTTAGATCGGAACCTGAACCTGCTGCAGGATGGCCCGCAGAATCGTGTCGGCGGAGACCCCCTCGAGCTCCGCCTCGGGGCGCAGCTGGATGCGGTGGCGCATCACGGGGAGCACCATCGCCTGAACGTGATCGGGCGTTATCGCGTCGAAGCCGTTGAGCCAGGCCCACGCTTTCGCCGCGGCGAGCAGCGCGGTCGAACCGCGCGGGCTGACACCGAGCTTCACCGACGGGCTCTGGCGGGTGGCGCGGGCGAGGTCGACGGCGTAGCCGATGACGTCGGCGCTCGCCCCGACCTTGGCGACCGCGGCCTGTGCCGCGGCGAGCTGCTTCGCGTCGAGCACGGCGGTGACTCCGGCCGCGGCGAGGTCGCGCGGGTTGAAGCCGTTCGCGTGCCGGGTGAGCACCTCGACCTCGGTGTCGCGCTCCGGCAGGTCGAGCACGAGCTTGAGCAGAAACCGGTCGAGCTGCGCCTCGGGCAGCGTGTACGTGCCCTCGTATTCGATCGGGTTCATGGTCGCCGCGACCATGAACGGAACCGGAAGCTTGCGCGTGACCCCGTCAACCGAGACCTGTCGCTCTTCCATCGCCTCGAGCAGCGACGATTGGGTCTTCGGTGGGGTGCGGTTTATTTCGTCGGCGAGCAGGATGTTGGTGAACACCGGTCCTTCGCGAAACTCGAACTCGCCCGCCTTCGAGTCGTACACCAGCGAGCCGGTCACGTCGCCCGGCATGAGGTCGGGGGTGAACTGCACGCGCTTGGTGTCGAGCTTGAGCGCGTGGCTGAGCGTGCGAACGAGCAGGGTCTTCGCGACACCCGGAACCCCCTCGAGCAGCACGTGGCCGCCGGCGAGGAGCGCGACGGTGAGGCCGGTCACCGCGGCATCCTGCCCGACGACGGCCTTGCCGACCTCGGTGCGGAGCTTCGCAAAGGACTCGCGGAGTTGAGTGTCAGTCATGGCTCGATTCTTCCCTATCTTCGGTCAGGGTCGGCTCGCGCGGGTGACATCCCGCTCGAGGGTCAGGAGGGCATCGGAGAGCGCGATCAGGTCGCGGTCGGTCTGCGGGATGTCGTCGACGAGCAGTCGCCGGATGTCGGCCACCTGCGCCCCGATCAGGGCGGCGACGGTCGACACGACCTCGTCGACCGTCGCGAGCCGCGGCAGACCACAGGTCGCGGCCAGGCGCTGCACGGATCCGATGCGCAGGGCGTCGAGGGCACGCAGGCGGGCGCTGGAGTGTTCGTACAGCCGAGCGCGCCCGAGCATCGTCTCGCTCGCGCGAACCGTCACCGGCAGATTCTCGATGACGAGGGGACCGAACCGGCGTCCGCGCCAGATCGCCGCGGTTATCGTCGCGACGATCAGCAGACCGAGCACGGGGATCACCCAGTCCGGCGACAGATCGGCGAAGGTCGGCGGCTCGTCGGAGGCGGGGAGATCGGCGAAACTCGGTTCGTACCAGACCAATGTCTCCGTCTGCCCGAGCAGGCCCAGTGCGAACGCGGCATTGCCGTGATCGACAATGAACTCGTTCGTCAGGGCTCCCGTCGCACCGAGCACAGTCAGGGTGTCGGTTGCATGCGCGACCTGAACCAGCGAGAACACGTCGTCACCGCTACCGAGACACGCGGTGGCACTGGCCTCGGCGTCGATGACACGAAAACCGCTGCCGGGACCGGACACGGTTTCTGCCCGGATCACGACCGGCAGGTCGCAGTCGGCGGCGAGGGTCGCGTCGACGCTTCCCGCCTGAGCCAGTTCGGGGGCGATGGCCCGCAGCGCGAGAAAGGACGGGTCGGCGACGATAATCCGGTCGGCGAGGCGCGAGACGGTGCCCCACCGACCGGCGGTGAGGTACTGGTCGACATCGTTGACGAACAGCGTCGTGGTGTCTGGCGACGTCACTGCCGCCCGGGTCTCCTCGATGCTCGAGGTGATGACGACATCCACGCCCTGCTGTCGCAAGACCTCCGCGAGGGCCATGGCGCCGGCCGGGGCCGGATTGGTCGGGTCGAGGTAGCCTCCGGCCGCGACCCGTCCGGCGGTCGCGAGAGCAGCGACGCCCATGGCGAGCGCGACGAGCCCGACGACCACCCAGAACGCCCAGCGCTTCAGCACAGTGCGCGCGCGCGGTGTCAGTACCGGCGAGTCGACGGTCGTCACGAGCGAACCGCCGATGCGGGGCGCGCGGCGCGAAGTTCCGACTTCGAGGGCGACGATGTCGGCGTAGCTCTCGGCCGAACCCGAGTGCCCCAGGTAGCGCACCTCGTCGAAGGCGCCCGCGGCCGCGAGCAGCCTCGCTTCGAATTGCGGGAACGAGGTCGCCGCCGCCGTCGCGCACCCGCGCGCGGTCGTGCCGGGGCTGACGGTGACGATCGAGCGCTCAGCCAGCCCGCGAGCGATGGCCCGGTACAGCTCGGCGATCGCGGTGGGGTAGTCGCCTCGGGATGCCGCGGCCGCGGCATCCGACGCGCATGTCGGCCGCGCTGCGCACGTCGTTATCGCCGAAGAGCACCCCGGCGACCGAGCTTCTGCGGTTGAGTCGCGGGAGCCCGAAGATCACGAACGCCACGACGAGCCCCGCAATGACGAGCGCGATGATCACGGCGTATCCGACCACCGGCGGCCCCTCGAGGTCGCCGACCTGGAGCGAATTCAGCCAGTCTCCGACGGCCTTGGCGATCTCGTCGAACAGGGTCGGTTTTGCCGCCTGATACTGCGGCTTCGAGAGTTCGTCGATGAGCCAGTTGCGCGCGTCCGGTGGGGGCGGGTCGACCGGAACATCCCAGGGAAGCGTCACGATGCGGTGGGGTGAGCCTGTCGCGGGAGGTACGGGTCGGCGACCGAGGTGTCGCCCGACTGCCGTGCCTCAACGAAGTGGGCGAGTTCGAGGTCGAGGCCCTCTTTGCGCATCCGCAGGTCGATGTAGATGAGCGATGCCGTCGCCGACTGCATCACCGACCCGATCGCACCGAAAACGACGCTGAACACCACGGTCGAGCACGTAGGCGATCCCGACTCCGACGAGGGTCGCCGTCTCGTCACCGTTGGGGTTGATCAGCAGGCTGCCGTAGGAGATGACCAGCTGCAGTGGCGTCGTCACGATGCTTGTCGCGAAACTGATGATCACCGCGACGAGCAACTCGATTCCGAGGGTTCTCCAGAAGAAGCCGGTCGTCAGCGACCATGACCGCCGGATGGCCGCGCGCAGCGGGAGCCTCTCGATCATCAGTGCGCTGGGCACGAGGGAGAGTCGAGTCGACAGCCAGAATCCCAACACCACGGCCGCGGCGAAAGCCGCGAGTCCCAGAAGCACCGCGATGACGGCACCCGCGACGCCGCCGACGGTCGTGAGCAGCGCCACGATCGCGACCACGACGACGACGGCACCGAGCACCACGGACGCGATGATGACCGTCCACCCGATGAGGGCGCCGATGCGACCGCGAGCGGCCCGCCAGAGCCCGCCGAGACGCAACTTCTCGCCGAGAGTCGCTCGGGCGACCTCGAGCGAGACGACGCCCTGAAGAACGGCTGAGGCGACGAGCGAGAGGGCGACCCCAATGAGCGCCGCGAGGAAGACGAGGGCGAATGCGCCGGCCGACACCGCAGCCGACATCGGAGTCGGTGGCGCTGGCCACCCGGGAGAAGGCGGCAAAGGTGACCAGTCCGACCAGAAGGATCGTCAAGAAGTACACGGATCCTGTGACAAGAAGGGCGAATCCGAAGATGGGACGCGGGTTACGCCGCAGCACCTGGAACGAGGCCCCGAGCATCGCGCCGAGCGTCAAGGGGCGCAGCGGAATGAGGCCCGGCTTGGGGGGCGGAGTCCACCCGGGGGGAGCCTGGGGATAGCCGGTGCCGGCGCTCGGGGGTGGCGCCTCGGGACCACCGAACGCGGGCACAGCGGGGGGTCCAGACAAGGCCGGTCCAGCGGGCGGCTGCCACGGGGAATTGTCGGTCACTTAGCGCCTCTCTGGGCATTACCTTGAGGAACGGTCGCAATCATGCTTTCACACTCGACTACTCTTGTGCGAAAGCTCCCGCGTTGTGAATATCTGCGGGTTCGAAGGAAGTTGCGAGGGCCAGTGAACGCGCGAATTCTTGTAGTCGACGATGACACCGCGCTCGCGGAGATGATCGGAATCGTGCTGCGCACGGAGGGTTTCGAGCCACACTTCTGCGCCGACGGCGCCGAAGCGGTGGATGCCTTCCACACGGCACAGCCCGATCTCGTGCTGCTCGACCTCATGCTGCCCGGAATGAGCGGCATCGACGTCTGCGCGCGGATCCGCGAGGAGTCCGGCGTTCCCATCATCATGCTCACCGCGAAGAGCGACACCGCCGACGTCGTTAAGGGGCTGGAGAGCGGCGCCGACGACTACGTCGTGAAGCCGTTCAATCCCAAGGAGCTCGTCGCGCGCATCCGCACCAGACTGCGCCCGACTCCGGAGACGACGACCGGCACCCTCACGGTCGGTGATCTGACGGTGGATGTCGCGGGCCACGAGGTCAAGCGCGGCGACACCAAGATCGGCCTCACGCCACTGGAGTTCGAGCTGCTCCTCGCTCTGGCAATGAAACCGCAGCAGGTCTTCACCCGCGAGATGCTGCTCGAGCAGGTGTGGGGCTACCACTACAAGGCCGACACCCGCCTCGTGAACGTGCACGTGCAGCGGTTGCGCGCCAAGGTCGAGGAAGACCCGGACAACCCGCGCATCGTCATGACCGTGCGTGGCGTCGGCTATCGCGCGGGCAGCTCCGCCTAGTCGCCATGCGCGAGATGGACTGGCGCGCCTGGTTGCACCGCCTGGGCAGACTGTGGCGGTCGTCCCTTCAGGTGCGCACCGTCGCGATCACGGTCGTGCTGAGCGCGTTCGCCGTGTTCGTCATCGGCGGGTATATGTCGTTCAGCATGGGCGCTAACCTGTTCGACGCTCGCCGAGCGCAGTTGGAGAGCACGACGGCGAACGCGGCGACGACGGGCCAGCGGTTCTTCGATTCCGCCGTCGAGCAGGTCGGGTCCGAGGATCTCGACGTGACCCTGTCCGACGCGGTGAAGGCAATGCTCAGCGCGGCAACGGCAACGGGCGGGTCACCGCAGTTTGCGGTCAAGCGCTCGCCGGGCCAGGACGGTCCGAGTTCGCCGTCCCCGCTGCAGTCCACGGGGCTCGACGACTCCATCATCACGGCGGAACTGCGAGCGGCCGTGCAGGAATCGTCGGAGCGGCGCACCCATGCTCAGTCGGTCGCCCTCGTGACCGACGGTCGAGTGCAGCCGGGCATCGCCGTCGGAACCACGATCGACATCCGGGGTGCGAAGTACGAGCTGTACTTCATCTACAACATCGAAGACACCGCCGAGATTCTCGGCTTCGTGCAGCAGACCCTGGTGTTTGGCGGTCTGGCGCTCGTCGTACTGATCGGCGCCGTGACGTACATCGTCGTGCGACTCGTCGTCGGCCCCGTGCAGCTCGCGGCCGAGACCAGCGAGAAGCTGGCCGCCGGCCAACTCGAGGTGCGCATCCCGGTGAAGGGCGACGACGTCATTGCGACGCTCGCGCGGTCGTTCAACGGCATGGCGGCATCCCTGCAGTCCCAGATCACCAGGCTCGCCGCCCTGTCGCAGGTTCAGCAGCGTTTCGTCTCGGATGTCTCCCACGAGCTGCGCACACCGCTGACAACCATCCGGCTGGCCGGCGACGTGCTCTACGACCAGCGCGACGGCTTCGCCCCGGCGACAGCGCGCACGGCAGAGTTGCTTCACACCCAGGTGCAACGATTCGAGGTGCTTCTCGCCGACCTGTTGGAGATGAGCCGTTACGACGCCGGCGCCGTCGAGATGGACATCGAACCGACGAACCTCGTGCGGCTCGTTGAAGATGCCGTCGAGGGCGTTCAACCGCTCGCCGAGTCGAAGGGTTCCGACCTGCGCGTCGTCGCCAAAGGCGGGTACTTCGAAGCCGAGGTCGATGCGCGCCGCATCCGTCGCATCATCGGCAACCTGCTCGGCAACGCCATCGACCACGGCGAGGGCAAGCCGATCGTCATCTGGGTGGACAGCAACGAGGAGGCCGTCGCGATCGCCGTGCGGGACTACGGCGTGGGCATGACCCCCGCCGCAATGGACCGCGTCTTCGACCGGTTCTGGCGCGCCGACCCCTCACGGCAGCGCACCACGGGAGGCACCGGGCTTGGTCTCGCGATCTCCCTTGAGGATGCCGCGTTGCACGGGGGCTGGCTCGAGGTCTGGTCGGCACCGGGCGAGGGGTCGTGTTTCCGGCTCACCCTGCCGCGCGAACACGGTGTCGACATTCGCCTGTCACCGCTCGAACTGCCGCCGACCGAAGAGACCGCCGCGTTGGGGGACCCCCATGCGTAGGGCCATCGCTATTGCCGTCGTCGCGATTGCCGCCCTCACGCGGGTGCGTGGCGATCCCCACCTCGGGCGGGGTTGTATCGGGCCCCGTCGTCGACGACCAGATCGATCCCGAGTTCATTGTGCTGCCCTCGGGACCGCAGGCCGGCGCCAGCCAACGCGAGATTCTCGAAGACTTCATGCGAGCGGTGCGCGGCCCCCAGAACGACTACGCCATCGCGCGCCAGTTTCTGACGCCCGACCTGTCGAAAGACTGGGATCCGGATGAGAGTGCGACGATTCGCAGCGGCATCCCCGCCGTTATCGCGGGGGTCGACGAGAGCGAACTCGACTACTCCATCACCAGTCAGGCCTACGTGGATCGCGACGGCCGCTTCTTCCAGACCGGCGCGACCACCCAGGTGCTCGACTTCACCTTTGCTCAGGTGGATGGCGAATGGCGCATCGCGACGGCCCCCAACGGCATCGTGCTGACGCAGTCGAGCTTCGACGCGGTCTTCACCGAGCGAGCCCTCTACTTCTTCGACCCGAGCTACCGCTACCTCGTGCCAGACGTGCGCTGGTTCCCGTCGCGCGCGACCGTCTCCGGCAAGATCGTGCGGGCGCTGCTCGCTGGCCCCACCAGCTGGCTCCAGCAGGGCGTGCTGCTCTCCGCGTTCCCGGTGTCGACATCACTCGGGCCGGACTCCGTCGTCGTTGCCCCGGGTAGCGCCATCGTCGACCTGAGCTCGGAGGCGCTCACCGCGTCCGCCCAGGAGCGGGACCGGATGCGGCAGCAGCTGGCGGCATCCCTCGACGTCTCGGTTGTCGACATGACGGTCGGCGGCGTTCCGCTCTCGACGCCGCTGGCGGGGGTCGGCGCGACCGTCAACCCGACGGTCGAGGGTGCTGCCCTCGTCGGCACCGGCGACGAGTTCGGGTTTGACCCGGGAAGTGGCATCAGCGCCATCGCACCCCTGTCGGCCGAGGTCGTCGCGACAGGCGCTACCGCAGCAACGCTCGGAACCAACCAGCAGTCCGTGGTTGTTCTCGCGCCCGGGGGAATGTACTTCGTCGGTTCCGGCAGTCAAGCGCAACTCATCGACGATCGTTCCGGTCTCGCCTCCCCGACGATGGATCCCTTCAAGTTCCTCTGGTCGGTGCGCAGCGCTGACGCCACGTCGCTGCTCGCCAGCGAGACCGACGGCACTCACCATCCCGTGCAGACCGGGCTCTGGGCGGAGGGCACTGTCGCCTCCATTGACGTGTCGCGCGACGGCACTCGACTGCTGCTGTACCTGCAGACGTCGCTCGGGCCGCGCCTGTACGTTGCGGGAATCATTCGGCAACAAGACAACACCCCGATCTCGTTGGGCGCGCCCCTCGAGCTGCCTGTCGCGACGGGTGCTCCGATCGACGCGACGTGGGTCGACGATCGCAGGGTGGCGACGATCTCGGCGGCCAACGGGGGATCCCTCGTCACGATGTACGAGGTCGGCGGCCCCAGCTCCGTTCTTGGCCAGGTGCAGGATGCTACGACGATCGCCGGCGGTAACGCTGGCGCCGACGGGCTGCGCGTGCTGCGCTCGAACGGCGAAGTGTGGCGGCTCCAGGGCAGCAGCTGGGTGGTCACGGGAGTTTCCGCCACGTTCCTCGGAACCAAGCAGTAGTCCACAGCTCTGATAGGTGCAGCTCGGTGGAGGCTGCACGCTGGCACGCTGTTTCGGATGCGACCGAGCGACCTTCCGACTCCTGCCTGGGCCGACCATCTCCGCGACGCCTGGGCGGTGCTGTTCCCGGTTGAGTGCGCGGGGTGCGGGGCCGACGACCGGTCCCTGTGCGTGGCGTGTCTGGCCGCCCTGCTGCCCGACGTGACGCTGCGCGCGGTGGGCGGGCTGAGGGTGCACACGGCGCTGCTCTACGAAGGGCGGGTGCGGCGCGTCATCCTCGCCTACAAGGAGCAGGGCCGAACGGATGCCGCATCGGCCCTGTCCCGAGCGCTCGCCGCGGCCGTGGCCGCCGCGACGGCCACGGCTCCCGCAGCCGAGCTCCTGTGCATCCCCCCGAGTCGTGCCGCGTACCGCCGCCGCGGCTACGACCCTGTGGGGCTGCTGGTGCGCCGAGCCGGGTTGCGATCGGTGCGGGGTCTGCGCCACGGTCGACGCACGGCCACCCAAAAGTCGCTCGGGCTCGAGCAGCGCGAAGAAAACCTGCGCGGTGCATTCGTGGCTCGTCGCCGCCTCGACGGCCGATCGTTCGTTCTGGTGGACGACATCCTCACCTCGGGCGCGACTCTCGCTGAGGCGGAGCGGGCGGTTTGCCGGGCCGGCGGGGTCGTGATCGGGGCCGCAACCGTAGCGTTCACTGTGAGGATTTTACCGTTTCGTGACATTGCGGCAGGGCTGGAGTACGGTGGCGAAAAGGAGGCGCGAGAGATCGCCTGACTCACCCGGCGGCCGCGCTTAGACAGGCTGGAGGGCGTCATGGACATCACCATCACCGGACGAAACCTGGGGGTTACGGACCGTTTCCGCGAGTACGCAACGGAGAAGGCCGAGAAGGTCGAGCATCTCGCCGAGAAATCGATCGCGTTCGAGGTGAAGGTGGCCAGACACCACGAGACCCGGGGCTCGAGCGGCGACGATCGGGTCGAGTTGACTCTCATCGGTCCTGGCCCACTGGTGCGGGCGGAGTCGTCGGGCAGCGACAAGTACGTCGCATTCGACTTGGCTATGGCCAAACTGATGGAGCGCATCCGCCAGTCCAAAGACCGCAAGAAGGTGCATCGCGGCAAGCACCGTCCGGTTTCGCTGCGCGAGGCATCCGCCGATGGCTTTCGGGTCGTCGACATCACTCCGGCATCGCCCGACGTGCTCGAGCGCGTCGCGACCGGTGAGATTGCCGTTCAGCCGGTCGACTCGGAGGAGCCGTACACGCCGGTCGTCATCCGCGAGAAGGTGTTTCCCACGACCCACATGACCGTGTCGGATGCCGTCGATCACATGGAGCTCGTCGGCCACGACTTCTTCCTGTTTATCGACGCGGAGACGGACCGCCCGAGCGTCGTCTACCGCCGCAAGGGCTGGGACTACGGTGTCATTGGTCTGCAGGATGAAGAAGAGGAGTCGACGCCCGCGAAGCGTTCGCGCCGCGCGTAGTTCGATGGGGGCTTCTTCTCAGCCCCAAGTTGGTACGATTACGAACTGATAACTGCGCGCTCGTGCGCCGCAGAACAATGAGGAGTAATCGGTGGCCAACGTTCTCGAACGCGCACTTCGCATGGGTGAAGGTCGACTCCTTCGCCGCCTGAAGAACTATGCGGATGCGGTCAATCACCTCGAAGAGGACTTCAAGGAACTCACCGACGAAGACCTCAAGCACGAGACAATCGAGCTTGCGCGAGCGCCACGCGAACGGCGAATCGCTCGACGACCTGCTGCCCGAGGCGTTCGCCGCGGTGCGTGAGGCCGCCGTACGCACCCTCGGCATGCGTCACTTCGACGTTCAGCTCATGGGAGGAGCGGCGCTTCACCTCGGCAACATCGCCGAGATGAAGACCGGTGAGGGCAAGACCCTCGTGGCGACCCTCGCTGCCTACCTCAACGCGATCGCCTCGAACGGCGTTCACGTCATCACGGTCAACGACTACCTCGCGAGCTACCAGTCCGAACTGATGGGGCGCATCTTCCGCGCGCTCGGGATGACCACCGGCTGCATCCTCTCCGGCCAGACTCCGGCCGAGCGCCGCGAGCAGTACGCGGCAGACATCACCTACGGCACCAACAACGAGTTCGGTTTCGACTACCTGCGCGACAACATGGCGTGGCAGGCACAAGACATGGTGCAGCGCGGACACCACTACGCGATCGTGGACGAGGTCGACTCGATCCTCATCGACGAGGCTCGCACGCCGCTGATCATTTCCGGTCCGGCCTCGGGTGAGGCCAACCGGTGGTTCGCGGAGTTCGCCGGGGTCGCCAACAAGCTGATCCCCGAGGTCGACTACGAGGTCGACGAGAAGAAGCGCACCGTTGGTGTGCTCGAAGCCGGCATCGAGAAGGTCGAGGACTACCTCGGTATCGACAACCTGTACGAGTCGGCGAACACCCCGCTGATCTCGTTCCTCAACAACTCGATCAAGGCCAAAGCCCTGTTCAAGAAAGACAAGGACTACGTCGTCATGAACGGCGAGGTTCTCATCGTCGACGAGCACACCGGGCGCATCCTCGCGGGCCGCCGTTACAACGAGGGCATCCACCAGGCCATCGAGGCCAAGGAGGGTGTCGAGGTCAAGGCCGAGAACCAGACCCTCGCGACGGTGACGCTGCAGAACTACTTCCGCCTGTACTCAAAGCTGTCCGGTATGACCGGTACCGCGGAGACCGAGGCCGCCGAGTTCATGAGCACCTACAAGCTCGGTGTGGTTGCGATTCCCACCAACAAGCCGATGCTTCGCAAGGACCAGAGCGACCTCGTCTACAAGAGCGAGCAGGCCAAGTTCGAGCAGGTCGTCGAAGACATTGTGGGGCGACACTCCAACGGCCAGCCGGTGCTCGTAGGTACGACCAGCGTCGAGAAGAGCGAGCTGCTCTCCAAGATGCTCGCCAAGAAGGGCGTGCGGCACGAGGTGCTCAACGCCAAGAACCACGCGCGTGAGGCGGCAATCGTCGCGCAGGCCGGGCGCCTGGGTGCTGTCACTGTCGCCACCAACATGGCCGGTCGTGGTACCGACGTCATGCTCGGCGGAAACGCGGAGTTCCTCGCCGTTGCACAGATGAACGCCAAGGGACTCAGCCCCGTCGAGACGCCCGACGACTACGAGGCTCAGTGGGATGCCGTCTACGAGACGGTCAAGCACGAGGTCGAGACCGAGGCGGCCAAGGTCGTCGAGGTCGGTGGACTGTACGTGCTCGGCACCGAGCGCCACGAGTCGCGGCGAATCGACAACCAGCTGCGTGGTCGCTCCGGCCGCCAGGGCGACCCGGGCGAGAGCCGCTTCTACCTGTCGCTGCAAGACGACCTCATGCGCCTCTTCAATAGCGGCGCGGCGGAGGCACTCATGGGTCGGGGCGGCGTTCCCGACGACATCGCGATCGAGTCCAAGGTCGTGAGCCGCGCCATCCGCAGCGCACAGAGCCAGGTCGAGTCGCGCAACGCGGAGATCCGCAAGAACGTGCTCAAGTACGACGACGTTCTCAACCGTCAGCGCGAGGCGATCTACAGCGACCGCAGGCACATCCTCGAGGGTGATGACCTCCAGGACCGCGTCAGCAAGTTCCTCACCGACGTCGTGACCGAGGTCATCGAGGTGCACACCGGAGAAGGTCACTCAGACGACTGGGACTTCGACGCGATGTGGACGGAGCTGAAGACGCTCTATCCGATCTCGATCACCGTCGACGAGCTGCTCAGCGAGGCGGGCACGCGCGGTCGCGTCACGACCAGCTTCGTGACGAAAGAGATCTTGTCGGATGCCGAAATCGCGTACAAGCGTCGCGAGCAGTCGCTCGGCGAGGCCGCTATGCGCGAGCTCGAACGGCGCGTCGTGCTCTCGGTCATCGACCGTCGCTGGCGCGACCACCTCTACGAGATGGACTACCTCAAAGACGGCATCGGCCTGCGCGCGATGGCACAGCGTGACCCGCTGGTCGAGTACCAGCGCGAGGGTTTCGCGCTCTACCAGTCGATGATGGGCTCGATTCGCGAGGAGGCCGTCGGCTTCCTGTTCAACCTCGAGGTCGAAGTCACCGGTGGTGCTTCGGGTCCGACCGTGCAGGCGCGTGGTCTGCAGGCGCCCGCGGCGCCCGCGAACCAGCTCACCTACACGGCCCCGAGCGAAGACGCCTCCGGCGATCTGGAAGTGCGCAACCAGCGCGGCCAGGTCGAGCGTGGCGCGACCGCGTTGGCCCAGCAACAGCAGGCGGCGCAGCAGCGTCCGGCCGCTCAGCAGCCGCAGCAGCAGGCGCCCGCCGCACGTGGCGCGTTCGGTCAGCGCACGGATGGTGCGGCCCCGCCGCCCCAGAACCGCGCAGAGCGCCGCGCGCAGGAGAAGCGCGGACAGTAGTCCCATGCCTCGCCTGGCCGGTGTAGTTGCGACAGCGGGGCTTCTCGCCTTCGTGTCGGGCTGCACGGCCGGGCCGTGGACCGCAGCGACGCCCACACCGACCGCTGCCTCGGCGACCGGGTTCGGGCCGCTCGGGGCATCCGGTTGCGCACCAGCATCCCCAATAAGCGAGAATTCGGGCTTCCCCGAGGTTCAGGGCACACCAAATCCGGGCGGCGACGGGGTAAGCCTGTTCGGCCTGATCATGGCGGACGGCGCGCCCGCGTTTCACGTGGGCGGCGACGTGAAGGTCGTCTGGCGTCTCGACGGTGTCGGCGGCGACACCGTTCGACTGCTTGACCCCACGGGTGCTGAGCGGGACCTCTCGTGGGGGCCGGAAGCGCACACGAGCAGCACCTACGAACGCCCGGGACTGGAGTGGGGCACCGGATTCGTACTCGATGCACCCGGATGCTGGGAGATGCGGTTTGGCTCGGGAAGCACCGGGGCGTCGGTCTGGTTCGAGGTGCCGGGGTAGGTCCGAAGCCTGATAGCACCGTAGGTCAGAGCACGTTGATGGCGCTTGCTCGCCAACGGTGGTCCATGCCCTCCAGCCGGATCGCGACCGCGCGGGTGCGAGCCCGACCGCGCACGATGACGACCGCCTCGACCACCCCGTCGGCCGGCTCGCACATCGTCGTCGACCCGATGCCGAACGTGGGCCGCGCCACCGGTTGACCCTTCGCCTGGCGAGCCCGTGCCGAAAGCACGACCCGCTTCAGCAAGTGTTTGTACACGTCGTCGGTGACCCAGCGGGAGATCTGCTCGAGGTCGCGGGCGCCAGCCAAAATCTCGACGACGCATCGCGTGAGATTCTCGATGAGGGGCTGGGGATTGGGCAGAGACGCTGTCGCGGTGGGCTGTTGACCGAAGAACTCGTCTGGTTCGAATCGGGGACGTATGACCTTGGACGGCAGTGCGCTGCTCAACAAACCCACCTCAATCGTTGCCAGAAGAATCCGGTCAACCCTGCGGCGGGTGAGACCACATAACCACCACCGGCGAGGCCATGTCCATCACGCCGGCGAGAATGTGGATAACTTGCTAGCTGGGGTCCTCCGAGGGACCTAGGGTCCAGGCATGCGCTGGGACGAACTCTTCGACGACCTAGAGGGGCAACTCGAGCGCGAGCTCAGCGCCGAGGAGCAGGAACTCGTCGTCGAGGAGGAGCGGCTCCGTCTCGGACGTCTGGGCGTGCGCGACCGGCTGCGGGCGCTGCGTGCCGCCGGCGATGAGCCGCTCGCGGTGACCCTGCGCACGGGGAGTCGGGTGAGTGTCATCATTGACGCGTTCGGCCGGGACTGGGCGTCGGGGGAGGTCGTTGACGGCCCGGTCAGGCGTGGCCGGTGCGTGCTGCCGCTGTCCGCGATCGCGGCGGTGACCGTGTCGCCGCGTCGCGTGTCGTCGAGCCTCGACTCGGGTGCGGATGCTCGCGCCGAGGCATCCCTCGCGCTCCGTCTGGGGCTGCCGTTCGTGCTGCGCGACCTCTGCCGCCGCCGCCGAGCCGTGGACCTCGCCACCGAGGCAGGACTGCTCCGCGGCACGATCGACCGGGTTGGTCGCGATCACGTCGATCTCGCCGTGCACGAGCCGGGTTCCGCACGTCGCGCCGGAGAGGTCACCGAGGTGGCGCTGGTGCCGTTGGCGAGCGTGGTGCTGGTCGTGTTCTAGCGGGCGCGAGCGCCGCGCGATTCGCGCTCGCCGAACGGGAACTCGGCGACTTCCGCGAACTGGGCCTGATTCCACAGGCTCATACGTCTCGCCTGCTCGTACAACCCGTCGATGTAGCCCTCGAGCACGGCGCGTTCAACGCGCCACTGCCTGTGGGCTCCGACCCGAATGGCGGGAAGCTCTCCTGAACTCACCAGATCTCCGACCTCACTCGCCGAGACGTTGAGCAGTTCCGCGGTGTCGGCGAGGGTGAGGAAACGGCCGAGACCTGCGGCGGTGGCGTCCTTCATGCATCCGATTATGTTCCCGTGCGGGTGTCAGCGGGCGCGGTGTGGATAACTTCAGCCCCGAGGCCGCACGCGTGGCGACGATGGGTGACTCCGTCGAAAGGACACCATGGCGCGCACCCGGGCCCGAGCAGTGTTACTCGATCCCCGACTGATCGTCGGGGTACTACTGGTTGTCGCATCGATCGCTGGCGTGGTCGGCATCGTTGCCGCCACCGACCGGACCGTCGAGGTGTACGCGGCAGGTGCGTCACTCACACCCGGCGACCGCGTTCGGTCCGCCGATCTTCGGGTGCAGAACATTCGGTTGGATGCGGCCACCGCACCATATCTCGTCCCCGGCGACATCCCCTCGACCGGCGTGATCATCACCCGCCCGGTGAGCGTCGGTGAGTTGATCCCGGTCAGCGCGGTCGGCGCAGTGGATGGCGAGCGGATGGCACCGCTTGTGCTCGACGTAGATTCGACCCTCGCGACCTCAGTGACCCCGGGCGCAACGGTCGAGGTGTGGGCCACGCGTCGCACCGAGGATCGCGCGTTCGCCGATCCCGTGGTCATCGTCAGTGAGGCGATCGTCGTTCGTCTCGTGGAGACCCGCACGATCGTGACAGGGGGTGACGTGACAGCCATCGAGGTGCTCGTGCCGCGCAACCAGATCGCCGCGGTACTCGAGGCGATCGCCAACGAGGCGAGCGTGTCGATCGTGCCGGTGGCGATCCCGCTGGGGGAGTGAGGGATGACGACACTCGTGCTCGGCGTTGACAGCACCGCCGAGGTGGCCTTGCGTCGCGAGGCGGTGCGACACGGTCACGAGGTTCTTGCCAGCGGTTCGAGCGCCCAACAGATCGAGGTGACGGTCCGCGCGCTCAGGCCAGCGGTCGCGGTGCTCTGCGCGAGCCCGCAGTTTCTCTCGGCGCGGGTGTTGGCGGCGTGTGACGACACGGGCGTGAGCGTGATCGCACTAGTGGGCACCGAACTGGAGCGGCGGCACGCGGCATCCCTCGGCGTGTACGAGACGACGGATGCCGCGGTCGGCTGGCCCGCGATCGAACCTCTCATGGGTGGCCCGAGCCAGCGTGCCCCCGAAGTCGCTGCCCACGCCGAGCGCGGGACGGTCATCGCCGTGTGGGGACCGTCGGGCGCTCCCGGGCGCACCACGCTCGCGATTTCAGTCGCGAGCGAATTGGCCGCGCTCGGGCACACGGTTGTCCTTGCCGATGTCGACACCTACGGAGCATCCGTGGCACCGGCGCTGGGGATGCTCGACGAGTCGCCGGGCTTCGCCGCCGCGTGCCGGCTGGCCGGCGGCGATAGCCTCTCCGTCGAGGAACTCGATCGGCTCAGCCAGCGCTACGACGGCGCAGCACCCTTTCGGGTGTTGACCGGCATTGGACGGCCGAGCCGCTGGCCCGAGCTGTCGCAGGAGCGGGTTGCTGCCGTGATCGGGCTCTGCCGTGACTGGGCTGAGTACACGGTGCTCGACCTGGCTTCCAGTCTGGAGAGCGATGAGGAGATCTCCAGCGACGTGTTCGCGCCCAGGCGCAATGCGGCCACCGTAGCGGCGTTGCGCGGGGCGGATCGGGTGGTGGCCGTGGGGTCCGCGGATCCGGTTGGCATGTCCCGGTTTCTGCGTGCCCACGTCGACCTGCTCGAAACCTGTTCGGCGAGCGCGGTGGACGTTGTCATGAACCGGGTTCGGGCGTCCGTCATAGGGCCGGGTCCGTCATCTCAGGTGATGCGAACCCTCGCACGCTTCGGCGGAATCGACTCAGCGATGCTCATTCCGCACGACCAGAGTGCCCTCGACGCCGCGCTGCTCAGCGGGCGGACGCTTCTCGACGTCGCCCCGCGCTCGGCGGCACGGCGGGCGATCGCCGACCTCGTGAGCCTTCGACTCGCGCCCAGCGTGGCGCCAACGCGTGCGCGGCGACGGTCCAGCTAGGCGGGCGCGAGCGTCGTCGGCACACGTGTCAACCTGCCAGAGGGTCTGGAACGTCGTGGGGGTATGACTGTCCAAAACACAAGCTCAGCGCCGTCCGTCCGTCGCAGTGGAGTAGGCCGTACCCGCGCCGCGGTGGTCGCACTCGCTCTCGGGCTGCTCGGGCTAGTTCCCGCAGCTCCCGCCCTAGCCGCAACTCCCGCGCAGATTAGCGGCACAGTGACGAGTGTCGACTCGGGGTTGCCGATCCAGAATGTTCGCGTACAGGCCTACAACCCGACCAACGTCTATCAGGTTTACACGGACGCGGCGGGCAACTACACCCTCACCGGAATCGCGGATGGCAGCTACCGCATCCGGTTCAATGTCGGCGACTTCACGACGGGAAGCTACATCTCGGAGTTTTGGAATGACGAGGTGCTCGCCAGCCAGGCTCCGCTGGTGCCGTTGGCGGCGGGAGACTCGCCGACCTTCGACGCAGCGCTGGCGACCGGAGGAAAGATCACGGGAACCGTGACCGGTATCGATGGCCCAGGAATTTTCGCCATCTATGCCTACCTGCAGGACCCGGCACATCCGCTCGTCTTCGATCAGCTCACCGGAACGATTGCGGCGGCCGACGGAACCTACACGCTGCGCGGACTGGCGCCCGGCAACTACCAGATCACGTTCGGCGATAACAATCAGGGCGCGGGTGGTACGAAGTATTCACTCGAAGCGTGGGACAACCATGAATATGGAACGGGCGACTTAGTTGCGGTCACGGGTGTGTCAACAACGTCAAACATCAATGCTCTTCTCACCGTTCCTGGCCCCGTGACGGTGTCACGCATTGCCGGGCCCGACCGATTCGCGACCTCCGCCGCCGTCTGGTCCGACCCGACCAAGTATCCCGATGGGATGGGCGGAACCGTCTACATCGCGAGCGGCGGGAGCTTTCCCGACGCCCTCGGGGCTGGCCCCGCGGCAGCCCAGGATGACGCCGTTCTCATGCTCGTCGAGCCGAACTCGGTGCCCACGGCAGTGCGCCAACAGATCCAGCGCATCGCGCCAGACGAGATTGTCATGGTCGGCGGGCCGGGGGCGCTCTCGGAGAACGTGGAGAGTCAACTTCAGGCACTCGTCACCAACCCCGTCACCCGAATCTCCGGCACCGATCGCTACGACACGTCGCGCCAGATCATCGAGTACGCGTTCAGCCTCACTCAGCCCGCGGACACGCTGGTCGTCGCGACGGGTGACAACTTTCCGGATGCCCTCTCCGCGGGACCGGCCGCCGCCACTCGATTCAACTCGCCCGTGCTGCTGGTGCCCGGAAACGGAGTGCTCAGCTCGGCGGACTTCGCGCTCATCGCCGACGTCGATCCGGCACAGATTGTGATCGTCGGCGGTACCGGCGTTGTCTCGGCAAGTATTGAGGCGCAGCTTGTGGGCACCTCGCGGCCGGTCGCGCGCGTCGCGGGCGCCGACCGATATGCCACGTCGACAGCGATCAACGCCTACTTCTTCTCTGGCTCCGGCGCCACCTACCTTGCGGTGGGAACAGGGTTCGCGGATGCTCTCTCAGGAGCGGCCCGCGCGGCCGCCGAGGGCAACCCGCTCTACGTGACACCGCCGACCTGCATTCCTATGGCAGACCTGCTTGCCATGAAGGGATACGGTGACCGACAGGTACTCCTGCTCGGAGGTCCCGGCGCGCTGAGCGCGAGAGTGGAGGCACTGCATCGCTGCTAGGCACGGAGGTCGGTCGCGGGCGGCTAGCCTTATCTCGTGTCGACCCTCAGTGATCTCGTTCAGGCCCAGGGCCGCTTCAGCGACGCAGACATCGAGTGGCTGCACCTTCTGGTGGGCGACTGGCAACTGATCGCGGACCTCGCTTTCGCCGATATCGTGCTGTGGGTTCCGAACGAGGACGCCGGATTTCGTCGCCGTCGCGCACGCCCGACCATCGAGCTCGGCGACCCTGTTCTATCGCGACTTCGTCGGCCAGGCGATCAAGCCGGAGTGGAAGGCGCAGGTCACCGAGGCCTACGAGACGGCGAGCATCGTCGACACCGCGACCCCGGATTGGTACGAGGAGACCCCGACCAGGGTGCGGGCGGTTCCCGTGATGCGGCGACTGAGCCCGAGCGGATCGGCGACGACCGAGAAACCTATCGCGGTGATCACCCGCCACACCAACCTGAGCGAGGCACGCACGCCCAGCCGCCAGGAGCTGACCTTCAACGGCTGCGCCAACGACCTGTTCGCGATGATCGCGACGGGTGACTTTCCCGACCTCGGCGCTCCGAGCGGTCCGCGCCGTGGCGCGCCCCGAGCATCCGATGGTCTCATTCGACTCGACGTGGACGGAATAGTCACGTTCGCGAGCCCGAACGCGCTCTCCGCCTTCAACCGCATGGGCTTCGCCGGCGAACTCGAGGCCGAGTCGCTCGCGGAGGTCACCACGGGGTTGCTGCACGGCCGGCTCACGGTCGACGAGTCCTTGCCACTCGTGGTCACCGGTCGGGCGCCATGGCGCACCGACATCGAGTCGCGCGGGGTCACCGTGTCGCTGCGCACCATCCCGGTGCGCGACAAGGGCGCTCGCGTCGGCGCCATCGTGCTGTGCCGCGACGTGACCGAGGTGCGCCACCAGGAGCGCGAGCTTCTGACGAAGGATGCCACGATCCGCGAGATTCACCATCGGGTCAAGAACAACCTGCAGACTGTGGCATCCCTGCTGAGGATTCAGGCGCGGCGCACCCACAGCGATGTCGCACGTGACGCGCTCGGACAGGCCATGCGCCGGGTGGCCGCCATCGCCGTCGTTCACGACACCCTCAGCGAGGGGCTCAATCAGAGCGTCGACTTCGACGTGGTGTTCGACCGCGTCTTGCTGCTGATCGCGGAGGTGGCATCGAGCCACAACACGACGGTGCACCCGACCTCGACGGGCAGCTTCGGTCCGCTGCCGAGCGAGTACGCGACGCCGCTAGCGCTGGCCCTCACCGAGCTGGTCACGAACGCCGTCGAACACGGTCTGGCGGGCCGGGAGGATGGTCAGGTCGAGATCTCCGCCAAGCGCACCGACAGAGAAGCTGAGCGTGAAGGTGCGCGATAACGGTGTCGGACTCGCCGAGGGCAAGGTCGGTTCTGGACTCGGAACGCAGATCGTTCGTACCCTAATTCAGGGCGAACTGGGCGGCACGATCGACTGGCACACCCTCGTGGGCAGCGGCACCGAGGTGACGATCGACATTCCGCTGACCTGGCTTAAGCCGGCCGGTTGAGCGCGGCCGAGTTAGCTAGGAAGCGCGACGAGCCCGAGCCGCACGACGCTTCAGGGCGCGGCGCTCGTCTTCGCTGAGGCCACCCCAGACGCCGGAGTCCTGTGAGGTGTCGAGCGCGTACTGGAGGCACATCTCGGTGACGGAGCAGCGACCACACACGGCCTTGGCCTTGTCGATCTGGTCGACTGCGGGGCCGGTGTTGCCGACGGGGAAGAACAGTTCGGGGTCTGCCGTGAGGCAGGCGGCTTTGTCGCGCCAATCCATGGTGTTGCTCCTTTGGTGCTCGCGACGGAGTGCGTCGCGGGGTAGGTCGCGTATGACAAAAACCGCGTCCAGATGGTTCGAAATGGGATTTTCCGGGATTCGCCCGCGACACTGGGAGCGTGAAATCAACCTCATATAGACTCTCACACCGTTAGATGCAAATCAATGGTTTTGTATGGGATGACACAGTGAGTACAGCGGATGACCGTACGGTAACCAGTTCGGACCCCGCGCCGCGGCATCCGCTCATCATCGCTCTCGCGGTTCTCATCTTCGCGGAGTGTGCGCTGCTCGTCGCGGCCGTGGTGTACCTCGTCGTCGAGCTGATGATCGCAACTCCGGCGTCGCTGGCGAGCGCGCTCTTTCTCACCGTACTGACTGCGATTGCGGCGATCTGGCTCGGCGTCATCGGGGTGAACGTGCTGCGCGCCAGCTCGTGGGTTCGAGGCGCCGCGATCGTCTGGCAGGTACTGCAACTCGCTGTGGCCGTCGGCAGCTTTCAGGGGTTGTTCGCCCAGCCCGCGATCGGCTGGGCCCTGCTCATCCCCGCGGTGATCGTGATCGTGCTCGTATTCACGCCGGCCGTCGTGGCCGCGACGCGCCGCGACTAGCGGCTAGTAACGCGGGACCCGACGCTGCTCAGAAGCCGAGCTTCTTGCGCAGCATCGCCACGTGGCCCGTGGCCTTCACGTTGTAGAGCGCGTGCGTGATGACGCCGCGCTCATCGAGCACGAAGGTCGAACGGATGACCCCGACCACCGTTTTGCCGTAGAGCTGCTTCTCGCCCCACACCGCATATCGCTCGTGCACCGCACGATCCGGATCGCTCAACAGCGTGAAATTGAGGCCGTCGACCTTCTCGAATTTCGCGAGTTTGGTCGGGTCGTCCCGGGAGATTCCGACGACGGTGTACCCGGCGGACTTCAGCGAGTTCAGGTTGTCGCGGAAGTCGCAGGCCTGCTTCGTGCATCCCTCGGTCATGGCTTCTGGATAGAAGTAGAGGATCACCTTCTGGCCCGCCAGGTCGGCCAGGGACACGGATGCCCCGTGCTGATCGGTCAGGGTGAATGCGGGTGCTACCTCGCCCGCTTCGAGCCGCTCAGTCATCGCACTCCTCGTCGTTGTCACTCATGCTAACCTTGTTCCTCGGTCCACCTTTGGGTTGGGCCAGCCAAGCACCTCTAGCTCAATTGGCAGAGCAACTGACTCTTAATCAGTGGGTTCCGGGTTCAAGTCCCGGGGGGTGTACCGAAAGAATGTTCGCTACCATCTGCGCATGATCCAATCACCGCGCCGTGCCGCGTTTGCAATCGCGATGCGTGCGTCGGTGTTCCCGGCCGTGGTGCTGCCGGTTGGTGTGTGGGTCTGGACACAGGGCGCCGTTTCCCGCATCACGGAGTTCAACCAGTACACGGCCGCGTGGGTGCACACGCTAGCGGTGTCGACATTCGCGGTGGTGTTGGCGGCATCGATGTTGACCAACGCGATCATTGTCACTCGGCGAGCGCCGCTACGCCCCGTGTCGCTCACTCGATTCAGCGCGTTCCCGCTGTGGCAGGGACTGCTTCTGGTCGCGACGATTTCGTGGGGACTGGTGGCCTCGACGAGCGAGTCGGCCGTGTCGCCAGCGGAGCCGATTCTTGCGGTGCTTGTCGCGGCGCTATCTGTCGGAGTGTTCGTCTTGACGGTCCGACTAGATCCCACGGTGCGAGCCGCTCGCGCTCGACAGATTGCGCTGAGACGTCGAGCTGCGGGTCCGGAATGGCGTCGGCGTGGCATCCGCCGACGCACCATTGTTCTGGCCGCCGTGCTCACGCTCGTTGCGGGTACCATCGCGGCGTTGGCCTTCGTACCCGTGACACGAACCGGGTGCGAGTTCACGGGGGGCGGCTCATTCACCAGCGAGGGCACTACCCGATGGCAGCTATTCTCCGAGAATTGCGGTGATTTCTCGTCCCGCGCCTCGGATCCGCGCATTGAGGAACTCGCCGACGGCACGTACACCGTCGTGACTCGGGGGTATCAGCTCGACTTCATCCCCATGCCGATCATCGTGTCACTCCAGCGGGAGCCGGTGAACGCTCCCTAGCAGCGGGGCCAAGCAGAGGCCGGGTTACAACGCATCCACGGCCCGCTCATACCCGGCTCATAGGAATCTCATAGGCACCCCCGATGGGATGTCTCTTGTCACCACAGACAGGAGCACCCCATGGTTACACCCGTCATGATCGCCATCGATCTCGTCGCGATCGTCATTCTCACGTTCGGTCTCTACTTTCCGCGCCACCGCCGCAAGGATCTGGTCGTCGCGTTCCTCACCGTCAACGTCGGGGTGCTTGCCCTCTCGATCGTGCTCGCCAGCGCGACCGTCGGTCTCGGGGTCGGTCTCGGCCTGTTCGGGGTGCTGTCGATCATCCGGCTGCGGTCCTCGGAGATCAAGCAACACGAGATCGCCTACTACTTCGCGTCGCTGGCCCTCGGCCTGCTCGCCGGCCTCTCGACAACAGTCGACCCACTGATCCTGGGGCTCATGGCCCTGCTGCTCGCGGTCATGCTCGTCGGCGATCACCCGCGCCTGTTCGGAACCTACCGACTGCAGACCATGCAGCTCGACAGCGCGTACACCGACGAGGCCAGCCTCATCGCGGCGCTCGACCGTGATGCTCGGCGCTCGCGTGCACCACGTGACGGTGCGCCACGTCGACCTCATCAACGACTCGACCCTCGTCGAGGTGCGCTACCAGCTCACCCCGGCTCTGCGAACCATCGAAACGCACGAACGATTGGATGCCCGATGACCACGTCGACCGCGCTCGCGACCCTGCGCACCATCTCTCTGGAGGAGCTCAACGAGAAGGCCGCGCTGCAAACCCGGGTGGACCGCAAGTACGCCCTCACCCGCCGCGAGGCCGACGTCGTGCTCGGCGGCCTTGACCACGCGACCCGCGTGCTCGAGATCGACGGGCAGCAGTCGAGCTCCTACGAGTCCGTCTACTTCGACACCCCCGACCTGTTGAGCTACCGCATGGCGGCCCACGCTCGTCGGCGCCGGTTCAAGGTGCGCACCCGGTCATACCTCGACACGCAGCGAGGCGTGGCTGGAGGTCAAGACCCGCGGTGCGCGAAGCACCACGGTGAAGAACCGGGTCGCCCACGAGCTCGCCCACAGCGACACTCTGGGCCTCTCGGCGCGGGACTACACCGACCGCGCGCTGGAGACGCATCGGCATCGGACACGCCGGCGAGCTGGAGCTGGTGCCGACCCTGGTGACGCGCTACGACCGCACCACGCTGTTCATCGAGTCGAGCCTGAGCCGCGCAACGATCGATACCGACCTCAGCTGGGAGGGCGGCGACGGCCAGATTCTGCGCCGACCCGACCTCGTGATCATCGAGACCAAGTCGGGCTCGCGTACATCCGAGATCGACCGACTGCTCTGGGCATCCGGTCACCGACCCGTCACCATCTCCAAGTTCGGAACCGGGCTTGCCGCCATCAGACCAGCACTTCCCTCCAACAAATGGGCGCGCGTGTTGCGCCGACACTTCCAAGGAGCATGACCATGAAGAACTCCAAGTACACCCTCACTGCAGTCGCCAGTTCGCTCTTTATCGGCGGCCTGCTGCTGGCCGGATGCTCGGCAACCGTCGCGACCACCACCTCGGTGCCCGACAGCGCAGCCGTTGTCGAACTCGACACCGGCGTCGTGGCCACCGAGGTGCTCGCGGCCAACGCGAACTCGACGACAGTAAACGACGACGAGTGGACCAGCGACGCATCCGTGACGATCACCCTCGACGGATCGACCGCCTCGACGGACGGAGCGGGCGTCGTCGTCGATGGCGCCACAGTGACCATCACCTCGGTCGGCACCTACGTGCTGACCGGACAACTGACCGGGCAGGTCGTCGTCGATACCGCCGAAGAGGGGGTCGTTGCCCTCGTTCTCGATGGCGCGCAGATCTCCAGTTCGACGAGCGCCGCGATCGCGGTTCTCAACGCCCAGGATGTTGCCGTCTCGCTCAGTGGCAGCAACACCCTCTCATCATCGGGCAAGGACGACGAGGCAAACGCCGCCTTGTTTAGCGACGCAGACCTCACGATCTCCGGCGACGGTTCACTCACGGTGACCAGCGCTGCGAACGACGGCATCACCAGCCTCGACGACCTCGTAGTGCTCTCGGGCGACATCACGGTCACTGCGGCCGACGACGGCCTGCGCGGCAAGGACTCGCTGACTGTTGAGGGCGGAACCGTCACCGTGAATGCCGGCGGCGACGCACTCAAGTCGGACAACTCCGAGGATGAGACGCGCGGCTACGTGCACGTCTCCGGGGGCACGCTCGATCTGGTTGCAGGCGATGACGGTGTGCAGGCAAAGACCGACCTCGTGATCACCGGAGGGACAACGACCGTCACCGCGACCGACGACGGACTCAAGAGCGAGGTTCACCTCGTCGTCGCCGGAGGAACGACGACCGTCGCCACCTCCTACGAGGGCGTCGAATCGTATTGGGTGACGATCGAGGGCGGCACCCTCGACGTTCACGCGAGCGACGACGGCATCAACGCGACAAGCGGAACTAGCACGACCACCGACGTCGGCGGCATCGTGGAAGCGGACGATGGCGCGATGGTCACCATCACCGGTGGCGAGGTCACCGTCGACTCCGCGGGTGACGGCATCGACTCGAACGGTTCGGCGCTGATCACGGGCGGAACCACAACCGTGTTCGGTGCCGAGACCGACCGCGAGGGCGCCCTCGACACCAACGGGTCGCTCGTCGTCGACGGGGGAACCGTGCTGGCAGTCGGGATGGCCGGCATGGCTGTGTCTCCCGACGCGTCATCCGCGCAGGGCTGGCTCAGTGCCGCACTCGACCAGGCGTATGGTGCGGGCGAGACCGTGCAGGTGCTCGACGCGAACGGAGCCGTCGTCGCCGAGTTCACGTCGGTCAAGTCATTCCAGTCGGTCGTTCTCTCGGCCGCGGCGCTCACCGAAGGGTCAACCTATACGGTGACCGTCGGTGGGCAGACCGCCGGCACCGTCACCGCGGGTGTAGCGGCCGCGGGAGCGATGGAGGGTGGAGTCGGCGGACCGCCGGCCCGCCCGTAGTGCGCGCGGGGCGCCGACCGGCAGCCTAAGCTGAGGGAAACACACACGGCTGGTCGCCGAGGAACCTGGGGTAGGGATGTCGTTCGGACCGCCGTTGGACACAACGGCACCGGCGAGCGTCCGCGTGAAGCGGATCACTGCGTTCATCCCCCTCGTCTGGACGGGAATCGCGATTCTTGCGCAACTCGTTCTGACGATCGGGATGGTGCCGAGGCTGCCGTCTTCGGTCGAACTCACCGTCGTCGGCAAAGTGTCGTCTGGGCCGGGGCACTACCTTGTCAGCATCGGTAACCTCGTGACGATCATGTGGGCGATCATCATGGTGTGCGCAATCCTTAGTCTTCTCTTCGCGGTGCAAGTGGCGGCGAAGAGGCTGCCCAGGGAGATAGTCGCCTTGGCCGCTCTCGTCGCCTGCGCGATCTCCACCACACTGGGGTTGGTATTCGCGAACCTCATCCCGCAGCTCGGCGCGCTTGCCACGCCCGAGACCGAATCCTCCGCCGAATTCTTCGGAGCGGCTCTCGGCCTTGTTGTTGGCCTCGCACTCGGCCTGCTCAGCATCCTGGCGCTGCCGCCCAAGCTGGCTTTGCTGGGGCACCGATCACGACAAGAGGGTTGAGGCACCAATGAAAATACGACGGATAGTGACCGCTATCGGCTCGGCGATCCTAGTTCCCGTACTGCTAACCGGTTGCGTGCCTGACTTCGTAATCGAAGACACGCTGCGCACCGCAGCGGTCGAGGAGATACCACACACGATCGACGCAGACATCGGGTTCAACTACGACGGGCTGCCCACGCAGCGCGGCGTCAAGCTCACGTTGTTCATGGACGACACCAGTGTTCCGGTCGTCGCGGCTGCCATTGATGCGGCCCTGGAGCTCGGCTGGAAGCGATTCCCGGTCGAGCCGGTGCGGGTTTCGGTCGTGGTCGCGGATGGCGCACCCCGCGGGGACGATCAGTACGTCAAGGGCATCGATCTCGTCGAGGCGGGCACCGTCTTGGGCATTCAGAACAACGTGGTGTATGAGCTCGTGACATTGCGCAAGTCGGAGCTTGAGCAGCGATACGGCCCTCGGGAATAGCCCTACGCGCGCAGCCGCCGGAGCTCCATTCGCACCTGCCTGTACGCCGGCAAAGAATTCCCTTAAGGCCCCTTGTGGCTTCCCCGACCGTTAGGTAACGTTTGTGTCACGGCGGCCTTCGGGCCGCCGTCCAACGTTTTCGGTAGGGTCGCATCATGACGCACATCCTTCCTCCCGACTCCGGAATCGATGCGCTCAGCGCGGAGATCCCCCTTGAGGCACTTCCCGCCGAACAGGTCGTCTCGGGCTCGCCGTCGGCGGGATCCGTCGACCTGATGAGCGGTGACGTCGAGATCGGCATCTGGGAGCACACCGCCGGAGCGTCTACCGATGTCGAGGTGGACGAGGTCTTCGTGGTGCTGGCCGGCCGCGGCACGGTCGAGTTCACCGAGTCCGGGGAGACGCTTGAGCTCGTACCGGGTGTCGTCGGGCGCCTCGCCGCAGGAACCGCCACCCGGTGGACCGTCACCGAAACCCTCCGCAAGATCTACGTTGCCTGACGATCGGACCCAGCCATGAGCATCCCGCCCACCGCCTATTCGCGCACGCGGCAGCATCCCGTCGAGGATCTTCAGAAGTCGTTGGCGGATGCCTCGACCACCCCGTTCTGGCTCGACTCCCCGAACCGTCCAGTGCCCCAACCGGCCCTCGCCGCCGACACGACCGCTGACCTCGTCGTGGTCGGCGGCGGCTACTGCGGCCTGTGGACCGCGTTAATCGCGAAAGAACGCGACCCCAAGCGCGACGTGCTGCTGGTCGAGGCCGCCGAGGTCGGCTGGGCGGCGAGCGGTCGTAACGGCGGCTTCTGCGAGTTCAGCCTCACCCACGGCCCCGAAAACGCCGAACGCCACTGGCCGGGCGAGCTGGACGTGCTCGACCGGCTCGCCCACGAGAACTTTGACGCGCTCAAGGCCACGATCGATCGCTACTCGATGGATGTCGAGTTCGAGGAGACCGGCGTGCTCATGGTCGCGACCGAGCCACACCAGATCGACTATCTGCGAGAGTCCGCGGCGGAGAGCCCCGACGCCACCTTCTACGAGGGCGACGCGATCCCGGTGAAGTCGCCCCTGTATCGCGCAGCCGTCGTCGAGACCGCGGGCTACGGCTACGTGCACCCGGCGAAGCTCGCGTGGGAGCTCAAGCGCGTCTGTCTCGAACTCGGGGTGCGAATCGTCGAAAAGAGCCCGGTGAAGTCGCTATCGCGCGACGGCGAGCAGGTCGTGGTCGCGACCAAGGGCGGTTCGGTTCGCGCCACCCAGGTCGCGCTCGCGACCAACGGGTTCCCGTCGCTGCTGGCGCGTACCCGGCTGCTCACGGTTCCGATCTACGACTACGCGATCATGACCGAGCCGCTCAGCGCCGCTCAGCTCAAGAGCATCGGCTGGGTCGACCGCCACGGCATCAACGACTCATCGCGCGAGTTCCACTACTACCGCAAGACGGCCGACGATCGAATTCTGTTCGGCGGCTTCGACGCTATCTACCACCGAGGCGGAAAGATCCGACCCAGTCAGGATCAGCGACCGGAGACTTTTGAGTTGTTGGCGGATCACTTCTTCAGCACGTTCCCGCAGCTGGCGGGTATCCGATTCACGCACAAGTGGGGCGGGATGATCGACATGTCGACGCAGCTCGTGGCCTACCACGGCCTCGCCTGGGGTGGACGGGTCGCCTACAGCGCTGGCTACACGGGACTCGGTGTCGCGGCAACCCGGTTCGGCGGGGAGACAATGCTCGACCTGCTGAGTGGCGAGAAGACGGAGCGCACCGAGTTGAAATGGGCGAACTCGCACCCGTTCCCGATCCCGCCGGAGCCCGTTCGCTACCCCGCGATTCAGGTCATGCGCAAGGCGGTCGCGGCATCCGATGAGAACGGCGGCAAAGACGGCCTGCTGATCAAGATCGCCGACAAGTTCGGCATCGGATTCGACTCCTAGCGGGGCGACTGCCGCTTCATCCGCCGGGTCGCGGTTCTGGCCCGTTCAGTGCCCGCTCAGGGCTAGACACCCACCGTCGAGAATGAATCCGCCGGCATGCACGGCTGACTCCGTAGCCGACACACCGCCGAAGATGCATCCGCCGAAGTCCGCCTCGATCCCGAAAGCGACACTGGGGCCGTCCGACTGGTCGGCAAAAACGGTCTGGATGGAGTCTCGATCAAATCCGGCACCCACGAACGCGGCGACGATCGCGGCTTCGGTTACGGCCGCGGTCCCATTCGTGAAGGGTTGTAGCGCTGCCATTGCGGTCGCTACGGGCTCCGCCGATTCCGACAATTGACCGTCAGTGAGGTCCTTGCGATCACGGTAGTGCTCGTTCTGGGCCATCGCGGCGTCAGGGTCGTACGGGATGCAACTGGTCGGAGCCGGTCCCTCGGCGGGCGCGGGGCACGCGACGGTTGCGGTGGGCTGAGCCTCGGGTTCTGTGTGGGGCGCGGCACATCCGGCGAGAGTCAGTGCGATCAGCGGGATCAGAACGATGGGGCGCACGAGAGCAGTGTAGTTGCAAATATTCCTCACGATGTCGTCTCGCTCGGAGCCGCGTCCCGCCTAGGCTGCGGTGAGTTGCCCCCTCACCAGGAACGAAATGCGGCCCCGGCTGCACAGAGCCGGGGCCGCACGTCGTTGACGGGCTAGCTACTTCTTGTCGTCGAACATCTCCGCTTCCATGGCGTCGTAGCCCTCGGTCTCCGGGTCGCCGTGCAACCCGCCGGAGAGCGCGTACTCCTCCTCAGGGGAGAGCACGAGGCGGTGGCGGCCCCAGATCGCGAATCCGAGAAGGATGAGCACGTACACGATGACGATCGCGATGATCGCGGGCTGGAATGCCGCGTTCAGCAGGAAGCCCAAGAAGATGAGCGCCGAGATGACCGCGGCGACAACTGCGCCGGGAATACCCCACGGGCTCACGTAGGGCCGCTTCGCGTTCGGGTACTTCTTGCGCAGGATCACGAACGAGACCATCTGGAGCAGGTACGCGAGCACCGCGCCCCAGACGGCGATGTTCAGGATGATCGCGCCAGCGACCGCACCGGCACCAGCGGCATCCGCCTTGCTCAACAGATCGAGCACGACGAGCGCAATGAAGCCGATCACCGCGCCGACGGTAAGCGCGACCCACGGGGTCTGGCGCTTGCCGGTGAGCGAGAAGAACTTCGGGTAGTAGCCGGCGCGAGACAGGGAGTACATGTTGCGCCCGTAGGCGAACATGATGCCCTGTAGGGATGCCAGCAGGCCGACGAGCGCGAACAGTGCCAGTACTGCGGCGGCGCCGTCACCAACCATCGCGCGGAAGCCATCGAGCAGCGGCTCCAGCGAGACTCCCGTTGCCTGCGCTCCGAGAACTCCGGTGTTCAGGAACAGCACGAGCAGGCCGGTGACGATCAGCGTTCCGCGAGCCCAGAGACCAGCCTTCGGGATGTCTCTCGTCGGGTCCATCGATTCCTCTGCGGCGAGCGGCAGCTCCTCGATACCGAGGAAGAACCACATGGCGAAGGGAAGGGCGAACAGAATCGGTAGGGCACCGTGCGGCAGGAATGCGGTCTGGCCGGCATCGGGTGCGATGTTCCACAGGCTGTCCCAGCTGAACAGTCCCGAGAACGCCGCCATCGCCGAGAACACGAGGAGGATGGCAATCGAGATGATCGACACCACGATCGCGAACTTGAACGAGATGTTCGCTCCCGCAGAGTTGAGCGCGATGAACACGACGTAGAGAACGACCCACCAGATCCACATGTTCGCGGACAGGTCGAATCCCAACAGCTCGGACGTGATTCCGTTCGCGTACTGCGCGGAGAAGAAGACGATGACGCCCGTGGTGGCCACGTACTCGATGGTCTCCGCTAGTCCCGTCACGAGTCCGCCCCAAGGGCCCATGGCTGACCGCGCGAAGGAGTAGGCGCCGCCCGTGTGCGGTTGAGCCGCTGCCATCTCACCAATCGAGAAGATCATGCCGTAGTACATGACTACGAGGATCGCGAAGGCGATGAGCATTCCACCGAAGCCGGCGAAGTCGATGCCGAAGTTCCAGCCAGAGAAGTCGCCTGAAATAACTGCGGCCACGGCGAGGCCCCACAGGCCCCAGACTCCGGCACTGCGCTTCAGGCTTCGTCTTTTCGAAGTAGCCTTCTCCGGCTTTGGTGTACGTAACACCGGACACCTTGGTGCCCTCATTTCCCGCCATAGTTCCTCCACTTGCGTCATTCGGGGCGCAGACAACACTGCCTACGGAATTCCCATGAGTTTGTCGGCTATTGGTACCCGTTGTCTACCTTTAGATGTAAATTGCGCGTTACGGCTTCCCAGCGATTACGGCACTGGCCGTGATGTAATGGTCGGCATACGACTCGAGGAGGAGCTAGTTGGCACACGCGAGCAGCACGCAAAAAACCGGAAACCTGACGGTGCAGAAGCTGACCGACCTGGTCGGGGCCGGCGAGATCGACACCGTGATCATCGCGTTCACGGATATGCAGGGCCGACTTGTTGGCAAGCGCACGTCCGCTCGGCTGTTCCTCGAGGAACTTGCCGAGCACGGTGCCGAGTGCTGCAACTACCTGCTCGCCGTTGACGTCGAGATGAACACCGTCGCCGGCTACGCGATCTCGTCGTGGGAACGCGGCTACGGGGACATGGCGATGATGCCCGATCTCGACACACTGCGTCTCGCACCGTGGCTGCCAGGAACGGCGATCGTCACCGCCGACCTCACCTGGCTCGACGGCACGCCGGTAAACCCCGACCCCCGTCAAGTGCTCAAGCGCCAGCTCGCGCGCCTCGCCGACAAAGGCATGACGGCACTGGCCGCCACCGAGCTCGAGTTCATCGTGTTCGAGGACTCCTTCCGCGAGGCGTGGGCGAAGAAGTACGACGGGCTGTATCCGGCATCCGACTACAACATCGACTACGCACTGCTCGCGTCCACACGCATGGAGCCGCTGCTGCGCGACATCCGCAACTCGATGGATGGCGCCGGCATGTACTGCGAGGGCGTCAAGGGCGAGTGCAACCTGGGACAGCAGGAGATCGGCTTCAGGTACACCGATGCGCTCGGCACCTGCGACAACCACTCGATCTACAAGAACGGCGCGAAGGAGATCGCCGACAAGCACGGCAAGAGCCTGACCTTCATGGCCAAGTTCAACGAGCGCGAGGGCAACTCGTGCCACATCCATCTGTCGGTCGTCGGCAAAGGCGGCGACCCCGTCATGGCCGACAAAGATGGCAAGTACGGCTTCTCCAAGCTCATGGAGCACTGGATCGCCGGCCAGCTCGCCACGATGCGCGAGTTGACTCTCTTCTTCGCGCCCAACATCAACTCCTACAAGCGGTACGTCGAAGGTAGCTTCGCCCCCACCGCGGTCGCGTGGGGGCTCGACAACCGCACGTGCGCGCTGCGCGTCGTCGGCCACGGGCGATCGTTGCGCGTCGAGAACCGAGTTCCCGGGGGAGACGTCAATCAGTACCTCGCGATCTCAGCGCTCATCGCGGGCGGGCTCTACGGCATCGAGCACGAACTCGAACTCGAGCCGATCTTCGAGGGCAACGCCTACGCATCAGACGCACCCGCGTGTTCCGACGTCGCTGCGCGAGGCCGCTGCCTTGTTCGCCGGCTCGGAGATTGCGCGTCGACGCATTCGGCGAGGATGTAGTGGCGCACTACCTCAACAACGCGCGCATCGAACAGGCGGCGTACGACTCCGCCATCACCGACTGGGAGCGGATCCGTGGTTTCGAAAGGTTCTGAATCTCGACCGGCTCGATCACCGAAGCCGGTGGTCGGGCTGACGACCTACCTCGAGCAGGCGCAGACGGGGGTGTGGGACGTTCCGGCATCCTTCCTGCCCAAGATTTACTTCGAGGCGGTGACCAAAGCCGGCGGTATCGCCGTGCTGCTGCCACCGCAGCCTGCGGACGAAGAGATCGCCAACCGAGTGCTCGACGGCCTGGACGGTCTCATCATCACGGGCGGAAAAGACGTCGATCCGGCTCGCTACGGCCAGGAGCGCCACCCGGCCACCGACGAGCCGCGCAAGCGACCGCGATGCATGGGAGGATGCGCTGCTGCGCGCCGCAATCGACCGCGAGTTGCCTTTCCTCGGAATCTGCCGGGGCGCCCAAGTGCTCAATGTCGCGCTCGGTGGCACCCTCATTCAGCACCTGCCCGACGTGATCGGCACGACTCGGTACAACCTCGGACACGGCAATTTCGCAGTCAACGAGGTCGGCGTCGAGTCGGCAACCAAGCTCAGCGAGTTGTACGCGGGCGACGAGACGGTCGACGTTAAGAGCTACCACCATCAGGCGATCGATCGGGTCGCAGACGGGCTCATCGTGTCTGCGCGCAGCGACGACGGAACCATTCAGGCCGTCGAGCTGCCCAACGTGCCGTTCGGTGTCGCAGTGCAGTGGCATCCCGAGGAGGATGCAGTCGAAGACGCCCGCTTGTTCGCTGGAATCGTGAACGCGGCCGCCGAATACCGGGCCGCGAGGAGCGCGAATGTCTAACACCGTCCTGATCAATCCCGCCACGGGTGTCGAGTTCACGACGGTGGCGCAGACTTCTCTTGCCGAGGTGGATGACGCGATCGCGCATGCCGCGAGCGCGCAACGCGCGTGGGCCGCGCTCGCGCCAGCGGCGCGGGCCTCGGCCCTGCGCGACTTCGCGGCCGTCGTGGGGTCGCACATCGAGGAGCTTGCCGCGCTCGAGGTTCTCAACTCCGGGCATCCCATCTCGCAGGCACGCTGGGAGGCCGGCCACGTTCGTGACGTGCTCACCTACTACTCGGCGGCACCCGAGCGCATGATCGGCAAGCAGATTCCGGTCGCCGGCGGTATCGACGTCACGTTCCTCGAACCGCTTGGCGTCGTGGGCGTCATCGTGCCATGGAACTTTCCCATGACGATCGCCAGCTGGGGCTTCGCGCCGGCGCTCGCCGCAGGCAACGCGGTCGTGGTGAAGCCCGCCGAGTGGACGCCGCTCACCGCAATTCGTCTCGGGGAACTCGCACTCGAGGCGGGCCTGCCGGAGGGACTCTTCCAGGTCTTGCCGGGCAAGGGCTCGGTGGTCGGCAACCGTTTCGTGACACACGAATCCGTGCGCAAGATCGTGTTCACGGGATCCACCGAGGTGGGCAAGCAGGTGATGGCGGGCTGCGCCGATCAGGTGAAGGCGGTCACTCTCGAGCTGGGTGGCAAGAGCGCGAACATCGTCTTCGCGGACTCCGACCTCGAGAAGGCGGCGGCGACCGCACCCTCGTCGGTGTTCGAGAACGCCGGTCAGGACTGCTGTGCGCGCAGCCGCATTCTCGTCGAGGCCAGTGCCTACGACCGGTTTATGGAACTGCTCGAACCGGCGGTCAAGGCGTTTACGGTCGGGGACCCGAACGACGAAGCAACCGATATGGGTCCGCTCGTGTCGAAGACTCACTTCGATTCGGTGTCGTCCTTTCTGCCCGACGAGGCAATGGTCGCCTTCCGCGGCACCGCACCCACCGGGCCCGGCTATTGGCTCGCCCCCACGGTGCTGACTCCCGAGTCGCGCACCGACCGGGTGGTCACCGAGGAAATCTTCGGACCCGTCGTGTCTGTGCTCAGGTTCGAAGACGAGGCAGACGCGATCGAACTCGCCAACGCGAGCATTTACGGACTGAGCGGGTCGATCTTTACCCGCGACGTCGGCCGAGCGATCCGTGTGGCACGCGGGGTCGAGAGCGGCAACCTGTCCGTGAACTCGCACTCGAGCGTGCGGTACACGACCCCCTTCGGCGGCTTCAAGCAGTCCGGCCTCGGCCGCGAACTCGGGCCGGATGCCGCGTCGGCATTCACCGAGACCAAGAACGTGTTCATCTCAACCGATTGATCAGCGGGATTCGATTCGCGGCTCCCGCCGCTAGTCAACCGACCTATGAAAGGAATCACAGTGGCAGTAACCAAGATGGACCTCACCCAGCGGCTAGCGGGGAAGGTCGCGGTGATCACGGGAGGTGCGAGCGGAATCGGGCTCGCGACCGCCAAGCGTTTCGCCGCGGAGGGGGCCAGGGTCGTCATCGGAGACTTCAATGCCGAGGCCGGGGAAGCGGCGGCGGCGGAGGTCGACGGGTTGTTCGTGAAAGTTGACGTGACCGACGAGGCGGAGGTCAACAATCTCTTCGACACCGCGGCAGCCACGTATGGGTCGGTCGATATCGCATTTAATAACGCGGGAATCTCCCCGCCCGACGACGACTCGATCGAGACGACGGAACTGCCAGCCTGGGACCGCGTTCAGGAGGTCAACCTCAAGAGCGTCTACTTGTGTTCGCGCGCGGCCCTGCGCCACATGGTCAAGCAGCAGTCGGGTTCGATCATCAATACGGCGTCGTTCGTTGCGGTCATGGGCTCCGCGACATCGCAGATCTCCTACACGGCGTCGAAGGGCGGCGTTCTGGCGATGACTAAGGAACTCGGCGTGCAGTTCGCGCGACAGGGGATCCGTGTCAACGCGCTGTGCCCCGGCCCGGTGAACACGCCGTTGCTTCAAGAGCTGTTCGCGAAGGATCCGGAACGAGCTCAGCGTCGGCTCGTGCACATCCCCAAGGGTCGGTTCGCCGAGCCCGAGGAGCTCGCTGCCGCTGTCGCATTCCTGGCCAGCGACGACGCGAGCTTCATCACGGCGTCCACGTTCCTCGTCGACGGCGGAATCAGCTCCGCCTACGTGACCCCGCTGTAGACATGGCAGACACGGGGGAGGACATCGCCTACGAGGGCCTCGCTGACGAGGTTCTCTTCCGACCTGTGCGCAGTGGAAACTCCTTCGAAGACACGGTCGCGCGCCTGCTGCAGACGATTCGCCTGGGTGTTGTGCACCCGGGTGAGCCGCTTCCGTCGGAGCGCGACCTTGCCACCCGATTCTCGGTGAGCCGAGACACGGTGCGCGATGCGATCAAGTCCCTTGCCGACGCGGGCTATCTGGTTTCGCGGCGCGGCCGGTACGGTGGCACATTCGTCAGCGAGTCTTTGCCGCTCACGAATGCCGACGCCGTGCCGTCGGCCGTGAGTGAGATCAACGACATCCTGGGCCTCAGAGAGATCCTCGAACTCGGCGCAGCCAGAGCCGCGGCGGCGCGCGATCTCAGCGCGTTCGAGCGCGACCTGTTGTGGACCCGGATGCGCGAAACGGCCGCGGCATCCATCGACGACTACCGGCGCCTCGACTCCCGGCTGCATCTGACCATCGCCGAGGTCGTCGGCACGCCATCGCTGGTGTCGCTGATGGCCGACAACCGCACGCGGGTCAACCTGCTGTTCGACGGCATCCCGCTGTTGGAACGCAATATCGAGCACTCGAACCAGCAGCACGAAGACATCGTCGTCGCGATCCTGACCGGCAACGCCGAGCGGGCGGTCGCCGCGATGGGCGAGCACCTCGAGGGCTCGGCGGCGCTGCTGAGGGGCTTCCTCAGCTAGCAGTGGTCGGCTACGGCGCCTTGGGCGTGCGCGGCTTCGTCGCGGCGGGCTTCGTCGCCGCGGGCTTGGTGGCCGCGGGCTTAGCCGGGGCCGCAGCCGGCTTGGTCACGGTTGTGGTGGTCGCGGGCGCGGCCGCGGCCGTTGTCGCAACGGGCTTCGCCGGGCTGTTCTTGGCAACGTAGATCTGCGCGGCCTTGGTGCCGACCAAGAGGAATCGCACGAGCACGAAAAGCAGCGCCGCGACGATCAGGAACGCGAACAGCGAGAACAAACCGGTCACGATGAGGCCGATAGCGTGGGCGATGCCGCCGCCGAATGGTCCGTCAAAAAACATGTTTTAGTCCTCCAGCTCGTGTGACGCTTCCGCGTCTTTGATGACAGTTCCGACCGCAATCGCGACAGTCAATCCCCAGCCCAACCACATAAGGGCGAGGCGCCAGTCGCGCGGTCCCCGGCGGGTGGCCTGGGCCACTCCGAACACGCCGAACAGCGCGCTCAGAACGCTGGTGTTGAAAATGAATCTGCGCACCGCGCCTCCTTGGATCGTCGACGTCCACGCTACCCGGTGAAGTCTGGGAAGTGGGCGGCGGATACAGTGGAATCGTGACAGTCACCGGGTTTAGCCCCGCAGCGGGCGCGTTCTTCGTGGGTCTCGAAGCCAACAACACCCGCGAATACTGGCTCGCCCACAAGGCCGAGTTCGAGTCGTTGGTGCGCGAACCGCTCGAGTCGCTGCTCGGGGCCTTGCCCGAGCCGTACGAGTCGTTTCGCGCGTTCCGCATGAATCGCGATGTGCGATTCTCGAACGACAAGAGTCCGTACAAGACCCAGCACAGCGCGGCGCAACGTGATCGCGGCGCCGTGCGGTACATCCAGTTCTCCAGCGAGGGCCTGCTCATCGCCGTGGGGGCGTACCAACTTGCGCCGGATCAGCTCGCGCGGTTTCGGGCGGCGGTCGACGCACCCGCCGTCGGCGCCGAACTCCAACGCATTCTCGACCAGCTCGCGGCAAGCGACATCGAGGTGGGCCCGGGCGCGACCGAACCTCTGGTCACCGCGCCGAGGGGCTTCTCGCCGGATCATCCGCGAATCGCACTGTTGCGCATGAAGGGCATCGCGGCGGTCGTGCGGCGCGATCCTGCTGACATCGAGCACGGTGAGGCGATGCTCGCCGAGGTCATCGACACGTTCGAGGCATGCGAGCCGTTGCACGCGTGGATCCGCGACAACATCGGGGAGTCGACGGCTCCGCGC
>CAWBCL010000008.1:0-341711 GCA_963787305.1 uncultured bacterium
CCATTACCTCACCAACTAGCTGATAGGCCGCGAGTCCATCCTTGACCGAAATTCTTTCCACCCCCTGGAGATGCCTCCGAGGGTCGTATCCGGTATTAGACGTCGTTTCCAACGCTTATCCCAGAGTCAAGGGCAGGTTACTCACGTGTTACTCACCCGTTCGCCACTAATCCAGCAGGAGCAAGCTCCCGCTTTCATCGTTCGACTTGCATGTGTTAAGCACGCCGCCAGCGTTCATCCTGAGCCAGGATCAAACTCTCCATAAATGTTTGATTGCTCGAGCAGCAAGCTGCCCGGCACATCTAGCGCCGCCCGCATCCGGAATGGGATGTCGAGGCGACAAGTTTGAAACTGACAGAACAAATCAATACTGACTTGCTTTGTTGTTTATATCTTTTTCCAAAGGAATCCGATGCGGTTCAGTAGCTAGAAACTACCTACACCGCATACGGGTTTTTGGCATTTGACATTGTGCACGCTGTTGAGTTCTCAAGGATCGGGCGCTCCTGAATATCCACCTTGCGGCTTCGTTTTCAGGGCAACTGCTCTAACCTACCACCGGAGGGGCTGCTGTCAAGCTGACAGGCCGGAAGTTTTACTTTCCGGATGCTCTCTCCGAGCGGGTTTTTCGTCCTAACCTGGGAGCGGTTCTTCCGAAGAAGATTCCAACTCGCTTGGTGGGATTTAGTCCCTCTTGAGGCCGGAAAGCTCTGCGGCTTTTCCGCACCTTTGGGGTGACAAGTGATTACATTACGTGCGGATCGCACCCCGTGCAAATTACGCTGCATCCCGGGCGTGTCGCGCGCTGGAGCTTGGAGCAACGCGCCAGCGTTGCCGCGACGCCAGCGCCGAGCGAGCCTGCGAGCGAGGGCCTCGAACGCTACTCAACGAAGATGCCGGCGAGGGTCTTCTTCCCCCGCCGCAGCACCGCCATGCCGCCCAACAACTGCGTCGCATCCAGCACGGATGCCTCGTCGTCAACCCGTGCGTTGTTGATGTAGACCCCGCCCTCGCCAATGGACCGACGCGCGGCGCCCAGGCTGGGACTGAGCCCGGTGTCCACCAGCAGCTGCGCAATAGTCGCGCCCGCCGGCGTGGTGGTGTTGGGCAGCTCGCGTAGCGCCTGCTCGAGGGTCGTGGCATCCAGCTCGCTCAACTCCCCCTGCCCGAACAGGGCGCCGGCCGCGGCGATGGCCGCCTCGGTCGCCTGGACGCCGTGCACGAGGCTCGTGACCTCCCAGGCGAGCACCTTCTGCGCCTCTCGTCTGAACGGTTCCGCTGCCACAACGGACTCGAGTCGTTCCAACTCGGCTCGGCTCAGGAAGGTAAAGATCTTCAGTCGCTCGAGTACGTCGGCGTCGTCGGTATTGAGCCAGAACTGGTAGAACGCGTACGGGCTGGTCATCGTGGCATCCAGCCAGATGGCGTTGCCTTCGCTCTTGCCGAACTTGGTCCCGTCGGAGTTCGTGATCAGGGGCGTGCCGATCGCATGTGCCGATGCCCCCTCCGCCTTGTGGATGAGGTCGGTGCCGCTGACGAGGTTGCCCCACTGGTCGCTGCCCCCGGTCTGCAGCACGCAGCCGTAGCTGCGGTACAGCTCGAGGAAGTCCATGCCCTGCAGGATCTGGTAGCTGAACTCGGTATAACTAATGCCGGCGTCGGAGTTGAGGCGCGCGCTCACCGCGTCCTTCTTGAGCATCGTGCCGACACGGAAGTGCTTTCCGACGTCGCGGAGGAAGTCGATGGCGCTCATGGGCGCTGTCCAGTCGAGGTTGTTGACGAGCCGCGCGGCATTGTCGCCCTCGAAGCTCAGGAACTTCGACACCTGGCCCTCGAGGTAGCCGACCCACTCGGCGACCGTCGCCTCGTCATTGAGGGTGCGTTCGGCGGTGGGTCTGGGGTCTCCGATGAGACCCGTCGAGCCGCCGACCAGGCCGAGCGGCTTGTGGCCGGCCAGTTGTAGGCGACGCAGCAGCAGCAGCTGGACGAGGTTGCCCAGGTGCAGACTCGGTGCCGTCGGGTCAAACCCGCAGTAGTAGGTGATCGGCGGACCCGCGAGCAGCGCCTTCAACTCATCGGCGTTGGTCGACACGTGCACGAGACCGCGCCACGTGATCTCCTCCCAGATGTCGGGGAAGGATGCATCGTTCTGCTGGATGGTGGGGGCTGCTGGCACGTCAATAACCGTAGCGGGGATTGGCCGGTCAGCGACGCCGAGTCAGGTCGCGGGGGTGGATGTCTCGTCGTAGAGTCCGATGATGTTGCCCTCGCTGTCTGTGATGTAGACCCAGCGCGACGTTTCGCTCAGGGGCTGGATGGTGCCCACCTGCGATCCGCCGTTGGCCACGACCCGCTCTATGGTCTCTTCGATGTTCTCTACCGTAAAGACGACGGTGGGATGCGGGGTCGCGCCGCGAACGTGCAGGTCGCCGTTGATGCCCTTGCCCTCGGGTTGAGTGAGCATCCCCATGTCGTCGCCCCAGGGCTCGTACTCGAACCCGAGTGCTTCGCGGTAGAACGCCTGCGCGCGGGCAATGTCGTCACTGGGTATCTCGAAGTGCTCTACGTGTGCCATCCAGTAATCCTCACTGGTCGGATCGGGACAGTCAATCCCCGGACACGGCGCGACGCCATCAAGCTCTCACTCTTGATAGTTTGCTCATCTAGTGTATACACTTGATATACCCATGATCAAGCATAAAGACTTGAGGATCAATGTTCATCATCACCGCAGACCAGATCGACAGCAGCCACCTCGACGACATCGCCGGGGCGACGATCGAGCAACTGAACCAGAGATACGGGAGTCGCCTCGCGCTGCCCGTCGACCGCAACGCCGGCGACGAGATTCAGGCACTCGTCGCGGACTCCGCAACCGCGATTGCCCTTGTTTCCGACCTGACCCGCGCAGAACAGTGGAGCGTCGGATGCGGCGTGGGTCGCGTGCGCACGCCCCTGCCTCGCAACACTCGCGAAGCGACAGGTCCGGGATTCGTCGCGGCGCGGGACGCCGTGGACCGCGCAAAACGGGAGCCGCTGCGATTCGCTTTGGCGAGCGAGCACCCCACAGAGGCCGCGGAGGCCGAGGCACTCATCAACCTCCTGTTGCTCGCCCGGTCGCGTCGCACCGCGGAGGGTTGGGAGCTATTCGACCTCGTCGCGAGCGGCCTCACACAAGCGGCATCCGCCGAGGTGCTCGGCATCAGCCCGCAGGCTGCCAGCCAACGGGCCCGAGCCGCGGGCATCCGCACCGAGCTCGCCGCGATTCCGGCACTCGCCGCCATGCTCTCGCGTGTTGACGGCGGCAGCGAGCAGACTGAGAACCCATGATCACCGTTCTTCTCATCGTCGCGACCTACCTCGCCGTGATTTTCGCCGTGCTCGCTGCCGCCCTCAACCGTCCGTGGCTCGTCGTGCCCGCCGCAGGCCTCCTCGCCGCGATGGTCGCGACCGTGATAATCGTTCCTGGCCAGACTCCGCCGACCGGATGGTTCGTGGTCGTCGTCGGGCTCGGCCTGGTGGCGCTCGGCGTTGTGGGAGGCAGCCCCTTGGTCCGACTGATACTGCGATTCGCTCAGGGCAGCGTTGAGCTCGGCCAGCACGGCGGGATCGTCGTGGACAACCACTCCTCGCCTCCTCGCGAAATTCTGCGTGGGGGTGCGACCATCGGTCACCTCGAACGGCTCGCGCTGCTCGGATCAGTCGCTGCCGGGCAGCCCGCCGCCATAGCGATAATCGTCGCGATCAAGGGACTCGGCCGGTTCTCTGAACTCGAAGATAGCGCCGCACGCGAACGGTTCATCATCGGAACGCTCACCAGCCTCGGCTGGGCGGGAGCCTGCGCCGCCGCCGCGTTGGCGATCACCTAGGTTTGAACCGTGACCGGCGAAACCGACCTCGCGACCCTGCTCGCGTCAATGCAGCCCCGCTTGCTCGACGACGAGTACGTGTTCTGCACGATCGCAGGAGCGGAATATGGCGACCACGCCGAGCTCACCCCCCTGGCCTCGTACCGCGAGTCGGAAGGGCTGACGCTGGTCCTCACCAAGGCGGCCGCCGACAGCGCTGGGCTTGCCTATGAGGGCGCGTTTCGTGGGATCACCCTCATGGTTCACTCCAGCCTCGAAGCGGTCGGACTCACCGCGGCTGTAGCCGGAAAGCTGGCGGAGCGGGGCATCAGCGCCAACGTGATTGCCGCCTACTACCACGACCACATCTTCGTTCAAGCCGACAAGGCGGGAGCGGCCGTCGAGGCGCTGCAGGAGCTTGCGGGCTAGCGCGGCCGAGACGCGTGCGCCTTGTACGGCGACACGGATGGCTCCCCCGGGATCCAGAATCGCCACGGGTAGCGATCTGCGCTGCCACCCTCGCCCGACACCCCGGTGCGTGGACCCCGCTCGACCCGAGCAACGGGATCGGCGAGCGTGAGCAACACCCTCGAGTCGGCAAGGTTGGCTCCCCCGTCGGCGAGGGTGATCCCGAGCGCCACGCACAGCCGGGCCGGGCCGCGCGCGAGGTCAGTGTCGGTGCGGGAGGTGGTTCGGCGCATCCGCGCGATCTCGATACCGTCGACGACCTCGCCAGCGCGCAGCAGGACGGCGGATGCCACGCCCTCGGGCGAGCAGACCACGTTCGCGCACACGTGCATGCCGTAGGTGAAGTACGTGTAGAGGTGCCCGGGTGGCCCGAACATCACCGTCGTGCGCGGAGTCGGACCCCGGAACGCGTGCGAGCCCGGGTCCTGCTCCCCAAGGTAGGCCTCCACCTCGGTAAGACGAACCGTCACCTCTCCGACGGTGATCGTCGCGCCCAGCAGAAGCGGCGCGACCTCGGTCGCCGGACGACTCAGCAGATCGATCAGAGCAGTCGCCCCGACGCCAGCCCGCGCACGCGAGCGGTCAGTTCGGCGCGCTGTTCCGCGACGCGCTCGGGGGCGGTTCCGCCCACTCCGGTGCGGCTCGTCACCGAGCCCTCGATCGTGAGCACTTCGCGCACCCCCGCGGTCAGGTGCTGCGAGATGCTCGCGTACTGCTCGTCGGATGGCTCGTGCAACTCGAGTCCCTCCTGCTCGCACAGTCGGACCAGCGCGCCACTGATCTCGTGCGCCTCGCGGAAGGGAACGCGCTGACGCACGAGCCAGTCCGCGACATCCGTTGCCAGGGAGAAGCCCTGAGGTGCAAGCTCGGCCATGCGCTCGGTGTCGAATGTGAGAGTCGCGACCATTCCCGTGAACGCGGGAAGCAGAACCTCGAGCGTTTCGACCGAGTCGAAGACCGGCTCCTTGTCTTCTTGCAGGTCGCGGTTGTACGCCAACGGCAGACCCTTGAGGGTCGCGAGCAGGCCGGTCAGGTTACCGATCAGGCGACCGGATTTGCCGCGGGCGAGCTCGGCGATGTCCGGGTTCTTCTTCTGCGGCATGATCGACGAACCGGTCGAGTAGGCGTCATCCAGTCGCACAAAACCGAACTCGCGGGTGTTCCAGAGGATGATCTCCTCGGCGAATCGGGACAGGTCGATTCCCAGCTGTGCAGCGATGTAGGCGAACTCGGCGACGACATCGCGACTCGAGGTCGCGTCTATCGAGTTCTCGCTGGGACGGCTGAGTCCGAGCTCCTTCGCCACCAGCGCCGGGTCGAGCCCGAGGCTGCTGCCGGCGAGAGCTCCTGCGCCATACGGCGAGGTGGATGCCCGCCCGCGCCAGTCCCGCAGGCGCTCGAGGTCGCGCACCAGAGGCCACGCATGGGCGAGAAGCTGGTGAGCGAGCAGCACCGGTTGCGCGTGCTGAAGGTGGGTGCGCCCGGGAAGGATCGCTCCCCCAGCCTTCTCCGCTTGCGCGTTGATCGCGTCGATCAGATCGACGACGAGGTCGCCGATCGCGGCGGCGTGGTCGAGCAGGTACATCCGCACGAGTGTCGCGATCTGATCGTTGCGGCTGCGACCGGCACGCAGGCGCCCGCCGAGCTCGGCACCGACGACGTCGATGAGCGCGGCTTCTAACGCGCCGTGCACGTCTTCGTCCTCTGGCGTCGCAACGAGCTCTCCGGTTTCGACGCGGCGCAAGACCTCATCGAGCCCAGCGTGCATCGCCCGCTCTTCCTCGGCATCCAGATACCCGGCAGCGGCCAGAGCTTTGGCGTGCGCGTGGGAGCCTGCGATGTCGTACGCCGCCAGTTGCCAGTCGAAGTGCGTCGAGCGGCTCAGTCGAGCAAGCTCGGGCGAAGGGCCGCTCGCGAACCGGGCGCCCCACAGCGCACCGTCGCCGGTCGTGCCGCCCTCAGATCTCGACACGCTCGATCTCCGTCACCTTGCGTCCCGGCGCGCCGAGATCTTGCTCGGCAGCGACCAGATCTCGATGAACCCCTTCGACAGCGACTGGTCGAATGTGTCGCCGGTGTCGTAGGTGGCGAGGCTGAAGTCGTAAAGACTCTGCTCGCTCTTCTGGCCGGTCACGGTCGCCCGCCCGCCCTGAAGGCTGAGGCGAATCTCGCCGGACACGTAACGCTGAGTGTCGTCGATGAACACGTCGAGCGAACGCTTCAGGCCCGAGAACCACAGCCCGTCGTAGACGAGATTCGACCACTCGGCCTCGACGCCGCGCTTGAAGCGGCCCAGGTCGCGTTCTAGGGTGAGCGCCTCGAGGGCCTCGTGTGCCTCGATGAGCGCCATCGCGCCGGGGGCCTCGTAGACCTCGCGGCTCTTGATGCCGACGAGACGGTCTTCGACGACGTCGATGCGGCCGACGCCGTGCTTGCCGGCCAGCTCGTTCATCTTCTCGATCACGGCGAGCGCAGACATCGCGACGCCATCGATTGCAACCGGAACGCCGGACGCGAACGTGATGATGACCTCATCTGCAGCCTTCGCGACCGACGGGTCCATCGTGTACTCGTACAGGTCCTCGATGGGCGCGTTCCACGGGTCTTCGAGGAATCCGGTCTCGACCGCGCGACCCCAGACGTTTTTGTCGATCGAGTAGGGGCTCGCGGCGCTCTGCCGAATGGGGAGGTTGCGCTCCTCCGCGTAGATGATGGCCTTGTCTCGCGTGAGGGCGAGGTCGCGCACCGGCGCGATGCTGGTGAGCTCGGGTGCGAGAGCGGCCACCGCGGCCTCGAACCGCACCTGGTCGTTGCCCTTGCCGGTGCACCCGTGGGCCACGGAGTTGGCGCCGAGCGCCTTCGCGGTGATCGCGAGGTGCTTGGCGATTACCGGGCGGCTGAGCGCGGAGACCAGCGGGTAGCGCTTCTGGTACAGGGCATTCGCCTTGAGCGCGGGCATGAGGAAGTCGTCGGCGAACTCGTCCTTCGCGTCGACAACGATGGACTCCACCGCGCCGCAGTCGAGGGCACGCTGACGGATGTCCTCCATGTCTTCGCCGCCCTGGCCGACGTCGACGGCGAGGGCCACGACCTCCTTGCCGGTCGCATCCTTCAGCCAGCCGATGCCGACCGAGGTGTCGAGTCCGCCCGAGTATGCGAGGACTACGCGTTCTGCCATCTGTGTTGCTCCTTGTAAGTCGTGTTCAGTCTAGGTAGTTGTGCGTGGGGTGGTCTCGACAAGCTCGACCACCGGATTCATCGTTGCTCTAGCAGCCAGACCATGAGGGCCTTTTGGGCGTGCAGGCGGTTCTCCGCCTCGTCCCAGATGACGCTCTGCGGTCCGTCGATGACCTCGCCGGTCACCTCGTAGCCGCGATCGGCGGGCAGGCAGTGTAAGAAGATCGCGTCGGGCTTCGCGAGCGCCATCATGTCGGCGTCCACCTTGTAGGGCGAGAGGGATGCCACGCGCGCCGCCTTCTCTTCCTCCTTGCCCATCGACACCCACGTGTCGGTCACGACGACGTCAACACCGGCGACGGCCTCGAGCGGATCGGTGTAGATAGAGACCGACCCTCCGGTCTGTACCGCGATCGCGTCGGCATCCGCGACAACCTGCTCGTCGGGCATGAAGTCGGCCGGGCAGGCGACGCGCACGTGCATTCCGGCCGTCGCGCCCGCAAGCAGATAGGAGTGCACCATGTTGTCTGCGCCGTCTCCGAGAAACGCGACGGTGAGCCCGGCAAGCGTGCCCTTGTGCTCGCGAATCGTGAGCAGGTCGGCCAGCAGCTGGCACGGGTGGAACTCGTCACTCAGGGCGTTGATCACCGGCACTGTGGTGTCGGCGGCCATCTCAACGAGTCCGGCCTGCCCGTAAGTGCGCCAGACTATCGCGGCGACCTGGCGCTCGAGCACCCGCGCGGTGTCGGCCGCGGTCTCCTTGCCGCCGAGCTGGCTGTTCGCGGTGGAGATGATCAGTGGCACCCCACCGAGATCGGCGATTCCGACCGCGAACGAGACCCGGGTGCGCGTCGACGACTTGTCGAAGATTACGGCGACGGTCTGCGGGCCGGCGAGGGGCTTGTGTGCCCAGCGGTCGGCCTTGATGGTCTCGGCGAGGTCAAGAATCGCGGTCTGCTCGGCCTGGGTCAGGTCGTCGTCACGCAGGAAGTGTCTGGTCATGGCCTAGGCCTCCGTGCTTGCGGCCGTCAGGGCCTCGGTGAACTTCTGGATGAACTCGGCGATCTCGGCGTCACCAATGATGAGCGGTGGCGCGAGGCGGATGCTCGTGTCGTTGGGCGCGTTGATGATGAGACCCAGCTCGAGAGCCCTCGCCACCACGGCGCCAGCGACCGGTCGGGACAGACCCACTCCGATGAGAAGCCCGCGCCCGCGAATCTCGGCGACGAGCGGTAGCCCCCCAATCGCTGCTCGCAACTGCTCTCCGCGGGCGGCCGCGTTGGCGACGAGCCCCGCGCGTTCGATCTCGCCGAGTACAGCGTTCGAGGCGGCGGTAGCCAGGGGGTTGCCGCCGTAGGTGGAGCCGTGTTGGCCCACGGTGAGCAGATCGGATGCCGCCCCAAACGTCACGAGCGCACCGATCGGCACTCCCCCGCCGATGCCCTTCGCAACCGTGATTGCATCGGGCACGATGCCGTCACGCTGGAACGCCCACCACGTTCCGGTGCGCCCCGCACCCGTCTGAATCTCGTCCACGATGAGTAGCGCACCGTGCCGGGAGGTGATCTCCCTGGCCGCGGCGAGGTAGCCGTCGGGAAGGTCGACGACGCCCGCCTCGCCCTTGATCGGTTCGACGACGAGCGCCGCGACATCCGGGCCCATCGTCGCTTCGAGCGCCTCGATTGTGGAGTCGATGTGTTCGACGTTCGGCAGCAGCGGCTCGAACGGTTCGCGCAGCGCCGGCTTGCCGGTCAGCGAGAGCGCACCCATCGTGCGGCCGTGAAACGAGTTATTCAGCGCGAGGATGCGTGGCCGACCGGTTCGGCGCGCGAGCTTGATGGCCGCCTCGATCGCCTCCGCGCCCGAGTTGCAGAAGTACACGCGATCGCCGCCGGTGAGCCGGGTCAGCCGCTCGGCAAGCTCCAGTTGCGGCGGGTTCGCGAAGTAGTTGGAGACGTGCGCGACCGTCGCGATCTGGCGGCTGACCGCCTCGACGAGGGCCGGGTGGGCGTGCCCGAGCGCGTTGACCGCGATTCCGGCGAGGAAGTCGAGGTACTTCACGCCTTCGCAGTCCCAGACGTAGCAGCCTTCGCCCCGCACGAGTTCGCGCGATGGCAGGGCCGCCGACTTCATGATGCGGTTCGAATACGTCTCTTGCCAGCGTCATGACGCGACCACCTCCGTGCCGATCCCGTGCTGCGTGAAGACTTCGAGCAGAATCGAGTGCTGAACACGTCCGTCGATGATCGCGGCCTTGGCTACGCGTCCGTCGACCGCGTCGAGGCAGGCGGTCATCTTCGGGATCATCCCCGACTCGAGGCTCGGCAGGAGTTGCCTGAGCTCATCTGTCGTGATTATCGACACCAGCGAGTCGCGGTTGGGCCAGTCGCTGTAGAGGCCGGCGACATCGGTGAGGATCACCAGTTTGGCGGCGCCCAGCGCGATGGCCAGAGACGCGGCAGCAGAGTCGGCGTTGACGTTCAGAAGGCCACTCGGGCCGTTCGCCACCGTCGAGATCACCGGGATGCGTCCCGCAGCAAGCTCCAGCAAAACGGCCTCGGGGTCCACCGCCGTGACGTCGCCGACGAGCCCCAGGTCGACCAGCTCGCCGTCTACCACGGCGCCACGGGGCTCGCCCGTGAACAAGCCGTACTCGTCGCCCGAGATGCCCTCGGCGAGAGCCCCATGCTCGTTGATGAGTCCGACCAACTCGCCGCCTACCCGCTCCGCGAGCACTTGGCGAATGACCGGCATCGACTCCGCGGTCGTCACGCGGTAGCCACCCCGAAACTCGCTCGGGATGCCGCGCCGCGTCAACTCCGCCGTGATCTGTGGTCCGCCGCCGTGCACCACCACGGGCTTCACGCCGGCGTAGCGGAGGTAGACCATGTCTTCGGCGAACGACCGCTTGAGGTCGTCATCCACCATCGCGTTGCCGCCGAACTTCACGACGATGATCTCGTCGTGGAACCTCTTGAGCCAGGGCAGGGCTTCGATCAGCACCGCGGCCTTGGCCGCAGCCTGATCCTGACTGACGTTTCTCGAGAACTCGGGCATCAGCTGGAGTACGCGCTGTTCTCGTGCACGTAGTCGTGCGTGAGGTCGTTGGTCAGAATCGTCGCGGTCGCCGACCCCGCCCTCAGGTCGATCGTCAGGTCCACGCGGCGGGGCGTGAGGTCGACGTCGGTGCGCGGCCGATCGGGGGCGCCGGCGTGGCACACGCGCACTCCGTTCATCGAGACGTCGACGTCGTAGGGATCGAATTCGGCTTCGGTCGTGCCGATCGCGGCAAGCACCCGACCCCAGTTGGGATCGTTGCCGAAGACGGCCGCCTTGAAGAGGTTGTTGCGGGCAACCGAGCGCCCGACGGTGACGGCGTCGTCTTCGCTTGCCGCGCCGATCACCTCGATGCGGATGTCGTGGCTCGCGCCCTCCGCGTCGCCCTGCAACTGCTCGGCCAGATCCAGGCACACCTCGGTCAGCACGGCAACGAACGAGTCGAAGTCGGGCTCCACGGCCGAGGCGCCGCTGGCCATGAGCGTCACCTGATCGTTGGTGGACATGCAGCCGTCGGAGTCGAGTCGGTCGAAACTGACCCGGGTCGCGTGTCGCAAGGCGATATCAAGTTCGGCAGACGAGAGAACCACATCAGTCGTGATGACGACCAGCATGGTGGCGAGCCCCGGGGCGAGCATTCCCGCGCCCTTCGCCATGCCGCCGATCGTGTACCCGTCTGCGGTGCGAACGCTCCGCTTGGGCTTCGAGTCCGTCGTCATGATGGCCAGGCTCGCGTCGTCGCCGTGGTCGCCGAGAGCCGCGGCCGCGAGCTCCACGCCCGCGAGCATCCGGTCGAGCGGGAGCTGCTCCCCGATCAGCCCGGTCGAGCAGACGAGCACGTCACCCGAACTCACCCCGAGCGCGAACGCCACCGCCTCGGCCGTCGCGTGAGTGACCTGAAAGCCTTGTGCGCCGGTGAAGCAGTTGGCACCGCCCGAGTTCAGAACGATGGCCGCGGCGGTGCCGTCGGCGATGGCCTGCTGCGACCAGATGATCGGGTTCGCCTTGGCTCGGTTGCTCGTGAACACGGCCGCTGCATTGAGCAGCGGGCCCCGATTGACGACGAGGGCGAAGTCCCTGCCGCCACTCGCCTTGAGACCCGCTTCGATACCCGAGGCCTCGAATCCTTTCGCCGCCGTGACGCTCACGGTGCCACCCCGTCCGTCGCGAGTCCCATTGTCTCGGACAACCCCAGGGCAAGATTCGCCGACTGAATCGCCGCGCCCGCCGTTCCCTTCACGAGATTGTCGATCGCGCTGATGACGACCACCCGACCCGCAGCCTCGTCGACGGCGAGTCCGATCAGCGCGGTGTTGGCGCCCACCGTGTCAGCCGTCCGCGGGAACTGGCCCTCCGGCAACACGTGAACGAAACGGCTCGTCGGCGTATGCGCTCTCCCACGCATCCCGCACCTGAGCTGCGGTCGTGCCCGGGGTCAGGCGGGCCGTCGACGTGGCGAGGATGCCGCGACTCATCGGCACCAGCACCGGAGTGAACGAGACGCTCACGCTCTCGCCGCCCGCCGCCGACAGGTTCTGGATGATCTCGGGCGTGTGCCGGTGGATCCCGCCGACCTGGTACGCGCTGGCCGAACCGAGAAGCTCGCCCGCGAGCAACTCCGTGCGCAGCGCCTTGCCCGCGCCCAGACGGTCCCACCGCGAGCACGGCGACGAGGTCGTCGGACTCGATCACCCCGGCGCGGATGCCCGGCGCAAGCGCCAGCGTGATCGCCGTCACGTTGCATCCCGGAACCGCGATGCGCTTCGAACCCGACCAGGGCGTCGCGCTGGCTGCCCGCCACCGGCGAGCAGCAACTCGGGCAGCCCGTAGTCCCACGCGCCAAAGAACTCGCCACCGTAGAACTGCTGCCCACGCCGCCGCGTCGGTCAGGCGGTGGTCGGCGCCGCAGTCGACGACGAGAGTGCCCTCGGGCAGGTGCTTCGTGACCTCCCCCGACTTGCCGTGCGGGAGCGCCAAGAACACGACGTCGTGGCCGGCGAGAGTCGCGGCATCCGTCGGCTGAAGCTCGAGGTGGGCCAGCGACCGCAGGTGCGGCTGCACGGAGACCAACGGCTGACCGGCGTTCTGAAACGCCGTGACGGTGGTCACGGAAAACTCGGGATGGGCGGAGAGCAGCCGCAGCAGCTCCCCACCGGCGTAGCCACTGGCACCAGCGACCGCAACCGATAACGACATGGTTCTACCTTATTGACAGGGATGGACGAGGGATGACGCGGCGGTCGTCCGCGCGAAGCCCCAGTTCATCAGAACCGTGCGGTCGCAGACGCCGCCTAGAGTCGCTCGTCGCGACGTCGGCGCAGCACAACGATCGGCGCGGTGCGCTCGAGGGTGCTGATCGGTCCGGTCACGTTTCGAATCGTACCGCTATCCCGTGCGACACCGCGAATCGGTACGCTTAACCAACGGATGCTCACAGGGGGCACCACTACCACTCAGGAGAATCCATGTCAGACCTCGACGGTCTCATCAACCTCATCCCCATCGGCGACATCGCCAAGAAGCTCGGAATCGACGAGAACATCGCCAAGGCCGCAGTAGCGGTCGCCGTGCCGGCAATCGTTGGCGGACTCGCCGCCAACGCATCCAACGCCGACGGCGCCAAGAAGCTCGAGTCGGCTCTCGGCCACCACGACAAGGCCGTCACCAGCCTCGACGAGGTCGACGAGGCCGACGGCGAGAAGATCGTCAAGCACGTCTTCGGCACCAAGACCGGTGACGTCGCCGCCGCCGCGGGCGCCAAAGCCGGCGGCCCTGACATCGGTGCCATCGTGGCGCAGGTTCTGCCGATCATCGCCCCCATCGTCCTCTCGTTCGTCGCCAGCCAGTTCCTCGGCGGCAAGAAGGCCGAGCCCGCCGCGGCCGCAGAGCCCGCGAGCACCGGCACCGACATCGGTAGCCTGCTCGGCGGACTGCTGTCGAGCAAGCAAGGGCAGGACCTGATCGGCGGCGCGCTTGGCGGCCTGTCTTGGGGGCGGAACCAAGTAGTCGTGCGTGGGCCCCCGCCCGCGGGTGGATTAGGGGCCCTATTCGCGGAGGGTTGCTCCTAGGCGGGAGGCCGCTAGGGTGACCGCCGCGGTCTTCGCGTCGGTCGCCTCGGCCTGCGTGAGGGTACGGTCGGGCGCACGGAAGCGCAGGGCGAAGGTCAGCGACTTGTTGCCGGCTTCGACGCCCTGGCCCCGGTAGTCGTCGGTCAGGGCCGCGTGTTCCAGCAGGTCACCCGCGCCCTCGATGAGGATCGCGAGAAGGTCGCCGGCCGCAACGTCCGCCGACACGACGAGCGAGACATCCTGAGTCGCCGCCGGGAACGACGAGATCGGCCGGGCGGCGATCTCGGTGGCGCCCAGCTCGACCAGCACGTCTAGGTCGAGTTCGAGCACTCCGACCACTCGAGGCAGATCGAGATCGGTCGCAAGCGAGGGCAGCAGTTCGCCCGCGAATCCGACGTGACGATCACCGATCAGCAGTTCTGCCGTACGTCCGGGGTGCATCGACTGATGAGCACCGGTCGCAACCGTGAGGTCGACCGCAAGCAACAGCGGCGATGTGCCGAGCAGCGGCCAGGGCATCCGCCAGCCCGGTCGCGACAGCCGTCTGACCGGGCTGCTTCGCCACCGAGTCGCCGAGGAACAGCGCGGCCACGTGCCACGGCTGGGGCGGAATGCTCGCGCGCAACGCGCCGAGCACGTCGTCGGACGGCAGAACATCGCCCGCCGGTAGCGGACCGCTGCCATAGGTCGCCCCGGACTCTGGGCGAACCACGGTTCCCAGCTCGTACACCGCGAGGTCGGTGAGACCGCGCGAAAGGTTCCGCCGCGCGACCGCGACGAGCCCCGGCAGCAGGGAGGTGCGCATCCAGGCCGCCTCGGCGTCGAGCGGGTTCGCGATTCGCATCGCGGGAACCGTGCCAGCGACGGCGGCCCCGAACAGATCGTTGCTCGACTGCGCCAAGAACGGGTACGACAGCACCTCGGTCAGACCCGCGGATGCCAGCGACTGGGCGACGAGGCGTCGCATCCGCTGCTCGCGGCTCAGGCCGCGTCCCGGAGGGGCGACCGGTAGCACCGACGGAATCCGGTCGTAGCCGACGATTCGGGCGACCTCCTCGACGAGCGTCGGAGCATCGGTGAGGTCGGGGCGCCAGGTGGGCGCAGTGACCGACCAGCCGGAGTCGGTCACCGACACCTCGGCTCCGATCGCTCGAAGCGAGTCGGTGACTTCATCGGCGGAGAACTCGGCACCGATGAGTGCCTGCACGAACCCGTCCGGCAGCTCGATCGCCGTCGGGGCGACCGACTCGTCGAATGCGGCACCGACCGGGTCGGCGACGCCTCCCGCGAGCTCGACGAGAAGGCGAACGACGCGCTCGGTGGCGACGCTCGACATGCGCGGGTCAACGCCGCGCTCGTACCGCTTGGCTGCCTCGCTCGGCAGCTTGTGTCGGCGAACGCTGCGGGCGATCGTCACCGGATCCCAGATGGCGGCCTCGACCAGGACGTCGGTCGTGGTGTCCGAGATCTCGGTCGCTGCCCCGCCCATGACGCCGGCGAGCCCGACGGCGCGCGAGTGATCGGCGACGACCAGGTCGGCCGCGTCGAGGGTGCGCGTGACGCCATCGAGCGTCTCGAGGGTCTCCCCCGCGGTCGCGCGACGCACCACGAGTCCGCCGTCGAGCTTGGCGAGGTCGTAGGTGTGGTTGGGTTGCCCGAGTTCGAGCATCACGTAGTTGCTGATGTCGACCACGAGCGAGATCGACCGGATGCCCGCAAGCCGCAGTCGCGCAGCCAGCCACGGCGGTGTGGCGCGAGTCGGGTCGATCCCGCGCACGATGCGCGCCGTGAACACCGAGCAGCCGGGCCGCCCGCGCACGGGCGACGCGTCGTCGATGCTGAGGGGATAGCCCGTGACATCCGTCGGCGTGACGTCATCGGCGGGGTCGCGGTAGTGGGCGCCCGTCGAGTTGGCATACTCCCGGGCGATGCCGCGGATCGAGAAGGCGTAGCCACGGTCGGGTGTGACATTGACCTCGACCGCGAAGTCGTCGAGCCCGAGCAGCGCAATCGCGTCCGTTCCGAGCTCGGGATCGAGACCGAGGGTCGACAGCACCAGGATGCCGTCGTGCTCGTCACCCAGTCCCAGTTCGCGGGCGGATGCGATCATGCCGTCCGAGGTGTGCCCGTAGGTCTTTCGAGCGGAGATGGGGAACGGGCCAGGCAGCACAGCGCCCGGAAGCGACACGACGACCTTGTCGCCGACGGCGAAGTTGTGGGCGCCGCAGACGATGCCGCGAATGTCACGTTCGGTGGTCGAGCTTGTCGAGACCGTCGAGCCCGTCGAGACCCCGACATCCACCTGACACCAGTTGATGGTCTTGCCGTTGGACTGCGGCTCCGAGACGAATTCGACGACCTGACCGACGACCACGGGACCCGAGATCTCGAAGCCGTGCACGTCTTCCTCTTCGAGACCGACCTTCACGAGGGCGGCATGCACCTGTTCGTGAGTGATGTCGAGCGGAATCTCAACGAACTCGCGAAGCCACGAAATGGGTACGCGCATGTCAGACCACCATCCCGAACTGCTGGGAGAAGCGGATGTCGCCCTCGACCATGTCGCGCATGTCATTCATCTCGTTGCGGAACTGCAGGGTGCGCTCGATCCCCATGCCGAACGCGAAGCCCTGATACTCGTCGGGATCGATGCCCGCCGCCTTCAGAACGTTGCGATTGACCATTCCACAGCCGCCCCACTCCACCCAGCGCGCCCCGCCCTTGGCGTTCGGCTGCCAGACATCCATCTCGGCGCTCGGCTCGGTGAACGGAAAGTAGTTGGGACGCAGTCGAATCTGGGCTCCCTCGCCGAACATCGCGCGAGCGAGGTGTTCGAGCGTGCCGCGCAGGTTCGCCATGGTGAGACCGCGATCGATCGCGATGCCCTCGATCTGGTGGAAGACCGGGGTGTGGGTCGCGTCGAGCTCGTCCTTGCGGAACACCTTGCCCGGCGAGACCACGTACACCGGCAGCTCCCGATCGAGCAGCGAGCGGATCTGCACCGGGCTGGTCTGAGTGCGCAGCACGAGGTGTGACTCGACCGGCTCGACGAAGAACGTGTCCTGCTCGCTGCGGGCCGGGTGGTCTTCGTCCATGTTGAGGGCGTCGAAGTTGAACCACTCGTTCTCGAGTTCCGGGCCCTCTGCGACCTCCCACCCCATGGCGATGAACACGTCGGCCATCGACTCCATGAGCAGGCTGAGCGGATGCCGCGCACCGCTGCGCCAGCGAGTGGCCACCGCCGTGACATCCACCGCTTCGTTGGCGAGCCTGTCGTTCTCCTCGGAGACCGCAAGCTCGGCTTCGCGTGCCGCAAGAGCCTGGCCCACTGCGGCACGGGCCTGACCGACGAGCTTTCCCGCCGCGGCGCGATCCTCTGCGGCGACCGACTTCAGGCTGGCGTTGAACTGCGCGAGCGGGGAGGTCTCCCCCGCGTGAGCCGCGCGGGCAGCGCGAAGCTGCTCCATGGTGGTCGCCGCGGCAAAGGCCGCGAGCGCGGCATCCGACGCTGCGGTTACCGCCGTTTCGGTGATTGCTGGAGTCTCAGGCACAGTGATCGAGTTTAGCGGGAGCCCGACACGCGAGATGTTCGGACGTTAGTCCGGCTTGCGTCCGCGCGGGCGCGGAAGGGTGATCGCGCGGGTGCCTTCGGCACCGGTTTGCTTGGGCGTGTTCGGCAACGCCTTGCCCAGCTTCGGTCCGCTCCGCCGCGCCACGTAGCGAGCCAGCCACGACAGGCTCAGGTTGATCGCGAGATAGATCACGAGGGTGAGGAAGAACAGCGAGAAGAAGTACCGGTTGCCGTAGAAGTTCGACATCTGGTTGAGAACCTTGCGCAACAGTTCCGTATACGCGATCACGTACGCGAGCGACGTGTCCTTCAACAGCACGACGAGCTGGGCGATGATGATCGGCAGCATCTGGCGGAAAGCCTGCGGAAACTCGATGAGCATGCGGGTCTGCACCGGCGTGAGGCCGATCGCGAGCCCGGACTCGCGCTGCCCCTTGGGCAGGGAGGCGATGCCGGCGCGCAACGCCTCGCCAATGATGGCGCCGTTGTAGATACCGAGGGCGAGCACTCCGGCCCCATAGGCGCCGGTGCTGAACACCAGCAGGATAAACAGCATCATGAGCAGAACGGGCATGCCGCGGAAGAACTCGAGGATGACCATGACGGGAATTCGAACGAAGGCGGAGCGCGCCGTGCGTCCGAACGAGAACGCAATGCCGACCACCAGGGCGAGAACGGCCGCAACGCCCGCCATGCGCAGGGTGCCCCACACGCCGTCGAGCACTCCGCGCCACAGGGCGAGATCGCTGAAGATGTCCCACCGGCTCGGATCGAACATGCCGGGCTGCTCGGCGCCATTGGCCGAGACGCGGGGCGCGCCGAGCGCCAGCAGGAGTGCGGCGACGCCGCCCGCAATAAGAACCAGACCGATTATTGACCCGATGCGCTCACGGCGCTTGGTGATGGGCCCAGGGGCGTCATAGAGAACGCTCATCGCAGCACCGCCACCTTCTTCTCGACCCGAGCGGCAATTACCCCGAGGGTGACGGTGACGAGCAGGTAGAAGAAGGCGACCGCGAGCAAGATAGCCACGACGGAGTCGCCCCGGATGTTGATGACGTCACCCGCTGAGGCGAACAGTTCTTTGACGAAGAACGCGCCGGCAACGGAGGTGTTCTTGGTGAGGGCGATGAACACGTTGATGAGCGGCGGCACGACCATCCGCACGGCTTGCGGCATCACGACGAGTCCGAGGGTCTGACCGAACGACATGCCAATGCTGCGGGCCGCCTCCGCCTGCCCGACCGGAACGCCATTGAAACCGGAACGAATGGCCTCTGCCACGAACGGCGAGGTGTAGGCGGTGAGCCCAAGCACCGCGAGCGGGAAGTAGTCGGGGGACACGCCAAGGTACGGAAGTATGAACGCGCAGAAGAACAGCACGAGAGTTAGCGGTGTATTTCGAAGAATCTCGGTATAGACGGCAGCGAATCCGCGCACCGAAGCGATCGGTGAGATGCGCATTGCTGCGACGAACGCTCCGACCACGAACGCCGCCGTTCCCGATAGACCCAGCAGCGCGAGAGTCTGACCGAATCCACGAAGGAACACGGGCAGGTTGTCGATTACGGCATCCATGTCGCGTCTCCCTTCGTGTGTGAGCAGGAACGAGGCGGTCCGCACTGTCGGCGCGGACCGCCTCGTCTAGGCGTTATCGCGTGTAGCGGTCAACCGCGGGCGGGCTCGGAAGGTCAAGGACCGTTCCGGCCGTGCTCTCCCAGGCCGCAGCCCAGCTGCCGTCGGCGTATGCAGCCTCGAGCACGTCGTTGATCCAGTTGCGGAACGTGTCGTCCTCCAGTGCGAGGCCGATTCCGTACGGCTCCTCGGTGAACGGGTTGTTGACGACCTCGAACTCACCCGAGTTCTGGTCGGCGAGACCCGCGAGAATCACGTTGTCGGTCGAGACCGCAACGACGGCACCGGTGCGCAGCGGCTCCAGGCAATCGCCATAGCCGGCCGCGGCGAGCACGGTGGCGCCAGCAGCGATCAGGTTCTTCTCCGACGTCGAACCCGTTGCCGAGCAGACGTTCTTGCCCGCGAGGTCGTCGACCCCGGTGATGCCCTCGGGGTTACCCGCGAGAACCAGGATGTCCTGACCGGCCGAGTAGTACGGGCCTGCGAACGAGATAACTTCCTTGCGGGAGTCATTGATCGTGTATGTGGCAACGACGATGTCGACCTCGCCGCTCTGGATGAACGGCTCGCGGTTCTTGGAGACCGTCTCTACCCACTTGATGTTGTCGGCGGTGATGCCGAGCTGGGCGGCAATGATCTTGCCGATCTCGACGTCGAATCCGACCGGGGTGCCGTCGGGGCCAGCAAGGCCGAACAGCGGCTGGTCGAACTTGGTACCGATCGTGATGGTGCCCGCGTCGGCGAGCTTGGCCATGGTCGTGCCAGCCTCAAACTCCGGTGTGGCAACAGTCTCCTCGGGTGCGGGAGCTCCCGAGTCCGTGCAACCGCTGAGCGCGAGCACGCCCGCCATCGCAATGGCGGAAATCATTAGACCTTTTTTGAACCTCATGGGTTCCTCCTGTGTCTGCTGTGTTTCTCGCTCACCGGCTAGTGAGCAAGTACTTTCGAGAGAAAATCTTTGGCTCTCGGAGTCTGTGGTTTGGTGAAGAACGTCTCCGGGTCGGCTTCCTCGACGATCTCGCCGTCGGCCATGAAGAGCACGCGCTTGCCCGCCTTGCGAGCGAATCCCATCTCGTGAGTGACGACGACCATGGTCATCCCCTCCTCGGCGAGCCCGACCATGACGTCGAGCACTTCGGTGATCATCTCGGGGTCGAGCGCCGAGGTCGGCTCATCGAAGAGCATGACCTTGGGCTCCATCGCGAGGGCCCGAGCGATTGCTACCCGCTGCTGTTGTCCGCCGGAGAGCTGCGCCGGCATCTTGTTGGCCTGATTGGCGACGCCGACGCGCTCCAGCAGTTCCATCGCCTTCTTGTCGGCATCTGCCTTTGACATTCCGCGCACGCGGCGCGGGCCGAGGGTGACGTTCTCGAGGATCGTCTTGTGGGCGAAGAGATTGAACGACTGAAAGACCATTCCGACGTCGGCGCGCAGCTTCGCCAGACCCTGCGCCTTCCTCGGGAAGGGGAATCGAATCGATAGTGATTGTGCCGCTATCGATGGTCTCGAGCCGGTTGATCGCGCGGCACAGCGTCGACTTGCCGGAACCACTGGGCCCGATGACGACGACGACTTCGCCACGATGAATTGTGGTGGTGATGTCCTTCAATACGTGAAGTTCACCGAAGTGCTTGTTGACGTGATCGAGGACGACCAGAGGTTCACTGCTCTGTGACTCCATACGTAAACGCTTACATGGATGACCGGTGAGGTCAAAATCTCAGCCCAGATGTGACTCGACTGTGATGCGGGGGTCAGCTGCGTTGCGCGAAAGCACTCTCGTAGAGGCAGACCGACGCGGCCGTAGCGAGATTCATCGACTCGGCGTGGCCGTAGATCGGAACCGTGATGACCCAGTCCGCGAGAGCGTAGTGTTCGTCGCTCAGCCCGCGGGCCTCATTGCCGAACAGCCACGCCGTGGGCGCCGTCAGCGCGCCAGCCTTGCGCGCGGCCAGCAGATCGGCGCCCTTGATGTCGGCGGCAATCACCTGAAGCCCCACGGCCTTGGTGCGTTCGATCACGGCGTCGAGTTCGTTGTCGACGGCGACGGGCAGGTGAAAGAGGGATCCCGTCGTCGCGCGCACAACCTTGGGGTTGTACAGATCGACGCTGCGGCCGGTGAATACGACGGCGTCGGCGCCCGCGGCATCCGCGGCCCGGATGATCGTTCCCGCGTTGCCCGGATCGCGCACCTCTTCGAGGATTGCGATGAGCTTCGGCTCGGCGCCAAGAATGTCTTTGATCGATGTCGGGAACTGGCGGCACACGGCGATGACGCCCTGCGGAGTTACGGTGTCCGCCATCGCCTCCAGCACCTCCTCCGAGACGAACTCGACCTCGAGGTCGGCGGCGGCCGCTGCCGTCGCGATGTCTCCGTGCCGCTCGAGGGCAGTGGGCGTCGCAAACAAATCGACAATGAGGTCGGGCCGATAGGCCAGGGCCTCCGCCACCGCCTGCGGTCCCTCCAAGAGGAAAAGCCCGGTCTGAGACCGGGCTTCTCTCTTAGCAAGTTTCGCCACGGCGCGCACGCGAGGTGAGCGCGGGTTGTCGATCATTCCGACAGCCTATTGCGGCAAACTGAATGGCAGCTTGCGCCGCGCTGAACGCCCGCCCACGGACCGTGGCCAGGCGTCAGCACATCTGGCGTGCTACGCGCTCACCTTCGGCGCGCTCGTGTCGGCCGGCAGTGCCGCCTTCGCGGTTGCGACGATCGCGGCGAACGTTGCGGGCTCGGTGACCGCGAGGTCAGCGAGGATGCGACGGTCGACCTCGACCCCGGCCAGGTTCAGTCCCTGGATGAGGCGGTTGTAGGTGAGGCCGTTCGCGCGCGACGCGGCGTTGATGCGCTGGATCCACAGGCGACGGAAGTCACCCTTGCGGGCGCGGCGGTCACGGTATGCGTAGACGAGGGAGTGGGTGACCTGCTCCTTCGCCTTGCGGTAGAGGCGTGAACGCTGGCCGCGGTAGCCCTTGGCGCGCTCGAGGATGACCCGACGCTTCTTGTGGGCGTTTACCGCCCGCTTTACTCTTGCCATTTTTTCTGTACCTAACCCTTACTTACCGAGAAGCTTCTTGATGATCTTGGCGTCCTGCGGAGCGAGCACGCGCTCCTCGTTCAGCTTGCGCTTGAGCTTGCCGCTCTTGACCTCAAGGTTGTGGCGCATGCCAGCTCCCTGCTTCATGACCTTGCCGCTACCGGTCAGCTTGAAGCGCTTCTTGGCACCGGAGTGCGTCTTCTGCTTAGGCATCCTTCTCCTCTTTCTTCGGAACTGCTGGGGCGGGCTTTGCCGCCGCCACCTTTGCCGCAGCGGGTTTTGCCGCTGCTGGTTTTGCTGCAGCGGACTTTGTCGGCGCCGGCTTGGTCGCGGCAGGCTTAGCCGCCGCGTCCTGTGTCGGAGCCGCGGATTCCGCTGCCACATCTTCGGTTTTCGGCGCTTCGGCCTTGGGTGCCTCGGCCTTCGGTGCCTCGGCCTTGGGTGCTTCGGTCTTCGGAGCCTTCGCCTTCGGGGCCTCCGCGGGCGCGGCATCCGATCGCGACCTCGTGTTCGTCGCGGCCTTGCGCGCGTCGGCCTCGGCCTTCGCCGCTGCCTTCGTCTTGTGCGGCCCGATAACCATGACCATGTTGCGACCGTCGATCATCGGTGTCGACTCGACCGAGCCGAACTCCGAGACGTCTTCGGCGAACCGCTGCAAGCAGACGCACGCCCTGGTCGGGACGAGACTGCTCGCGGCCGCGGAACAGGATCATTGCCTTCACCTTGTCGCCAGAAGCGAGGAAGCCCTCGGCACGCTTGCGCTTGGTTTCGTAGTCGTGGGTGTCGATCTTGAGACGGAACCGAACCTCTTTGAGGATCGTGTTCGCCTGATTGCGTCGAGCTTCCTTGGCCTTCTGAGCCTCTTCGTACTTGAACTTGCCGTAATCCATGATCTTGGCCACGGGCGGCTTGGAATTGGGAGCAACCTCAACCAAATCCAGGTCGGCCTCTTGAGCCAAGCGCAAAGCGTCCTCGATGCGGACTACGCCTACCTGCTCGCCTTGCGGGCCAACAAGACGCACCTCCGGAACGCGGATTCGGTCATTGGTACGGGGATCGCTGATGCGGGTCTCCTTCTCGTGAGTCGTGTGCGCGTGAGCGCGGCGCGGCGGTTGCCGCAGGCAACGAGAGAGGATTTTCCACTGACGACTGGCGTCACAAACACCCTTACTGCTGCCGGGGCGACATGCATCGAACCGACGGGGTGTAACTACCCGGTAACCTTGAGAAGCGGTTGACAGGTGGGAGAATCTCCACTTTCGTAACCGGGGCAAACCCCGGAGCCTGCACAAGAATAGCAGAAGGAAGCCGCATGAATGACGCCCAGAACGAATTCCGTGACATCTCCGACGTACCCGCCGTCGAACTGATCAACACCGTCGCGGTGCACCTGATGAGCGCTGCCGCGGTGAAACTCGGGCTCGGCGACACCGCCGACGCATCCGATGACCTCGACTTGGACGAGGCCCGCAAGCTCATCACCTCACTCGCCGGCCTCGTCACCGCCGCCGCCCCCGAGATCTCGGACAGCCACGCCCGTCCGCTGCGCGACGGCCTTCGATCCCTTCAGCTGGCGTTCCGCGAGGCATCGTTCATCCCGGATGCCCCCGGCGCCGGCCCCGGCGAGAAGTACACCGGCAGCGTCATCTGACCCGACTCAGACCGAGTTCACCAGCTGCACCTTGAGCGAATCGACCCGCTCGGAGATGAGCTCGGACTGCGTCCAGCGCTCGGCGAGCCGCGCCATCAGCGCATCCAGTTGGAGCCGGTCCAGCCCGTCGAGCAGCCTCAGTTGCACGGCCAGTTCCGGCCCAGAAAGACGAGCGGTCGGGTCGGCGGATGCCACGGTCACCGCGATCACCGCGGGTTCGAGTGCGGCGGCATCCTCGAATGCCGACAGCACCTCGGGATCGAGATAGCTCGGAGTCCACGGCCGGGACTGAGCCACCGCCCACAGCGCCGGGCGCCGGATGACGAACTCGGTCTCACTCGTCGGGTCCAGCACGACGAGCTCGGTGCCCTCCCCCGCCGCGGCGAGGGCGACCCGAGTTCCCGCCACCGGTACCGGACGAGCCTTCGGGTTCCAGCGAGCCATCGAATCGACCGAGCTGAATACCGGAAGAACGTTGCGTCCGTCGGGGCCCGCCACGGTCACAATCGACAGTTCTTGCGACTTGTCAACGACGAGCCCGTGCTCGGTCATCCCCTCGTCCCCGAGCTCGGCGACGAGGGGCACGAGCAGCCGCGACTCGCGTACGGCGTCGACGACGGCGGACTCGTCTGCCTCCCCCGCGCGAAAGCGGGCGATCGCCGACATCAGGCTCGGTGACGCCGATCCGTCGTCGCCCGCCGCGGGGTTCGGCTCGAAGTGCCGACCCGCCCAGGGGACGCCCGCGGAGTCGGACACTACTTGCTGGCGACGTCGATGGCTTCGGCGAGTGTGAACGCGCCAGCGTAAAGAGCCTTGCCGACGATCGCGCCCTCGAGACCGTGCGGGACGAGTTCGCGCAGCTCCACGAGATCGTCGAGGCTGGCGACGCCACCCGACGCGATTACGGGGTGCTGTGTGCGCTCCATGACCTGGGTCAGGAGTTCGAGGTTCGGGCCTTTGAGGGTTCCATCCTTGGTGACATCGGTAACGACGTATCTGGCGCATCCGGCGGCCTCGAGGCGGTCCATGACCGTCCACAGGTCGCCACCCTCCTGAGTCCACCCGCGCGCAGCCAGTGTCGTGCCGCGAACGTCGAGGCCCACCGCGATTGCCTCGCCGTACTCGGCGATGACGTGGGCCGCCCACTCGGGGTTCTCGAGCGCGGCAGTGCCCAGGTTGATCCGCTTGGCCCCGGTGGCCAGCGCCGCTTCGAGGCTGTCGTCGTCGCGGATACCACCAGACAGCTCGATGTTCACCCGACGCGGCGTGTTCTTGATCACGCGCTTGATGACGGAGTGGTTGTTGCCGCGACCGAATGCCGCATCGAGGTCGACCAGGTGAATCCACTCGGCACCCTGGTTTACCCACTCCTGCGCGGCATCCACCGGGTCGCCGTAGTTGGTCTCGGTGCCGGCCTCGCCCTGCGTGAGCCGAACGGCTTTGCCGTCCGCGACATCGACGGCGGGCAGCAGCACGAGTGGTGGCGTGCTGGTGAATTCACTCATAGGGTTTCCAACCAGTTCTTGAGGAGACGGATGCCGGCTTCGCCGGACTTTTCGGGGTGAAATTGTGTGGCCGAGAGCGGGCCGTTCTCCACCGCGGCGAGGAACCGACCGCCGTGGGTCGACCAGGTCAGACGAGGCTGCGGGAACGGGTCGTGCACCTCGAGGGTCCAGTCCTGGGCCGCGAACGAGTGCACGAAATAGAACCGCTCGTCTCGGATGCCCGCGAACAAGCGCGAATCGTCGGGGGCGTCGACGGTGTTCCAGCCCATGTGCGGAAGTACCGGGGCATCCAGCTCGGAGACGACACCCGGCCATTCGCCCAAGCCCGGCGAGTCATTGCCGCGTTCGACACCATGCTCGAACAGAACCTGCATTCCGACACAGATGCCCAAGACGGGTCGTCCGCCGGTGAGGCGCTTCTCGATCGCGGCTCCCCCGCGCACGGCGTCGAGACCCGCCATGACCGCGGAAAACGACCCGACGCCGGGCACGAGAAGGCCGTCTGCCGCCTCGGCGACGCGCCTTGTCTGCCGACAGCGTCACCCGGGCACCGGCAAGCTCCAACGCCTTAGCGGCCGAATGGACGTTGCCGGAGCCGTAATCGAGTACGACAACGGATGGAGAGATCACTGCTAGAGGGCACCCTTAGTCGAGGGGATGCCGGTGACCCGGGCATCCGGCTGCACCGCGAGTCTGAGCGCGCGCGCGAACGCCTTGAACTCGGCTTCAGCGATGTGGTGAGGGTCACGGCCACCGAGCACCGTCACGTGCACCGTCAGCGCGGCGTTGAAAGCGATCGCCTCGAAGACGTGCCGCACCATCGACCCGGTGAAGTGGCCGCCGATCAGGTGGAACTCGAACCCGGCCGGCTCGCCGGAGTGCACCAAGAACGGCCGCCCCGAGACGTCGACAACCGCCTGCACGAGTGCCTCGTCGAGCGGAACGAGGGCGTCGCCGTAGCGGGCGATTCCCGTCTTGTCGCCCAAGGCCTGCTTGATCGCCGTACCCAGCGCGATTCCGATGTCTTCCACGGTGTGGTGAACATCGATGTCGGTGTCGCCGGTGGCGACCACGGTCAGGTCGATGAGCGAGTGCTTGGAGAACGCCGTCAGGAGGTGGTCGTAGAACGGCACACTCGTCGAGATCGACGAATTCCCGGTGCCGTCAAGGTCAATCGACAGTTCGATTGTCGACTCACTCGTCGACCGCGTGACGGTTGCGGTGCGTGGCGCGCCCGACACGGATGCCGAAGTCGAGGCTGCTGAAGTCATTGCGCAATCCTACCGATTGCATCGAGCTGGCTGAGTGCATCAAGAAACACGGTCGTCTCAGCATCGCTACCCGCCGTCACCCTGAGGTGATTCGGGATGCCGACATCGCGGATGATGACGTCTCGATCGAGTAGCGCCTCGAACACCGCGTGCGGGTCGGCGACTCCCCCGAACAGCACGAAGTTCGCTTCGCTCGGCAACGGCGTATAGCCGAGCTCCGGGAGCGCCGCGATCATGCGGTCACGCTGGGCTTTGATGTCTTCGACCATCGCAAGCATCTCCGGTGCGTGTGCCAGGGCGGCGGTCGCAGCGGCCTGGGTGAGCGCTGACAGGTGGTACGGCAGGCGCACCAGACGCAGGGCATCCGTAACCGCCGGATCGGCGGCGAGGTAGCCGAGCCGGGCGCCCGCGAAGGCAAATGCCTTGCTCATGGTTCGAGAAACGAGCAGCCGCGGTCGGCCGTCGAGAAGGGTCAGCGCCGTGTCACCGTCGGCAAATTCGGCGTACGCCTCGTCCACCAAGACGATGCCCGGCGCGGCGTCATATGCCGCAACAATCGTCTCGAGCGCGAGCGCGGTTCCGGTGGGGTTGTTGGGCGAGCAGAGAAAGACGATGTCGGGTTGCTCGCGTTCGATCGCTGCAACGACGGTGTGGGGCGACAGTTCGTAGCCGGGGTCACGCTCTGCCGTGACCCACCGAGTGCCGGTGCCGCTGGCGATTATCGAGTGCATCGAGTAGGTGGGGGGGAAACCCAGCACGCTCCGACCCGGACCGCCGAACGCCTGCAACGTCTGCTGCAGTACCTCGTTCGATCCGTTCGCCGCCCAGATGTTGTCGCGGGTGAGCCCGTGTGCGAGGTACCCGGCGAGCGCGTCCCGCAGCGCGGTGAACTCGCGGTCCGGATATCGGTTCACGCCGAGCACCGCCTGAGCGAGCGCCATGACGATGTCTGTGGCGACCGCTTCGGGGATGGGATGGGTGTTCTCGTTGACGTTCAGTTGCACCCGCACATGCTTTTGCGGTGCGCCGTAGGGAGTCAGACCGCGCAGGTCGTCGCGAATCGGCAAATCGTCGAGGCTCGTCACCTGCCAAGCCTAGAACGCCCACACCCGGTCAGACGCCGCGCGGTCTCCGATCGATCGGATGCCGCACAACGGCGTCGCCCGCTAGTGCGCGTACTTCGCCGGAATCGCCAACTCTTGCCCCGCGTACACGTCGGCACTCTCCAGAGCGTTGAGTTGGATGATCTCGGCGATGACATCGCGCGGGTCGGCCGCGGGCGCGAGCGACTCGGCGACCTGCCACAGGCTCTCACCGGTAGCGACGGTGACGTACTCGAACGCAACGTTCGACGCATCGAGCGAGGCAGTCGCCCCGCCACCGTTGAGCGCGAACAGGAGCACGCCGATGACGATTGGTGTGGCCGCGAGGAACATGAGAACCGCGCGGCCACGCTTGGTCAGACGCAACGTGGGTCGAGCGGCGACAGGAGACCTGCGGCTCGGCTGGTAGCCGAATCCCGGTGCGATGACTGCTGTACTCATCGGTGCTCCTTAGGTCGTGTGGCTCGTGGTGCTGGGTCTGGCGGGGGTTTCGTATCCGGCTCTCGGCCGGGAGTGCCGGATACGAAGTGTGTGGGAGTTTTCGGTTAGAACCTCTGTTCCGAACATACATTCGATTCAGATGATTTTCAAGTAGATCTTCGAACAAGCCACCGACATTGTCTGCGACACACTCGAACACCTGTTTGTTTTCACGCCTTCTTACGGATACAGTTTCGAATGAGCCACCGACATTCGTGCGACGCACGGGGGCCAGAATCGAGGAACCATGAACGACGAGACCGTCGAGAGTGCCGCCCAGGACGGTGCCGCCCAGTCACAAGGCGTCGCCCCCGAGCGCCCCGGCACCCGCCGCCGCACGAGCCTGAGCGACAAGCAACTCGCGATTCTAGATGTCATCCAGCGATCGGTCTCCGGTCGCGGTTACCCACCGAGCATGCGCGAGATCGGCGACGCCGTCGGCCTCGCATCGCTGTCGAGCGTGACCCACCAGCTCAACCAGCTCGAGCTGAGCGGTTATCTGCGTCGCGACCCCAACCGTCCCCGCGCCATGGAGGTGCTCATCGACCTCCCGAGCCTCGAAGGGGCGGATGCCTCGGCAGACGCTCCGTCCCACGCGGTCGGCGACGCGGTGATGGTGCCGCTCGTCGGACGCATCGCCGCCGGCATCCCGATCACCGCCGACCAGCAGATCGACGAGGTGTTCCCGCTCCCCCGCCAGCTCACCGGCAAGGGCGAGCTGTTCATGCTCAAGGTCGTCGGAGAGTCGATGATCGACGCGGCCATCTGCGACGGCGACTGGGTCGTCGTGCGTCAGCAGCAGAACGCCGAGAACGGCGACATCGTCGCCGCGATGCTCGACAACGAGGCCACCGTCAAGGTGTTCCGTCAGCGCGACGGCCATACCTGGCTGCTGCCGCGCAACAGCGCGTTCGAGCCGATCCTCGGCGACCACGCCGTCGTGCTCGGCAAGGTCGTGACGGTGCTGCGCGCGCTCTAATCCTGATCGACTACGCGGGTGCCTTGGTGAAACACGATCTGCCAGTTCCCGTCTCGCCGCGTCCATAACGAGCTTCGACGCACACGACCCCGCTGGCTGGACGTTTCGTATTCGACGAGCACGCAGTCGTCCGCGACTATTCGACCCGTTGGGGTTGTAGCCGACACATCAGCCTGAGGTTCGGATGCCAGCGCTGCAACCAGTTCCACCCTGTTCCAGATTCGACCGGATTGGCCGATTTCCGTGAAATCGGATGAGAGAAGCCCCTCGACGGCCGCCGAGTCGACCCGAACCCGTGGATCAAGTAGTCGCAACTCGTGCGCGATCGCTTGAGCTACTCGGGCTTTGTCATCCACGTCGCGAGACTACCCCCCGACATCCCCGCGCGCAGCCGATGTCTCGAACGACGGCGCTGCGGTTTGTTGACTGCGCGTGCGCTGCAGCATCCGCGCGGTCAACAAACCACCGCGCGGATGCCAGAACTCAGCCAGCGGCGACCCGTTCCCGCGCGGCGCGGGTTGCCGCCAGCACGTTCGTCAGGGACTGCACGGTCTCGTCGTAGCCGCGGGTCTTGAGGCCGCAGTCCGGGTTGACCCAGACCTGACGCTGGGGAATCGATCCGAGCGCTATCTCAATGAGATCGCTGACCTCCTCGATCGACGGCACGCGAGGCGAGTGGATGTCGTAGACGCCCGGTCCAATACCGCGCCCGAACCCACTCGTCTTGATGTCAGGCACGACCTCCATCTTGGAGCGAGCCGCCTCGATCGAGGTGACGTCGGCATCCAGCCGGTTGATCGCGTCGATGACCACGCCGAACTCGGAGTAGCAGAGGTGAGTGTGGATCTGGGTGCGATCCTTCACGCCCGCCGTCGCCAGACGGAACGAGCCAACCGACCAGTCGAGATAGTCGCTCTGGTCCTTGGTCTTGAGCGGAAGCAGTTCGCGCAGGGCCGGCTCATCAACCTGGATGATGCCGATGCCGGCGGACTCGAGGTCGGCGATCTCGTCGCGCAGCGCGAGGGCAACCTGATTGGCGGTATCCCGCAGCGGCTGATCGTCGCGTACGAACGACCACGCCAGGATCGTCACCGGTCCGGTGAGCATCCCCTTGACCGGCTTGGCCGTCAGGCTCTGCGTGTAGGTCGACCACTCCACCGTGATCGGCGCCGGGCGCGACACGTCGCCCCAGAGGATCGAGGGACGCGTGCAGCGTGACCCGTATGACTGCACCCAGCCGTTCTGGGTCACCTCGAACCCGTCGAGGTTCTCGGCGAAGTACTGCACCATGTCGTTGCGCTCGGGTTCGCCGTGCACGATGACGTCGAGGCCGATCTGCTCCTGCAGGTCGACGACGCGCTTGATCTCCTCGCGCATCGCCTGCTTGTACTGATCCTCGCTGATCACGCCCTTGACCAGCGCGGCGCGCGCCTTGCGGATGTCGCCGGTCTGCGGGAACGATCCGATGGTCGTCGTCGGGAGGAACGGCAGGTGCAGAGCCTCGTCTTGGGCAGCGAGTCGTGCCGAGTACTCGCCTCGCGAGAAGTCGGCATCGGTGAGCGCCGCGGCACGAGTGCGCACTGCACCGTCGCGCACGCCTGCGGCGTCGCGGCGATCGGCGAGGGCGGCGGATGCGGCATCCAACTCGGCGCGGATCGCGGCCTTGCCCTCGACCAGGCCCGTCGCGAGCGTCGCGACCTGACCGACCTTCTGGTCGGCGAACGCCAGCCAGCTCTTCAGCTGGTCGGAGAGCAGCGGCTCGTCGTCGATGTCGTGGGGAACGTGGAACAGACTCGTCGACGACGACACCGCGATGTTCGGGCTGATGCCCCGCAACGACTCGAGCGAGGAGAACGCCGCCTCAAGGTCACCGCGCCAGATGTTGTGACCGTCGATGACGCCGCCGACAATCGTCTTGTCGGTGGTGATGCCGCTCGGCAGGTCGCCCTTGATCAGATCGATGCCGATCGCCTCGACCGGAGTGTCGAGCAGCACGGGCAGGGCATCGTCGAGCGAACCGTACGGTGCCGAGACGAAGATACTCGGACGGGCCGGCACGGCGCTCAGCAGGTCGTAGGCGCGCTTGGTCGCCGCGAGGACGAGGCCGCGGTCGACCTCGATGCTCTCGCTCACGAGGGCCGGCTCGTCGAGCTGAACCCACTCGGCGCCCACCGCGGTGAGTGCGGCAATGAGCTCGGCGTAGACGGGCAGGAGATCGTCGAGCCGATCGAGCGGCTGGTAGCCGTTCGGGGCAGACTGGCTCGGCTTGGACAGAAGCAGGAAGGTGACGGGTCCGACGATGACGGGGCGGGTGCGGTATCCGCTCGCTGTCGCCTCCGCCACCTCACGAAGCAGTCGATCTGACGCGAGGTGAAAGTCGGTCTCCGGACCGATCTCCGGCACGAGGTAGTGGTAGTTCGAGTCGAACCACTTGGTCATCTCCGCCGGGGTGTCTTGCCCTTCGCCGCGGGCGATCGTGAAGTATCCGGCGAGATCGACGGTGCCGTCCGAGGCGACAACACGCTCGAACCGCGTCGGCACGGCGCCGACTGTGACCGCGGCATCCAGCATCTGGTCGTAGAAACTGAAAGCCTCGGGGATCGAGGAATCCGTACGCCCTAGGCCCAGGGCGACGAGACGCTCGCGCGTGACTCGGCGCAGTTCGGCAGCGGTCGCCTCGAGTTCCTCGGCCGAAATGGTGCCTGCCCAGAAGGCCTCGACGGCCTTCTTGAGTTCGCGCCGACGCCCGATTCGCGGGTAGCCGAGGATCGTGCCGGTGGGAAATGCCGTGCTGGTCATACTGATTCCTTCGTTCTCGTGCCGTTCGCGTCGAGGATGCCGACGCCGTTCAATACCGCCAACACGGCCTCGTGCTGGTTGAAAGTGTAAAGGTGCAGTCCGGGCGCCCCGCCGGCCAGGAGCTCGGCGGCGAGAGCCGTCGCGTGCTCGATGCCAACGCGAGCTTGCGCCTCGGCATCCGGCTGCGCGGCGAGACGCCGCTCGAGGTCGACGGGCGTCGGCTCGTCGGTCAATTCCACGATGCGCTTGAGTCGGGCCGAACTCAGCACCGGCATGATTCCGGGCAGGATTCGCATGGTCACGCCCGCCGAGCGCGCCTTGTCAACAAACCCGAGGTATTCGTCCGCCTCGAAAAAGAGTTGGGTGATTGCGAGGTTCGCGCCCGCGGCCTCCTTGGCGAGGAGCGTGTCGAGGTCCTGCTCGACCGAACGGGACCGCGGATGCCCGTTCGGGAATGCCGCGACGGCGATCGTTACCTTCTCCGCCCGACCGAGACGCTTCGCGCTCGGGAAACCGGGGACATCGTGGAACGCGAACGGAGATCGTTCCGCCTGCACGCGATGGATGAGCTGCACGAGCTCCCCCGCGCTGCCCAGGTCGCCGAGAAAGGCCTCGCCCTCGACAGCGCCCCGCGGCGGGTCTCCACGGAGGGCGAGAAAGCTGGTGATGCCGGCGTCCAGGAACTGCCGAATAAGCTGGCTCGCTTCGGCATACGAGGAGCCGACGCAGGTGAGGTGCGCCATCGGGTGTACATCGGTGTCTTCGAGGAGATGGCGCAGCACCGCCAGCGACGGCTCGCGCGAGCTTCCGTTGGCTCCATAGGTGACCGAGATGAACTCGGGGCCGGCCGCAACGAGACGGGCGAGCGAGCCGTAGAGCGCCGCTTCGGCCGCCTCCGACCGCGGCGGGTACAGCTCAAAAGAGAACGTCGTGTCGCTTTGACAGACTGGCTCTCCAGACACCATGGGCCCTTCGGTATACGTGCACTCCGAGTGGGCGGGTGCCGGGCTCGGCTGTCGCTCCTGCGGGGCGGCGTGCCCCGACTAGTTCCAAGTCTAGGCACGCCGCCGCGCGCGTTTCGGAGTGTTACGACGCCGCGGCGACGACGAACTCGCGCAGGTCGTCGACCCGGGCGGGATGCACGAGCGCACTAACGAGGGTGCCCTCCTCGCGATAGTCGGTCGAGAGCACCCTTCCCTGCACGTGCAGGCGGGAGATCACCTCACCGCGGTCGTACGGCACGAGCATGGTGAGCTCGACCTCCGGCGCGGGCAGCAGTTCGGCGATCCGAGCGAGCAGTTCGTCGATTCCTTCGCCGGTGCGCGCCGACACGAAGATGCCGGTCGGCTCCAACCCGCGCAGCATGAGGCGCTGGTCGTCGTCGGCAAGGTCGCTCTTGTTGAAGGCGACGATCTCGGGGATGTCCCGAGCACCGACTTCACCGATGACGTCGCGCACCGTGGCGAGCTGAGCCCCGGGGTCGGGGTGCGACGCATCGACGACGTGCACGATGACGTCGGACTGCCCCACCTCCTCGAGCGTGGACCGGAAGGCCTCGACCAACTGATGCGGCAGGTTGCGCACGAATCCGACCGTGTCGGACGAGCGTGTACAGCCGACCGTCCTCGGTCGTCGACCGGCGGACGGTCGCGTCGAGGGTCGCGAACAGAGCGTTCTCGACGAGTACGCCCGCGCGGGTGATCCGGTTGAGCAGGCTCGACTTGCCCGCGTTCGTGTAGCCCGTGATGGCGACACTCGGCACCTCGAACCGGTTGCGGTTCGCGCGCTTGGCCTCGCGAGCCGGGGCAAACCCCTTGATCTGCTTGCGCAGGCGCGACATGCGAGTGTGGATGCGACGGCGATCGAGTTCGATCTTGGTTTCACCCGGTCCGCGGCTTCCCATGCCGTTTCCCGCACCCACCTGGCCACCGGCCTGGCGAGACATCGACTCACCCCAGCCTCGCAGTCGAGGAAGCAGGTACTCGAGCTGGGCGAGCTCGACCTGAGCCTTGCCCTCCCGGCTCTTGGCGTGCTGACTGAAGATGTCGAGGATGACTGCGGTGCGGTCGATGACCTTCACCCCGACGACATCCTCGAGCGCGCGGCGCTGCGAGGGGGCGAGCTCGGTGTCGGCGATGACGGTGTCGGCGCCGGTGGCGGCCACGACATCACGCAACTCGATTGCCTTGCCCTTGCCGAAGTAGGTGCTCGGGTCGGGATGCGGGCGGCGCTGCAGCAGCCCATCGAGAACCACGGCGCCGGCGGTCTCCGCCAGCGCCGCGAGTTCCCGCATCGAGTTCTCGGCGTCGTCGACGCTGCCCGACGAGTAGACGCCGATGAGCACGACGTTCTCGAGCCGCAGTTGGCGATACTCGACCTCGGTGACGTCCTCGAGCTCGGTCGACAGACCGACGACTCGACGCAGCGCTTGGCGATCTTCTCGATCAAACTGGTCGCCGTCGCGATCGTTCTCGTAGTCGGCGTCGGCCTGAAGCGCCTGAGCGGAGCCCGACCCGGTTCCGAACCGGGTGACGCCGGCCGAGCGGGCGCCGTCGTTGGCGAGTACCCGCTCGACGTCGGATCGCGCGTCGCTCGAGGCATCCAGCTCGGTGGATTCTGAGTCTTTATTCATTTGCGTTAACCCTAGTTCCGTAGTCTTCGGTAAGTTCTCTGCATGGCCAGTGAGCATTACTTCTCCTCTTCTCCCGGAGGTGAGCTCAAACTTCGCACCATCCGCACCCGAATTGCGGGGCAGGAATGCGAGCTGACAACGGCCAACGGGGTGTTCAGTCCCGAGCGGATCGACACCGGAACGCAGGTACTGCTTGCTGGAGTTCCGGCTCCTCCGCCGGGAGGTAACCTGCTTGATCTCGGCTGCGGCTGGGGCCCAATCGCCCTCACGCTCGCGCTCGAGTCACCTCATGCGACGGTGTGGGCCGTGGACGTCAACGAGCGCGCACTGGATCTGGTGCGCGCGAACGCCGCGAAATTGTCCATACCTAATCTTAACGCATGCCTGCCCGATGAGGTACCCGCCGGCACGATGTTCACGACCATCTGGTCGAACCCGCCCATTCGCGTGGGCAAGAACGAGCTGCACGGACTGCTCGAGCGATGGCTCCCCCGCCTCGAACCCGGATCCGACGCGTGGCTCGTCGTGCAGCGCAACCTCGGCTCGGATTCGCTGCATCGCTGGATGCAGGGCACGTTCTCCGACGAATTCAGTTTCGTCCGCGCCTGCGACCAACAAGGGCTACCGCCTGCTCCGGGCACGACGTCGCACCGGCATGACGGTGCCGATCACCGTTATTGGCGATTAAGCCCTGATCCGTTAGATCTCCAGCGCGCCCTCGAACACGAGATCGGCGGGACCGCTCAGCGAGACGTGCTCGCCGTCTTCGGTCGGGAACATCCGAACCCCGACCGTGCCGCCGGGAACGTCGACCTTCCACTGGTGCGGTGCGCCGTCGCCCGCCCAGTATCGGAACGCGAGTGCCGCCGCGACCGCTCCAGTGCCGCAGGACAGCGTCTCGCCGCTGCCCCGCTCGTGCACCCGCATGCGGATGTGCCCGACGCCGTCTTTGACGAGCGGCTCGGCCGCGACGACGAACTCGACGTTGGCGCCGTCCGCCGGCTCCGGCTCGATTATCGGGATGTAGGAGAGGTCGGCCCCATCGAGTTCCTCGTCGCTGGCGAGCGCGACGACGACGTGCGGGTTGCCCACGTTGATCCCGAGTCCCGGGCGCGCGATGGGCAACTCGCGAGCGCGCACCAGCGGCTCGCCGCCGTCGAGGGCCCAGCGGCCGAGGTCGGCCTGAAAGCCCGTCGCGTTGCGCTGCACATCGCGCACACCGCTTCGGGTGCCGATCGGCAGGGTGCCGCCCGGCTCGAGCTGCGGCGAGACCGTTCTCGATCAGAAAACGGGTGAAGACGCGGATGCCGTTGCCGCACATCTCGGCGATCGAACCGTCGGCGTTGCGGTAGTCCATGAACCACTCGGCGGCAGAGTCTTCGGCGAGAGCTGCGGCACCCTCTGGGATGTTCTGCGACCTCACTGCGCGCAGCACGCCGTCGGCGCCGACGCCGAAGTGCCGGTCACAGATCGCGGCGACCTGTGCGGCACTCAGGTCGATTTCGCCCTCGGGGTCGGCGAAGAGCACGAAGTCGTTGCCGGTGCCGTGGCCCTTGGTGAAGTTGAGAGTCGCCATGAATCAATCCTCCCCCATCGCGGCGGCCGCCGCTGTCGCGAACCGGTTCGGATCGTCGTAGTCGAGCCACCGGGCGTCCCGATAGCGTCGAAACCAGCCGACCTGACGACGCGCGTAGCGTCTGGTCAGCGCCGCAGTCTGCTCGATCGCCTCTGGCTCGGTCAGCTCGCCGTCGAGTTGCGCGATCGCCTGGGCGTAGCCGATGGCCCGCGCGGCGGTGACACCGAGTCCTGACTGCCGCAGGGCATCCGCCTCATCGACGAGGCCATCGCGCCACATCTGCTCCGCACGCTCGCCGAGGCGAGCGACCAGTTCGTCACGCGGTGCCTGCAGCCCGAGCATCACCGCTGGTCGCCACGGTTCGGAATTCTCGGGCAGCCCAGACCCGAACGGCTCGCCCGTGAGTTCGACGACCTCGAGCGCACGAACCAACCGCCGACCGTTCGACGCCCCGATCGCGCGAGCCGCCTCAGGATCGAGCTCGTACAGACGGCGGTAGAGAATTCCCGGGCCCACCTCGACGAGTTCGTCCTCGAGCCGCGCTCGTACCGCCGGGTCGGTTCCGGGGAACCGAAAGTCCTGGATCACGCTAGAGACGTACAGGCCGCTGCCGCCGACGAGAATGGGCACGACGCCACGGCCCTCGAGCTCTTCGATCGCGGACCGCGCATCCCGCTGATAGTCGGCGACGCTCGCCTCGTCTTGCGGGTCGAGCACGTCGAGAAGGTGATGCGGGATGCCACGACGCTGCTCAACCGAGAGCTTCGCGGTTCCGACATCCATGCCGCGGTAGAGCTGCATCGCGTCGGCATTGACGATCTCTGCTGCGTGTCCGCGCGCGGATAGCGCCTCGGCCACGGCAAGGGACAGCTCGGACTTGCCGGTTCCCGTCGCACCGACAATGACGACGAGGGTCATGGTGCTTGCTCGCTCACGGTTGGGCGCGGGTCACGGCTCAGCGCAGCCCGTCTGTGACGTCGTAGATCGGCACCGTGCCTGAGCGCAACCCGGGCAGGCCGAGCGAAACACGCCTCGGTTCTGACGGAGCGACGTTGGTGGCAGAGGACGGCACCGCGCACGACGCCGCCTCGGCGCGATCCCACGCGTCGCCGGCCCGAGTGCGGCGCACCGTGAGCGGAACGCCCTCGGCCGCGTCGGCGAGCAGGTGGAAGGGTGCGGCCCGGCTGATGACGACCGATACGACGTCTCCGGGGCGCGGAACTTCGCTTCCGGCGGGCACGTCGAAATGCACGAGTCTGCTGTCTTCGGCCCGACCGGAGAGTCGATTTGTTTCCGCGTGCTTGCGGCCGTCGGCGGCGGTCACGAGCAGTTCGACCGAGTGGCCGACCAACTTCTCGTTTTCCTCCCAGGAAATCCGGTCCTGAAGCGCGACGAGTCGCTCGTAGCGTTCCTGCACGATGGCTTTGGGAACCTGATCGGGCATCGTGGCGGCCGGGGTACCCTCGCGGATCGAGTACTGGAAGGTGAAGGCGGTCGCGAAGCGCGCGAGCTCGACGACCCGGAGAGTCTCCTGAAAGTCCTCCTCGGTCTCGCCGGGGAACCCGACGATGATGTCTGTGGAGATGGCCGCGTTCGGGATCTTGGCCCGAACTCGGTCGAGAATCCCGAGGAATTTCTCTGATCGATACGAGCGACGCATTGCTTTGAGCACACGGTCTGACCCGGACTGCAGCGGCATGTGCAACTGGGGCATGACGTTGGGCGTCTCGGCCATGGCGTCGATGACATCGTCGGTGAACGCGGCCGGGTGCGGGCTGGTGAATCGCACGCGCTCAAGGCCCTCGATTCGCCCTGCTGCGCGCAGCAGCTTGCCGAACGCCTCGCGGTCGCCGAATTCGACGCCGTACGAGTTGACGTTCTGTCCCAGCAGGGTGACTTCGATTGCTCCGTCATCGACGATCGCCTGAATCTCGGCGAGGATGTCGCCCGGGCGCCGGTCTTTCTCTTTGCCGCGCAGCGCAGGCACGATGCAGAAGGTGCAGGTGTTGTTGCACCCCACCGAGATCGATACCCACGCGCTGTGGGTGGATTCGCGCCGCGTCGGCAGGGTCGACGGGAATACGTCGAGGGATTCGAGAATCTCGAGTTGCGCCTCGCCATTGTGGCGTGCGCGTTCGAGCAGGGCCGGTAGCGAGCCCATGTTGTGGGTTCCGAAGACGACGTCTACCCAGGGCGCCCGCTCGAGGATCGTCGCCTTGTCTTTCTGGGCGAGACAGCCGCCAACGGCGATCTGCAGGTCGGTCTTGCCGCGCTTGACCTCGGCGAGCATCCCGAGGTTGCCGTAGAGCTTGTTGTCGGCGTTCTCCCGCACGGCGCAGGTGTTGATGACGACGACATCCGGCTGGGCGTCGGTCGCGCGCACGTAGCCGGCCGCCTCCAGCGACCCGCTCAGACGTTCGGAGTCGTGCACGTTCATCTGGCAGCCGTAGGTGCGCACCTCGTAGGTGCGCGGGGCGGTCAGTAGTGCGTCGGTCATCCCACAAGCTTAAGCGGTGCGGGCACCACTGCCCCGGTCACTGCGGTCAGCGAAAGACGGGGCCGCCGGATGGCGCGAGAGCGGATGCCACGGCCGACGACACCACGGAGCCCGAGTACCCCTTGCGCATGAGGAATGCGCTCAGTCTGCGCTTCGCCGTGGTCTGGTCGAGGGACCTCAGTTGCGGCGCACGTTTCTCGGCCAGCGCGGTTGCGCGTTCGAGTTCGTCGTCGCCCGAGTCCAGGCCCGCTAGGGCTTGCTCGATCGCGCCCGAATCGATGCGCCGCCTGCGCAGCTCCGCCGTCAACGCGGAGCGCCCCAGTCCCTTGCGTTCGCGCAGGGTGCGCACGAGAGTCTCGGCAAGTTCCGCGTCGTCGAGCAGGCCGACTCCGATCAGTCGCTCGCACTCGATCTCAACCTCGTTTGACTCGAAGTCGCGCCCCTTCAGATAGGTCGCCATCTCGTCCGCAGACATGCCTCGTCGCGCGAGTGCCGACATGCTGGCGTTGCTGATCGGGTCGAAGCCGCCGCGCTGCGCGCGCGACGGTCGCTCGGATCTTGCTGACACGGGTTCCTCCGGCGCCGAATGCGGTTCGGCCAAGGGGGGTTGGTCGCCGAATAGCCAGGTCACGGGGGCGAGCTGGTCGGCGCCGGAGGAACTCATGATTATTCGCCGACTGCCTGCAGCTGCGGAGTCTCGACTTCGTCGATCTCCGGCTTCACCGCCAACACCGGTCCGGACTGTTGCTTGGCGCCCGCGGCTTTCGCCTGCTCTGCTTCGGCAATGATCGCGTCGGCCGCTGCCTTGCTCTGTGCCGCCTTCGCCTCTGCGCCGACACCCAGCTTGAACATGATCTTCTGCTCGATCTCGTTGGCCATCTTCGGGTTCTGCAGCAGGAAGTTACGCGAGTTCTCCTTGCCCTGCCCGAGCTGGTCGCCGTCGTAGGTGTACCACGCGCCCGACTTGCGAACGATCTCGTGCTCGACACCAAAGTCGATGAGGCTGCCCTCGCGCGAAATGCCTGTGCCGTACAGGATGTCGAACTCGGCCTGCTTGAACGGCGGCGCCATCTTGTTCTTGACGACCTTGACCCGCGTGCGGTTACCCACAGCATCCGTACCGTCTTTCAGCGTCTCGATGCGACGGATGTCGAGTCGTACCGAAGCGTAGAACTTGAGGGCCTTACCGCCGGCTGTGGTCTCGGGGCTCCCGAAGAAGACACCGATCTTCTCGCGCAACTGGTTGATGAAGATCATCGTGGTGTTGGTCGTGCTGAGGCCACCGGTCAGCTTGCGCAGGGCCTGCGACATGAGCCGGGCCTGGAGGCCGACGTGGGAGTCACCCATCTCGCCCTCGATTTCGGCGCGCGGCACGAGCGCCGCAACCGAGTCGATGACGATCAGGTCGATCGACCCGGACCGCACGAGCATGTCGGCGATCTCGAGCGCCTGCTCCCCCGTGTCGGGCTGCGAAACCAAGAGAGCGTCGATGTCGACGCCGAGCTTGGCCGCGTATTCGGGGTCGAGCGCGTGCTCCGCGTCGATGAAGGCTGCGATACCGCCGGCGCGCTGAGCGTTGGCAATCGCGTGAAGCGTGAGGGTCGTCTTACCCGATGACTCCGGGCCGTAGATTTCGACGATGCGGCCTCGCGGCAGCCCGCCTATGCCGAGCGCGACATCCAGCGCGATAGAACCGGTGGGGATCACCTCAACCGGAGCGCGCTCGTCGCTGCCGAGGCGCATGACGGAACCCTTGCCGAACTGGCGGTCGATCTGAGCGAGCGCAGTCTCAAGGGACTTCTCGCGGTCTGCTGCTGATGGCATGTTCTTCTTCTCTCCGGTCGATAGTGGCTGCCCATAGGCTGTCGGCGTGCTCCGGACCGATGGTGCAAGGTCCTTGAGCCTCCCGACAAAGGCTGATCTGTCTGCCACGCTACGCTCGGGCTCCGACATTTACGTCGTTGCGTCGTGCGTGTTGTGGTAAAAACCGTCTTCGACTGCGACGTTAGGGAGAAGCTAGCATTGTTCGAACAGATATTCGAGCGACTGCGCGCGGCGTGTCAGATCGTGCGCGTCAGATCTTCTTCGGCTCACGCTGACCGACACCGTGCCGGCGGGCCTGCGGAACATCCATGGCGGCACAGAGCGCTAGCCAGATCTCGCGGGTCGCGACGCCACGGTCGATTGCCTGCTGCGCGGTGAGCCCGCCGATGTCGCCAAGCGACAGATCCTGGGTGAGCACGCGACCGTAGTCCGCGCCGAACTCGTCGGATACCGCTAGCCAGAACTCGCTCAGTCGCATCCCTCAACGCTATCCGCATGCACCTGCCACAACGCACAACGCCCCGGCCTAGTAGACCGGGGCGTTGAGGCGACGCGACTAGCGCGAGACGAGGTCGGAGTCGAACTCCGCTACCAGCTCGTCCGGAAGCGTATCGGGGATCGTTGTGAGGCCTTCGATGACGGCGAGGCGGTCGCCCACCTCGCGCATGATGACCGAAATGGGGGTGTCGAGCGCATCCGCGACCGACGCGAGAATCTCGGAGCTGGCCTCTTTCTGGCCTCGCTCCACCTCGCTGAGGTAGCCCAGTGCGACGCTCGCCTTGCTCGCCACCTGACGAAGGGTACGGCCCTTCTGCAAACGGAAGTCACGGAGAACGTCACCGATTTCTTGACGTACTAGAACCATTGGACCCTCCTTCTCTGAGCGTTGTTTCCGGTCAGTTGTTCCGTCGAAGGCCTAACACTACAGCCTCCGAATATGAGAACTCTAACCACTGACAACTGAGCAGTACGTGTGAACTCACCACATGTAACGAGATCGAAACGAGTGGTATTCCCGGCAGATCAGCCGAGAAGTCGTTCGAGCTCGATAAGTGATTCGGAGACCGTCGCTATTCGGATGTCGTCCCGGCTCCCCGACAGGCTCAGCCGCTTTACGCTGACATCGCCCCCGATCGCGAACCCCAGATAGACGGTACCCACACTGTGACCGTCCTGCGGGTCGGGGCCGGCAACCCCCGTCGTGGAGATTCCAATGTGCGGTGGACCCGACGCGAGCGCGAGCGCGGTGCGCACCCCGGTCGCCATCTGCGCCGCGACATCCGGATGAACAGCACCCTTCTCGGCGAGGTCCCCCTCGTCCACGCCCAGCACCCGCGCCTTGAGCTCGGTGTTGTAGGCGACGACACCCCCGACCACGACCGCCGAGGCCCCCGGCGTCGAGATCAACTCGGCCACCAGCAGCCCACCAGTCAGCGACTCGGCGACGGCGATCTGGTAGCCCCGCTCGACGAGCGTGGCGATTATCGCGGCGGATGTTGTCACTTCGTTCGGTTGCCCCGCCACGCCTGCCACAGGTAGTCGACCCCGGAGTAGATCGTCAGGGCAAGCGCAACACCCATGACCACCCAGTTCACCCAGAGCACCCAGTCACCGAAGACAGTGAACAGCGGTACCAGGAAGAGCGAAAGGGCGACGGACTGAGCGATGGTCTTCAGCTTGCCGCCCCGCGATGCGGGAATCACGCGCGTGCGAAGCACCGAGAAACGGAAAATCGTGATGCCCAGCTCGCGCACGAGGATGACGATTGTCACCCACCACCACAGTTCGCCGAGGATCGAGAGCATGATGAGGGCAGCGCCCGTGAGCACCTTGTCGGCGATGGGATCGAGGATGATTCCGACGTTCGTGACCAGATTGCGGCTGCGAGCGAGGGAGCCATCGACGCCGTCGGTCGCGATCGCGAGAATGAACAGCCCCGCCGCTACCCAGCGCAACACGCCGAACTCGCCGTTGTCGGCGGCAAGCAGCCAGACGAAGACGGGAGCGAGCAGGATTCGAGCGACCGTGATGATGTTTGCGACGTTGCCGCTGGATGCCTTCGTGTCGCCCTTGCTCGAGACCCGGCCCTTCATGGACTCCTTGACGGTCTCCTTCATGGCGTCGGCCGTTTCTTTGACGGCGTCGGCGCGCTTCGCGTGGGAGGAGCGAGAGTCGGGCAGTTCCTGATTGGCGTCCGGCTCGGTGTTCACGCGTCTACTCCCGATCGGTCAGCTTCCAGGCGTCCTCGTCGGAATCGCCGTCAACGACATCGTATCCGCTCAGGGATTCCTCGACGGCGTCGTGAGCGGGCACGGGCTCGTCATCGCCCCGCAGGCGCGCCAAGACGCCGGGCAGCTGTTCGGCCGTGACGAGCACGTCACGCGCTTTCGACCCCTCGGACGGGACCGACGATCTCGCGGGACTCGAGAAGGTCCATGAGCCGTCCGGCCTTAGCGAAGCCCACCCGCAGCTTGCGCTGCAGCATCGACGTCGAACCGAACTGGGTGCTCACAACGAGCTCGGCCGCGGCGAGAAGCAGCTCAAGGTCGTCGCCGATGTCGGCGTCGATCTGCTTGCGCTCGACGACGGCCGCGACATCCTCTCGGTACTCGGGGCGAGCCTGCGCTATGACGTGCTGAACGACCGTCGCGACCTCGCTCTCGGTGACCCAGGCGCCCTGCACCCGGATCGCCTTCGACGCGCCCATCGGCAGGAACAGGGCGTCGCCCTGGCCGATCAGCTTGTCGGCACCCGGCTGATCGAGGATGACGCGGCTATCGGTCATGCTCGACACGGCGAACGCCAACCGCGACGGAACGTTTGCCTTGATAAGTCCGGTGACGACGTCGACCGAAGGTCGTTGCGTCGCCAGCACCAGGTGGATACCGGATGCCCGCGCCAGCTGCGTGATGCGCACGATCGAGTCCTCGACGTCGCGCGGGGCGACCATCATGAGGTCTGCGAGCTCGTCGACCACGACCAACAGGTACGGATATGGACTGAGCTTGCGCTCGCTCCCGGCCGGCAGCACGATTTCCCCCGCAACCACCGCCCGGTTGAAGTCGTCGATGTGGCGGAAGCCGAAGCTCGCCAAATCGTCGTACCTCATGTCCATCTCCTTCACGACCCACGCCAGCGCCTCTGCCGCCTTCTTGGGGTTCGTGATGATGGGCGTGATGAGGTGCGGCACGCCCGCGTAGATGGAGAGTTCTACGCGCTTGGGGTCGATGAGCACCATGCGCACCTCGGCGGGCTTGGCCCGCATGAGGATCGAGGTGATCATCGAGTTGACGAAGCTCGACTTGCCGGAACCGGTAGAGCCGGCCACGAGCAAGTGCGGCATCTTCGCCAGGTTGGCGACGACGAATCCGCCCTCGACGTCTTTGCCGAGTCCGATCGTCATCGGGTGCTGGCTCGAGGTGCTCGCGCCCGAGCGCAGCACGTCGCCCAGAGAGACGATCTCGCGATCCTTGTTCGGGATCTCGACACCGATCGCGCTCTTGCCCGGGATCGGCGACAGGATGTTGACCTCGTTGCTCGCGACCGCGTAGGAGATGTTGCGGGCTAGGGCGGTCACCCGCTCGACCTTGACGCCCGGGCCGAGCTCGAGCTCGTAGCGGGTCACCGAGGGGCCGCGGCTGAAGCCGGTGACCTGCGCGTCGACCTGGAACTGCTTGAGCACCTCGGTGATCGCCGCGACGACTTCGTCGTTGGCGGCCGAGTGCTTCTTCGGCGGCGTGCCCGGCGTCAGCATGGATGCCGCCGGCAGCCGGTACACCGCGTTCGGCTTGGTCGGCTCGGCTCGCGCCAGCGGGCTCGGGTGCCCCCTCGAACTCGCCTGCGACACCCTTCTCGCTGGCCTTGGACGTGAATCCGGGAAGCAGCCCAGGGCCGTCCTCGCGCAGGCCGGTCGCACCCGTCTCGACCTCGCCGGTGAAGCGCTTGACGGCTTCTTCGGCCTTGAGGAGGTCTTCGAGCAGGTCGATTCCGAATTCGTCTTCGGCGACCGCGATCCCGCCGGCGGTGCGGCGAGCGGCGCGATGACCTCGGTCTCGGGCTCGCGCGCGATGACCGGACTGTCGAATGCCGGCTCGTCGGTGCGGGTCGACTTGTTGCGTCGCCACCACGGGATGCTCGCCGGGTCTTCATCGAGGCCCAGGTCGCTCAGCGTGCCGAACTGCGAGCGAATCGTTCGCGTCTGGCGTCGGGGCATCCGCCGACTTCTCGCGCAGTTGGGCGCCGAACAGGTACGACGTAGAGTTCGCCGAGCCGCGATCCGATGCGGTTCGGCGGCGTCTTGGTGATGATGAACAGCGAGAGCAGCAGCACGAGTATGACGATCGGGGTCGCGAGCGCGGTCGTGCCCACGAAGATGAGTGGCCCGGCGATGACCCAGCCGACGATCCCGCCGGCCTGCGCGAGCGTTTCGACGCCGTCGGTCGGAACCGGCTGGCCGCCGAAGATGTGGCACAGCCCGCTGATGCTCGTGACGAGCAGCGTGACGCCGATTCCGATTCGTGTGTTGTCGTGAACGCTCGACGGATGCCGGAACAGCCAGATCGCGAACAGCAACATGATCACGGGTAGGGCAAAGGCGACCCTGCCGAACAGCCCACCGAAGGTGTACGCGTCGAGTGCGATCGCGACCGGATCGGCGAGGTAGAACCACTCGACGATCGCGCCGACGACGGCGAGGATGAAGATCAGGAACGGAACGCCGTCGCGGCGCTCCTCCTTGGCGAGGGTCTCCTTGCCGAGCACCCGAAACGCGCCACCGGCGGCGTGAGCGAGTCCCATCCAGAGCTTCGTGAAGACTCCGGGCTCCTCGATCACGACCTGCTTGCCCTTCGGCATGCGCTTGGTCGGCTGATTGCCGCGGCCGCGCGCGGTCGATGCGCGGGCGCGCGACGTCGACCTAGTGCTCGTAGCCATGCGTTCCACGGTACCCGCGGGGTGCGTCAGAGCCGGGTAAGCGAGCGCGGGTGTCGCTAGTACCTGATTGCGTCGATTACCTTCACGCGAACCGCCACGAGGGCAGGCAGAAGTCCGGCGAGCGCTCCAACTAGGGTCGCGGCGCCGATGCCAATCACGGCCGCCTCGACAGGGAACGGGGGAACGTCGTTGAGGCCAGAGGCAACCATGCTGAGCACCCAAGGGTTTTTTACAATCGCCACCGCGATCACGACCCCGACGAATCCAGCAACCACGGTCGCGACAACACTCTCCATCATTACCGCGAAGAACACGCGCGACGCTGTAGCGCCGAAGCTCCGCCGCACCCCAATTTCGCGTATCCGCTGCCTGACCGTCACTAGCGAAATATTGACCAATCCCAGGGCGCCAAGCAGAAGGATAAGCACAGAGATGCCCGCGAGGACCATCCGAATCGGCCCGAGCGGATCCCCGCCCCCCTCCCAGGCGAGGTAATCCTGACGGTTGATATCGACCACCCACCCGTCTCCGAATGCCGCCGAGACATCCCTGCGAAGCAACTCCGTGAGTTCAGGGGCGAGCTCCGGTGGAACCCACAACTCGTACTGCGGATAGCTCTCAGCGAGCACCGTCGCCGACACGACCGACCGCGCTGCGGAGTTCAACATGAAGAGTCGAGGACCCTCCTGATAGGCGGGCGCGGGAGTGACACCAACGATCACAGCTGTAACATCACTGTCTCCGATGAGTGTGACGGTGGGGTGAGTCTGCAGGTCCGGGTAGCCGAGTCGTTGCCAGAACGCGTCGTTGACGACGAGTGCTGGCGCTAGCCTCGACTCATCCTGCTCGACGAACCAACGGCCTTCCGACACCTGTACCCGATGCATCACGCCGTAGTCGACATCGACACCCTGCGCGCTCTCCGCGATGCTGACCCCGTCCCGAAACTGAATCGTCATCGGCATCCAGACGACCGACCCCGAGTAGGTAATGCTGTAGCGATCCACGGCCGTCGAAAGGGCTGACTCGAACGTCCCAACATCACCCTGGGTCCCCGTGATCGGGTTGAACGGAACACCCATGACCAGACTCGCTGGTCGACCGGAGCCGCGTTCGAGTTGTTCGATCTGCGCCTGCTGAGCAATCGCGCCAAGGCCGACCACGGTCGTCAGTGCGCATACCGCGACCCCGACCCCGACGAGGCTGAGCAGCACACGCGTGCGGTGGATCCGCACCTCGTCCCACGCCTCGACGACGGCCCCGACGAAACCGCTGCCCCAGCCTCGTGGTTCCCGTTTCCGCGGCGATCGCTGCTTGCGGGTCGGCTCGATCTCGGTCGACATCAGAGAGTCGCCTCGGGCATCGACAGGGCGAGAACGCGATTCACATCCACCGGACTCAACACGCCCCGATCGAGGCGATAGTGGCGTCTGGCAAGTGCCGCGACATTGGCATCGTGGGTGATGGTGATGAGCGCCGCGCCCGACTTCTCGGCGACCTCGGCAAGAAGTGCCATGACCGCCGCCCCGGTTTCGATGTCGAGCGCGCCGGTCGGTTCATCGGCAAGAATCAGTCGAGGGCCTCTCACCAATGCGCGCGCGATGGCGACGCGCTGCTGTTCGCCACCAGACAGTTTCTCGGGCATCGACGTTCTTCGGTGGGCGAGCCCCATCCGATCCAGCATCTCGGTGGCTATTGCAGTGCGGTTCCAGAATTGACGGCCCTGTGCATACAGCAACGGCGTCATCGTGTTCTCCAGGGCCGTGCGGCCAGACAGCAGGTTGAACTGCTGAAAGATGAACCCGATGTCTCGGCCGCGCTTGCGGTCGCGCCGCCCGCCGGAGAGTGCGGCAAGAGGTTCGTCGTCGAAGAGGATTTGCCCGCTGGTCGGGGTGTCGAGAAGGCCCAACAGGTTGAGCAGGGTGGACTTGCCCGACCCGGATCGGCCCACGATGCTGACGTGATCTCCCACGTCGACTTCGAGGTCCACTCCTCGCAGAATGTCGAGCCGTTCTCCGTCTGGCAGTTCAACCGACCGCGTGACCCCCTCGAGCCGGAGCAGGGTCATCCCTGACAAACCATTCCACCGCGACCGTCGGGGAAGCAGTTGTCTTCGGGGGTCAGGGATGGCGCGCCGGGTACAAACTGGAGAATGAGATCGCCCTCGACCAGCCCTTCAGTGATCTCGATGTTGACTCCGTCAGTGAGCCCCAGTGTGACCTCCCGCACTTCCGTAGTGCCATCGGGGAGCACGAAGTAGACGTTCCCCACACCCGCGGCACCTTCGACGGCCGTGATCGGCACCACGAGCACGTCCTCGGCAATCCCTCCGGCGATCACGATCTCGGCCGTGAGCCCGGGAAAGACAGTCACGTCACCCGGAACCGCGCAGCTGACCACGGGCCCGGAGGGTGTTTCGCCACCGGTTCCGCCGCTTTGTCCCGCGAGCGGGGTCGTGATGGTGAGTCTGGTGCAGGTGAAGGGGGCCGGGCCGCCCGTGATTGTCACCAGGGCCTCCGTCGGCCGTTGGGTTAGGCGGTACAGCTGCTCGGGCGGGATACTCCCGCTCACGTGGAAACCGGGCGGGGCGATCTGACCCACAGGATCACCGACCGAGTATTGCTGGCCGAGCAGCGCCGTGAAGCTCGAGAGCGTGCCAGCCGCCGGGGCCGTTACTCGGTCCCATTCAGTTCCGGACGTACCGTCGGAGTACGCGACCTGAGCGCGCAGCAACAGAATGTCTTGCCCCGCTTTGATGGCTTGACCAGCGCTAACGTATACCTCCCGGACCTCGCCGCTGAGCGTCGCCGGGATAGGGACGGCGGCATCGGATGCGATGGATCCCGACAGGGTTACGTCGTTGCGCACGGTTCCCAAAGTGACGGCGTACTGGGGGTCGACGATCTCTGCGCCCGGGACCGCTGGATCTGCCGCGGCAATCGGATCGGGCAAGAATGCGATCTTTACCAGCGCTGCCGCAATCGCCGCAAAAATGATGATCCATGCGATCGGGAAGACCCATCGTCGAGCTACGCCCACGCCCACACCCTCGTCTGCTAGAAAACCTCACGTACTTCCCACGCTACGTGAGCGAGCAGCAAATTACGCAGCCCTAGACCCTGTGAAAACACTGGCAAAAGAGGCAGTTGGCCTACGCCTCGATCGATTCCGCTAGCGCGGAACCGAAGAATCGCTGTGCCTTCCGGTGATCGAGGCCTACGCCTCGATCGATTCCGCTAACGCGGAACCGAAGAATCGCTGTGCCTTCCGGTGATCGAGGCCTACGCCTCGATCACTACCGGCACGATCATCGGGCGACGACGGTGCTGGGTGTTGACCCAGCGGCCGACCGTGCGACGCACCACCTGCGCGAACGCGTGCGTGTCGCGGGTGCCGTTCTCCGCGGCATCCGTCAGCGCCTTGAGTATCTGCGGGATGACCGCATCGAATACCTTCTCGTCTTCGGCGAAGCCGCGCGCCTGAATCTCCGGGCCGACGATGACCTTGCCGGTCTGGGGGTCCACCGCGACGAAGATCGAGATGAAGCCCTCTTCGGCGAGGATGCGGCGATCCTTGAGGTCGGCATCCGTGATCTCGCCGACGCTCGAACCGTCGACGTAGACGTAGCCGAGATCGAGCTGGCCGACGACCTTCGCAACGCCGTCGCGCAGGTCGATGACGGAGCCGTCCTCGGCGATGATCGTGTTCTCCTCGGGCACCCCGGACTGGATCGCGAGGTTGGCGTTCGCCACGAGGTGGCGCTGCTCGCCGTGCACGGGGAGCACGTTCTTCGGCTTGAGGATGTTGTAGACGTACAGCAACTCGCCGGCGGCGGCGTGGCCCGAGACGTGCACCTTGGCGTTGGCCTTGTGCACGACGTTGGCGCCGAGCTTCATGAGCCCGTTGATGACGCGGTACACGGCGTTCTCGTTGCCGGGGATGAGGCTCGAGGCGAGGATGACGGTGTCGCCCTTGCCGACCTCGATCTGGTGCTCGAGGTTGGCCATGCGCGCCAAGCACGGCCATCGGCTCGCCCTGGCTTCCGGTCGACATGTAGACGAGCTGGTTGTCGGGCAGGTCGACGGCCTTCTTGGCATCGAGCAGCACGCCGTCCGGCACCTTGAGGTAGCCGAGTTCCGCGGCGATGCCCATGTTGCGCACCATCGAGCGGCCCATCAAGACGACCTTGCGCTTGTTGGCGACCGCGGCATCCAACACCTGCTGAACGCGATGCACGTGACTGGAGAAGCTCGCGACGATGACGCGGCGGGGCGCCTTGGCGATGACCGCCTCGAGCACCGGACCGATGTCGCGCTCGTTGGGCGTGAAGCCGGGAACGTCGGCGTTGGTCGAGTCCACCAGAAACAGGTCGACGCCGGCTTCGCCGAGTCGCGCGAAAGCGCGCAGGTCGGTGATGCGATCGTCGAGCGGCAGTTGATCCATCTTGAAGTCGCCGGTGTGCAGAACGACCCCGGCAACGGTCGAGATGGCGACGGCGAGGGCATCAGGGATCGAGTGGTTGACCGCGACGAACTCGAGGTCAAACGGGCCGAGCTTCTCTTTCTGACCCTCCTTGACGGTGAGCGTGTACGGCGAGATCCGGTGCTCTTTCAATTTCGCTTCGATGAGCGCGAGCGTGAGGGTCGAGCCGAGAATCGGGATGTCTGCCCGCAGCTTCAGAAGGTACGGCACCGCCCCGATGTGGTCCTCGTGGCCGTGCGTGAGCACGATGCCGAGAACGTCATCGAGACGATCCCGGATCGGGCTGAAGTCGGGCAGGATCAGGTCGACGCCGGGCTGGTTCTCTTCAGGGAACAGCACGCCGCAGTCGACGATGAGAATCTTGCCGTCGATTTCGAAGGTCGTCATGTTGCGACCGATCTCGCCCAGTCCGCCGATGGGCGTGACGCGGAGGGTACCGGGGGCGAGCTTGGGCGGGGTCTTCAGTGAGGCAGGCATCACTGCCGAGCCTACTCGCTGGCTCAGCGCGTCGTGCCCGCGACCTTCGGCAGCGCGCCGCCCGCCGCCGCATTGCGGTCCGGCCGGAAGTTGTCGAAACTCACACCGGCGATGTCATTGCCTGAGTTGGCGCCGACGAGGTCGATCTCGTCTTCGATCTGCGCGGCCTCCCACTCCTCCGGGCCCACCAGGGAAGCCGAACCCGCGGGCTCGAGATGCGACCGAGCCCGTGCAGGATGTACTTCACGGCTACTGTTCCTGGCACGTGAGTCATTGTGGCGCGCACCAGCGGCTCGAGCGCCTTGTGCGCAGCGGTCGCCGACTTGAGGTCGCCCGAATTCACCGCATCCACGATCTGCCGGTACGGCGTCGCGGCGATGTTCGCCGTTACCCCGATGAGGCCGGTCGCCCCGATCGCGAGGCTCGGCAGCACGTTCGCGTCGTCGCCGCAGAAGTAGTACAGGTCGGTCTGATTGAGCACACGGCTCACCTCGGCGAGATCGCCCTTGGCATCTTTGATAGCGAGGATGTTCGGGTGCTTCGACGCCCGCAGAATCGTTTCGTACTTGATCGGCACTCCGGTGCGTCCCGGGATGTCGTACAGGATCACCGGCAGATCGGTGGCATCCGCGATCATGCGGAAGTGAGTGAGGATGCCGGCCTGGGTCGGCTTGTTGTAGTACGGAGTGACGATCATGTTGCCGTCGGCGCCCGCTTTCTCGCTCTTCTTGGCGAGCTCGATCGCGTGCGCGGTCTCGTTGGACCCACCACCGGTGATGACTTTGGCGCGGGACCCCGCGACCTTTTTGGCGACCTCGACGAGCTTGATCTTCTCGGGGTCGGTCAGGGTGGATGTCTCACCGGTCGTGCCCGTGACGACTATGCCGTCGGCGCCGGCGTTGATGACGTCGTCGATGTGCTTCTCGACGTCTGCCCAGTTCACTTCGCCGTCGGAATTGAACGGCGTGACGAGTGCAACGAGCACCTGGCCGAAGGGATTGGGATGAATAGACACGACTAACAGGCTAGCGGGTGAACTTAGGGTGCGACGCGGCCGTTCTCGGCGAAAGCCGCGTGGGTCAGAGGCATGAGTTCCGCCCAGAGCGCCTCCATCTGTTCCGCCGCCATCTCGATCTCGCGCTGCGGGAACGACGGAAAGTGGCTGCCCTCGCGCTTAGTGCGCAGCGACAAGAAGTTCATGAGCGATCGCGAGTTCATCGTCACGTACATCGAGGAGTAGATACTCAGCGGCAGCACGATGCGCGCGACCTCGCGGGCGACGCCGGCGGCAAGCATCCGCTGGTAGGACGCGTACGCCTCTGTCGCGACGGTCTTCGCCTCGTGCACCGTCAGTTCTGTTTGCTCGGGCGATCCTGGCAAGAAGTCGTAAGCGCCGGCCTTGCCGACCTGGACGAGATTGCGGTCGGGACCCGGCACGTAGAACACGGGGTTGAGCTCCCGGTAGCGCCCGCTCTCCTCGTTGTACGACGCGATTCTGTGCCGCATGAACTCGCGGAACACAAAGATCGGTGCCTGAACGTAGAACGTCATCGAGTTGTGCTCGAATGGCGAGCCGTGACGGTCGCGCATCAGGTAGTTGATGAGTCCCTTGCTGCGCGAAGCGTCGACGGAGTCGTCCTGAGCCGACTCGAGGGTCTGCTCTCCCAGCGTGGACACGCGAGCCGCGAACAGCACGTCGGAGTCGTGCGCGCTTGACCGCACCAACTCGACCGTGACATCTGACCTGAATTCGATAGGAGACTCACTCGACGTAGACACGCGCTCACGATAGCGAGGGATGCCCCGCCACCCAAGTCGCCCACGCGGCCGAGCGCGTAAAAGATCGAAGTCGCGCACGTAATAGATCGAAACAGAGGGCGTTCGCGACCGGATGCCGCTTACGGTGACAACACCATGAATCCCCTACTCGTGCCCATCGCGCTCGCGGCTCTCGTCGCGCTGTCGACTGTGGCCGGTCTGCTGTGGCGGGCGGGACAGGGTCGAGTTCGCATCACGGAGGGTGGCACCGCCTTTCGCGTGAGCGACATTCCCGGCCTCCGCCGATTCGCGAGCGGGGCGACGCTGCTTCAGTTCTCGACCGAGGTGTGCGCGCCGTGCCGGTCGACGAGAACGCTTCTCGAGGCGATAGCCAGCGAGCGAGCCGGGGTCGATCACGTCGATCTCGACGTGACCCACCGCCCCGATCTCGCCGCGCGCTTCCGCATCACCCAGACGCCGACGACGCTGATTCTCGATGCTCGAGGAACAGTGCTCTCTCGCATCGGTGGAGCACCGCGCCGCGACGCGCTCGCCGCAGAACTCGACCGAATCCTCGTGGCGGCCTGACGTGGCATCCGGAGAGGGAATCGACCCGCGCGGTCCACGGTTCGGTGCCGGCATCACTGCGGCGCTGCTGCTCGTCGTGATCGGCCTGGGCCTCGCGACTGACCAAGCCGGCACCCTCGCAACGCGAATCGCGGAGCCCGCGTTCATCCTGTTCGCTGTCATCGCCGCGCTATTCGCCTGGGGGGCCATCGCGGGCGTGGCACGGCATCCTTACGCGCTGCTGTACCGCACGGCCCTGCGGCCCCGCCTCTCCCCACCGCGCGAGCTGGAGAATCCCGCTGCGCCAACCTTCGCCCAGGGCGTGGGATTCGTCATCGCGCTGCTCGGGCTGATCCTGCACGCATCGGGCGTGCCGTACGCGCTGGTAGGTGCCGCCGCGGCCGCGTTCGTCGCCGCGTTCCTCAATTCCGTCTTCGGGTACTGCCTGGGCTGCCAGATCTATCTGCTGCTCGCGCGTGCCGGCGTGGTGGGCCGCGCGCCGGCCTCGCCGCACTAGACCCCTCCATTCGCATCGGTCGGCTCTGGCCCGGCTCGGGCACGCGCCGTAGTCTGGACGGTAACGAAAGGGCTCCCCATGTCTGTGACAAGCGAAGCAACGACCCTCTGGTTCGGCGATCTGATGACGGGGTCGGGCACGACCTCGCTCGACTCCTCCGACGCCGCCGAGTTTCCCGTGACCTGGGCCGCGCGCGCCGAGGGCGTCTCCGGGCAGACCAACCCCGAGGAACTGTTGGGCGCCGCGCACTCCGCGTGCTTCTCGATGGCGTTCTCGAACGAGCTCGCCAAGAACGGCACCCCGCCCGAGAGCCTGCAGGTGACCGCCGCCGTCACGTTCGAGCCTGGAACCGGAATCACCGGCAGTCACCTGCTGGTCAGCGCCAAGGTTCCCGGAATCACTGACGACGACTTCCAGCGCATCGCCGATGAGGCGAAGACAGGGTGCCCCGTGTCGCAGGCGTTGACCGGCATCCCGATCACCATCGAGGCCAGCCTCGCCTAATGACCGAATCGATGCCGCCCCGCCTGCGCGTGCTGGTCGCCGGAGCGTCGGGATTTATCGGCACTGAGTTGTGCCGACAACTGGTCGCCGATGGCCATACCGTGCTGCGCCTGGTGCGCCGTCCGCCGCGGGGCGACGACGAGTTCGAGTGGTCGCCCCACGAGCGACGGGTGGATGCCGCGGCAATCGAATCCGCCGATGCCGTGGTGAACCTCGCCGGCGCCACGACCGGGCGAATCCCCTGGACCCGCGCGTACAAGAAGGAGATTCTCGACTCGCGAGTGGACGGCACAACAACACTCGCGGAGGCAATCGCCGCAGCCGCCGAGCCGCCGAGCGTGTTTCTCAACGGTTCGGCCGTCGGCTACTTCGGTGACCAGCCCGGGGTGCTCCTCACCGAGGACTCCGCCAAGGGAACCGGCTTTCTCAGCGATGTCGTCGAGACCTGGGAGGGCGCGACTGCCGCAACCCCAGCGAGCACTCGGTTGGTGGTGTTCCGCACCGGGCTCGTCGTCGGGCGCGGCGGGGCGTTCACTCCGCTCATCCCGCTGACGCGACTCGGTCTGGGTGCACGAATGGGCACCGGTCGACAGAACTGGCCGTGGATCTCGCTCTACGACGAGGCCGCCGCCATCCGATACCTACTGACCTCGACTCTCGAGGGTGTCGTGAACCTTGCCGCGCCTATCCCCGCAACCTCAAGCGAGGTCACACTGTCGCTGGCACGAGCGCTCAAGCGGTGGCACCCCTGGGTGGTGCCCACTTGGGCACTTCGGGCTCTGGGTGACGCGGGCAAGGATCTGCTGCTGACGAGCGAGAGCGTCGTGCCCGCCCGGCTGATCGCCGACGGTTTCCGGTTTCGTCACGAGACGATCGACTCCGCGATCGACGCGATGCTGAGCTAGTCGGCCCGCTCCAGCCGAATCGCCTGCCGCGTCGCCCATCGCGCTCGGCGACGATCGCCGCTCGCGTCGTAGGCCAGTCCCAGTCGCACCCAGGCCTGCCATGATTCGGGTTCGGCCTCGACGTCCCGTTGATAACTCGGAAACTCGAGGTCAGCGGCGGCCGGGTCGATGCGACCGCTCGGCAGGCGCGGGAGCTCGTCGACGGGGAGCTCTCCTCGCTCGCGAAGGAGCCGAACGAGACGCTCACCGCGCACGACGAACACGAGGTCGGAGACGAGTAACCACGCCCCGATCAGGGGCAGGACGATCAGGGCGAAACCGAGAGTCTTGGCGAGGGGATGCTCCGAGCCGATGAGCAGCAGGGCGTACTGCACGACAAACACGAGGTACAGGCCGAGGATGACGGCCATGACGATCGCGCCGATGCGAGCGGTCATTCGCTGGCGGATTCCAAATCGATCAACCGGTCGAGGCCCACGATGAGCCCGCGCGCGGCCTGCGTCGCTCTGAGGGCGACCATAATCCCTGCCTCGTACGAACTCGGAGAGAGAGTTTCGTGGCTTATCGTGAGCAGCTCCCCCGTGCCACCGAAGACGACGTCTTGCTTGGCGACAACGCCGTGCATCCGCATGCTGTGAATCGGGATGCTCGCGACCTGCTGACCTCGGGCGCGCTGATCCACGTGGGGCGCTGCGACCGGTCCTCGCGTGCCCCGAGCCGCCAGCATGATCTCCGCCGTGCGCACCGCGGTGCCGCTCGGTGAGTCCAGTTTTGACGCGTGGTGCGCCTCAACGATCTCGATGGAATCAAAGAATCGTGCGGCCGTCGCTGCCATCGAGGTCGCAAGCACCGACCCGAGTGAGAAGTTCGGAATGATGACGACACCGAGTTCGGGGTCGGCCTCCACGAGGGGACGCAAGGCCGCGATCCGCTCGCCCGTCCACCCGGACGTGCCCACGAGCACCGGCTGACGGTTGCCGATCGCGTGCTCGATGACCCGCTGCGACACGGCGGGAACCGTGACGTCCACCACGAGGTCTGCACCATCCATCACGTCGAGCGATGTCGTCGAGTCGAGGCTGGCTGCGAGTTCGAAGTCGGGCGCGGCCGAGATGAGCGCGCTGAACAGCTGACCCATGCGACCCGTCGCACCGACGAGAGCGACCGTTGTTGTCATCCGCCAAATCTACCAACCCTCTTCGTGGACCCCGACCCAGGAGAGCACCCCACGCGAGCGACCGAAGGTCATACTCTGGTGTTGTGTCCACGTATCGCGCCACCCCGGTGACGGATGCCACGGCGCAAGTGCTCCTCGCGGAGTACTTCGCGTTCCGCGCGGCGACCTACCCATCGCCCGCGGGTTATCGCACCGTCTACCCGGACCCGACCGCTTTCCAGCCCCCGCGCGGGGTTTTCGTTGTCGTGCGCGAGTTCGGTGAGGCGATCGGGTGTGGCGGAGTTCGGCACTTGACCGACTCCCGCTTCGAGGTCAAACACCTGTGGTTGCGTCCGCTGGCTCGCGGTCGCGGCCTAGGCAGAGGTTTGCTGCGTGAACTGGAGCGCCGGGCGATCGACCTGGGGGCCACCGAACTGGTGCTCGACACCAACGCGAGTCTCGAGGCCGCCGGGGAGCTCTACCGCTCCGCCGGGTACGCCCACACCGAGCCGTACAACGACAACCCCAACGCGACCGACTGGTACGTGAAGCGCGTCGCGAACTAACCGCCCGCTGTCCCGGGCTAGAAGGGCTGTTCGTCCGGCAGGCCGGTGCGCAGTTCTACCGGAAGGTGGCCGAGGTCGTTATGAGTCACCAGCACGGGGGGCTTTGCACTGCGCACGCGAATTATCGTGAGTCCGCAGTTTGCCTGGTTGAGCCCCAGCCAACGCCAACTCGGGGCGCCGAACACCTCACGAACAAACCAGGCGATGACGAAGTTGTGGGTGATGAGCAGGTCGTGCCGGTCTTCGCGCGCCGGTGCGAGGAATTCTGCGACGGCATCCGCCATCTGTGCCTCACCCGCCTCGATCTGCTCGGGGGTCACCGAGCGGAAGAACGGTTCGAACGCGTGAGGGGTGTCATCCGTGGGCCCGGACGGGATGCAATCCATCAGCAGCGAACTCGGGGTCGAGGTGAGCGCGGGCAGCCGTTGGGTCATGATTGCCGCGGTCTCCGCTGCACGCTCCAACGGGGAGTGCCAGGCCCGGCTGAACGGTACGCCGCCCAGTCGGTCGGCTATTGCGTTCGCCTGCCGCTTTCCCTTCGGCGAGAGGGGACCGTCGGGTAGGCCATGTTCCGCGTCTTGCTGCTCGCCGTGGCGAACGAGGTAAAGATAGTGAGCCATAGCAATGGCACCTCGAATTTCTTTGAGTGGCTGGACTACGGGGCGATGGATGACGGCACTGTGAGACCGTCAAACTGGGCGGCATCCACGGTTCCGACCGCGGCGATGGACAGCGGTCGAGCGACGAGTTCTTGCGCGAGGTCTTGCACCCCGCGGGCGGTAACGCCCGCGAGCCGACGCAGGGACTCGTCGAGATCGACGAACTCGCCCATGGTGAGTTCGCTACGACCGAGCCGGGACATTCGAGTGTCCGAGTCTTCGAGCGCGAGAGCGGATGCCCCGCTGAGTTGTCCCACGGCGCGACTCAGTTCCTCATCGCTCACGCCGTCGGAGGCGAGCCGCGCGAACTCGCCGAGCATGAGCTCGGCGACCTGCGGAGCCTTCGTGGGCGAGCATCCGGCATAGATGGCGAACAGCCCAGAGTCGGAGTAGCTCGGCGAGAAGGAGTAGACGGAATACGCCAGGCCGCGCTTCTCGCGAATCTCCTGGAACAGGCGGCTCGACATTCCACCACCAAGAATCGAGTTGAGCACCGACAGGGTCGCGCGGCGCTTGTCGGCCGCGGGAATTCCCACGACCCCGGCGATGATGTTGGCCTGCTCGATGGGGCGCTTCACGACCACGAGGGGGCTACCACGGTCGATGAGATCGCGGCTCGCGTCGCGACGCTCGACAGGCGACGCCTCGGCGGCGAGGTCCCACCCCGCGCGCACGAGTGCGGCAGTGACATCGAGCACGAGTTGGTCGTGGTCGACGGCGCCGGCAGCAGTGATGACGAGATCCTGCGCGCGATAGTTGGTGCGATAGTGCTCCACCACGGCGTCGCGTCCGACGGCGGCAATAGTTTCGGGGTTCCCGCCGATGGGCCGACCGAGGGGATGATCCCCGAACGCCGCCTCGAAGAAGCGTTCGCTCGTGACATCCGCCGGGTCGTCGTCTGCCATCGCGAGTTCTTCGAGAATGACGCCGCGCTCGGTCTCGAATTCTTGGGGATCGATTACCGACGACGCAAACATGTCGGCGAGAACGTCGACCGCCATGGGTAGATCTTTGTCCTGCACCTTGGCGTAGTAGCAGGTGTATTCCTTGGCCGTGACCGCGTTGTGTTCCCCGCCGACCGAGTCGAACGCTACGGCGATGTCGAGCGCGGTGCGGGTCTGCGTTCCCTTGAAGAGCAAGTGCTCGAGAAAGTGAGTGGATCCGTAGGTGGCGGGCTGCTCGTCCCGGGAGCCGACGGCGACCCAGAACCCGATCGTCGAGCTTCGCGCACCCGGCATGCTCTCGCTGAGGATGCGCACCCCGCTCGGAAGAATCGATCGACGAACGAGGCACTCACCGGATGCGGTGAAGTTCAGCTCCGCGAGATCGAGGGGCAGGGAGACGGCGCTGTTCATCGAATTGAGCCTACGTCATCCCCCGCCGCGACGAGGGTACCCCCCGAACTGGGGGGAAAGATGGGGACAAACAGACTGGTCTGTCTGTCCCCATCTGCTACCTTGGGTTTTGGGCACCCGAAGCCCAGCTCCACCGCCCACCCGATGGCGGTGTGGCACCCCGTCCGGCCGACCCCCTCGGTCGGATACCCCCGCAAGGAGTCGCGTTGTGATGGTCGTTGAGGAAGCTCCGACCGCACAGCGCGCTCCAGCGAAGGCCCGCATCCTCGAGACGGCAAACGACCTCTTCTACGAAGACGGAATTCGCAATGTCGGCGTCGACCGCATCATCAGCGCATCCGCGGTCACCAAGGCGACCTTCTACAAGCACTACCGAGCCAAAGACAACCTGATCGTCGAGTACATTCGCGGGCGACACGATGCCGTTCGCGTCGACATCGAGACGATGATTGCCGGCGCAAACAGTCCCGAGGATTCCCTCAAGGAGTTCGCGGCCGAGATCGCCGACGAGATCTCGCGCCCGGGATTCCGCGGGTGCCCTTTCATCAACGCGGCGGCAGAGTTTCCGGATGCCAACCATCCGGTTCGACAGATCGTCACGGCTCACCGCGAGTGGTACGTCGACAGGCTTGCCGACGTGCTCAAGAGCATGGGGCATCCCGTGCCGGGTGACGCGGCAGACGAACTACTGCTGGCCCGCGACGGCGCACTCGCGGGTGGATATGCCGGCGACCCCATCGCCGCAACCTCGGCACTCGGCCGCATCATTAGCCGCGTGCTCGACGAAGCACGCTAGCTCGTACCCCTCGGCTACGAGGAGGCTTTGTCTAGGTCGGCCACCTGGTGCCGTGTGAGCTGTAGTTCGCTCGCCGCCATGAGATCGCCGACGTGCTCCGCACGACTCGCCGACACGATCGGGGCGACAACGTTCGGCTTGCTGAGCAGCCAGGCGAGGGCGACGGATGCGACGCTCGAGTTCTGTTGCCCGGCAACGGAGTCGAGGGCCGAGAGCACGCGCATGCCGCGACGATTCAGGTGCTTGGATGCCGCTCCCCCACGCTCGGTGGGCGTCAGATCTGTCTTGTGCCGGTACTTGCCGGTGAGAAACCCGCTCTCCAGCGCGAACCGCGGCAGAACGCCGAGCCCCTGCTGCCCGGCGACCCTAGCCAGATCACCCTCGTATTCGTCGCGATGAACGAGGTTGTAGTGCTTCTGCAGCGCGACCATCGGCGCGACGCCGAGCTGGGCTGACGCGATTCGGGCCTCGATGAGGCGGTTGCCCGTGTGGTCGGAGCCGCCGAAGTAGCGCACCTTCCCTGCCCTGATGAGTTCGTCGACGGCCAATAGCGTCTCGTCGAACGCGACGCTCTCATCGTCGATGTGCAGAAACAGCAGGTCAATGTAGTCGGTTCCGAGTCGGGCCAGGCTCGCGTGCACGGCCCGAGTGAGAACGCGGGCGCGCAAACCGGGGTTGTCAGCGCTCTTGCCCACCTTTGTCGCGACGACCATGTTTGCGCGGTTGCGGCGCGCGCGCATCCAGTTGCCGATCATGGTCTCGCTTCGACCGCCGGCATACGAGTCGGCCGTGTCAATCAGGTTGCCGCCGAGCCCGACAAACGTGTCGAGAATTTCGTTGGTGCTGGCGTCGTCGGCGGTCCAGCCGAAAACGTTGCCGCCGATCGCGAGAGGGAATACTGCCAGGTCTGATTGACCCACCTGCCGAAGGGGCCCTGAGGGTCCGTTCACAATCGCGGCGGTCTCGTTGGTTGTCGGCACCGGATATTCCATTGGTTGCGATGGGCGCCCCACTGTCGAGTTCTGATTCACCTGAATCATGCTCGCCTCCCCTTCCACCAACCATACGGTGGGAGTGCGGCATCGCCGGGGCTGCATCGCCCAATCGTTACGCGTCTGTTTTCAACGCGGCTATCTCGAGCAGTGCGATGCCGCCTCGATGCCCGTCACTGCGCTAGTGACTTGAGGGCTGCCGGCGATACTGCGGAATGCGTCGCCTGGCGCGATTGCGCGCCCGGGTGAGCACGACCGCGAGCACCACGACGAGGGCGGTAGCGGCCATCCCCACCCAGAGGTACCACGCCGAGTCGAGCCACGCCGTCGCGCTCCTGAGGAAGTGGTCAAAGGGAGTCACTCGCTCACCTTAGGACCGCAAGCGCTTACCAAATTACCCCCAAAGTGGGGGCAGACAGCTGTAGCCGAGAATGACTCAGGCCCACCCCGAAAACACGGGATGGGCCTGAGTTGATCAAACGGTACGACTAGCCTTCGGCTGGTGCCTCGGCAGCGTCAGACACGGTAGCCGCGCCGTCGCCGGCCGCCTCCGCGCTGTCGTCGACCGGGGCCAGCGAGAGCTTTCCGCGGTCGTCAATCTTGGTGATCTCCACCTGGATCTTCTGGCCGACGGCGAGCACGTCTTCGACGTTCTCGACGCGCTTGCCACCGGCGAGCTTACGAACCTCGCTGATGTGCAGCAGGCCGTCCTTGCCCGGGGTCAGCGAGACGAACGCACCGAACGTCGCGAGCTTGACGACGGTTCCGAGGAACCGCTCACCAACCTCCGGGTTCAGCGGGTTCGCGATCGCGTTGACCGCGGCACGCGCGGCCTCGGCCGAAGGACCGTCGACGGCACCGATGTACACGGTTCCGTCGTCCTCGATCGAGATGTCGGCGCCAGTGTCATCCTGGATCTGGTTGATCGTCTTGCCCTTCGGGCCGATCAGCTCACCGATCTTGTCGACCGGGATCTGCACGCTGATGACGCGAGGCGCGGTCGGCGCCATCTCGTCGGGAGCGTCGATCGCGGCGTTGATCACGGCGAGGATCGCGGTGCGAGCCTCCTTGGCCTGCTTGAGCGCTCCGTCAAGAACGCTCGAGGGCAGACCCGCGAGCTTCGTGTCGAGCTGGATCGCCGTGACGAACTCGCTCGTACCCGCGACCTTGAAGTCCATGTCGCCGAGGGCATCCTCGGCACCAAGGATGTCGGTCAGTGCCGCGTAGCGCGTCACGCCGTCGACCTCGTCGGAGATGAGGCCCATGGCGATACCCGCGACCGGGGCGCGCAGCGGCACACCGGCGTTGAGCAGCGACAGGGTCGAAGCACAGACGGAACCCATCGACGTCGAACCGTTGGAGCTGAGAGCCTCAGACACCTGGCGGATCGCGTACGGGAACTCCTCGCGGGGCGGCAGAACCGGAACGAGCGCGCGCTCGGCCAGGAAGCCGTGCCCGATCTCGCGACGCTTCGGGCTACCAACGCGACCGGTCTCACCGGTCGAGTAGGGCGGGAAGTTGTAGTGGTGCAGGTAGCGCTTCTTCTTGACCGGGGCCAAGGAGTCGATCTGCTGCTCCATCTTGAGCATGTTCAGCGTCGTGACACCCAGGATCTGGGTCTCGCCGCGCTGGAAGATCGCGGAACCGTGAACGCGCGGGATGACCTGAACCTCGGCGTCGAGCGCACGAATGTCGCTGAGGCCACGGCCGTCGATGCGGATGCCCTCGGTCAGCACGCGAGCGCGCATGACCTTCTTGGACACGCTCTTGTACGCGGCACTCACCTCGGCCAAAGCAGACTCGGAGAGCTCCTCGGCCGAAACCTTCGCGGCGATGTCCTCCTTGACGCGCGCCTTGAGGGCGTCGTCAGCGGTCTGGCGCTCGACCTTGTCGGCGATCTTGTAGACGGCCTTCAGGTCTTCGTAGGCGATCTCTGCGACGGCGTCGTAGGTCTCCTGCGCGTAGGGCGGGAACAGCTGGAATTCCTGAATGGCCTTAGCCGACTGAGCCGCGAGCTCCTGCTGAGCCTTGATGAGCTGCTTGAGGAACGGCTTGGATGCCTCGAGACCCTGTGCAACAACGGCCTCGTCGGGCTTGGTGGCGCCCGCCTTGATGAGGTCCCAGCTGCCTTCGGTAGCTTCGGCCTCGACCATCATGATCGCGACATCCTCTTCGCCCTTGTCGTTGGTGACGAGGCGGCCGGCGACGGTGAGGTCGAACACGGCCTCGGCGAGCTGGCTGAACTTCGGGAACGCAACCCACTGGTCGCCGATCAGGGCGAGGCGGATGCCTCCGACCGGTCCGTAGAACGGAAGGCCAGAGATCTGCGTCGACGCCGACGCGGCGTTGATCGCCAGGGCGTCGTAGAACTCGTCGGGTGCGATCGACAGCACGGTGATGACGATCTGAACCTCGTTGCGCAGGCCCTCGACGAAGGTCGGGCGCAGCGGGCGGTCGATCAGGCGGCAGACCAGGATGGCCTCCGTCGACGGACGGCCTTCGCGACGGAAGAACGACCCGGGGATCTTGCCTGCCGCGTACGAGCGCTCCTCAACGTCCACCGTGAGGGGGAAGAAGTCGAAGCCTTCGCGCGGGTTCTTGCCGGCGCTGGTGGCGGACATGATCATGGTGTCTTCGTCGAGGTAGGCCGCGACTGCGCCCTGAGCCTGTAGCGCGAGTCGGCCGGTTTCGAACCGGACGGTGCGCGTGCCGAACTTGCCGTTATCGAGAACGGCTTCGGCGAACTTAATTTCTGGACCCTCCAAGGGGTTTTCTCCTTTGTTTAACGTCGCGCACCCGAATGGCGTGCGACTCATCAAGGAGCAGGAGCGGGCAGGAGGACTTTAGCGGTACGCGCGCGCGCCATCGTGTTTTCACGAGTGGCGGCACATGTCTGGCCAACAGTAGAAAGTCTCCGAGCTACTCGGAAATTCACCACCGGTGACCAGCTTCTTGCCAGCCTGCTCCGTAAGTCATGCTACGGATTACCGTGCACAACCTTCTAGAGCCTACCAGTTGCGGCGTGTCGCGGCCTAGGGGTGCGAATCATCGTCATGTCCCTAGGCCGCGAGAACACCAGCCGCTACTGGGCGCCGAAGCTGCCCACCGGCGAGAAACCCGTCGGCAGGGCGAACGGGTCTGGCACGCTGGCCGAGCGGTCGGATGCCGCGACGAGACTCGCCAGCTCCCCCGCCGCCCGATCGATCCTGCCGCTCAGCCCGCTGTCACTGCCCCAGTCGCTCGATGCGGCGTACACCCCTGTCGGCACCGGAACCGCGTGCAGGTAGGTGAACAGTGGGCGCATCGCGTAGTCGATTGCCAGCGAGTGCCGCTCCGTTCCTCCCGTGGCGCCGAGCAGCACTGGCAGGTCGGTGAGCGAGACGGGGTCAAGAACGTCGATGAACGACTTGAACAACCCGTTGTAGCTCGTGGTGAAGATCGGCGTCGTGGCGATGAGTCCGTCGGCCGTCGTGATCGTCTCGATGGCGGCGGCGAGCCGGGGGCTCGCGAATCCGGTGAGCATCATGTTCGTGACATCCGTCGCCACGTCGCGCAGTTCGAGCGTCGTCACGTGGACCTCGACGCCCGCGCCCTCAAGCGCGCTGCGCGTCGCGTCGGCGAGTCGATCGGCCAGTAGGCGCGTCGACGACGGCTGACTGAGCCCAGCGGAGATGACGGCAATAGTGCGGGCGGTCATGATGCCACCTCGGTCTCGACTGCCGAGGTCTCGACAGGCTCGACCACCGGGGTGGGCTCGACCACCGGGGTGGGCTCGACCAGCGAGGCTGCGACGAGCGACGCGTGGGTGGGGCCGTCCGGAACATCGGCCGGGCGATCCTTCGCGAACTCCTTACGCAGCACGGGTACGACCTCTTCACCGAGGAGATCGAGCTGCTCGAGCACGATCTTCAGCGGCAGGCCCGCGTGGTCCATGAGGAAGAGCTGGCGCTGGTAGTCACCGAAGTGCTCGCGCATCGACGCGTAGCGGTCGATGACCTGCTGCGGCGATCCCACGGTCAGCGGGGTCTGCTCAGTGAAGTCCTCAAGGCTGGGCCCGTGTCCGTAGACGGGAGCGTTGTCGAAGTATGGACGGAATTCGCTCACGGCATCCTGCGAGTTGGTCCGCATGAACGCCTGGCCACCGAGGCCCACGATGGCCTGGGCCGCCGTGCCGTGACCGTAGTGCTCGTAGCGCTCGCGGTAGTAGGCGATCAGGCGCATGTAGTGCTCCTTCGGCCAGAAGATGTTGTTCGCGAAGAATCCGTCGCCGTAGTAGGCGGCTTGCTCGGCGATCTCGGGGCTGCGGATGCTGCCGTGCCAGACGAACGGCGGCACACCGTCGAGGGGCCGCGGGGTGGACTGGAAGCCTTGCAGCGGCGTGCGGTACTTGCCCTGCCAGTCGACGAAATCCTCGCGCCACAGGCGGTGAAGCAGCGCGTAGTTCTCGACCGCAAGCTCGATTCCGTCTCGGATGTCTTTACCGAACCACGGGTACACGGGGCCGGTGTTGCCGCGGCCCATCATGAGGTCGACGCGACCGTCGGCGAGGTGCTGAAGCATCGCGTAGTCCTCGGCGATCTTCACAGGGTCGTTCGTGGTGATCAGCGTCGTGGAGGTGCTCAGCAGCAGCGTCGAGGTCTGCGCGGCGATATAGCCGAGTGTTGTCGTGGGGCTCGACGAGAAGAACGGCGGGTTGTGGTGCTCGCCGAGGGCGAAGACATCCAGTCCCACCTCCTCGGCCTTCTTGGCGATCGTGACAATGGCCTTGATGCGGTCGTTCTCACTGGGGGTGGTGTTGTCCGTCGGGTCGGTGGTGACATCGCTGACGGTGAAGATTCCGAACTGCATCATTCTCTCCTGGCTCATAATCCATGCGTTTGCATTGATTACACTACACAACGGATGATGCCGCGCCGGTATTCCCTACCGTGTTCGACCCAACAGCAACTCGACCCGGTACGCGCCGCCCTTGCGAATGATTGTCGCCGGGATGCGCTGCTTGCGACCGGCAAGATCGAGGCGCGAGAGCGCCTCATCGACGACGGACTCGAGGCCGCGCGGCACCCACCCCACCGGCGCACTCACACGGGTTCCGGTAAACAGGCGCACCTCGATGGGGGCGTCTACGGCGTCTTCCTTCTGGCTTCGGCGGCCGAAGGCGGTCTCCAACTCGCCGGATCCTGCGTCGGCGAGTTCCTTCAGCTCGGCCTGGTGCTGGTTACTGCCCGCCAGCCGGATTCGCACCCGCGCGTTGTTGGGCATCAGCCCGTAGCGGTAGTTGTTGAGGCTCCCCTTGCCAAGATCGTTTCGGTCGAGTTCAGGATATTCAGCCATAAACGGATGCTACCGGCCCGAGGCGCCTACTCGAGAGTGAGTACGACCTTGCCGCGCACGTGACCGGCCATCGCGTACTCGTAGGCCTCGCGCACCTTCTCCAACGGGAACGTCGAATCGATGGGCAACACAACGTCTCCTGCGGCGATCAACTCGGCGAGCTCCTGACGCTGCGAATTGGATGCCGCGGCTCCCCCGACCGCCGAGATGCCGTACTCGGGCACGGCAGAGCGGTCGGCGATGGTGTTGATGCGCTGCGGTGAGATACCGAGCGCCAGGGCAGCGTCGATCGAGACTCGGCCGTGATTGTCGAGCGCAACGGTGAACGGGCCAGGCGCGGCATCCCGAAGCCTGTCGACAAGATCGTCGCCGTACGGGACGGGGATAACGCCAAGCGAGCGGAGGAAGTCGTGGTTCGACTCGCTAGCGGTGCCGACCACTGTCGCGCCCGCCCGCACCGCGAGTTGAGAAGCCAGCACACCCACTCCGCCGGCCGCGGCGCTGACGAAGACGACGTCACCCTCGTGCACGTCAACCGCGGCGACACTAGCGAGCGCTGTGCGGCCGACGATGTCGAGCCCGCCCGCCTGCTCGATGCCGAGACCTTCGGGGATCAGACCGACGGCGTCGGCGTCGATCAGGAGGTAGTCCGCCTGGGCCACGAAGCGCAGGCCGCCGAAGACCTCATCGCCGACGCTCAGCGAGGTGACGCCGTCGCCGATCGCGTCCACGGTGCCCGCGAAATCGCTGCCGTTGCCCGACGGAAGCGTGAGACCGTAGGCCGCGGCGGCGGGGCCACCCGAGAAAATCTTCCAGTCCACGGGGTTGATCCCGGCCGCCTTGACGCGCACACGAACCTCGCCGGGTGCTGGCTCGGGAATCACCGCATCGACGACCTCAAGAATCTCGGGTCCTCCGGTCGCGCTGAACATTACTTGACGAGCCATGGGCTGCCTTTCCTTGGGTTACCGTCGCGATAACCGAGGGCGGCCACCGAGAATTCCCGCCGGCACGGGGCAGGGGTGATTCGGAGAATCACGTGACGTACCCGAGTGCTCGCTAGGCAATCGTTACGTTAACCTCGGCGTCGTCTACCGCGGCCGCCGCCCGATAGACGGTTCGGGTTCTCGGCATCGGTTTGCTCACTCTCGTCTCGTAGTCATTCGCTGTGGTTCGTGGGTTTGTCGACCGATCAACACTCGGTGAGGTCGTACACAGCCTCACTCAGCACACCCGCGCCTCCCAGCAGCACCACCTCGGAGATGCCGAGATCACCGAACGCGTCGAGCACGTCGCTGGGGATGCACGTTCCAGGCACCGTGAAGAGCGCCGCGTTGACCGCCCCGGCCAAGGCTGCGCCAGAGAGTGCGTCCGCGAATCCGACACCGGTCGCGAGATAGACCTTGCCGTAGTTCGCCAAGCTCACGTCGTTGATCAGCACGGATGTCGCGTAGCGATCGGCGCCGCCGAGTCGCGTGACGCCCGGGTCACCCAGTGAACCCGGAGCCGGGCCGAACCGATTCACCAGACTCGCCTCGATGCCCGCAGACACCGCCGACGTGCCTCCCGCGATAAACACGCTCTCCACGCCGCTGGTGTCCAACCAGTCAAGCTGGGCGGTGCTCAGCTGCGGGAGGGTTCCGTCAACGAGAATGACCGGGGCGTTGCGACTCGTAGCGGTTGCCGCCGCGGCGAGCGCATCCGCAAAGTTCCGGCCGGTCGCGATGAACGCCGTAGTGAAGCCGCCCGAGAAGCCGTTGTCGACGAGCAGTTTCGCCGTTGCGTAGCGGTCAGCTCCGCCCAGTCGATTTACCACATGCGGGAAACCGAAGTCGAGGGCAGTCAGTTGCGCCTCGACCGCCGGCGAGACTACCGCCTCGCCACCTGCGATGTTGATGACCGCGGGCTTCAGCCGTTCGAGCTCTTCGATCACCGCGGCAGGCAGCGAGTCAGCCGGGGTCAAGAGCAGCGGGGCGCCGGCCCAGCCCGCGACCGCGGCGGCGGCGAGCGCATCCGGATAGTTCGTGCCGGCGGCAATGTAGACCGGGTTCGCGGGCACACCGTTGATCGGGCTGAATTGCTTGGAAACCTCCACGGCGGTTTCGTAACGGTTGGCACCCGACAGACGACTCACCCCGAGCGGTCCTACGAAGGACATTGAGGCGTCGATCGTCAGGTTCGCGTTGTTGGTAACCACAATGAACTCGGCGTCCCCGGCCACGGTGGTCTGGTTGTGGTACTGGTGGCGATAGTCGGGGTCGGTTCCGTTGTCGAAGTAGCGAATCTGGTAGCGACCGGGCTGAACGTGCTCGAGACTCCACGTGCCGTCCACGCTCGAGATCTGGTGGTACTCGCTCGAACCGTAGAGGTAGGTGCCGAAGCCGTCGTCATAATACCCGTCGAGATTGAAGTTCCAGTTGTCACTCGGGCCATCCTCGCCTGTGACGGTGCCGCTGAGGGTGGCCCCGTTAACGACATCGATGTCGACAGTCTTGGCCTCGCTCTCCGCGAGGGCGAAGGTGTTGGACATGGGCCAGAACGGGCGGTAATCCCAGCACACGTCCGCGTGCGCCGGAGTCGCGTTGTGACCGTTCCTCGCGCAGACTTTGTAGTCGCCGGCCGGCAGCCCCGTGAACGAGTAGTCGCCGTTGCTGTCAGTGAAGCTGGGTGAGCCTACCGTGGCGTGAAACTGGTCGAACAGCGTCACAGTTGAACCCTCCACCGGAGCGAGCCCGGGGAAGAAGGAGATCGTTCCGCTGATGCTCGCGTTGTCGACGGCGGCGGCCGGACTTGCGGGAATGAGTACCGCTGCACCCAGGATGGCGACGGCAACTAGGGCTGGCCAGCGTCGTAGTCGGACTCGTTTTTCGGCGGGCGTGTTGGGCATGGGAGCTCTCACTTCTCGTCGGGCGCGTACTTTGACCCTATCCCACAGCGTTTTCTCAGCAACCCTTGATCGTCGACAAGAGGTGCTCAGGCGGGCGTTATGCGCAGCACCACGTGCCGCCCCCGCTTGCTCGGCTTGGCCTCGCTTCCGAAGGCTAGACGGAACTGCCACCCGTACTTCTTGCGGAGCAGCCGGATGTAGTCGGACTGGCGCGCGGCATCGGTCACGATCTCTGCGACACCTTCAACGCTGCCCACCCCGGCCTTAACTCGACCACGAATGTCGCTGGGTCGCATGGTGACCCGAGGCGTGTGACGGATGCGCTTCACTTTGCCGCTGTCGACCACCGTGATCACGAGCAGCGCTGCGCCATCGGCCACCAGCCACACCGGGTTGCTCACCGGATCCCCGGTCTTGCGGAAGGTGGTGAGTTCCATATAGGTGCCGCGAGCAAGCGCGTCGAAAGTCGTCATGGCTTCAGGCTAGACGCGAACAGGGGGCACTCCCGCCAGCCGCAAAGGGAACGGAATGCGATAAATTGTCGAACAACGACCGCGGAATTTCAGAAGGGTCCCCTGTTGAGCAACGTGCAGTTCCCGCCACCGGACGAGTCATCGCGCTGGGTCGCGCCGACCCCCCAGCCGGAGCCGTACAACTACTATGCCAGCGAGGTAACCTCACGACCTTGGAGTCCGCGGCGTAAAGCCGTTCTTATCGTCGGAATCGTCGCCGCCGGTGCAGGACTTCTTACCGGGGTGGGTGTCGGAGCTGTGGCACTCGTGACAGCCGTCAGCGATGTCGCCGGCGGCCTCGGACCCGTGATCGACAACCTCCAGCCCGACCCCGTCATCCAGCCTCCCCTCGAGGGCGACCCGAGTTCGCCGACGGCACTGCAGCCCGAGTCGTGTCCAGACGTCTGTTTCGGCGGAGCGTCGGTGGGGGCCACGATCCTGCCCGTGTCCGCATTCACTTCACTCGGCCTCACCGACGAGACGGCCGCGTGGGGTGATACACCGGAATCGGGTATTGGCGCGGAATTCGGGTATGCGGCCGGCAGCTGGGTTGACCGGGAGGGCACCCCCGACGAATGTTTCATTACCTACCAGAGCGGGCCATTGGCCTACGGGCTTGAAGAGCGTCCACCGGTGTCTGGCGACTCCATCTACTGGACGGGCTCGAGGCAGGACACCAGCGGGTACAACGCGGTGGGCACCAGCGTGCGCATCACCTCCGATTCTGACGCCGCCGTCACCCACATGACGCAGTTGGACAGCATGCTGTCGACGTGCTCGCACTACGAGATCGGCCACGGTGCCGACTACTGGAGCGCCGATGTCAGTCGAGCCCCACAACTAGAGGTTCCCCGGAACGTCGCCGCGGTCGGCTGGGTGGAAGACTCACCGTTTGGTCGCTTCTACACCGTAGACGTGCAGCGCTCGAACCTCATTGTGAGAGTCAGCGCCTACTCCGACGGAACGATCGGTGAAGTGAACTTCCGGATGCTCGTCGAGCAATTGGCACTGCAACTCAGCAGCATCGACGTTCCCTAGCGCGACGTGATGTGCCGCGACGTGAAACGGGCCGCCACCCGAAGGTGACGGCCCGATCGTCAAGTTCGACGCGATCGCGATTAGCGGCGCAGACCCAGACGCTCGATCAGCTTGCGGTATCGCTCGATGTCGACGTCCGAGAGGTAACCCAGCAGGCGACGACGCTGTCCCACGAGCAGCAGCAGACCACGACGTGAGTGGTGGTCGTGCTTGTGCTCCTTGAGGTGCTCGGTCAGATCCTTGATGCGCTGAGTCATCATTGCGACCTGGACCTCGGGGGATCCCGTGTCGCCCGGGTGGGTTGCGTACTCATCGATGATCGCCTTCTTGACACTGGCTTCAAGAGCCATAAGGTGATCCCCTTTCTCCTCGTTGCGCGGTGCCCATGGGCAGAATGCCCGAGCTCTCTTTATCCGCGGCCGTTAGACGGCAACCTTGGGAGTTTAGCAGGATTAGCTGTGCTCGCCCGCACGTGATCGGCGCTGGGCGCGCGGAGGCCGCCCTCCTCCTCCACAGGCGGCAGTGTTCGCGGTTATCCACCATAAAAACGGCATCTGACCTGCATAAATGGAATGTCGGTGGTGCCTGTCAGAGTTGTGGCATGAAGGAAGTCACGAGCGAGCTCGCCGAGGCCACGCGGCTTCTGGCCGCGGTCGCTCGTGCCGGTGTGGCTGGTCTCGACGATTCGGCGGTCGCGCTCTCGACCGAATCCGTGGAGGAGGTCGGTCGTCTGGTGGATGCCTTGCGCATCCAGTTCGCCGGCGAGATCGACGACCGCTCGCGCTACGAACTGGGTCGCGACGGGCTCGCCCAGCGACTCGGCGAGACTCGCGCCGTGCACCTGATCGAGAAGCTCACGCGCGTATCGCAGCGGGAGGCGGCTCGCCGGGTTCGGCTCGGGCGAGCGACCCGCGCGCGGCATGCGCTCGACGGCTCGGCGCTGCCGGCAGAGTTTCCGGCGGTTGCCGAGGCACTCAGCGACGGGATGCTCGGGCTCGACTCGGCCGCCGTGATCGTGCAACACCTGACGCAGGCGGTCACCGGCGGCTCGGTGCCGCCCGAGCGGCGGGATCAGGCGGAGCAGGCGCTGGTTGAAGCGGCGGCCACGGAGTCGGCCGAGCTGGTGGCGGTGCGCGCTCGGGTCTGGCGCGAAGCGCTCGACCCCGACGGCGCCGAACCGCGCGACGACGAGCTACGCCGCAAGCGCCAGTTCTGGCTCGGCCGCGAGAGCGACGGTCTCACCAAGTTCGGTGGATACGCCGACCCGGTCAACGCCGCACTTCTGAGGGCCGCGCTCGCTGAGCGTAGCGGGCCGAAGGTGCAACCGCGGTTCCTCAGCGAAGAGGAGCGAGCCAGCGAAGACCCAGTTCGCGATCCACGCACGACCGAGCAGCGCAACTTCGACATAGTGATGGGACTGCTGACGGCGGGCATCCGAGCCAGTGAAGGTGGTCGTGCGAAGATGCGCAGCCTCACCACCGTGATCGCCGTGGTCAACAAGAAGGATCTCGACGCAGGAACGGGCGTCGGCTGGCTCGACGACGTCGCCGAACCAGTGTCGGTGGCCACGATCGGCGAGCTCGCTTGCGACGCGGGCGTGCGCACCCTCGTGCTCGGCGACCATGGCGAGCCGCTCTACCTCGGCCGCACCGAGCGATTTTTCGGCCGCGCTCAGCGCCTAGCCCTCGCGGTGCGCGACGGCGGTTGCATCTGGAGCGGATGCCACGCGCCGCCGGGCTGGTGCGACGCCCATCACGTCATCGAGCACACGAATGGAGGTTTGACGGACATCGATAACGGGGTTCTCCTGTGTCCGGCGCACCATCACGCGCTCCACGCATCCGAGTACAAACTGCGGATGCGACACGGCCGCCCCTACCTGCTCCCGCCGCCCTGGATCGACCCCGCGCGGCGCTGGACCCCGCTGGGCAAGTCGCGAGTCGGGATGGTCGCGTGACCTCGGCCGCTGTGTACGGCGACGAACTGGTGGGTTATCCCCCTGCCCAATCCTTTGACCCGGTCGCTAGGCTAAAACCATGACTTTCTTCGAATCCATCAAGACCGTATTCCGCAAGTATGCCGAGTTCACCGGCCGGGCCACCCGACCCGAATTCTGGTGGTTCGCGCTGTTCAGCTTCCTCGTGAGTTCCGCCCTGAGTGCGCTGCTGCCCGGCACCTGGTCGCCCGGCTCGTGGAACATGCCCGGAATGTACGACGGCACCGGGTTTGACGCCAGCTTCGGCTGGACCATGGCCCCCGCCATCAACCTCGCGGGGTTCTGGGGCGTCGCCGTTCTGCTGCCCAGCCTCGCCGTGACGGTGCGTCGACTGCGCGACACCGGCCGCGAGTGGACGAACATCTTCTGGATCCTGCTGCCGATCGCTGGCCTCATCGTGCTCATCGTGTTCCTCGCCGAGCCGACTCGCACCGACGCCCCGATCGCCCCCGCGGCACCGGCAACCCCCGCCGACCCGACCCCGTCGAGCTAGCGGAAGTACAACAGCACGACGACAGCGAGTGTCGCGAGCGCGCCGGAAACCAGCCAGAACAGGTTCCGGCGCGCTGCGGCATCCACCTGATGCCGCAGCCGCACGAACCGCGCCTCGTGGCGCAGAGTGTCGTCGATGACCGACTCGGCTCGATGCCAGGTGCCGTGGCGCTCCGCCACCACCACCAGCTCGCGCGCTGCTGCGTCGGACAACACCCGGGTGCGGCGCGCGATGACGCGCCCCACTGTGGAGGAAGCGGCCACGGTGACGTCCCGTGGCCGCCGTCTACCGAAGGCAAGCGAGCCTGGGTCGACAATCGCGATGAGGGGGTTCACCGTGATGGACTCGCTCGCCTCCGTGCTGAGGAGCTTCGCTAGGCGCTCGGCCTCGAAGCGGGCATCCCGAAGGTGGTTGGTGCGCCGAGTGTTGACCAGCAACTGCTCGGCCTCGACCAGCACACGCTGTCCGGAATGGTTCTTGATCGTGACGGCGACGACGCCGCCGGTTCCAATAGCTAAGTAGTCACATTCGGAGGTTCCCTGCTCAGGATGCAGGACCGTCCACTGTGGGCCGAGGGCTCGTAGAGCGCGCACGACCTGAATCTGGCCGACAGCCGCGCGATACCACCCCCGGGCGTCATCGCTGAGTGGACTGACCCCGAACACGCGCGCGACAAAGTTTTGCGGTCGAGCATCCGCCTGAATGCGCAGGCACTCGGCGATGACGGAATAGGCGGCACCGCGCACGTGCAGCGTGGGCACGGCTCCGGTCCGAGAGCCCCCGCTCTCGGACCGTTCGCCGACCTCGCGAATCAATAGGTCAGTCACCGAATCCCCCCGAATGTCGATAGCTCTACGGTAGCGACGCACCCCCGTGCCGCGGCAGTCCCCACTACGGGGTTCGCGGAGACGCGACGGTGAGCCCCGCTCCCCCGGCTCGTGGTCGGCCTCATCCACCGAGGCGCGCGTAGGCTCGAACCATGACCGACGTGCTGCTGCTTGATCTGCTCCTCGTGGTTCTGCTTCTTGCGTACGTCATCTACGGGTTTCGCAACGGCCTCTCCCGCAGTGTCTTCGTGATCGCCGGGGTCGTTGCCGGCGTCATCGCCTCGTACTTTCTCGCCCCCGTGGTCACCGCCTGGGTGCCGTGGGCGTGGGTTCGTCCCGGCGTCACAATCGCTGCCCTAGTTCTGCTCGTGGGCGCGGGACACGCCCTCGGCTCCGCCGTGGGTCGGGGAGTGCGGCGGGGAATCGAGAAAACCGCGCTCAGCGGGCTGGATCGGGTGCTCGGGGCGATCGTGACGGGTATCGCCGCCGCACTCATCGCCGCGGTGGTCGGCACCAGCGTCGGTCAACTTGGGTTCCCCGCCCTCTCCCGAGCGATTGCCGGCTCCACGGTGCTGCGCACGATTAATGCGCTGACCCCCGACCCGGTCGAGGCCTGGGTAGCTCAGTTGCGGGGGCTCGTTGCGACCAGTGGCATCCCGGTCATTTCGGATGCGATCGGCGGACCGACGCCCGCGGTGCCAACGCTCGATTCGGGAAGCGCTGCGCTGAACGCGGCCGCCCAGTCGGTCGTGCGCATCACCGGCAACGCCTACGCCTGCGGAGTGTCCCAGTCGGGGACCGGATTCGTCGTAGCCGACGATCGAGTGGTGACCAACGCGCACGTCGTCGCTGGAGTCACCGAACCCATTGTCGAGGCGCCCAGTGGCGAAGCGATCGCGGGAACGGTGGTCTACTTCGACCCGATCGACGACCTCGCCGTCATTGCCGTGCCCGGGCTCAGTGCCGCGCCACTGCGGCTCGGCAACACTCTGGGGGTCGGAGCGGATGCCGCGGTGCAGGGCTACCCGTTCGGCGGTCCGTTCACCGCCGGCGGCGCGGAGGTCGTGCGCGTCGGTGACGCGCAGGTGGAAAACATCTACGGAACCGCAACCCAGTCGCGTGAGGTCTACACGCTCGCCGCCGATGTGCTGCAGGGCAACTCCGGCGGCCCGCTGCTCGCTCTCGACGGAACCGTCACAGGCGTGGTGTTCGCCAAGAGTGCGGACACCGCGCATGTCGGGTACGCGATGACCATGGCCGAGCTCGAGCCTGTGGCAGGCGAAGCCGCCGGCCTCAGCAGCACCGTTTCGACCGGTGACTGCATCGGCGACTAGGCGCGCCGCGGCATCCGCTCGGCGTGTCGAGCCGTTCCGACAGCAATGAGTCCCTGCCCGGTCAGGTACCCGAGCATGATGATGAAGTCTGCCTGCCACAGGCTGAACCCCGGCCAGAAAATCTTGAACGCGAGCAGGGTGTCTGACAGCAGGAAGATCAGCGCGCCGGTTGCGACGAGTCGGGAGCTGCCGAGAGCAGTTGCCGCCGACAGGCCGAGCACCGCGCCATAGAGCGCGACCGGCACGACGAGCGGTCCGAGGTGTGGCGCGAGAATGACGACGAGGGCCGCCCACCAGATCAGGTACAACGCGGCGAGTTTCGGCACGGCACGCACTCGCACTGCGCGCCGAAACTGCACGACATAGACGGCGTGCGCCAAAAGGAAGAAGCCCAGCCCGACGAGGAAGCCGACGTCGCCGGGGGTTGCCAGGAAGACATCCCCGGCCCACGACAGGGCAATCGCGATGCTACCGACCACGGCCAGCTCGGTGCGCCTTGACGGCAAGGCCACCACAAAGCCCAGTAGCAACGAGGGCATGAGAACGGCCTTTGTCGGCGTGGACCACCCCTCGATACCTGCCGCGAGAACCACGAGATGCAGTACCGCGGCCGCCGCGAAGGGCGAGAATGCCCACCACCGTTTCACGTATCCAGCGTACGCGGACACGGAGTGCTCGCTCACTACGCGGTCCGCTGGGCGGGCAGGCGCCGAGTCTGGCGAAGCCGGCGGGCCTTGGAGGCGGTGAGTATCATCGCCGCGACCGTCCCGAGGGTCGCACCCAGGCTGTTCGCCACGAGATCACGCGGGTCGGAAACCCGTCCGGCGATGAACTGTTGGGCGAACTCGATACCGAAGGTCACCGCAATCGCGAGCAGAATCGCCAGCCACCAGCGAGGGCGACCCAGCAGCAGAACGAAGAACAAGCCGAGGGGCGCGAACATCGCGACATTCGCGAGAAACTCGAGCCGGTCGAATGTGAACCATTCGAAGCCGGGCTCGTGACTGAGAAGCTCCGCGATCTGCCAGACGATGGAGTTCTGGAGCAGTCCGTCCTGCGGCACGAGAGTGATCCACCCGACCAGCCCGAGGTACCCGAGGGTCGCCAGGCTCAGAAGTGGATGCCGCAGAAACATAGCTCAATAGTCCTTGACGAACTCGGGAGAGTGCTGCACGCCAGCTATCCGCTGACCATGATTTCGACGAGTCGAGCCACGAGCATCCACGCCAGGCCGTATGCGACCGCGAGCGCGCCCAGCGCCCAGGCACCACGGGTAAGCCAAGCCGAACGCACTTCGGCGCGCACGAGGGCGAACTGGCGATGCAGTCGCTGCGTATCGGCGTGCAAAGCCGACGCCTCCGGCCACGTGGTCTCGAGGTCGGCGAGGTCAGAGATGTGCGCGACCTGTTCGCCGTCGAGCATCCTGGGCAGCTTGGTCAGCACCCGTTCCAGTTCCGTCGATGTGGTGACAAGAACGCCGCTGGGTGACTGCCGCACGACGAGTCTGCGCGGGCTGACGATGACGACGATCGGTCGAACCGGCACGGTCTCGCCCGCGGCAACGCTGAGAGCTCGGGATGCCGCAGCCGCCTGCTCGACACCGACCTCGACGTCATCGTGGGGCTTGCCCGCCGCCAGAACGAGGTCGCCGTCGATGACCACGTCGAGGTCGCGATAGTTAGCGCTTCGCACGGCAAAGACCCCAACTGGACCCATGACGAGGTGTTCGAGCGACGCGTCATCACCCAGTGGTACATCGTGAAGCACGTCCCACCTCTGGCCGAGACCATCGAGAACATCGCCGACGATCAGTTCGCCCAACGCGCTGCGATACCAGCGCTTGGCGTCGGTTCCCAGCGGGGTGACCCCCACCACACGGGCGATCCAGCGTCGTGGCGGTACGGATTCTTGCGCAGCCACGACGAGATTCATTGCCGATTGTCCGGCAACTCGCTCCCGTACTCTGCGCCCCTGCGGCATCCCGATCCCCCGTGAATTCTTGCTCGGAGGAGTTTTCTGGCCCGGAAACGACGTTGGGCCGGAGGCTCCCCCGCCTCCGGCCCTACTCGCTGCGACGAATCGCACCCGATCGAACCTTCTTCCCCCGAAGAGCGGGTTCGTAGTTACAGTGTGTCAACCTGTGAATGTGCTGCAAACCCCCACTTCTGGGCATCCCCCTGCGGGGGGCAGGTGGGGTCATCGTGGTAGGTGTGACGGATGTTACTCGAGGCCAGCGGGAATCGTGCCGGTTGTCACGACCTGAAGCCGTTGGGTCGGACGCGTCAAAGCCACGTATAGCGCGGCTGCACCCCGCGGTATCTCGTCGATGATGGTTTGGGGCTGCACGACGATAACGGCGTCGAACTCGAGCCCCTTCGACTCGGCGGGACTCAACACCGCGATCGGTCGGGAGAGTCCGCTCGCGGCGCGGCCGACGTCCCCGGCAAACTCCTCCTCGAGATCGGGATAGAAGCGCGGAATGTCCGAAGTACTCGCGATGACCGCGATGGTGCCGAACCGTTCGGTGCCGCGGTCGGAGCGCACCGCCCTCAGCACCCCCGCGCTGAGATCCTCGGAGCGCACCACTTCAACGGGCCAGTCGCTGGCCCGCACCGCGCGCGACTGCGTCACATTAACGCCGTGCGCCAACGCCATCGACTCCGCGGCCGCGCTGATCTGAGCCGGAGTGCGGTAATTCACGGTCAGCTCTTCAAGCCGCCAGTTCGTGCCCACATGAGGCTCCAACGCCTCGGCCCAACTCGTGGTTCCCGCTGCGGCGCTCGCCTGAGCGACATCGCCCACGATCGTGAACGACTTGAGTGGATTGCGGCGCATCAACATGCGCCACTGCATGGGAGCGAGCTCTTGAGCCTCATCGACCACGACGTGCCCGTAAGCCCACTCGCGGTCGGCGGCCGCCAGTTCGGCGGTTGTGCCACGTTCGACAGCCGCTTCGAAACCGTCGGCTAGGGTTTCGGCATCGACGAGGCCCTGCACCCCCATGTTGCGGATCGCCTGCTCCGCGTTCTCGAGGTCGCGACGGCGCTGGCGCTTTCGCTCCTGCTTGTCGGCGTCGGCGGTGTCGTCTGACTCGCCGAGCAACTCGGCCGCCTCGTCGAGGAGGGCCACGTCACTGACCGTGAAGGGCGCCCCGCGATCGCGCAGCAGCAGCGCTCGACGCTCGGCACTCCAGCCGGGGGTCAGCGAAGCGAGCCACTGGGGCCGCGCATACAGGTCTTGCAGGAGCTTTCTGGGGGTGAGGGGAAGCCATGCCGTGTTCAGCGCGACCTTGACGTCGGTTGCGGTACGCACGTCCTCACGCAGCCAGGCCTGATCGTTGTCTTCGATCGTGTTGCCGTGGGAGCGCATCTGGTCGGCCAACAGCCGGGTGATGGTCGACAGAGCTGCCTTGTTGAACGTGACCCGAGCGACATTGTGCGCCTTCTTCGTCTCCCACGCGCGCTGCATCGCGGCATGGATCACCGAAGGGCTCACGGTGAGTACCTCGCCGTTGACGTCGAGGGCCACGGGTTCGGTCGGGATCACCTGACGCGAGCGCACCGCCCGAGCGAGTAGCGCTGCCATCTCCAGCGACCCCTTGAGCGCAGCAACCTCGGACGGGTCTTCGGCGGTCGCCTCAAGACCCGGAAAGAGTTGGCCGACGCTAGCCAGCACGACGCCGGTCTCGCCGAGCGACGGGAGTACCGCCTCGATGTACTGGAGAAACGACCTCGACGGCCCGACGATGAGTACCCCGGATGACGCGAGCCGATCCCGGTGCGAGTAGAGGAGGTACGCCGCCCGGTGCAGCGCGACCGCGGTCTTTCCCGTGCCGGGGCCGCCCTGCACAACGAGTGTGCCGCCAAGCTCTGAGCGGATGATCGCATCCTGTTCGGCCTGAATCGTCGCGACGATGTCGCTCATGCGGCCCGTACGTTGTGCCGTCAAAGTGGCCATCAGGGCTGCCTCACCCTGGAGGCCGGAGACGTCGCCGTCGAGCAGGTCCGGATCGAAGATCTCATCGTCAATCCTGATGATCTCGCGCCCCTGGCTCTGCAGGTGCCGACGGGCCCGAGCCCCGAGCGGCGTTGCCGCGGTCGCCTGATAGAACGCCCGAGCTTGGGGCACGCGCCAGTCGAGCAGGAGGGGCTGGTGGTCGTCGTCCCGCAGTCCGATCCGGCCGATGTACCGCAGCACCTGAGCGTCGTCCTGGGGATGAAGCTCGAGACGGCCGAAGGCGAGCCGTTCGTCGATCTGCCTCAGTTGAAGCACGCGGTCCTCATAGATCCGCGCGAATGCGTCCCGTTCTGACCGATTTTGGTGAGTGCCGCCTGGGTTACTGCGACGAACGACTTCGAGTTGGCGCTGGGCCTCTTCGCGCAGCTCATCGAGGCGCGCGTAGAGGCCGCTCACGTAGTCTCGCTCTTTCGCCAACTCGCCTGATGGCATGCGTTCACCCCTCGAAATCCGGCGTCCCAGTCTACGCGGAATGCGCAGCAGGTCTTGCGCGGCGAGTGTCACAGTGCCAGTCTGAACTCAGTACAACTCATCGCCCAGTCGAGTCGCAGGCAGTGCCGCACCGGTGGGCGATGAGTCTGTTAACGGGCGGTGTGCCAACCGGAGTCGGGGCCGCCTACTGTGAACCGGCGCCGAGAGTTCCCAGGCTGGCGCGTCGCTCGACGATGCCCGCGAGAAGCGTCGCCTCGTCTGCCTCGGCGCCCGCGCGTCCGCGACCCGTAATGATCCGCTGTCGAGCGAACGCCAGGGCGGTCGAGTCCTTGATGAATTGCCGCATCTGCGGGCCTTTGCCGTTCCGTTTCGCCCACGCGATTGCCTGCCGACGCCCGCCCACGGTCGCCAACGCCGGGAGTTCGCTGGTGTTGAACCAGCCCACCGCCGCATATTCGGTGAGGCGATCGAAGGTGAGCTTCGCCTCCTGACGCCGCAGGTACAGCACGAGGAACACCGCCCCGAGGAATAGCGGGAACTGAACGATCGCGTAGTAGGCGAAGAAGTCGGAAACGAAGAACAGCGCCCCGTTCCACAGCGCGTGCAGCAGGATCGCCGGGACGAGGCCGAGAATGAAGAACCCGATAGCGCCGAACGCCCCCGTGCGGCGGGCCGCGAATCCGAGCGCGAGTCCCGTGCATGCCGTGAACATCACGTGCGCGAAGGGCGACATGAGGCCGCGGATCAGGAAGATCTCGAATACGGCACCGTCGGGGTTGAGCAACTCGGAGCCGAAATAGAGGATGTTCTCGGTGAAGGCAAAACCGCCAGCGACCCAGGCCGCGTAAACCAGTCCATCAACCGGACCGTCGAAGTGCTTGCGAGCCACCCAAAACAAGATGAGCACCCCGAGTCCCTTGCCCGTCTCTTCGACGATCGGCGCTTGTATCGCGGCCGCGAAGAACTCATAGCCCGCGCCGGGCCCGCCCAGACTGTTGATGACATTGTCGATCTCGGCGCCCACAACGAGCGCTATCAGAACGGCGACGCCGGCTCCCCACAGGAACGCAAAGACGACGGCAGCGCGCGGTTCCGGCTCCCAGCGATCGATCCATCGCACCCCGAAAAAGACGACGGCGAGGGGAACCAGAGCCATGATGCCGCCGAGAGCGAAGCCCCCGACCCCCAGTCCGGCGATCAGATAGACGACGACAAGAAGCATCACGATTGACAGCACGATGATTCCCACGATGGCGACCGCCAGCAGGCCCGAACGGCGTCGGATGGGCGACGTGAGGCCGACCTGCGGGCCGGCGGTTGCGGCGGCAGCGACCTGCGCCGGCGCGGCCGAAGGGTTCGACGCGATCACCCCCGCGGACGCGGTGTGATCGGGGGTCGCGGCTGTGGGGTTACTCATGCCCACGACACTAGCGGCTGTGGTCGGCGTGGCCGCCGATTTAGCCCTGCTGTTCGCGCAGAATCTGTAGCGCCCGCGTCACCCGATCGCCGAGGCCCGCCACGGGCTTGCGCGACGACTTTTCGGCCTCCGCGAGTAGTTGCTCGGCCTCCGTGCGGTACTGCAACTGGGTCTCCCGCACCGCGGTAAGCAAGGTGAGGGATGCCCGTGCACCGAGCAACGCTCCGCCCGCGCTCAGCACGACTGCGGCACACGCCAACAGCCACACCCAGTCATGACCGGGGTCTTCCGCCGTGGCGACGATGCAGAGCACGAGCAACAGGACCGCGGCGAGAACGGGCAGAATCCGTTGGGGACGACGAACCGTCCAGATCGCCACAGAGCGCCACGACAGCTCGGGCGGGGCAGGGGTGCGTTTGGTGGACTCGTCAATGACGTCGAGACGCACCCTGAGGCCATCGAGCCAGCTCTGCTGTACCCGCGACCCGTGAAGTTCGACGAGTTCGTCGCGTATGGCGCGATAGCTGTCCGTGGCTGGACTCGTCGCGGCACTGGTCGCAAGCAACCACCCGGCGACAAGTCCGACGACGAGAATGAGAACGACGATGAGCGCCTGCAACGGTCGTCCCTCGTCGAACAACAACCGCTGCGCGAATTCGACCCCCAGGCCGAGACCGACAATCGCCAGCGCTGCCAACGGAATCACCCACGTCACGGGGTGCAGTCGAACCAGCGTGCGCGTGCCGCGCGCGAGTCGCCTCGAATCAAACTTTGCGGTACCCAGATCGGCCAGCTGGAGCGAGAACGCCCCGAGCCATAGCGCCACGGCCAAACCGGCCGGCATCCAGATCAGATCCACTCGACGAGACTACCGCGCCCATCCCGTCGGCTGGCCACGGGAGCTCAGGAGACGGTTCGGGAGTCCCCTGGTTTTCTGAACTCGTACAACTCGGCATCGAGCGGCACGGCGAGCGCCACCTCGAGCAGGTTTCCGGCGACCGTCTGCGCGGCAAACGCGATCAAGATCGGCCTCAGCTGATCGTTGAAGGTCGCCTCGATGTGATCACGGATGTCGGTGGGGACCGAACCAGGGTCGCGCGCCAGCAGTCGACCCCAGTCGATCAGTGACTGCTCCGCCTCGGTTACCGTCGGGGCATCCGGGTTCTCGCCCGAGTCGATCAGAGCCTTGCGCAATTGCACCGACGTGAGAAGCGCCCCGTTCTCGTCGGAGATCGCGTGGCTAAAGAGCGTCGCTGCGTGCTCGCCGATGTACGGCACCACCGCATCCCGAAGCCGAGACCACTCGGCGAACTGCCGATCGACCGCGGCCCGCGAGGACTGACTCAGTGCCGCGTAATACGCGTCGGGCAGAAACGTCATGGCATCAGGGTACTGCTCGCGCTTCGTCGACTGGCTACAGCACCTTGCCTGGATTGAGAATGCCCAAAGGATCGAACACCGCTTTCACCTGACGTTGCAAGTCGAGCTGGTCGTCACCCAACTCATCGCGCAGCCAGCGGCGCTTGAGAATTCCGATGCCGTGCTCGCCCGTGAGGGTTCCGCCCAGACGCAGAGCTGCCAGAAACATCTCGTCGGCGGCCGCCCAGATCGCGTCAGGAACGATGTCGCCCTGATAGACGAAGTTCGGGTGGAGGTTGCCATCGCCCGCGTGCGCGACCGTGCGGATCGTGATGCCGTAGCGCTGCTCGATCTCGCTGATAGCGGCAAACATGGCGGGCAGTGCACTGCGCGGAACGCAGACATCCTCAATCAGCACGGTACCCAACTCGGACATCGCGGGGTGGAACGAACGCCGGATCGAGAAGAGTCGCTCACTCTCCGCACGGTCGACCGTCAGCTCGGCGGTGCCCCCCAGCGATCGAATGATGCTGATAGCGGCCTCGGCCTCGACCTCGGCGCCCGGGCCGTCGGTCTGCACGATGAGCTGCGACCCGCCGGGATGCTCGAGTCCGAGGTGACCGCAGATGACCGCCATCGCACTCTCGCCGATCAACTCCATGATCGACGGGTGGAGTCCTGAGGAGGTGATCACGGCCGACGCTCGAGCGGCATCCTCTACACTCGCAAAGGTCGCGCTGATCGTCGGAACGGCTCCGGTCACGATCGGACGCACCTTGACGGTCGCCTCGACGATGACCCCCAGAACGCCCTCCGAACCCACCATGAGTGCGGTGAAGTCGAGCCCCGTTACCCCTTTGACCGTTCGGTGGCCCAGCTCGATGAGTCGACCGTCCGCGAGCACGACCTTGAGGCCGAGCACCGAGTCTCGGGTGACGCCGTACTTCGCGCACAGCAGGCCGCCCGCGTTGGTCGCAATGTTTCCCCCGACGGTCGATATGGCGCGGCTCGCCGGGTCTGGCGCGAACCAGAGACCGAACGGCTCGAGCTGGCGATTGAGCTCGGCGTTGATGATGCCGGGCTGCACGACCGCAAGTTCGTCGTCTTTCGACACCTCGAGAACAGCATCCATTCCCAGAGTGGACAAGACAATCTCGCCGGCACCGCCGATGGCTCCCCCGGCGAGTCCGGTGCCAGCCCCACGCGTCACGACCGGGGTGCGGGTGGCCGATGCGATGCGCATGGTCTGCTGCACGTGCTCGATGGACCGTGCCGTCACCACCGCGAGTGGAGCGCCGGATGACTCGTGCCCCGACTTGTCGCTTCGTGTTACCTTGAGCGCCTCGGAATCAGTAGAAACAGCGTCGCCCAAGGCATCCCGAAGAAGCTGAAGTACATCCGACATGCACCCACTCTAGGGTCTGCGGTCGTGTCCGATTCTCGCTAGTGGGTGGCGGTGGTCCGTGTGACGATTGACTGGTGCACCTGACAGATTCGCGATTCGATGAGCGCTATCGAGCGCTCGCTTCACGCGATTCTCGATTCGACGGCCAGTTCATCGCCGGCGTGCACTCGACAGGGATCTACTGCCGGCCCAGTTGCCCCGCAATGACCCCACTTCAGAAAAACGTCAGCTTCTATCGCACGGCCGCGGCGGCCCACGAGGCAGGGCTGCGCGCGTGCAAACGGTGTCAACCAGACGCCGTGCCCGGCTCGCCAGAGTGGAATCTCAGCGACGACCTCGCCGCCCGCGCGATGCGTCTCATCGGCGACGGGGTCGTCGAGCGGGACGGCGTGGGCGGACTCGCCTCGCGCCTCGGCTACACACAGCGCCACCTCACCCGCGTTCTGACCACCGAGTTGGGTGCCGGCCCGTTGGCACTCGCGCGAGCACACCGCGCGCAGGGAGCGCGCACGCTGCTTGCCTCCACGGAGCTGTCGATCGCCGACGTGGCTTTCGCCAGCGGATTCTCCAGCATCCGTCAGTTCAACGACACCATCCTGAGCGTCTACGAGACCACTCCGAGTCAATTGCGCGCGTTGGCTCGCCGCGGTGGCACCGCCGTGCCCGGCAGCGCGGATGCCACGACCGAACCTGGCGCGACCGCAACCCCGACCACCATCACGCTGCGACTTCCCGCGCGCGCGCCATTCGATGGCGCCGGCCTCATGCGCTTCTTCGCCGATCACGCGGTGCCCGGTGTCGAGCACGGCGACGAGACGCGCTTCACGCGCGCCGTGCGGTTGCCGGGCGGACGCGCCGACGTTACGGTGCAGCTCGACGGCACATCCGGGGTCATTTGCACCGCCCGCCTGGAGTCGATCGCCGACCTGTCTACCCTTGTCGCGCGCGTGCGCAGGCTGTTCGATCTCGATGCAGACTCGCGGGCTATCGACGATGCGCTTGCCATCGATCCCGCGTTCGCCGGACTCGTGGCGGCGACACCCGGCATTCGGCTGCCCGGCGTCATCGACGCGAACGAAGCACTCATCCGCACTCTCATCGGACAGCAAATCTCGGTCGCTGCGGCACGAACGGTGTCGGGCCGGATCGCCAGAGAATTGGGTTCGGACGGACTGTTTCCCTCGCCCGAACAGCTGGTCGAGCGCGGGCGCGAGGTGCTGCGCGGGCCCGAGTCACGCATCTCGACGATCATCGGTGCCGCGACCGCGCTCGCCAACGGCGACCTCGCGCTCGATCTCGGCATGCCCGTCGCCGAATTCACGGCACGACTAACCGCGTTGCCGGGTATCGGCGAGTGGACCGCGGGCTATCTGGCGATGCGGGTGCTTGGCAATCCGGACGTCATGCTCACAAGCGACCTCGTCATCCGCCAGAGCGCAGAGCACCTCGGGATGCCTTCAACCGCCCGCGCGCTCGCATCCCACGCCGAGCGCTGGGCGCCGTGGCGCAGCTACGCGTCGATGCACCTGTGGCGAGCACGCCCGCGCGGCTAGCATCGGTGCATGAGTAGCACCGCCGATGCCGTGGAGTCCCCCCGCGACCGCCGCGACCGAAACTGGAGCGAGCTACTTCAGGAGCTTCGCGTCATCCAAACCGGAACGCAGATTCTTACCGGATTTCTGCTGACGCTAGCGTTTCAGCCCCGATTCGAGAGCCTCGACGCGTATCAGGTTGGGATCTATCTCGCCCTGGTTCTGGTCGCCGGATCCACTACTGCGCTCGGCCTCGCGCCCGTCAGCCTGCACCGTGCCCTGTTCCGCAAAGGATCCAAGGAGCGGATCGTGCTCATCGGCAACAGGCTGCTCATCCTGATTCTGATCGGAGTGCTGCTGACTCTGTCTGGCACGGTGTTGTTGATTTTCGATGTCGTGGTGGGGCGGGCGGCCGGGCTGGTCGCGGGGGGTGCCGCGTTTCTCGCAGTCAGTCTCGTGTGGATTCTGCTGCCGGTCGGCGTTCGACGCACCCGTCGGGCCGCCGACTAAGCACTCACTCCACTGGCCGCTTCGGCCGCTAGCTGTTTCGACTAGGCGGTCTTCGACTTCTTTGGCGTCTTCTTCGCCGCGGGCTTGGCCGCTGCACGGTTCTTTTCCACGCTGCGGCGCAGGGCCTCCATGAGGTCGAGCACCTCTCCCCCGGTCTCGTCGTCGGCCTTGTCGCCGAACGTTTCGGCGGTGTCGACGGCGTCACCGCGCTCGAGCTTGGCTTCGATCAGCTCGCGCAGTTGGTCTTGATAGTCGTCCGTGAACTTCTCCGGCGAGAAGTCGGATTCGAAGCTCTTGACCAAGGCCTCGCTCATCTCGAGCTCCTTGTCGGAGATCGAGACCTTCTCATCGAGCGCCGGGAACTTCGCCTCGCGCACTTCGTCATCCCACAACAGCGACTGCAGCATGAGCACGTCCCCGCGAACACGAAGCGCCCCCAACCGGGTCTTCTGCCGCAGGGCGTACTTGACGATCGCGGTCCGGTCGGTCTCCTCGAGGGTGCGACGCAGCAGCGCGTACGCCTTTACCGACCGGGAGTCCGGCTCGAGGTAGTAACTCTTCTCGAACATGATCGGGTCGACCTGATCGGTCGGCACGAATTCGACCACGTCGATCTCGTGGCTGCGTTCGGCTGGCAGCGAAGCGATGTCGGCCTCGGTCAGCACCACGGTGCGCTCGCCATCGTCGAAGGCTTTCGCAATGTTGGCGTACTCGACGACGTTGCTGCAGATCTCGCAACGACGCTGGTAGCGGATGCGCCCACCGTCGGCGTCGTGCACCTGGTGCAACGACACGTCGTGATCTTCCGTCGCGCTGTACACCTTGACGGGCACGTTGACGAGACCAAAGGTGATCGCGCCCTTCCAGATGGATCGCATCGCCGTCTCCGCTCTCATGTGGACGAGGTCAACATTGTCTCAAGTACACACCACAATCTCTAGCGATGTCACCCCGCGTCGCTCATGATTGAGCAATGGCGGGCGACGAGCAGACAGTGACCATCGACGGTCACCGACTCAAGCTGACCAGTCTGGGCAAGGTTCTCTACCCCGAAACGGGCACCACGAAGGCCGACGTTCTCGACTACTACGCGCGGGTGTCGAGCGCCCTGATCACGCACGCCGCCAATCGTCCGGCCACGCGCAAACGCTGGGTCAACGGGGTCGGGACTGCCGACGAGCCCGGTGAGATGTTCTTTCAGAAGAATCTCGACGAACGGTCGACGCCGCAGTGGGTGTTGCGCCGCGACATCCAACACTCCGACCACGTCAACTCGTACCCGCTCGTCAATGACCTCGCGACCCTCACCTGGCTCGGTCAGATCGCGGCACTCGAGATCCACGTGCCCCAGTGGCAGTTCGGCCGCACCGGCATGCGCAAGAATCCGGATCGGATGGTGCTCGACCTCGATCCCGGCCCGGGTGCGGGTCTGCAGGAGTGTGCCGAGGTGGCGCGGTTCGCGCGCTCGATCCTCACCGACATGGGCCTCGACCCGATGCCGGTCACGAGCGGGAGCAAGGGCATCCACCTTTATTGCGCACTAGACGGGAAACAGACCAGCGACGAGGTTTCTGAGGTCGCTCACGAACTGGCTCGCGCCCTCGAGGCCGATCATCCCGACCTCATCGTCAGCGACATGAAGAAGGCGCTGCGCGACGGCAAGGTGCTCATCGACTGGAGCCAGAACAACGGCAGCAAGACCACGATCACGCCGTACTCGCTGAGAGGGCGCGCGCATCCGACGGTGGCCGCCCCGAGAACGTGGAAGGAACTGTCCAGTGCGACCCTGGCGCACCTCGACTATCGCGAGGTAATCAAGCGGGTCGAGAGCAAGGGCGACATTCTCGCCGACCTGACCGCGGGTCACCTCGCGTCTCTTGAACCGACACCCGAGCGCATGGCCGGCTTCATCGCCGTCGGGGGCGCGGATGACCGCCTCGCCACCTACCGAAGCATGCGGGACGAGTCCAAGACTCCCGAGCCCGTTCCCGCGGATGCCCCGCCGCCGACCTCCGGCAACTCCTTCGTCATTCAGGAACATCACGCTCGCAAACTGCACTACGACTTTCGCCTGGAGCACGATGGCGTGCTCGTGAGCTGGGCGATCCCCAAGGGGGTGCCCACGGATCTGGCTCAGAACCACCTGGCCGTGCAGACCGAGGATCACCCGCTGGCGTATGGAGCCTTCGAGGGGACAATTCCCGCGGGCCAGTACGGCGCGGGCGACGTCACCATCTGGGACAAGGGAACCTACGAGTTGGAGAAGTGGCGCGACGGCAAAGAAGTCATCGCCACGCTCCACGGCGAGAAGCACGGGTCGCATCGCTACGCACTCATTCAGACCGGTGGTCGAGACGGGCAGAGCGAAAACAATTGGCTCATCCATCTGATGAAGAGTGTCGAAGACCAGCCCATCCGCACCGCCCGCGCCGACTCGCGCCGCAAGGTGATCGGTGGTTCGCGACCGGTTCGCCGGGCATCCGATCGCCTCCCGAGCCCGATGCTCGCGAGCCCCGGCACGCTTGGCGAACTGGGCGACACCGCCCAGTGGGCCTTCGAGATGAAGTGGGACGGTATCCGCGCGCTCGCTCGGATCGAGCATGGCCACGTGCAGTTGATCAGTCGCAACGGCATCGATCTGACCGTGACCTACCCCGAGCTTGCCGTTCTGGGCACCGTTGTCGGTGACGACACCACGCTCGATGGCGAGATCGTCGCCCTCAACAAGGCCGGGCGACCCGATTTCGGTCTGCTCCAGAAGCGGATGAACCTGAACAAGCCAGCCGAAGTCGACCGTGCGGCGGCGGGAACCCCCGTGCAGTTCATGGTGTTCGACCTACTGGAGCACGAGGGTCAGTCGCTCACCGCGCTGCCCTACGACCGCCGACGCGAGATGCTCGAGTCGCTGCTGGGATCGAACGGAGCGATTCAGGTGCCGCCCGCCTTCGACGGTTCGGCGGCCGAAGCCATGGCAACCAGCCGCGCGCTCGGGCTGGAGGGAGTGATCGCGAAACGGAGATCGGGGACCTATACCGCGGGCAAGCGCACTCGCACCTGGATCAAGCTCAAGCATCACCTTGCCCAGGAGGTCGTCGTCGGCGCATGGCGGCCCGGATCGGGCGCCCGGTCGCATCGCGTGGGGTCCCTGCTCATGGGAATCCCGGAGGACGGCGCACTGCGCTACGTCGGCCGGGTCTCATCGGGCATCTCCGACAAACAGTTCGATGCCCTCGCCGGAAAATTTCGGCGGATGTCGCGGGTCACGAGTCCGTTCGTCGAACTCCCGGTAGCCGATGCCGCGGACGCCCACTTCATCACGCCCACCCTCGTCGGCGAGGTGGAGTTCTCAGAATGGACCCCGACCGGCAAGCTTCGGCACCCGGTGTGGCGCGGGTGGCGGCCGGACAAGAGCCCGCGCGATGTGCTGCCCGAGAGCTAAGCACTCTGGCCTCTCCCAGTTCGCCCGCCTAGGGTGGAAAGCATGAACCCCAGACTTCTCATGCTCGGAATCGGAATCGCCGTCGGCTACGTTCTCGGAACCCGCGACGGCCGCGAACGCTACGACGCCATGAAGGCCAAGGTCACCGACCTCTGGGAGGACCCCCGCGTCGCCAAGGCACGCAAGGATGTCGAGACGTACGCCAAGCAGCAAGCGCCCATCATCCGCGAGCGCGCCGAGGCGGCCGCGAAGGCCGCCCCCGGAGTCGCGAAGGATGTCGCCGGTAAGGTCGGCGACACCGCGAAGGATGTTGCCGGCAAGGTCGGCGACACCGCCAAAGACGTTGCCTCGCAGGTCTCGACGACCGCCAAAGACGTGAGCGGCAAGGCCGCCGCTACGGCAAAGGACGTCGCCGACAAAGCCACGGCCGGAGCGAAGGACGTCGCCGACAAGGCTTCCGCCGCCGCGAAGGACGTCGCCGACCGCGCCAAAGACGTCGCCTCCGACGTGCGCGATCAGGCCGGGCGCGTCGCGTCCGATCTTCGCGAGCGTGGCGAGTCACTCGTCGACAGCGCGGTCACGACCGTGGGTCGGGCGCGCGACGGTGCACTCGACACCCTCGATGACGTGGACGACGACGCGCCGAAGGCCTAGCCGCTACAGCTTGGGCAGCATAATCGGCACCGTCAGCGGGCCGGTGAGCGGGGTAATGCCGCTCAGCCGCTCCGGGGACAGCACCTGGGCCACCTTCTCCGCGGTCATGAGGCCCGAGCCGACGACGAGGTCCTTGATCGACGCCTGGGTGGTGAGCGCCGTGTGCGCCAGGGTCGCCGCCGCCGCGTAGCCGATGTACGGGGTAAGCGCCGTGACGACGCCGACCGACGTTTCCACCTGCATTGCGAGGCGCTCGACGTTGGCAGTTATTCCGTCGATGCAGTTGACCCGGAGCGTGTAACACGCGTTCGTCATCCACATGAGCGACTGAAGGATCGAGTGGGCAATGACCGGCTCGAAGGCGTTGAGCTGGAGCTGGCCGGCCTCCGCGGCCGCTGTGACCGTGGCATCCGCCCCGATGACGCTGAACGCGACCTGATTGACCACCTCGGGGATCACCGGGTTCACCTTGCCGGGCATGATCGACGAGCCCGCCTGGCGGGCGGGCAGGAAGATCTCGCCCAAGCCCGCCTGAGGGCCGCTGGAGAGCAAGCGCAGGTCGTTGCAGATCTTGGAGAGCTTGACGGCGGCACGCTTGAGCGTGCCGCTGACGGTCATGAAAATTCCGGCGTCGCTGGTCGCCTCGATGAGGTCGGGAGCCGTGACCATCTCGATTCCGGTCACCTCGATCAGGTGGCGTCGCACGGCGTCGGCGTAGCGTGGATCGGCGGTGATGCCGGTGCCGATGGCGGTGGCACCCATGTTGATCTCGTTGAGCCACGGGATCGTCTCGAGCAACCGATCGTGGTCTTCCTGGAGGGTGTGCGCGAACCCGCGGAACTCCTGCCCCAGAGTCATCGGCACGGCATCCTGCATCTGGGTGCGACCGATCTTGAGGATGCCGTTGAACTCGCGACCCTTCTCAGCAAATGACGCCGTCAGGCGCTGGTGCTCGGCGAGGAGTCGGTTCACCCCCATCACCATGGCGAGCTTGATGGCGGTGGGATAGACGTCGTTGGTGCTTTGGCTGCGGTTGACGTCATCGATCGGGTGCAGGTGCGCATAGTCGCCGCGCTCAAAGCCCATGATCTCGAGGCCGCGGTTGGCGATGATCTCGTTCGCGTTCATGTTGGTCGACGTGCCCGCGCCGCCCTGAATCACCCCGACGCAGAATTCTTTGTGCAGTTCTCCCGCGACGATTTCTTCACAGACGCGGTCGATGATCGCTGCCTTCTCGGGCTCGAGCGCACCGAGTTCGAGGTTCGCGCGCGCCGCCGCCTGCTTGACCCGGGCCAGAGCAACGACCAGGTCGGGGTAGTTGTGGATCGCGCGCCGCGTGATCGGGAAATTCGCGAGGGCCCGTGCGGTATGAATACCCCAGTAGGCCTTAGCGGGAACGGAAATCGAGCCCAGGGAATCGGTTTCGATTCGGGTATCAGTGGACATTGTTCTGGCAACCCCTCACGCGCTTGTGGCGCTGACGTGTCATGCAGATCGTCGTTGATCCGCGAGACAACTCTATGCCGGATTCCCAGCCGAGGATTGTTAGTGTTCAGCCATGCCTCGTGCTCTTTTCTCAGCGTCTGCTGTCGTCATATTCGCTCTCGCGCTGTGCGGGTGCACCTCGAACCCCGTCCAGCCGAGAGTCACCGACACTCCCGCGCCGAGTCAGACCGCCGCCGCGACCGCCGGACCTCGCTTTCCGACCTGCGCACAGGTCACGGATGCCCTGGGCGGGCTCGTCACCGGTCTCGAGTACAACGCCGAGGCATCCGTTGCTCAGACCTCCCCCGAGGCCTACGAGCAGGCCGTGTGCATCTTCACGACCGCTGACGGCGCCACCCAGCTCGGCGTGACGATTGCCGCGATCGCTTTCCAGCAGGCCGAGATCGACGGCTACGCCGCCCTGCCCAACGCGATCGCGGACGACCGCACCACACCGTACAAGGCCGTGATTCAGACGCTCGCCCCCGGCGACCCCGACGACGGGGTGCTCGACTCGGCACTGTACCTGTTCGACACCACGTACTCGATCACGATTCAGGGCATCTCGATTGGCGAGCCGATCGCGGTCACGATGCCTCAGCTCAGTGTCGACGCCGCGATCGATGGCGCTTTCGCAGTCCGTGCGCTGATCGGCTAGTTGCGCCGCTAGCGGCCGCCGCCGCCTCCGCCGCCTCCGCCGCCGCCGGAGAAGCCGCCGCCACTCGACCCGCTGGAGAAGCTCGACCCGCCACTCGACGACCAACTACTGCCGCCGCTGGATGACGAGGCAATCGGGCCAACCGACGACCGTGACGCCGTAGCAAAGTTGCTCAGCATGCTCGGCGAGAAGCTGTCGGCATCCAACCAGTTCGGGGTCTGCCCTGCGTACTGCGTTCTCAGCTCGTCCGCCCAACGATCTTCGACTCCCCACAGAACCGCGTACGGCAGCAGCCGTTCGTTGAGCTTGACGACGGCGTCGTGGTCCGTCACATCTACCCGCTGTGCGCCGTCCGGGCTCTGGAGCACTCGCATTCGCGCCTCTTCGGCGATCGTGAGGTACTCGCGCAAGCCCAGCAGATACTCCTTCGCCTCGGCACCCTCGGGGGTCAACCGCTTGGGCTTGACGAGAATCACCGACACGGCGAGCCACAGCGCGCCAGATGCGACGGCGAATCCCACGACGCCGACACCGAGAACGTCGAAAACCACCGCCCAGATCCAGACCGGCACGAAGGCTGCGAGCACCCAGAACGAGACCTGGCCGACAACTTTGGATCCACGGCCGGACGGTTCGGCGCGAAGCCCGGCCGAGTCGACCTTGCGTGCCGTAGAAGCCGTCAGCCCGAACAGAGATGCTCCGACTTTGGCAGGAAGCGCCCCGGGATTCACCCGTTTGCCCGGCTCGAGGCCCGACCCGAATACCGTCTCTAGAACCTTGAGTTCGCGGGCACTCGCGGACGCGCTTGTGACGAATTCGAGCGAAAACCTGCTTCGCGCCGACGGGGCGGACGGGTCAGTGTCGATAATCTTCAGCATCCCGCGAACGGCGAAATCGATGAACAGCGCGGGAAGACCGACGAACGGCCGACCGATGATGTTGGCATCAATCAACAAGTCAGAGTCCCGCGGTGGCGTGTATTGCGCGATGATCGTGCCACGCCCGCGGGCGTCGCGCCACAGAACCTTACGGATTACCAGTGCGAGCGCCGCGACGATGGCCTGAAACCCCAGCAACACCTTGGGTGCTAGCTGAACAATCCAGCTGTCGCGCGGTAGCTCCGGCTGAACCACGGTGTCGCCCGTGAAACCGATCGCGATGGTCATGGTGTTGTACGGCCCGACCGGACCCACGGATGCCTCGAACGGGGCTCCTTCTGCCGTTCGGGTGACCTCGCATCGGTCGGTGTCGCCGTAGTAGCCCAGATAGCACGACGCGCTGCCCGTGAGCGCCTCGGACAGAGCCGCGGACAAGAACACCCGCGCGCTCACCGTGCCGAAGGTCTGCGCCCACCCGTTGCCGTTGACATCCCAATAGAACTCATCGCCACCGGAGTCGGCGAAGTGTCGAATCGGGTTCGTCATCGTGTACTCGAGCACGTAGACAGTGCGGCCGTGCACGAAATCGTCGGTTCCGAGGGCGAACTCGGCGAAGCCGTCATAGTCGTCGCGCACATAGGGAACAGCGTTACCTGCCCCGTCGGAGATGGAGACCATCGTGACGTTGAGAGGCACTTCGCCATCGGTGAGCGGAATCGCGCGAATGATGCCGCGATTCTGATCAAAGTCCGGGAATAGCGCGACGAGCGTCTCGACGACCCGCATTGTTGCGTGGCCGGAGGAATCCACGTCGAGGTAGTAGTCGGCGGAAAACGAGTCGAACGTGAAGTCGGCGACTCCTGTGGTCGCGGACCCCGCCGTCGATTCGGCAGCCTGCGCCGCACCGGGCCCGGCCAGGGCGAGCGCCGCGGTGGCGAACACCACGGAGATCGCGCGCAGCACCGGAGGGATCACGAGGCAACCCTATCGCCGGGAACTGCGGTGCGGCACTAGTCGGAGACGCGTGCCTGAAGTGCATCCCTGAGCAGGCTCGACAGCGCCTCGAGTTGGATGTTCGACTCGGCGGCGAGGCTCGTGTCGTCGCCATCGAGCGCTCTGGCGGCAAGGCCTGCCTTACTGTCGATGAGTTCGGCGATGCGGGCATCGATCGTGTGGGCGGCGATGATGCGCCACGCGGTGACCGGAAGCTCCTGACCGATGCGGTGCACGCGGTCGATCGCCTGGGTCTGCTCGGCGCTGGTCCAGCTCAGTTCGGCAAGCACGACGTTGGATGCCGCCTGCAGGTTGAGCCCGACGCCGGCCGCCGTGAGTGACGCGACGACAACCGAAACCTCGGGATCGGTAGTCGAACGAGTCGATGGCGTTCTGGCGAGCCTTCGCGCTCTGGTCGCCTCGGATCGAGACGGACTTGAGCCCGACCCGGGCGAAGTGCTCTTCCGCGGCATCCATGACGTCGATGTGTTTGGCGAAGAACACGACCTTGCCGACCGACCGGGCCAGCTGCGAGGTGTAGTCGGCGGCGAGAGTTGCCTTCGCCTGACCGATCTTGCGCACCATCGTGAAGACGTTCTCGCCGGTTGTCGCGCCTTTCGATTCCTCGAGCTCGGCGTGAGCGACGGCGCGGATGAGGTCGGCGTCTGGCACGTCCGGCTTTATCGCGCGAATGCGGTTGAACCGTTCCACGAGTCGTGCCGTGAGTGCCGCCTCCGCGGCGCGAATCGAGCGGCCCAGGTCGTCATCGAGTTCGACCGGGATGTCGGCAATGCGACGGGCGGGGATGTCGGCGGCGACATCCACCTTCTTGCGACGAACGATTCCCATGTCGATGACTGCGCGGCGAGCCTCGGCGAAGAAGCCGAGATCCGCCGGGGTGAGACCGGTGTCCTCGAGCTTGCTCATGAGCGTCGGCAGCGGCTTCTTGTCGTCGATCCAGCCGAGGAACTGCCAGATCGCCCTGAAGTCCTCGATGGAGTTGATGAGCGGCGTGCCCGTCAAGGCCATGAGCAGCGCCTTCGGATAGGTGGCGCGGATGCTGCGGGAGAGAGCGAGAACGTGCTTCGACCGCTCCGACTTGAGGTTCTTGATGAAGTGCGCCTCGTCGACGACCATCCCCTTGAAACCGAATCGACCGAGCCATCCGACGTGCCGGTCGAGAATCTCGTAGTTGACGATGACGACGTCACTGAACGCGTCGACGTCTTTGCCGTCGCCGTGCACGACCGTCGCCGTGCGTCCGGGGGTCCAGAGGTGGACCTCACGGGCCCAGTTCGTCTTGACGACGTTGGGCACGACGACCAGCAGCGGGTACGAGTTCGAGGCAGACGCGGCAAGCAGCGCCTGAGCCGTCTTGCCGAGACCCGGTTCGTCGGCGAGCAGGAACGTGCGGTGGCCGCGCTTGACCTCCTCGACGAATCGGGCCTGATGCCGCATGAGGTCGAGGTCGCCCTCGGTGCGCAGTGAACCCGCCTCGGGAAGTGCCATCGAAGCCGCGCCACCACCGGCGCCGTACTCGAACGACCGGAACAGCGGCTCGATGAGCTCCCACGTTCCCAAGTGATTCGAACTGGCGGGCTTGGCGTTGACGGCGCTGAAGTCGGGAGCGAGGAACGGGTTCGACATCTGCATCTGGCGCACGGATGCCGGCACGACCTGCTTCTCGACCTGCTTGTCGACGGGCTTCGGCTCGACGGCGATGACGAGTTCGTCCGGGCTCAATTCGACGCCGGCGGCCAGCAGCAGATCGCGGCGGAGCGCCTTCGCTGCTGCGGTGACTGGCGCGTCGTCGGCCAGCATCGCGATGAGACTGGTGTCGCGAGCTGCGGTCTTCGCGAGAATTCCGGCGAGGCCGTCGAGTCGCTTCTGCTCGTTCGCACGCTCGGCATCGGTGAGAGTTGTGTCTGACTTGACCCGGGTACGCTCCTCACGCAGCAACAGCGTCGCGACCTGGAAGCGAGCACGGTTGGCTGGCTTGAGCGGACCCTTCTGCACCGCCGTCTCGACCTCACGAGCCGCCCGCGCGAGCACGGGGATGACCCCGATGTCGTCGCCGGGGCGCACTCGACGGCGCTGGGTCGTCGATTGGCGTTGCGATGTCGATCGCTGGCGCTTCTGACGCTGGCCCGGCTCGGTCTGTCCGGAAGATACCAAGGGTTCTCCTAGTGAGGGACGCTTCCGCCCGTCACGGGTATGCGTGTAGTCAACGGCGGATCACCGGCTGACGGCGCCCGACACGAGATGTCCAGACCCAGTCGCGATGCGGCTGGTGGCTCAGCGGGCGTTGCACCCAGTGTACGCGCTTTGCGTCGTCAGCGTCGCGCCGACGACCCGGACGTGTCAATAACCTTGATGAGGATGCCCGCGGCGAGAAACACAATCGCCGCCGCGTACTGCAGTCCAAGCCATACGTCGGCCGACTGCAGGTCGATCGGAATGACCGGATTCCACAGCACCGCGATCGCCGCCAGCAACGGCAACCACCACCACTGCCGGCACTGCCAGGCGAACACCGCAACGATCAGGGCAAAGATACTCACGATGAACCGAATGACCGTAAACGTGTCAGTGCCGATGAATACGACACCCACCAACAGCGCGAGCACCGCGATGACCGCGGGAATCAGGGCGGTGCGACGGGCTGGGTTGGGGTACGAGGCGCTCACCGTTCGAGCCTAGCGGGGTGAACTCGGGCTCTTCCCCGGGCGCAAGCCCGCGAGTACGCTGTGCGACGGGCTCACTCATCCGGCAGAGAAGGATCGCAGCATGGGACTGTTTGACAACATCGCCAAGTCGTTCACGAACCTCGTCGGTGGAGTGGATGCTGAACTCATCGAGACCGGCACGCTCGCCCGCGGCGAGTTGCTCGCAATTCGGCCGTCGGGAACGACTGTGTCGATAATGAACAATCTCGTCGAACGCACCTGCGAGTTCGACCTCTCCGTGATCATGGACGGCCAGCAGCCGTTTGCGGTGACACTCTCCCAACGCGTGCAAGAGGTCATGATTCCGCAGCTCCAGCAGCCTGGCGTCGTGCTCGCGGTGCGGGTCGATCCGAACGACCACAGCCGCGTCGCCATCGATTTCTCGCAGCAGCCGCCGTCGGTCAGCCTGCCGGAGGTGTCCGGCCCGGGCAGCGCCGCCGACATCCTGGCGAATGGCTCGCCTATCACTGTCGTACTCGTCGCAAATCAACCGATCGGCGTCACGAACTCGAAGGGCGACCCGGTGCACGCCCTCACGCTGACGGTCGCGACAGGCGTACCTACCCCGTACCAAATCCAGGTGGGAAATGCGGTTCCCGCGTCGGCACTGCCCCTCGTGTTTCCCGGATCGAAGCTGCACGCGAAGCTCGGCGCCGGGCCGAATGATGTCGTCGTCGACTGGGCCGCGGGGGCCGCCAGCTAGGCTGACGCCATGACCCTCAACGCGAGTTTCGCTTCACCGACTCGCACGACGGGTCGCAGAACGTTGGAGGGCTCCGATCGCGGGCTTGACGTGATGATCGGACTCATCGTGCTGATCACCGAGTTAATGATCGGCGCTCTCGCCCTCATGGCGCTCTACTCGCTCGGTTTGGAGGCGGTTCCGGGATCCACTGACCCCGAGGCAATCCAGTCGGGATTTCTGATCGCCGCGGTCGGGAGTGCGGTGTTCGTCGGTATCACGACGATCAGCTTCCTCTCGCGCGTGATCAAGGGTCACCGCAGCTGGTCGGCCCCGCTGTGGGGAACCGTGCTGATGTCGGCCGCACTCGTCGTCGGCTACATCACCATGGCTGGCGGTATCTGACGAGTGCTGTACATCGTTCGGGGAACCCTGCGGCTGTACGCCTCTGTATGGCCCGCCCTCGTCGCGATCTTTCTCGGAGGTTGGATAGCGAACTATCTCCTCATCCGGTTTGCCGGTTTTGTAGCCAACATTGATCCCCTCTACGGCCAGCTGGTGTTGCCTCTCGCTGTGCTTGCCCGGGTGGCCTCGTACGTTGCCATGTTCCTGGTGCTGCGACCCGGTAAGTCATTCGTCGAAGCGCTCGGATCGAGCATCCTGCCGTTCCTTATCGTGTTCGCCACTTGGGGACTCATCAAGGACGACTGGGTCGCGTTCTCGCTGGCTCAGTTGGAGCAGCGCGACTTCGGTCCCGACAACGTGGTGCCGCTCTTTATCGGCGTGACACCGGTCACCATCGGCGTTGTCGTGGTGGCATTTGTGCTGCGCTTCGTGCTCAAGCGCTACTCGAAAGCACTGCCGGGTTGGTTCAACTACTGTGCTACCTACCTCGAGGCGGTGTGGATCTTCATCGCGCTCGACATCCTCGGCCAACTGCTCGTCGACGTTCCGGCGTGGCTCCAGAGCCGACGAATCGTCGCGTGGGGCATCGAGGTGCTCGAGGCGGCGAAAGAGGCGTTCGCCCCCCTGCGATGGGTCGTGGATGGGGCGGCATGGCTCGCCGATCAGGCGGGAACGGTCATCGGGCTGCCCCTGGCCTGGCTGACGCTCGCCGGAATCGTGTACGCGGTCTCGACCAAGCCCCGCACCGCGTCGGTCACAGTGACCGCAGCACGCCGCCGCTGGGGCGCGGTTCCCGTATTCGCGCGCAAGCGTATTGCCGAACTCGGATCCGACGTGGCGGGTCGCTGGACTCCCATCGCCGGCGCCGTTCGGCTGGTGTGGCGTGCCGGAGCTGTGACGATGGCCCTCTTCGTTCTCGCCTATGCGGTACTGGACACGAGCACCCTGTGGCTGAACTTCGGCGTCAATCGACTCCTCGGTCCGCACGAACTCCAGTGGTGGGCCGCCAGCGACACCCCCATATCGCTCGTCATCGATCTGGTCGTCGAGCCTGTGCGCCTGTGTCTGATCGCGGCGACGTGGGTCTACTGCCTCACGCTGTCGAAGGCCGGCCGCGCCGAGCTAGAGCTCGAAGGCGAGGAAAGCGGGATACTCGTCACGGACAGCTAGGCGCAGCACCGGAGCGTCGGTCGCGTCGTCGGGAACGACGAAGTACACCTGCACACGGTACGGCTCGGTTGCCTCCGTGCTGCAGTAGCTTTCCGTACCGCCAGCAATATCGAAGTCGGCATCGGAGTAGCCGGCTTCGGGCCAGGATCGCTGGCCGGAGGCATCCGTCAGTTCGACGCTACAGAATGGTGCCGAACTGTCCGGCCGAACGCCCACTGTCGCGGTCACGAGAGACGTTCCCGGCAGCAAGTTCGCTGCCTGGCCCGCCTGCGTGGTGGAGTCGAACGCGTGCCACTCGAGCAGCGAGAACTGGGCGCCCGCGTAGTCGACGGGCGCGCTGCCCTGCACCGGGATGGCATGCCCCTCCTGCTCCTCGACGTAGTCCCACCAGTCCGAGCTCAGTGCGACGAGAAACGCCGCGGGAAGAAGCACCGCCACCGCAATGAGGTACCAGCGGTTCGCCTTCAACCACATCACGGCGCCTCCCGGTGCGCCGGAGCGACCACGATGGTGCGCTCGACTGCCAGCGAACTGAGGTCCACTGTGGTGCCGATGATTGAGTCCAGGCGCCAATCTGGATTGGCTCCGAAGAGAAGTCGGGCCGAAACAGTGCTCTGAGCCAGTTCCCGCGGAATCTCGAACAGCACCGTGCCCGTCGTGGGGATGCCGGGCAGCAGTTGCCAAGACTCGAGCCCGTCAGCATCCATGCGATCCGACCCCCGGAACTCGAGGTCGTCAATGAGCAGGAAACCGGTCAGCGGTCGGGCCTGCAGACGTGTGGACGCTGTAACCGTCGCAACCACCCACACGCCTTCGGTTTCTCCACGCCAGCCCTCAAATTCATCCAACTCGACGACATCCGCCAGACGCACGTCGGAGATCGTCACCTCGACATTGCGCCCGGTTGCCCTGTCACCGAACGCCGTTTCTACCACGAAAGGACCCTGCTGTAGCTGTTCGGACGGCTCACTAGCGACAACGATTCCCGCGAGCACCAGAATGCCGACTGCCAAAACCCAGGTGGTGACGCGGTTCATCCGACGACCTCCACATCGGCGTGCGCCGCGACCACTGGTGACGACCAGTAGGAGCCATAGGAGACGTCACCGTCTACCGTGAGGCTCTTCGAGCGGATGGACACCCGCGCGACGTCGCCGGGAGCCAGAACGCCTTCGGGAACCTCCCAGACATAGGCGACCTCGATGGGAACCCCCGGATTCGCCTGCGGCGAGGACGTGCCATCCGAGACGAGAGTGAGGCGATCGGCCTCCCCCGTTCCTTCACCGTCGAGCCACTCCAGCTGAAGGAGGTCACGAATGAGCTCCGTCGAGGTCGTCCAGGTGTTTGTCACGGTTGCGGTGACCACCAAATAGGTGTTGCCGTCGCCCGGTTCGAGAGAGTAGCCGGGCGCCACATCCGTGAGTTCCGTGGAGAGGATGGTTGTGGTCAGCTGGGGACCGACAAATGGCTCACCCACACCAACCAACACCGGCTCCGGCGCGGCCACGGTCGCGTCATCCAGTCCTCCAAAGAGAGCGGATGCGCCTAAAATGAGCGCGGCAGCGAGCACGAGCCACCACTTCACCGGTACCGAATCGAGCAGACGCAGTGCGGGGCTCGGGTGCTTAGACGCCACCGCCACCGCCACCACCGCCACCGCCGCCCGACGAACCGCCGCCGCCGGAGCCACCGCTCGAACTGCTCGATGAGCTGCCGGAGAACGAGCTCGCGGCGGTCGCCGACATCGTTGAGATGCTCGACGCGAAGACCGCGGCGTTGAACGCTCCGGTTCCCGAGTACCAGTCCGGAGTCTGCTCGGTGTAGTACTTGCCCAGTTCTTTCGCCCACTCAGTCTCGAGGTTGAAGAGTACCGCGTAGGGCAGCAGTTTCTCGTACACGTCGATCACAGCACGCGTATCCGTTGTTGAGATCTGGTCCCGTTCGGCGCCGGTCGGACTCTGCAACATCTTCAGCCGGTCGGCCTCGGCGAGTCGAATGTACAACTGGAGGCCCAGAAGGTGATCTCGAAGCTCGGCTCCGCGTTCACTGAGGGGTGTGCGGAAGACGAGCTTGAACACGACGAGAACAACGATCGCCGGCAGCACGAACAACACTGCAGGCAGGATGCCGCCGACCGAGGCATCCAACATCGCGATTCCTGTCGAGAAGGCCGCCACCGTCGCGCCGATCGCGAGAAGGCTCGGCAGGATGGCGGCCCCGATCCGCGGTGAACGACGCAGACCGTCCCTGGTTGCCGCGGAGGTCGCGCTCTGGATGGTGCTGCGAACGAGTTGGCTCAGCGTGAGATCTTTGCCCGACATGAGGTAGCCGGTTCCCGGCTCGAGCCGGTACCCGAAGAGCGCGACAGCAAGCGTCAGCTCCGGGCCGGACAGATCGCTCGGATCGAGAAGCTCGAGAAGATAGTCCGAGCCTCTGCTGAACCAGCTCGTCTTGTCCTTCTCGACGATGCGGATGCGGCGCTTGACGGCGAAGTCGACGAACTGGGCTGCCGCGGCCCGCGTCGTGCGCTTGAGCAGCACCGACGCCGTGATCAGGTCGAGCCCCTTCGGAGGCGAGTACTCCGCAATGATTGTTGGGCGACCCTTCCCGTCCGCGAGGAGACCTCGCCGCAGCACGATCGCCCAGGCCAGCGCCGCGAGGCTCGCAAACACGGCGAGCAACTGAAGGGGCGCCTGATGGGAACCCAGATACGACTCATCGCGGGGTACGAACGTGTGCGGCGAGAATCCGATCGCGACCGTGACGTTTTCGAATGCGCCGATCTGGTCCGCGGAGGCCGAAATGACGACCCCGTCGGCCTCGTCGGCGGTGGTGATCTCGCACCCGTCGGTCGAACCCTGATATCCGCGGTAACAAGCGGTGCCGCCGGTCAACGACGAAACCAGTTCGGCCGGCACGTGCACCCGGGCCGAAACGGTACCGAAGTACTGGTACCAGCCGGTGCCATTGGTATCCCAGTAGAACTCGTCGTCGTTGGTGTCGGCGAAAAACCGCGTTACGTTGCGTTGGGTGTAGGTGAAGACGTAGGTCTGACTTCCGTGAACGAAGCCGTCGGCGCGGCTCGTCACGAGCACGAATCCCTCGTCGTCGGTTTCGACCGTGAAGGGACGCGGGTCCCCATTCTCGTCGGTCACGGATTGCACCGCGACGTCGGTCGGTGCGCCTTGGTAGCTCCCGGGGATCGCCCTGCGCATTCCATGGTTCTGGTCGATGTCGGGAAAGACCGCGACAAATCGCTCGACGGTCGTCAGGGTGGAACGTCCGTCGGCGTCAACGCCGAGGTAGTAGTCCGCGGTGAACGACTCGAATGAAAAGTCGTCGACGCCGGTGTGCACGACGGATGCCGTCGGTGGTGGTGCTGCGGCGGCCGCGGCACCACCCGCGAGGCCCACCGCGAGCATCGCCGAAATGGCTACGAACAGTGCGGCGCGTCTCATGCACCAAAGCTACGGGATCGGCCGCTCGTGCAGCTAGGTAGAGTCGAGGCATGTCCCGCGATCGTTCCGTCGAGAATCTGCGTGCGCTGCTGCGTATTCCCACAATCTCTCGCCTCGACGAGTCCCACGTCGACTGGACGCAGTTCGAGAGATTCATCGCAACCTTCGAGCGGCTGTACCCCGCGGCCCACGCCGCGCTCGAGCGTGAGATCGTCGGGGGCCACTCTCTTCTGTTCCGCTGGGCGGGGCGCGCGGCAACCGATCCGGTCGTGCTCATGGCGCACTACGACGTCGTCGCCGCCACGGATCAGGGCTGGGAGCACCTGCCTTTCGCCGCCGACCTTGTGGGCGACGGCGACGACCAGACGATCTGGGGTCGGGGGTCGCTCGACGACAAGTCGTCGGTCGCCGCCCTGTTCGAGGCGCTCGAATCCGCGCTCGCCGACGGGATCGTGCCGACCCACGACGTCTACTTCGCGTTCGGTCACGACGAGGAGACACACGGGACCGGTGCACAGGCCATTGCCGCGCTTCTCGGCGACCGCGGCATCCGACCCCTCATGGTGCTCGACGAGGGTGGCGCGATCGTTCGGGATGCCTTCCCCGGAGTCAGTGCTCCGACCGCGGCGGTCGGGGTCAGCGAGAAGGGCGCGTCGCTCTACGAACTCGTGGTGCAGCAGCGGGGCGGTCACGCGTCGACTCCCCCGCGACTGACCGCGACCGCACGCCTGGCTCGCGCGATAGTGCGCCTCAACCGGCGGCCGTTTCGTGCCGCATTCCCCCAGCCGATCTCTTGGATGTTTGACGCGCTCGGCCCGCACGCGACCGGATTCGTCGGCTGGGCGATGCGGTGGCATCGCCTGACCCGCCCGCTGCTGCTGTGGAGTTTCTCGCGGGGCGGAGACGAGACGAGAGCAATCACCCGAACCACCCAGGCGGTAACCCAGCTCGAGGCGGGTCATGCTGCCAACGCACTCGCCGAGCGGGCAAGCGCGACGGTCAACGTGCGAGTCGCCGTGGGCTCCTCGGTCGATACTGCGACCAAGCATCTGCGACGCGCGATCCGGGATGACGCGGTCGACGTGCGGCTGCTCAGCCGTGGCGAGCCCGCCCCGGTGTCGCCCGTGACCGGCCAGGCGTGGGCGATGCTGAGTTCCGCGATCCACGCGACGTTCGAGTCGATTGTCGTCGCTCCGTACGTGCAGACCGGCGCTACCGACAGCCGACACTTCACCGAGATCGCGTCGGCGATCTACCGCTTCGTGCCGTTCGAGATGAGTCGAGACGAGCGCGACACGCTCCACGCTAAGAACGAGCGCATTGGCGTCGAGTCGTACCTGCGGGGTATCGAGTTTTACCGCGCCCTCCTCAACGCGCTCTGATCGAGTCCTCTACTGCCCGTTCAGCCACACCGTGAGCGTGTCTGGGCGGTCGGTAATGAGACCGTCGGCGCCGAGCGACACCGCCTGAGCCCAGGCATCCGCGTCATTGAGCGTGTAGATCAGCACGCCCAGCCCCGCGGCGTGGATGCGGCCTACCGCGTCGGGATCGGCCTGGATGAAACCTGCGCTCGTGACGATTGCCACGGCACCACACGCTGCGGCGAGCACGGCGGGGTCCCCGATCACCGATCGCGCGATCACCACCCGCGCGATCTCGGGCGCAGCATCGCGCAGGGCCCGCAGGGTCATGATGTCGAAGCTGGCCATGAGCACGCGATTGCCGAGGTCGTAGCTATCGATTAGGTCGGTCACCACACGGGCTTGTGCGGCCGTCCACGACCCCTTGAGCTCGAGAATCGCGCTCTTGCTGCTCGGCTGCAGGAGCAGCAGCAATTGTTCCAGCGTGGGAACCCGGGTGCCCACGAACTTCGAGCCGTACCAGGAGCCGGCATCCAGCGTGATGATGTCGTTGTAGCTCATCGCCCAGACGGGGCCGGTACCGTTCGTCGTGCGGTCGACGGTCCAGTCGTGCATGAGAATCGGTACGCCGTCTGAGGTGAGTTGGATGTCGGTCTCGACGAACGCCGAGTCGCTCGCGATCGCGTTCTCGAAAGCGGGAAGCGTGTTCTCGGGGGCGCCCTCTTTGTCTCCGCGGTGACCGGCGACGAATCCCGCCTCGCCCGGTGAGCGCAGGGCATCGAACGTTCCTGCGACGTGGCCTCGCGCGGAGTCTGGGCTGACCGCGATGACCAAGACCAGACCCACGACGGTGGCCGCGGCCATCACGAGGCGCGGGGCAATGTCGCGCGCCTGAGAACGGCTGATACGCCACGCTCTCGCTAGGGTCACGGAGGACGCCGTTCTGTCGGGTCACCCGCGTCGTTGCGAGTGTCTCCCCACTATAGCGAGTCCGTTACCTTTTCGTTACCTTCATTCACCCGCGCGTCGATCGCGGCACGCATCGGGATAGACGGAACCGCCCCCGGCGTCTCGACCGAAAGTGAACCCGCGACCACCGCGAACCGCAGCGCGGCCTCATAGTCGGTTCCCTCGGCGATGGCGGCCGCGAACGCACCGCAGAAGGTGTCGCCAGCGCCCGTGGCATCCACCGCGACGACGACGGGTGCTGCCACCCGCACCTCGTCATGGTCCGCGACGCAACAGAAGCGCGCCCTCGCGCTCCGAGGGTAACGACGACGACAGGTACGTCGTGCGGTGAGCTCACGCCAGTCACGATCCCCCGCGAGGTGGGCGGCCTCGTGCTCGTTGACCACGAGCACGTCGAGGTTCGCGAGCAACTCGGGTGGCAGGTCGCGGATCGGTGCCGCGTTGAGAATGACGACCGTCCCGCGGCGCGCGCCAGCGACGGCCGCCTGAGACCACGGTGTCGAGGGGCACCTCGAGCTGAAGGGCGAGCACGTCGGCTGCGGCGATCGCCGCGGCATCCGACTCGTCGAGTTCGACGAGCAAGTCGATTGGCGCCCGAGTCCACGATTATCGTGTTCTCTCCCGAGTCATCGACGGCGATGAGGGCGGTGCCGGTCGGGGCGTCGAACTCGCGCAGCAGCGACACGTCGATGGAGTCGCTGATCAGACCCGCTCGGGTGTCGTGCGCCGAAGGCGTCGGATCCGACCGCGCCGACGAACGTGGTCGCGGCTCCGGCTCGGGCCGCGGCCACGGCCTGGTTCTGGCCCTTGCCACCGCGCGCGGTGCTTGAGCCCGACGCCAGAACGGTTTCGCCGGGCTGGGGAATTCGCTCGACTCGAAAAACTTGGTCGACATTCGCGCTGCCGACGACGATCACTGATCCCACTAGATCAGGGACTTCGTGTGCCACACCGTCTTGGTCTCGGTAAAGGCGACCATCCGCTCGAGCGACGGCGCCGGGATGCCCGGTTCCGGCGACAGCACCCGCTTGAGCGTGTCGGCGGCGCTGATCTGAAGATCGACCCAGTCGAGGGCCTCGGCCCCTGCCAGATCGAGCGCGTTGACGTCGGCATGACTGGCCAGCCACGGGGCGATCTCGGCAGGCGATCCGGTAAGGATGTTCACGACTCCACCGGGCACGTCGCTCGTCGCGAGCACCTCGCTGAGGCTTATCGCGCTGAGCGGCGCCGTCTGGTGCGCGACGACCACGACGGTGTTGCCCGTGACGATTGCCGGCGCGATGACGCTGACCAGGCCGAGGAGAGAGCCGGTGGACTGGGGCGCGATTATCGCGACGACGCCGGTCGGTTCGGGGGTCGACAGGTTGAAGTATGGGCCAGACACGGGGTTACCGTTGCCGGCGACCTGAACATATTTGTCGGCCCAGCCCGCGTACCAGACCCAGGCGTCAATCGCCGTGTCGACCTGCTTGGTCGCCGCAGCCTTCGACGCGCCCTCCGTCGCGATCAGCTCGTCGACGAATTGGTCGCGGCGGCCCTCCAAGAGCTCGGCGATGCGGTACAGCACCTGACCCCGGTTGTATCCGGTAGCGGATGCCCACCCACCGTGCGCCGCGCGAGCGGCAACAACGGCGTCCCTGGCATCCTTACGGCTCGCTTGGGCCGCGTTGGCGAGGAAGGCACCCTTCTTGGTGACGACCTCATAGGTGCGCCCGCTCTCGCTGCGCGGGAACTTGCCCCCGACGTAGAGCTTGTAGGTCTTGGGAACGGTTAGTCTGCTCATTTCGCGGCCTTCTTCGAGATCTGACGCGGCGTCGCCGCGGTGACGGCATCGGCGCGCCACCCCGCCGATTGCAGGTACGCGGCCAGGCCATGACGCCCGCCCTCGCGGCCGTACCCGCTCTCTTTGTAGCCGCCAAACGGGCTGGCCGGATCGAACCGGTTGAACGTGTTCGCCCAAATGACTCCCGCGCGCAGCTGGTCGGCCACCGCCAGAATCTTTGAACCCTTGTCGCTCCAGATGCCGGCCGACAGCCCGTACGGAGTGTTGTTGGCTTTGGCGATCGCCTCGGCCGGGGTGCGGAAGGTCAAGACACTCAGCACCGGGCCGAAGATCTCTTCGCGCGCAATCGTCGAGGAGGTAGACACGTTCGTGAAAATGGTCGGTGCGAACCAGAACCCCTTGTCGGGAATGACGCACGGAGCGCTCCAGCGCTCTGCGCCTTCCGCCTCGCCGAGGTCGCTGAGCTTACGGATGCGATCCAGCTGGGCTTTCGAGTTGATGGCGCCGATGTCGGTGTTCTTGTCGAGGGGATCGCCGAGTCGAAGTGTCGACAGTCGTGACTTGAGACGCTCCACGACCTCGTCGTGCACGTTCTCTTGCACCAGCAGTCGCGATCCCGCGCAGCACACGTGGCCCTGATTGAAGAAGATCCCGTTGACGATGCCCTCGATCGCCTGGTCGATGGGAGCATCGTCGAAAACAATGTTCGCCGCTTTGCCGCCCAGCTCGAGCGTGACCTTCTTGCCCGTGCCCGCGACCGACTTGGCGATCGCCCGACCGACACCGGTCGACCCGGTGAATGCCACCTTGTTGACGTCGGGATGATTGACCAGAGCCTCGCCGGTGTCTCCAGCGCCCGTGATGATGTTCACGACGCCCGCCGGAAGTTCGGCCTGCTGCAAGATCTCGGCGAAGATCAGCGCGCTCAGCGGTGTCGTCTCGGCCGGCTTGATCACGACGGTGTTTCCCGCGGCGAGCGCCGGGGCGATCTTCCACGCCAGCATGAGCAGGGGGAAGTTCCACGGGATGACCTGGGCCGCGACACCCAGGGCGCGCGGCGACGGTCCGAGACCCGCGTAGTCGAGCTTGTCGGCCCAGCCCGCGTAGTAGAAGAACCAGGCGGCCACCAACGGAACGTCGACGTCACGGGACTCGCGGATCGGCTTGCCGTTGTCGAGGCTCTCGGCGACCGCGAGTTCGCGCGCACGTTCTTGCACGAGTCGCGCGATCCGGAACAGGTATTTGCCACGATCGGCGCCGGACAGTTTGCTCCAGGTGCGATCGTAGGCGCGGCGCGCGGCGACCACCGCGGCATCCACGTCTTTCGCGTTGGCGTTCGCGATTTCGGCGATGCGCTCCTCCGACGCTGGCGACACCGTCAGAAATGGCGTGCCGTGCCCCGTGACGAATTCGCCGTCGATGAAGAGTCCGTAGCTCTTCTTCAGATGCAGGATGCTGGTCGACTCGGGTGCCGGCGCGTAGTCGAGGAATTTCGCAGTCTCAGTCATGTCTCTTGCCTCTAGTCGATCGTTACGTAGTCGGGGCCCGAGTAGTGGCCGGTGGTCATCTTCTGGCGCTGCAGCAGCACGTCGTTGAGCAGGCTGGATGCGCCGAACCGGAACAGGTGCGGTTTCAGCCACTCCTCGCCCACCGTCTCGGCGACTGTCACGAGGTAGCGGATCGCATCTTTGGACTGGCGGATGCCGCCGGCCGGCTTGACCCCAATCTTCTCGCCCGTGAGACGGTGCCAGTCGCGCACGACCTCGAGCATGAGCAGGGTCACGGGAAGTGTCGCCGCCGGTGCGACCTTGCCGGTCGAGGTCTTGATGAAGTCTCCCCCGGCGAGGATCGCGAGCCAGGATGCCCGACGCACGTTGTCGTACGTGTTCAACTCCCCGGTTTCAAGAATCACCTTGAGGTGGGCGAACGTGCCGTCGTCGCGGCGGCACGCCTCCTTGACGGCGACGATCTGGTCAAAGACTTTTCCGTAGTTGCCGGCGAGGAATGCTCCGCGGTCGATGACCATGTCGATCTCGTCGGCTCCCGCCGCGACGGCTTCGGACGTGTCCGCGAGCTTGACGGCGAGCGACGCGCGTCCACTCGGGAAGGCCGTCGCGACCGCGGCGACGCTTACTCCGCCGGCATCGGGATCGCCGTGCAGGCTCCCGAGAGCGTCGACGGCGGCCGGCACCATGTCGCCGTAGACGCACACGGCGGCGACGCGGGGCGTCGACGGGTCAGACGGATCAGGATTGATCGCCTTGGCGACGAGCGACCGTACCTTGCCCGACGTGTCGGCACCCTCAAGGGTGGTGAGGTCGATGAGCCTGATGATGGTGTCGAGGGCCCACGCCTTCGAGGTGGTCTTGATGGACCGGGTCGCAAGGCCGGCCGCGCGCTGTTCGAGGCCGACGGCATCCACTCCGGCGAGGCCCTCCAGGTGCAACCTGAGGCTCTTCTCGGTGAGGTCGGTGCCGATGAGGGCGAGAGCGCGTTCGGCGGGAGCCAACGCCTCGAGCGGTTGAAGTGTCATGTCCTGTCCTCCAGAAGTGCAGTTGCGGTTGCCTCGTCGGTCACGATGACCGTGCACAGCCCGCTAGTGACGACTGCGCGCGCCACGTCGTGTTTTGGTTCTCCCGAGACGACGAACACCGTGTTGGTGGCGGCACGGAGATGGGTCAAACTGAGACCAACCGTACGCTCGTCGAGGCCGGGATCGACAACGTTCCCGTTCGCGTCGATGAACCGGCCGACGACGTCGCCCACGGCACCCTTGCGCACGAGCTCGTCGAGGTCGTGCGGGGCAAGGTAGCCGTTCTCAACAAGGATTGATGTCGCATCCGCCACCCCCGCGCTGAACAGATACATCGACGATTCGGCCGCCAACGTGATAACCCCGGCTACGGTGCGGTCGGACTCGATGGCCTGCTTGGTCTCGAGTCGCTCGAGAATCGCCGGACTCGGGAGCAGAACCGACTGACCCGCCGACTTTTGCGCGATCGTTGCCGCGGTGTGTGCCGCCGTTCCCGGGCGTCGGTTGAGGCTGACCCCACCGTTGATCTGCACGACCGTCACCCCGGTCGCCCAATTCTTTTCCAGACGCTCTGCGATGCCATCGAGCGTGCGACCCCAACTCACGCCAAGCACCCGGGGAACCGGCCGAAACGCGGTGAGATAGTCTGCAGCGGCCTGCGCGACGCGCCCCGCTGTTTCGGACGTGCTCGAGGGAATGGGAACGACGATGGCGTCTGCGAGCCCGAACCGCTCGCGCAATTGACGCTCGACTCCCGAGGCGACGCGCCCGCGGATGAACGATCTCGATCCGCACGATTCCGCGTTCCTTGGCCTGGGCCAGAAGACGCCCGACCTTCCATCGCGTAATGCCGAGCAGACCACCGATCTCGTCTTGGGACTTATTTTCGTCGTAGTAGAGCTCGGCCACGCGCACGGCAAGGAGTTCCGCTGCTTCGTTCACGGTCGTCCCTTCGCTCGGCGGTCATTTTGAGCCTACGGTGCAGTCGGCACGGATGCAACATATGTAGTGTGCTTGCTCATATGAGCAAATTCGGCGAGACGGTTACACCGTCGTTCTCAGGAGTTGCTTGTACGCCTCGAAGAATCCCGGGCCATCAATCTCGTCAATCACCGTGGCATTGGGTTCATTGCGCTCCGGTCGGTCGTCAAAGAGCGAGTAACCGCGAGTGAGTTCGCTCGTGTGCTCGATAGCCACAAACTTTCGACTCGACCTCGTGATCAGATCGGGTCGCACCAGCAGCATCGCGGTCATCGAATCGGGGTGGGTGCTGCCAAAAATCGACACCCCCTCGTTGTGCTCGAGATTCGGGGTGTCCAGAATCGTAAAGAATTCCGAGAGCGGGGTGCCGAGTTCGCGGATCTCCTCGAGTTGGTCACGGTCCCAGAGCGCGCGCTCGAGGGTGAGCGTCCAGGTCACCACCGTCACGTCGAAGCCTGCGGTGAAAACGATGTCCGCCGCCTCCGGGTCGACGTAGAAGTTGTACTCTGCCGCCGCGCTGACGTTGCCGACCGAGTTGTCGCATCCGCCCATGACCCACAGTTGGCGCACCTTGGACGCGAAGTCCCGATCCAGCAGGATCGCCGTCGCGATATTCGTCAACGGCCCGATGGCGACAATGTCGATCTCGCCCGGATTCTCGTTGACGATACGGACTAGAGCATCCGCGGCACGCTCGTCGGACGGCTGCTGCGCGGGAATCGGGAAGTCGTGGTTGCCCTTCCCGTCTCCGTGAGCGCTTGCTGCGTACCAGGGGCGTGCCATCGGAACTCGTGCTCCGATGTGAACAGGCACCTCACCACCGCGCCCGGCGGCGGCCACGGTGATGAGGGCGTTTTGGATCTGCTGATCGAAGTCGACATTGCCCGAGACGATCGTGATCGCCTCGAGTTGCGCCTCGGGATGCAGCAGCCCGACGAGCAACGCGAAGCTGTCGTCGGCAGCAGTATCGGTATCGATAATCATTCGTCTCATGGTGTTACTCCCGGCTGTCCGATAAGTTCGCCGTCGCCCAACACGGACTCGACCTGCTTTCGCGGCTCACGAACCCGCAACGCGAGCACGATTCCCACGAGGGCGAGCACCGCCGAGGCGATGAAGACCACCTGATAGTTGACGGTATCCGCGACCGCCCCGGCAATCAGCGGCCCGAGAATGAAGAACGGCGCGAGGACCGTCGACGTCGTGCCCAGGTAGAGGCTCGTTCGAGAAGTGGGTGCGAGCTCAATCGACATGTTCTGATCACCGATAACGGTTACGGCGTTCGCGCCGCCGAGCGCGATGAAGGCGGCGATGTAGACCAGAAGGGAGCCACCCGCGATCGCGCAGAGCATTCCGAGTGCGATGAAGACCCCGCCCAAGATGATGACGATCTTCCAACCGAAGTAGTTGCCGACAATGCTCAACAGGAATCCGAGCATCGCCTGAGACAGGATGAAAACGGCGGCGAGAAGGGCGGCGTCTGACGGTCGGAGCACACCCGAGGTCAGACCGTCGACGACGACAAAACCGATTCCGAGAGTCGCGAACGCCAATACGCACCTCGCAATGATGAACCGCAGGTACACGGGGTCGCCCATCACCAAAGCCGGAATCTCCGCGATTGTCGCGCTCAACCGGGTGCGGGGCGCCGGGTGCGGGTACGGCTCCTCCTTCAGCCCCGCGATGAAGAGGATCGACAGGAACGAGAGTCCGAAACAGATCCAGAAGCACAATTGGATGCCCAGGGGGAAACCGTTCGTGCGAATGAGGTACTCCGCCACCAAGGCGGCGCTGAAGCCGAGAGTTCCGCCCAAGAGTTGCACGATCGCGAAATACCAGCCGCGATTGTGCGTTATTGCTTTTGCCAAAAAGTCGCCGTACACGGGACCGATGAGACCCGTCGTTATCGCGTAGCCACCGAACGCGACGAAGAACAGAACAATGATGACCGTCGGGTCGAGCACTCCGATCAGCTGCGCCGTTATTGCAATAGCCAGGATGCCCACCCGTTCGGCCACAACGATGGCGAGCAGCAGGGGCTTACGCCTACTGCGCCCGCGCACAAGATGCGCGCCAATCAGTTGCGGCAGGTAGTGCCCGAGCGCGTAGACCGCGGCGACGAGCCCCACCAGAACCGCGCTGTTGCTGAGCGCTTGGACGAACGCGGGGATGATCGTGGTTTCGGAGAGGAGCGAGATCGCGAACGCGAACGTCGCGCCGTCGAGCACTATGAAGAAAAAGTTGCGGCGCTGGTGCGCCGACATCTTCTTCACATACTCGGGAGCCGCCGCCGCCAGCCGCGAAACGTCAGCGCTTACGGCCACTGCGTGCCCGCCCTGTCCTGTGCGATCAACACGCGGAGCGCCTCGACCGAGACCTGGAGCAGTCGCTCCTTGTCGGGCGCCGCACCGTTCTCCTCCGACCACATGTGCATGATTCCCCCGGCGCGAACCCGATTGATCGAACTGATGACGAAGATCGCGGCGGCCTCCATCTCGGAGCAGATCGCGCCGCCGGCAATCCACATCTTCCAGCGGTCCTGGAGGTGGCTCGCCATGGGCATCCGCTCGGGCTCGACCTCGCCGTAGAAGGAATCCTTCGACTGGGTAACCCCGAGGCGGTAGTCCGCGCCCAGGTTGCGGGCGGCCTGAGCTATGGCATCCACCACCTGGAAGTCGGCGACCGCGGGAAACTCCATGGGGAGGTAGTGACTCGACGTTCCCTCGTCGCGGATGGCCGCGGTGACAATGGCGAGTTGGCCGGGAGGTGTTCCCGGTTGCATCGCGCCCGATGTGCCGACCCGAATGAAGGTGTCAGCGCCGAGCTTGATGAGCTCCTCGACGGCGATAGCGGAGGACGGGCATCCGATACCCGTCGATACGACGCTGACTTTCTCGCCGCCCAGCGTGCCGGTCCAGGTCGTGTACTCCCGGTTGGATGACACGAAGGCCGCGTCATCGAAGAGCGCAGCGATCGGCTCACACCGACCGGGATCGCCCGGCAGCAGTACGTAGCGACCCACATCGCCCGGGCGCAGTTGAACGTGGTACTGCACGTCGTCGTCGTGGTTCATGCTGCCGCCTCCCGATCGCGCGCGATGAGCTCGCGCAGACCTGCGACGGCCGCGGGAAGCAGATTGTCGAGCGATCCGCGCTCGAGCTCCTCTTGCGTCATCGGCGACTGATCCCAGTGACCCATGATCATCATGATTCCGCCGGCGCGAACCCGCAGAGTCGCGGCAACGATGTACAGCGCTGCGGCCTCCATCTCGGAGCAGATCGCGCCGCCAGCCATCCACGCCGACCACCGGTCTTGTAGCCGATGTGCCACGGGCATCCGGCCCGGCTCGTGCTGGCCGTAGAAGGAGTCTTTTGACTGCGAGATTCCCACGTGCACGGTCTTGCCCAGGCTCCGCGCACCGAGCGCAAGTGCACGCGTCACGTCGATGTCGGCGACGGCCGGAAACTCTACCGGCAGGTAGTGCAACGTTGTGCCTTCGTCCCTGATGGCGGCTTGGATGACGCCCAGGTCACCGGGTTCGATGTCGGGCTGCATAGCCCCCGACGTCCCCACCCGAATGAAGGTGTCGGCGCCTACCTTGACGAGCTCTTCCATCGCGATCGCCGCAGATGGACATCCGATCCCCGTCGAGGTGACCGAGACGCGTTCGCCGTCGAGCATGCCCGTCCAGGTTTCGTACTCTCGGTTCTTGGCGACCAACACGGGGTCGTCGAACAGTCGAGCGATCGGCTCACACCGACCCGGGTCGCCGGGGAGGAAGACATACCGTCCCACCTCGCCGGGGGCCACCTGAATGTGGTGTTGACGCTGGTCACTTGCAGTTGCAGGCATTGAGAATCAGAGCTTTCTGTTTCGTTAGCGGCGCGAGCCGACTATTTCTTGAAGGAGAAGAGAATCGCCACGAGCACGATGCCGAGAAAGAGCGACGCCGCGATCGCGAAGGTTATGAGAACAACTACCGGCGCGAACACGATCTCTGAGCTCAGACTCCACAGACCCTTGGTGATCGAGTACACGGCGAGGCCGATGAGCACCACGAATCCCACGATTCCGATGACCCAATCGCTCGCGCGGCCCTTGACCTGCCGATAACTGGTCTTGATACCGTCCGAGCCAAAGCCCCGCGACTCCAGCGAGATGGAGAGCTGTTGCACGCGTTCAATCGCCCCGACGAACACGGGCACGAAGCTCGGTAACACTGCGGAGAAGCCCGTGCCCTTCATCCCTCGCGACTTCTGGGCGCTCAAGATGATTCCCACCTCGCGCTGGAATACGGGAATGAGCTGGAGCGTCATCGCGAGCATGAAGTTGAGGGTGTAGGGAACCTTCAGTTTCGCGAACGACGTGAACAGGTCGCTCGGGTGTGTGGTCATGACCATGATCAGGGCCAGGAGGAGGGATGCGACGATTCTGCCCAAGAGCACGAGTCCGTAGTAGACGCCGTCGCCGTACAGCGAGAGGGGACCAAGTTGGGCGACCAACGTCCATGGACGCTCTACGGCCGGCGCGATAATCTGCAGCGCCAGTAGCGAGGACCCCACCGGAAGCAGGATCAACGCCCCCTTGAGGAGCGGCTTGGTCACACCGGCGATCGGCGCGAGAATCAGCGCGAACAGGGCCATCGAATACAGAACGATGATGTTCTGGGTCGAGAACGCGAGAATGACGTATCCCACGACCCAGACCATTTTCGCCAGCGGGTTGATTCGGTGGATGATCGAGTTGCCCGGGATCATCGCGATGGGTAGTGCGGCTTGCATCGACATAGTCGTGTCCTCGCTTAGCGTGCGACCGGCGCGGGCTTGCCCACGCGCTTCGCGATGTCGGCGGCCAGTTCGGCCGGGGTGAGTGCGACAGGCCCTCCGAGGGGGACGACAGTCTGAAGGGCAATCTCGGTGACCTGAGGCGCCTGGAGATTGGTTCGAGCCATGAGCGTCTTGTCCGCGAACACCTCGCGGGGCGAGGCATCCGCAATAATCTCGGTGCTCTTCATGACGATCACGCGCTCGACCACGTCTGCCAACAGCGGCATGTCGTGAGAAACGCAGACCACCGTCGTTCCCTGCTCGCGCAGCTTGCGCATCAGTCCGTTGATCACGCCGGTGGTGTTGTGATCCTGGCCGGTCGATGGCTCATCGAAAATGATGATCGGCGGCCGCATGGCAACTATGGATGCGATACCGACAAGCTTGCGCACCGGGAAACTCACCCGATACGGGTGTTCCTCGATGAACTCCTGCAGACCGAAGAACTCCACGGCGTCAGCAACGCGTTCAACGATCTCGTCTTCTGGCACCCCGATGTTGCGAGGTCCAAACTCGAGTTCCATCCGCACAGTGCGGGCGAAGAGCTGATGGTTCGGGTTCTGGAACACGTAGCCAACGTGCGGTGCCATCTGCTGCACCGACTTCTTGGCCGTATCCACGCCATTGATGACGACGGTACCCGCCGTTGGCTTGAGCAGACCGTTGAACAGCTTGGTCAGCGTGGTCTTTCCCGAACCGTTCTGGCCGATGATGCCGATGATTTCGCCCTGCGCGACGCGCAGGTCGACGCCGCCGAGGGCAACCACGTTTCCGGACGGGTAGACGTACCGCGCCCCGGTGATGTCGATCGCGAGAGGTGAGGTGTCAGCCACGCTGTGCTCCTAGAAGTTTGTTGATGCCCGCAACCGCCGGCTCGGTCGTGATGGGCAGTGGGCCCTTCCACAGGCCATAGTCGTCTTGCAGAACCTTGGCCAGCGCGGATGCCTCGGGCACGCGGAGCTTGAGCGCCGCCAGTTCGTCGACTCGACCGAAGATCTCCTGAGGTGTGCCGTTCATGACGATGCGTCCGCCGTCAAGAACAATCACGCGGTCGGCGTAGCGCGCCATGACCTCCACTTCGTGCTCGATGACAATGACGGTCATCCCACGCTCACGATTGAGCTTGGCCGCCATGTCGAACACCTCCTGCTTGCCGATCGGGTCGAGGTTCGACGTGGGCTCGTCCATGATCAAAATCTTGGGTTTCATTGCCAGCACGGCGGCGATGGCCAGCCTCTGCTGTTGTCCGCCGGAGAGCGCGAGCGGCGATCGCTCCTCGAATCCTGCGAGCCCGACGAGTTCGAGGGTCTCGGGAATGATGACCTTCATCTCTTCGTACGGCACTCCCGCGTTCTCGAGCCCCAGCGCCACTTCTTCGGCCGCGGACATCTGGCTCATCTGAAACTCGGGGTTGTCGAACACCATCCCGACGAGCTTGGACATCTCACGCACGGGATAGTCGGCGACGTTGAGTCCGCCGACGGTTACCGTTCCGGTCAGCTCACCGCCCAGCATCGTGGGGACCACGCCATTCACGGCGAGCCCCAGAGTGGTCTTTCCGGCCCCGTTGAGGCCAAGAACGGCGACATACTCGCCTTCCTGAATCTCGAAGGAAATCTCGTGCAGGGCTGGCACCTCGGTGCCGGCGTAGGTGTATGTCACGTTGTCGAAGGTGATGATTGGTTCAGGCATTGCTCTCCTAGGGGCCGGGGATGCCGCGCGAACGCGACATCCCCGGTCACATACTTCTTAGGTCAGGCTGCCGCAGCGCCCGCGTTGATGGCCAGGAATACGACGATGATCAGAACACCGACGACGACGCCCGCCACCGCGAGCAGCACGCCCTTGAGCGGTGTTGCTTTGACGATGTCGACGTTCGCCGTCAATGACTTCGGTAGCGCTTCGATGATGGCAAGCGCGACGAAGCCGGCGATGATCTTGTCTGCCAACGAGGTAAGAATGTTCGACGAGAACACCGATCCCACGAGGTTTTGACCGACGGCGAGGAACGTTCCGGTGAGAGCATCGGCTCCGTTGCCGGTCGCGCCACCGAACACCAGAACGATGATCGGCGCTGCAACGATCGTGCACGCAACGGCGACGATGATGTTCAGGATGAAGAACCGCGGAATCGTGCGGCCCATCTTCCAGGAACGAACTCCGTAACCCCAGATGAGCGCACCGACGACGTTGACCAACGCGAACGGAAGGCTCACCGGTCCGCTGATCAGAGCGGATCCACCGTTGGTCAGCACGCCGACAAGCGCACCCCACCACGGACCGAGCACGATCGCGGAGATCGCGGTACCGATCATGTCGAGGTACACGGGCAGCCGCAAAGCCGAGGCGATGTAGCCACCGACGATGTTCAACGCGACGCAGACCGGGATCAGCGTGACGATGAGCGTCATCGGCAGGTTGTTGCGATTGAGGCGGCTGCTCTTCTTAGGAGCCGCGACGGGAGCACTTGTCATGAGTGTTGCCTTTCGGATGGGTGTTATTTGTGGTCACCCGGCGACTCTGCCGGGGGGTTGGGGAAGATTCGCGGGTCCGGTTCGGACTGCGCGCCAATCGCGCTCTCGTGGAGCTTCTCGTCGGAGTTCATGCCGCGGTGAACGTACAGATTCATCACGTCGCTTCTCAGCGATACGACGGAGTACATCACCGGCGTTCCGCCGACGAGGTCGTGCACTTGGGAGAGCACGAGTATGGGGGCGCCTTCGGCGACATCGAGCCGCGCCGCGGTGGCGCCAGTAGCGGGGAGCGCTTCGATCTTCGCCGTGCCGCTCGAGACGGGGCGTCGGTGCACCTGCTCCAGCAGTTCGTAGAGCGAGTTCTCGAAGTCCTCCTGCTCGGTCGGCATGTCGGGTGTCTCGAGCAGGTAGTCGATGCTGTCGCTGATCGGCACTCCATCGGCAGTGCGGGTGCGCCGAACGACAACGGTGGGATCCCCCACCGAGAGCCCGAGAGCAACCACGACCGGCGATGGCGCCACTTCGCGTTGCACGCTCAGGCCCGTGATACCCGGACGGCGACCCGATCGACGGATGACCTCACTGATCGACATGTTGGTCTCGAGGATCATGCTCACGTTGACCCGGCCGGGACCGCGAACGAAGGTGCCTCTGCCCTGTTCCCGGCTCACGAGTCCCCGAGCCTGCAGGTCGGCGACGGCGCCTCGGATCGTGGTTCGGCTCACGGAGAATTCGCTGGCGAGTTCGGGCTCGGTCGGAACCTGCTCGCCTTCGACGTATGTACCGTCGATTATTCGGCGCTCGAGTTCCCGAGCTACCGACTGAACTCTCAACATTGAGCCTTCAATTCATGTTACGAATACCGCTACGGACAGGCTGGTGGACGCGTCATCCCTCCGTCAAGGGGCGAACGCGTTTGCGAGAAAATTGGAGAAGATCTGCGCATCTGCGCGTTTTACCACTCGGGCGTTGCGAATTTCCGTCGACCAGCCTCTCGCGTCGACGACCATCGCCCCCATGGTTCGTTCGCCCTTCGTCTCGACGTGGACGGAGTGCAGGCCGGATTCTGTGGCGACCTCCGGAGCGACGAGATAGCAGACACACAGCGCGTCGTGCACCGGCGCTGTGACCTTCTCCGCGTCGGCGGCATCCGGATAGTTCACGATGCGATGCCGAATGAGGCCGCTCGATCCGGTCGCAGCTGCGGTACCGATCTCGTCGAACCGGTCACAGTCGTCGAGCCCCAGAGGGGCGTCGTGAGTTGCATCGAGCGGGAAAATCGTGATCTGGCGAATGCCCGCACTGAGCACGGCCTCGGCCGCCTCCGGATCGACCCAGAAGTTGAACTCGGCGGCGGGCGTGACGTTGCCCCAGCCCACCGCGCCGCCCATGATCACCAGGTGCGGGATGCGGCCGGCGAGCTGTGGCGCGGCCGCGAGTGCTAGCGCGACATTGGTGAGGGGCCCGACGGCCACGAGCACGACGTCGAGATTGTCATCACTCGAGTAGGTGTCGATCAAAAACTGCACCGCGTTCGTGGTCTGCGGGGCCGTCGTCGACGGTGGGAAGTCCAGATACAACTGCTGGAACTCGGGCTTGTCGCCGTTCAACACCGCTCGCGGCACGGGAAAGTCGTCGCGGACGATGGGCCGAGGCGCGCCGGGGTAGACCGGCACCGTCGAACCGATGTGATCGAGCACGCGGAGCGTGTTCTCTGTCGTGTTCTCGAGGGGAACGTTGCCGTTGACCGTGGTTACTGCGAGCAGGTCCAGATCAGGATGGCTCGCCGCGGCCATGATGGCGACCGCATCATCCGAACCGGTGTCGCAGTCAAGTATCAGACGGATAGTCATCCCAGTCCCTTCAATAGCTCTCGGTCGCGGAGCTGGCCGCACCGGTGACGATCTCGATTCCCGCGCTGGTACCCACGAGGGCCGCACCGGCGCCGATCAGCGCGACGACCTGGTCGAGCGACTTGATCGAGCCGGATGCCTTGACCAGCGCACGCCCACGGGCCTCGGCAACAAGCCACTCGATGCCGGCGGGGCTCGCGGTCTCTATCGCCCCACTGCTGGCGTTCTTGAGGTAGGTGGCACCGGCCTCAATGGCGAGTTCGACTGCGGTCGACCGCTCCTGGGGCGTCAGCAACGGCAACTCGAGCATCACCTTGATGGGCACTCCTGCCGCACGCACGACGCCGGCGATGTCGTCCCGGAATTCGTTCCACATGCCGCTCTTGAGCCAGCCGATTTGAACGCCAATGTCGATTTGGTCGGCACCCAAGCGGGCAAGTTCCGCCGCCTCGAATGCCTTGCCCGCCGAGGTCATAGTCCCCACGATCGGAAAGTCGAGGGCTGACGCGACGAGGGCGTCGGTGCCCGCGAGTTCCGCGGCGACCACAGGCACCCACGACCCCGGCACCATCGCCCCGTTGAATCCGTGGGTTATGCACTCCTGCGCGTGGCGCACCATGACATCCCGCGTGGCATCGGCCTCGATGCGGGTGTGTTGAATGAATCGGGCGACCGAGGATGCCCCGGCCGCCGTGTCGCCGTCGTTCACGCGAACTCCTTGTCGTGTCGGTCAAGCACGTCGGCCACCTGTTCCCGCGTGGGTAGCGCGGGAATCACTTCGGCAACGGCAACAGCCAGGGACCCGGCGGCGGCGGCGAAGTGTGCGGCATCCTCTAGAGCGAGCCCTTCAACGAGTCCGACGGCAAGGGCCGCGGTGAACGCGTCGCCCGCTCCCGTGGTGTCGACCACGGAACTCGCGGTGATGGGTGAGATGAGCCGAACTCGGCCACCGGATGCCACGGCACAGCCGGACTCACCCAGGGTGAGAACGACATCACAGCCGGTGTGCTCGGCGAGGCGCAGCGCCAGCGCGTCGCCCGCTGCCGGCCGATCGTCTCGACCTGCCAGCAGATCGCGCGCCTCGGTGGCGTTGGGGGTGACGGTGTCGACCAGTGCCCACTGTGCGGCGTTCAGCGGGGCCGCCGGAGCGGGGTTGAGCAGCGTTCGTGTGCCCTCCTCCCGAGCTATCTCGAGCGCCCGCACGGCAACGGCAACCGGAACCTCGAGGGAGACGACGAGCAAGTCGGCCTCTCTTATTGTGGCCCGGAACGCCTCGAGGTCCTGCGGAACGAGCGAGGCGAGCGCACCGGGGGCGATCGCGATTCGGTTCTCTCCCCCCGCGTCGACGGTGATGAAGCCCGTCATTGTCGCCGCGTCGGTCGTGACGACGGCGTCGGCGCCCACGTTCTCCGAAGACCAGAGTTCGCGCGCGTCGGCGGCGGCGGCATCCCTGCCGACCCCCGTAAACAGGCCCACCGCATGGCCAAGGCGCGCGATTGCGATTGCCTGATTGGAGCCTTTGCCGCCGGGGCCGACGCTGAGAATGCCGTTCGTGACGGTCTCGCCCGCTTCGGGGGCTCGCTTCAGGCGCATCGTCATGCCAACGCCGTAGCCTCCGACGACTGCAATCACCCTTGACCGCCCAACTCTGGAACACGCATTGGTGTGACGATATCGACATCCAAGTCATCACATCAATTCATTGCTCAGATGAGCAGATCCGGCGCGCCGGCGCGCGAGACTGCGCGCATCCGACGCCGAGGGAGGCCGCGCGAGCCAATAGGCTTGCACCCATGACCGGCACCTCTCTCCCGCCCAGCGCCCCCCGAAATCCCGTGCTCGTTGGGCTCGACATCGTCGCCGGCGTGCTGCTGATCATCACCAGCGTGACGGTGGCGTTCGGTGTCATCCTCTCCGCGTACACGTATCAGGGGCTGACCGCGACCTGCGGCGCCGGCCCCTACGACGGCCTGCAATGCAACGCCGCCGTGCTCTCAATCGTCGTCAACATTCTCATCGGCGCCGCGGTGTTGATCACACTTCTGGGCATCGGAATGTTCGTAGTTTCCCTAATTCGCAAGCGCTACGCCTTCTGGTGGCCGCTCGCCGCAATAGTCGTCACGGTCGCGGTCTTCTACGTCGCAACGTGGGTTGTCGGACAGACGGTTCCCCAGCTGTGACCGAGACCGGATACGCCCTCGCCGTCGATTTAGGCGGCACCAAAGTCGAGGCCGCCCTTGTCGATTCCGATGGATCGCTGCTCGCCGCGAGCAGATTCCGGGCGACGACCGGGCGTGAGTCGTCCGCCGAACAGATCGCCTCCAGCGTCACGTCTGTCGTGACTCAGAGCCTCGAAACGCTCCCCGCCGGCGCGACCCTGGTCGGGGTCGGAATCGGCAGCGCCGGTCCCATTACAGTCGAACCGGGTCTCGTGTCTCCCCTGAACCTTCCCGCCTGGCGCGACTACCCGCTACGTGATCTCGTGGCCGCTGCAGTGCCGGGGGTTCCGGTGTCGCTGCGTATGGATGGCGAGTGCATAACCCTCGCCGAACAGTGGCGCGGGGCGGCACAAGGAGAATCCAATGTCATGGGCATGGTGGTCTCCACCGGCGTCGGGGGCGGTCTGTTCCTCGGCGGGCGCGCCGTGGCGGGCCCCACGGGCAACGCCGGTCACATCGGGCACATCGAGGTCGGCGGCTTCGACGATCGCTGCGATTGTGGAGGCATCGGATGCCTCGAGGCCGTGGCATCCGGACCGAAAACGACCGCCTGGGCGCAACGCCAGGGGTGGACCGGGTCGTCGGGCGAGGATCTCGCCGCCAGCTACGCTGCGGGCGACGAGATCGCGATCGCCGCGGTGATCCGGGCCGGGCGCGCGATCGGTCAGGCGATCGGCTCGGCGACCGCCCTCGTCGATCTCGAGCTCGTCGCGATCGGTGGCGGCTTCTCCCATGTGACCCCGGACCTCTTCGAAATCGTGCGCTCGACGATCCTGGAGCGAGCTGCCTTCCCCTTCGTGACCAAGGTCCGGGTGGTGCCGTCGGCGCTCTCCGGAGAGGGCCCGCTCATCGGCGCGGCCGCGCTGATCCACCGCTCGACCCTGGTCAGCTGACCCGTCGCGCGAGGTCCTCTTCGACGCTGCGCGGTGACGACAGCACGACCGCGGGCAGCACCGTCAGCAGTACCGTTCCCAATAGGAAGATCAGTGGGGCGGTCCACGAGTGTGTGACATCGTGAATGAAGCCAATCGTCAGGGGTCCGAGCGCGGCTCCGCCGTAGCCGATGCCCTGCACGAACCCACTGAGCGCAACCGACGACGCGTGCGATCTCGTGCGCAGGTTGATGAGCGCGAGAGTCAACGGGAAGATCAGCGGGCCGCTGCCGAGCAATAGCACCCAGAGCACAGTGGCGGCCCCGGGGGCCATCAACATGCCGAGGTATCCGACGACGAAGAGAGTCGTGCCCACGCCGATCAACCAGCCGACATTGCGCACTCGCGTCGCCAACAGAGGCATGATGATCGCGAAGGGAAGGCCCATTATCGCGAACAGGGCCAAGAGCGAGCCGCCGGCCGCGGCCGGGGCGCCGGTCAAGTCGGCGACGATCTCGGGGAGCCACGCAAAGAGCGCGTAGACATTGAAGCTGGTGATGAGAAACGCCAGGGCAATCGCCCACGCCACCCGCGATTTCACCATGCGGCCCACGACCTCGGGGGCAGGAGCCTCCACGACGTCACCCACTAGGGCGGCTCGTGCCTCCCTACGGCGATCGCGCCACAACAGCAGCCACGGCACAGCCGCAACGACCGCGGCGAGCGCCCAAATGCCCAAGGCGAATCGCCAACTGGTTGCGGCGGCGAGAGGGGCCGCGATGAGCGGCGGGATGGATGCCCCGACCGCCATCAGGGTCGCGTAGACCGCCGTCATCGTGCCGATGCGATCGGGGAAGTACCGCTTGATGACAGGCGGGAGCAGGATGTTTCCAAAGCCCATGCCCGCGAGCAACACGATGCTCCCGACAAGCAACACGGCGTAGTTGGGTGCGACAGCGCGCACCACCGGCCCCACGGCCATCGCGAGACAGGCGAGCAGGAGGGTGGCCTCGAGCCCGGCGCGGCGGGCCACGAGAGGCGCGATGAACCCGGATGCCGCGAAGGCGAGCGGCGGAAGCATCCCCAGAAGGCCGATTCCGACGCTGCTCAGCGGCACGTCCTCGGAGATCGAGCGCACGATCGGAGAGATGACGGCGACGCCCGTTCGCAGGTTGAGGGCGAGCAGAATGATCCCGACGAGGGCGAGCACTCGCCCACCCCACACCGGCAGGCGATCGGTCGAGGCGCTCACGCCGACGGTTTCGGTGCGACCCCGAGCACGGAACGGATGCGGTGCTCATCCATCGACATCTGCTCGGACAGGGCGTCGGGACCGGAGAACTTAACCATTCCACGGATGTATTCGACGAACGAGACCTCGACAATCTGACCGTAGAGGTCGAGGTGCTGATCGATCGCGTGTGCTTCGATCTGCTTGTCGGGGACACCCTCGAACGTCGGGTTGTTGCCGACAGAAACCGCGGCCGGGTAGCGAACTCCCCCCGCCGTCAGCCATGCGGCGTACACCCCGTCGGCGGGGATGAACCCCTCGAGCTCGGGCGAGAGATTGGCCGTCGGATAGCCCAGTTCACGCCCACGCTGCTGGCCGCGCACGACGGTTCCCCGCACGGTTGGCGCGCGACCGAGCAAGTCGCCGGCCTCGGTCACCCTGCCCTCGTCGAGCAACCGCCGGATCCAGCTCGACGACGCTCGGCGCTCATCGGACGCGAGCACGTCCTCCATCGTGAGCACATCAAAACCGAAGGTCTGCCCGAGCTCGGACAGGGTCGCCATTGTTCCCGAACCGCCGGCTCCGAAGCGGAAGTCGGCACCGGCCAAAACCGCTTTCGTCGCGAGCGCGTCGACGAGAATCGACTCGACGAACTGTTCGGGAGGCAGCGCGCTGAGATTCGAATCGAAAGCGAGGATGACCGTGGCATCCACCCCGGTCTCCGCGAGTAATTCAAGCTTCTGCTGATTGCTCACGAGATTCGCCGGGCATTCGTCGGGCCGCAACAGGGCAAGCGGGTTGCGGTCGAACGTGACGACGACGGAACGAAGCGCTCGGGCGTGCGCCGTCGACTTGAGCCGATCGATCACGGCCCGGTGCCCCGCGTGCACGCCGTCGAACTTGCCGATCGTGACGGCACTAGGACCGAAGCCTTCGGGAACGTCCGCGAGCGAATCAAAGATGTGCATGGGGTTATGCCTCCCCGTCGGCGGGGCGCGAGCGAATCAGCCACGCGATGCCGAGCAGCGGCAGCAGCACTGGGATGAACAAGTACCCTCGGCCGAACACCGACCAGACGGTGTCCGAGGGAAAGAGCGCGGCATCCCCCAGGCTGAGAGCGCCGACGGTCACAACGCCCACGAGTTCGAAAACTATCGTCACCCAGGCCACCCGGTACCACGCGCGACCCGGTCGAATCAGGGCCACTGTGGCGAGCACGTAGACCAGCCCGGCTATCGCAGACAGCAGGTAGGCGACCGGGGCGGCATCGAACTTGGTCGCGATCTGAAATGCTGATCGAGCCACCGCGGCAAGCGCGAGGACGGCGTAGACCGCGATGAGCACGCGACCGGCACCTGTGGCCCTCGACGAAGCAATCTGAGACATCGTTCCCACTGTAGGCGACTGACGGGCCACCTCATGAACCCCGCCTAGGCGCCCTGCACGTACCAAATCTGACCCATTCGATAGAGCATGACCGCGACCGCGAGCGCGGCGACGCCGAGCACGACGGTGCTCCACCTGCTGCGGTCGAGGAGAGCCCAGAATCCGGCCGCCGGGGGCAGCAGCGCGGCGCTCGCGAGATAGATCCAGAACTCCACAGCGCTACCGGTCGGGGCGTTGCCCACGAGGGGACCAATGACACTCACAACGATCTGAGCGATCAGCAACACCTCCACCAGCGCGAGGGCTCCGAGGGTGAAATCGCTCGGGGCGCGACCCGCCAGCCCGAGCGCGATGCAGAGCACGCCAGCGACGACCGCGACACCAATCTGCGCGACGGTAAAAGCCTCGATCATGGGGATGCCACCTCTGTCGCTTGGGCGTCGGGGGGAAAGTTCACGAGCACGTGCGCTCTCCCGGCGACGGGCTCGATCAGGCCGACCAGTCGCCGGTCGGGGGCCACCGCCGCGTGGGGTTCGCCCGCAAGATCCTCGGCGACCGGGATCCGCTTGCCATTCGTGAGATCGGCGGCCTCGGCCTCGGACAAGGCGAGGGTCGGGAACAGGCGCGCCGCGGCATCCGCGGGCGAAAGCAGTGCACGCGGCGAGGTCGTCGTCGAGCGTGACGGCCTCGGTCACCGAGAACGGGCCGATCCGGATGCGACGGAGGGCAGTGAGGTGTCCCCCAACGCCGAGCGCTGCCCCCAAGTCGCGCGCGAGCGCCCTGATGTAGGTGCCCGACGAGCAGTCGATGAGAACGTCGACGTCGATGAACTCCCCTCGCCGAACGTCGAGCACGACAAATTGAGAAACGGTGACCGGGCGCTCGTCGAGTACCAACTCCTCGCCCTCACGAACACGTGTGTACGCCCGCTTTCCCTCGACCTTGATGGCACTGACGGCGCTCGGGCGCTGCAGGATCGGGCCGGTGAGAGGAGTGATTGCCGCCGACGATCGCGGCGTCGGTAACGAGCTGCGAGTGACGCCGTGTCCGCTCGGCTCGACAGTTCGCCGTCCGCGTCGTCCGTCGATGACGACGCACCCAACCGAATGGTGGCCGAGTACTGCTTGTCGAGCCCGACCATCCAGGTCAGAAGTCTCGTCGAACTGTTGACGCCAAGCACCAGAAGTCCGGTCGCCATCGGGTCGAGGGTGCCCGCGTGGCCAATCTTGCGGGTACCGACCAGCTTTCGGGCCCGGGCTACGACACCGTGGCTCGTGATGCCGTCCGGCTTATCGACCAGAAGAATGCCGCTGGCCGGGTTGAGCGGCGGCTTACTCACGCCCACGATCTTACTTGCTACGACGCCCGACTCGGGGCGGCGTCCCGCGCGACCGACTGTGTCGCACCTAGGATCTGACCATGCGGATTGGTGTCATCGGTGTTGGAGCGGTCGGCGGCACCATCGCCGCGCTGCTCGCCCGAGCCGGCCATGACGTCGAGGTGGCGGCCCGCGGCGATCATCTCGCCGCGATCCGCGAGCACGGTATCCGACTGGGCGGGGCGTGGGGCGAGTTCACCGCCAACGTCGAAGCCAACGAGACTCTCACCCGCGGCGACCGAACTCGTGATTCTGGCCACCAAAGCGCAGGATGCCGTAGCCGCGATCCGAGACAACGTGGCGCTGTTGCGCGGCGTCCCGGTCGTCGTCGTGCAGAACGGTCTCGACTCCGTGTCTAACGCCCACGCCGCATCGCCGCGCTCGGACATCGTCGGGGCGCTCGCGACCTTCGCCGCGTCGTACCTGGCACCGGGAGAGATCACCGTGACGACCGCCGGCCCGACCTATCTGGGCATGGCTGGCGAGAACGACCTTCCCGCCCGGTACGCGGCCCGGGTGCTCACCGAGGCGCTGCCCACCGAAGTCATCCCCAACTTCGAGGGCGCGCAGTGGACGAAGCTCGTGATCAATCAGGTCAACGCGTTGCCAGCGATCACCGGCCTGAGCGTGCAGCAGGTGGTGGCGCAGTGGCGCCTGCGGCGCATCCTGACAGCGAGCATGCGGGAGTGTGTACGCGTCGGGTTCGCGGGCAAGATCCACTTCGAGAAACTTCAGGGGCTCGGCAATCGCGGACTGCGGCTGTTCTCGATTCTGCCGCTGTGGGTCGGTCAAGTGCTGCCGGTGCTCATGAGCGCCCGGATCGGCCGTACGCCCAACCCGGGGTCGACTCTGCAGAGCATCCGACGCGGGCAGCTTACGGAGATCGACTATCTCAACGGATCCGTGGTTCGCGCCGCGGAAACGCTCGGCCGCGGCGCCCCGGTGAACGCCGCCCTGGTCGAACTCGTGCACGAGGTCGAGGCGTCCGGCGAATTCGTCACGCCCGATGCGGTGGCGGCCCGGGTAACGTCGAGCACGCCACCGAATCTCGGCTAGCAGGAATCGGCAAAGACTCGACGCGGGTGATCGACGTCTGAGTTGTCGATAATCGCGGTCGCCCTCGTGCGAGGGTCCGCTTCGACGATGTACAGCTCCTGCCCACCGAGGTAGCGCTGCGCGGCGGGGGCGCCATCGCGGGCGGTGAGGCGGGCATCCACGATCTCGCGGGGCGCCTCGAGCCAGATCGAATAGCTCCACAGGCCACGCAGCTCGGGCCGGTTGAGGAAGATGCCGTCGACGATGAGGGTCGCGTCCTGCGGTCCCGTGCGCCACGCCATCTCAACGGGAACGTCTCGTGCCACGTCCCAAGCCGCGGTCACGAATCCCGCGCTTCCGCCCAGCCGGAATGGTTCGACCAGCACGCGCCGAAACAGGGCGTAATCGTACGAGTCGGCATAGAAGCCCTCCGCGGAATCTCGACCCTTCAGGTAGCGCTCAGCGCGCGGACGGTGAAAACCGTCGATGGATGCACGGAACACCGCGTGCCCTCCCCGACCCAGTCGCTCGGCTAAGGCATCCGCGAAGTGTGTCTTACCGACCCCGTCGACTCCGTCGATTGCCAGCATGGTGCGACCCCTGGCGTAGTTGTGCAAGAACTCGTCAGCAAGCGCGTCGAGTGTGTCTCTCTTCTGCGGTGTCCACCGTGCCATGCGGCCAGTCTAGGTTTGACAGATGGGCATTGCGCGCGCCGTCATCGACTGGTTCGCGATCCACGGTCGCGACCTGCCGTGGCGGCGCGACGGCTTCGACGCGTGGGGCATCCTCGTTAGCGAGGTCATGCTGCAGCAGACCCCAGTGGCGCGTGTCATTCCGCGCCTTGAGGTGTGGCTCGATCGCTGGCCGACTCCGACAGCGCTGGCCTTGGCTGCTCCCGGCGACGCCGTGCGGGCGTGGGAACGGCTCGGCTATCCGAGGCGCGCTCTCAACCTCCACGCGGCCGCTGTGGCGATCACCGAACGGCACGACGGAGTTGTGCCCCGGGACGTCGACGCACTACTGAGCCTTCCGGGGATCGGTGACTACACGGCACGCGCCGTCGCCGCATTCGCCTACGGCGACCGGCATCCCGTCGTCGACACCAACGTGCGGCGGGTCATCGCCCGGGCAATCGACGGCCAGGCCGTCGCGGGTGCGCCCTCAACTCGCCGCGACCTCGCCGCCATGGAGAAGCTACTGCCCGAGAGTCGTGCGGATGCGCGGGCTTTCAACGCCGCGATCATGGAGCTCGGCGCGATCGTCTGCACCGCCCGGGCGCCGCGCTGCGACGCGTGTCCTCTCGCCGCCGACTGTGCCTGGCGCGCGGCCGGGTACCCCAGCTACGACGGCCGCCGAGCCACGGTGCAGAAGAAGTTCGAGGGCAGCGACCGTCAGGTGCGCGGCCTCATCATGGCCGAGCTCCGGGCACGTGACATCCCGGTCAGTGCGGCCGAAATCGATTCGATCTGGGCGGATGCCGCACAGCGCGATCGTGCCCTCACCGGGCTCATCGCCGATGGACTCGTCGTGCCCAGCGCCGACGGATACGAACTACCGACCTAGACGCGGCCTCCCCGTCTGGCCGAGACTGTGTGCATGCCCGAGCTGCCCGAGGTCACCGCTCTCGCCGCCGACCTCGATGCCCGGCTCGCCGGACGCGTCGTCAAGAAATTCGAGCTGGTCTCCTTCGCCGCGCTCAAGACCTTTGATCCCCCGGTAGACGCCCTCGCGGGTCAGACGGTGGGGTCTGTCGCACGTCACGGCAAGTTCCTCGACATCGCGATCGGCGATCTGCACCTGGTGATACATCTGGCGTTGGCGGGCTGGGTTCGGTGGCGCGACGCCGAGGCATCCCGATCGAAACGACCCGGGCGCGGACCGCTCTCCGCACGTCTCGTGCTCGACGACGGCTCCGGGTTTGACGCAACCGAATGGGGCACGAAGAAGTCGCTCGCGATCTGGGTGGTGCGCAACCCCACCGACGTGCCCGGCATCGCGCGCCTAGGACCCGACCCGCTCGCCGGTGACTTTTCCCTCGAGCACTTCCGCGCGATCCTGTCGGCCGCTGGGCGATCCCAGATCAAGGGAGTGCTACGCAACCAGTCACTCATCGCGGGAATAGGCAACGCCTACTCCGATGAGATCCTGCACGCCGCGAAGATGTCTCCGTTCAAGCCTGCCGCGATGCCGACCGACGATTCTGAGCGTCTGTTCCGCGTGATGCGCGAGACGTTGGAGGGCGCCATCGCTCGGGCCGAGGGCCTCGCGGCATCCGAACTCAAGGCCGAGAAGAAGTCGGGGCTGAAGGTTCATGGCCGCAAGGGCCAGCCGTGCCCGGTCTGCGGCGACACGATTCGGCAGGTCACCTTCACCGATTCCGCGTTTCAGTACTGCCCCACCTGCCAGACCGGAGGGAAACCTCTGGCCGACCGTGTGCTGTCGCGGCTGCTCAAATAGGATTTCGCCATGACTCGCGGTTCCCGCTCGATTGCCGCGCCGCGACTAGTCGCGCTTGTCTGCCTACTCGCGATGCTCGTGCTCATCGGCTTCGAAGTGCAGGCGTTGACGTGGGAGTCCGGCGACCGAGTGCTCCACCTCAGCTATGCGGGAGTTGCCGTGGGCACCATCGCGTCAGTCGCCGCGGGCCTCTGGGTAGCGTGGGCTCCGCGCCGGGCCGGCGCGATCGCCGTGCTCGTGGTCACCGTGCTGCTGAACCCGATCTGGCTGCTGCTGCTGATTCGCGCGTTCGGCTAGGGCGGGTCAGGACGGGCGAAGTTAGTCGTCGTCCTCGTCGGCAGCAATGACGCGCGGCTTTACGTAGGGGTCTTCGTCGCCGGCATACTGCGACGACTTCGCCTGAGACTCGGTCTCGGCATCCCGCGCCGCCGCTTCGTTCAATAGCGACTCGATGAGGGCCGCGTTTTCGGGGATGCCGTCCGGGATGAACTCGAGCGACGGAGTGAGTCGAGCCGTGATGTTCTTGCCCACCTCGCTGCGCAACATTCCGGTCGCCGACTTGAGCGCCGCAGCGGTGTCTGATCGCTCCTCGTCGCTCCCGTAGACGGTATAGAAGATCGATGCGTGCTGCAGGTCACCGGTCACCCGCACGTCGGTAATGGTGACAAAGCCCAGCCGCGGGTCTTTGACGCCGCGTTCGAGCGTCTTGGCCACGATCACCTTGATGCGGTCCGCCATCTTGGCGGCTCTAGCTGCGTCTACCATCGTGTCTCCTACTCACACCTACCCACTCTCCCCGTGGGGAGAGCGGCTTGGAGGCTGGATGCCGGCGACTAGCGTCGGGGCTCTTGAGCAAACAAAGTTTGCGAACCTGCCCAGACGTTAGTCGCCGGCATCCAGCCGAAACCACGGACTAGACCCGCGGCTTCTCCTTCATTTCAATCGTCTCAATCTCGTCGCCGATCTCAATGTCGTTGAACTTGCCAAGACCGATTCCGGCCTCGAAGTCCGTGCGAACCTCGGTGACGTCATCCTTGAATCGACGAAGTGACTCGATCGCCAGGTTGTCGCCGACCACAACGCCGTCGCGGATGACTCGCGCGCGAGCGTTTCGCGTGATCGTACCGCTGCGAACGATGACACCGGCGATGTTGCCGACCTTCGAGGAACGGAAGATCTCGCGAACTTCCGCGACACCGGACTGCACCTCTTCGAACTCGGGCTTGAGCATTCCCTTGAGCGAGTTCTCGATCTCCTCGAGTGCCGCGTAGATCACCGAGTAGAAGCGCACGTCGACGCCTTCACGCTGGGCGCGCTCGCGCGCCTTCGTGTCGGGCCGCACGTTGAATCCAATGATGATGGCGTTGTCGATCGTCGCGAGGTTGATGTCGCTCTCGGTGATCGCACCGACACCACGGTGGATGATGCGCAGCTGAACCGACTCGTCGACCTCGATCTTGAGCAGCGACTCTTCGAGGGCCTCGACGGCACCGGAAACGTCACCCTTGATGATGAGGTTGAGGGCTTCGACCTTGCCATCTTCGAGCGCCTTGGTGAAGTCTTCGAGGCTGATGCGCTTGCGGGCCTTGGCCAGCAGCGCGTTGCGCTCGACGGCTTCACGCTTTTCGGCGATCTGACGGGCGGTGCGGTCTTCTTCGGTCACGATGAAGGTGTCACCGGCGCGGGGCACGGTCGACAATCCCTGCACCTGCACGGGCCGCGACGGGAACGCCTCGAGCACGGTCTCGCCGTTCTCGTCGTGCATTGCCCGCACTCGTCCGTATGCGGTTCCCGCGACGATCGCATCTCCGACACGGAGCGTTCCCGACTGGATGAGCACGGTTGCTACCGCACCACGTCCCTTGTCGAGCTTCGCCTCGATGGCGACACCGCGAGCGGCCTTGTTCGGGTTGGCGCGCAGGTCGAGCCCGGCGTCTGCTGTGAGCAGCACGGCGTCGAGCAATTCGGCGATACCGATGTTGTTGAGCGCCGAGACGTCCATGAACATCGTGTCTCCGCCGTACTCCTCGGCGACGATTCCGAACTCGGTGAGCTGCTGACGAACCTTCGCGGGGTTTGCGCCGTCCTTGTCGATCTTGTTGACCGCCACGACGATCGGCACACCGGCGGACTGCGCGTGGTTGAGCGCTTCCACGGTCTGCGGCATGATGCCGTCGTCGGCAGCGACTACGAGAATCGCGACGTCCGTCACCTGGGCACCACGAGCACGCATGGCGGTGAACGCCTCGTGACCGGGGGTGTCGATGAAGGTGATCGCGCGCTCGTGACCCTCGTGCTCGGTCCAGACCTGGTAGGCACCGATGTGCTGGGTGATGCCGCCGGCCTCGCCCGCGACAACGTTGGCATTGCGGATCGCGTCAAGAAGCTTGGTCTTACCGTGGTCGACGTGACCCATGACGGTGACGACGGGCGGGCGAATCTCGAGTTCGTCTTCGCCTTCGTCTTCGAGCTCCTGGTCGAGGTCGAGGTCGAAGCCGGCGAGCAGCTCGCGGTCTTCGTCTTCGGGCGAGACCATTTCGATCTTGTAGTTGAGCTCTTCCGCGAGAATCGCGAACGTCTCCTCGTCGAGGGACTCGGTTGCCGTCGCCATCTGTCCCAGGTGGAACAGAGCGGTGACGAGGCTTCCCGGCTGAACCGTGAAGCCCGTCAGGGTCTCTAGCTTGTCGGCGAGGTCGGAGATCGACGCGCCGCGGCGCAGTCGGATTACCTTCTTGCCGTCGCCACGAGGAACGCTGACACCACCGAGCGAAGGAGCTTCTCTCAGCTCGAACTCGGCGCGCTTCGTGCGCTTCGACTTGCGGGCCTTGCTCTTTCCACCACCGCGACCGAACGCGCCAGCGGTACCGCCACCGGGACCGCGACCGCGACCTCCCGCGCCGCCGGCCGGGGGCCGGTTGGGTCCGAAGTTGTTGCCGGGCGCTCCACCGGGTGCTCCACCCGGACGGAATCCGCCGCCACCCGCTGGGCGGCCTGCGCCGCCGGGGCGCTGCTGGAACGGGGCGTTTCCGCCGGGGCGCTGACCAAAGGCCGGCGGGCGGTTGCCCTGACCCGGGCCACCGGGACGCGGGGCGCCGGGGCGCGGGATTGCTCCGGCGCCTGGGCGCTGCATGCCCTGGTTGGACGCGAACGGGTTGTTGCCGGGACGCGGGGCGCCCGGGCGCTGCATGCCCTGGTTGGACGCGAACGGGTTGTTACCGGGACGCGGCGTACCTGGACGCGGAATTCCCGACGGGCTAGCCGCAGCATCGTCGGTGGGTGCGGCGCTGTCGCTGGTCGGCACGGGGTGCGCCTCGGCCTGGGCCTGGCGCTCGGCGACGGTCAGCGGCGGGGCTGCGGGTGCCGGGGCATCCGGGTCGACGACCGCTTCGACCGGCTCGGGGGCCGCGGGTGCGGGTGCGGCGGGACGCGGCGCTGCCTTGGGCGCCGCCTTCGGCTTCTCTGGCGCGGCCGCTGCGGGCTTCACACCGTCGGCGGCAAGCGCTTCTTTCACCTTGCGTGCGACGGGCGGCGCAACGCTGGACGACGGGCCCTTGACGTACTGGCCCATCTTTTCAAGCTTGTCGAGCACGACCTTAGATTCGATACCAAGTTCGGCAGCGATTTCGTGCACTCGTGGGTTAGCCACATTTCTCCTGTCTGGGTCTGCACCCGGACAGGGGCAGACCGCTAAATACGGACGGGTCTCATTTCGAGCCGCTCATTAGTTGTCCATAGGTCAATCAGCCTGTTCTGTAGTTCCCGGTTGGGAGTGGACTGTCGGCAAGAAGCTGCGTCGTATCCAGCGCGACGGTCACCTTGAGCGCCCTGCCGAACGCTCTGCGCTTGGCGGAGTTCTCGACACACTGCACGGTGGGGTGAACCCACGCGCCTCGGCCCGGAAGTGTCGCGGACGGATCCGGGACAACCTCGCCATCGCGTGCGACAACCCTCAACAGCAGGGATGTCTCGGCGCGGGTGCGGCAGCCGATGCAAGTTCTTACGGGAATCAGTCTAAACCCTTCTGAGAGCCCCGACCTGCGATTTAGTCTTCGAGGATGCTGTCGGGCTGGATATCGATTCTCGCGCCCGTCAGCTTCGCCGCGAGTCGCGCGTTCTGACCTTCCTTACCGATCGCCAGCGAGAGCTGGTAGTCGGGCACGAGGGCTCGCACCGCTTTGGTCGCCTCGTCGATGACGAACGAGCTGGTCACCTTGGCCGGCGACAGCGCATTGGCGACGAAGGTCGCGAGGTTCTCGGAATAGTCGACGATGTCGATTTTTTCGTTGTTCAGTTCGGCGGTAACCGCGCGAACGCGCTGGCCGAGTTCTCCGATGCACGCACCCTTCGCGTTGACGCCGGGCTCGAGAGCCCGAACCGCCATCTTCGTGCGGTGGCCGGCCTCGCGAGCGAGCGAGGTGATCTCCACGATCCCGCTCGCAATCTCGGGCACCTCGAGGGCGAACAGCTTGCGAACGAGGGCCGGATGCGTGCGGCTCACCGTGATCTGCGGTCCTTTCAGCCCCTTGCTGACCGCGGTCACGTAGACGCGAATGCGCGTTCCGTGCGCGTAGTTCTCGCTCGGAACCTGCTCTTCGGGGGGCAGGATCGCCTCGACGGTCCCCAGATCCACATGGATCATCCTCGGGTTGGGCCCCTGCTGAATGATCCCGGCAACGATGTCGCCCTCGCGACCCTTGAACTCGCCGAGAACGTGATCGTCGGCAATGTCTCGCAGTCGCTGATTGATCACCTGTTTCGCGGCAAACGCGGCGATACGTCCGAAGTCGTCCGGGCTGTCTTCGGCCTCACCGATGACCGCGCCGTCGTCGTCGAGCTCGGGCACCCAGATGGTGACCTTGCCCGTCTTACGGTCGAGTTCGACGCGAGCCTTGAGCGACGTGACATCCGTCGCCTTGTGCTCGGAATCGCCCGTGTGCTTGAGGTAGGCCGTCAGAATGGCCTGCTCGATGATCTGGACAAGTTCCTCGAAGGGGATCTCGCGCTCGCGCTCCATGAGTCGCAGCACGCTCAGGTCGATGTCCACTGAGGGCCTCCGCTATGTTCTATTGGCCCCCGCACAGCTGCGGGGTCGACACCAACGGTACCCGATGCTGGGGCCACCCCGCATCGGTCCCCTAGTCCTGCAGTGCCGCCCCGACCTCGTCGAGGCCGATGCTCGTTCGCTCGCCGGTCGCCCGGTTCCAGAACTCGACACGCCCCTGCGCGGCATCCCGACCGACAATGACGATGAGAGGCACACCGAGTAGCTCGGCATCGCCGAACTTCACTCCGGGCGAAACCTTGGGCCGGTCGTCGAACAGCACGTCGAATCCGCTGGCCTCGAGCGAGCCGACGAGCGCCTCGGCCGTGTCGAACACGACTTCGTCACGGCCCGCCGCAATGACGTGAACGTCGAAGGGGGCGACGTTCTTGGGCCAGATGAGCCCCTTCTCGTCGTTGTTCGATTCGGCTATGACGGCCATGATTCGCGTCACGCCGATGCCGTACGAGCCCATCGTGACGGTGACGAGCTTGCCGTTCTCGTCGAGCACCTTGAGCCCGAGCGCTTCCGCGTACTTGCGACCGAGCTGGAACACGTGTCCGATTTCCATTCCCCGGGCGAGCTCGACCGGGCCGGATCCGTCGGGGGCCGGGTCGCCCGCGAGCACTTCGCCGACCTCGATGATGCCGTCCGCAGTGAAGTCGCGACCGGCGACGAGCCCGAAGACGTGCCTTCCGTGTTCGTTGGCGCCGGTAATCCATCCCGATCCGTCGGCCACCCGAGGGTCGATCAGGTATCGGATGCCCGTCGACGACTTCTCGCCGAGCACGGGTCCCGCTGCGGTCCAGGGGCCGATATAGCCCTTGACCAAGCCCGCTCTGCCGTCGAGCTTGTCGAGACGCGCGAAGTCGGCCTCGGTCGCCGCCTCCACCTCGGCCGGGGCGAACGCCACTTCGGCGCGCTTCAGGTCGATGTCCCGATCCCCGGGAAGCCCGACGACGACGAGCTCGCGAGTGCCGTCGAGCGACTTCAGGGCGAGCACGATGTTCTTCAACGTGTCGGCCGCCGTCCAGTCGCGGCCGTCCGGTCGCGGGTGCTTCTCGTTCGCGACGGCAACGAGGGTCGCGATCGTCGGAGTGTCCGGGGTGTCGAGCACCTCGGCCGGGGTGAGCTTCTCGTACGACCGGGCTTCGGGCGGGAGGGTGCGGAACGCCTCGACGTTTGCCGCGTATCCGCCCGCCGTGCGCACGAAGGTGTCTTCGCCGATCGGTGTGGGGTGCAAGAACTCTTCGCTCTTCGAGCCGCCCATCGCCCCGGCATCGGCTTTGACGATCACGTATTCGAGACCTAGCCGCTGGAAGATGCGCTCGTAGGCGTCACGGTGCTGTTGGTAGGCCAGGTCGAGACCGGCGTCGGTGTAGTCGAACGAGTAGCTGTCTTTCATGGAGAACTCACGTCCGCGCAGGAGCCCGGCGCGGGGACGCGCCTCGTCGCGGTACTTGTCCTGAATCTGGTAGATCGACAGCGGAAGGTCTTTGTAGCTCGAGTACAGGTCTTTGACGAGGAGTGTGAATACCTCTTCGTGCGTGGGCGCGAGCAGGTAGTCGGCGCCCTTGCGATCCTTCAATCGGAAGATGCCGTCGCCGTACTCGGTCCAGCGGCCAGTTACTTCGTAGGGTTCGCGCGGGAGCAGTGCGGGGAAGTGAACCTCCTGCGCGCCGAACGCCTCGAGCTCCTCACGGATGATCGCCTCGATCTTGCGTCGCACCTTGAGGCCTAGAGGTAGCCACGCGAACACCCCCGGCGCCTGGCGGCGGATGTAGCCGGCGCGTACGAGCAGGCGATGACTCGCCACTTCCGCGTCGACCGGGTCTTCGCGAAGCGTGCGGACAAAGAGTTGTGAAAGGCGTGTGGACACGGCCCGAGTTTACTTGCTGGGCCGACTGCCCTGCGTCGGAGCGCGAGAGCTAGCTGGTAACGACGACGGGAGATCCGGTTTCGCTTGAGGGCATCTCAGCGGCGAGTCGGTTCGCCTCTTCGATCAGGGTCGCGACGATATCCGCTTCGGGAACCGTCTTGATGACCTCGCCCTTGACGAAGATCTGGCCCCGACCGTTGCCGCTCGCGACGCCCAGATCGGCCTCGCGGGCCTCCCCAGGGCCGTTGACGACGCATCCCATGACTGCGACCCGCAGCGGAACCGTCATTCCCTCAAGACCGGCGGTGACGTCGTTGGCCAGTGTGTAGACGTCCACCTGAGCGCGACCACAACTCGGGCACGACACGATCTCAAGCTTGCGCTCGCGCAGGTTCAGCGATTGGAGAATCTGCAGACCGACCTTGACTTCCTGTGCGGGCGGTGCAGACAACGACACACGGATCGTGTCGCCGATACCTTCCGACAGAAGGATGCCGAATGCCGTAGCGCTCTTGATCGTGCCCTGAAATTCTGGTCCGGCCTCGGTCACGCCCAGGTGCAGGGGCCAATCGCCGCGCTCGGCGAGTTGCCGGTATGCCTTGACCATCACGATGGGGTCGTTGTGCTTGACCGAGATCTTGAAGTCGTGGAAGTCGTGCTCCTCGAACAGGCCAGCCTCCCAGACTGCGCTCTCGACGAGCGCCTCTGCCGTGGCCTTGCCGTACTTCTGCAGGATGCTGGGCTCAAGTGAACCCGCATTGACTCCGATCCGGATCGACACGCCAGCGGCCTTCGCGGCCGCGGCAATCGCGCCGACCTGATCGTCGAACTTTCGGATGTTCCCCGGGTTGACTCGCACCGCACCGACCCCAGCGTCAATCGCCGTGAACACGTAACGGGGCTGAAAGTGAATATCGGCGATCACGGGAATCTGGCTCTTCGCCGCGATGATGTGCAGAACATCGGCGTCGTCTTGATGCGGCACGGCGACGCGCACAATGTCGCATCCCGTCGCCGTCAGTTCGGCGATCTGCTGCAAGGTCGCGTTGATGTTGGTGGTCTGCGTGGTCGTCATCGATTGCACGCTCACCTGGTGGTCGCTACCGACACCCACCTTCCCGACATGGATCTGCCGAGTCTTGCGACGGGGGCTAAGAACTTCGGGGACCTTGGGTATTCCCAGATTGATTGCAGGCACATCACTACTTTACGCGTGCCTACCGGGGCACCGGCCGGAAGCGACCAGTCGGCCGCTAGGCGCCGATGTGCTCCGTCAACGCCGCCATGAACTCCGCGGGGCGTTCGAGGTGCGCCGAATGCCCGCAGTTCTCGAAGGTGACCTCGCGGCAGCTGCCGCCGCGCTGGGTGTAGCGATCGAGCACAGTCCGCGTCTGCAACACCATCGGCTGTGGCGGGGCGACATCGGCGCCCGGCCACCCGGGAATCGCGCCAAGCTGACCGAGGTAGTTCAGGTCGAACAGCGACGTATCGGAGACGATGACATCGTCGAGTCCGTGAATCCACAGAATCGATGGCTTCGACTCGAGATCGACGATGCCGCTGACGTCGAAGTAGCGCGGCACCATGGTGTTGAGCACCCCGCGCGTGCCCGGGCCGAAGCCGGGCCAGTTCGTGGCCGCGCTGCCGTCGCCGGGGTAGTTGTCGGTTCCGGTCGCCGTTGTGAGCATCGATTCGACCCAGAGGTCTTCGAGGTCCGCGTTGTCTTCCGGGTTCTTCACGTAGGTCGTGCGGTAGACAGTGCGCGGCGAAGTGGGCGCGTCGTCAGTTGTGTCGTGTGCGTCGAGTCGCGCGATGAAGTCGGGGTTCGCCCCACCACCGCCGCTGCCCGAGCACTCATCGTTGAGAAGCCGACCGTCGGCATCCGCAGTTCCACCAAAGCCATAGGGCGACACCGGCGAGACCAGCGTGACGGATGCCACGGAGTCGGAATGGTCCAGCAGATACTGGAGCACGACTCCCCCGCCCATGCTCCAGCCGACCAGGTGGGCCTGCGTCACACCGAGCTCGCGCAGAACGGAATCGACGTCATCCGAGAAGTCTCTGACACCCCGCGTGGCGTCAACGGGCAACACCTGGCTGCCGCCAAAGCCACGCAGATCGATCGCGAGCGCGCGAACGGTCTCGGGCAGCGCCACCATGCTCGGCTGCCAGAACAGCGAAGACGACACGTTGCCGTGAATGAAGACGACGGTGCGTTCCGCGTGGCCGGACGCCGGGCGCTCGAGCACATTGGCGGTCAATCGTGGGGTTGAGACGCTGTGGGTTGTGATGCCCTCGAACGCGGATGTGGTCATGGTGTGTGCTCCTTTGCACTGGTGGGGATGTATCCAACCGTGGCGCCCTCAAGCACACCACGCACGATGGGGGCGATCGCGCGAACGCCCGCCACGGTCATGACGATCGTGTAGTGGTTGACGTCATCAACCTCATGCACGACCAGTTCGGGAATCTCGCGTTTCCAATGCTCGACCTGGCTCGACGGGTAGAGCGCCTCGGGCTGATTGAGCAGCCCGCGGGGTGCGCGCACGAAGTGCACTGGCATCCGCAGTGATTGGACCCGCCCAAGGTACCCCGTGTCGTCGTTGAGTTGGAGGGAGTCCTCAGTAACCGCCTCGAGCGAGCTCGACGGCCGCAGACCGTCGGGCGTTTCGACGAGGTCGTAGTCGACGTAGCGCTGGATTGCCTCGCCGAATCCTCCGAAGAATGCCGGATGCGTGCGCCAGAACTCGCGATACGCCTCGGTGTCGGAGAAGGTCATCGAGAGGCGTTCGGCGGCCGGACCAATGAGTGCATCGGGGAGATCGGCGTCGGTGACCCCCGCGGCGAGCGGAATCGGGAGGCCGCCGTCAACGAGCACGAGCGCGCTCGCTCGCTCCGGATGTGCCGCCGCGAGCGTCACTGCGACGAATGCTCCCATCGAGTGACCAACGATCACGGCGTGCTCGACACCAAAAGCGTCAAGCACACTCAGCATGTCTGCGCCGTGCTGGGGCATCCCCCACGGCCCGGGAAGGGCACGGCTGCCGCCACGACCTCGGAGGTCTGGCGCGATTATCCGCACGTCGGGAAACTGTTCGGCAAAGGCGATCCACGCGAGGTGGGAGGCCGTGATCCCGTGGATCGCGAGCACGGTGCCGGTCGCGGGAGTTGCCGGCTCCCAGACCGCGGTGGTCAGGGTGCCACCGCGCACCGGAACCTGGTGAAGTGTTGGGGTACTCATCGGGCGCTCCAGCCGCCGTCCATCGTGTACGACGCTCCGGTGACCATTCCTGCAGTCGAGCCGCAGAGCCAGGCGACGAGGTCGGCGACTTCCGCAGGCTCGGTGAGGCGTTTGATGGCGCTCTCGGTGAGCATGACCTTCTCCACGACCTCGGACTCCGGGATGCCGTGAATCACCGCCTGATCGGCGATCTGCTTCTCCACCAACGGGGTGCGCACGTAGCCGGGGTTGACGCAGTTGCTCGTGACACCGTGCGGGCCGCCCTCGAGTGCGGTGACCTTCGACAGCCCCTCGAGGCCGTGTTTGGCTGTTACGTACGCGACCTTGAACGGCGACGCGCGCAGCCCGTGAACGCTGCTGACGTTGACGATGCGTCCGAAGCCGCGCTCGTACATTTTCGGGAGTGCGGCTCGAATCAACAGGAAAGGCGACTCGACCATGAGTTTCTGAATTTTCGCGAAAACCGCAGGGTCGTAACTCTCGATGGGCGCGACCTGCTGAATTCCCGCGTTATTGACGAGAATGTCGATGTCGAGGCGGTGCTCGACCAACGCGGCCGTGTCGCTCAGGTCGACCACCCACGCCTCGCCCGCGACCTCATCGGCGACCCGATTCGCGGCGTCGGAATTGAAGTCGGCAACGATGACGTGAGCCCCTTGGGCAGCCAGAGCCCTCGCGCAGGCGGCGCCAATGCCGCTGCCTGCTCCCGTGACCAGTGCACGACGTCCTGAAAGTGTCATCGTTGTATCCCTTCGACCGTCAGGCGGTGAATCAGAGGCGGTCAAGGCGCGGCGCACAAAGCGCATCATTTCGTCAAACACGTGCTCAGGAACCTCCGACGTGCCGCTCGCGGTCGGGTCTGCGCCGTCTCCGACATGTGCCCCGTCGCCCCACAGCACCCAGCGCATCCCGATCATCTCGCCGATTCCCATGAGGGCCCACGCCGCGACGGTCGGATCGATGTCGCCGACCTCGCCCGCTTCGCGGGCCTCCTGCAGTCCGGAAATGTAGCCCTCCACGATGTGGGTGTAGTGCGATCGCAGTGCCCGGGGAGACACGAACTCGGCCTCGCGCACGACACGGTAGAGCGCGGGATGCTCCGCGGTGAAGGCGAAGAACGCCCGGAATCCCGCCCGCTCAGACTCGATTCGGTTCGACGATCCCGCCGACGCCTCGCTCATGGCATGACGCACCCGGCGGTTGAGGTCGTCAACGAGTTCCTCGAAGATCTCCAGCTTGCTCGAGAAGTACAGGTAGAAGGTGCCTTGGCCGACGCCCGCCTCTTCGGTGATTCGCACGATCGAAGACTCGGTATAGCCGTAGCGAGCAAACACGACCTCGGCAGCGGCGAGTAGCTTCGCCCGCGTGCGGCTGCCCCGCGCGGTCACCGGAGTCGTGCTCACGGCGTGCTCCGGGCCGACTGTTGGTCGGACCACGACTCGAGCAGTACCCGGCGCATCGCCTTGCCGCTCGAGTTGCGCGGAATCGCCGCAACGAACCGAACATGTTTGGGCACCTTGAAACGCGCGAGGGATGCCGCACAAAACTCGAGGAGGTCGGTCTCGTCGGTCGACACGCCCGCCCGCGCGACCACCCAGGCGACTCCGACCTCGCCCCACTGGGCGTCGGTTACCCCGGTAACCGACACATCGGCGACCCCCGGGTGGGAGAACAGCACGCTCTCCACCTCGGCCGGAGCGACGTTCTCCCCGCCCGAGATGAAGATGTCCTTGAGCCGATCAACGATTCGAAAATAGCCGTCCGCGTCACGATGAACGAGATCGCCTGTGGCGAGCCAGCCGGAGCGCATGACAGCGCGGGTCGCGTCATCCTGCTGGAAGTATCCGGCGAAGACGCCCGGCCCACGCACCAGAAGCTCCCCCTCGGCGTCGCCGTCGAGCAGTTCTCCCGTGACGGCGTCGGCCACGGCCACCTCGACGTGCGGGTACGGCTTGCCCGCCGAACCGATCTTGCGACGGGCATCCTCGTCGGGAAGACAGAGCACGTTCGGTGATGCCTCCGTGAGGCCGTATCCCTGCGTGAGCGCGACACCGCGGCCGTGCCAGACCCGCAGCAGGGGCTCGGGCATGGGAGCGCCGCCAACGATGGCGTGCGTCAAGCTCGACAGGTCGGTTGTCGCGAAGGCCGGATGCTGCGCGAGCAGCAGGTAGTTCGCGGGCACGCCCATCATTGTCGTGATCTTGCGGTCGGCGATGAGCTGGAGCACACGTCCCGGGTCGAACGTGCGCTCCAACACCACCGACGCCCCCATCCACCAGGCCAGCAGGGGCTGAATGTTCCAACCCCCCACGTGGTACTGGGGCATGACGGCGAGCACTGTGTCTGAGCTCGTGATCTCGGCGATCCGCGAGAGCGACAGATTGGTCCAGAAGCAGTTGGCGTGGGTGAGGATGGCGCCCTTGGCGCGATCGAGGGTTCCCGACGTGAAGATGATCAGCAGGGCGTCGTCGTCCTCGACGGCGCGACGGTGCGATCCAGTGCGCGCTCCGTCGGTCGGCGCCACCATCTCGTGCTCAATCCCGCGGGTGCCGAACGATCCGATCGACGGAGTCTTGACGAGCCCCTCCAACGCGGCAGAGGCCAACGAGTCGAATTCGTCTTCGACGAGCAGCAACGCGGGATCGGACCGATCGAGCTGCAGCGCGAGCTCGCGTGGCGACAGCCGCCACGACAACGGCACGAGCACGAGACCCGCCTTGGCGCAGGCGAAGAAGATCACGACGTGGTCGGCGCTATTGCCGGTGAGGGTCGCTACTCGCTCGCCGACACCGTACCCGGCGGCAGAGAACGACTCAGCGAGGCGTGTCGCTCGGTCATCGAGTTCGCGATAGGTCAACACGACCCCCCGATCGTCGATGGCGACCCGATCCGGCGTCGCTAGAGCACGATCCGTCGTCCAGCGACCGAGCGTGTGCAGTCCTGCCGCCGTCATGACGCCTCCTCGAGTCGGTCGCGGGCCGGCGCCCGCAATCGGGATCGCTCGCCCACACGGCCCACGATTCCGGCGATCCCTCCCGGGAGGAACAGCACCACAAGGATAAACAGCGTGCCGAGGATGAAGAGCGGTTCCGAGAGAGGAACTCGAAGTATGTCGGGCAGCCCAGCGACCGCATCCGACGACGCGAACGCGGTGAGTCGCTGGTCGAGGAGGGTGTACACGATCCCGCCGACGACCGCGCCCCAGCGCGAGCCGACGCCGCCGAGCACGACAATGACGAGAATCGTGAGCGTGAAGTCCGCCGAAGTAGCGCGCGGTGTCGCACCGCTCTGCAGCAGCAGATAGACCATGCCCACCAGCGCGGCGAGCGCAGAAGCGATCACGAAGGTCATGAGCTTCACGACGAAGGGGCGAAGACCAATGACTCGCACCCTGAGCTCGTTCTCCCTGGTCGCGGTGGCGACGTGTCCGGCGCGCGAGTGCTCGAACCAAGTGACGACGACAAAGACCACGACGACCAGAGCCAGCGCCACCCAGTAGAGATTGCGGGTGTTGATGACCCCGATGAGAAAGTCGGGAACGTTCTCGGTCGCCAGACGTAGACCCTCTTCGCCGCCGGTCACAGAGGGGTTTCTGCGCACCAAGACGTTGCCAGCCTGAGCGAAGGCGAGCGTCACCATGGCGAACGAGATGCCCGTCACACGCAGACTAAGGGACCCGATCAGGTACGCCGCGACGATCACCAGCGCGAGGGTGATTCCCATCGCGGGCACGAGCGACAGGTCAGTGGTTTCCATCAGGATGCCCAGCCCGTAGGCCCCCATCGCGAAGTAGAGCGCGTGGCCGAACGAAAGCATGCCGCCTGTGCCAAACAGCAGGTTGTAGCTGAGCGCGAGCGCCGCGAAAAGCAGGCTGAGGGCGAGGAGTTGGAGAGTGCCAGGCGTGTACGTGGCTCCGGGTAGCACTCCAGGGATTTCGATGTTCAGGAAGGGCAGAATCGCCGCGAACACCACAACCGCGGCCCCGGCGGCCCACGGAACCCACCTCTTGGACATGACGGTCTTCATGCGAGCCTCCCGACCAGTCCCGAGGGACGCACGAGCAGAACCACCGCGAGCAGCAGCACCACGACGAGGTCACCTGTGCCCCCGAGATAGTAGTTGGCGAACTGTTGGAGCACGGCCACCACGACGGAGGCGACCGCGGCACCCGTCAACGACCCGAGACCCCCGATGACTGTCACGATGAAGGCGAAGATGAGCAGCGACCCACCGAGCTGAGGCGACACGTAGCCGAAGTAGTGGCTGGCGAGCACGCCGCCGAGACCCGCGGCCGCACCGCCGATGGCGAACACGAGGGTAAATGCCCGGCGCACGTCGATGCCGAGCGCGGTGACCATCGATCGGTTCTCGACCCCGGCTCGAATTATTAGCCCGTACCGGGTGTACCGCAGGAACAGCACCATCGCGATCAACACCAGCCCGGCGGCGGCAATGAGAATGAATCGGTCATTGGGAACCCGGGCACCGAGAATTTCGGTGGTTTCGGCGAACCAGGCAGGCCCGGTGACATAGATCGGGTCGGTGCCCCAGATGCCGTCGAACAGAGCAACGCTCGCCAGCGCGAGACCGACAGTCACGAGCACTTGTTCGATGTGCCTGTTGTAGAGGCGTCGGATGAGAAGAAACTCGGTTCCCGCCGCGACGATTGCGCCTACGGCGGCACCGGCGGCCAACGATGCGAACAGAGTGAGCCAACTGTCGCCGCCCATGCGACGCGCGAGCTCCCACCCGGCGAAAGCGCCCAGGGTGAGGAACGAGCCGTGTGCGAAGTTGAGCACCCCCATGAGCCCGTAGATGAGCGAGAGGCCGGATGCCACGAGAAAGTACAGCGCCCCGAGCCCGAGGCCGGTGATGAGCAGCAGAACTATCGTGCTCACGAGTCCTCCTCCGAGTTGGGGCCGTGCACGCCGAGCAGCGACGTGACCAGCTGGGGATCGTCGAGCAGCTCCTGGGCCGACCCGGTGTGGATGACCCGACCGCCCTCAAGCACCACCACGGTCGAGGCGAGCTGGCGCACGACCTGAAGGTTCTGCTCGACGAGCAGGATCGGGGCCACCTTGGCCGCGACCGCGAGTGCCGCTGCGACATCCGCAACGATCAGGGGCGCGAGGCCCTTGGTCGGTTCGTCGACCAACAGCAATCGGTTCTCGTTGATGAGCGCTCTGGCAAGCGAGACCATCTGCTGTTGCCCGCCGGACAGCGTGCCCGCCGCCTGAGAGGCGCGAGACTGAAGGTCGGGGAACAGCGTGGCGACGCGGTCGCGGCCGGCCGCCGCTCCCCGTTCGGCGAGTCGTAGATTCTCGGAGACTGTGAGGGCGGAAAACACTTCGCGGTCTTCGGGAACGTAGCCCACACCGCGCTGAACAATTCTGTAGGTCGGTTCCCTGTCGATTCGCTCGCCGCCGAACTCGACCTCGCCCTGGCGTTCGATGAGGCCGAGGATCGCCTTGACGGTGCTGGTCTTGCCCACGCCGTTGCGGCCGAGCAGGGCCGTCACTCCCGTGTCTGGCACGTCGAAGGAGACGTCTTCAACGACCTGCTGACCCGCGATGCGTGCGCTCAGGCCGCGCACGGAAAGGATGACGCCGGTCACAGTGGCTCCCCGAGGTACGCGCTCTGCACTGCGGCATCCGCCATGACCGCCGCCGGGGTGTCGCAGGCGAGCAATTTTCCATGGTGCATGACGGCGACCCGATCGACCAGACCGAGTACGACATCCATGTGGTGCTCGACCATGAGTACGGTCCGCCCGGAGGCGTGCACCTGGTGGATCACCTCGCTGAGCCCCGCGACATCGCCCGAGGCGACGCCGGCCATGGGCTCATCGAGAAGGATGACCCGCGGATCGGTGGCCAGCAGCATCGCTATCTCGAGCTTTCTCTTGTCGCCGTGCGAAAGCACTCCCGCGATGGTTTCGGCGTGGTGGCTGAGTCCCACCTCGTCGAGACCGGCGAGTGCCGCCCGACTTGCCTCGTCCTTGGCTCGCGGGAAGCGCACCACCGAGATGGGCGATCCCAATCGAACTTGGGCCGCAAGCCGCACGTTCTCCAGCGCCGTCAGCGCCGGGAACAGGCTTGAGGTTTGAAAGGTGCGACCGAGTCCGGCCCGTGCGCGCTGGTGGATCGCTGTCGACGAGACATCCTTGCCCTCCATGAGGATGCGACCCGATGTCGGGCGAACCACTCCGGAGATGAGATTGAACAGGGTTGTCTTGCCTGCCCCATTGGGGCCGATCACTCCGAGCATCTCGCCTTGCGCGACCTCGATGGTCACGTCATCGATGATGTGAGCACCACCGATGGTGAAGGCGAGGTGCTCGACAGCGAGCACGGGCCGGTCAGTCATTTACTGGTCCGACTTACTGGGCCAGCGGAGGAGCGACCGCGTCGGCGTCCACTGCCTTGACCAGCTCGGGGAGGAACGAGTCGCCATCGGCGACGAGCTTCACCTGGAACATCGGCTGGATCACGGCGTGATCCTCGGCGCGGATCGTGATCGATCCCTTGGGTCCGTCGAAGGTGTAGCCCTCCAGGGATGCGATCATGTCGTCGACGCTGTCGCCACCGCCGGCACGAATCGCCTGAACGATCATGATTGCGGCATTGAATCCGTCCGGCGAGAACAGGTCGGCCTCGTGGCCCGCTGCCTGGAGTCGCTCGATCATCGCCGTGTTGACGGCGTTGTCGGTGGCGCCACCGAAGTAGTGGTTGAGGAAGCTGATGTTCTCGCTCGCGGCACCGTATGCACCGTAGGTCGAGATGTCACCGAGTCCGGTCACGACCGGCGCCGCATCGAACACGCCCTGCTGAGTCAACGCCTCCCACATGGCGCCCGACGTCGCTCCGGCCCACGCTACAAACACGAGGTCCGGTGCCGCATCGACGATCTGCTGGGCGAACGGCGTGAACTCGGTCGCGTCCTCGGGAACCAGCACGCTCGTCACCTCGGCGCCCTGTCCGCCCAACACAGCGGTCACGCCGGCAAGGTTGCCCTGACCGAAGGCTGTGTCCTGAGCGAAGACGAGAACGGTCTTGCCCGACGGGTCACCGATGAAGGTTCCCGCGGTCGCGACGTCCTGGTAGGTCTGGCGGCCCGAACGGAACGTGTACTTGTTCACGCCGGTGATCGCGTCGGCTGCTGCCGGCCCGGAGATGTAGAGCACCTTGTTCTGGTCGGCCTGCTCGGCAAGAGCAAGTGCGACACCCGATGACACCGTTCCTGCAAGAATCTGCGTGCCTTGACCGATGGCATCCTTCGCCGCGGTCACGGCCTTGTCGACGTCGCTTGCGTCATCGACGATGGAGATGTCGAGTTCGCGTCCGTCGACCGTGCCAGTGCCGTCGGTCGCGTAGTCGAGCCCGGCGTCGAAGCCTGCGAGATAGGACTCGCCGTATGCCGCGAGCGGGCCGGTCTGAGAGGTGATGATCGCCACGCTCACGGGAGCGAGATCCGCGCCTGCATCGGAGGGACCGGCGGTCGGTGCACATCCAGCCAGTGCGATGCCGACCGCGGCGACGAGCGCCGGGACAACGTACTTTTTTGTAACCCGCATGGGAAACCTTTCCTGCTGCCGTAGAAGGATTGTGATTGATACCTGAGACCCGGTTCAGGTTTCATGTAGCGTACGTCGCGGCGCGCGGCACTGTCAAGGCGACACCGATGATGACAGCAGAATGCCGCGATACGTGGCGGCTCGGGAAGCTAGAGAAGAGTGATCGGCTTGACGATGTCGGCGTAGACCAGCAGCACCGTCATCGCAATGAGCACAACACTCACCGCCAGCGTCACCGGCAGGATTCGGGTCGCGTCGATCGGCCCCGGCGCCGGGCGCTTGAACAGCTTCGCGAAGAAACGGCGCACACCCTCGAACAATGCGACCGCGATGTGACCGCCATCGAGGGGCACGAGCGGAATCAGGTTGAACACGAACAGCGCTATGTTCAGGGATGCCACGACCTCAATGAGTCCGATAGCCCTGGTAGCGACCGGCACGTCGGTGAGACTCGTGATCTCGCCGGCGAGGCGTCCGACGCCCACCACGCCGATCAGGCCGTTCGGGTCACGTTCGCCGGGACCGAATGCCGACACCGCGACATCCACGAGACGTTGGGGCAGTTGCGTGATGATCGTGACGATGCCGACGATGCGGTCGCCGACCGTAGGCAAGACCGCCGTGATCGGCTGGGGAACAATCGCGGTCGCCGACCCCACGCCAAGGAAGCCGACTTTCTCGGTCACCGAGGCGCCTGAGGCGTCTTTCACGATTGCCCCGTTGTCGTCGTACACGTAGCGCTCGGTCAGCAGCGGCGTCGCCTCCAGGGGCACCTCGACCCCGCCGCGATCCACCACGATCGCGAGCGGTCGTCCCGCGGAGTCCCTGATGATCGCGGTCGCCTGATCCCACGAGTCGATTGTTTCGCCATTCATGCTGACGATGCGATCGCCCGGCTTGATTCCCGCAACAAGCCCGGGCGCGGCCGGGTCGGCACTCGTGCACTCTTGGCTGGCATTCGTCGCAGCAACGACGCACTGCGAGACGCTTCCGATCGTCGTCGTCGTCTGCGCGATTCCGAAACCGGTGAGAATTATCGCGTACAGAACGACAGCGATCACGAGGTTCATAAACGGTCCGCCGAGCATGATGATGACTCGCTTGTACACCGGCAGTTGGAAGAATGTTCTACCCGACTCGTCGTCTTCGGCGGAGTCGTCCTGCACAAGTGTGTCGAACATGCTGGTGCTGGCGGTGCGTCCCCTGCCGCCCTCCCGTGCCGGCGCGTACATGCCCGCCATCGAGATGTATCCCCCGAGCGGAATCGCCTTGAGCCCGTACTCGGTCTCACCGCGGCGGCGCGAGAAGACCGTCGGCCCAAAGCCGACCATGTACTGCCCCACCCGCACCCCGAACTTCTTGGCCGGAACCAGGTGGCCCAATTCGTGGAGGCCGATCGACACGGCAAGCCCGAAGACAATTATCAGGATGCCCAGAATGTACAGCAGCACAGTTTCCACCGGCTCAGGATAGCCGCGCTAAGCCGTGAGGATCCTGTCCGACTCGGTCCGCGCCCAGCGTTCCGCCTCATAGACCGCGTCGAGGCTCATTCCGGACGGCGCATGGGCGTCGACGACGCGCTGCACCGTCTCGAGAATGTCGAGGTATCCGATCCGGCCGGCGTGGAACGCCAACACCGCCTGCTCGTTCGCGGCGTTGAATACCGCCGGGTAGGTGCTCCCGGCCGCACCCACCTGCTTCGCGAGCGCGACGGCGGGGAACACCTCGCCATCCAGCGGCTCGAACGTCCACTGACTGGCGACGCTCCAGTCCAGCGGCATGCCGACGCCGGCGACCCGGTTCGGCCAGTCCAACCCGAGCGAGATCGGCAAGCGCATGTCAGGCGGACTCGCCTGGGCGATTGTCGAGCCGTCGACAAACTCGACCATCGAGTGGACGATCGACTGCGGATGCACGGTGACGTCGATGCGGTCGTACGGCACATCGAACAACAAGTGGGCCTCGATGACTTCGAGCCCCTTGTTCACGAGAGTCGCCGAGTTGGTCGTGACGACCAGCCCCATGTCCCAGGTCGGATGCGCGAGCGCCTCCCGAGGAGTGACTCCGACTAGCGACTCGCGACTTCTTCCGCGGAAGGGGCCACCGGATGCCGTGAGCACGAGGCGTGCCACCTCACGATCGGTGCCCGAGCGCAGCGCCTGGGCAATCGCCGAGTGCTCCGAATCGACGGGAACGATCTGCCCGGGTTTCGCGAGCGAGGTGACGAGCTCGCCGCCAACGATGAGGCTTTCCTTGTTGGCGAGAGCAAGAGTCGTTCCACGCTCCAGTGTCGCGAGCGTCGGCGCGAGTCCCACCGAGCCGGTGATCCCGTTGAGCACGACATCGGCATCGACGGTTCTGACCAGTTCGGTCGCCTCGTCGATCCCGAGAGCGGTGTGCTCGACTCCGAATGCCGCGGCCTGCCGCTCGAGCAGCTCGCGGTTACCTCCCGCGGCAAGTCCCACGACGACAAACCGATCGCGGTTGGCGTCGATGACCTCGAGCGCTTGCGTGCCAATCGACCCGGTCGAACCGAGGAGGATGACCCTGCGCATGACTCCTAAGCTATGCCCAAAATGTCGATCACGAACACGAGAGTGTCGGTTCCGCCAATGTCAGGAGGGCTTCCCGCAGCACCGTATCCCTGGTCCGGGGGGATGATCACGATGACTTGGGAGCCAACCGTCTGGCCCACCAGCGCGGCCGTGAAGCCTGCGATGACCTGTGCGGTGTTGAAGGTCGCGGGAGTCCCTCGTGCCCAGCTCTCGTCAAAGATGACCTTGGTGTTCCAGTTGATTCCCTCGTAGTGCACCGTGACGTCGTCACCGGCAGCCACGGTCGCGCCGTCGCCCAGCTTGAGCACAGCGATCCCCAGCTCGGTCGGCGGCGCCGTGTCGGGAATCGTCACGGTCGGGCGACCGGTGTCATCGAGAACAACGGTGGGGAAGCCATCAGTTGCCGGCTGGTCGACGCCGTCGGCCTTCGGCAGGGCGGGCTCCACCGGGGGCTTGATCGAGACGATGTCCACGACAAAGACCATGTCCTCGCCCGGCGCGACGCCCAGGTCCGACGATCCCGCGTCACCGAAGGAATCGACGGGCGGGATGACGCCAACCACGCGTGACCCGACTGTCGAACACTCCAACGTCTTCACGATGCCCACGAGGAACTGTGCCTCATCGACCGGGAAGCCGACCGGTGAGGTGTCGGTGTACTCGGTCGACGCGAGCTCCACGCCCGTTGCGCCGTTGTACAGGGTGTAGTCGACCATGAGGGTGTCGCCGGCCGCTGCCTCCGCGCCGTCCCCGGCGATGACGACGGTGCGCTCGGTGGCGGTCGTCGTGGTCGGGAACGCGACGGTGACGTCTGGCTTGGCTCCAAAGTCTCCGGAGACCTTCACCGCGTTCGACGCGGAACCGGACGGGGTTGCAACGCAATCGGACGCGGACGGCGTGCCGGCGGAACATGCGGCAAGCGACACGACGAGGCCTGCCGCGGCCAGGAGGGAGAGTGCAGCGCGCACGAGGCAACTTTCTTCAGAAAATGGGCAAGGCATCAATCATTGCGCACGAACCCTGAGGGTGCGGTGCATATGACCTTCAGGCCCCCCGGGGCCGAGCGACCCGAGGCATCACACCACGCTGATCTGTGGCTCGTGGTGCACGGGAAAATTGACGGATGCCGCGATGAAGCACAGTTCGCTCGCGTCGCGGTGCAGGGTTCGGGCGCGCTCGGGATCTCCCGCCGATATTGTGACAACCGGGCGAAGCGTGACCGAGGTGAAGTGTCCCCCGCCGTTCGCCGTTTGTTTCATGACCCCGGATGCCTCGTCCCGATAGCTCTCGACGACAACGCCGTTCGCCGCCGCGACATGCAGGTAGCTCAACATGTGGCACTGACTGAGCGCGGCCACGAGCATTTCCTCGGGATTCCAGCGTTCGGCGTCGCCATGAAAGACCCGGTCGCTTGAGCCCAGGATCGGTGGGTTACCGACCGCGCTGACCACGTGGTCACGACTGTATGCCCGATAGCTGCTGGTGCCGGTTCCTCGGTTGCCGTGCCACTGAACCTGAACCTCGAATAGGTGCTCCCCGATCACAGCAATACTTCCTTCGGCTTCGTGGCCGTAGATGACCGTACGGTAGCTAAACTTGCCTTCATTATGACTGACACTCTCGCAACCACGGCTTCGTCCTTTGTTCAGGAACGCCGGGTAGTTACGGCAATTCCTGGACCCAAGTCGAAGGCGCTCCACGAGCGACGTCTCGCGGTAATTCCGGTCGGCGTCGGCGTCTCACTGCCGGTGTATATCGATCACGCACACGGCGCCATCGTTGTCGATGTCGACGGCAACCAGTTCATTGACCTCGGCGCGGGCATCGGGGTAACCACCATCGGACACACGGATGACGCGGTCGTCGCCGCGGCCACCGAGCAACTTCACAAGCTGACCCACACCCTGTTCACGGTCACACCGTACGAGAGCTACGTTCGCGTGGCCGAGCTTCTCGCCGAACACACTCCCGGCGACTTCGCGAAGAAGACAATGCTCGCCAACTCGGGCGCCGAAGCGGTGGAGAACGCCGTGAAGATCGCGCGCAAGCACACCGGTCGCACCGGCGTGGCCGTGCTCGACCACGCGTACCACGGTCGCACCAACCTGACCATGGCAATGAACTTCAAGGCGGCCCCCTATGCGACCGGTTTCGGACCGCTCGCGGGCGACGTCTACCGGGCTCCTAGCTCCTACCCGTACCACGACGGACTCACCGGCAACGAAGCCGCGGCCCGCACCATTGCGTACCTCGAGAAGACCGTAGGCACCTACGATCTCGCGTGCCTGGTGGTCGAGCCCATTCAGGGCGAGGGCGGATTCATGGTCCCGGCCGACGGCTACTTGCCAGCACTGCAGAACTGGTGCACGGCCAACGGGGTGGTCTTCATCGCCGACGAGATTCAGAGCGGCATGGCGCGAACCGGCAAGTACTTCGCGAGTGAGCACTTCGATCTGGTGCCCGACCTGGTGCTGTCGGCAAAGGGAATCGCAGGCGGCCTGCCGCTCGCCGCGGTCACCGGTCGCGCCGAGATCATGGATTCGGCGCTGCCGGGTGGTCTCGGTGGAACCTTTGGCGGCAACCCCGTCTCGGCTGCCGCTGCCATCGCCGTGTTCGACCAGATCGAGTCGAAGAATCTGCTCGCCGAGGGCGCGCGCATCGAGCGCGTACTCAAGGGCGCGCTGCTCGAGCTTCAGGCGAAGTACCCGATCATCGGCGACGTGCGGGGCATCGGAGCGATGCTCGCCATCGAGCTGGTCAATCCGGGCACTCACGAACCCAATGCCGCTGCCGTCACCGCGATCGCCGCGTATGCCGCACAGCAGGGCGTGCTCGTGCTCACCGCTGGCACGTACGGTAACGTCCTGCGGTTCCTGCCCAGCCTGGCCATCAGCGACGAACTCATCGCCGATGCCATTGCCGTGCTCGACGAGGCGTTCGCATCGCTGTAGCACGCGCCCTGTCGGCCGCGGGCGTTGTGCCCCTTGCCGCCGTCGACCGATCGGGGATGCGCGAGTCGACTCACCTTGGTGTCGCCGCCGTTGTCGCCCCCGACGGCCGGATCGTCAGGCAGTTGGGCGACACTGACGCCCTGATCTACCCGCGCTCGACCCTCAAGTTCGTGCAGGCGGCCGCGGTGCTTCGCACCGGTGTCGAGTTGGATGGCGAACAGCTCGTTCTCGCCTCTGCGAGCCACCCCGGCTCCGATCGACACGTCGCCGTCGTAGGTGCGATCTTGGCGCGCGCAGGTCTCGATGAGAGCGCTTTGCTGTGTCCGCCCGAGTGGCCTGGGGATGCCGCGGCGCGCGCCGCCCGCGCCGAGCCCGCCCGCGTCACCATGAACTGCTCGGGCAAACACGCGGCGTTCCTGCTGGCCTGCGTCGAGAATGGCTGGCCCACCGAGAGCTACCTTGAGCCGCGTCATCCGCTCCAGCTAGTGATTCGGCGTGCGGTCGAGGACTACACGGGCGAGACCGTTGAGCACTCCGGTGTCGATGGCTGTGGCGCGCCGGTGCACGCGGTGAGCGTCGCCGGCCTCGCAACCGCGATCGGGCGGATCGCCCGTGGTGCCGAGCCAGAGGGCGCGCGCCTTTCCGCCGCGATCCTCGCGAACCCGTGGGCGCTCGACTCCCCCGCGGTCGCGACGGTGATTGGCGAACTCGGAATCATCGCCAAGAATGGCGCGGAAGGTGTATTCGTCGCAGCAACCCCAGACGGAACCGCCGTCGCGCTCAAGATGCTCGACGGCTCGACACGCGCATCCATCCCGGTCGCGTTGGCGCTGCTCGTCGCTCAGGGAGCGGTCGACGAGGCGGCCGCAAGCGCGGTTCTTCACGCGACGACGGAACGGGTTCTGGGCGCTGGCGAACCGGTCGGCGAACTGTACTCGGTGGTCTGACCCGCCTAGTGGGCAGGCCCCAGAGCTTGCACCGTGTCGATGTACTCCTTGATGGTGGGCATCGCGACGAGCTTCTCGCGGTAGAACGTGTTGATCAAGTTCACGACCTCGGTCTGCGCGGCCTCGACCTCCGAACTGCGCACCTCACCGGTGTTCTGATCTTCAAGGGTGTGCCGCAGCCGCAGTAGCGCCTTCACGATCGCGTCCTCCTGATCACCCTCGAGCGCCTTAACCACCTCGATGATGAGCGTGTCGGCCTGCGCCTGTACGGCGTCGATCGGAATCGAACTACCCGGCTCGGTCGCGTTCTCGAGGGTCGTTATCAGCGACCAGACCTGGTAGAGAATCGTCGTCGGCTCATCGAACAGTTCACGAACGAAGGCTGCATCGAGGTGCCGACCAGAAAGCCGGAAGACGTTGTACATCCGTTTGGCCGCTTTGCCGTAGTTCAGGTGATCGGTCAGGTACTTTCGCACCTCGCCCTCGATGCGATCGACGTACTCGTCGAGCGCATCGTCCGAAACGAACTTGGCCACCTTGGCGAACACCGGAAGGTCTTCGGCGTCGAGGTACACCTCCTGAAAGTACGCGTCGAGGTATCCGTCGAGCGAGACGATCTCCCCGTCCGGACCCTCCCACGTGACATCGATGACGTTGCTCGCGTTGGAGAGCTTCGAACGGTCGGGGTCGGCGACGACCCAATCGAGCTTGCACCATCCCGGGTCGAGCGCGACCTCGTTCCACGACAGCACCACCGCGCTTCCGTCATCCTTGGTGACGGTGATCTCGCCGGCGGCGATGTCGTCTGCCGTCCACGAGATCGGGCTGCCCTTCCAGCGCTTCTCGCCGTTCTGGGTGCAGTCGAAGCCAAAGCTGCCGAGCTTGGCCTCGAGAAACTGATATGTCGGGCCCTGCAGCGTGCCGAGCACCTTCTCGCGCATGAGGTTTGCCATGATCGCGCAGGCCTCCTCGCGGGTGGCAGCGATGATGTTGAGCCGCTGAAAGAAGTCAGCGTCGCCCGGAAAGCTTTGAATCTTTGACTGCGCCGCCGACCCCGACAGCGCGAGTGCGCTCTCCGCGACGCCCTCGGGGCCGGTGACCTCGACGATCTGGCCGATCCTTCGGAATCGCTTGAGGTCGTGCGGGCTGAAGTCCAGCATCGACACCTTGTGACCGAATGTTCCGCTCGCGGCATCGACGACTACGTCGTCATCGTCGTCGGTCGCCGCCATTGCTGCCAACCACTGCACTGTTGCCGCTTCGTCTAGCTCGACGCCCAGCCGGGCGGCGGACTCGACGATGCTTTGAATGTCTGACTCGGTGCTCATCGGTCGGTCTCCTTGCATCGGGAGGATGGCTACACTCCGGGCGGTTGAATTCGCGCCGACTCGGCCAGCACTGCCCGGAACAGCTCGGCCTGGTCGCGCGCGTCGCCCAGAGCGTTGTGGCTCAACTTTCGCCCATCGAGGTACTTGGGCGCAAGGAACCGCATACTCGTTCGGCCCCAGCCGACCCCCGACATCCCCATGACGAAGCTCTTGATGTCGAGCGCCGCGTGGCCAAACGGGTTGCGCCCTAGGAAACGATCGAAGTAGTCGGCAACGAACATCCAATCGAACGCGGCATTGAATCCGACGAACACGGCAACCGCGCCGGGCTCGACGTGCTCGGCGACCCAAGCCTCGAAACGTTCCATTGCCTCCGTCGGGTCGATGCCGTCGCGCTGCAGCTCCTGCAGCGTGAAACCGCCGATGGCCTGCGCCGTGTCGACCGACTCGAGAGACGTCGGCTTGAGCTCGACGTAAAAACCTTTCGCGGGGTCTGCGACGAGACAGGCGCCGATCGACAACATCGAATATCGGCCCGGCGCCGGACCGGACGTCTCAATGTCGACCGAAATGAAGGTCTCCGGCTTGAGAGCGGGAAGCGGGGTGGAGATGTCAGAGTGGCTAGGCATACAGGCTCGCGACCGCCTCGCGGAAGGCGACCGTGTGACGGTCGACATCATCGCTCGTGGTCGCCGGGCACATGAGTGCCATGTTGTGGAACGGGGTCATCAGGATGCCGCGGTTGAGAGCGTGCAGGTGCAGGTACTGCTGCAGCTCGAAATCGTCAGCTGCCGCCGCTTCGGAACCGTCGCGGGGCGCCTGCGACCGAAAGCTGTACTCGGCACGCGCCCCCAGTTGGGTGACCTGCCACGGCGCCGAGAACTCGTCGATCGCCGCCTGCACTCCCGCTGTCCACTCGGTGCAGCGCTCGACCATGTCGGCGAAAGCCGACGGCGTCAGCACTTCGCCGAGGGTCGCGCGAATACCCGCCAGTGAGACGGCGTTGCCCGCGAGGGTTCCGCCCACTCCCCCGACGTCGATGTCTTCGAGCTCGAGGGAGGAGCGCACGCGCTGCGCCAGCTCCTCAGTCATGCCGTATGCACCGGCCGGGATGCCGCCGCCGATGCTTTTGCCGAGCACGACGGCATCCGGCCGAAGGTCCAGTTGCGCGATCATGCCGCCGGGCCCTGCGCTAAACGTGTGCGTCTCGTCGATTATGAGAACCACGCCGTAGCGGGTGCACAGCTCTCGCACGGCCTCGTGATAGCCGGGCTCGGGCAACACGATGCCGATGTTCGTCAGCGCCGGTTCGATGAGCACGGCGGCGACGTCGCCACCCGCTAGCGCAGACTCGAGTGCTGCGACGTCATTGAACTGAACGACGGCGGTCGTCTCGGCAAGAGGCACCGGAGCGCCGATGTTGCCTCGCCGGGATACGACGGCCCCGGTCTCGTCCAGCGTCGCGTACGCCTCGTCGACGGTGCCGTGGTACGAGTGATCGTGCACGAGGATCTTTCGTCGCCCGCTCACCTGGCGCGCATACCGAATCAGGCTGCGGTTGGCGTCTGTTGCCGACAGCGAGAACTGCCAAATCGGCACCCGAAATCGCTCGGCCAGAAGCTCGGCGGCCGCTGCGGCATCCTCCGTGGGAAGCATGAAGGTCGAGCCCTTCGCGAGCTGAGCGCTGATTGCTCGCACCGACGGCGCTGGCGCGTGTCCACACATGGCGCCGGTGTCGCCGAGGCACAGATCGACGTGATCGAGTCCGTCGACACACGTGAAGTGCGCCCCGGATGCGTCAGCGACATACACGGGCCACGGTCCCGGCCACTTGGCCATCCACAGCATCGGCACGCCGTCTGGCATGTGCAGCTTCGCGCGCTGGAACTCCGCGAACGACTTCGGTCGGGCGGCCCGGAACACGTCAACCTCTGCCGCCCAGAGGGCGGCCAGCCGCGCTCGATCCTCGTACACGGCGCCTAGCTCAACTTGGCGAGTCGCTTGCGCCGCGCGGCCGACGTGGTTTGAGCCACGATGACGAGCACGAGCGCCAGCAGGAACACGGCCGAGGCGATCACGTTGGCCTCGGGCGGCATTCCGCGCGCTGCCGCCGTGTAGACGTAAATCGGGAACGTCTCGACGCCGCCGTTGTTGAACCGCGTGATGATGAAGTCATCGAAGCTCAGGGCGAATGAGAGCAGGGCTGCCGCGATGATGCCGGGCATCAGCAACGGGAGTGTGATGCGGATGAATACCTGCATCCCCGATCCATAGAGGTCTCGACCGGCCTCCTCCAGTGCCGGATCGAGGCTCGCCACGCGTGCCTTCACGGTCACGACGACGAAACTCAAGCAGAACAGGGCGTGAGCGATGATGATCGTGCCGAGTCCCTTGGGAACGCCGGCGGTCAGGAACTGAGCGGCGAGGCCGGCACCGAGAACGACCTCGGGCGTCGCCATCGGCAGGAACAGCAGCAGGCTGATCGCCGAACGCCCGCGGAATCGATAGCGCGCCAAGGCGATCGCCAAGAGCGTTCCCAGTGCGGTCGCGATAACGGTCGCGACGACTCCCACGAGGATGCTCGTGCCAAACGCCGCGCACACGCCCTGGGCGTCACACACGTTCGTCCAGTTATCGAGGGTGAACCCGACCCACACGATATTGGACTTCACCGAAGCATTGAACGAGAACACAAAGGTGTAGACGATGGGGGTGAGGAGGAAGATCAGCGCCAAAGCGCTGTAGAGCGGCAGGAGCCACTTACCCAGTGAGAATCTCACAGCAGGTCCTCCGTTCCCGTGCGCCGCACGTAGACGCCGACGATCAACAGAATCAGGCCCATGAGAATTACCGAGAGCGCTGATGCCTCGGGGTAATTGAGCAGGCCGAGGAAGTTCGCTTCGATCGCATTACCTACCATCTGGGTCTGCGCCGAACCGAGGAAGCTCGCACTCGCGTTGATGTAGTCACCGGATGCCGGGATGAAGGTCAGCAGCGTGCCCGAGACGATGCCGGGCATCGATAGGGGAAGCGTCACCTTCCAGAAGGTCGTAGCCGGGCTCGCGTACAGATCCGATCCAGCCTCGATGTACCTCGTGTCCAACCGCTCCAGCGTCGTGTAGATCGGCAGGGTCATGAAAGGCAAGAAGTTGTACGTCAGCCCAAAGATCACCGAGAAGGCCGTACCGGTGAGATGACCGTCTGGCGGAATTATCGCGAGCGCTTTGAGCGCGTGAACAACGGGGGTGTCGTCTGACATGAGTTGCTTCCACGCGAGCGTGCGAAGCAGGAACGAGATGAAGAAGGGGGCGATCACGAGGGTGAGCAGCACCGCCTGAAGCAACGGCATCGAGCGGCACTTCACACCGATGAAGTACGCCAGCGGGTAGCCGATCAGCAGCGCTGCAATGGTCGCGACGATCGAGTAACCGAACGCCCTCAGAAAGTGCGGCCAGTACTGCTCGACGACCGCCGCGTAGTTCTCGATCTTGAACGCCTGCTGAAACTGACCGACGTCGCCAAACTCGACCGGCGCCTGAAGTGAGGTCAACACCAGCGACACCAACGGCGTGAGGAAGAACAAAGCGAGATAGGCGAGCCCAGGCAGAAGCAGGACGAGGGCTACCCAACTGCGTCGCCGCGGCGCTTGCTCGACTGCCGTCGCCGAGCCGAATGCTGCGAAGGCCATCAGGCCTCCTCAATCTCCGCTAGCAACTCGTGCTCGGGTCTGAGTCGCGATCGTCTTGGTGTCGGTGTCAGACGCGAACTTGCCGTCGTGCTCGGGCTCGTCGAGCAGCCCAAAGCCGTGATCGACCGTCCAACTCACCCACGCCTCTTCGCCGACACGAGCGATCGGACCGAAGTCCAGGTTCTGCGCGAATACCGTGACCATGCCGAGGCCGGGAATCGCAATCTGGTACTGCGTGCTCATGCCGCTGAACGAAACGTCAACGACCCGACCGGGGCCGAGCGAGTTCTCGCCCGACTCCTTTTTCGGAGCCGAACTGTGCAGACTGAGCTTTTCCGGTCGCACGCCGATCGTCACCTCGCCAGCGTGGCGCTGCGCACGGTCCTTGGGGACCTCGACCTTGACGCCGAGAATGTCGACGATGATCGATTCGCCCTTCGACGACGTCACATTGCCCGTGAAGAGGTTGGACTGGCCGAGGAAGTTGGCGACGAACGCCGTCTTCGGGAGCTCGTACAGCTCCTCCGGCGCACCCATCTGCTCGATCCGACCCTTGTTCATGACCGCGACGGTGTCGGCCATGGTCATGGCCTCCTCCTGGTCGTGAGTGACGTGCAGGAACGTCAGGCCGACTTCGCTCTGAATCGTCTTGAGCTCGAGCTGCATCTGACGCCGCAACTTGAGGTCGAGCGCTCCGAGCGGCTCATCGAGCAGCAACAGCGCGGGCCGGTTGACCACGGCACGCGCCAGCGCGACGCGCTGTTGCTGGCCGCCCGACAGCTGCTGAGGCTTGCGTGCACCGAGGTGATCGAGCTCGACAAGGCGAAGAGCCTCGTGTGCCCTGCCCACAGCATCGGCAATTCCGCGACGACGCAGCCCGAACGCGACGTTCTCGAGAACCGTCATGTGCGGAAACAGTGCGTAGCTCTGGAACACGGTGTTCACCGGCCGCTTGAAGGACTTGACGTTCGTCACATCCTTGCCGCCGATGAGGATACGGCCCGACGTCGGTTGCTCGAGACCGGCGACCAGACGCAGCGTGGTCGTCTTGCCACACCCCGACGGTCCGAGTAGCGCGAAGAACGAGCCCGCCGGAATGAGCAGGTCGAGTTCTTCGATTGCCGTAAAACCGGGGAACCGCTTGTGCAGACCAACCAGCTCGAGGTCCGCTCCGGCCTCGGCGAATTCGCCACTTGCCATCAGGCGCCCAGCTTGACGCGCTGGAACTCGGCGTTGAACTCCTGATCGTCGGCGGAGTCGAGCGTGCGGAAGATGTGCGCCTGGCTCAGCGTCTCCTCGTTCGGGAAGATCAGCTGGTCTTCCGCGTACTCGGGGAAGAGCTCGGCGGCGACCGCCTGTGCGCCCTCGACGGGCGTGATGTAGTTGACCCACGCCGCCACCTCGGCCGCTACCTCGGGCTCGTAGTAGTAGTTCATGAGCGCCTCGGCGTTGGCCTTGCGCGGCGAGCCCATCGGCACGACGAAGGTGTCGCCCCACAGCGTGCCGCCCGAGTCGGGAAGCGCGAACTTCCACTTCTCGTAGCCGGCCTCGGCGTTGAGCACGGTGATGTCACCGGACCACGCGATCGCGGCGAGCGCGTCGCCCGAGACGAAGTCCTGCATGTACTCGTTGCCCTTGATGCCGAAGATCTGGCCAGACGTGACATTCTCTTCGAGCACTGCGATCGCGGCGTTGTACTCGTCGCTGCCCCAGCCCTCGCCCGAGATGTCGACACCGTTGGCGAGCATGAGCACACCCATGGTGTCGCGCATCTCGCTGAGCACGGTGACCTTGCCCTTGAGCTCTGGCTTCCAGAGGTCGTCGACGCTCTTCAGGCCAGCGGGGATCTCGTCCGTGTTCCAGGCGAGGCCGGCGAAGCCGTTCTGCCACGGCAGGCGTCTTCATGCGACCGGGGTCGAAGTCCGGGTTGAGCAGTGCTGGGGTGAGGTTCTTCTTGTTCGGGATGTTTGCGGCATCCAGATCCTGCACGTAGCCGAATCGGATGAGTCGAGCGACCATCCACTCGGTGAGGCAGAAGGTGTCGGCACCGGTGTCCTGACCGAGCGCGAGCTGGTCCTTGATGGTGCCGTAGTAGGTGTTGTTGTCGTCAATGTCGATCTTGTACTCGACCTTGATGCCGGTCTCGTCCTGGAATCGGACGAGGGTGGGGTAGTTGCCGTCGTCATCTTCGTCGATGTATGCGGGCCAGTTGGACCAGGTCAGCGTCTTGTCGGTCGCCGAAATGTCTTCGGCCGGAGTCGGCGCACCCGCTGTCGTCGGCGCACACGCGGCGAGTGCCAATGCACCCGCGCCGATGCCTGCGCCTTGGAGGACATGACGCCTCGACAGTTGCATGCGGCGGGCCTGCAGCACGAGTTCACGGACGATGGGGTCCTGGGGAAGTTGTCTGTTCATCGGGGTCAGCTCCTTCGGTTCACGCGTGGATTGATACTGACACACGAGGCCCTTCGGATACAGCCCGAAGGGGCAAAAGGTGCATTTTGTAACATAAATTTCACGAAATCAGCATCAGAATGGCTAAAAGTTGTGCGGAATCCATGGTGTTCCGCCGCTACGCTAGGGGGATGAAGGTCGCCATCCCCAGAGAGATCAAGAACAACGAATTCCGCGTGGCAATAACCCCCGCCGGAGTATTCGACCTCGTCGCTCACGGCCACGAAGTGCTCATCGAAACCGGCGCTGGCCTCGGCTCGTCGATCACCGATGACGACTACGTTGCCGCTGGCGCGACCATCGCACCCGATGCAGCGACCGTCTGGGCCAGCGCTGACCTGCTCCTTAAGGTCAAAGAGCCCGTTGCATCGGAGTACGGCTACTTCCGACGCGACCTGCTGCTGTTCACCTACCTTCATCTCGCTGCAGAAGCCGAACTCACGACCGCTCTGCTCGACGCAGGGGTAACCGCCATCGCCTACGAGACGGTGCAACTGCCGTCCCGCGCACTGCCGCTGCTGGCCCCCATGAGCGAGGTCGCCGGACGGCTCGCCCCGATCGTGGGCGCCAATGCGATGCTCAAACCCAACGGCGGCCCCGGGCTTCTGGTTCCGGGTGTTCCCGGAACCCACAACGCCCGCGTCGTCGTTCTCGGCGGCGGAGTGGCAGGCACGAGCGCGGTCTCGGTGGCTGTCGGCCTCGGCGCCGAGGTGACAGTGCTCGACACCAACATCCAGCGCCTGCGCGAGCTGGACGCCCTGTACGCAGGTCGAGTGCACACGATCGCCTCGAATGGCTTCGAAATCGAACGCGCGCTCCTGACCGCCGACCTCGTAATCGGTTCGGTGCTCGTGCCGGGGGCGAAAGCGCCCAAGCTGGTGAGCAACGACCTCGTCTCCCGGATGAAGCCGGGCAGCGTGCTCGTGGACATCGCGGTCGATCAGGGCGGCTGCTTCGCCGACACGCGGGCGACGACGCACGCCGATCCCACCTTCCCTGTGCACGGCAGCCTCTTCTACTGTGTGGCCAACATGCCGGGCGCCGTACCCAACACCTCGACCTACGCCCTCACCAACGCCACAATGCCCTATGCTCGCGCAATCGCGAACCTCGGCTGGCGGGCGGCCTTGCGGGCCGATCCGGCGCTCGCCCTCGGGCTCAACACCCACGCGGGATCCGTGGTCAACGAACCGGTCGCTTCGGCGCACGGCCTTGAGCACTCCGACCTCGCGACGGTGCTCGCCGACTAGTCGGGTTCTCGTCGATCGTTCACTCTTCGCGCCTCTCCGCAGTTGCGGGGAACCGAAGTCGGACACGGCTGGCCGAGCCGTCCTCGTTGAGCCGCCAACCCACCCCCGGCCCAACCGGCGGCGGTAGCTGCCGGGAGCGAGTCAGAGCCCGGAAGTCTGCGGCGCTGCACCCGTCAAAAACTATCTGCGCCATCGGCCTGAGGGCGGCGACCGTGCCCCAGCGCGACTGCCACTCCTCGATGTCTCCGATGAGAACGCCGGACGACAGCACCGCCGCTCGCACGTCGCCCAGGGTGTCGGCCAACGAGACGGCCCCGGGGAAACGGGACATCAGCCCCGCGGCGCGCGAAGACACGATGGCGAGCGGACGGTCCGGCGCGAGGGTCGCCTCCCGTCCGGTGGCGGGAGCACCCTCGACTACTTCGACGCGGGCGACCTGAACGCGATGCCCGCGCCACAGCGCGGCGCCGGGGGCAAGTCCGTCGACGAAGTCTGCCGACTCGCCGCCCGCCAGCACGAACTCCTGCCGTGAGGAGTGCCTCATCATGAGCCTGGCCGGAATGCTCGATGCCAACACGTGAAGCTCGGCGCCGACTCGCTGCGCCGATGCAACAACGTGAATGCCGTGGGTCGGGCCGTCCCGGAGAATGCGCCCCAACGCCTCGACGACGCCGGCCCGGTGGTCTGCGCCGAAGCGGGCGACGAGCGAGTCCAGGTCGTCGATAACGAGAAGAGTCTCTCGAGGACTGCCGCCTTCGGTTGCCTCGGCGAGATCGCAGATCGCATCCCAGGCGGCATCCGGCTCCCGGGGCACGCAAACGATGTCGGACGCCGTTCGAGCGATCGCCGCGAGGGTTGTCGTCTTGCCTGCCCGCGACGCGCCAAGAACGAGGAGGTGGCCGTCACTGCCTGGACGGTACACGGCGGTGTCGCGTCGCTGTTCCTCGGGAATGTCGCTGAGCCCGAACGCCAGTCCGTCACCGGTCGACGGAACATCCTCCGGAGCGACCACAGTCGGGAGAGGCTCGCACCACGGCCGTCGAGGTGGCGGCGATCCCGCCCATCGCTCGGCCACCCGGACAATGTCCTCAGCGCTCGCAAGGCAAAACTGCACGAGCTCGCTTGCCCCGCCCGTGGCCACGATCCCCCGGCCGCGAGCCTCCAGCGCAATGTCGGCGGCCGCGGCGGTGCCGACGACGGCCGAGCTGTCTGAGCGGTTGTTCACACGGAGCGAGATCCGCAACTCCGCATTGGCAAGCACGGAATCGCGAACCACCCCCGCCGGCCGTTGCGTACACAGCACGAGATGAATTCCCAGAGCGCGACCCCGCGCCGCCAAGTCGGCGAAGACGGCGTGAAGGTCGGGATGCTCCGCGAGCATCGCCGCGAACTCATCGACCACGACGACCAGGCGAGCACACGTCGACGTCTCCTCAATGGACCGCGCGCCCTCGGATACGAGCAGACGCTCCCGAAATCGCACTTCGGCACGCAGGCTCTCGAGTGCGCGCGTCGCACCCGAACTGTCCAGATCGGTGATGATCCCCACGGTGTGCGGCAGGCGAGCGAGCTCGGTGAACGCCGCGCCGCCCTTGAAATCGACCAGCAGGAACGTGACTTCTTCCGGCGGCCTCGGGGCGGCCATCGCCACCACCCACGCTATGAGGAGTTCGCTCTTGCCGCTGCCCGTCGTGCCACCAATGACCGCGTGCGGGCCGTCCAGCACCAGGTCGATGCTGAACGGACCCGTCGCGCAGATCGCGGGCTCGCACCCGAGTGTCGCCCGAGCGCGATCCTCCGCGTGCCGAAGCAGGGGCGCGAGCTCCGCGGCGTTCGGCAGGTCACCGCCGGACGTTACGATTCCCTCGGCCGCGGCATCCCGACTAATGCGATCGGCCCACGCCATGCACTGCTCCCGCGACACGAAGTCGGGTCGCAGCACCCCCCTCAATGAGACGTCGAGGTGATGAATGATGTCTGCTTCACCCGCCCCGAGTTCGACGACGATCCGACACGCGCCGGGCAGCTCGCGCGCCGCCGAGGCGATGCCGATCACCACCGTGGGGCTCGTGGAGTCGAGGCGGCCGAACTCAAACTGCGCGCCGGGCGTCACGCTGGCTCGGCGCGGATGGGGCAATTGACCAAGCCCCTCCCGCTCCGTCTCCCCCGCAAGCCAATAGTCAGCAGGCGACAGGCACCACGCCACCTGCACCGCGATCGCGCGTGCAGCGGCGCGGGCCAGCGCGGTCGGACCACACACCCCGATTCCCAAGCGCGCGTCCACCGCGATCGGCGCGCTCTCGAGCACCATGGCGTCGGCGGCGAGCGCGTGAAGTTGCGCGGCAATACTGTCGTCCGCGATCTCGGGAAGTGCGGGAACCGGCGTGGTGCTCGGCAGTGCGCCGCGCCCTACCGCGACCGGCAGTCGGTCGTGAGCCCCCGCCGCCCAGCGGCTCGGATCCGAACCGAGCCGATCAACTATTGTCGACGCGCGTGGGGTCGCCGCTTCGAGTGCTGACACCTCGCGCCGGTGGGTCGCGGCTAGCTCGCCGCGCGCCGCTGCCAGTTCGTCGGCGAAGCGACGGGACTCGCGCCGACGTCTTCTGCGACCACCAAAGCGCGCATCCACCCAACTGGCGACGGCCGCGATGGGGCCGAGTCCTGCGAATACCAACGCGAAGACTGAACCGGTCACCAGCCAGATGACGACGGATGCGACCACCGGGGTCACCGAAGCGATGAGGGGAAATCGAAACGGCCCGGGCTGTTCGGGTGCGCGGGGAAACCGCACCCCCTCGCGCGCTGACCCAGTCACGCTCCGAGCGAATCACAGCAGATGCCCTGCTCGAGCGGCTGGCGGGGCCGGGGTGGATTGTGCGGTCAGCCTCGAGCGGTCGAGGAGGCGTCAGCTAACGATAAAGAATTGCTCGCCGATGTCGACCCGCGTACCGCGGACGATTCGGTACCGCTTGCCTGCCTCGCAGCGGCGCGGCGCGGTGTCGGGCTGCCGGGCAACTGTGCCGTTTCCGGAGTAACGGTCACTGATCCAGAACGATCCGGCGTCCTGGCCAAACTCGAGGTGCGTCTTGGACACCGACTTTCCCGGGTCGGAGATCGTCACCAATGAGTCGAAGTACTCCCCCGGCTCCGCCACGGGGTTTCGCCCGAGCAGGCCGTTTCCCGTCACGCTGACACTCTCGCCGGTACTGAACTGCAGCACGAATCGCTCGCCGCGCTCAGTGCGATCGACGATGCGTGTCTCGTCGATGTCGTCGTCGAACGTCGGCATGGGCTCTTCTCGAAGTCCAGCGAGTCCGGGATCGGTCGCTATTCCCCAGGGGAACGGGTCCAGCGAGACCGTGTCTCTCGGTCGTGCGGCACCCGCCTGCTGCCTGACAAATCCGCACTCGCCGCAAAAGATGTCGTTGGAGTCGAGGCGCGTTCCGCACTGTGCACAGAGTTCCTCTTCGTCCGCGTGCTCATCAACGTACTCAGGGAGAGGTTCCGGGTCCGGGTCCGGGTCGGGCTCGGGCTCGGGCTCGAGCTCGGGCTCCGGCTCCGGCTCGGGCTCTGGCTCGGGCTCTGGCTCTGGCTCCGGCTCCGGCTCCGGGTCGAACGACTCGAGGTCGGCCTGCGTGCTGGGGAGAACCTCGGACCGTTCGGGCAAAACGACTTCGACCAGCTCTGCCAACGGGGCGTGGAGAACCTCCTGATTCACGTCTCCCGAATCCGTCGTCGCCTCGGGCGCAGGCCGCGGAGTCGAAGCGGCGCCGGGTTCTGGTTCCCTGGATGCGACGGGGCGACCGCATTCGCCGCAGAACATCGCCCCCTGAGGCAGTTCAGCAGCGCAGGAGGAGCAGATCACGAGACGGTCCTAACGCTTGAACAGGTTTCTGACACTATAACCACCGAGCGATCGCAACGAGATTCGCGCCCTTACCTTCTGCCACCGGGTCAGGCCATAGTCCAGTGCACGGTCGAGGTCTTCGACGGCACGCCAGACGCTATCCGCATCGGTGGCGTGCGGTTGTTCGGGCGAGAAGACCGCTCGGTCGGCAACCGCCGCGAGCACCTCCGACTGCACTCCGCCCGCGAACGATGCGATCTCGCTGCGGGTGGCGGATGCCGCAGGACTAAGCCCGTGGTCTACGACGGCGTCCTCGAACTCCTGCCAACCCCCGCTGATCTGCTCGAGGGAACTGGGTGCCCGCCTGCGCAGTCGACGCCGGCGAATCTTTGCGGCGATGATCACCAGGAACGGGGAGAGCAGGATCGCCAGTCCGATAAGTGACCAGCCCATCACGCGGAGAACCGCGAGTACAGCCTGCAGCACGGGATCGAGGTCCGGGGGTAGGTCCTGCTGGCTTTCCGGAGTCGTCTGTCGGTCGATCCGCTCGGTGTTGACGACCGGTGGCGGCACGATTGTGGGTGGACGCGCCACGACGGCAGTGTCTTCCGGCACCTCGTCGGGAATCTCGCGCATCGGTGGCGTCGGATCGATGGCCACCCAGCCGTACTGGGCGGTGTTGATCTCGATCCACGCCGCGACGTCGCTGCCGCGTACGGTGCTGCCCTGCGGAGCGTAGCCCGTGACGACGCGAGCCGGGAAGCCCAGTTGATCGGCCATGAGAGCGGCGGCGACCGCGTACTGCTCGGCATCCCCGATCATTCGTGGCGCCGTCACTAGCTCGACAAGCCTGTCGGCCGCGTGACCCGATCGGCTAGGCGGTTCATCCGCACCCACGCCGTGGCTGACGTAGCCCTCCGCCGCGAGCCCAGCGAGCATGGCGACGAGACGTTGCCCGGCTCCCTCCACCGACTTGGTGTACTCGTCAAGCTTCACGGTCAGTTCGGCGGGCACGCCCTGGGGTGTCGGCACTGTGGCCGACCCGGGGACGAGGTTCACGAGTTCGCTCGTCGTCGGTTGATCGGCGATAACGGCGTTCAGCGTGTACGCGTCGCCACTCGAGATGCCACCGACAACCGCCGCGGTACCTGTCGTGTTGTTGTAGTAAAACGCGTTGCGGAGATCGGCCGCGTCGCCGTCGAACGTGATCGACTCGAACTGACCGACCGTCGGCACCCATACTCCCGAGTAGGCGTCGATCGTCACCTCAATCGTCACGGACTCGCCTGTCACGGCGGACTGGTCGAAGCGGTACGGCACCCGGGTGAATGACCCCGAGGCGGTTGCCTCGTCGGCACTGCCAACGGAGAACACCACCCCGTCGTAGGTATCGAGCGTCGCCAGCCGAATCCGTTGCCCGCTCGGAAGGCCCGCCACGGTAAACAGCGCGGCGTTGGTACTGGCGGGCTGCCAGTTCCGCCGGAATCCGGCGAGCGGACTCACATAGTCCCTCGGGTCAAACGGCTGCACAATGACCGTTCTCAGCACGGTTCGCGTCGATGTGGGAGGCAGCGCGACCGAAGCCGCCACGGCACCGACCGACGCGATGGCCATGATGACTCCGGCGGCAATAACGCTCCGGACCCCGGCGAAGCCCCTTTCCGGGGCCTTCTGACCGTCGGGTGTTGCACTGAGTAGCATTCGAATCGCCCGGCGCCTGCGGTACCACCGAAACCAGACCAGCCAGAACAACACGACGACGAGCAAGACCAGGGGCACGACGATCGGTCGATCGGGGTAGACCGGGCCGAATGCGGTTGCCACGATGAACAACACCAGCGGTGGGATGACGCCCGAGTTCGCCGAACTTCGCGCGGAGCGCAACCGAGAGTCCGACAACGACAGTCACCAGCAGCAGGACCAGCGCGGGAACCAGCAGCGCCTCATAGTCGCCGACGGGCAGGCTGATCGTCAGCAGTTGTTTCCAGCCGAGGGCGACGCCAGCAAAGAGGTCGGCGAGACCCTCGAACGTTGGCAGCACAAAAAACTGCGCTTGTGAGGGCACGGCAACGGGAACGCCGACCACGACGAACGCGCCGATCGTGGCCAGTGCGACGACGTATCCGGGCCACCGAAGGGTCGCGCCGAGGATCGCGATGGTCGACCCGGCCACGAGCGCGACCGCAACAAGAATAAGAAACGGCGTGCTGGCGTAGACCGGCCAGAGCGCGACGGACGCTACAAGCGTCGCCAACCAGAGCATCGCCGTGTTGACCGCGATGACCCCGCGACTCGGCCGCCCGGTCATGCCGCCACCGATCGTGCGAGCGACTTTTGAAGGTCGTCGAGGTAGCCGATGGTCAACACGCTGAGCCCTGCGACCCGACGAAGTCCCGGCGGCCGTTCCGGATCACACACGACGGCTACGACCTCGACACCGACCGGGAAACTCGTTGACGCCGCTCTCAACTGCTGCGGCGTGACCTCCGACCCGCACACCAGGAACGCAACGGAGACGCCGCCCGTCTGGTCGCCGGTAACCCGAGCCACGTCGACAATGGTCAACGCAGCCTCGGACTTCTCGACGACGGCGAGGTCGTCGAGCAAGCCGCGACCGGGACACCGTGGATAGCAGCCTGACTGCGTACACCTTCCGTTTGGCGAACTGCGGGGTCAGTTCGCTGGCCACGACCGAGACGGTGCGGGCGTCGCGGATTGCACGTACCCCCAAGCGAACCGGCGACGCTCACCGCCATCTCGAATTCTTCGTCGCTGCCGTAGTCGCTTGAGGCCAAACTCAGCGCGACGACCAGGTGGCTTCGTCTGGTTTCCTCGAACTGGCGCACCATGTAGGTTCCGGTTCGCGCTGTCGACTTCCAGTGGATGTAGCGGCGCTCGTCACCGGGAATGTACTCTCGCAGCGCGTGAAACGACACGTCGTTGTTGGACAGGTCCCGAGTGGGCTGGCCCTCGAGGTCCCGAATGAATCCTGTGCTCATGCTCGGGATGCCGATGGTGCGCGGATGCACGAAGAGTTCGGCAACATCCGCCCAGATCAATTCGCGCCTCACGAGACCCACGGGGTCGGCCCGCCCCGTGCGCACCGGGCCGATCGGTACGACACCGCGCCGATTGGTCGGAACAGCGAACTCTCGAGCAACGGTCGCGCCGCGACTGAGGCCGGGAATCGCCAACTCAACGAGTCCGTGGCCGACCGGAATTTCCACCGTCACGCTGAGCGCGCGGCGCCGACCGGGATTCGTCGCGTCGAGCTCTCCCGAAGCAGGTTCGCCGACGACCACCCGGCCGTGGGGAACGGTCAGGGTGATGTTGATCGGCGTGCGACCGACGAGATACACGAGCGCCATCACGAGCAGTGCAAGCCCTGCAAAGCCGATAACTATGAGCTCGACCCAGGCGAGGCCGTATCCAAACCCCAACGCGAGCGGAACAATGAGAATCATCGCCCAGCCGAGCGGCGTGACGACGGATGCCACTTTGCCAAACACTCGCGCGAACGCATCCCGTACCGCCGCGCTGAAGCGCACGACCGCGATAATCGCGTCCGCGAGCACTCCGGTGCGCTCGCCAACGATGCGGGTACGCGCGTTGGTCAGGCCTTTGGTCGCGGTCGACGTGAGATGAGCATCCGGTCGCGCACCGAGAGTCACGCCGGCGCGCGCCGACCCTCTAGTCGGTTCACGCGCGGCGGATGGCGCACTGCCGGGCACTTTGGCCCCCGCCATTACACCGCTTGCCGCTCGCTGGGCGGCGCGGTCTCGATGAGGATCTGGCTCATGACGCTCGTCGCGGTTACTCCGTCGAATTCCGCTTCCGGGTCGATGATCAGTCGGTGGGCGAGAACGGGTTCGGCGAGCGCCTTGACGTCGTCCGGAATCACGTAGTGACGACCGCTCGCCGCCGCGAGAGTCTTCGCAGTGCGGATGAGCGCGAGAGCGCCCCGCACGCTCGCGCCGAGGCGCACCTCGTCGGCGGAGCGGGTGGCCTCCACCAGGCGTCCAACGTAGTCATTGATTGTGGGGTCGACGTGCACCGTTCGGGCGAGCTGACCCATCTCCACGACAACGTCTGACGTGACGATCGGCGACAGCGTTACGTCGTGCGCCTTCACCGCTGCCCCCTCGAGAATGCGCAGGGTCGAGGCGTGATCTGGGTAACCGATCGACGCCTTCATGAGGAACCTATCCAGTTGAGCCTCGGGCAGGCGGTACGTACCCGCCTGCTCGATTGGGTTCTGTGTCGCGATGACCATGAACGGCGAGCCCGCAGGATGCGTAACGCCGTCGACAGTCACGTTGCCCTCCTCCATCACCTCGAGAAGCGCCGCCTGTGTCTTCGGGCTCGCCCGGTTGATCTCGTCGGCAAGGACGATGTTCGCGAAGATCGGCCCGGGATGAAACTCGAAGGCTCCCTTGCCTTGGTCGTAGATACTCACGCCGGTGATATCGCCCGGCAGCAGGTCTGGGGTGAACTGAATTCGGCTGTTGGTGCCGGCGACGCTCTGAGACATGGCACGCGCGAATGACGTCTTACCCGTGCCCGGGTAGTCCTCGAGAAGCAGGTGGCCTTCGCTCAACAGAGCGGTAAAGCCCAGCCGGATCACGAACGTCTTACCCAACAGAACCTGATCAACATTGGCAACTAGCCGTCCGAAGATGTCGGAGAACCAAGTCGCCTGCTCGGGTGTCATGGTCATACTTTTTCCCTTAGTCATAGTCGAAACCGTTGTAGGTGATTGTGTACTTCTGACCGCCGTTGGCGGTGACCCGAATGGTCAGGTATGGCGTCTGCGCCGGGTTGGCGTCGACGTGACAGCTCAAGGTTGTGTCTGCCGGAATCCAGGGGCCGCCGGGCGCCGTGCCGCACGCGTACTCGACGGCCTCGTAGCTTCCCGTGGGGAAGCCGAGCCAGGCGAATGTTCCGCTATTCCAGAGCAGGGGCGATCCGTCGGGGGTAAACGTGAGCGGTCCCGCCACCTGGGGATTCACGGGAACGCCCAGAGCTACCGCCGCGGAAAGCACCGGCTGACAGACGAGTTGCCCCGAGTAGTCACGGCAGGCCCGAGCCTGCACCGACACCGGCTGACCGTACTGAAGGGGCTCTGCCTGTAGGAAGCCGCCGATCGGCACCGGGCCGTACTCCGTGCCGCCATTGAGCCGATAGTAAACCGAATAGCCACTTCCGATCATGCCCGAGCCGAAGTTGACTCCCGTGAGCACAAAGTCGTAGACGCTTCCGTTTTGTGTCGGTCCCGAGACCCCGATGGCGGAGATCACGGGAGGCGGAGTGCGCGCGATTACCGACTGGCTCGCCGTGCATCCCTGGCCATTGAAAGCAAAGACGAGAAGGGTGTACTCGACCTCGGGCGACAGCCCCCCGAACACAGTTGAGGTGGCAGTGCCCGTATTCACAATCGTTGCGCCGGCCGCAGAGATCGTTCCGTCTGGCGCGCAGCTGGGAACTGCGCCGGTGTAGAGCGCCGCTGTGTAAGCCGAGATCGCCTTGCCGTTGTTGGAGAAGGTGGCACTGAAGTCAAGGGCAATGCTCGTGTCGGATGCCGCGGTCGCGGAAGGCGCGGCGATCGCGATCGGCGGTCCCGCCGGGGTCCCCTGCTGGATCGTCGCTTTCCACGACGCAAGCGGCGCATAGGCGTCGTTGCGAGCGCTCACGCTGTACGAGACCGGAGACCCATTGGCCAGAGACGGATCGACAATGTCCCTTGTGCATACCGGAGTCGCGCAGGCAACGCTGACGCTGATCCCTCCGGCCGCAACAACGTAGCTCGTAACCGGGGTTCCGCCGGCGGGAGTTGTTACCGCGTTCCAACTGATTCGTAGTCCATGATCCAGCGGGCTCGCCGAGACTCCACTCGGAGCGGGCGGAACTATGTCTGACCACACCGCACTTCCGCCGGACACCGGGTCAGAGTCACCGATCGCGTTAGTCGCGAGAACCGAGAATCGAACGGCGTTCGACGAGCCGTTGCCCGGGGTCGGGATCGTGCATGTCGTTCCCGTGCAGTTGACCGTGGACACGACGGTACCCGCGAGCGTCGACACCGTCACCTTGTAGCCCGAAATCGGGGAGTTGTTGAATGCCCCGGCGTTCCACGCGAGCGAAATCTCGCGATCGCCGAATCCTGTCGCCGCGAGATTGGATACCGGGTCTGGACGATCCTGCACAGACACTGTGACGAGGCCCCAGACATATCGATCCGGATCGCCAGATGCGTCGGCGACTTGGTACTGAAGGGTCACGTCGACCGGAGCGGCTGTCGCCGAGACTGTCACCGTGAGACTGCTCTTGGTCTCGTTGGGGACAATTTGAACTCCCGCGGGCAGACCCGCACCGTCGAGCCCCCTGATCGCAATGACCGACAGAGGCTTGCCGGGGAACGGGTTGGTGGCCATGTCGTTAGTGAGCACATCGATGATGGCGGTCGAGTTGCGCGTCACCTTCGCGGAGTCGGCGCCGGGCTTAAGCAATGGTCGCGTCGACTGCACCACGCTGAGTTCGATGCGCCCAGCGCTACCCACGCTGAGATCGTCGCGCACGCCGAGCGTTATCGACGTGGTGCTCCCCTTCACGGCGTTGTCATTCGCGCGCAAGGTCAGGAGCGTGCCGTTGAGGGCGTAGCTAAAGCCGATCGGGATGGTGTCGAGCACCGTGTAGGCCAGCTCGTCGATGTCATCCGGGTACGGATAGTTCGTCAGCTTGAGGAGATCGATCTCCTTCTCCTGACCTGGCTCAAAGCTGATGACCGCCCCCCGGAACGCGGGCGGCTGGTTGTCCCGGGGAAGCACCGTTATGGGCAGCACGAGTATCGCCGTGCGCCCGTTCGGGTCCGACACAGACGTGCCGTCGGTGACCTCAAAGGAGATCGACGCCGGGCCGAAGTACTTGTCGGCCGACGTGAACACGAGCGTGCCCGCGTCGCGAACCAGTTCGCTGCCATCGGCGTGGGTCGCGCGCACCGCGTTGGGATCCGTCAGTTGAACCTGTTTGCCACCGACCGCGATCACGTAGTCGTTGATATCGATGACGAGTTCGTCTTCGCTGTTGACCCGAAGTGTCGGTGCGCGGCGATCGAGTTGCGGCAGGGCGTCGTCGTAGCCCGGAACCCGGATGAAACCGTAGCTCACCACAGATGTGTCGTCGGGGTGCGTGACGGCGAACGGGATGATCTGACTCTTATCGCCGACCGTGACGGTGATGCGCTTGCCCGATGTCACCTGGGCGTTGGCCCCGTATCCGGGGTAGACAGACAGACCGAGGGATCGCGGATCGCCGTCGGCGAAGAAGACGTTTGCCAAGACATCCACCGCGACGCGATCGCGATCGAGCACGTCGGAGAGCGTCAGCACGGTATCGGTGACGAGGGGGTACGACAACGGGGCATCCGTACGCACTGTCACCCGGATGAAGTTTTGACTGGTGCCCCCCGAATCGTTCTCGATGGAGTAGATCACGCCGTACGTTCCCGGGGTGCTCGGCGGGGTCACTTGAACGACGTCATCAGCAACCACGGCCGTCGTAATCGAGTCGTTCGGCACTGCCGAGACGATGGTCAGCGGACTTCCATCCGGGTCGGAGTCGTTCTCGAGAACCTTCACTGAGACAGTCACACCGGGACGGACCGTAACTTCGTCGACGATCGCAACCGGATTGCGCGCGCCTTCCAGTCGGGGCGTGATCCCCACGCGCACGGTTCCCGTCGCTCGGGCGCCGAGAGAGTCAATCACTGTGTAGGTGAAGGTGTCGGTGCCCGCTGAGTAGTCGCCAGCGCGGTACACAATCACGTCGGAGAGCGTGTCAACCACGGCACCCTTCTCCGGGTTGCTCGCCTGGCCGAGCAACTGCACCGAGTCTCCGTCGGGATCGGTCCCCGCAAGCGGAATAGTGATGCGCACAGTTTCACCGGCCAGCACTCGGGCCGTGACGGTCTCCGGTACCGGCGCGTTGTTCGTCGCCAGATCCTCTTCTCGCACCGATATTCGAACAATCGCCGTCGCCGCCTGACCGTCCGGGCCGGTGACGCGATACGACGCGGTGAAGTTACCGGTGCGATCGGGGGCCAGATAGCGCAGCACGCTGCCCGAGGCGAACAGAAGCCCCGAGTCGGGTGGGAGCTCCTGATCGAGAGTCGGCTGGAGGGTGAGTTCGAGTCCATCCGGATGCTCGTCGTTGCGCAGCACAGGAATGTCAATTGACTGGCCGACACGCACCGTGACGCTATCGTCGGTCGCGATCGGCGGTTGAACCTGAGTCGGGGTGGGGATCTCGATAACCGTGATAACGCCCTCGGCCTCGGCGAGGCCGTTGCTGATGCGGTAGTTGAACGTGACCGGGCCGTCGAGCGGGGCTTCGAGGCTCACTCGCACCAGACGTTGGTCCAAGATCTCCGCCCGCACACCCGAGGTGGCTGACAGGTTAGTGATCCCGGTAACCAGCAGGACTCCGCCTGCGGGGTCGACATCGGTGCCCGCCACATCGATTCGCTCGTTCCGCAGCGTCTTCACGAAGACCGTCTTGGGCACAGTGATCGGTTTCGTGTTCGCATCGGGCGGGGACGTGACATCCACCCGGACCAGGCCTGTCACCGTTCTCGTGCCGTCGGTGACGACGTATTCGAGGTAGTGACTGCGAATTGCGGAGCTCGTAAATCGGAACGTTCCGGTCTCGTAGCTCGGGGTTATCGTGACATCGGCCTTCGCCGGCACGCTGTTGAGCCGCACGACTCCCGTGCCGCCGGTTACGTGAGTCAGAGGTGCGATCGTGATCTCTTGATCCGCGTAGGCCAGCATGACGAATGGCTCGGCGACCAGCGGTACGTCACCAGCGGCCTTGACGGTGATCGAGACGGTTCCGGTCGCCTCGGCGATTCCGTCGGAGACCACGAGGGTCACGATCTTCTTCTCGCCGCCTGTTCCGGCGTCGGAGTACACAATCGATCCGGCCGGCTTGTAGCTCACGGCATCAGGCTCGCCGACGCTCGCGCTGGTGAGGTAGAAGGGATCGCCGTCGGGATCGACCCAGTCGGAGAGCACCTCCTTGGTTACGCGACCGCCGGACTGCACCACGGCCTGAGTCGCTCGTTCCTGCACGGGTGGGGAGTTCTCGGCGGCCGTCCGTATCGTGATGGTGACTTTCGCCGACGCGGTGCCACCCCGGCCGTCAGTCACTGAATATCCGAAAGCGATGACCCCGGTGACGCCGGGCGCGAGCGTCAACTGAATCTGCTGCCGTTCATTGATGAGGTCTATTCGGCCGACACTTTCGTCGATCGGAACGAGGTCGCTCACCACCAAAACGTCACCATTGGGGTCGTAGTCGTTAAGGAGCACCGGAAGCACCGTTGCCCGGCCCGGGCGTGCACCAAACTCGTCGTCGTTAGCGACGGGAGGCACCTGAACCTTTTCGACCTCGGGAGGCACGTCCTGCTCGTTTTGCTGGTCCTCGGGCGTCGGGTCCTTCACGACGATGAGGTCATCCCAGTTGTCGATCAGTTCGCCAGCGCTCTGAATGGCCCAGGTGCGACCAGACCGCTGATCGTTCAATACCGCGCGAGTTCCGTTAACCGCGAAGCTCAGCCGCGCGGTGCCGGTCATCGACGCGAGTGCGGGCGACGAGGCATCCTGTTCCCCATCACACAGTCGCCAACTCTGGCCGCTCGTCCATGCCCCGTAGTCGCATCCGTCGAGCGTCAGCGGCCGAGCGGCGGTCCCCGACTCCCCGCCGACGACGATCGAGGCGGCTCCACCGTCGAGCGGAATGCCGATGATTCCTCCCGAGAATCCCACGAGCACTTGGTTTCCCGAGGAACTCGCCCACTGCACGACGGCGCCGCTTGCGTCACCGAGGAGGGGAGCAAGGTCGACCTCCCTGCCATCGACATGCACGAGCTGGGTACGAGTGTCGAGCACTGCCCAGTGACCCGCGACCGACGAGATCGATAGATTCGTTGCCGATCCCACGACCGACAGAGCGTAAGACGAGTCGACGACGTCGGATGCCGCGGCGTTGACTCGATACACCTGACCCGTCGACGGCGCGTAGGCGAAGAGCAGACCATTCGGGTCCATGCTCACGACTGACCCGATTCCGAGGCTCAGCGACGGCTCAAGCGCCGCGTCGAAGTTGGCGAGGTCGTTCGCGTCAAGAATCCACAGTTCGCCGGTGCCCTGTTCGAAAATCGCGACCCTGGTGCCCGCGAGAAACACTTCGGGTTGATTCGGCGGCAGGGCGACGCTGTCGGTGACCTGCGAGGACGCGGGATCGACAATATCGACCTTGTTCTCGGACCGATTGACCATCAGTACTGTGCTGCCGCCCTGCAGCACCTCGATTTCGTCGCCGGTCACGGCGATAACCGAGTTGAGTTCAAGCACCTCGGTGTTGGCCCGGCCGATCGCCTGTTGCTGGCTGTTGGCGACCCACACCGCACCATCACCGAGGTCGAGCCGTTGTGCCGTGTAGCCCGTGGACACGATCGCGGCGGCGGCAACGAGTGCCGCGACGACGACACCACTGGTCGCGCTGATCACGAGCGATCGATTGGTGCGCAGCCACTGCCAGATCACGATGCGCCCGTCATCGCGGTACATCCGCACACTTTTCGCCGCTAGACGATCCCGTCTTGGCTTCGCGGTTGACCGCGACGGTGATGCAGACTCGGTCACCCGGCTCCGCGTCGACCACGAAGCTCGTGTCACGCTGCTGCACCGCCGGTGCGCCATCGGAAGTGATCACCTGGAAGGTATCGGTCGGGGCGAGCCCCGGATCCGTCCACGTGAACTCGACGGTGTTTCCCGTAACGGTGGTCTCAATCGTTGAGACCGTCGGGATGTCACTGGGTGCTGCGCGAACGAGAACGAGGGTCGCGACAGTTCCGAGAACAACTGCGAGTGCCGCGACGCCGACGACAACGCCGGCCAGAGTGCGGAATCGCTTGCTCCTGCCGGTCGTCCCCGTTCCTGAACTGCGCGCGAGCGGCGCCTCCTCTTTGACCAGGGTGCCGACGCCAAGATAGTCCTCGGGCGAGCGCCCCGCCCTTCTTCTGCGACGACGCTGAGCGACTGAGCCCCGCGGCACGACGCCGCCCCGAACTCGAGTGCGATCCTCAAGGTCGGACACCGTAGCGAGCGCCCAGTCATCCTTCACTACTTCGACAGGTGTTTGGGGAACGCCCAACTCCGTCTCGACGGCCTGCAACTCGTGAACCAACTCGAGCACACTGCCCTGTCGGTTCTCCGGCTTTCGAGACATCGCGCGCACGAGCGCGCGCTCTAAGGCGTCGGGCACGTCGGCACGTTCGATCGGCTGAGGCTTGGCCCGATTGATTCGAGAAATGAGGTCAGCCGATTTGTTGGAGTCCCCCGGAATCTCGAAGGGGGAACGGCCAGCCAGAAGCGAGTAGACCGTTGCCGCGAACGCCCACACTTCGGAGGCGATCGTGCCGGCCGTCTCGTCCATCAATACCTCGGGTGCCGACCACGGGATCGACATGCCGACCGCCTCGCGGTCGCTGGACTCGCTCAGTGTCGCGGCGATCCCAAAGTCGGAGAGGACGGGGTGACCGTATGCGGTGAGCAGGATGTTTGACGGCTTAATGTCACGGTGAAGTACGCCGGCACGGTGTGCTGTCTCGATCGCGCTGCCGATCCTGACAGCAATCTTCAACACCTCCGCAACGGGAAGCCGCTCGCTCCGGTAGCGCTGGCTCAGTGACGCCGAGCAGAGTTCCATGACGAGATACGGTCGACCGTCCGAAGAGACGCTCGCCTGGTAGACCGTAAGTATCGACGGGTGTGCACTGAGCTGCGCCATGAGATTGGCTTCGGCCTGGAACATCTGACGAACCTGATCGTTGACGACCTCACTCAACATCACCTTGACCGCGACTTGGCGACGTGGCATGTTCTGCTCGTAGAGAAAAACGTCAGCGAACCCGCCGGAACCCAACACATGGATGTGTGAGAAACCGGGCAGGGTCGGAGGCTGAGATGGCAATCGGCGCGCCACGAGCACCTCCCAGCCAGTAGACGTATTCGACCATTGTAGGCAGGTCGATGCTGCGCGAAAGGGGTCTGCCCCCCGAAGAGGGGCCCGTGGGGCGACCCCCATTTCTGGGCTGCGATCAGGCCGTGCCGCGGGGTTCCGTGTCCTCGTCGGGCACGCTCTCGGGGGCGTCGAGCACGTCGAGTACGACGGTGGTGATGTTGTCCCGCCCCCCGGCAGCGAGCGCAGCATCCACGAGCGCGGCCGCGGTGACCTCAGGCGACAGTCCAGACGCCAAGTGAAGCCGGATGCGTTCGTCGCTGAGTTCCTTGGTGAGACCGTCCGAGCACAGGAGCAGCCGAAGACCCACGCGTACCGGGATCATCCAGTAGTCGGGGGCGGGGACCGAGTTGAATCCGACTGCCCGGGTGATGATGTTGCTGTCGGGGTGATGGTCGGCCTCGTCCCGCGTGAGCGTGCCTGCGTCGACGAGTTCTTGCACCACGGAATGGTCCACCGTGATCTGAGTCAGTTCGTTGTGTTCGAGCGAGTAGACCCGGCTATCGCCGATGTTGAATACCGCGAAGAAAGGATCTTGCTCTTGGAGTGTGAGTAGCGCGCCCGTGACTGTGGTGCCCACTCCCAGCTCCGTGTCGCCGGCGATCTCTCCGATATCGTCCGTTGCACTCTGGAGCGCACGATTGACCTCGCGCGATGTCCCGAAGCCCGCGCTGGCGACTTCCGCGAGTCGGTGCACGACTGCGGCGCTGGCGAGATCACCCGCCGAGTGTCCGCCCATGCCGTCGGCAACGGCAAAGATGGGGGACATCGCCACATAGCTATCTTCGTTGGCCGTTCGCCTCAACCCGGTGTCGGTCGCGGCCGCCCACGCAAGAGTAACGATCGCGTCAACGCGATCGGGAATTGCCACTGACATGCCAGGGCTGCTGCCGCCGAGCTCGGTCACGGCTGCCTTTCCACCCTGCTAGGCCGGGCGCTGCATTGGGAGGATTTGAAGAATGTTGTTGTCACCAATATCTACCAGCGTGCCGGGAGACACCACTACCGACTCACCCTGACGCAGTTTCCGGGGCACGCTTCCCGGCACCATGACGACGGAACCGTTTGTGGAATTCAGGTCGGTGACGATTACCGACGCCCCCAATTGTCGCACCTCAAGGTGGGACGACGAGACCTCCTTGCGGGGCGACGACACCCGAATCAGGCGCGGAGGCACCGGTGCGGGGATGCGCGGCAAGGTCGGTTTTCTACCGATGAAGCACGGTGCATCCAGCAGAATCACTTCGTCACGCCACCCGAGTCGGAGCCCATAGAATCGCACGATCTCGGGCTCATCGATCTCTTCGGGATCATCGATCGGTTCACCCGTCGCGTGATCGATTCGGCGCGGCGCAGACCTCGGCACAATGACCGTGTGATCCGAGTCGGGAGTCGACGGAAGACCGGCGGTCGGGATGTCTTCCTGCACCGGCCGCGGCGGCCCGACGACCGTGTCGTCAAGATCCTCGGACATTAGCGTTCGGCGCCGCGTCGGGCGGTCACTGATGACCGATGAAGGACATCACGTGCTTGATCCGGGTGTAGTCCTCGAAGCCGTAGCTCGAGAGGTCTTTGCCGTAGCCCGAGTGCTTGAATCCTCCGTGAGGCATCTCGGCGACGATCGGAATGTGCGTGTTGATCCACACACACCCGAAGTCAAGTCGCTTGGCGAAGCGCATGGCCCTGGCGTGATCCTTGGTCCAAACGCTCGACGCTAGCCCGTACTGAACGCCGTTGGCCCACTCGAGGGCCTGGCTCTCGTCGGAGAAGCGACTGCACCGTCATGACGGGCCCGAATATCTCGTTCTGCACGGCGTCATCGGTCTGCTTGAGCCCGGATACGATCGTGGCCTCGTAGAAGTAGCCCCGGTCGCCCTGTCGTGCTCCGCCGAGTTCGACCCTGGCGTTGCCGGGAAGCGCATCGATGATTGCAGAGACACGGTCGAGTTGGTTGGCGTTGTTGACGGGGCCGAACAGGATGTCATCGCGATCTGGCGCGCCGGTCTTGGCATTGTCGCGCGCCCACGCCACGAGCGCCGCCACGAATTCGTCGTGGATGTTCTGGTGCACCAGAACGCGCGTGGCCGCCGTGCAATCTTGACCAGCGTTGAAGTATCCCGCGACGCCGATGCCTTCGACCGCTGACTGGATGTCGGCATCGTCAAAAACGATCACCGGTGCCTTGCCGCCAAGTTCGAGATGCACGCGCTTGAGGTCGTTTGCTGCGCTCTTCGCGACCTCCATGCCGGCACGCACGGATCCGGTGATCGAGACCATCTGGGGTGTCTTGTGGTCGATCATGAGACCGCCCGTGGTGCGGTCGCCGGTGATCACGTTCAGAACACCCTTGGGCAGAAACTCGGCGGCGACCTCGGCCAACAACAGCGTCGACGACGGGGTTGTGTCGCTCGGCTTGAGCACCGTGGTGTTTCCGGCGGCGATGGCAGGTGCGATCTTCCACACGGCCATGTTCAGCGGATAGTTCCACGGCGTGACCTGACCGATAACTCCGATCGGTTCGCGCCGGATCGACGACGTGTGGTCCTTGAGGTACTCCCCCGTGGCCATGCCGCTGAGGTGGCGTGCCTCGCCTGCGAAGAAACGAATCTGGTCAACGGACAGCAAAATCTCGTCGGTGACGAGTGATGCCCTGGGCTTGCCGGTGTCCTTCGACTCGAGATCGGCAAACTCTTCCGCCCTGGCCTCCATCGCGTCCGCGATGCGGAACAACGCGAGCTGACGTTCTGCCGGCGTGGTCTCACCCCACGTCTCGAACGCGGCCGCGGCCGCGGCGTACGCGGCATCCACATCTGCCGCCGTTGACACCGGCGAAGTCGCGTATGACTCCTCGGTCGCCGGATTCGACGACATCGAAACTCGAGTCGGCCCGTGCGGACACAAATTCGCCATTGATGAAGTTACGGATGTCAGCCACCTCACTAACCTAGCCGCCAGCGGCGCTGGCATCCACCCCTCTGACCACCGATTTCGGCAGTAATTCGCGTTGACTGATGCGGAATCACTTGTATAAGGGTGCACTCACTGACAGAATCGAGCCATGAGCCCTTCAGCGAGACCCGCGGGAAGCAAACCCGTGCAACTCGACGACGTGTCGAAGGCAATCATCGAGCAACTGCAGACCGACGGGCGGCGCTCCTACGCCGAGATCGGCAAGGCTGTCGGCCTGAGCGAGGCCGCGGTTCGACAGCGCGTGCAGAAGCTGACCGACTCCGGCGTCATGCAGGTTGTCGCCGTCACTGACCCCATGCAGCTGGGCTTCTACCGCCAGGCGATGATCGGGATAAGGGTCACGGGAGATACCACGGCCGTCGCCGAGCGACTAGGGCGCATTCCGGCCGTCGACTACGTGGTGCTCACCGCGGGCAGCTTCGACATTCTCGCCGAGGTGGTGTGCGAGAACGACGAAGACCTGATCGACCTTCTTAACAAACAGATTCGCGGGATCGACGGCGTGCAGTCGACCGAGACGTTCGTGTATTTGAAGCTACAAAAGCAGTTCTACAACTGGGGAACGAGATAGAGACGATGACAATGACCGAATCAGCCACAACCACCTACAACGAGGCGGACCTTCAGCAGAAGGCGAAGGACCACCTCTGGATGCACTTCTCCCGCCAGTCCGTCATGGAGGACGGCCACGGGGTGCCCATCATCGTCAAGGGCGAAGGTCACCACATCTGGGACTCGAAGGGACGCAAGTACATCGACGGGCTGAGCGGCCTGTTCGTTGTCAACGCCGGCCACGGCCGCAAGCGTCTTGCCGAGGTCGCCGCGAAGCAGGCCGAGGAACTCGCGTTCTTCCCGATCTGGTCGTACGCACACCCGAACGCCATCGAGTTGGCCGACCGCCTGGCCGACCACGCCCCGGGCGACCTCAACCGAGTGTTCTTCTCGACCGGTGGCGGCGAGGCAGTCGAGACGGCCTTCAAGCTCGCCAAGTACTACTGGAAACTCCAGGGCCGCCCCACGAAGCACAAGGTCATCTCCCGCGCCATCGCCTACCACGGCACGCCGCAGGGCGCCTTGGCGATCACCGGAATCCCGGCAATGAAAGAGATGTTCGAACCGGTCACCCCCGGCGGTTTCCGAGTACCGAACACCAACTACTACCGCTCGGAGGAAATGGGCTTCACCGGATCCGAGGCCGAGTTCGGCCTGTGGGCCGCAAACCGCATCGAGGAAATGATTCTGTTTGAGGGCCCGGAGACGGTGGCCGCGGTCTTCCTCGAACCCGTGCAAAACTCGGGCGGATGCTTCCCGCCGCCGCCCGGATACTTCCAGCGGGTTCGCGAGATCTGCGACCAGTACGACGTGCTGCTGGTCAGCGACGAGGTCATCTGTGCCTTCGGTCGCATCGGGCACACCTTCGCGTGTGACGCCTACGGCTACGTGCCAGACATGATCACCTGCGCCAAGGGCATGACCAGTGGCTACTCGCCTATTGGCGCAACAATCGTCAGCGACAAGGTGTACGAGCCCTTCAAGCACGGCTCGACCTCGTTCTACCACGGCTACACGTTCGGTGGTCACCCCGTCTCGTCCGCCGTGGCGCTCGCCAACCTGGACATCTTCGAGGAGGAGAAGCTCAACGAGCGTGTTCAGGAGAACTCGCCGATCTTCCGCAAGACGCTTGAGCGATTGAACGACCTGCCGATTGTCGGTGATGTTCGCGGCGATGGCTACTTCTTCGGAATCGAACTCGTGAAAGACAAGGCAACAAAGGAGACGTTCAACGACGACGAGTCGGAACGGCTGCTGCGCGGATTCCTGTCGAAGGCGCTCTACGAGGCCGGCCTCTACTGTCGCGCGGATGACCGTGGCGACCCGGTGATTCAGCTCGCGCCGCCGCTGACCATCGGCGTAGCCGAGTTCGACGAGATTGAGGGCATCCTGCGCGGAGTGCTGACCGAGGCATGGTCTCGGCTCTAGGCCGCGCAGGTTGAGTAGCGCAGCGTATCGAAACCTGTCGTTCTGGCACGAAACCGTTCCCGATGATCTGACACCGAGACCGGGGCTGTCTGGCAGCGCCGACGTTGACGTCGCCATCGTCGGTGGCGGCCTCACCGGGCTCTGGACGGCCTGGTATCTGCTCGAACGCGACCCGACCCTCAGCATCGCCGTGCTCGAAAAGGAGATCGCGGGGTTCGGGGCGTCCGGTCGCAACGGGGGGTGGGTGAGCGCGCTCTTCCCACGATCCACCGCCTCGCTCGAGCGCGCTCACGGCCGAGAGGCTGCGCTGGCAATGCGTCGGGCGATGATCGACACAGTTGACGAGGTGGGCCGGGTCGCGGCATCCGCCGGCATCGACATCGACTACGTGAAGAACGGCACGATCGCCTATGCCCGCTCACAGACCCAACTCAAGTCCGCGCGAGCGGAGGTCGCCGAAGCGGCCGCCTACGGTGTCGACCTGCTTGAGCTCTGGCCGGCCGATCGGGTCGGCGCGTCTGGCGCGGTAGGCGCAAGTTACGACCCGGCGTGCGCGCGCATCCACCCGGCGAAACTCGTGCGCGGGATGGCGAGGGCCCTCGATCGTCGCGGGGTCACGATCTACGAGCAGACCGAGGTGCTCAACTGGCGTTCGGGGAGCGTCGAGACCTCGAGGGGCACGGTTCGCGCCGACACCATCGTCGTCGCTCTGGAGGGATACGGCGCGACAATTGCACAGACTCGGCGTCGGGTGCTTCCTCTCTACTCGCTCATGATCGCGACGGAACCACTGCCAGACGCGCTCTGGCAGGAACTAGGCATAGAACACGGGCACACGTTCACCGACTACCGCCACCTGCTCGTCTACGGCCAGCGCACAGCCGACAATCGCTTCGCGTTCGGCGGGCGCGGCGCCCGGTATCACTGGGGCAGCGCGATCCGCTCCGGGTACGATCGCGTGCCCGGCGTATTCGACCACCTCAGAACTACCCTGGGTGACCTGTTCCCCGCGATCGGCGACGTGGAAGTGACACACACCTGGGGTGGGCCGCTCGGAGTGCCCCGCGACTGGCACGCGAGCGCGAGTTTCGACACGTCCGGCCGCATTGCTACCGCCGGCGGGTACGTCGGCGACGGTCTGAGCACAACCAACCTTGCCGGTCGCACGCTTGCCGATCTCGTTACCGGACACGACAGCGAACTCACCCGACTGCCATGGGTGAACCACCGGTCGCCGAACTGGGAACCCGAGCCGTTGCGATTCCTGGGCGCCAACGCGGGCCTAGTCGCGATGACCGTCGCGGATGCCGAGGAACGCACCACGGGCCGACCATCGCTCGCCGCGAAGGTCATGGCGCCGCTAGTCGGCCACTAGGCATCCTCGTCGATCGGCGCGGCGAACTGCGCGGTGTAGAGGGATGCGTAGGCTCCCCCCGCGGCGAGCAGTTGCGAATGCGTGCCCTGCTCGACGATAGCCCCCGCCTCCATCACGAGGATCAGATCGGCATCGCGGATCGTGGACAGGCGATGCGCGATCACGAAGCTCGTTCGGTTCTCGCGTAGCGCCTTCATCGCGTGCTGCACGAGAACTTCCGTGCGGGTGTCGACCGAGCTGGTCGCCTCGTCGAGGATGAGAACGCTGGGCCGCGCGAGGAAAGCCCGGGCAATCGTCAGCAGCTGCTTCTCCCCCGCGCTGACGTTCGAGCCTTCGTCGTCGAGCAGCGTGTCGTAGCCGTCGGGAAGGGAGTGCACGAAGCGATCAACATAGGTGGCGCGGGCCGCGTCGAGGATCTCTTCCTCGGTGGCATCCGGTCGACCGTAGGCGATGTTGTCGCGAATCGTGCCGGCAAACAGCCAGGTGTCTTGCAGCACCATTCCCAAGCGTGAGCGCAACGCATCCCGTGACATTGTCGAGACGTCGACCCCGTCGAGAGTTATCGCGCCCGAGTCGACCTCGTAGAAGCGCATCATGAGGTTCACCAGCGTGGTTTTGCCCGCACCGGTCGGTCCCACGATCGCGACCGTCTGACCGGGCATCGCGACGAGCGACAGGTCATCGATGAGCGGCGTGTCCTTCTCATACCGAAACGACACGTTCTCGAACGCGAGCCGCCCCGAAGGGCCGCCCGCCGCACCGAGGGACTGCGTCTCGGAGCCGTCAGGGTCGGGCGACTGTTCCGTGGCGTCCAGCAACTCAAATACGCGCTCGGCGGAGGCGACTCCCGACTGCAGAAGGTTGGCCATCGAACCGAGCTGGCTGAGCGGTTGGGTGAACTGACGCGAGTACTGGATGAACGCCTGCACATCACCGAGGCTCATGCTGCCGCTGGCGACGAAAAGCCCGCCGACGACGGCAATCGCGACATAGACCAGATTGCCGACGAACATCATCGCCGGCATGATGATGCCGCTGACGAACTGAGCACCGAAACTCGCGGTGAAGAGCTCGGCGTTCTTGTCAGCAAAGCGGCGCTCCACCTCCCGGTGGCGACCGAAGACCTTGACGAGCGCGTGACCGGAGTACGCCTCCTCGATCTGGCCGTTGAGCTCACCGGTGTGCGTCCACTGCGCGACGAAGAGCTTCTGGGACCGTTTGGCGATCACGGCGGTGATCCCCAAGGTCAGCGGAATCGTCACGAGCGCGATGAGCGCGAGCACTGGCGAGATGACAAACATCATGACGAGCACACCGATCACGGTGAGCAGAGACGTGATGAGTTGGCTCAGGGTTTGCTGCATGCTCTGGCCGATGTTGTCGACGTCGTTGGTGACGCGGCTGAGAAGCTCTCCTCGCTGCATGCCGTCGAAGTAGCGCAACGGAAGGGAGTTGACCTTGGCCTCCACGTCCGAGCGCAGACGATAGACCGTGCGCTGCACGATCCCATTGAGCAGGTAACCCTGAAGCCAGGACAGCACCGAGGCCGCGACATAGATGAGCAGGACGAAGCCCAGCACGAGCTCAAGAGAGGAGAAGTCGATGCCCTGGCCCGGGTTCAGGGTCATCCCGCCGAGGAAGTCGGCCCGTTGGTCGTCACCGGATGCCCGCAACTGGTCGATCACCTGCTGCTGAGTAACCCCGACAGGCAGCGTTTTCGAGATGATTCCCGAGAAGATGATGTTGGTCGCCTCGCCGAGCAGCTTCGGCCCCAGGACAGTCAGCGTCACACTCAGCACCGAGAGCGCGATCACGACGATGACACCCGCGCGGTGGGGCCGGAGTCGACCGAGCAGTCGCTTGGCCGACGGTACGAACGTCATGGATTTCTCCACGGGCATCCCCATGCCGCCGAAGGGTCCGCCGCCACCCGGCCCTCGACGCATCGGCGGTCGAGCGGGGGTACTGGAGCTTGTCGTGGTGCTCACGCTGCCTCCTCGGCCTTCAGCTGGCTGTCGACGATTTCGGCATAGGTCGTGCTGGAAATGAGCAACTCGTCGTGAGTCCCCCTGCCAACGATCTCACCGTCCTCGATGACGAGAATCTGGTCGGCATCCACAATCGTGGACACCCTTTGCGCGACGATAATTTTCGTTGTCGCCTTCTCCGCTCGCGCGAGAGCTCGCCGCAGACGGGCATCCGTCGCAGTGTCGAGGGCCGAGAACGAGTCATCGAAGACGAGGATCTCGCTGCGCTTAACGAGCGCCCGGGCAATCGCTAGGCGCTGGCGCTGCCCTCCGGAGACGTTGGTGCCGCCCTGACTGATCGCTGACTCTAGCCCTTCAGGCATGGACTCTACAAAGTCCCTCGCCTGAGCCACCTCGAGCGCCCGCCACAGTTCCTCATCCGAGGCGTCGGGCTTTCCGTAGCGCAGATTGCTCGCGACAGTGCCTGAAAACAGGTATGCGCGCTGCGGCACGAGTCCGATTCGGCCCCAGAGCAGATCGGCGTCGAGTTGCCGCACATCCACGCCATCGATCAGCACGGAACCGCCGGTCGCGTCGAACAGTCGAGGAAGCAGGTTCACGAGTGTCGTCTTGCCTGCTCCGGTGCTTCCGATGATCGCTGTGGTTTGTCCGGGCCTCGCCTCGAATGAGATCTTCCGCAAGACGGGGTGCTCTGCTCCGGGATAGGTGAACTCGACATCACGAAGTTCGATGAGCCCTCGCCCCGGGAGTTCGGTGACCGGATTCTCGGGCAGAACGACCGAGGTCTCGGTGGAGAGCACCTCCCCGATCCGATCCGCCGACACCGCCGCTCGCGGAATGAGAATCGCCATGAAAGTCGCCATCATGACGGCCATGAGAATCTGGATGAGATAGGCGAGAAACGCGGTGAGCGCGCCGATCTGCATCGATCCTTCGTCGATGCGGTAGGCACCAAACCACAGCACCGCAACACTCGACACGTTCATGATCAGCATCACCACGGGGAACACGAGGGCGAAAAGTCGACCGGCGCTGATGGCCGTCTGCGTGACATCCTCATTTGCCTTCGCGAAGCGGTCGGTCTCCAGCGCTTCGCGCACGAATGCTCGCACGACTCGGATGCCGGACAGCTGTTCGCGAAGTACGCGGTTGACGGTGTCGATGCGAACTTGCATGAGCCGGAACAGCGGGACCATTCGCCCGACGATCAGGCCGATCGTGAGCAGGAGCACGGGAATGGCCACGACCATGATCCAGGACAATTCGAGGTCCTGCTGGAGGGCCATAACGACTCCGCCGACCGCCAAGATCGGCGCTGACACCAGCAGCGTGAAGGTCATGAGAACAAGAAGCTGCACCTGCTGCACATCGTTTGTGGTGCGAGTGATGAGCGAAGGGGCACCGAACTTGGAAACCTCCTGCTCGGAAAACTCCCCGACCCGCTCGAAGATGGCGCTTCGCACATCGCGACCGAGCGCCATCGCGGCCTTGGCACCGAAGTAGACGGCGGTGATCGCCGCGGCGACCTGCACGAGCGTTATGCCGAGCATGACGGCTCCGACGCCAAGGATGTAGCCGGTGTCGCCGGTGGCGATGCCCTTGTCGATAATGTCGGCGTTGAGGCTCGGCAGGTAGAGCGAGGCGATCGATTGCGCCAGCTGAAACACGACTACACCGACGACGAGGGGCCAGTGTGGCTTCAGGAAACGCAGAACGAGGGGGACCAGCATGTCATTCCTTCTTCGATGGTGCGTCGGAGGTGGGTGCCACGACGCCGTGCGAGATGAGTTCGACGATCTCGGCGGGGCTGAGTTCGGTTCCCCCCGTGGGGATGCTCGTGGCGATCGCAAGCGCGCGCATGAACTGACCGAGGCGCTCAAGCGGTACGCGCAGCTGAGCGGCGTCGGGAGCAAAGGTGTCGGCAATCATGGCGTTGAATTTCGCCATCTGGGCGGGTGTCGGAGCCGGGCCATGCCGACCGGTGAGCATCGCCATTCGCATGACGTCACGCACTCGGTGGCTCATGACATCCATGACCAGGGCGAGCTTCTCGTCGAGCGGAAGGGCGGGGTCGACGATGGGACCGGCCGCGCTCACCGCAGCTCTGGTCAGAAAGGCATCCGCGGCCGCGTCGATCAGGCTGTCTTTGTCGCTGAAGGCCCGGAACACCGTACCCTCCGCTACACCGGCTGCCTCCGCGATCTGGCGTGATGTGATTCCGACCCCATGCTCGAGGATGAGGGGGATGACGGCTTCGATGATCGCCTGTCGGCGATCGTCGGGCGAGAGTGGTCGAGCCCGGGACTGTGCGATCGCCATCCCGAGATTCTAAGTGAGTGAGCACTCACTCCGCAATTCCGACGGCGCGCCGCGCTCACACCTCCCCGAACGGCCGCGCGTGCGCTCGGAGATGCTCCCTGTCGTCGGTTAGAGTCCTGCAGTGACGTTAGAGCCGAACGCCCACCCCGAACCACCAGTTTGGGCGGGGCGAGCGCGACTGCGCCCGAGCGGGATCATCGCAATCGCTCTGTCGGTGCTGATCAACGTTGCGTTACTGTCCGGTGCGCTCTGGATGGTCACCAATACTCAACGCGTCGCCGACCAGTTCGCGGTCTGGCAGTTCGCTCCCCCGGCGGCCATCGAGACCTACGCCGAGCGCGCCGGGCTGTCCGACGAGGGCCGCTTCCTGTTCTTCGCGAGTCGACCCGTCATCGCCTCAGACACCGACTTCAACGACGTCTGCGCCAGTCGGCAGGAGGATGTCGGCATCCTCGGCTGTTACCTCCCGAGCGACCAGCGGATATTTCTGTTCGACGTGACCGATGATCGTCTCGACGGACTCGAGGAGGTCGTAGCCGCCCACGAGATGCTGCACGCCGTCTGGGATCGCCTCTCCGATGCCGACCGCAGTGACCTAGGCGTGCTGCTCGAGGCGGAGGCCGCGAAACATGCCGACGATCCTGGCTTCGCCGACACCCTAGCCTTCTACGAGCGGACCGAGCCGGGGGAACGCCTCAACGAGTTGCATTCGATCATCGGCACCGAGTTCGCCGATCTCTCCCCCGAACTCGAGGCCCACTACACGACGTATTTCACTGACCGCAGCCTGGTCGTTGCCCTGCACGAGAAGTCGAATGCCGTGTTCGAGGAGCAAGAGGCTGCCGCCGCGGCGCTCGTAGCACAGATCGATGAACTCGCGGCATCCATCGATGCCGACTACGCCTCATACAACGCTCAATACGGCCAACTCAATGAAGACATCGACGCGTTCAATGCGCGGGCAGACGCTGGTGACTTCAGCTCGCAAGACCAATTCGACGCTGAACGAAACGCGATACTCGCGCGTAAGGCCACGCTTGACGCGTTCTACGCGACGATCGACGCGCGGGCTACGCAGTACGCAGATCTCGTCGATCAACTCGACGAAGTGAACTCGGCGCTCGCCAGGCTCAATGAGGCCATCAACATAACTCCGCACGAAACCGCGGACTCGTCGGGCTAGGCGAATATCTGCGAGATCGTCGCGATGTCGTCGGCCGTGGGCTGCCACACAACGGCCGCCATCGCGTTCTGTCTGAGTTGTTCCGGCCGCGACGCGCCGGCGATGACACTCGTTAACCCCGGCTGGGCGAGCATCCAACCAAATGTCGCCTCCAGCATGCTGACTCCCCGCTCGACACAGAATTGCTCATAGCGCTCGATCGTGTCCCAGGGCGCGTCTTCCGCGAGGTGAGCCCGCTGGCGCATGATGCGGCTGTCCGCTGGGCGCGTGTCTCGTGTGAACTTGCCGGTGAGCAGGCCGTTGTAGAGCGGAAAGTAGGGCAGAAAGCCAAGCCCGATGCGGTTGACCTCGGGCAATACTGTTCCCTCGATATCTCGCGCTAGCAGGCTGTACTCGTTCTGCGCCGACTCGAACCTCGGACCGCCGAGACGAATTGCGGCCGCTTCCGCAGCGGCCGTTTGCTCGGCCGAGAAATTCGAGTGGCCGAACGCCAGAATCGTGCCGTCCGTCTGAAGCTCGGTGAGCGCCGCTATCGTCTCTTCGATCGGCGTCTCGGGGTCGGGCATGTGCTGCTGGTAGAGGTCAATGTGATCGGTCTGCAATCTTCGCAGCGACGCTTCGACAGCGGCACGGATGTACGCACGGGAACCCCGCGGCGACCCCTCGGCGATTCCCATGTCGACGGCCGGATGTCCGAACTTGGTCGCGAGCACGAACTTCTCGCGGCGGCCTCTCAACGCAACGCCCATGAATGTCTCGCTCTGGCCCGGTTGCCCGCCATACATATCAGCGGTGTCGAGCAGGGTGAGACCCACGTCTTCGGCCGCATCGAGAACAGCGGTGGTGCCCTCCTGCGTCTCGGTCACGGTTCCGGTGCGCCCGAAATTGTTGCACCCGAGCCCGAGCACGGTCACGGATACGGCCGAGCGGCCGAGCGGTCTGGAGATCAACGCGGTCATGGTCCTATCCTCCCCCACTCGCCCTTGCAGTCGTGCCCTCCGATGTCCGAAAAGTGCCAGAGTCCGTTTGGATGCCGCGGCTAAGGTCGAACCATGGAACAACGCCCCGGCGACCACGGCGCCGCCTATCTCGCCCGTATCGATTCCCCCATCGGACGCATCGAGGTCACCGCCGACACCGACGCAATTACGTCACTCTCCATCGAACGATCCCGCAGGCTCCCTCACGACGGCCAACCCGATCGCGGCTCGCCCATCCTTGAGCGCGCAACCACCCAACTCGGCGAGTACTTCGAGGGAACTCGCGCGAGCTTCGACCTGCCCCTGAACGCGACCGGCACCGAGTTTCAACGATCGGTGTGGCGCGAGCTCGCCGACATCCCCTTCGGGGTCGTGCTGTCCTACGGCGAAATCGGACTCGCGACCGGTCGCGCCACCGCCGGTCGCGCCGTCGGTGGCGCCGTCGGTGCAAACCCGATCCCGATCATCGTCCCCTGCCACCGTGTTCTGGGTTCGAACGGTCGCATTACCGGCTACAGCGGCGGCGACGGCATCCCCACCAAGGCGTGGTTGCTCGACCACGAGGGCATCGCACACCGATGATCGCGCCCGCGAGCACGCTCCTCGGTGCCGACGGGCTCGAACGTTGCGCCTGGGTCGGAACTGACCCTGAGTACGCGCGGTATCACGACGAGGAGTGGGGTCATCCGCTTCGCGGCGACCGACCGCTATTCGAGAAGTTGTCCCTGGAGGGGTTCCAGGCCGGCCTGTCATGGATCACGATTCTGCGTCGTCGGCCGGGATTCCGCGAAGCGTTCCACGGCTTCGAGCCTGCCGCGATCGCTGCGTTCGGCGAGGAGGAGGTCGAGTCGTTGATGGCGGACACCCGCATCATTCGGAATCGCGCGAAGATTCTGGCGACGATTTCGAATGCGCGCATCACCCTCGGACTCGCCTCCGGCGAACTCGACGAACTGATCTGGAGCTTCGCCCAGCCGCCGCGGACTGTACGCCCGGTAACCCTTTCCGAGCTTCCCGCGGTCACTCCCGAGTCGACCGCCTTGAGCACGGCGCTGCGCTCGCGCGGCTACCGTTTCGTCGGTCCCACGACGATGTACGCCCTCATGCAATCGGCGGGGCTGGTCGACGATCACGTGGCGGGATGCCACCGAGCGGATGCCCCCGATGGCCGCACCTAGGTAACGAGGTCGAGCACGCCGTCGCTTCCGGGTTCCAGGCGGATGCCACGTGCTACTGCCCAGTCGACGAGCGAGTCGACCGTGTCGTGGTCCACCCCAGCCTCCACAAAGGCCCGAACGAACTCCCCTTTCGCCGCCTTGTTGAAGTGAGACAGCGCGAGTCGCCTGCCTGACGCATCCTCCGCTACGACCCGGATGCGCCACGCCGTCGCGGGCGCCGGGCCGAGGGACGCATACGACTCGCTGCGCAGATCGAGCAGAAGGCGCGAGTCACCCGCGAGCTCAGCGCTGATCGGCATACGCCAGATCGCGCGAAGCGTCGTTTCGGGCAGACGCGAGTCGTGCGAGAGCCGGTAGGCCGGAATCCGGTCGTCGCCGCGGATCAAACCGAAAAGCGCCGAATGCACGACAACATGCTCGTCGGCGAACGCGCGTGCCGCGGGCGCCAACGTCGCCACGTCGATGCCGTCATACAGCACTCCCGTGTAGCGGTCGAGCGCTGGCATCACTGGTGAACTGCGCACGCTGCGGTTGCGGTCGATCTCACCGCGTTGCGTGGGACCCAACCCGAGGGCCGTCAGCGACGCCTTCACCGAGCGCGACACGGTGGCGAGCCTAGCGAGAGCGGTGCGGCGCTGCGGACCGAGCGCGGGAAACCCCAGGGACCCCAAGTCGAGCGCGGAGTCACTCGCTCCCCCGTCCCGTTTGGTCTCGGAGGGCGGCAGCAGCAGGAGCACTAGCCCTGCAGGAACGCGATCGCGCGATCGACGTTGACGCCGAGCGGTTCGACCGAGTCGAGCGTGATCCGAGCGACCGCGGCGCTGGGTCCCGACCATTGCGCATAGTCGTCAAAGCTCTGCTCGACGGCATTCCAAGTGAGCTGGATGTGCGGCATTGACTTGCGCCAGCCCTCGATGCGACTGCGGTGCAACTCGGGGTCTGAACAGATCACTTCGATGAAGCGGATCGGCTCGTTCATCTTCTCCGCCAGTTGCACCCACTGTTCGCGCGCCGGCGTCACCGCATTGACGGCGTCGATCATGACTCCAATTCCCGTGGCGAGCACACGCTCGGCGAGGGTCTCGGCGACGAGGTAGGCCGCGAGTCCGGTCGGCTGATCCGAGGCGATTCCCGCCTGCAGAATCGCTGTCTCGATCGGGTCGACCGAGACGACCGGGATTCCCAGCCGTCCGGCAATGACCTGACCCAGGGTCGACTTGCCCGTTCCGGGCAGACCCGCCAGCGCGACCAACATGGTCGGCGCCTAGCTCACCATCTCGGCGTTGCGAGCGACAACGGTCACAACGTTGTTGTCGACCGAAAGAAATCCGTCGTCCGCCGTCGCAGTGATGACCGTGCCCTCGAGCGTGGTGACTCGCACCTCGCCGGTGGCCAGAATCGCCAACACCGGCTCGTGACCGGCAAGAATTCCGATCTCGCCGATGACCGTGCGGGCAATGATCTGCTTCGCCTTGCCCGACCACACCTCGTGATCGGCCGAGACGATGCTGACCGTGAGTTCGGCCATGGTTAGCCGTTCTCCTTCTGGATCTGCGCCCAACGCTCTTCGACGTCGGAGATGCCGCCCACGTTGAAGAATGCCTGCTCGGCCACGTGGTCGAACTCGCCCTTGGTGATCGCGTCGAAGGACTCGATAGTGTCCTTCAGCGGAACGGTCGAGCCCTCAACACCGGTGAACTTCTTGGCCATGTAGGTGTTCTGCGACAGGAACTGCTGGATGCGGCGAGCACGCGAGACGGTGATCTTGTCTTCTTCGCTGAGCTCGTCAACACCGAGGATCGCGATGATCTCCTGGAGTTCCTTGTTCTTCTGCAGAATCGCCTTGACGCTCGTCGCGACGCGGTAGTGGTCCTCGCCCAAGTAACGGGGGTCGAGGATGCGACTGGTCGAGGTGAGCGGATCGACGGCCGGGTACAGACCCTTCGACGCGATCTCGCGGCTCAACTCGGTCGTGGCGTCGAGGTGCGCGAAGGTCGTGGCCGGAGCCGGGTCGGTGTAGTCGTCGGCGGGAACGTAGATCGCCTGAAGCGAGGTGATCGAGTGGCCACGGGTCGAGGTGATGCGCTCCTGGAGGATACCCATCTCGTCAGCAAGGTTCGGCTGGTAACCCACCGCGGACGGCATGCGACCCAGCAGGGTCGACACCTCGGACCCGGCCTGAGTGAAGCGGAAGATGTTGTCGATGAAGAGCAGCACGTCCTGCTTCTGCACGTCACGGAAGTACTCCGCCATCGTCAGCGCGGAGAGCGCAACGCGAAGACGCGTGCCCGGCGGCTCGTCCATCTGGCCGAAGACTAGGGCGGTCTTGTCGAAGACGCCCGCCTCTTCCATTTCGGCGATGAGGTCGTTGCCCTCACGGGTGCGCTCGCCAACACCGGCGAACACCGAGACACCACCGTGGTCGGATGCTACGCGCTGAATCATCTCCTGGATGAGCACGGTCTTGCCGACACCGGCACCCCCGAAGAGGCCGATCTTTCCACCGAGCACGTACGGCGTGAGAAGGTCGATGACCTTGATGCCGGTCTCGAAGAGCTCGGTCTTCGACTCGAGCTGGTCGAATGCCGGGGGCTTGCGGTGGATCGGCCAGCGCTCGGTGATCTCGATCTTCTCGCCGCCCATTGTGCCGTCGGCGTCGGCGTTGAGGATCTCGCCGATGACGTTGAACACCTTGCCCTTGGTGACGTCGCCGACCGGGACCGTGATGGGCCCGCCGGTGTCGCGCACCTCCTGGCCACGAACCAGCCCGTCAGTGGGCTTGAGCGCGATCGCGCGGATCAGGTCGTCCCCGAGGTGCTGTGCGACCTCGAGTGTGATCTCGTTCGAATCGTCGCCGATCGTGATCGTCGTCTTCAGGGCGTTGTAGATGCCCGGAATCGAGTCGTGCGGGAACTCGATGTCGACGACGGGCCCGGTGACGCGCGCGATGCGCCCGACGCCAGCGGCGGCCTTGGTTGCCGGAGCCTTCTTGGTAGCGGTAGCCATAATGGTGTCTCTTCCTGTTCCTACTTCGCCGAGCTCAGGGCGTCTGCGCCGCCCACGATCTCGGAAATCTGCTGAGTGATCTCTGACTGTCGAGCGTTGTTCGCCAGCCGGGTGTAGTCCTTGATGAGCTTGTCCGCGTTGTCGCTAGCGGACTTCATTGCCTTCTGGGTTGCCGCGTGCTTTGCCGCGGCCGACTGCAGCATGGCGTTGAAGATGCGGCTCTCGATGTAGACCGGGAGCAGGGCATCGAGAACGTTGCTGGCATCCGGCTCGAATTCGTAGGCCGGCAGCACGTCGGTCGACTCGGGGGCCTCGACACCCTCGACGATCTCGAGCGGCAGCAGACGAACGACCTCGGGCACCTGAATAAGCATGCTCACGAAGCGGTTGTAGACGATGTGGATCTCGTCGACCCCGCCCTCGCTCGACGGCTGGATGAACTTCTCGACCAGGGCATCACCGATCTCCTTAGCGATCTCGAACTCGGGGGCATCGGTGCCGCCGGTCCAGATTCGCTCGGAGTCGCGCTTACGGAAAGCGAAGTACCCGACGGCCTTGCGACCGACCAGATAGTGAACGACCTCTTTGCCCTGTCCGCGCAGGCGCGCGGCCAACTCGCCAGCCTCGCGAAGCACGTTCGTGTTGAACGCTCCGGCGAGTCCACGGTCGGAGGAGAAGATCACGATCGCCGCTCGATCGATCGACTCCGGCTCGGTCGTGAGCACGTGATCGACGTTCGAGAAGCTCGCAACCGCCGACACCGCGCGCGTGATGGCGCGCGAGTACGGCCCGGACGCTGCAACTCGCTGCTGCGCCTTCTGGATGCGCGAAGCGGAAATGAGCTCCATGGCCCGAGTGATCTTCTTGGTCGTCCGGGCAGACTGGATCTTCTGCCGGTAGACCCGAAGTTGCGCTCCCATGTGTCTAGCTTTCCTTAGTCATTGATCGGTGATCGTGTCGGTGATCGAGCTCGTCGAGCCGACTACTTCCTGCGCTTCTGCTTGACGATCTGCTCCTGCTCGATTTCTTCCTCGGGAAGTCTCCTCGAAGACCTCTTTGCCCACCGAGGTCAGCGACTTGCCGTCGCCCGTCTGGAACTCGAGCTTGAACTTGTCCACGCCCGCGTCCAGTGCAGCTGCGGTGTCGTCGTCGAGCACGTTCGTCTCGCGCAGGGTGTCGAGCACCTTGGTGTTGCGAGCGAGGTAGTCGTGGAGCTCCGCCTCGAACCGCAGGATGTCTTCGACCGGAACCTCGTCGAGCTTGCCGTTGGTTCCGGCCCAGATCGAAACGACCTGCTTCTCGACGGGGAACGGCGAGTACTGCGGCTGGCGCAGCAGCTCGGTCAGGCGTGCACCGCGCGCGAGCTGGCGACGGCTCGTGGCATCCAGGTCCGAAGCGAACATCGCGAAGGCCTCGAGCGAGCGGTACTGGGCGAGCTCAAGCTTGAGCGTTCCCGAGACCTTCTTGATCGACTTGACCTGCGCGTCACCACCGACTCGCGAGACCGAGATACCCACGTCGACCGCCGGACGCTGGTTGGCGTTGAAGAGGTCGGACTGAAGGAAGATCTGGCCGTCGGTGATCGAGATCACGTTGGTCGGAATGTACGCGGAGACGTCGTTGGCCTTGGTCTCGATGATCGGCAGGCCGGTCATCGATCCGGCACCGAGCTCGTCGGAGAGCTTGGCACAACGCTCCAGCAGACGGGAGTGCAGGTAGAACACGTCACCGGGGTAGGCCTCGCGTCCCGGCGGGCGACGCAGCAGCAGCGAAACCGCGCGGTAGGCCTCGGCCTGCTTCGACAGGTCGTCGAAGATGATCAGAACGTGCTTGCCGTCGTACATCCACTGCTGGCCAATTGCCGAGCCGGTGTACGGCGCGAGGAACTTGAAGCCGGCGGCGTCGGATGCCGGAGCGGCGACGATCGTCGTGTACTCCATCGCTCCGGCGTCTTCGAGAGCGCCCTTTACCGCGGCAATCGTCGAGCCCTTTTGGCCGATGGCGACGTAGATGCAGCGCACCTGCTTCGTGGTGTCACCGGACGCCCAGTTCGCCTTCTGGTTAATGATCGTGTCGATCGCGATCGCGGTCTTACCGGTCTGGCGGTCACCGATGATCAGCTGGCGCTGGCCGCGGCCGATCGGGATCATCGCGTCGATCGCCTTGATTCCGGTCTGCATGGGCTCGTGCACGCTCTTGCGCTGCATGACGCCGGGCGCCTGAAGCTCGAGCGCGCGACGGGTCGTGGACTTGATCTCACCGAGTCCGTCGATCGGAGCGCCGAGCGGGTCGACAACACGACCGAGGAACGCGTCACCGACGGGAACGGACAGCACCTCGCCCGTGCGAGTCACCTCCATGCCCTCAACGATTCCGCCGAACTCGCCGAGAACGATGACACCAATCTCGTCTTCGTCGAGGTTCTGGGCGAGGCCCAGCGTGCCGTCGGCGAAACGCAGGAGCTCGTTGGCCATTGCGCCGGGCAGGCCTTCGACGTGGGCGATGCCGTCAGCGGCATCCACGACGTAGCCGACCTCGGTTGTCGTCGCCTTGCCGGGCTCGTACGCCGTAACGAACTTCTTGAGTGCGTCGCTGATGTCGTCCGGGCTAATGGTGATGTTCGCCATGAGTTTTCCTTTTTGTTGTAAGTGTCGGTGAGCGAGTACTAGCTCGCCAGTCGAAGTCGTAGGTCCGCGAGGCGGTTCGCGATGGATCCGTCGATGACCTCATCGCCGATCTGAACGCGCATTCCGCCGATGATGCTCGGGTCAACAACCTGATTGATCCGAATCGAGCTGCCGTACTGTGCCGCCAGGGCCGTGGCCAGATGCTCGGTCTGACTGTCGCTGAGCGGGGATGCGACGGTAACGGTCGCGATCTCGTGACCGGCCTGCTCCGCAACGATGCTTGCCGCATAGCGAACGAGCTCGGCGATGCGTCGCCCCTCGGGGCGAGCGATCAACGCACTGAGGATGGCCACAGTCTGCTCGCTGGCCTTACCGCTGAGCAGATCGGTGACGAGAGCAACCTTGCCTTCGACCGATCCGAGTCGGCTACCCAGAGCAAGCTCGAGCTCGGGGTTCGACGAAACGGCTTTGGAGAATTCGAACAGTTCGTCGCCAATCGAGATGCTGGCCGGAGCCGACGAAGCAACAGCAAGGATGCCCAGACGCTCTACGCCCGACACAAAGTCGGTTTCGGACGACCATCGGCCACTGGCGAGGGACTCGAGCACCGCCTTGGCCGCCGGCGTGTACGAACCGAACACGGAAGAGACGATCGACTTGCGGTTCGCCAGCGGTGCCGTGTCATCGGCGAGAGCGGAGCGCAGGGCGCTCGAACCGTCGATGACGAGTGCGGCGGCGAGCAACTGCTCGCCCGTGGCGAAATCGACAGCACCCTGCGCGCTCAACGAGGCACTAGCCGTGCCGAGCGCTTCCCGTGTTGCTGAACCCATGCGCTAGCCCTTGGCCTTTGCTGCTGCGGCTTCCGACGCCTCGAGGTCAGCGAGAAAACGGTCAACGATGTCGTTGGACCGCTTGTCGTTGAGGCTCTCGCCAATCACACCGGATGCAAGGTCGATTGCCATGCTTCCCACCTGTGACCGCAGCGAAACGAGCGCGCTCTGACGCTCCGCCTCGATCTGAGCCTGGGCGTTCGAAACCACCCGTGCCGCCTCGGCCTGAGCCTCGGCAACGAGGTCGGCCCGAATGCGCTTGGCGTCTTCACGAGCCTGCTCGCGAATGCTCGCGGCCTCGGTGCGTGCCTCGAGCAGCTGAGCGTTGTAGCGCTCCAGCGCCGCCTGTGCCTCGGCCTGCGCCTCCTCGGCACGCTTGATTCCACCGGAGATCGCGTCGGCGCGAGCGTCGAGCGCCGCGTTCACGTTGGGAAGAATCTTCCACATCACGAAAACGAGAACGATCAAGAACGCGAGGCTGCCCCAGATGAGGTCGGGCAGCTCCGGGAGAAGCACCGAATGGGTGGCCTCTTCTTCTGCGGCGATCGCGACCGCGAATGCTGTCAGCATTCGTACTCCTTAGGTTTTAGCTCGAGTGCGCTAGTTACGGGGCGGGGAACGGAATGAAGGCAACACCGATGGCGATGAAGCAGAGTGCCTCGGTGAGTGCGATACCGATCCACATGAGGGTCTGAAGGCGGCCGGCCAACTCTGGCTGCCGGGCTACCGACTCGATCGTCTTGCCGACAATGATGCCTACGCCGATGGCCGAGCCGATGACGGCCAGACCGAAGGCCAGGGGGGCGAGTGCTCCAACTACGTTCACAGGGGATTCCTTTCGAGGGTTTATTGGGAAGTTTCGACGTCGAGCGCTTTAGTGCTCGTCCGCCAACGCCATCTGGATGTAGATGGCGGTGAGGATTGTGAATACGAACGCCTGAAGTGCGCCAACGAAGATTTCGAGCACGACGAACGCCACACCGAATGCGAATGTTCCCACCCCGAGCAGTCCCAGAGGGTTGCCGTTGGCGAGTACTTCGAAGAAGAAGAAGTTGGTTGCGAGGAAACACAGAACGAGCAACACGTGCCCGGCGACCATGTTCATCGTGAGTCGGAGGGTGAGCGTGATGGGCCGCACGATGAAGGTGGAGAGAAACTCGAGCGCCGCAATGATGGGGGAAATGAAGACCGGCACACCCGGCAATACGAGAGCGTTCTTGAAGAACCTAAAACCGTGCTTGCGCATGCCCGCATAGATGAAGGTCACGTACGAGACGATCGCAAGAATGATCGCCTGCCCGATGAGACCGGTGCTCGGGATCTGAAGTCCGGGAATGGTCGCCGTGAGATTCAGGGCCAGGGTGAGGAAGAAGATCGTCATGAGGATCGGCATGAAGCGCCGGCCCTCCTTCTCGCCAAGCGTGTCTATGACGATGCCCTTGCGAACAAAGTCAATGACGAACTCCATCGCGGCCTGACCACGCGTGGGAATCAACTTGAGGCTTCGTGTGCCGAGCCACAGGATCAGCACCACGACGACGACCGCGAGAAGCCTGATCAGCAGGACGCGGTTCAATTCGAACGGCGTACCCACAAAGAGCAGACCTTCTGGGAAGAAGTCCAGAATCGAGGGTCCGTGGAACCCCCCGCCCGAGTCGTCGCCTTCGACGGTCGGGAGAATCGATACGAGAGTGGAGGAGGTAATCAGTTGTGTTCTCCAGCATCAGGCGTTCGAGACGGGGTGAGCAAGGGGGATGTAGCTCTAGCCTAGCAAACCTAGGCAGCGACCATGACCGCTCACGTCGGCTAGATCCCGTCCACGGGAGTGTGCGTGACCTGCGCTCCTTGAAGGGCAACGACATCAGCAATGAGGGATGCGATCACGGCAGCGACGAGGGAGAAGAAGAACACGTACGGGCTCATCCAACTCGCCTCGCGCACCAGGATGAGCACCGCGGCGAACACGGCGAACTTGGCAACGAGCATCCCGAGCACGATCCCGTAGTAGGCAGAACTCGTGGGGCGGCCCCGCGTGGCCCGCTGGGCGAGCAGAACGCTCAGGCTCGTAACACCCATGAAGACGGCGGTGAGTCCGGCTCCGATGAGTGCGCTGAGCAAGCCAGGGATGCCTGCGACGAGCACGCCGACGACGGAGCCGACGACGGCTACGAGGCCAGTGGCCACCGCGCCAAACACCAGCGCACGGGTCATTACGGGAGCAGACTTCATTCGGTGGCATCCTTCGGGTCTAGGTCGTCGATATCGACGTCAGCAGCTGCCGCATCGAGGCCGTCGAAACGGGTGACGAGAGGGTCGGTCGCCGCGGATGCTATCGCGAGCGCCTCGAGCCTCTTGCGTTTGGTCAGCGGCGCCAGTGTCACGATCGTGCACACGACGAAGCCCGCGAGAATGAACGAGGTGGCGACCCAGAACGGCAGGAACATGTACCCGAGAACGCCGACCGAGGCGACCAGAGTCCAGCCGTAAAAGATCAATACGGCGTGCAGGTGGGAGTGCCCCATATCGAGCAGTCGGTGGTGCAGGTGCTTGCGGTCGGCGCTAAACGGTGACTTGCCGGCTCGGAGGCGACGCGCGACCGCGAGGCCGAAGTCGAGCAAGGGCACGAGTAGCACCGCGAATGGAAGCAGAATCGGAATGAAGGCGGGCAGCAGATACGCGGTGTAGACATCCGGACGCCCGATGACCCCCGGGTCGACCTGCCCGGTCACGAGAATCGCGGATGTTGCCATGAGCAGCCCGATGAGCAACGCCCCGGCGTCACCCATGAACAGTTTCGCGGGGTGGAAGTTCACCGGGAGAAACCCGATGCAGGCACCCACGAGAACCGCCGAAGTGAGCGAGGCCAGGTTGAAGTACTCGGTTTCCGCCCGAAGCTGCAGAAGGTAGGTGTAGACGAAGAACACCCCGTTGGCGATGAGCGCGACTCCGGCGACGAGGCCATCGAGTCCGTCAATGAAGTTAATCGCGTTCATCACGAGTACGACGGTGAGCACCGTGAGAATCAGCAGAATATAGGGCGAAACGATCCACTGGCCGACGATGGGGAGCGTGAGAAACTGCACGCCCTGCCACGCCAGCAAGCCAGCCGCGATGATCTGACCGGCCAGCTTGGTGAACCAGTCCAGATCCCACAAGTCGTCGGCGACTCCGATGAGCACGATGATGAGTGCAGCACCAAGGATTCCGAAAACCTTGCCCGCGTCGGAGAACACGAGGCTGAGCTCGGGCAGCTGGGATGCCACACCGAACGCCACCACGATTCCCAGGAACATCGCGACCCCGCCGAGGCGCGGCGTGGGTCGAGTGTGTACGTCGCGCTCACGGATCTTCGGGTACAGCCGGTACCGGGTCGAAAGCTTCAAGATCAACACCGCGAGCGCGAAGGTCACGATCGCCGCGACGCCTGTCACGAGGGCGTAGAAGACTATTCGCATCGGTCTGCCCCGACGACGGCCCTGATCTCGTCTGACGAGATGACGCCCTCGCGCACGATGCGGAGCTTGCCGTCCGGGTCGGCCAGAGCTGTGGCATCCACGATCGTCGAAGCCATGCTGCCCGCTTGCCCGCCGTCGAGGTAGACACTCACCGACTCACCGAGCATTTCTTGGGCCGCGGCCGCCGTCGTCGCGGCCGGCTCGCCAGTGAGGTTGGCGCTGGACACGGCGAGCGGCCCCGTCTCCGAGAGCAGTTCGAGGGCGATCCGGTTGTCGGGCATTCTCAACGCGACCGTGCCCTTGGTCTCGCCGAGGTCCCATGCGAGAGAGGAATTCGCCGCAACGATCACCGTGAGCCCGCCCGGCCAAAACTTTGCGACCAAGGCTCTGACCTCGTCGGGCACCGCCTCGGCGAGGGCGTCCAGAGTCGGGATGCCCGGAATCAGTACGGGAGGGGGCGACTGTCGCGTGCGCCCCTTCGCGGCAATGAGTGCCGCTACCGCCTCGGGATTGAACGCGTCGGCGGCCAGCCCGTACACCGTGTCGGTGGGAATGACGACGAGATCGCCGCGGCCAATAGCTTTTCGTGCCAGACGCATGCCGGTGAGAAGCTCGGCTTCGACCGAGCAGTCGTAAAGGGATGCCATGGTGCGTCAATCGTACCGGTCGCGCGAGTGCGTTCCTGTGGAGCCTCGGCAGCAGTGGCAGACTTGTCGGCACGTGGACCTCTACTTTTTTGACCTCGACAAGACGCTCTATGCGTACGACTTCCGACGGCGCCTGCCCGCACTCGCCCGACTAACCGGGGTGAGCCAATATCGTCTCGCCCGTTCGTGGTGGGTCGATGGCTTCGAGACCCGGGCGGAGGCCGGCGAATGGCCCACGGCCGACGACTATCTGGAACAGTTCGCTCGGGTGACTGGCGGGCGACGAATTTCGTTGGACGACTGGGCAAGCGCCAGGGCGGCAGCGATGACCCGCATCGACGGCACCGTCGCTGCATTGCGCAGAGCCGCCCAGCTCGGAACAGTCTCGCTGCTGTCCAACAACCCGGCACCGCTCGCTGCAGCGCTGCCCTTCCTCGCGCCCGACGTATCGGAGATCTTGGGCTCCAACGTGCTCGTGAGCTTCATGCTCGGCGACCGAAAGCCTCATCCCGACTTCTTCGCGAGGGCACTGGCGCACTACGGCGCCGACGCTCGCGACACCTTCTTCGTCGACGACAGCGACGACAACGTCCAGGGCGCGCGATCGGTGGGCATCACGGCGCACCACTTTGTCTCGTCGGACGGCATCGCCCAAACCGCCCCGCTGAATGCCGCGATCGAATCGTTCGCCGGGAGGGCCCGATGACACTTCTGTTCATTTTCGACATGGATGACGTGCTCTACGACTACGACTGGCGCGACCGCATGGCCGAGCTCACCAAGCTCACTGGCCTGCCCCTGGACGAGCTTCGCCGCCGGTGGTGGCACGACGACGGCGAGTGGGCGGCGGAGGCCGGTCAGTTCGAGACCGCCGACGCATACCTGTCCGCCTTTGCCGAGGCGATCGGGATGCCGATCGAGGAAGCGGAATTCATGCGAGCGCGGGCGGGCGCGATGACCGAGTGGCCGGAGTCGCTCGCGGCGGTGCGGCGGGCCTCCGAGCTGGGCCAGATAACGCTTCTGACCAACAACGGTCCGCTCATCTCGAAGCATTTGCGCGCAATCGCCCCTAGTCTCGTCGAGCTCTTCGGAGATCACTTGTTCACCTCGAGCGACTATGGGGCCCGCAAGCCCGACCCGATCGTGTTCGAGCGAGTGCTCGAGGCATACGGCGCCGCGGCCGAAGACACGTTCTTCGCCGATGACATGCTCGTCAACGTCGAGGGGGCTGCCAGCGTCGGCATCACGGCCTATCACTTCGGCACGTCCCAGGGAATGCTGGCCGCGATAGAAGAGTTCGCCGCGGAGCGCTCTAGCGCAGAGCAGTAGTCGCGCGATCGCGTCCCAAGAGGTCGCGGTGGTGGGCGACGGCGCGCCAGCCATCCGCGGTGAGCAGCGCGGCAATCTGCGCGGCCTGCAATTCGCCGTGCTCGAGCACAAGCGTGCCGCCGGGGTGCAGCAGACGTTGCGCCGTCGCGGAGACCTGGCGCACGACATCCAGCCCGTCGTCGCCGCCGTAGAGCGCGATTTCGGGGTCGTGCAGACGCACCTCGGGGTCGCGCGGAATCGCTCCGACCGGAATGTACGGCGGATTCGAGATCACGACATCGACCGTGCCGTCGAGTTCGGGTAGCGCGTCGACGAGATCGACGAATACCGCACGCGCGTTGTCGGCCGCGACGGCCCGAAAGTTGTGCTTGGTCCACACGAAGGCCCGTGCGGAGACTTCGACGCCCCACACGCGTGCGTGGGGAACCTCTGTTGCCATAGCGAGCGCGATTGCGCCCGACCCCGTGCCGAGATCGACGCCGATGGGCTCCGAGCTTGCGGATGCCGCCAACGCATCTATTGCGAACTGCGCGACCTGCTCGGTCTCGGGTCGCGGAACGAACACGCCGGGACCTACGGCAAGCTCGATCCCCCGAAACGGTGCGAGCCCGGTGATGTGTTGCAGCGGCTCTCGCGCCGCCCGACGCTCGACCATGCCCGACACCGTCACGGCATCGTCGGGGCTCAGGTGCGCGTCGGTGGCGACCTTGGCCTGTACTCCGCCGCGGCTGAGCCCCAGCACGTGCCCGACGAGCAGCTCGGCGTCGACCCGCGCGCCAGGCACACCAGCGGCCTCGAGCACGGCGACGGCGTGGTCGATGGCTGAGGTGACTGTGGCGGGGGTCTTGGTCATGATGGCTTTCGCTCAACGGAGCCGGCGAAGAAATTCGGCAGCTCGGGGTTCGGCGGGCATTTTTGGGCGGAGCTGCCGGATTTCTTCGCCGGCGTCACCGTGAGGATCTCGACAAGCTCGATCACCGGTTGGGCTCGATCAGCGGTTGGGCTCGATCGCCGGCGTGGGTCTAGTCCTCGTTGCCGAGGTCGGCCAGACGGCTCTCCTCGTCGAACGCGATGCATGACTGGATTACCGGCTCGAGCGCCCCGTTCATCACCTGATCGAGGTTGTACGACTTGTACCCGGTGCGGTGATCGGCGATGCGGTTCTCCGGGAAGTTGTAGGTGCGGATGCGCTCCGATCGGTCCATGGTGCGGATCTGGCTCTTGCGATACACGCTGGCTTCGGCATCCGCAATCTCTTGATTGTGGGCGAGGATGCGCGCACGCAACACCCGCATGCCTGCCTCGCGGTTCTGCAGCTGCGACTTCTCGTTCTGCATGGCCACGACGATTCCGGTCGGAAGGTGGGTGATGCGCACAGCAGAGTCGGTCGTGTTGACCGATTGTCCGCCTGGGCCGCTGGAGCGATAGACGTCGATCTTGAGATCGTTCTGGCTGATCTCGACCTCTTCGGGCTCGTCGACCTCGGGAAAGACGAGCACGCCCGCTGCGGAGGTGTGGATGCGCCCCTGCGACTCGGTCGCCGGCACGCGCTGCACGCGATGCACGCCGCCCTCGTACTTGAGGTGGGCCCAGATGCCTTCTGCCGGGTCGCTCGACGACCCCTTGAAGGCGAGCTGCACGTCCTTGACTCCGCCGAGGTCGCTCGAGGTCTGCTCGATGATCTCGGTCTTCCACTTCTTGGATTCCGCGTAGTGCAGGTACATGCGCAGCAGGTCGCCGGCGAACAGCGCCGACTCGGCGCCGCCTTCGCCCATCTTGATTTCCATGATGACGTCGCGAGCGTCGTTGGGGTCGCGCGGGATCAGCAGGCGGCGCAGCTTCTCTTCGGCGGCCTCCAGCGACACGGTCAGTCCGGGCACCTCCGCCGCGAACGCCTCGTCGTCTGCCGCCATTTCGGTGGCAGCGGCGAGGTCGTCGGTGAGCGTGCGCCAGTCGCGGTAGGCCGCGACGATGCGCGAGAGTTCCGCATACCGCCGGTTGACCTTCTTGCTTCTGACCGGGTCTGAGTGGAGATCGGGGTCGGCTAGCTGCGCCTCGAGCTCGTCAAATTCGGTCAGCAGTTGCTGCACTGACTCGAACATGGCTTAGTCCTCGGTTGTGCCGTTGGTCGCGGGCATCGACTTCTGGATCTGCATCAGGAACTCGACGTTCGACGAGGTCTCCTTGAGCTTGCCCAGTACGGTCTCGAGCGCCTGCTGCTGGTCGACGCCCGAGAGGGCGCGGCGCAGCTTCCAGGTGACTTTGACCTCGTCTGCGCCGAGGAGCATCTCTTCGCGTCGGGTCCCCGACGCGTTGACGTCGACGGCGGGGAAGATGCGCTTGTCTGCCAGCTGGCGCGACAGGCGAAGTTCCATGTTGCCGGTTCCCTTGAACTCTTCGAAGATGACCTCGTCCATCTTGGAGCCGGTCTCGACGAGCGCGGTCGCGATGATGGTCAGCGAGCCGCCGCCTTCGATGTTGCGCGCTGCGCCGAAGAAGCGCTTCGGCGGGTACAACGCCGACGAGTCGACACCACCCGAGAGGATACGACCGGATGCCGGTGCCGCGAGGTTATACGCGCGACCCAGGCGGGTGATGGAGTCGAGCAGCACGACGACATCGTGACCGAGTTCGACGAGACGCTTGGCGCGCTCGATGGCGAGCTCGGCGACAGTCGTGTGGTCTTCTGCTGGCCGGTCGAAGGTTGAGGCGATGACCTCGCCCTTCACCGTGCGCTGCATGTCGGTAACTTCCTCGGGTCGCTCATCGACGAGCACAACCATGAGGTGAACCTCGGGGTTGTTCTTGGCGATGGCGTTGGCGATGGCCTGAAGCACGAGCGTCTTGCCGGCCTTGGGTGGCGAGACGATCAGGCCGCGCTGGCCCTTGCCGATCGGAGCCACGAGGTCGATGATGCGGGTGGAGAGCTTGGATGCCTCGGTCTCGAGGCGCAGGCGCTCCTGCGGGTACAGCGGCGTGAGGTCACCGAACTCGACACGACCGGCCGCCTCTTCGATGGGCAGACCGTTGATGGAGTCGATGCGCACGATCGCGTTGTACTTCTGGCGACCCTGGTTGGCGTCACCCTCGCGCGGCTGGCGGATTGCGCCGACAACGGCGTCACCCTTGCGCAGGTTGTACTTCTTGACCTGGCCGAGCGAGACGTACACGTCGTTGTTTCCCGGAAGGTAGCCGGACGTGCGCACGAACGCATAGTTGTCGAGCACGTCGAGGATGCCTGCCACCGGAATGAGTACGTCATCTTCGGTGATTTCCGGCTCGAAGTCGTCACCCATCGGGCCACGGCCGCGCTTGCGGTCACGGTAGCGGTTGCGACCACTGCGGTCGTCGCCGTCGACGCTCTCGGAGCGCTGTTGGTTGTTCTGGCGGCCGCCCTGGTTCTGGTTGCCCGACTGGCGCTGTTGACCGTCCGCCTGCTGGCGGTCGCCGCCGTTGTTGCGGTCACCGCCATTGCGGTCGCCATTGTTGCGCTCGCCGCTGCTGTTGTTGCGGTTGCGGTTGCGGCTGCGCGAGTTGCGGTTTCCGCCGCCCTGCTCGGAGTCGTCGTCGCCGCCCTGTGCGGGCGCTTCTGAGCCGGTCTCGATGTCGGGGTTTTCGCCCTGCGTCGAGTCCTCGCTATTGGCCTGCGCCTTCGCGGAGTTTGAACGTCGGTTCTGGCGGCGCTCGGGTGCGGCCGCTGCCGCGGAGTCGTCGGATTCCTCCGCTGCCGGGGTTTGCTTGGCGGCCTTGGTAGACACGGCAGCTTCGGCGACCGGCGCGTCGACCACGGGGGCGCCGGCGAGCACCGGTGCCGCGGCAATCGCCTCGGTGTCGGCGCTGGTGACGCGACGCGACGCGCGCTTCTTGACCGCTACGGGAGCGGACACGGCGTCGGGAGCGGCGTCAGCGCTCGACTCGGAAGTCGACTCGGCAGCGGGCCGCCAAGTCTCGGCCGCCGGTGCCTCGAACGCGGCATCCGCCGAACCCTGGTTGGCGTTGTCGTGCTCTTCGATTGCGTTCACGAGGTCTCCTTTACGAAGTTTGGATGCGCCGGCTATGCCCCGCGAACCCGCGAGAGCTTGCAGCTCGGCGAGTTTCAGAGCGCTCAAATCGGCGCGAGAGTTGGTGTCAGTCACTGCTTGGGTTTCCTTTCCCCGCTCAAGGAATGATTCGCCTTGGGTGGAGAGCTGATCGCCTCACGCGGTCTGCTGGCAAACAACGGGGCGGATGGCCACGGGTTCGGCGCGCAGGAATCTGGTGCGATGAGGTGAGGGTGATGGTGCTACCGGGAATTACGGCTAGGCCGTTGCTTCTACCTGGTGCGTAATCACTGTAGCACCTTTGAAATCAACGGCCAGTAATAGCGATTCCCACGGCTGGCTGGCGTGGCGCGCGACGAGATCGGCCGCGACGAGTCGCTGCGAGGGGTCGCTCGCGAGTACGAGGATGGACGGGCCGGCCCCGGACACGACGGCGGCGAGTCCGTTCTTGCGCAGCACCTGGATGAGCGAATTGGTCTCGGGCATGGCGCTCGCGCGGTAGTCCTGATGCAGGCGGTCCTCGGTCGCCTCGAGCAGCAGCTCCGGTGACTGGATGAGGGCCGCGATCAACAGAGCGCTACGGGACAGGTTGAACACGGCGTCAGCGTGCGGCACCGACTCGGGCTGCAGGCTGCGGGCGAGCGCGGTCGACATGGTCGCCGCCGGGACACAGACGACCGGGGACACCCCGCGGTGAACTATGAGCTTCTTCGCCCGTGGTCCATCTGCGGTAGTCCAGGCGATCGTGAGACCGCCGAACAGGGCGGGCGCCACGTTGTCGGGATGGCCCTCGAGTTCGGTCGCGAGCGTGAGCAGGGCATCCGAATCAATGTCGACGACACCCTCGAGCAGACCCTTTGCCGCCATGACGCCGGAGACGATCGCCGCTCCGGATGACCCGAGGCCACGACCGTGCGGAATGACGTTGTGCGCCTCGAGGTGCAGCCCCGGCATCGGGATCGAATAGTGGTCGAAGGTGTGACGGATCGACCGCGCGACGAGGTTGGTCTCGTCGGTCGGCACCTCCCCGGCGCCCACGCCGTGGACGTTCGACCGTGACTCCCGGCCCGGAGGTCGCGGTGACGTGCAGCTCGTCGTACAGGGCGAGCGCGAGACCGAGAGTGTCGAAGCCCGGGCCGAGATTGGCGGATGTCGCGGGGACGCGAACGGTGACCGAGCGACCGACGATGTCGGTCATCCGCGCACCAGTCCGAGCACGTCAGCGACCTCGGCGGTGTCGACCCCGACGATCGTGGGTTGCACGTCGGAGCCGTCAGCGGTGCGCAGCGCCCACTGCGGGTCTTTGAGGCCGTGCCCGGTGACGGTGAGCACGACCGTTGCGCCCTTCGGGATCTCGCCGGCCTCTGCTCGCTCAAGCAGGCCCGCGACGCTGATCGCGCTCGCGGGCTCGACGAAGATTCCGACCTCGGCGGAGAGAATGCGGTGTGCCTCAAGAATCTTCTCGTCGCTTATCGCACCGAAGTAGCCGTCGCTGTCGGCGTGCGCCTTAAGCGCGAGCTCCCACGACGCGGGGTTGCCGATGCGGATCGCCGAGGCGATGGTGTCGGGGTCTTTCACGACGTGACCGAGCACGATCGGGGCGCTACCCGCGGCCTGGAATCCGAACATTCGCGGCATCCGCGTGGTGACGCCGAGCGCGAGTTCCTCGGTGTAGCCGCGGTGGTATGCGGTGTAGTTTCCGGCGTTGCCGACGGGAACGATGTGGATGTCTGGGGCATCCCCCAGCACCTCGACCACCTCGAAGGCCGCGGTCTTCTGACCCTCGATGCGGTCATTGTTGACCGAGTTCACCAGGTGCACCGGGTAGCTCTCCGCGAGCTCACGGGCGATCTCGAGACAGTCGTCGAAGTTGCCGCGCAGCTGGATCAGCTGACCGTTGTGGGCGACCGCCTGGCTGAGCTTGCCCATCGCGATCTTGCCCTCGGGAACGAGAACCGCGGCCGTGATGCCCGCCTGCGCGGCGTACGCGGCGGCGGACGCCGAGGTGTTGCCGGTCGACGCGCAGATGATCGCCTTGGCGCCGTGCTCGACGGCCTTGGACACGGCCATCGTCATGCCGCGGTCTTTGAACGACCCGGTCGGGTTCATGCCCTCGAACTTGACCCAGACGTTGGCGCCCGTTCGGCGCGAGAGCGCGTCGGCGGCGATGAGCGGCGTGCCGCCCTCGCCGAGGGTGACGATGGGCGTCGCATCCGAGATGTCGAGGCGATCGGCATATTCGCGGAGCACTCCGCGCCACTGGTGGGCCACTGACTAACGTCCTTCGACTCGTAGAACGGATACAACGCTGGACACGACAGAACTTGCCGCGAGCGCCGTCACGGTGTCGGCGAGCGCTGACTCGGCCGCCTCATGCGTGACTATGACAAGGGTAGCGGTGGGAGCGAGTGCCTCGTTGCGCACCGACTGGGAGACGGTCTCGACCGACACACCGTGATCGCTGAACATCGTCGCGATCGATGCGAGTACCCCGGGCTCGTCGACGACGGTGAGGGTGATCTGGTACCGGGTGGTCACGCTCGAGATCGGCAGAACGGGAAGGTTCGCGTGGGTCGACTCGGCGACGCCGGGCCCGCCGGCGACGTGTCGGCGTGCGGCAGAAACCAGGTCGCCAAGCACGGCCGATGCCGTCTCCACTCCCCCGGCGCCGGCGCCGTAGAACATCAGGCTGCCCGCGGCCTCGGCCTCGACGAACACGGCGTTGTTGGCTCCGTGCACCGCTGCGAGCGGGTGATCCAACGGCACGAGGGCCGGGTGCACTCGGGCGCTCACGCCCTCGACGCCGGTCGCGGCATCAGTCAGTCGCTCGCAGATTGCCAGCAGCTTGACGACGTACCCGTCGCGGCGCGCCGCCTGCACCTGGTCGAGGGTTATCCCCGTCATGCCCTCGCGGTACACCGCGCTCGAGCGGAACCGTGGTGTGGAAGGCGAGGCTCGACAGAATCGCGGCCTTCTGGGCGGCATCGAACCCTTCGACGTCCGCGGTCGGGTCGGCCTCGGCGTAGCCGAGCCTGGTCGCCTCGGCGAGCGCCTCCTCGAGGGTGTCGCCCGTGGCATCCATGCGGTCAAGGATGTAGTTCGTGGTGCCGTTGACGATGCCGAGAATGCGACGAACCCGGTCGCCGGCGAGGCTATCGCGCAGCGGACGGATGATCGGAATCGCGCCGCCCACTGCGGCCTCGTAGTAGAGCTGCGCGCCGACCTGCTCGGCGGCCTCGAACAGCTCGGGGCCGTGGTTGGCGAGCAGTGCCTTGTTCGCGGTGACGACATCGGCGCCGCTGGTGAGCGCCTGAAGGATGTAGCTTCGGGCAGGCTCGAGACCGCCGATGAGTTCGATGACGATGTCGGCGCCGAGGATGAGCGACTCGGCGTCGGTCGTGATCAGTTCGGCCGGGATGTCGGTGTCGCGCTTGGCCTTCGGGTCACGCACCGCAACGCCAACCAGCTCGAGGCCAGCGCCCGCGCGCGCCGCGAGCTCGGGGCCGTGCTCCAGCAGGATGCCTGCGACCTGAGATCCGACGCTGCCGCCACCGAGGATGGCCACGCGGAGATTGCGGTACTCGATCATTAGTTCACTCCTGTATCCCGGGCCAAGAGATCGGCCTCGGTCTCGCCGCGCACGATGACTCGTGCCACGCCGTCGATCACGGCCACCACCGGTGGTCGCGCTAGGTAGTTGTAGTTGCTGGCCATCGCCCAGCCGTACGCGCCGGTCGCTGGCACGGCCAACAGATCGCCGGGGCAAACGTCTTCCGGCAGGTAGTCGGCGTGCACGACGATGTCGCCGGACTCGCAGTGCTTGCCCGCGACACGCACGAGTGCCGGCGCCGCGGCGCTCGACCGGTTCGCGATGCGAGCCGAGTAGTTGGCTCCGTACAGCGCGGGCCGCACGTTGTCGCTCATGCCGCCGTCGACACTGACGTACTTGCGGACGGCGGTGGTCTCGCCGCGCTCGACCACCGGTGGCTCGACCACCGGAGGCTCGACCTGTTCGGTGGTCGAGCTTGTCGAGACCAGCACGTCTTTGATGGTGCCGACGGTGTACAGCGTGGTGGTCGACGGGCCGATTACCGCACGACCAGGCTCGATCGCGACAACCGGCAGGGGGATGCCGAGTTCGGCGGCCCCGGTCGCGACGATGTCCGCGAAGCGGCGCGCCACCTCATCGACATCAAGCGGGTCGTCGGCGCTCGTGTAGGCGATGCCAAAGCCACCCCCGAGGTTCAGCTCGGGCACCGGACCGCTCGTCAGCAGTTCGGCGTGGAGGGCAAACAGCCGCCGCGCCGCCTCAGCGAAACCGTCGGACTCGAAGATCTGCGAGCCGATGTGCGAGTGCAGGCCGAGAAAGCACAGCGAATCGTGGGAGCGGATGAGGGCTACGACGGCCGCGGCATCCGCGAGCGGGATGCCGAACTTCTGGTCTTCCCGCGCGGTCGCCAGATACTCGTGCGTGGAGGCGTGCACGCCGCTGTTGATGCGCAGACGCACGGGCTGCACGCGGCCGTGGCGCGCTGCGGCATCCGCGACCCGCTCAATCTCGACGATGCTGTCGATGACGATGGCGCCGACGCCCACTGCGACGGCCCGGTCGATCTCGGCGAGGCTCTTGTTGTTGCCGTGCAGTCCGAGGCGCGCCGGGTCCACGCCCGCGGCGAGCGCGACCGCCATCTCCCCGCCGCTGGCGACGTCGATGTTGAGGCCCGCGTCGACCATCCAGCGAGCAACCTCGGTGCACAGAAACGCCTTGCCGGCGTAGTACACCTTCGCGCTGCCGCCCACCCGGGCGAACTCTCGATCGAACGACTCGCGGATGCCGCGAGCGCGAGCCTTAACGTCGGCTTCGTCGACCACGTACACGGGGCTGCCGAACTCGCGTACCAGCTCGGGCGCGGACACCCCGGCAATCTCGATCTCGCCGGCGGACGAGCGATGCGCGTTCGCCGACCAGACGGTCGCGGGCAGCGCGTTAGCGTCTGACGGCTCGATCGAGCCACGCGGGTGCTAGCGGGTTGGGTGACACAGGACTTGTTACCTCACGGGAAGACGGTCTGGTGAGGCGAGCGAACCCGGATTGGTCCCTGAAGCCGATTCCATACTAGCGAATGCGCTACTTCTGCTTACAGGTGCCGACCTCAGACAAAGCGGGGTCACCGAGAGCGACGCCGTCGCCGGAGATCGCCAACACCAGCGTGGAGCCGACAACTGACACATCGGTGAGCGTGAGGGCAGTAGGCAGCTGGTCGGCGACACAGAAATCACGGGACGCGAGCAGGTCGCCGGCGAGCGCCGAGAATTGGGGGCTGCTGCGCAACTCCTGAACCGAAATCTCGGCCCCCGCGAGCACTATCGTCTTCGGGTCGAAGCTGATGCCTCCGTTGACCGCCGAGGGCTCGAGATCTACCGTGACGGGCAGCACGATGACGTTCAGAATGGTGAACTCGGTCTGCACGGTGATGACCCCGTCGGCGAGAGTGATCGCCTTGAGATCGCTTGCGCTGAGGTAGCCGGCGAGCTTGTTGACGTTCGCCTCGGTGATGGTCGCCATGACGCGCATGGTCGTGACGGGCCTGCTGCTGTCGAGCGGCACATCGGTGGCGAAAAGAACCGCCGAGGCCGTGATGTCACCGAGGGTCAACTCGGGCACGTCCACGGTGACGGAATCGATTCGGCCGACAATGGCCTGCGCGATGAGAGACCCGGGGCCCAGATCGACACCGACCTCGGCTTTCGGGTCGAGCTGCAAGACCTGCACGACCTGGTCACGCACGAGTTGCTCCGCGTAGTCACGCCCGAACCGCTCGGCCGCGAAGTACGCGATGGCAAGCACGACAACGACCAAGACGAGCACGACGACCAGCACCCACCAGCGTCTGCGCTTCTTCGGTGCGGCAGGAGGAACCGGCGGGGTCGGAGGGTCGACCGCAATGACCTCGGTGCTCACGGTGGACGCTGGTGTGACCACGACGGGCACGATCGGCTCGGCCACGACTACATCCGCTCCGGTGCGCTCACGCCGAGCAGGCCGAGCGCGTTGCGCAACACCTGGCCGACGGCGTCGTTCAGCCAGAGCCGGGTACGGTGCACGTCGGCGACGGGCTCATCGGCGAGCGGCGTGACCCGGCAGGAGTCGTACCAGCGGTGATACGCGCCCGCCAGCTCCTCGGCGTAGCGCGCGACCCGGTGTGGTTCGCGTAGTTCGGCGGCCTGGCGCACCACCCGCGGAAACTCGGCGAGCACCCCGAGCAGGATGCTCTCGGTCTCGTGATCGAGCAGGCTCGCGTCGAACACGCTGCGATCCACGCCGGACGCGGCAGCGTTGCGATTCACCGAGTTGGTGCGGGCGTGCGCGTACTGCACGTAGAACACGGGGTTGTCGTTGGTGCGCTTGCCCCACAGGTCGAGATCGATGTCGACCTGCGAGTCGATCGAGCTGCGAACGAGCGCGTAGCGTCCGGCATCCACTCCCACCGCTTCGACCAAGTCTTCGAGAGTGACGACGGTGCCCGCCCGCTTCGACATGCGCATCGGCTCGCCGTCGCGCACGAGGTTGACCATCTGGCCGATCAGAATCTCGAGGTTGACGTAGGGCTCGTCGCCGAACGCCTTCGTCATGGCCATCAACCGTCTGACGTAACCGTGGTGGTCGGCGCCCAGCATGATGAGGTTGCGTTCGAAGCCGCGCTCACGCTTGTTCAGGTAGTAGGCGAGGTCGCCCGAGATGTAGCCCGCCTCGCCGTCGCTCTTGATGACGACGCGATCCTTGTCGTCGTCGAAGTCGGTCGACTTGAACCAGGTCGCCCCGTCGGCCTCGTAGATCGCCCCCTGCTCGCGCAACCGGTCGATCGCGTGCTCGACGGCACCCGACTCGTGCAGCTCGTTCTCGTGGAAGTAGACGTCGAACTTCACGCCGAACTCGTGCAGGCTCGCCTTGATGTCGCCGAACATGAGCTCGACCCCCACCGACCGGAACACCTCCTGCTGTTCGTCGCGCGGGATGTGGAACAGGTCACCCGGGTAGAGCGCCAAGACCCGGGCGGCGATGTCGGAGATGTAGGCGCCGCCGTAGCCGTCCTCGGGCGCGGGCTCGCCGAGCCAGCTCGCGAGCAGGCTTCGGGCGAACCGGTCGATCTGGGCGCCGTGGTCGTTGAAGTAGTACTCGCGGGTGACGACGCCGCCCTGCGACTGGAAGATGCGAGCGAGGCTGTCGCCGACCGCCGCCCAACGCACGCCGCCGATGTGGATCGGGCCGGTCGGGTTGGCCGAGACGAACTCGAGGTTGATCCGCACGCCCTCGTAGAGGTCGCCGCGCCCGTAGGCGTCGGCCTGCTCGACGATGGTCTTGGCGAGGGCGCCGGCGGCCGCGGCATCCAGCGTGATGTTGATGAAACCGGGGCCGGCAACGTCGACGGATGCCACGCCGTCGAGCTCCCCGACGGCCACGGCGATCTCCTGCGCGAGATCGCGCGGGGTGATGCCGAGCGGTTTGGCGAGCTTCATGGCGATGTTGGACGCCCAGTCGCCGTGGTCGCGATTGCGCGGGCGCTCCAGTTGAACGTCGTCGATGGTCAGTGTCGACTGCCCGCCGTGGCGCTCGGAAATCTCCTGGACGAGCAGGAGCAGGGCGGCGGAGAGATCAGCGGGATTCACGAGGCACAAGCTTAGCCGCGGCCCCCGGCCGTCGATCTGCGACAACGGGCGCGGCAATGCGGGAAACTCTCGGGCGCCAAGGTGAGGATGGGCTCATGCGACTGCACTCGACGACACCGCTGGCCATTGCGACGGCTGCCCTCACCCTGACGATGCTGGCCGGATGCGTCCCGGCCGAGACCGACCCGCAGGCGACGACCACCCCAACGCCGAGTTCGACGGCCGAACCGATTGCGACCCCCACCCCGACCGCCACGGCCGATGCCGCCGTGCCGGTGACCATCGGATGCGACGAGCTGATCACGCCGCAGGCGCTCTACGACTACAACCCGAATTTTGCGCTACAAACCGGGTTCACCGCGGCCGCGGGAAGTCTTGCCGCCGAAGCCGTGTCCGAACAGGGCATCGCCTGCAGTTTCATCAACCTCAGTAGCAACGAAACCTTCGTCATCTCGGTTGCCCACCTCGGCAGCGGCGCTCTGACGGATCGTGGGAACGCGCTCATCACGTCAAGCAACCCAGTTCCCACCTACAACGTCGAGGGATACTTCGCCGTCGAAAACCGGGTCGGCATCGCGCAGGCGATCAGCTCCCCGTACTGGATCACCGCCTCGTCGACGATCTTCCTCGAGCCCGGCGACGTCGCCCCGCTCATGGCAGCCGTGCTGTCGTCGCTCGGCTAGCGGGCCGACCTAGGGCGAGGCCCGAACTAACCCAGTTGAACGAGCTGAGTGCCGTCATCCGTCGGCAGCTCGTCGACAACCGCGAGAACGGTCATGGCGGTCAACGACAGGTCCGCCCAGTGATTGGTGAGGAAGGCAATGTCGGCGGCGTCACGGCCCGTTGCGATGCGCAACATCGACTGGCGCGGTGCTAGGCGCGTGGCATCCACTACCCACCAGGCGCCGTCGACCCAGGCCTCGGCGACGGCGTGGAAGTCCATGGGAGCAAGCCCGGGTGCGTAGACGGCGACCATGCGAGCCGGAACGTCTTTGGCGCGCAGCAACGCAATGACCAGGTGGGCGAAGTCACGGCAAACGCCCTTTCGAGCCAGCAGCGTCTGTTCGGCACCGTCTGTCGAGTCGCTGGATCCGGGCATGTAGCGCAGGCGGTTCCACACCCAGAGTGTGACGGCGCTGAGCAACTCGTGCCCGGTCAGGCCATCGAACTCGCTCCGGGCGGTCGGAGTCAGGGAGTCGGATTCGCAGTATCTGCTCGGGCGCAAGTAGGTCACGAGGTCGAGTTCGGAAACCACTGCGGGCTCAGCGCGCCCCGACACCTCCGCCGAGTACTCGACGACCATCGTGCCCGATTCACCGATGAGAGTGTGCAGTCGCGTTCCACGTTCGTCAATGAGTTCTGTGGGAACGATCTCGCGCCCCTCGAGCTCGAAGCGCAGCCTCTCGCTAACAAAATTGGCCCCCGTCGCCGCGGCCATGCTGAACACCATGGAGGTGCGCCCCTTGATGGCGAGTTCCAGGCGGGAGGTCACATTGCGTTGCACTACCCGATCTTGTCACGCCACGGGACCGTCGACGGCGCTGGTACTCTGGTGACGCACACTCCTGGCCCCCATAGCTCAGGGGATAGAGCACTGCCCTCCGGAGGCAGGGGCGGCAGTTCGAATCTGCCTGGGGGCACTTCAGAAAAATGCTGGTCAGGGGCCGTCTGGTCACTCTGCGCCGGACCAATCGGCCTCGTGGCAACACCGTGGCAACACTGCAGTGTAAGGTCCGGCGGCAAGCCTTCGCTGTGCCGCGCCTCGCAGTCAGGCAGATCAGCTCAGCTTCTCGCGAAGCTGTGCGCGCGCTCTGCTGTACCTGCTGCGGATTGTGCCAGCGGGCTTGCCGAGATGCTGAGCTACCTCGGCAAGCGAGAAGCCGTCCCAATGCACGAGCCGAATGATCTCGAGGTCGGCTCGCGAGAGGGCCGCCAGCGCTGACGTCAGTTCGGCGTCGGGGCCAGCTATCGCTTGGTCTGCAGTTCGCGCTTCAGAGCGAAGGCGCTCGACCAGTGCCCGACGCCGGGCGGCTCCACGACGGCTGGTCGAAAGTACTCGTCTCGCGACTCCAAAGAACCACATACGCGCAGCCTGCTCGTCGTCGGGTACGGAGTCAGCCCGTCGCCAGATCACAAGCAGCGTCTCGTTCAGCAGATCGGGGGCGTCGGACTGAGGCACTCGGCGTTCAAAATACGACAGTAACGCCGACGCGTCCCGCCGGATAAGGAGCTCGACCCTGGACCGTGTTGGCGCGTCACGAGAAGGCCCGGAGGTGATCGTACCGATCACTGAGTCGAGTCCGTGTCGCTGGTGCACACCGTACTGAAGGCCGTCAGGTGGGGGTCACCAACCGGCCAAGGATGCCCGGGCGCGGCCGATCCCCATTCCAGACCGGGTACAACGCGCCCCAGATCGCTGAGCAATTGCTGTCGCTTCGCCAGTTCCTCGGCGTCGGCGGTTGAAGCAATGGTTTCGAAACGCGCTGCAACACCCGCGGCGAACAAGGCCGGATCGGCGTGCGACCAGTAGTTGTTGATTGCGGAAAACTGATCCGGAGAGAGCCCGGCAACGTCGACCCATATCGCGCACTGCTCACCCCTGATCTCCTCCAGAAAGGGGGATATAAGCCAGGCCGTCACTTGTCCGAACGGTTCCCTCGTCCAAAGTGGAGAACGGCGGAATCGAAAGCAGGTAGGAGTCGAGGTCGGTGAATGCGACTACCGCCCCCAGAGCGATGATCGTGCCGCCCGCGATCGCTGCGATCCGAAATCCGCGAGTGCGGGAAGGGGCACGGGGTGCAGATCTTGGCACCTCGACTATCTTGTCGACAACTGCAGCAAGCGATGATCTCGGCTGTGCCGGATCAAGGGACCTCAGACGTCTTTCCAGTTCCTGGTCGTTCATTGGTTGCCCTTTCTCGGGGTTTACCTAGTACATGACCGGCCGACGGCAAAGCGTTGCGAATGACTTTTGAGGCCGTGCCCCAATCTAAGTCGGACCAGCTCTGCCCGTAGCCGCGCGCATGATCTCCATGTCCAACGCAGCCGACACGGCATCCAAGTCATTGTCAAAGAGATCCGAGTAGACGTCGAGCGTCACCGCCGCTGACGCGTGCCCGAGCATCCGCTGCACTGCCTTCACGTTCGCCCCCGCGCTGATCGCCAAGCTCGCGGCCGTGTGGCGCATCTCGTGCGGCGTGAGGCCCTCCTGGCCGATCATCTCCGCGGCCGCATCGAACCATCCGCGACGGAACACCCTCCCCCGCAACCAGCCACCACGCGCTGCCGCGAAGACGGGCGAGCCGGCCTCCTTGCCCTCGACATGAGTCGCTAACTCCGCGAGTAAGGACGCCGGGACGGGGATGGATCGAGCTTCGTAGTCCTTGGGCTCGGAATCGATCTGGAATCCGTCGACCTCGACGATCGTGTGCTGTACCTCGAGCCGGCCGCGCTTGAAGTCGACATCCCTCACACGAAGGCCGGATGCCTCGCCCCACCGCAGGCCGCAATACGCGAGCACTCGGACCAGAAGGCCGTAGCCGTTCGTTTCACCGCGGAACATGCCTTTGCCCAACGAGTCCACGGCATCTGCCAGATCTCGCACCTCGGTGTGGCTCAGGTATCGCTTCGACGCCTTGCCTACTTTCGGCAGGTTGAGCCCGTGCGCCGGGTTGGCCGGGAGCCGACCATCCTTGACCGCCATCTGCAGACTGCCCGACAGCACGTTGACGATCTTGCGAACGCTCGAGGAGCCTTGAGACCGCGAGAGCCCGCCTGCCCAGGTCTGCACGGTCTTGTGATCGAGTGCGCCGAGCGGGTACTTGCCCAGCTGCGGCTTGATGTGCAGCTCCACGATGCCGCGAGCTCGCTCGCGCGAGGTCGGGCGCCAATCCGATCGGCTCTCCATCCATGAGTCGAGCCACTCCCCCACGAGCACTCTCGACTTTGACGGATCGATGTAGGCGCCGCGGCTCTTGTCGATCTCCGTCTTGGCCAGAAAGAGTTCAGCGTCCCGCTTCGTCTTGAAGCCGCGCTTCTGCGTCTGAAGATGATCCGGTCGACGGTAGATCACTCGATAGCGTTTGCCGCTCGACGTCACATACGCACTGATGCTCCCCATGAATCGACGCTACTTCCGACCCCCGATACGCAGCCTCGGCCAGCTCCTTATGTTCACCCAACACCTCACTTTCTTGCCCTGTCCTACCGCCCCTGTTTTACTTCCCAACCTCCCGCGCGGAACCTGTGGAGTGTGGGAGGTTGGGAAGCTGGCTCCGCCAGACAGGGGCGGTAGGACAGGGCAAAACGCCCCAAAACCCCTCGTTTGGGCCCTCGCGAGGGGTGAGGACCCAAACGAGGGTGTTCGTTTGGGTGGTCGCGATAGGTGAATACCCAAACGAACGCCTACGCGGTATGCATTTCTCGACAGTTTCGCAACGCTATGTCATAATTGCTCTGGCTCAGGAGGTGATATGACATGCAGGATTTGATGAGCAAGGACGCCGCTCTTGCGCTCGGCATTTCGCAGCGTCAAGTCACCGAACTGCTGCGCTCCGGAAAGCTCAGCGGAGAGCAACTTCAGGACGGCACGTGGCTAGTGTCGCGCCGCTCGATCGGCGAGCGCCGAGGTCTCCACACTGGGGCAGGACGCACATGGTCGGCGTCGTCATCCTGGGCACTCCTCGACGAGCTGTCGGGTCGTGAGGCCGAAGGTCTATCGCAGAGCACCTATGACCGGATGAAGCGACGCATCCGAACAACATCGGCGGATGAGATCACCCGCAAAGTCGCGACGCGCCTGACCGCCCGCCGATACGCGGCAGACTCCCTCGCGAGAACCACCGCGGATCTGGTCTTGACGGGAACGAGCGCCGCCGAGGTCGTCGACCGGACACTGACGTCTGAGACCCGCAGAGTCGAAGGCTACGTCCGGGAAGGCCAGCTCGACGAGTTCGTGCGCCGCCACCTGCTCACGTTGGACGCCGAGGGCGACGTGACGATCTACGAGGCACCCGAATCGCAACTGGAAGGCCGGCACGCGTCGGAGGCAGTCGTCGCCGCAGATCTCGCTCGAAGCGTGAGCACGCGGGAGCGATCGGCTGGGCTCGCCGCGCTTGAGGACATGAGGCAGGCATGGCTGGCCAGACACACGCGGTAGACATCGGCGACGATGACCTGCTCCCGCCGTGGACGACAGTCTTCGAAGTCGCCCGCGCGATAGACATCTCGGACTGGGTTCTGGTGGGCGGGCTCATGGTTCAGCTCCACGCCCGCCGAGCATCCATCCCTCCGCCGCGAGCGACAAAAGACGTCGACCTGATCGCTGACGTGCAGACCAATCGATCCAGCTTCGGCTCGATCGGGTTTGCACTCACCTCGATCGGATTCGAGGTGGCCGTGCCGGATGCTCGCAACGAACCGATTTACCGATTCACCCGCGGTGACGAGCAAGTCGACGTGATGGTCGCGGACCATCTGCCCTCGGGCATGAAGCCTCGGCTACGGGCGCGACCTGCATTCGCCGTCGACGGCGGCGCTCAGGCACTCAACCGTCGCGACACGTTCGTCATCAGTTCAACGAGCGGGACAATCACGATCAACGCCCCCGACGTCCTTGGGGCGCTCATCGGGAAGGGCGCGGCCTTCATGGTCGATCAGCGCGATCGCGGGCGCCACGTAGAAGACGCTGCCGTCCTCCTCGCGAGCATCGACTCGATTGGCGACCTGAACCTCAAGCTCAATGCAAGCGACAGACGGCGCCTCAGTGCGATCTACACGGACCTTGTTGATGACACGCATCCCGCGTGGCTCGCGCTCGACTCCGAAACGGTCAGAGGTGGTCGACGAAACCTCCAGCTGCTTGCCCTATCAGCCGGCATTACCATCTAGCATGAGCACCGTGACTGAGCCGAAATCACGAAAGCTACTCGGCGTCGCCCTCTTTGCGGTCACGGCATTGCTCCTGACTAGCTGCTCCACGCCCGCCGACCTGACCAAGTCCGACGTAGTGGGCGCGTGGACGTCAGCGGGTCCCGACGTCGTCGCGTCGTGGACGTTCTTCGAGAACGGCACGTTCGAGCTTGATGACGTGCCGTTGAACACCTTGAGCGGGTGCTACCCCGTGGGAGCCGCCGCCCGGCGACGATGAGAAACCGGACTGGACCGTTCTAACCTCGACTACTGGCGAGTGGCAGATCGGTGGCGTGGACGGCACTTGGCGCTATCTGCTCATCAACCTCGCCACAAGCGATTCCTGTACGGGCCTGAACGGCGAGCACATCTGGATCGAGAACGGCAAGCTGTTCACGCTGATCGACCCCGCATCTGACAACAACATCAAGTTCGAGTACTCGAAGGACCTGCGTAATCCGGGGGTCGATCCTGCGCCGTGGCAACAGAATGGCAACACTTGAACCAAATCATGTTCCCCGACTGTGATCAGTAGTCATTCAAAAACACTGTAATTGGGCGGAAGTTGGGCGCCGAAGCCACCCCTCCCGCGCCTCCCGATCGCCCTCCGGAGGCAGGGGCGGCAGTTCGAATCTGCCTGGGGGCACTTCTGTTCCGCGAGTCACCAGTTGTGGCGACCTACCGCGGTGCTCAGCTCGCCACGACTGGAGACTCGTGGCGGCGGGCGCCCCGCTGGTACCCTGACCGCATGACGGCCAGCACCGAACGGCCCATCCCTCCCGCGGACCCCGACCTCGCGACGATGCCGCTAGTCGAGCGCATCCGCGAGTCGGTCATTGGCGACGACCAGCTCATGTTCGGCCCGTTCGGCCCGCGCCGCGTGACCTACGCGGACTACACGGCGAGCGGGCGGGCGCTCGGTTTCATCGAGGACTTCGTCCGCGACGAGGTTCTCCCCCGCTACGCGAACACTCACTCCGAGTCCAGCGGCACCGGCCTGCAGACCACGCGGCTGCGCGAGGACGCCCGGGCGACGATCCACCGAGCGGTGCACGGAACCGACGACACGGTCGTCATCTTCGCGGGAAGCGGCTCGACGGCGGCAATCGACAAGATCGTCGGGATTCTCGGGCTGCGACTGCCCGCCGACCTCGACAGGGCATACGGACTGCTCGCCCAGATCCCGGCGAACGAGCGACCGGTCGTATTCATTGGCCCCTACGAACACCACAGCAACGAACTGCCCTGGCGCGAGTCGATCGCCGACGTCGTGACTATCCCGGAAAACGCCGACGGCCACGTCGATGTGGAACGCCTCGCGGCCGAGCTGGTGAAGTTCGCCGACCGACCCCTGAAGATCGGGTCGTTCAGCGCGGCGAGCAATGTCACAGGCATTCTGACCGACACCGCCTGCATCACCGACCTGCTCCATGAGCACCGCGCACTCGCCTTCTGGGACTACGCGGCGGCCGGGCCATACATCGAAATCGACGCCTCGGATGCCGATGCAATCTTCCTCTCCCCCCACAAGTTCATCGGGGGCCCAGGCACCCCGGGCGTGCTCGTGGTCAATCGCGCCCTCCTGACCAACACGGTGCCCGACATGGTCGGAGGCGGCACCGTCGCCTACGTCAACCCGCTCGAGCACCTCTACCTGGCCGACCACGCGCACCGCGAGGAGGCCGGAACTCCCGCGATCGTCGAGTCCATCAGGGCCGGGCTCGTGTTCGGCCTCAAAGAGGCGGTGAGTGTCGAAACGATTCGACAACTCGAGCACGATTTTCTGCGGCGAGCGCTCGCCGCCTGGGGCGAGCATCCAGGCATCCAGATTCTCGGCAGCCCCACCGCCGAACGGCTCTCGATCGTGTCGTTTGTCGTCAAGCGGCCCGGCGGTCGCTACCTGCATCACAACGTCGTTGTCGCAATTCTCAACGACCTGTTCGGCATCCAGTCGAGGGGCGGATGCTCGTGCGCCGGCCCCTACGGACACCGACTGCTCGGCATCGACCTCGACCGTTCGCACGAGTTCGAGCGCGAGATCGCGGGCGGGTGCGAGGGAATCAAACCCGGTTGGGTGCGGGTGAGCTTCAACTACTTCATCAGCGACGACGTGTTCCGCTACATCGTGGACGCCGTCTCGCTCATCGCCGATCACGGCTACAAGCTGGTCCCTCAGTACCGTTTCGCGCCGGACACCGGACTGTGGCGGCACCGAGACGGTCCGGTCGAGCCGCCGCTACGCCTGGCTCAGCTCGCCTACGACGCCGACGGTCGACTGACCTTCCCGCGCCACGACGACCGTGCGCCCGAGTCGGCGCTCGCCGACCACCTGCGGGAGGCCCGGCAACTGTTCGACAGTCTGCCCGACCCCTACGCCGACGGAACGCCCGATCATGTCGCCGACGAGCGGCTGAGCGCCGACTTCGAACACCTTCGCTGGTTCGACCTGCCCGCGGCGTCACTCGAGCACTAGCGCGGCGGCACCCCTTCAGTCGGTCGACGTGGCGTGCGTGTCGAGAAACTCGTAGAGCTCGCGATCGTCGACCCCGGGGAAGGTTCCGGACGGCAGCGGAGACAGGATGTGCGCGTGCAGTCGCGCGCTCGACCACGCCTTGCCCGACCAGCGCTCGCTGAGCTCGCTCGTCGGGGCGCCGACAGCACGACTCGTCGGGACACGTCGACGTGCGTCGATTGGACGTCTCCCTGCCCCTGAACCACTTGGAGTGAGAGAACGGAACGCCGATGGTGATCGAGAACTCCTCCGCTGACGTGGTTCCGGTCTGCGTCGACTCGAAGAACGTTCCCTCCGGCGTATCCGTGTACTGGTAGAACTCGGTGGTGCGGTTGGTGCGGGTGAACGCGGTGCGGGCGCTCCAGTGTCGGCAGACGAGCTGACCCTCGGTCGATCCGGTGACGTCAACGGGCAACCGCAGTCCGTCGTTTTCGTACGCCTTGTGCACCGCGCCGTCGTCCCCGACCCGCAGGAAGTGCAGTTCGAGGTCGAGGTGCGCGGTCGCGAGGTTGGTGAAGCGCAGCGCGGCCGCCTCGTGCGTGACGCCGAACGCATCCCTGAAGTCCTCGACAGCAATGTTGCGGTCGGCCTTGGCCGCCGCGAGAAACTCGACGGCCTGCCTGCGGGGCATGAGCACCGCCGCGGCGAAGTAGTTGATCTCGAGACGCTGCTGAAGGAAGTCGGCATAGGTGGCAGGGGTGGTGTGTTCGAGCACCCGATGAGCCATGGCCTGCAGTGCCATGCCCCGAAGGCCGTGCCCGCCGGGAATCGAGGCCGGGGGCAGGTAGATGCGGCCGTTCTCGAGGTCGGTCACCGAGCGTGCGGAGTGCGGCAGATCGTTGACGTGAACCAGTTCGAATCCGAGGTTCTCCGCCATCATGCTCACCGATCGGTGGGTGAGCGCACCCGTCGAGTGCCCGACATCCGACAAGAGTTTCTCGGCGACGTCATCGATGTCGGGGAGGTAGTTGTCGAGCTTTCGCATCTGACGTCGGAGGTCGGTGTTGACGCGTCGTGCCTCCTCGGGTGTGGCGATCGCCTCCCTCGCGCGTCGCGCGAGTTCGCGGTGCAGGCCGACAAGCGCCTCAAGGGTCTCGTCGGTCATCCCTTTCGCGACCCGAACCGGGGGCAGCCCCAGCGAGGCGTAGATCGTGGAGCGCTGTGCCCGGTCGAGCTCGATCTCGAGCGCGGCGCGTTTTGACGGTGGGGCGTCATCCAACAGGTCGCTGAGTTGGATGCCCGTCGCCGCCGCGATCGAGGAAAGCAGGCTGAGTCGTGGCTCTCGTCTGCCGTTTTCCATGAGGGAGAGTTGGCTGCCTGCGATGCTCACCCGCTCGCCCAACTGGTCGAGGGTCATTCCCGCCGCGGTGCGGAAGTGCCGGATGCGCTGCCCGAGTGTCACAAGATCATTCACGAAAGCAACGATACCGAAAGAATCACTCTTCTTTCGACACGATTCGAAGCCGATTCCCATTCTTCATGACGGATAGTGGAAGAACACCACCTTCTTACAACGGATTGGAATTCAATGAGCATCGCGGAAATCACTCGCACTCAGTCCCCAGTCCCCGACGGTGCGCCCGAATCGGTCGTCCGTTGGGTGGATGAGATCGCCGCCGTCACGCTGCCGGACGATGTCGTCTGGTGCACCGGCTCACGAGCCGAGTGGGATGCGATCGTGCACGACCTCGTTGCCAGCGGCACCCTCACCCGGCTCAACCCCGAGCACCGGCCTTACAGCTTCCTGGCCCGCAGCGACCCCAACGATGTCGCTCGCGTCGAGGACCGCACGTTCATCTGTTCCGAAGACCCTGCTGATGCCGGTCCCACAAACAACTGGGCCAACCCGACCGAGATGCGCTCGACCCTGGACTCGCTGTTCACCGGCAGCATGGTGGGGCGCACCATGTACGTGCTTCCGTTCTCCATGGGACCGCTCGGCTCCCCGCTATCGCGGGTCGGAATTCAGGTGACAGACTCCCCGTACGTGGTAGCCAGCATGGGCATCATGACCAGAATGGGCAGCGACGTGCTGGCCACGATGACGGATGCCACGAAGTGGGTCAAGGCCGTGCATAGCGTCGGGGCCCCCCTCGACTTCGGGCAGGACGACGTGCCGTGGCCCTGCAACGACACGAAGTACATCACTCACTTTCCCGAGACTCGCGAGATCTGGTCGTACGGGTCGGGCTACGGCGGCAACGCCCTGCTCGGCAAGAAGTCGTTCGCGCTGCGGATTGCCTCAGCGATGGCGCGCGACGAGGGCTGGCTCGCCGAGCACATGCTCATCATCAAGGTCACCAACCCCCGCGGTCGGGTCTTTCACGTGGCAGCGGCCTTCCCGAGCGCCTGCGGCAAGACCAATCTCGCGATGCTCAAGCCGACAATTCCCGGCTGGAGGGTCGAGACCGTCGGAGACGACATCGCGTGGCTCGGACGCGGCAAAGACGGGCGCCTTCGCGCGATCAACCCCGAGGCCGGATTCTTCGGTGTCGCCCCGGGTACCGGGTACTCCACCAATCCGACCGCAATGGACACGATGTGGGGAAACACGATCTTCACGAACGTCGCCCTGCGGGACGACGGTGACGTGTGGTGGGAGGGCATGACCGATATGGCTCCCGACCATCTCATCGACTGGGAGGGCAAGCACTGGACGCCGTCATCCGGTCGCCCAGCGGCCCACCCGAACTCTCGTTTTACTGTGGCAGCCCGCCAGTGCCCGAGCATCTCGGACGACTGGGAAGACCCACAGGGCGTCGTCATCGACGCAATAATCTTCGGCGGCCGCCGCGCGACAAACGTGCCGCTAGTGGTGGAGGCACGGGATTGGGAGCATGGTGTCTACCTGGGCGCCACGATCTCGTCCGAGCGCACCGCGGCCGCCGAAGGCACTCTCGGAGAACTGCGCCGCGACCCGTTCGCTATGGCGCCGTTCTGCGGCTACAACATGGCGGATCACTGGGGGCACTGGCTGAATGTGGGTGCCGAACTGCGCAAGTCGGGAAGCGTGCCGCGGATCTTCCAGGTGAACTGGTTCCGGAAGGGCGCCGACGGCTCATTCCTGTGGCCCGGATTCGGCGAGAACTCCCGCGTGCTTGAGTGGATTCTGGAGCGCGTTGACGGGCAGGTTCCCGCCAAGGACAGCCCTATCGGCCTTCTACCCACCGAGGGCGGGTTGAACCTCGACGGCCTCGACGTGAGCGACGAACAGATGGCGGAGTTGTTCGCTATCGACCGCGAGCTGTGGCTAGCCGAGGCCGAGTCGACGCAGGAGTTCTTCGACACCTTCGACGGACGAGTGCCTGCGGCCGTCACGAAGCAACTGGAGAACCTCCGGGCGCGGCTGAGCTAACCCAACGTTTCCGGCCGCAGATGCGTCTTAGTAGGTGTGAGCTCCACTACTTTTGAGACGACGTCGGTGCGACGGTCGGATCCGAGGAGGCACAGCGTGGCAAACGCCGCACAGCGCCCCACGCGAGTCTCCACCCATCCCGCCCGCTGGGAAGACGTCGTGACGCGACTCGTCGCGGAGCGCGGTGACGCCTTGACGCGCTACGCGTACCTGATCTCGGGAAGCCACGACGACGCATCCGATCTGGTGCACGACGCGCTGGTGAAGACGTTCGGCCGGCTCCGCAATGGGTTCACGATCGCCAGTGCCGAGGCATACGTTCGTCGCGCGATCCTCAACACCTACCTAGATTCGGGCCGACGCACGACTCGCTGGCGTCGCATCGCGCACCTCGCCGTCGAGCCAGAAATCGACGAGTCGAAGGATGTCCAGACCGAGTCGCGCCTCGACCTGAGCGTCCGAGCTCATGAAGCTCACGCCCCGCGAGCGCGCGTGCGTGGTGCTGCGCTACTACGAAGACATGAAGGTGGATGACATCGCGACGTGCCTGCAGATCAGCTCGGGCGCGATCAAGCGCTACCTCAGCGATGCTCTCGGCAAGATGGCGATCTCGCTTCGCGACGACGACAAGGGGTCAGACCGTGCCCAATGAATCAGACCTGCGGACGCTTCTGGGAGACGGCGAGATCGGCAACCGTCTCGATGCCGCACACATTGTCGCCCAGAGCCGCCGCCGCCGGATGCCTCGTCAGGTCGGGGCAGCTCTCGTCGGCGCGATGGCGATTGCGGGAATTGCCGTCGTTGCGGTGCCCAGCCTGCAGAGTCAACCCCCCGCAGCACTCTCGACGGCGGAAAGCGCCGAAGGATTCGCCGCAGACAGCGGCGCAAGCGACAGCTCGGCATCCATCATCAAGCGCGCACCCGCCGAACTGCTCAACCCGTGCGCGGCCCCGCTGACCGACGTCGAGCCGTCACGCCTCGGCCTCGTCCTGGAGATCGCGTTTGCCGACACCGCTCCGGTCGGCACCGCACCGGTATCTGGTGTCGTGCGATTGACGAACACCAGCGATGTGGCAGTGTCCGGAACGACCGCTGCGACACCGGCTATAACGCTCTCGCAGGATGGCGTCACCCTCTGGCACAGTCAGGGAGTGGGCGACCTGTCTGCGGTGACCGTGTCGCTGGACCCGGGCGAGTCACTCGAGTACCCAGCATCCTTCGAGCCGGTGCGTTGCGCCCCCGAGGACGACGCAGCTGAGCAGTTTCGACCCGCGCTGCCAGCGCTCGACCCCGGCAGCTACGACCTCTCGGCCGCGCTCGACTTCGTGGCTGACACAGCGCCTGCCGGCGACGCGGTCGTCGAACTCGACCTCGTCACAGGGCCACTCTCCCCCGTTTCGCTCCAGTAAAAAAGAATGGCCGACACGTCGTTGTGTCGGCCATTCTCTTTAGTGGGCACGAACTTAGCCGATGGTTGCCGTTGTGATCAAATCGGGGCCAACCAATAGGATTCGTGTCGAAAGCAACGTGAGGAGCCCGTCCCCCATGCGCACACGATGGACACTGTCGATCGCCATTGCCGCCGGATTGGTCGCGCTGAGCGCCCCCGGCGCAGCCTACGCCGAGCCGCCATTCGAACTCGAGGGCGCGTACGTCGTCGACCACGCCGACGTACTGAGTGCCAGCGATGGCACCGCGATCATTTCCGCGCTCGACTCCCTCTACGAGGGCGCTGGCATCCAACTCTTTGTTGTGTACGTCGACAGCTTCACCGGTTCGAGCGACTGGGCAAACGACACCGCGATACTCAACCGCTTCGGTGCCGATGATGTTTTGCTCGCCGTCGCCGTCGGCGACCGCAACTACGAGCTGTCCACCGATTCGAACTTCAGCATGAGCGACGCGCAGCTGTCCATCGTCGAGCGCGCCATCGAGGCCGAGCTGCGGGGCGACAACTGGGCGGATGCCGCGATCGCCGGAGCACAGACCCTGCAGTCGGAGGCGACCGGCGTGGTCGGGCCGGGACCGACGACTCCAACGGACCCGGGTTCGGCCTCGGGCGGCGGCATCCCGATTCTGCCGATCGTGGGGGGAGTCGCGGTCGTCGGCGCCGGGGTGTTCATCTACTCGCGCATCCGTCGTCGTGGATCCTCCGGCGCTGTGACGGCCGCTCCCGACCAGATGAGCCAGAAGCAACTCGACCAGCGCGCTGGCAGCCTGCTCGTTCAACTGGATGACTCCCTCAAGACGAGCGAGCAGGAGCTCGGCTTCGCGGTAGCCCAGTTCGGCGAGGCAGCGACGAAAGACTTCAGCACGGTTCTCGCGAGCGCCACGACCAAGGTGCGCGAGGCCTTTGCTATCAAGCAGAAGCTCGACGATGCCCAGCCCGATTCTGACGCGGACAAGCGCGCCTGGACGACCCAGATCATCCAGCTCTGCGAGGCGGCAGACGCCGAACTCGACAGTCAAGCCGACGCCTTCGATGCCTTGCGCGAGCTTGAGAAGAATGCGCCGGCCGCGCTCGAGAAGGTCACAGCGGATGCCGCGACCGCACGAACCCGGTCGACGGCGGCCACAGCTGCCCTCGCCGCGATGGCCGGCAAGTACGCTACGTCGGCCATCGCCCCTGTCGCCGACAACGTTACCCAGGCCGAGAAGCTCCTTGCCTTCGCGGACTCGGCCGCCGAGAAGGCGTCGACGGCGTTGAGCTCCGGCTCGGCGAGCGAAGCGGCCATCGCCGTCAGAACAGCACAATCGAGCGTCGGTCAGGCCACTGCGTTGTTTACCGCGATCGACACCCTCGCTACCGACCTCGCCGAGGCCGAGACGAAACTCGCCGCGGTGATCGCCGACACGACCCAGGACATTGCAGCAGCCCGGGCGCTGCCGCAGGACCCGTCGGCCGCCACCCTCGCGCCGGCAATCGCTGCGGCCGAATCGGCCCTGACCGCGGCGCACGGTGCCCCCGGGGACCCGGTCACCGCGCTAGCAAAGCTTGAGCAGGCAAACGCGGCCCTCGACGAGGTCTTCGTCGGGGTGCGGGACACGCAGCAGAAGGCGGCTCAGGCGCGTACTCAACTCGAGGCCACCATTGCCTCGGCACGCGCCCAAATCACCAGTGCCGCCGACTACATCACGACCCGTCGCGGGGGAATCGGCGAATCCGCTCGCACCCGCGTGAGTGAGGCCGACCGCCGCCTTCAGCAGGCCATCGCGCTGTCCGCGTCAGACCCGGTCGCCGCACTCGCGGAAGCCAAGGCCGCAAACCAGCTGGGCGCTACCGCGTTCGATCTCGCGCGACGCGACGCCGAGAGCTTCGCGTCACAGGGCAACTACCGGTCGATGCCGAACGGGTCGGACGGCGCCGACCTCGGCGGTCTACTCGGCGGACTTGTCGGCGGGATGATCGGCTCGAGTCGCGGCGGCGGGGGCGGCTGGTCGAGCGGCTCATCCGGAAGCTCATACCGCAGCCCCAGCCGCACCACACGGTCCGGGTCGTTTGGCGGAAGTTCACGCAGCTCGGGTCGCAGCAGTGGTGGCCGAACGAGCCGCGGCGGTAGGTTCTAGAGCAGACGTCGATTCGAAACCCACTCTCACGAAAGGCATCCTCACATGGCTAAGCAATCAATTCTCGGCCGCATCACCCAGCTCCTGAAGGCCAACATCAACGCCCTGATCGATCAGGCGGAGGATCCCCAGCTGCTGCTCGACCAGCTGGTGCGCGACTACACCAACAGCATCGCGGAGGCCGAGAGCGCCGTAGCCCAGACCATCGGCAACCTCCGCCTCATGGAGCAGGATCACGCCGAAGACGTCGACGCTGCTTCGGACTGGGGCCGCAAGGCACTGGCCGCAAGCGCAAAGGGTGACGAATTGCGAGCGGGCGGCAACACCGGTGACGCCGACAAGTTTGACAATCTCGCTCGCATCGCGCTCGGCAAGCAGGTCTCCGCGGAAAACGAAGCGAAGGCCGTCGAGCCCACGATCGCGTCGCAGACCACCGTAGTTGCGCAGCTCAAGAGCGGTCTCGACGGAATGCGCGCAAAGCTGTCTGAGCTCACCGCCAAGCGCGACGAACTCGTCGCCCGGTCGAAGTCGGCGGCGGCTCAGTCCCAGGTGATCGATGCCGTCAAGTCAATCGACTTGCTCGATCCGACCAGCGAGATCAGCCGCTTCGAGGACAAGATCCGTCGCGAGGAAGCCAAGGTTCTGGGCCAGCAGGAGATCGCGGCATCCACTCTCGACAAGCAGTTCGAGAGCCTCGACGACCTCGACAAGCAGGCAGAAGTCGACACCCGTCTGGCGGCTCTCAAGTCCGGCGGCGCTGCGAAGGCCGTCGAGTCCTAACGCGGCAGACGAGGCGGTCGACTTCGGTCGACCGCCTTTCGCGTACCGTTAGCTCATGACTGCGAGCTTTGTCGTTGTGGCCCAGTGGCAGGGTTCGGGTTCGTCTCGCGCCATGCGCCTCGTTGACGGCGCGGATGCGATTCGGGGCGACCTGCCCGCGACGTCGACCCGCGTGGTGAGTATTCCGCTCGAGGCGGGGGACGCGCAGGGCAGCGGCGTGCACCGACTGAGCTCCGTCGCGATGGTTCGAGATCGATTCTCGGAGCTGCTCGGTGACACGGATGGCCCGGTGATCACGATCGGCGGCGACTGCGGTGTTGAGCTGGCGGCGGTCGCGCACGCCGCCAGCGACGACCGAACCGCCGTGCTCTGGCTGGACGCCCACCCCGACCTGAACACTCCCGAGAGCAGCCCATCAGGCGCTTTCGCGGGAATGGTGCTGCGCACCCTATTGGGCGACGGTCCCGCAACCCTCCTGCCAGCACGGCCCATCGCCGCCGCTCAGGTGATCCTCGTCGGCACCCGGTCGGTCGACCCCGGCGAGGCAACGTTCATCGCTGAGAACTCCATTACGACCCTCGCTGCCGACGAAATCACCGGCACCAGCCTCATTGACGCGGTCGCGTCGACCGGAGCGACCTCGGTCTACGTTCACATCGACCTCGACGTACTCGATCCCAGCGACCTCCTCGGGCTCGCCGACCCCGCGCCGTTCGGGGTTCCTGCGAACGACCTCGTCGCGGCGCTCAAGGCCCTCCTCGAACGCTTCCCGCTTGCTGGGGCCGGAATCACTCAGTTCGCGCCAACGACACCGCGTGATGCCATCGACGATCTGCCCACGATTCTTCGTCTCGTCGGCGCCCTCGCCGCAGCTAGCTGAGCGGCGTATCGGCGACCGAAACGCCGATCGTGTAGTTGGCACCGTCGACCGACTGGATGGTCACGGGTGCGTCGTACCGGTCGCCGGTCGCGGGGTCGGTCAGCACGCAGTCCACGGTTGTGCCCTTCACCAGGGGAATGTCGTCAGTGCCGCAGTCGACGCTGGGTCGCGCCCCGACCTGTGCTTCGAGCGCGTCCTCCGCGGTCGTCGCGAGATCGGAGCCCGACACGACGTAGCTCGGGTCGACCGAGCAGGCGCTCAACACGACGAGCGCGGCCGATGCAAGGGCGAGAGCGGGCGCGAATCGCCTCATGGGGTACCCCTTTCGCGGAGAACTGGTACGAGCATAGGCGACACTGATCCCGTCGGGGGTGCACACATTCGACGTAGTCTGGATGCATGACTTCCTCCGCGCCCGACGAAGCCCGAGTCACCGTCGAGCGCGACGGCGCGGTGCTGCTGATCGGCCTCAATCGCCCCGACAAGCGCAACGCCGCCGACTTCGCGATGCTCCAGCAGTTGGCCGCCGCCTATGGCGAACTGGACCGCGATCCCGAACTTCGCGCCGGGCTCGTCTTCGCGCACGGCGACCACTTCACGGGCGGGCTGGATCTGGCCGAGATCGCGCCGCGGCTGGGCACAGATGGGCTGGACATCGTTCCCGCGGCGGGCATCCACCCCTGGCAGGTCGCGGGGCAGCAGCTCAGCAAGCCCGTCGTGATCGCGGTGCAGGGCACCTGTCTGACTCTCGGCATCGAACTGATCCTCGCCAGCGACATTGCCGTTGCGGCCGACTCAACGGTGTTTGCGCAGATCGAGGTGGCCCGCGGCATCCTTCCTTTCGGTGGGGCGACCATTCGTTTTCCCCGCGCCGTCGGGTGGGGCAATGCCATGCGCTGGATTCTCACCGGCGACAGCTTCGACGCGACGGAGGCCCACCGAATTGGCCTCGTGCAGGAGGTAGTTCCGCACGGTGAGCAGTATGCGCGCGGCCTTGAGCTTGCACAGCGCATCGCCGCGCAGGCACCCCTCGCCGTTCAGGCGGCACTCGCCAACGCCAAGCTCGCGATTCGTCACGGGGATGCCGCGGCCGAGGCCGAGCTGCAGCCCGCGCTGGGGCGGCTCGCCGCCACCGACGACGCCCGGATCGGTGTCGAAGCCTTCATGACGCGGCAACCGGCACAGTTCACGGGAAAGTAGCCATGCAAACATTCGATGTCGTCATCATTGGGGCCGGAGCCGTTGCCGAGAACGTCGCGGATCGCGCCGTGCAGGGCGGCCTCACCGCAGTACTCATCGAGAGCGAACTGGTCGGCGGGGAATGCTCGTACTGGGCATGTATGCCCTCGAAAGCGTTGATCCGCAGCGGCATGGCCCTGCGAGCGGCTCAACGCGTTGGCGGGTCTGCGGAAGCTGTCTCGGGGGCGCTCGACGTCGCCGCTGTACTCGCCAGACGCAACTCGTTCACCCACGACTGGGATGACTCGAGTCAGGTCGCCTGGGTGGAGAAAGCCGGGATCTCTCTGATTCGCGGGCACGGGCGACTCGCGGGAGTTAAGCGAGTCGACGTAACGGCGCCCGACGGCTCGATCGTGGAACTGACCGCGAAACACGCGGTCGTGATCAGCGTCGGCTCCGACCCGATGCTTCCCGACATTCCCGGACTCGCAGAAAGCGAGCCGTGGACACCGCGCGACGCCACCAGCGCGCAGTCGGCACCGGCCAGCCTGGCGATAATTGGCGGCGGAGTCGTCGCCGTCGAGATGGCGACCGCCTACGCAAGCTTCGGCACCACGGTGACCATCTTTGCGCGAAGCGGGCTGCTGACGGGCCAGGAGGACTTCGCCGGCAAGCTCGTCGCCGATTCGCTCGCCGAGCTCGGAGTGGACATCCGAACCGAGTCCCCGACAGGGGTGAACCGCACCCCGGCAGGGGTCACCGTTCGGGGCGATTCCGGCGAGGTGGTCGCGGAGCAGGTTCTGGTCGCGACCGGTCGCATCCCGCGCACAACCGACATCGGGCTCGACACTGTCGGGCTCACGCCCGGCGAGTGGCTCGCGGTCGACGACACCCTGTTGGTCACGAACACCGACTGGCTCTACGCGACGGGCGACGTCAATCATCGCGCCCTGCTGACGCACCAGGGCAAGTATCAGGCACGCGCCGCGGGCGACGTGATCGCCGCGCGCGCCACAGGGCGAGACGTCGATGACGCGCCGTGGGGCGCCCACGTGGCGACAGCAGACCTGTCGGCGGTGCCGCAGGTCACGTTCAGCGAGCCGGAGGTGGCGTCAGTCGGTCTCACCTCGGATGCCGCAAGGAAGGCGGGCCACACCATTCGAGTCGTCGACTACGAACTCGGATGGGTTGCCGGCGTCAGCCTGCACGCCGACAACTATTCGGGCACAGCGCGGATGGTGGTCGACGAGGATCGCGGAGTCATCATCGGGGTCACCTTCGTCGGGCAAGACGTGAGCGAACTCATCCACGCCGCCACCGTCGCGATCGTCGGAGAAGTGCCGATCCATCGGCTCTGGCACGCGGTGCCCGCCTACCCGACCATGAATGAGATCTGGCTGCGGTTGCTCGAAAGCTACGGCCGACCGGAGTGACCGCCGGACTCGTCGCACGCCTGAGCCGCCAGCGGTGGCTTCGGTGGCTGCTGCTCAACCCGGTGATCGCCCGACCCGGCTACTGGTTCGCGACGGCGTGCGGATTCGTCTGGGGCGCGCTGCTCGGTCGCTTTCACCTCAGCAGACAGGGTGGCGTGGTCGTCGCATCCCGGCTGCCCCAGTGGGCCTTCGGACGCGGAGGCACGACCATCGGCGCCGTCTACCTCACGAGCATCAATGTCACCCCCGCGATACTCGAACACGAGGCCGTGCATCGCGCTCAGTGGAAGCGCTACGGTCTCGCCTTCATCCCGCTCTACCTCGCCGCCGGTCAGGACGCGAGACGCAATCGATTCGAGGTCCAAGCCGACCTCAGAAAGGGCGGATACCTGTGAGCCCCGTCGCAATCGTCACCGGAGCCAGTTCCGGAATTGGGGCCAACGCGGCCGAGCGGCTCGCCGAAGCGGGCTGGGATGTCGCGGTCGTCGGCCGCAATCCCGAGCGCACCAGGGCCGTCGCCAGTCGCATCGGCGCGACGGCGTTCGTCGCGGACTACGACCGGCTCGACGAGGTGCGTGAGCTCGCGGCATCCCTGCTGCGGCGTTTCGACCGAATCGACGTTCTCGCCAACAACGCCGGCGGACTTGTGCCGCGCAGGCAGCTCACGCCCGACGGTCACGAGGCGACATTTCAGCACAACCACCTCGCCCCGTTTCTGCTCACCACCCTGCTGCTCCCGACGCTCGAGGCCAGCGGCGCGCGTGTCATCGGCACGGCGAGCGTCGCAAACACGTTCGCCCCGATCCGGCTCGACGACCTCGAGTGGCAGCATCGGCCTTGGCTGGGCGGCTGGCGGGCGTACGGCGTGAGCAAGATTGCGACAATCCTGTTCACGAGGGAGCTCGCCCGGCGCGCCGATGTCGAGGCGTATGCCTTTCACCCTGGATACGTAGCGACAAACTTCGGAACGAGCTCTGCCCTCGTGCGCTTCGGCAATTGGATCTCGGGCGGGCGGTTGGGCATCAGTGCCGAGCAGGGCGCGACCCCACTCGTACACCTCGCGACCGTGGACACCGTCGAGGCGCCCAACGGAACCTATTTTGATGGACTCAGGCCCAACGGGAGGGTGCACTCCAGCGCGGCCCTCGACGCCAACGCCGCCGAGTTGTGGGATCGTTCTTCCGCGATGCTGGGTTTGCCGATAGCGTTGTGAGATGAAAAGTTCTCGCGTGTGTCGCTGGAGTCTCGGCGTGTTCCTCGCCGGGGCACTCATGATTTCGCTGTCCGGTTGCGACCCCGAGAGCCCGACCCCGACCGAGACGGCCGGTGCGTCGTCGCCAGCACCGACCGAGTCGCCTACCGCGAGCGTGACCCCGACCGCAGAACCGTTCGTCGCGGACTGCTCGTCGATAATCCCGCAGTCGCGGCGCGACTGGGTCGCGTCCAGCACGTGGACCCTTTTCCCACCGGCCGACTTCTTCGCAAAGAACCGGTCAGAGGTGTCGGCGAGTCCGTACATTCTGATGCAGGACAACGGCGGCATCGTCTGTCCGTACTCCACTGGCCTGGAGGTCGTGCTCGCCTACGGGTATGCCCCGCTTGCCGACTCCCAAGTCGCCGAGGCGGATTCACTCATCATGAGCGCAGACCCGTACACGACGAGCTCCTATGCCGGCGGCACGCTGTACACGTCGGGAATGGACGGAAACCCGTTCACCTACTTCCTCATAGTTCCGGGCGCGATCTACCTGGCCAGCACAGTGGAGATCATCGACGAGATGATGGCGACGATTCCCTAGCTACCAGCACGCCGGATGCCGCAGCTGCCAGCGCAGCCTGCGCTGCAGTTGCGCCCCGATCGCAAGCAACACGTGCTCGCCGCCCGGTCGACCGATGAGCTGCACCCCCATCGGCAGTCCGTCGTCGGTCTGCGCGACCGGTAGGGACAGTGCGGGCAGTCCGCTCACGTTCACGAAGCTCGTCCACGGCGTGTACTGCACCTGCTGAGCGAAGTTGAGTTCGGCGTCGTTGGCGTCAAACCAGTCGATGGGGCGCGGAGTCAGCGCGAGCGCGGGGGTCAGCACCGCGTCGTACCCCGAGAACTGATGGATGACGCTGCGCTCGAACCCCGCGAGCACCGCGAGAGCATCCGCTAGCGTGCGGGCGTCGAGTTTGCGTCCCCGCTCGACGAGCCACCTCGTCAGCGGCTCCAGAAGCTCGAGTTGAGCCCCCTCGGCGGGGATGGAGGCCGCCCCCGCCTGCCACAAAGCCCGGAAGGCGTGCGGGTAGGTTCCGTCGAGCTCGAGTTCCACGGGTGCGAGACCGTGTCCCAGTTCGTCCAACTCGCGCACGGAACCATCGAGCGCACGCCGCGCCTCGGCGCTCACTGCGATGTCGTACGCATCGTCCCACGGCGACGTCGTCATCACGCCAATCTGGTAGCGCCCTTCGCCCCGAATCGCGGCGTTGAGGTAGGCACCGCCGTCCCACGTCGGCGGACCCGTCGACCACGGGGATGGGCCTGCCACGGCGTCGAGCCACAGCGCGGCATCCTCGACAGTGCGCGCGAGGGGACCCGCCGCGACGAGACCTCCGAGGCTGAGATACCCGGAGCCGGAGGGAATTCGCCCCCGCGACGGCTTGAGGCCGACAAGTCCGGTCGCCGCCGCGGGGATGCGCACCGAACCGCCTCCGTCGGAGCCCGGCGCGACCGGCAGCAGTCCGGCCGCGACCGCGACCGCCGCTCCCCCGCTGCTCCCTCCGGGACCGAGCTCGAGGTTCCACGGGTTTCGCGTCGGCGCGTCGGCCAGCGAGCGCGTGTACGCCGATAGCCCAAACTCGGGAACCGCCGTGGCGCCGAGGCTTACGGAACCGGCGTGATCGAGGGCGGCAACGATCTCGTCTGTCTCCTGCGCAACGTGCTCGAGCCATGAGTCGCGACCCGAAGCCGGTTCGCGTGCCTGCTCGCTGCCACAGATCTTTTTCCGCCGAGGGAACCCCCCAGAGCGCCGAGGCTTTCGACACCCCATCGGCTACTCGCGTCGCTCGCTCTCGCGCCTCGTCGGCGCGCACCGAGACGAAGGCGCCGAGAGAGGGGTTCAGTCGATCGATCCGTGCGAGGTAGTGCTCGGTCAGCTCGAGCGGACTCACTTCCCCGCGGCGCAGCCAGCCCAACTGCTCGTGGGCGGTGAGATGGTGCAGTTCGAACACGAATCTGAGCCTACGGCTTGACAGCGTAGAGTTTTCCTGATTGGTTAGTTACTGCACCAACTAACCAGTTGACCAAGCTGCATTTGACCCAAGAACATGAGGAGGCGTCCGTGGACGAATCGCGGCCCATCTTCCTGCAGGTTGCCGAACAGATCGAAAACGACATCATCTCCGGCGCCCTAGCGGAAGAGGCTCAGGTGCCGTCGACGACCGAGTTCGCGGCATTCCACCGGATCAATCCGGCGACGGCACTCAAGGGAGTCAGTCTCCTGGTCGACGCCGGGGTGCTCTACAAGAAGCGTGGCATCGGGATGTTCGTCGCCTCGGGCGCGCGAGCGAACGTGCTTACCGCACGGCGCGCACTGTTTCGGGACGAGTTCATCGTGCCGCTGGTGGCAGAGGCGGCCAAGCTCGACATCGATCAAACAGAACTCGCAAACATGATCAGAAAGGAAGGGCGGCCATGACCGCAGTAATCGAAGTCACCGGACTGACCAAGAGGTTCGGAAACACGACGGCCGTGAACGACGCGAGCTTCTCGGTGCAACCGAACACCATCACGGGGCTGCTCGGCCGCAACGGAGCGGGCAAGACAACGCTCATGTCGCTGCTGACCGGTCAGGAATTCGCCACGAGCGGCGACATCCGGGTCTTCGGAGAGCACCCACTGGAGAACGCCAGCGTGCTGCAACATGTCTCGTTCATCAAGGAGAGCCAACGCTACCCCGAAGACTTCAAACCGCGACACGTGCTGCGCAGCGCCCCCTGGTTCTTCGAGAATTGGGATCGGGACTTCGCCGAGCGACTCGTCGACGACTTCCGGCTGCCGCTCGACCGCAAGATCAAGAAGCTCTCGCGGGGCCAGCTCTCCGCGGTTGGCGTCATCGTCGGCCTCGCTTCGCGGGCACCGCTGACGTTCTTCGACGAGCCATACCTGGGGCTGGATGCCGTCGCCCGCCAGACCTTCTATGACCGACTCCTCGAGGACTACGCCGAGCACCCCCGCACGGTGATTCTCTCCACTCACCTCATCGATGAGGTCAGCAAGTTGCTGGAGCGTGTGCTCGTCATCGACGACGGACGCATCATCATCGACGAGGACGCGGAAACCCTACGCGGCTCGGCAACGACAATCGTCGGAACCCGAACGGCGGTCGACGCGTTCGTGGCCGGTCGCGACATCCTTCATGCCGACGGCATCGGCGGTCTCGCGTCCGTGACGGTCGCCGGCCTCACCGAACCCGAGAAGGCCGCTGCTACCACCGCGGGCCTTGAACTCGGTTCGGTCTCCCTCCAGCAACTCATTGTCCGCATGACCAACGTCTCTGAAAAGGAATTCGAGCACACATCATGACCACGTCGACACTCCCCCCAATCAAGCCGCTGCGGAGCCGGCTCGGCAGCGTTATCAAGCTGCACTTTGCCAACCCGTGGACGTCAATCTCGTTTCCCTGGATAATTTTGGGGATCATCTTCCTCGCCAACCTGGCGATCTGGACCCTCATCTTCATGTCCACGCCGCCCGAGGACCACGCTGGCATCGCTGCCGGACTCCAGTGGAGTGGCGCCTCGCTGTTCATCTTCGTCTACATGATGGTGGTGGCCATCCAGTCGATCAACATCACGTTTGGATTCGCACTCGGGTACGGGGTGACACGGCGGGATTACTACATCGGCACGTCGATTCAGTTCCTGCTGCTGGCGGCGATTTTCACCGCCGGGCTCACCGTGATGTCTGTCATCGAGGAGCTCACCGGAGGCTGGGGAATGGGCGGACAGATGTTCACCGCCGCGTACTTTGGCGACGGACCCTGGTACGAGCGGGCATTCGCCTACTTCACGTTGTTCGCCTTCTTCCTCTTCATCGGAGCCGCATTCGGGGCGGTGTACGTGCGATGGAAGGCAACAGGAATCACGCTGTTCTTCGTAGCGCTAACCGCCATACTCATCGCGGCGCTGTTCCTCATAATTGCAACCGACAGTTGGCCCATCGTGGGCAACTTCTTCGCCGGTGCCGGACTGCTCGGCACCTACGCCTGGAGTCTTGTTCTCACCGCCATCGCGGCAGTTTCGGGCTTCCTGCTGCTGCGCAGGGCAACACCGCGCAGCGCCTAGCCGGCGAATAGTCTCGACGTCATGACGGTTTTGCTGCGTGACGTCGAGACGGTCGATCTCGACATCTTGTTCGAGTTCGAACGCGACCCCGAATCGGTGCGGATGGCGGCCTTCACCGCCGCCGACCCCGACGACAGGGTCGCGTTCGACGCGCACTGGGCGAAGATCCGTGCCGACCCGACGGTCGTTGCGCGCACGATCATCGACGGCGGCGATGTCGTCGGCAGTGCCGCAAGTTTCATGATGGATGGCGAGCGCGAGGTGACCTATTGGGTCGAGCGCGCGCGGTGGGGTCGCGGCATCGCGTCGGCCGCACTTGCGCTGCTGCTCGAAGAAGTCACCGAGCGCCCGCTCGGTGCACGAGCCGCGGCCGACAATGCCGCGTCGCTCCGGGTTCTCGAGCGCGCCGGCTTCCGAGTCATTGGCGAAAACGTGGACTTCGCGGCGGGTCGCGGTGCCGACACCCGCGAGTTGATCCTCCGGCTGGAGGCCTAGCGGCGCTAGTCGAGCTCTTCAAACGCGGTGATCTGAAGCCCGCCCGGAGCCTCGAGCCGCGAGTTGAGGGAGCGCCAGGGGGTCTCGGTGGGCGGCGCGACGACAGTCGCACCGGCCGCCTCGAGCGCCGCGGTTGTGGCCGCGGCATCCGGAACCTGAAAGGCCACGCGGATGCTCAACGGGTAGGGCCGCGCGGCCGGCCGCCCCACCTCGACATCATCGATCAGCCGCACCTGAGCGGGGTTCGACAGCTCGAGAGTCGCGGTCGGCACCGACAGAATCACCACTCGGGCTCCGCCGTCACCCTCATACGACTCCAACTCGGTCAATCCGAGCGCGTCACGGTAGAAAGCCAGAGCGGCATCGAAGTCGTCGGTCTCGACCACGAGGCGCATTTCGGAAACTGGATTCGTCATGACTCAACCCTAGGCAGACCCGCGAGGAGGACGGCGGCTACTTGAGCGATTTCTGCATGAGCACTGTGCCGAGCCAGCGGTCGAACTTGAAGCCGACCTTGCCCATATGGCCGATCTCCTTGAACCCGAAGTTCTTATGCATCTCGATCGAAGCGTCGGCGCCCCGGTCGGCTATGACGGCGACGATCTCCTTGAGCCCGGCGGCCCGCGACCGATCGATCAGTTCGGCCATGAGGGCCTTACCGAGTCCCTTGCCCGTGGACGCGGGGCCCAGATAGATGGAATTCTCGACGGTGAACCGATAGGCCGCCTTCTCTTTCCACGGATAGACATAGGCGTACCCGAGAAGCTGACCCGCCGGATTCTCGGCCACAATGAATGGCATCTTCTTGGCTTGAATCTTCGCGAACTTGCGCTTGATCTCGGCGAGGGTCATCGGCTTTTCGTCGAACGTGACCGTCGAGTTGAGCACGTAGTGGTTGTAGATCTCGCGCACGTAGGGCAGGTCGGTCGCCGTGGCATCCCGCATGTCGTACTCGAACGGCGTCTCCGGGGTCGGCGCCGGCTTGAGGTGCGGGGGCAGTTGCCTGCGCGGTTGGTATTCCTCTTCGAGCATCAGACCGTCGCCTCCATGAGACGAGCCTAGGTCACGTCACGGCGCCAACTGGTGAGGTATCCGGCGATCACGAGAACGGCCCCGAGCCCCGCGAGAACCAGACCGCCCTGCCACCACTCGAGGGTCTGCACCGAGGTTGTGCCGACGCCGAGCGAGGTGAACACGCTCGACCCGACGAGGGCATCACTTGCGGCGCCCGGCAGGAACTTTCCGATGGCGGCAGTCCAGTCCCAGATCGACGTACCGAGCCGCAGAATCGGCTCGACGAACTGTGTGAACGCCAGCACGATCACGATCGACGCGACCTGATTCGGGATGAGACTGCCCACCCCGACCCCGATGACCGCCCACAGACTCATCGCCAGAATCATGCGCGCCACGAGCAGCCACGTCTCGCTCGAATCGAGGGCGGGCTCGACGCCGACCGCGGTAAGGATTGGCGCACCGACACCGACGGATGCCGCGGCTCCCGCAACACCGAACAGCGCGCCGGCCACGGCCAGAACCACGACCTTCGCACCAATCACGAGGCCCCGTCGCGGCTGAGCGAGAAACGTCGGCGTGAGCGTTTGATAGCGCACTTCGCCCGTGACGGCGAGCGCTCCGAGAATCACGGGGATGACGTACCCCACCGCGGTCGCCGTGCTGTAGACAATCGGCGGCAGGGAGTCGGCGGGTAGCTGTGGGGCACCCTGCGACCCAGCGAGTTGGTCGCCGAGTCCGCCAAACAGGCCAGCCAGCAGGCCCGCGGTGAAGGCCACGTACCCGACGAGGATCAGCAGGAGAATCCACCACATTCGGACCGTGAGCAGTTTGAGCGTCTCGGCTCGGATCGCGGCGATCATTTCGTCTCCCCCGCTGCGACGAGCTCCAAGAAGACGTCTTCGAGTCCGGCTCTCTCGCTCGACAGCATGCTCAGCGCGACCCCCGCCCGCAGGGCGACGACGCCAACGGCCTCGGCCGTAGCGCCGGTGACGACGAGTCCGTTCTCGGTGGTGTCTACTGAGCTTCCCGCCGCGATCAGCGCCGCGCGAAGCCCGTCGCGGTCCGGTGAGTCAGCGCGCACAACCGACCCGGACTCGAGGTCGCTCAGGGTGCCGTCGAAGACTGCCTTCCCCCGGCTGATGATGACGACACGATCGACGGTCTGTTCGACTTCGGCGAGCAGGTGGCTGGAGATCAGGACCGTTCGTCCCTCGGCCGCGAGGTCGCGCAGAAAGCCCCGGATCCACCGGATGCCCTCCGGGTCGAGCCCGTTCGTGGGCTCGTCGAGAACAAGCACCTCGGGGTCGCCGAGGAGGGCGAACGCGAGACCCAGCCGCTGACGCATGCCGAGCGAGTATCCGCCAACCCTGCGCTCCGCGTACTCGGCAAGCCCCACTTGCTGCAGCACGCGCTGAACCCGGTCCGGCGAGATTCGTGCGGCGGCCGCGTAAACCCTCAAGTGATTTCGTGCCGAGCGACCGGGCGCGAAGCTGGATGCCTCGAGCGCCGTTCCGACGGTGGCCAGGGGCGCCGGAAGATCCCGATAGGCGACGCCACCAAAGGTCGCGGTGCCCGCCGTCGGACGCACCAGGCCGAGCAGCATGCGGAGTGTTGTCGTCTTTCCTGCACCGTTGGGGCCGAGAAAGCCGGTCACCTGACCGGGCTGCACGTCACACGCCAGATCAGACACCGCCTGCACCGACCCAAACGACTTCGACAGACCACGCAACTCAATCGTAGTTCTAGTTCGCATAGAACAACCGTAGCGCTAGTCCAGCCTCCAGTCCACCCCCGGAGAGCCCTGGGCGGCAAGCAGCTCGTTGGCCCGACTGAACGGCTTCGAGCCGAAGAATCCGTTGTGTGCCGAGAGCGGGCTCGGATGCGCCGACCGCACGATCGGGGTGTCGGCGAGCGCGGGCGCGAGGCTCGAGGCATCCCGGCCCCACAGAATCGCCACGAGTGGGGCATCGCGCGCCACGAGCGCCTGGATCGCCGCGTCGGTCACCGCCTCCCAGCCCTTGCCGCGGTGGGAACCGGATGCTCCCGCCTGAACCGTCAACACCCGGTTGAGCAACATGACCCCACTGCTCGCCCAGGCGGCGAGATCGCCGTGCTGCGCCGGCTCGATGCCGAGGTCGTCGTGCAACTCGCGATAAATGTTCGCCAGACTGCGTGGAATCGGCCGAACCTCGCGGTCGACCGCAAACGATAGGCCGATGGGATGCCCCGGAGTCGGGTACGGGTCCTGCCCGACAATGAGCACCCGAACCGCGTCAAACGGATACTCGAATGCCTTCAGCACGCGCTCGCCGGCGGGCAGGTACGGCCGCCCCGCCGCGGTCTCCGCCCGCAGAAAGTCGCCCATCTGGGCGATGCGGTCGGCGACCGGCGCCAAGGCGTTTGCCCACCCGGGATCGACGAGTTCCGTCAGCGGCCGCACCACGCTAGGCCTCGAGCGTGACCGGAGGTTCCGCCGACCACGGGAAGGTGATCCAGCGATCGGTGCGACGCCAGGTGAACGCGGGTTCGTGCACGGTTCCCGGCTTCGTGTACAGCACAATCGTGCGTACCTCGGCCCCCATTCCCTCCAACAGTTCGACGACCATCGCGAGGGTTCGGCCCGAGTCGGAGACGTCGTCGACCAGCAAGACGCGCTTGCCGGCTAGTGACCCCGCGTCGAGAAACGGCGGGAGAAGCACCGGGTCATCAAGTCGGGTGCCGACGCCCGTGTAGAACTCAGCGTTGACCGCCCCGCAACTCTTGATTCCGAGGGAATAAGCGAGACCGCCCGCCAGAAGAAGGCCGCCGCGGGCGACCGCGACGACAAGCTCGGGATCGAACCCGGCCCGCAGAACGTCGAGCGCCAGTGAGCGTGACGCCGCGGCGAAGTCGTCCCAGGTGAGCACCTCGCGTTCAGCATCCGGCATAGGGCAACGCTACCGGCTGGTCGCGACGGCCGCGGGACAGATAGAGTCCGTTCATGTCAATGGTGCGCGGTAAGGCCGGGGCGATCACATTCGGACTCGTGGGATATCTGTTCTTGGTCGAATTGGTCAGTGGAATCCTGCAAGGGTTCTACGTGCCGCTCATCCCCGATCTGGTGGAACACCTTGGCATACGTGATGCGGACTTCAACTGGTTCGAGGCATCCCAGCTGCTGTTGAGCGCCATCGTCGTGCCGATTCTCGCCAAGCTCGGCGACATGTTCGGGCACAAGCGCATCCTGCTCATCTCCACGGTGCTCACCGCGGGCGCCACCTGGTGGCTCGCGTTCACCGGCGACTTCACGATGTTTCTCATCGCGTGGACCCTGCAGGGGTTCTACGTGGTCTGGCTCCCGCTCGAGGTCGCCCTGATCTTCGACCGCGGCCGGGTTACCGGTCGGGGCGCATCCCAGACCCGGAGGGCGGCCGGATACCTCGTCGTCGCCCTCGAGGCCGGAGCAATCATCGGCGCGCTCGGCGCCGGTCGCATCTTCAAGGCGCTCGACGGAGACGTGCAGACCACGCTCATGGTGCCAGCCGTCGCCGTCACACTGGTGTTCTTCGCCATCCTGTTCGGTGTGCCCGAGTCGACGCCGCTGCCCGGTCGCACACTGGACTATCGAGGATTCGCGCTGCTAACGATCGGTCTGCTGTTCATCACCTCGGGCCTGACCTTCCTGAAGATCAATATCGAGCGCGGTGACATCTGGTGGCCCATCGCGCTCATGGTCGTCGGCGTTCTCACCTTCATTCCGTGGACCCGGTTCGAGCTCAAGCAGAAAGACCCGGCGATCGACCTGCGCGTGCTCAAGCAGCCCAACATGTGGCCGGTGCAGCTAACCGCCGGCCTCGTCGGCATCAGCCTGCTCGGAGCACAGGCGCCACTGGCAACCTTCGCGGGCACCGACCCGATCAACGGATACGGACTCGGGATGCCCGCCGACGAGATCTCGTACATCATCGGCGCCTACCTGGTGTCGATGATCGTGGGCGCCCTGCTGTTCCCTCGAGTGTCGAGATGGTTCAGTCCCCGCGTGGCACTCATCATTGCGACCTTCTTCGTTGCTACCGGATATCTGATGTTCCTGGTCAATCACGAGACCGTGGTCGGGGTGTTCGTCAACATGGCGATCGCCGGGCTCGGTTCGGGTGCACTGGTCGGTGCACTGCCCGCAGCCGCCGCCGCAGCGGCTCCTCGCGGCCAGACCGGAATCGCGACTGGTCTCACGAACACGACGAAGACGATCGGCGGCTCGTTCGCTTCGGCGACGTTCGCGATTGTGCTCGCGGCGGGCGCCGCCGGCGCCGTCACCGCGACCGCCTCGAGCCTGCTTGGCTACCTCACCGTGTTCGCGATCTGCGGCATCGGCGCGCTCGTGGCCGCCGTGCTGCTGTTCCTCGTGCCCAAGCTCGCGTTTGCCGACGTCGATGAGGCACTGCTCGAGGAGCAGAACGCGGCAGTCTCCGAGTAGCGCCTGAGGTAGCGCCGAACGGTTTCTCTGACTAAAGTCAGAGATTGTGGATGACCCATCAATCGCCGTTGTTCGCCGGTTCAACCGCACCGTCACGCAGCGCCTCGGCGCCCTCGACGACTCGTTTCTCGCACGCGGTCGACCTCTGGGGCATTCCCGCGTGCTCTGGGAGATTGGCGAAGACCCCGTCGAGCTGAGAGAGCTGCGGGCACGGCTCGACCTCGACTCCGGATATCTCAGCCGAGTGCTGCGTGCCCTCGAAGATGACGGACTGATCGCCGTGACGGCCGACGACCTCGACAAACGGGTGCGCCAAATCACGCTCACCGCGATGGGTACCGCCGAACGCCGCGAACTGGACAGGCTCTCCGACGAACAAGCGTCATCGATTCTGGAGCGCCTCGCGCCTCGACAACGGAACCAGGCGGTCGAGGCGATGGCACTCGTGAGCCGACTGATCGACGCGTCGGCGATCGAGATCGAGGTCACCGACCCCTCGTCCATCGGAGTGCGAAACAGCATGGCCGCCTACTTTGCCGAGCTCGCCACGCGCTTCGACCTCGGATTCGACCCCGAACGATCCTTGCCCACCCACGACGAGGCACTCCGGCTACCCGCCGGACTCGTCCTGCTTGCGACGCTCCACGGCGAGCCCGTCGGCTGCGTCGCCCTCAAGCTTCACGCCGGCGGGATCGGCGAAGTGAAACGCATGTGGGTCTCGCCCGCAGCGCGCGGGCTCGGATTGGCCCGCCGCCTGCTCGGCCGGGTCGAGGCAGAGGGTCTTGAGCGGGGCATCCACACGCTCCGCTTGGATACCAACCGAGCCCTGATCGAGGCGATCGCGCTCTACCGGGCGCTCGGATTCATCGAGGTCGAGGCCTTCAACGACGAGCCGTACGCCCACCACTGGTTCGAGAGGAGCATCCCGTGACCGACCTCACCGACCGCTTCGAGTCGCTGACCACGCCGCATCTCGCTGACGCCTGCGTACGTCTCGGAATCGCCGTGCGCTGCGCCCCCGCGGCGATTCGGGGCCTGACCCCGACGGCACGGGTAGTGGGGCGTGTGCTCCCCGCACGCCACAGCGGGAGCGTCGACGTCTTCCTCGAGGCGATAGAGTCCGCCGAGCCCGGTGCCGTGCTCGTCGCCGACAACCTCGGCCGGGTCGACGAAAGCTGCATCGGCGACCTGATGGCGCAGGAGGCCGTGACCGCCGAACTTGCGGGCATCGTGATCTGGGGCCTCCACCGCGACTCTGCCGAGATCGAGAACATGGGAATTCCCCTGTTCAGCTGCGGGAGCATCCCGACCGGCCCGCTCGCGGTGGCTGCCCGGCGACACGATGCCCTCGACTCCGCGACCGTCGGCGACTGGACGGTCACCCCCGATGATCTCGTCGCCGCGGACATCGACGGCGTTCTGTTCCTGCCCCGCGACCGCGCCGACGAGATCTTCGGCGTCGCCGAGGGAATCCGCGACACCGAGCGGCGGCAGGCCGAACTCATCGCCACCGGCACAACCCTGCGACAACAGGTTCGCTTTGCCGACTTCCTCGCGGCTCGCGAGGCGAACCCTGCCCTGACCTTTCGCGACCACCTCCGCGCGGTCGGTGGCGAAATCGAGGTCTAACCCCGCGGCTTCAACTCTCCGCGGATGACCTTGTGCGGCGCGGCCTGCGCAACCGGCTTCACGGTGACCAGGTCGATGTTGACGAAGTGCGCAAGCTCGAGTGAGTGCACAATCGTCTCGGCGATGTCCTCGGCGTAGAGCGGGTCGGGAACGTTGTCATAGGTGGCATCCGCCTTTGCCTTGTCGCCGGCAAATCGCACGAGGGAGAACTCCTCGGTCTTCACCATTCCCGGGGCGACCTCGATGACCCGGATCGGCTCGCCGGCGAGCTCGAGCCGGAGCACGGCCGTCATCGCGTGTTCGGCAAACTTGGCGGCGTTGTAGCCGCCCCCGCCCTCGTAGACGACGTGACCCGCGATCGACGTGACCATGAGGATGTCTGCGCTCGCGCCGGGCACTATCCCCGCGCGAAGCAGCGGCAGAAGTGCGCTCGTCACGCGTTGCGCGCCCACGACGTTGACGTCGAACATTCGCAGCCAGTCCTCCGGGTTCGAGTCCTCGACCGAAGCCATACCGAAGGCACCTCCGGCGTTGTTCACGAGGGAATGGATGGGACCGAGCCCCTCGAGATAGTCGCGCAGCGCATCCACGTCGCCCTGTTTCGTGACGTCGGCGACGAAGACCTCGGCCCCCGTTTCGGCGGCGAGCGCACTGAGCCGGTCAGCCCTGCGCGCAACGCCGACGACCTCCCAGCCGCGCTCGCGCAGCAGACGCACGGTCGCCGCGCCGATCCCCGAACTTGCCCCCGTAACTACCGCTCGCCTGAGTGTCATGCAACCAAAGTAGCGCGGGTATCGTTATGCCGATGACAGCAATGGGTACGACAGCCGCGCCGACCGGCGCGACACGGGTTCCGTTCTGGGACAACGCGCGATTCGTCTGCGTGACGCTGGTCGTCATCGGGCACGGCATCCAGCGGCTCACCGCCGATTCAGACCCGGCCTTGGCTCTCTACCTGTTCATCTTTGCGTTCCACATGCCGGCGTTCGCGATCATCTCCGGTTACTTTTCCAAGTCAGACCCGCCCACCCGTCAGCAGCTCACCAAGGTGATCACAGACATCCTGATTCCGTATCTGATCATGGAGTTCATCTGGTCGGTGGTGAAGCTGCTCGTCGAAGGCAAGGTCGACTTCAACCCGACGACGGCAAGCTGGACGCTCTGGTTTTTGCTGGCGCTCGCGATCTTCCGCTTGATCTTGCCCTACCTCGCGCTGCTCAAGGGTCCGCTCGCCTGGGCCGTCGTCGCGTCGGTCGGAGTCGGGTTCTACGCAAACGTCGACAGCACCTTCTCGCTCGCGCGGGCGCTCGGCATCCTGCCATTCTTCGTGCTCGGCTGGAAGCTGCGTGAGTGGGGCGTGATGGACCGGTGGATGTCCGCGAGCGGCTCCGCCGTCTGGGCGGCGCGCGGTGCCGGGGCCGTCGTATTGGGTGGCTGGCTCGTCGTCGCGTTCGTCTTCGTGCAGCCGTTTCGTGACTTCAGGCTCGCCCGCTGGTTCTTCTACGACCTCGGCTACCACGACCTCGGGCAGGACGAGTGGTGGGCGGCCTTCGTGCGGCTGGGATTCCTTGTCTTGGCAGTCGTTCTCAGCGCCGCGCTGTTCACCCTGACGCCGCGGTCCCAGACGTGGTTCACCGACTTCGGACAGGCGACGATGTACGTCTATCTGCTGCACACCTTCGTGCTCTACCCGGTGCGAGAGTCGGGCGTGCTCGGCGGCGAGCACAGCTCCGACCTGTGGCTGGCGAGCATGATCCTCGCGAGTGTGGCGATCTCGCTCGTGCTCGCGAGCCCCATCGTGCGCCGCATCTTCCGACCGATAATCGAACCGAAACCGCGCTGGCTGTTTCGTGAGGTCGCTGCGCCGTCCGCGGAGCCGTCAAAGAACGCGAAGAATCGCTAGCCCCAGGTTACGCAGTGTTTCGACCCGGCTTTACGCGGGATGCCAACGGTTCCTAGGCTCGCACTACTGGCCTCAGTGCCGCCACGAATTCAAGGAGCACCATGTCCGACTGGAAGTTCGAAACCAAGCAGGTCCACTCCGGAGCGCAGCCGGACCCGGCGACCAACGCACGCGCCACGCCCATCTACAAGACCACGGCATACGTGTTCAACGACACCGCGCACGCGCAGAGGCTCTTCGCGTTGGCCGAGTTCGGCAACATCTACACGCGCCTCATGAACCCCACCACAGATGTCGTGGAGCAGCGCGTCGCGGCCCTTGAGGGCGGCACGGCGGCGCTCGCAGTCGCATCCGGAGCGTCGGCGATCACGTACTCGATCCTGAACATTGCCGGCGCCGGCGACCACATCGTGTCGTCCTCGTCGATCTACGGCGGAACCTACAACCTCTTCAAGTACACGCTCGCGAAGCTCGGCATCGAGGTCACCTTCGTCGAGGATCAGGATGACGAGGCGGAGTGGGCGGCAGCGGTTCGCCCCAACACCAAGGCGTTCTTCGCGGAAAGCATTGGCAACCCGAAGATCAACATCCTCGACATCGAGCGTGTCGCCGATGTCGCACACGCGAACAACCTCCCGCTGATCGTCGACAACACGATCGCCACTCCCTACCTGATTCGTCCGTTCGAGTTTGGCGCCGACATCGTTGTTCACTCGGCGACGAAGTTCCTTGGCGGCCACGGCACGGTCATCGCCGGCGTGATCGTCGACGGCGGAAAGTTCCCGTGGACCAAGAACGCCGACAAGTTCCCCGGTCTCACCGAGCCGGATCCGAGCTATCACGGCGCGAGCTACACGACCGTGCTGGGCGACGCCATCGCCTATGTCATCAAGGTTCGCGTTCAGTTGCTTCGCGACACAGGAGCCGCGCTCTCCCCCGACAGCTCGTTTGCCCTCATTCAAGGCATCGAGACGCTGAGCCTGCGCATCGAACGCCACGTGCAGAACACCCAGGAGATCGCCGAGTGGCTCGAGGGCCACCCCGACGTTGCTTCGGTGAACTACTCCGGCCTGCCGTCCAGCCCGTGGTACGCCGCCGCCAACAAGTACGCCCCCAAGGGTGTCGGTGCCGTCGTCTCGTTCGAGCTCAAGGGCGGCGTGGATGCTGGCAAGGCGCTCGTCGAAAACGTCGAGCTGTTTAGCCACCTGGCCAACATCGGTGACGTGCGCAGCCTCATCATTCACCCGGCGTCGACAACGCACTCGCAGTTGACCCCCGAGCAGCAGCTCACGACCGGAGTCACCCCCGGTCTCGTGCGCCTCTCGGTCGGCATCGAGAATGTGGACGACCTCAAGGCCGACCTCGAGGTCGGACTCGCGGCGGCTCGCAAGGTCGTGGCGGCCAACTCCGCGGCATAGTTCCTCCGCAAGAGGGTAAAGCGGGGCCCGGCAACTGCCGGGCCCCGCTGCTGTCGTCCCGTAACAAAGGTCGGGTCGCTTCGTCGCATCAGCAATACTTGACTGGACATGGATTGGCAGACTTCCGAGGACACAGTTCCCTCGGCCTTCACCACCGAGGCTGACGCGCGCTCGCTCCTCGGCAAGCCACCGGCCACCGGCGCATGGCGCGACGGAGATCCGGCCGGCAACCGCAAGTTCGCTTCGATCGGGGCACTCGCCCTGGAGCGCGGCGCCGAACTGCCGCTGGTTCGGGTCGCGTACGAGACATTCGGAACCCTCAACGCCGACCGATCGAACGCCGTGCTCGTTGTGCACGCGCTCACCGGCGACAGCCACCTGATTGGCGACTCGGGCCCGGGGCACGCCACGGCAGGGTGGTGGTCGGGAATCGTCGGCTCGGGCAAGGCGATCGACACGGATACCTGGTTCGTCGTCGCGCCCAACATGCTGGGCGGATGTCAGGGATCGACGGGGCCAGCCTCACACTCCCCCGACGGCAGGGAGTGGGGAGCGCGATTCCCCTTCATTACGATCCGCGATCAGGTCGCGGCACAGGTCGCGCTCAGCGACTCGCTCGGAATCGACCGCTGGGCCGCGGTTGTCGGTGGTTCGATGGGCGGCATGCAGGCGCTCGAGTGGGCGGTCGGGCATCCCGATCGTCTCGAGCGCGTCGCGGTGCTCGCTGCTCCCGCGCTCTCTAGCGCCGACCAGATCGCCCTAAATTCCGTGCAGCTGCAGGCAATCCGCGGGGATTCGATGTTCGCAGACGGCGACTACTACGACGCGGCGGATGGCGACGGACCCCATCAGGGTCTCGCGCTTGCCCGACGAATGGCCCTCCTGAACTACCGATCTCCCACAGAACTCAACGATCGCTTCGGTCGCAGCGCGCAGAGCGGCCTGAGCCCGCTCGGAGGCGGCGGACGCTACGCGGTGGACAGCTACCTTGACTTCCACGGCAACAAGTTCACGAGGCGATTCGATGCCAACAGCTACATCACGCTCGTCGAGGCGATGAGCTCTCACGACGTGGGCCGAGGCCGGGGTGGCACCGCGCAGGCCCTCGCGGGCGTGACAGCGCGCGCGCTCATCGTGGGAATCGACAGCGACCGGCTGTTTCCCGTGCCCGATCAGGAGCACCTCGCGCGTCACATCGACGGCAACCTCGACGGCGACGTACCGGTCGTGATCTCTTCCCCATTCGGCCACGACGGGTTCCTCATCGAGAACGACCTCGTGGGAGCCCAACTGACCAGACTCCTCGAGACCTAACATGCGTTGGGCCGTCGTCAGCATCGCCGCGATCCTTCTCGTGGGCTGTTCGGCCGGCGTCGCCGAGTTGCCCGACGCGGTGACCGTCACTGCCTACCAGGGTCGGTTCGACCGGGCGGAACGACAGCTCGAACTCAAAGTAACCAACGGCACCGATGCCACGATCACCGTGACATCAGCGGCGCTCGAGTCCACTCGTTTCCTGACCCCGGCAATCTGGGATCGCCACCAAGACATCCCACCGGGCGCGGCGCGCGACCTCCGGGTCGAGTTGAGCGAGCCCGCCTGCACCGGCACGCCGGCACGAGATGAAGTCGTGCTGACCTTCACTCTCGCCGACGGTTCGAGCGGAACATCTCGGCTCGCCATCGACGACGTGTCGGCCATCGATGCCATCAACGCAGAGGATTGCCTCACGGTGGCCGTGGCATCGCTCGCGACGATTCGCGCGTCCGACACGGTGGAGTGGACGCCCGGGGCGCAGGCACCCGCGACACTCGAACTGACCGTGACTCCCACGGGGGCGAGTGGTTGGGTGAAGATCACCGAGACGCGTGCGACCGTGCTACTCAGCCTCGTCGATGACGGCGGACTCCCGGTGTTCTCGCAGCCGCAGACCGTTCTCGTCGACGCGAACGCTGAGCCGGCCATCATCCAGTTGCGACTGATCCCTGCCCGCTGTGACCCCCATGCGGTGGCGGAGGACAAGCGCGGCACGATTTTCCCGCTTCAGGTGCAGCACCTCGCTCGGGGCCGACGGTCAGGTCGCGATTCCGGTGGGCGATGCGGTTCGTGCCGAACTGTACGCGTTCTACGGCGACTACTGCGGCCTCCCGTAGCATCCGAAACGCCGCTAACGAGCCCCGAAACACGCCGAATATTCTCTCGGCGCGGCGCGGTGGGTCACCCCCCAATGTGGGGCACCGTGTGGAAACATGACTACACATGGATCTCATAGCCAAGGAGCGGGATCGGCTGCTCCAGCGCACCGCGCGAACCTACGGCCTGAGCTTCACCATTGTCTCGTTGCTCTGCCTGAGCATCCCCGGTTCCGTCGATGCTGCCGCGTACTTTCTCTGCGTTCCGTTGTACGCGATTCTGGGCTTCAGCCAGTTCCGGCTCGGAGTTAGCCGGTCGATTCTCTGGGTGTTATCCGGCCTCGGATCCGGACTGGCGGCAATCGCCATCATCGCGGTCGTCACGCCCGGCGGCCCGGGGTCGGCGGGCGTCATCGCCGCCATTCAGCTCGGCGCGGCGGCACTCGCCTCGTACGCAATAGTGCTCACCACTCACACCCGGCGCCGCATCGCGCTCGTTGTCGCCTTCGTCGGCGTCGCCACCGTTACGACACTCGCCCTCGCTCAGGTCAGTGCTCCCGTTCGCACGGTACCCCTGCTGGTACTCGGCTGGACCCTCGCGACGATAGTCGGATTCTGGATCAGCGCCGGGGTACCCCAGGCCGCTCGCAGGATTGCGAGCATCGGCCGCGCACACCGGGCCGAGCGGCAGGCGAGCGAGACCGAGGCACAACGGCGTCAGGGTGCCCGACTGCTGCACGACACGGTACTCGCCACCCTCACGCTGCTCGCCCACTCCGGTGTCGGCGTGAGCCCCGAATCGATGCGCCAACAAGCCGCCGATGATGCCCGACTTCTGCGCCAGTTGCGGCTCGGCGCCACCCCCGCGCCGCAGTCGTCGGGCAACTACAACCTCGAGCGCGTCGAAGACACGGTGCTCGGCACCACTCTGGAGTCCGTGAAGCAGCGATTCGGTCGGATGGGCCTCGAAGTCAGCTGGCACGGGACCGGCCAGGTACTGCTGCCCAGCGACGTTCTCGACGCATTTCTGCTGGCGCTTGCCGAGTGCCTCGAAAACGTGCGCCGACACTCCGGTGTCACCGAAGCGCACGTGACGATAACCGATGATGAGACGACCGTTCGAGCCATGATCACCGACTCTGGTGTCGGATTCACGCTCGACGACGTTGACTCCGCTCGCCTGGGCTTCAAGGACTCGGTCGTCGCCCGGCTCAAAGAGGTTGGCGGCCGCGCGCGGCTGTTCTCGGCCCCCGGATCGGGAACCACCGTTGTTCTGGAGGTGCCCCGATGAACCTCCCCGAGGAGAACACCCTCGGCGCAATCGTGGGGGCGCCATGGCGTCGACGAGAATCGGATGCCACGCGACGGGTCATTCGCGCCGCAACCCCGCAGCGCTCCAGCCTCGGAACGGGGTTCATCGGGATCGGCGCTGCCGTCGTTGTCGCGCTGCGCTCGATCTACGGAATCGTCTGGTTTGTTAGCCTCTGGCCGGTCTACCCGGATCCGCTACCTGCGCTGTTGGCCTGGGTCATCCTCGGCGCGACCGTCACCGCGACATTCATCACCGCTCGGGTCATCGCCGACCAGCTGCCCACCTGGATGTACGCGATCTTCCTCGTCGGGATTGCCGCGGCGTTCGCCCTCGACCTGTACGCCGTCTGGCCGCTCCACGACATTGGGCGTACCGCGACGGCGGCGGTCACTGCAGGCATGGCCCTGCTCGTCATCGTCACTTTGCGACCGACTCGGGACATCCTCATCCCGATCGGCGTGATGGGTGTCGTGCTCGCCGTAGCCATGGCCATCAACACCAGGCCCGACACCGAGGACTACGCGCCACAGCTATCGGCGCTCGCTTTTACGGTGCTCCCCGCCGTGCTCGGCGTCGTCGTCGTCAACGGGTTCAGGCGGCTTGTGCAGGTCGAGCTCGACCGGGTACTCGTGCAGAGCACGGTCTCCGCCCCTCGATTCGCCGTCGGGATGCTCGCTTCGGAGGAGTTGGCGCGACTCGACCTCGCGGCCGAGGAACTGCTCGATTCGGTCGCCACCGGAAAGACCAAGCTTCCTCTCGACCCCAAGACCGCCTCGGTGGCCGCGTCGCTCGCCACCGAGCTTCGCCTGCACCTCATCGAAGGTCGGCGCGAGACTTGGCTTTACCACGCGATCACGGAGTCCGACCTGCTCGGGCAGGCGATCACGCTCACCGACAAGGGGAGCCTCGCCGGGCTGCTCGATCCCCAGCAACGCGACGGCCTGCTCTCGATGGCCTGGCTGCTCGTCAGCGAACCGGGAAAGCGAAACTCGAATCGCTCCATTCAGCTCCAGCTGGGGCCTGTCACCACCGCTGCGGAAGACGGCTCCCGGTCGATTACTGTGCCGATCGTGATCACCACGACGGGCGTTCCCCGAAACCGTGTCGACCCGGCCACGTGGGAAGCCATCGGTCGCGTCGGGCAGTACAGTGACTCCACCCAGAACTCGAGCCTGCGGGTCGACATCGCGTGCCTAGTCGACAACCCGGCCGACCAATAGATTTCCGCCCAGAAGAGAAAACAAGAGGACCACCGTGACCGACACCACCAGCATCAGGCTCGCAATAGTCGACGACCACCGGATGCTCCTCGGGGCACTCACCGAGTGGATCAGAAACGCGGCATCCGACATCGATATGGTCGTTGCTGTTCCGACGTGGCCCGAGTTGACGATCCACCCCGAATTTCCCGTCGACGTCGTGCTGCTTGACCTCGACCTCAAAGACAACATCCCCGTGTCGCTCAAGATCAACACCCTCAAAACGATGGGCGTGACAGTGGTATTGATGAGCACCTACTCCGAACCCAACGTCGTGCGGGAGGCACTGGCAGCGGGTGCGCTCGGCTACATCGTCAAGAGCGAAGACGCCGGGATGATCGTCGAAGCCATCCGCGCCGCCGCCAAGGGCGAGCCCTTCGTGTCGGCCGAGCTCGACCTGGCGCTCAACGCCGGCGAGGTCGGTGGGGCACCGAAACTCAGCGCACAGGAGCGACGGGTTATGGCGCTCTACGGCGGCGGCGAACCGGTCAAGTCCGTAGCGTTCCAGCTCAGCATCTCGGAGGAGACCGCGAAGAGCTACCTCAAGCGGATCCGCGAGAAGTATCGGGTCGCTGGCTTCGACGTCGGCACCAAGGTTGCGCTGCGCAAACGGGCGATTGAGGACGGGATCCTCGTCGAGTCCGACCTACCGCGCAACTTCTGATCGACCACGGCGCTCGATACGAAGACTCACGAGCGCGAACGCGGCACCCACCGCAAGCAGACCGAGCCCGACCCAGGCCGGCGACAGGTAGCCGAATCCTGCGGCAATTGTGAGCCCGCCGAGCGCTGCTCCGAGCCCGTTGCCGATGTTCAGTGAAGCATGGTTGATCGCCGCGGCGAGTGATTGGCCGTCGCCCGCGACATCCATGAGTCGGGTCTGAATGGCCGGCGACAGCACCGACGCCGCCATGCTGACGAGAAACAACGACACGAACAAACCGACCGGAGTGCTCGCCGTGAGCACGAAGGCGACCAGCGCGACCGCGAACAGGCCGAACGAGGCGAACAGCGTGCCCATGATGTGATGATCGGCTCCCCGTCCGCCGGCAAAGTTGCCGAGGGTCATTCCCACCCCGGCGGCGACGAGAACCCAGGGGACGAATCCCGGTTCGAGTCCAGCGACGACCGTGACAACGGGAGACACGTAGGTGTAAACCGCGAAGAACCCACCGAATCCGATCGAACCGATCAGTAGCGCGAGCCACACCTGGCCTCGCCGGAAGATGCGAAGTTCGCGGCGAATGGTTGCGGCGGGATCCCCGGCTTGAAAGGGCACAGCGAGGGCGACCGCGAGGAACGTCAACGCGAAGACGACGGCGACCGCAAGGTAGGCGATGCGCCACCCCGCGAGTTGACCGAGGTAGGTGACGAGCGGTACCCCAACAACATTGGCAATCGTGAGGCCGGAGAGCACCATAGCCACGCCACGCCCACGCTTGCCCGGCCCCATGAGCGAGGCAGCGACGAGGGCCGCGATGCCGAAGTACGCACCGTGCGGAAGGGCCGCGAGAAAGCGCGCGGCGAGCACGAGGGGGAAGGTCGGCAACACGGCCGACGCGACAGTGCCGACCGTGAACACGGCGACGCAGGCGAGCAGCAGCTGCTTGCGCGGAAAACGCGCCGCTGCCGCCGCAATCGTCGGCGCACCCACGACAACGCCCAACGCGTAGGCCGCAATGAGCCAGCCGGCCTGAGCATTAGCCTGCTCGTGCGAGCGAGCCCAGACCGCCGGGAGGAGGTCGGCCGCGAGATTCGGCAGCAACCCCATCGCGACGAACTCCGTGAGTCCGATACCGAATCCGCCCAACGCCAACGCGAGCAGCGCGAGACGGGTACGGGCAGGAGACAAGTGAGGCATGACAACCGATCGACGAGAGACGGACCACTCGCCATCGAGCCAGACCAGTCTAAGTCGCTCGACTCAGTCCAGAGCAGCCTCGCGAATTGCCGCCTCAAGGCGGTCGACCTTGCCGGTGAGCTCGCCCGAGTGCCCAGGACGGATGTCCGCCTTGAGCACGAGCGACACCCGAGACCCAAATGCACCCACCGCCTCGGTAGCTCGACGAACGACGTCGAACACTTCGTCCCACTCCCCCTCGATGGTGGTGAACATGGAGTCGGTGTGGTTGGGCAGCCCAGACTCGCGAACGACCCGCACCGCAGCAGCGACCGCCGCGTGCACGGAGTCCGAGCCGCCAGCGCCGCCGCTGGGCGCTACCGAGAATGCCACCAACATGGTTACTCCTTCGCTCTGAATTCCGCGACCGAATGGCTGCGGGAGTCGTCCCGAGCAAACGGCCACACCGTGGCGAGCCACTGTTCCTGGTTCTCGTCGTCGAGGCTAACCCCGAACGGGTGAGTCACGATTGCGCGCACGGCCCAGCCGAGAATCACGAAGATCAGAATGTTGCGAGTCGCCAGCACAATGAGGATGGGCACGTTGAGTGCGAGCAACTCCGTGTAGAACGCGGGATAGACAACTTGGGTCAGTATCGCCGTGACGAGAACCAGGACCGCCGGCGTGCGAAACGATCGACCGTAGCCACTCGCGTGGGTGGCGAGCCCGAGCACAACCGGAACGGCCAGCCAGCCAATGAACTGCGGGGAGCCGACCTTGTTCACTGCGATGAGGGTCGCGACGAGGGCGAGGGCGAGGGCCGGGAAGAGATCACCGGGCAATACACCGGCACGGGCAGCGCGCACGCCGAGCGTGCAGACCACGAGAACGACGAGAATCAGGATGGGGGTCATCATTGCCGCCGCGAGGTCCGTGCCGGGCCCGGCCACCTGAAAGGTCAAGATTTGCTGGTCGTAGTACACGAAGGATGACGGATCGCCCGAGGCCGCTCGCCACAGCCAGGCGGTGCTCACCGGCGCTTCGATCTGCAACCCGCGGCCGGTCTGCTCGGTGATGAAACTGAACAGGTTGCCACCACTGCCGAGTGCGAGAGCGAGGATCATGATCGTTGCCGTCGTCACTAGCGCGACCGCGACAATCCTCAGCCGCCCCCGCAACGCGATAAGAGCTGCCCCCAGCAGCGAGGCGGGCCAGACTTTGATCCAAGTCGCGACCGTCAACACGATTATCGCGGCTTTGGGCGCCCGGGCGATAAGCAGAACACCGACCATTGCCAACGCGACACTCACCGAATCGATGCGCCCGAGGGCTATCGGCCCGAGCGCGAGCAGAAAGACCAGCCACCACCATGCCGTAGCCCGCCGATGCGCCGACCCACCCCATCCGGTGATGAATGCGAACGCCACAGCGTTGAGCACCATCACCATCGACAGCCAAGTGCTCGCGTAGAGGTCGGGGCCAAAGGCATATGCCGCGAGCATGGGGACCAGCGCGACAATCGGGTAGACAAACGAGCTGTCGATGCCGACCCAGAAGTTCGCGATAATCGCCTGATCCATCCAGAACTTGTAGACGATCGTCACGTCACCGAGAGGCAGGCCCGGCGCGTAGAGGTTGATGAGCCCCAACCAGAGATGTACCGCCACGAATGCTGCCCACAGGCTGATCTGGCTGCCGGCGATCGCGCGAAGTACGGATGCCGCGCGCCGCTCGTCGGGCGCGGTCTGGGTCATGGCACCAGCGTAACCCGGTAACAAATCGTCCACGTTCTTCGCGCTGGGCGAGCTGTGCGCCATGATGGTGTTCTCACAGCAGCCCTCTCTCGTACCGCCCAAGGAGCATCCATGCCCACGACTCGAACCTTCACCCGCGCTATCGCAGCACTCGGCGCAGCAGTTCTGACCGTATCTCTCGCAGCGTGCGCCCCCGGCGCCGAATCCGCCGGCGACTACGTGACAGACGGCAAACTCACCATCGGCACCGGCGAGCCGGCCTACTACCCGTGGGTGATTGATGACGCACCCGAATCGGGCGAAGGCTTCGAGGCCGCAATCGCGTACGCGGTAGCCGAGCAGCTCGGCTTCGCGGCCGAGGATGTCGTCTGGGTTCGCACGACCTTTGACGAGGCCATCGCGCCCGGACCGAAGAACTTCGACTTCAACCTGCAGCAGTTCTCGATAACGGACGAGCGCAAACAGAATGTCGACTTCAGTTCCGCGTACTACGAGACCACTCAGGTGGTCATCACCACTGAGAGCTCCAGGGCGGCCGGCGCGACAAGCATCGCCGACCTCAAGGACCTCCTAATCGGGGCGGCTACTGGCACGACAAGCTTCGACGCCATCGAGCAGCAGATCGCGCCCACGGCGGGAGCACAGGCCTTCAACTCGAACGACGACGCGAAACTCGCGCTCGAGAGCGGCACCGTCGACGCGATCGTCGTCGACCTGCCGACCGCGTTCTACCTCACCGGCGTCGAACTGACCGGGGGCCTCATCATCGGGCAACTCGCCAAGGCCGACGGCAAGAGCGGTGACGAGTTCGGGCTGGTACTTGCCAAGGACAGCGCGCTCACGTCCGCCGTGACCGCGGCCGTCGACGCCCTGCGTGACAACGGCACGCTTCAGCAGATCGCCGACACCTGGCTCGCCGACGCGGCAGACGCACCGGTGCTCAACTAGTCGCGGAGTCGAGTAGTTTCGACCTCGTGACTTCCCACGACGACGAGGCCCGGCAACCCAGCTCGATTGAGCTCGGTCGCCGGGCCTTCCGTCGTCGGCAAGGGGTCCGTTCCGTTCTCGTGAGCATCGCCAGTACGGTAGTGCTCGCAATCGCGGCTTGGCTGTTCGTGGTCAACACGCCCGGCTGGGCCAGAGTTCAGGCGACGTTCTTTGACCCGACCGTCTTCGTCGCTGCGCTGCCGAGGGTCTGGGACGGGTTCCTGCTCAACATCCGCGTGCTGTTCTTCGCGGTCATCGGCGTTTTTGTTGTCGCGGTTCTCATCGCGGTGCTGCGCACGCTGCGCGGTCCCGTGTTCTTCCCGCTGCGCGCCCTCGCTGCCGGCTACACGGACCTATTCCGCGGGATGCCCCTCATCATCGTTCTCTACCTGGTCGGCTACGGCATCCCCGGCCTTCAAGGCTCGGACGGCACCCGCATTCCCGCCGCCGTGCTCGGCACGATCGCGCTCATCCTCACCTACTCGGCCTATGTCTCCGAGGTATTCCGAGCGGGAATCGAGGCCGTGCATCCCTCGCAACGACTCGCCGCTCGGTCGCTCGGTCTCAGCCACGGCCAGTCGCTGCGTCTGGTGATTCTGCCCCAGGCGGTGCGCAAGGTCACCCCGGCGCTCATGAACGACTTCATCGCGATGCAAAAGGATGTCGGGCTCATCTCCGTTCTCGGGGCCGTTGATGCCGTTCGTGCGGCGCAGATCGAGACGGCGAAGTTCTTCAACTTCACCCCGTACGTCCTGGCTGGCCTGCTGTTCGTGCTGCTCGCGCTTCCGATGATTCGGCTCACGGACTGGTATTCGGCCCGCCTGCGGGCGCGCGAACAGATCGGCGGCATCGTATGAGCGAGCGGGTGCTGCGGCTCAGCAACATCCACAAGGCGTTCGGTTCCCTTCCGGTGCTTCGTGGCGTCGATCTCGAGGTGTCTACCCACGAGGTCGTCGCCCTCATCGGGGCGAGCGGATCGGGCAAGTCCACGCTGTTGCGCACGATCAATCTGCTCGAACGGGTCGACGACGGGCAGGTCTGGTTGCGTGACGTCGACATCAGCGACCCGCGCACCAACGTCGACGCGGTGCGCGCCCGCATCGGTGTCGTCTTCCAGCACTACAACCTGTTTCCGCACCTCACGGTTCTCGACAATGTGACGCTCGCGTCGCGACGCGTTCTCAAGCAGGGTCGGGATGTCGCGGAGGCCCGCGGTCTCGAACTGCTCGAGCGGGTCGGCCTCGGCTCTTTCGCCCGCGCCTACCCTGACCGGCTGTCCGGCGGACAGCAGCAGCGCGCGGCAATCGTGAGGGCCATTGCTACCGGCCCCGAGCTTCTGTTGCTCGACGAGATCACGAGTGCCCTCGACCCTGAACTGGTCACCGAGGTGCTCGACCTGGTGCGTGAGCTGAAGGCGGAGGGCACGACGATCGTGATGGCAACCCACGAGATGGCTTTCGCCCGCGACGTGGCCGATCAAGTGGTCTTTCTCGACAGTGGTGTTATTGCCGAGCAGGGCACGCCTGCCCAGGTATTTGGCGCCCCTCGCGAGGAACGCACGAAGGCATTCCTCGCGAGGTTTAGCGCTGGCTGATCAACTCCGCGATCGTCGGCGAGACACTCGCACAGAGGTCCAGTACGGTCAGCGGTCCGCCCGCGCTGGCGCGCTTCGCCGCGAGGCCGTGCACGAGCGCCGCGGTCGCCGCGAGCTTCGCGAGGGTCGACGGCTCGTCCGCCGCCCGTTCGGCATGCGTCGCAATGAGGGCACCCAAAATTCCGGCGAGCGCGTCGCCGGCACCCGCCGTCGCGAGCCAGGTGGGCGCACCGCGCACCGATAGCGCCACGCTGGCGCCGGCGACGTAGGTCGTGTGCCCCTTCAGCAAGACCGTGACTCCGAGCTGGTCGGCGGCCGATCGTGCCCACCGCGGCGGATCGGCGGCCACGACCTCGGGGTCGAGGCCCAGCAACCGGGCGAGCTCCCGATAATGCGGTGTGATCACGACCGATCCGGTCGTGCGGTCGTGCAGATCGAGGGCGCCCCCGTCGAGCACGGTGGGCAGACCTTGTGCCAGGGCATCGGCCATTGAGTCGATGTCGCGGTCGACGGGGTCCATTCCCGAGCCGAGCAACCACGCCTGCACGCGTCCGGGCGAGGTGACCGCCTCGGGTCGACGCCGCAGCACGAGGTCGGCCGGTCGGGGTGGTCCCAGGTAGCGCACCATCCCCACCCCGGTACGCAGCGCGGCCTCGACCGTGAGCACCGCAGCACCCGGATACTGCTCAGACCCGGTCACAATCCCGAGCACACCGCGCGTGTACTTATCGTCGTCGATCTCCGGCACGGCAATGTGCTGCGTGGCGTCGTCGGCGGTCCACTCAGTGAAGTCGCTCATGGTTCCCACGATAGTTTGGACGACGTGAGCCTGAGCATCCCGAACCGCGTCGTCGTCTTTGACTATGGCGAGGTTATCTCCCGCTCGCCCAGCGAAGAGGACCGCGCAGCACTGCTCGCGGTCTCTGGATGCACCGCCGACGAGTTCTGGACCAGCTACTGGGCCCACCGCGACGGGCTCGATCGCGGCACCACCTCCGTTCCCGAATACTGGGCGCTCGTCGCATCCGACACGGGCGCTACCTTCGATGCGCCGACGGTTCACGCGCTGTGGGTCGCCGACTTCCGCAGTTGGTGGAGCATCGAACCCGGAACCCTTCGGCTCATCGAACGGCTGCACGAGGGCGGCACGCGGCTCGCGATCCTCTCCAACGCCGGGTTCGACTTCGCGAGCGGATTCCGCTTCTCCCCCATGGGCCACTACTTTGAGCGCGTTTTTGTGAGCGCCGAGATGGATGCCATCAAGCCCGACCCGGCGATCTATCGCGAGGTCGCGGATGAGCTGGGAATAGATCCCGCCGAGATGGTCTTCATTGACAACAAGTCCATCAACACCGATGCGGCGGCCGCGCTTGGCGCGACAGTGCACCACTTCACCGGGGTCGACGGCCTCGAGCGTTTTCTAAGGAACCTGGCAACCGAATGAGCATGCTTTTCAGCCCGATCGATCTGCGCACCGTGACGGCGAGGAACCGGCTCTGGGTCGCTCCGATGTGCCAATACTCTGTCGAGCACCAGGACGGGGTTCCCACCTCTTGGCACTTTGCACATCTCGCCGCGTTCGCCGTCGGTGGCGCTGGCGTCGTCATGACCGAGGCGACCGCGGTGAATGCCGAGGGACGCATTTCTCCCGAAGACACCGGCATCTGGACCGACGAGCAGCGGGATGCCTGGGCTCCCATCGCGACCTTCATTGCTTCCCAAGGGGCCGTGCCAGCGATTCAGCTCGCGCACGCAGGCCGCAAGGCGTCGACGTGGCGTCCATGGTCGAGCGAGCACGGCACCGTTCCGCCGGACGCCGGCGGGTGGACCGCTGTCGCACCGTCACCCGTCGCGTTTGAGGGCTACGCCGAGCCGCGTGAACTGCGCGCCGACGAACTGCCGGGAATCGTCGCCGACTTCGCGGCGGCAGCGCGACGTTCGGTCGACGCCGGGTTCCGGCTACTGGAGATCCATGCCGCCCACGGCTACCTCTTGCACGAGTTTCTGTCCCCGCTGTCGAACCGTCGCACCGATGCGTACGGCGGCTCGCTCGAGAATCGTGCCCGGCTGGTGATCGAGATCGTCGCCGCAGTGCGGGCGGAGATCGGTGACGACATCCCGCTGTTCGTGCGCTTCTCCGCAACCGACTGGACGGAGGGCGGCTGGGACCAGCAACAGACCAAAACGGTCGCGCGCTGGGCCGTCGAGGCCGGCGCCGATCTGTTCGACATCTCCAGCGGTGGACTCGTGCACGGCGCGACGATGCCGATCGGTAAGGGATACCAGGTTCCTCTTGCGACTTACGTGCACGAGCCGGACCTGCCCGTCAGCGCCGTCGGGCTCATCACCGACGCGCACCACGCGGAACAGATCGTGACAACCGGTCAGGCCGACGCCGTCATGCTCGGCCGCGAGCTGCTGCGCGACCCGCACTTTCCGCTGCGTGCGGCAGCGGAGCTGGGCGTAACCGTTGACTATGTTCCCGTGCAGTACCTCCGGGCGCCGTACGCCTAGAACGCACGGGAAGTCGCGCGGCTAACGCCGACGCGTCGCGTCCTGAACCTCGCCGACAAGCTCCTCAATTATGTCCTCGAGGAACAGCACTCCCTTGGTCGCGCCGCTCTCGTCGAACGCGCGGGCAACGTGCACCCCGGAGCGTCGCATCGTCGCCAGCGCATCCTCGAGGTCGGTGCCCCGATAGATCGAGATGAGCTGTCGAATGCGCTTGGGTGGCACCGGCTCCGTGAACTCGCCGGGGTCGAGGTCGATGACGTCCTTGAGGTGAAGGTAGCCGGTCGGCTCAGCCTCATCATTGACGAGGATGTACCGCGAGAAGCCGCGCTGGGCGACCGCGCGCTCGACGTCCGCCGGTGTCGCATCCTCCGGCAGGGTCACGAGGTCTTTCATGCCGACCGCGACATCCTGCACCTTCTTCGATGTGAACTCAAACGCGGCAGTGAGCGTGCCGCCCGAGTCGGTCAACAGCCCCTCCCGAGTGGAGTGCGCCGCGATCGTGGCGACTTCGTCGAGGGTAAAGACGCTGTTGGCCTCGCTCTTGGGCTCCACGCGGAACAGCCGCAGGATGCCTATCGTGATCGCGTTGAGCACGAGGATGACCGGGCGGAAAACCGTGGCCACGAAGACGAGTGGCGGCGCGAGAATGAGCACAGCGCGGTCGGGGATCGAGAACGACAGGTTCTTCGGAACCATCTCCCCGAAGACGACGTGCAGATACGAGACCACCACGAGTGCGATGACAAAGCTCAGTGTGCCAATGACCTCCTCGGGCCAGCCGGTGAGCCCCAGGGGCAGTTCGAGAAGGTGGTGAATGGCTGGCTCCGACAGGTTCAGAATCAGCAGCGACGCCACCGTGATGCCGAGTTGACTGGTCGCCAGCATGAGAGACGCGTGCTCCATCGCCCAGAGGGCCGTCTTTGCCGACCGCGATCCCGCTTCGGCACGCGGCTCGATCTGCGACCGGCGTGCGGAGATTACGGCAAATTCTGCCGCGACGAAGAAAGCGTTGACGACCAGCAGAATTCCCAGCCACGCTATGCCCCAGTAGTCCATCAGCGAGCCTCCGCTTCCGGGTAGATCGGGCTGGGGGTGAAACGCACCCGGTCTATTCGTCGACCATCAAGGCGTTCGATCCGAAACGTGCCGCTCTCGATGTCGACGGTGTCACCAACGACGGGCAGCCGCCCTAGTTCGCTCATCAGCCAGCCGCCGACGGTCTCGTACGGGCCCTCTTCGGGAACACCGACTCCGGTTCGTTCCAGCAGCTCGTCGGGACGCAGGATGCCCGGGAAGGTGAACCAGTCGCGCGAGCGCACAACGTCGGCCTTGGTTCGGTCGTGCTCGTCGGAAACCTCGCCGACCAGCTCCTCGACGAGGTCCTCGAGCGTGGTGACTCCGGCCGTGCCGCCGTACTCATCGACCACGACCGCCATCTGGTACCCACGGCCTCGCAGCTCGGCGAGCAGGGAATCGAGTTTCATCGTTTCGGGAACCCGCAGTGCGTCAAACTGAATGGCGGAGACCGGCACCTCGGCCCGTTTGTCGCGCGGTACGGCGACGGCCTGCTTGACGTGCACGATCCCGACGACCTCATCGACGGACCCGTCGATCACGGGGAAACGGGAGAAGCCGGTCGAGCTTGCGAGGGCAATGACATCGTCGGCGGTGTCGGTCCGCTCGACGCTGGCGAGCCTCGGGCGCGGCGTCATGACGTCCTGGGCGGTGTGATCGGCGAACGCAAGGGTGCGTGCCAACAGCGTGGCCGTGTCGTGATCGAGGCCACCCTCGCGGGCCGAACGTCGCACCAGTGAGACGAGCTCCTCGGCCGTTCTGGCGCCAGACAGCTCCTCTTTCGGCTCGATTCCCACGGCGCGAAGGATGCCGTTCGCCGTGTTGTTGAGTACGACGACCGCCGGGCGGAAAATGGCCGTGAATACGACCTGGAACGGCAGCACGAACTTGCCGACATTGCGCGGCAGCGCGAGGGCGAGATTCTGTGGCACCAATTCGCCGATAATCATCGAGAGCAGCGTCGCGATCAGCAACGCCAGCACGTACGCAACCACCGTGACGACCGTCGCCGGGAGTCCGAGGGCTGCGAGCGGCGGACTGAGCAACGAGCTCAAGGAAGGCTCAAGCGTGTATCCCGCCAGCAACGTGGTGATCGTGATTCCCAGTTGCGCACTCGACAGGTGAGTGGAGGTTCGTTTGAGGGCCGAGATTACTGTGCCGAGTCGTTTCTCGCCGCGGGACTGACGCGCCTCGAGATCGCTTCGATCCAGGTTCACGAGGGCGAATTCGGATGCGACGAAGAGGCCGGTGCCGATGGTCAGCAGGATGCCCGCGCCGAGCAGGATGAGTTCATACATGCGCGCTACCGGGCGAAGCGACTAGAGGGAGGGTCGTCCATTATTAGGGCAAGGATACCTGAAGTGGGCTGGTTGACCAGACTGCGGGTTGAGCGACGCGATGCGCCAATCGAAACGCGGTCACCACGACACCGGCAGCGCCTTGCCTTCCTCGTATCCCGCAGCCGACTGGATTCCTACGAGCGCGCGCTCGTGAAACTCGGTAAGCGTGGTCGCACCCGCGTAACTTAGGGAGCTTCGCACGCCCGACGTGATCATGTCGATGAGGTCTTCGAGCGACGGCCGCAGCGGGTCGAGATAGATCTTGGAGCTCGAGATGCCCTCCGCGAACAGAGTCTTGCGAGCGAGCTCGTACGGGTCCAGCCCGTCGAAGCGCTCGCGCACGGCCTTCGTCGAGGCCATGCCCCAGCTCTCCTTGTAGTGCCGCCCGGCGCTATCCGTGGCGAGCACCCCTGGCGCCTCGATGGTGCCCGCGAACCACGAACCGATCATGACGGATGCCCCGCCCGCGGCCAGGGCGAGTGCGACGTCTCTCGGGTAGCGCACGCCCCCGTCGGCCCACACGTGGGCGCCGAGTTCCCGCGCCGCTGTGGCGGTCTCGAGCACCGCCGAGAACTGTGGGCGACCCACCGCCGTCATCATTCGCGTCGTGCACATCGCTCCGGGTCCGACGCCGACCTTGACGATCGTCGCCCCTGCCCCCACGAGGTCGCGGACGGCAGCGGCTGTCACGACGTTGCCCGCAACCAAGGGTACTCCGAGGTCCAGGGCCGCAACGGTGTCGATCGCGCGCACCATCGCGTCTTGGTGGCCGTGCGCCGTGTCGATGACAATGACATCGGCTCCCGCTTCGACGAGGGCCTTCGCCTTGCCCGCCACGTCGCCATTGATTCCGATTGCCGCGGCCACGCGCAGGCGTCCCCGAGAGTCGAGGGCCGGCTGATACAGCGTTGAGCGCAGCGCACCGGTGCGGCTGAGCATCCCGACGGCCCGCCCCTCGGCAAGCACGGGCGCGAACTCGAGGCCTCGATCAACCATGAGGTCGAACGCCTCGCGCCCTCCGTGCAGTTCGGCCGCGTCGACCGTCGCGACCTGCCCGAGCAGGAGGTCACCGAGCGGCGCGTGCGGGAGGGCAGACGCGAGTGCCTCGGCGGCGACCGCGCCGAGGTATCCGCCATCCTCGCCCGCGAGCACTATCGCCTGACCAGCGACGGGAGGCACGAGGCCTAGGGCCGTCGCCACGGAGTCTCCGGTGCCGAGCGTCACCGCCGCGTCGTATCCGACGGGCTGCCGCTTGACCTCACCGATTGCCGCGGTGAGCTCGTCGGGATGAAGGTCTTGGGGCAGCACCCCGAGACCGCCGCGTCGCGCAAGGGTCGCCGCCAACCGCGACCCCGTCACCGAGTTCATGTTGGCCGAAACGATCGGGATCGTTGCGCCCGTTCCGTCCCCGGGCGCGAGCGACACCGAAAGGCGACTCGACACCGCAGACCGTTCGGGCACGAGGAACACGTCGGAGTATGTGAGGTCGTGCTGCGGGGTGGTCTCGTAAAAGCGCATGAAATTAACGCTAGCGCCCAGTGCGCCCAACAGCGGGCGTGCAGAAAGACTGATTAAGCTAGTGGACAGTGCATCCTTACCGATGCACGCCCGGCGTTGCGATAAGAAACTGAAAGTGGGCGGTCGGCTGTGTCAAGCCAAGTGACCGGAATCGCTCCCGAGGGGGATTCCTCGGGCGAATTCGGAGCTAACGAATGGCTCGTAGACGAGATGTACGAGCTATACCTGCAAGACAAGAATCTCGTCGACAAGACGTGGTGGCCCGTACTGGAGACCTACCAGCGCACCGACGATCCGACCCCGACCGGGATTATCGACACGATTCCGGATGCGATCGCTAACCCCGCGAAGGCCGAGGCGGCGGCGCACGAGCCAGTTGCAGCCACGCCGGCCCAGGAGCCCGCGGCCGACGAAGCGCCGGCGGCAGAGCCAGCGGCCGAATCCGCGACAGAGTCCGCGCGAGCCGAGCCGAGGTGCCCACCGCTACCGGCACGACACCCGTCGCGCGAACGACCTCGGTGCAGGCCAAGCCCCAGCCGATCCCCGCCGACGCCCCGGCCACAGCCCCCGTCACTGCGACGGCGGATGCCGCCGAGCCCGCCGAAGACCAGAACGTCGTCACCACGCTCAAGGGCGCCACGAAGGCTCTCGCGGCGAACATGGACGCCAGCCTGACCGTGCCCACGGCGACGAGCGTGCGCACCATCCCCGCGAAGCTGATGATCGACAACCGCATCGTCATCAACAACCACCTCAAGCGAGCCCGCGGCGGCAAGGTGTCGTTCACGCACCTCATCGCGTGGGCAATCGTGCAGACGCTCAAGGAGTTCCCGAGCCAGAACGTCTTCTACGACGAGGTCGACGGCAAGCCGTCGGTCGTGACCCCGGCCCACATCAACCTCGGGATCGCTATCGACATCCCGAAGCCTGATGGCACGCGGTCACTCGTCGTGCCCGGCATCAAGCGCGCAGACACGATGGGCTTTGGCGAGTTCTTGACCGCCTACGAGGATGTCGTCTTCCGCGGCCGCTCGAACAAGCTCACGGCCGCCGACTACGCCGGCAACACGATCTCGTTGACCAACCCGGGCGGCATCGGAACCGAGCACTCTGTTCCCCGACTCATGCGCGGAGCCGGTTGCATCGTCGGCGCCGGCGCACTGGAATACCCGGCCGAGTTCCAGGGCGCGAGCCCGAAGACTCTCGCCGAACTCGCCATCGGCAAGACGGTCACCCTGACCAGCACCTACGACCACCGCGTCATTCAGGGTGCCGGTTCCGGCGAGTTCCTCAAGAAGATCCACGAGCGCCTCATCGGTGAGCACAACTTCTACGAGGACATCTTCGCCGAACTGCGCATCCCGTACGACCCGATCCACTGGGCGGCCGACATCAGCGTCGACCTCGCGGACAACGTGGACAAGACGGCGCGAGTTCAGGAGCTCATCAACGCGTTCCGCGTGCGCGGTCACCTCATGGCCGACATCGACCCGCTCGAATACCGCCAGCGGTCGCATCCCGACCTCGACATCGGCAACCACGGCCTGACCTTCTGGGACCTCGACCGCGAGTTCGTCACCGGCGGCTTCGGGGGCAGGCGCACGATGCTGCTGCGAGAGATTCTCGGAGTCCTGCGCGACTCGTACTGCCGCACCATCGGCATCGAGTACATGCACATTCAGGACCCGGAGCAGCGGCGCTGGTTCCAAGAGCATGTCGAGATGAAGTACACCAAGCCCGATCACGACATGCAGATGCGCATCCTCGGCAAGCTGAACGAAGCCGAGGCGTTCGAGACCTTCCTGCAGACGAAGTACGTGGGCCAGAAGCGGTTCAGTCTCGAAGGCGGAGAGTCCCTCGTGGCGCTCCTCGATACCGTTCTGCAGATGTCTGCCGAGTCGAATCTTGACGAGGTCGCAATCGGTATGGCACACCGCGGCCGCCTCAACGTGCTCACCAACATCGCCGGAAAGACCTACGGTCAGATCTTCCGCGAATTCGAAGGCACCCAAGACCCCAAGACGGTTCAGGGCTCCGGTGACGTGAAGTACCACCTCGGCACCGAGGGAACATTCACGGCCGCACACGGCGAGACCATTCCGGTCTACCTCGCCGCAAACCCGTCCCACCTCGAGGCCGTCGACGGCGTGCTCGAGGGAATCGTTCGAGCGAAGCAGGACCGCCGGCCGATGGGCTCGTTCGCCGTGCTTCCGGTGATGGTGCACGGGGATGCCGCGATGGCCGGTCAAGGCATCGTGGTCGAGATCCTCCAGATGTCGCAGCTGCGCGCGTACCGCACGGGCGGAACTGTCCACATCAACATCAACAATCAGGTCGGGTTCACGACCCCTCCCGGTGAGGGCAGAACGTCGACCTACTCGACCGATGTCGCCAAGACCATCCAGGCGCCGATCTTCCACGTCAACGGGGACGACCCCGAGGCCGTGGTGCGTGTCGCGGAGATTGCGTTCGCGTACCGCCAGCGGTTCCATCGCGACGTGGTCATCGACCTCATCTGCTACCGCCGTCGCGGTCACAACGAGGGTGACGACCCCTCGATGACTCAGCCCCTGATGTACAACCTGATCGAAGCGAAGCGTTCGGTGCGCACCCTGTACACCGAGGCACTCGTCGGTCGTGGTGACATCACGCAGGAGGAGTACGAAGCGGCGCACAAGTCCTTCCAGGACAGCCTCGAACGCGCCTTCGCCGAGACCCACGCCGCCCAGACCGGCTCGATGCCGATCGTGACAGTCAAGTCGGTGTCCGACCTCGAAAAGCCGGGGTCCCAGCAGGATGAGACGGTCGGCGAGCCCGGAACCACCGGAATCGACGAGTCGGTCGTCCGATCTGATCGGTGACGCTCACGAGAACATTCCCGCCGGTTTCACCGTGCACCCGAAGCTTCAGGCACTGCTCAAGAAGCGCGCCGAGATGAGCCGCAGCGGCTCGATCGACTGGGGCTTCGGCGAGCTACTCGCCTTGGGCTCGCTGCTGCTCGAGGGAACTCCGGTACGCATGGCCGGGCAGGACACGCGCCGCGGCACCTTCGTGCAGCGTCACGCGGTCTTCCACGACCGCGAGAACGGCCAGGAGTGGCTGCCGCTGGCCAACCTCGCCGAGAATCAGGGCAGGCTCTGGATCTACGACTCGCTGCTCAGCGAGTACGCGACCATGGGCTTCGAGTACGGCTACTCGGTCGAACGACCTGACTCGCTCGTGCTCTGGGAAGCCCAGTTCGGCGACTTCGCCAACGGCGCCCAGACCGTCATCGACGAGTTCATCGCGAGCGCCGAGCAGAAGTGGGGCCAACGGTCCAGTCTCGTGCTGTTGCTCCCGCACGGCTACGAGGGTCAGGGACCCGACCACTCGTCGGCTCGGATCGAGCGGTACCTGCAGATGTGCGCGGAGAACAACATGACCGTGGCGCGGCCGTCGACCCCAGCGTCGTACTTCCACTTGCTGCGTCGTCAGGCGTACGCGCGTCCCCGGCGCCCCCTCATCGTGTTTACGCCGAAGGCGATGCTTCGACTGCGTGGCGCAACGAGTGAGGTCAGTGACTTCGCGAAGGGTCGCTTTGAGCCGATAATCGACGACGCAACGGTGACCGATAAGAACGCGGTCAAGCGCGTGCTTCTCACCTCGGGCAAGATCTACTACGACATCGCGGCTGAGATCGCCAAGCGCGAGGAAACCCGCGTCGCCGTCGTGCGGATGGAGCAGTACTACCCGCTGCCCATCTCCGACATCAACGCGGTGTTGAGCCAGTATCCGAATGCCGACGTCGTGTGGACTCAAGACGAACCGGAGAATCAGGGCGCCTGGCCGTTCATCTGCCTCGAGCTCGCTAAGCACCTCACGGGGCGCACCATCCAGCTCTCGTCTCGCCCCGCCGCGGCATCCCCCGCCACCGGGTCGTCAAAGCGGAGCGCTCAGGAGCAGGTCGATCTGATCGCGAAAGCGCTCACGCTTCCGTAACACTCGCTGCCGGGGAACCTCGCGCGCTCACGAGTTCGGCGCTAGACGTTCTCCAGGCGGGCGACGATTGCGGCGCGCAGCGCCTCGGGTGCCGTCTCACGGCATGCCTGCTGAACCCTTTGAGTGAGTGTGAGGCCCACGAGGTGCTCTGCGCTGCAGTCGGCGCAGTTTTCGAGATGCTCGGAGATGTCGGCGAAGTCCTGATCGCTCAGCTCACGGTGGAGGTACTCCTCCAACTCGGCCCGAGCCTTGTCGCAGCCGCAGTCGGTCATGTCGTGCTCCTTGATGTCGCGGGGGCCACCGGAATGCCTCGGCCCGTGGCGTAGTCGGCCAGAATGCCGCGCAGGAGTCGGCGGCCACGGTGCAGCCGGCTCATCACGGTTCCGACGGGGGTCTTCATGATGTCGGCGATCTCCTGGTAGGAGAACCCTTCGACATCGGCGAAGTAGACGGCGAGCCGGAAGTCTTCCGGGATCGCCTGGAGGGCATCCTTCACAGCGCTGTCGGGAAGGTGATCGATCGCCTCTGCCTCGGCCGAACGCGTCGACAGCGACTGGGTGAGGGATTCGGCCCCGCCAAGCTGCCAGTCTTCGAGGTCGTCGATCGTGCCCTGATACGGGTTGCGCTGGTTCTTGCGGTAGATGTTGATGAAGGTGTTGGTCTGGATGCGATACAGCCACGCCTTGAGATTTGTTCCCTGCTGGAACTGTCCGAATGCCTGAAACGCCTTGACGTAGGTTTCTTGAACCAGGTCGGCGGCGTCGGAGGGGTTGCGAGTCATGCGCATCGCGGCGGCATACAGCTGGTCCATAAAGGGCAAGGCCTGCTCTTCGAACAGACGCTTGCGCTCGGCCGCGGGGTCACCGCTGGTGTCGTCGATATCCATTAGCGCCAATTCTAGATCGCGCAGCACGACCGCGTCCGGCGTCGCCATGATGGTGGCCATATCCTCAGCTTTCCTCGGCCAACCGCAACTGCCGATACTGTGGTAACCAATGCAGGTATTCAGGTATTCCGGCCCCGAATTTAGCCCGTACGGGGACGACGAGCAGCCCACCACGACCGACGCCGGTGCGTGGCGCGCTCCCGTGGCATCCGGCCCCCTGTCGGCGCGACTCGCGCTGCCCGGGTCCAAGAGCCTCACCAACCGCGAACTGGTGCTCTCGGCGCTCGCCGATGGACCATCGTTACTTCGCGCACCGCTAATCTCGCGGGACACCATGCTCATGGTCGAGGCGCTGCGTTCCCTCGGGGTGGTGATTGAGGAGGTTCCGAACGACAGCGAGTTCGGCCCGGATTGGCTGATCACCCCCGGCCCGTTGGAGGGCGGCACCTCGATCGACTGCGGACTCGCAGGCACCGTCATGCGCTTCCTCCCGCCGCTGGCCGCCTTGGCCCTCGGCCCGGTCGCTTTCGATGGGGATGCCTCGGCACGCCGTCGCCCCATGCGAACGACAATCGAGTCGCTGCGCGCGCTCGGCGTTGACGTCAGCGATGACGGACGGGGAACCCTCCCGTTCAGCCTCTACGGCACCGGCGCTGTCGCTGGTGGCGAAGTGGAAATCGATGCGTCGGCATCCAGCCAGTTCGTCTCCGGCCTCTTGCTCGCGGCGCCTCGCTTCACCAACGGCCTGCGCCTTCGTCACACGGGGCAACGACTTCCCAGCCTTCCGCACATCCAGATGACCATCACCTGTCTGGAGCAACGCGGAGTGGTCGTGGAGAGCCCCGAGCCGGGCCTGTGGATCGTGCCCTCGGCCGAGATTGCCGCGCTCGAGATCGACATCGAGCCCGACCTTTCCAACGCCGCCCCGTTCCTCAGCGCGGCTCTTGTCGCCGGCGGCTCGGTCACCATCACGGGATGGCCACAGACCACAACCCAGGTCGGAGCCGACCTTGAGCACCTACTCCCCCGGTTCGGCGCGACGGTGAGCCGCGTGGACGGGGCACTCACGGTGACCGGTGGGGAGACAATCGCTGGCGTCGACCTCGACCTCAGCACCGGCGGGGAACTTGCTCCAGCACTCGTCGCGCTTGCGGCACTCGCAACCGGGCCGAGCACGATCATCGGAATCGGCCACCTGCGCGGCCACGAGACGGATCGTCTCGCGGCACTCACCGCCGAGATCAACGCCCTCGGCGGTTCGGTGACAGAACTCGACGACGGTCTCTCGATAGTCCCGGCACCGCTGCACGCCGGAGCCTGGCGCAGCTACGAGGACCACAGGATGGCGACGGCGGGAGCCATTCTGGGCCTTCGGGTGGGCGGAATCGAGATCGACGACATCGCGACGACGGCAAAGACCCTTCCCCAGTTTCCGAAACTCTGGTCGGCGATGCTCGAAGAACCGCACGCGACCGTGGACTCGATCGGAATCCTCTAACGTGAGCTGGCTCACCGACGACGGCGACGACGGCGACTGGGCCGAGTACGACGAGTCTGCCGCCAAAGTGCGTCCCAATCCGAAGGCCAACAAGCCGCGGAGCAAGAATCGGCCCGAACACGCCGACGCCGTCAGTGGACGCGTCTTCAGTGTCGACCGCGGGCGCTACGGGGTCTGGGTTGCCGAGAACACTCCCGAGGAGCGTCAGGTGGTCGCGGCGCGCGCCCGCGAGCTGGGCAGAAACCAAGACGGCAAGGTCTCCGTCGTCACGGGCGACTGGGTCGATCTCGTCGGCGACGTCTCGGGCGACGAGGGCAGTCTCGCGCGCATCGTGCGGATTCGGCCGCGCGTGACGCTCCTGAGACGCAGCGCCGACGACACCGATGCCGTGGAACGCATCATCGTGGCCAACGCCGACCAGATGCTCATCGTCGTCGCAGTAAAAGATCCAGAGCCGCGACCTCGTCTCGTGGATCGCTATCTTGTCGCGGCGTTCGATGCCGGCATCACCCCCATCCTCTGCATCACGAAGACCGATCTCGCCGATCCCGCCGACTTCCTCGCCAACTTCGCCGGGCTCGATCTCACCGTTTTTGAAAGCAGATCGGATGCCTTCCCACTCGACGAGATTCGCGCGGCTCTCGAGGGCCACACCACCGTGGCCGTCGGGCACTCGGGCGTCGGCAAGTCGACGCTCGTCAACGCGCTGGTCCCCGAGGCGCAACGCGCGACCGGTCGGGTCAATGACGTGACCGGCCGGGGCCGCCATACCTCGTCATCGACAGTGTCGTATCGCACCGGCTCGGGCTGGATTGTCGACACCCCAGGCGTACGGTCGTTCGGGCTCGGCCATGTCGATCCCGCCAACATCCTGCGATCGTTCACCGATCTCGCCCTCATCGCCGAGGACTGCCCGCGCGGGTGCACTCACCTCCCCGACGCTCCCGACTGCGCGATCGCCGAGCGAGTGTCTGCCGGAGAATTGGGCGAGACAGGAAAGCTTCGGCTCGACTCCTTCCAGCGACTGATCACTACGCTGGGTTCGTGACCGAGTACTCCCTCTCCGACGACCTGTCTCTGGCCCTGGCCCTCGCGGCGGATGCAGACCATATTTCGCTCGACCGCTTCCACGCCCTCGACCTGGTGGTGACCACGAAGCCGGACCGCACGCCGGTCACGGATGCCGACCAGTCGGTCGAGCGAAGCATCCGGGCCGGAATCGAGGCGGCCAGGCCCGACGACTCCATTCTGGGCGAGGAGTTCGGAACCCAAGGAACGTCGAAGCGCCAGTGGATCATCGACCCGATCGACGGCACGGCAAACTTCTTGCGCGGTGTTCCCATTTGGGGAACCCTCATCGCGCTCGCCATCGACAGTGTTCCCGTCGTCGGCGTGGTGAGTTCGCCCGCCCTGGGCAAGCGCTGGTGGGCCGCCACCGGCCACGGGGCCTGGGCTCAGGATGCCGCACACGACGCCCGCCGCATTCACGTGAGCGGGGTGTCCGATCTCGCCGACGCATCGTTCAGCTATAACAACATTCAAGGGTGGGACGGGGAAGGTCGACTTGATGAGTTGCTCTCGCTGTCTCGCGCCGTGTGGCGCGCGCGGGCCGTCGGAGATATGTGGTCGTACATGCTGCTCGCCGAGGGTGCGGCCGACCTGGTTGGGGAATTTGACCTCAAGCCCTACGACATGGCGGCGCTGATTCCCATCGTCGAGGAGGCGGGCGGGCGTTTCAGCTCGGTCGACGGCACCCCGGGTCCGTGGCAGGGTAACGCACTCGCCAGCAACGGGCTGCTGCACGACGCGGCATTGGCGGTCATGGCCGGTTCCGCGCAGGTTCGCTAGGCTCTTTCGCGAGGCATCCATTCCGCACGCTTTCACAGAAATGAGACCCGCGATGACACTCTCCACCTCCACAGCCTGGGGCAGAACCCTGACCGTACTGACTGTGGCTGGGGCATCCCTCGCCCTTGCCGGCTGCAGCCTTCTCGGCAATGTTGTCGCCGACACGAGCCCGACCCCGAGCGACCCGACCGTGGGAACTGACACCGATGCGTTTGCGATCGCGGTCGGCGACTGCCTCAACGACGGAAACCTCGACGGCGAGGTGACCACCGTCCCCACGATCGACTGCGCCCAGCCGCACGACAGCGAGGCGTACGCCTCGATCCTCATCGAAGACGGCCCGTACCCCGGGGAGGACGCGATCCTCGCGCAGGCGGACGCGGACTGCCAGACCGCGTTCAACGACTTCGCCGGCATCAACTACGACCAGTCGGCACTGGATTTCTCGTACTACTACCCGACTGAGGGCAGCTGGGGCAGTGGAGACCGAGAGATTCTTTGCCTGATCTATGAGTTCGACGTGAAGACGACCGGGAGCCTGTCCGGCGCAGCGCGGTAGTCCCACTCGCAGCCAGTTTGGTGCACGATCGCGGGGCTGATCTAATGGCCCCGTGATCGTGCCACGCAAACCCAGTCGTCGCTGGGTGGTCGTCGGCGCCACCGTCACCCCCTTGGCGTCGATTCTCGGATCTGGCCTGCTCATCATCGTCCCGGTGCTCGAGCGCACCCTCGGCGCTCTGTCGGTGTTGGGGATCATCGTCATCTGCGCGATCGCGTGGCTGATCGGCACCGTGATTCGCCACAACGTGATCGTCGTCGAACGGCTCGAGACCGCGGGAACGCTTGACCGCAAGACTCACGATCTCGGGGTATTGGCCGATGCCGTCATCGTTGTTGCGTACGTCATCTCGGTCGCGCTGTATCTCAGGATCATGGCTCAGTACCTCGTCGGATTCTTCGACTCGGGTGGCTCGATCCTCTGGGAGCGAGCCATCGCCTGCGCCGCCGTGGCGGTCATCGTGGCGATCGGGGTGCTGCGAGGATTTGCCGGTTTGAACCGGCTGGATCAGGTGTCGCTTTCGGCCGTCCTAGTTCTCACAATGGTGCTCGGGGGCGTGCTCTTGCTCAACGACGGCGCAGCGGCCGTCGACGGGACCCTGACCCTTCCCCCGGTGCCCGAACTGGATCCCCTCACAATGGTGCTGGTTCTCGGCGGGATCGTTATCACGGTGCAGGGATTCGAGACCGTGCGCTTTCTCGGCGACCAGTACGACGCAGTTACCCGCGTTCGGGCATCCCGATTGGCTCAACTCATCTCGTCGGGCATCTACATCGGTTTCGTCGCGGTCGCGACACCGGTCATGGGCCTCGGAACGCGGGCGGGTGCCGACAGCACCCTGCTCGACATCACCGGCCGCGTCGCACCATGGCTCGCGTTGCCGCTCGTGCTGTCGGCCGTGATGAGCCAATTCAGCGCGGCAATCGCGGATACCGCGGCCGCCGACGGCAACCTTCGGGGCCTGTCCCGGTGGTTCACGGGCGCTCGGCCGTACCTCATCGGCGGGGGTGCCGCCGCGATACTCGCCGCGACGATCCCCACGTTCACGATTGTCGCGGTCGCATCCCGCGCGTTCGCCGCGTACTACGCGATTCAGGCCGTCATTGCCGCGCGGACGTCGACGGGACTGGTGCGAAAGACGGGGTTTGGACTGCTGGCCGCCCTGATGCTCGCCATCACGCTCTTCGCCGCGCCCGCGAGCTAGCGCATCGCTGCGAACGCATCGCGGGAGTGAGATCAACAGTGCGATAGCGACCTGATGGTGGAGATGGGGGGAATTGAACCCCCGTCCACTGCTGTAATTCTGCGCCTTCTACGGGTGTAGTTCGTGAAAGCGTTCTGCTCGGCTCTGACCTTTGCCACGAACATCTAGGTCAACGAGCCCAGCCTCAGTGCAAGTCCCGCGGGCCCCTGAGACACGGGCACGCAGCAATCTCTCTAGATAGCGCCAGGGTCCGGGTAGAGAGCATCCCCGGTCTGACGGACCTTTAGTGCTAGTTGCTGCTAGGCAGCAAGAGCGAGGTCAGTGCGCTTAACATCGGCACTTATGTTTTGCAGAGGTCGTTTACGAGATAACCCTGCATCCTCGACCCGCTTCTCGCAGTTTTGCAGGCAATGTCGAAACCGATCATCCCCATGCTTCGCACGCAATTGTGCGGGTCGCTATCGCACTGTTGAGTTATCAAACTGCTGAACGCAAGAGTATCCGGCAGCCTTCCATGATACGCCGCCATCCTGACGCATGCCACCGTCATCGAGTGCATGGCAGGATCGTGGCATGGCAGACACCATCATCACGGTTCAGGGCGAGCACTCGGCGTGGTACCCGGCGGAGCGCGCAACCGTTCACGTCACCGTGCAAGTCGACGGTCCGAAGCGCGACGCCGTCTTCGCGGGAGCGGTCTCGGCATCCGATGCCGTGCGCAGCTCGGTGGAGGCGCTCTTCGACAAGTCGAAGGGGCCGGTCACCTGGTGGTCGTCGGACAGCGTACGCGTCTGGTCCGACCGCCCGTGGAACAACGAGGGCAAGCAGTTGCCGCTGGTCTTCCACTCCGCCGTCGACATCACGGCGAAGTTCCTCGATTTCGAGGCGCTCGCGCGCTGGGTCGAACAGGTAGCGGCGATCGACCATGTCAGCATCGGTTCGATCGCATGGGACTTGACCGACACCACTCGCACCTCTGTGACGACCGAGGTGCGCTCCCGAGCCGTCAAAGATGCCGTAGCTAAGGCAACGATCTACGCCCAGTCGATAGGGCTGCGCACCGTCACTGCGATCGCCCTTGCCGACCCGGGGATGCTCGGCGATCCGTCCTCGGGCGCCGGCGGGGTGGGTGCGATGGAGCGCACCGCCATGAAGATGCAGGCCTTCGACAGCGGCGGCGGGCCGAGCCTCTCGCTGAAGCCCGAGCAGATTTCCGTGGCATCCGTCGTGGACGCACGCTTCGTCGCGAGCTAGAACTGCTAGCTACTCGTTGAGGTTGCGCCTCGTCGACATGGCGCGATCCGCCTCGCGCTTGTCCTGACGCTCACGCAGCGTCTGACGCTTGTCGTACTCGCGCTTGCCCTTGGCGATTGCCAGTTCGACCTTCGCGTTGCCGTCGCTGAAGTAGATCGACAGCGGTACGAGGGTGTACCCGCCCTCCTTGATCTTGTTGTGGATCTTCAGAATCTGGGCTTTGTGTAGCAACATCTTGCGCTTGCGTCGCACCGGGTGGTTGTTCCACGAGCCCTGGTTGAACTCGGGAATGTGCACGGCATCCAGCCAGGCCTCGCCTCGTTCGATGAAACCGTAGCCGTCGACAAGGCTCGCTCGACCGGCCCGCAACGACTTGACCTCGGTACCGGTCAAGACAAGACCTGCCTCGAACGTGTCCTCGATCGTGTAGTCGTGGCGCGCCTTACGGTTGCTCGCAACAACCTTCTGGCCGCGTTCCCTGGGCACCTACTCGCTCCTTCATCTGTGTTGCAACCATGTTGCAAAGCCCATCAGTCTAACCGGCGGTCGGCAACGATGACCACCGCGAAGGCGCCAAGCGCTGCTAGGGAACTCGCAATTCCCACGGCCAGTGCCGAGGCGGGTGAGAGTTCGGCCGCGATGAGAACGGATGCCGCGATCCCCACCACCGCGGCGGGCACCACGGCGATGGCGCTCTCCGCGCCCTCCGCGACCGCTCGCGCCCGCCTGGACCACCCCGACGCGGTGAGCACGTCGCGTTGCTCGCGGCTGCGTTCCGCCCGCATCCCGCGGGCGAGTCGGGCGAGAAGTCCGGTCGCCGCAAGGCCGATAGCCACCAGCGCCCCTTGCGGCAGCAACGCGCGAAGGGATGCCAGTGACCCTAGGTCGCTCGGACCCGCCGCTCGCCGTCCCTCGATGAGGATGGTTGCTCCGACGGCGACGATCGCGCACAGCAGCAGCATCGCGAGGGCGAGCGACAGTGTCGACGCGAGGTTCGTTCGGGCGCGCCGCATGCCGAACCCGACTGGACCCCGAATCCGAACTGTGGCGCGGCTCGAGCGACGCGAACGCTCGGGCGAGACGCCAGCGATGACCGCAATCACCGAGGTGACGAGCACCAGCAGGATCGCGACCGCCGCGGAGGCTGCGACGACCGCGGGCGTCGAGCTGAGCGCGATCGCCGCCGCGCTCAAGATCGCCAGCGCTGCCAGCGCGACGACCTCCTCGCCGGCGAACCAACGGGCAATCCGCCGTCGCCGCCATCCCTGGCTGTGGAGCACGTCGGCCGTGGCTCGGCGCCCGGGCACCGAGCCGAGTTGCACTGCGGCGAAGATCGCACCGACCGATGCCGTGGTCAAGGCGACAAGCGCGATACTGGTCGCCGAGACTCCGGTCTGCGCCTCCACGACCGCTCCGAGCCGCGCCCAGCGTTGCTCGATGGTTCCTAGGTCGCCGATGACCTGCATCCCACGCTCATCGACCGTCGCTCCGGCGTACCCGGTCACCGACACCGGCAGGGTCTGCGGCGAAGAACCGGCCATGATCGTCGCCGTAAACCCGAGCGCACGAAGGCCGACCACGGCATCCAGAAGTCGCTGCTGCGATTCGGCGCTGAAATCGGTTATGCCGTCGACCCGAATCCGGATCGAGGTTATCGGGCGATCGACGTCGAGGCGATCCAACATCCGAATGTCGCCAATCGCCATGCTGTTTGTTCCGGGGATGCCGTAGCCGGTCAACGACGTCGGCAGCGGCCCCGACGACACCGGCCGATCCTCCGCGTCGAGAACGAGCGTGGGCGCGGTGCGGTCGTATCCGCCGAGCGGCGTGTAGCCCGGCGCAGAAGTGAGTGCTGCCACCTGCTGTTCGGTGTAGCCGCCCACGACTTCGACCTGATCCTCCAGCCCGCGTTGCTCCTCGCTCAGCCTCGGGGTGAGCGAATTGAACACCTTGCTGTACTCGGTCACCGATCCGAGTGGCGCCCCCCGCGACAGCGGTGCCTCGACGTATTGGCTGCCCGCCACGTAGCCCCTGGGCAGCAGGTCGATGCCTCCCCCGACGGTGGTGATGTCGTCGGGTACCAGGTAGCGCGCTTGGGCGACCGAACGGGGGCCCGAGCCGGTCTGCGCAAGGTAGTTCGCTACGAAGTCCGCAATCCCGGTGGGATCGAGTTCGCCGAGCACAACGTGAGCCTCGGAGAACGGGCGCAGCGCGGCACTCGCATCGACCTCAAAGGTGGCCACCGGCCGCGTCGTGTCGCTCGCGAGCCGCGGGGCGAGACCGCCGTACTGCTGATATCCGAGTGGCGTTGTCGAGTCGTCGGCGCCACTGGCCTGCACCACGGAGTCGAACTCTTCGACCGCCACCGAGAGCCGCACCGGGGCGCTCGGTGCGTCCAGCGTAAGGATCGGCACGGCGTCAGGATCGGCCGCGGATGCGTCAACGAGCGGATCGAGGAACGCGCCGTCAGCACCGAGCAGTTGCCGCTCGGCCACCGGGTCGACGAGGGTTACCAGGCCTGCGGGACGCGGCGACAGGTACAGGCCCAAGGGGATCGCCGCGGCATCCGCGTCGTAGTTGCCCGAGGTGAACGCGACCGTGGTGTCGGCCGAGAGCAGCCGCGGACGATCGGCCAGTGTGGTGTCGGCGTAGACGATCTGCCCGTCGGCGGTGCGGAGCACGAGCCCGACCGTTCCGATCACCACCTCGCCGAGCTGGGGGGCGTAGGTGAACGCGAGCAGCGTCACAGGGGCAAGTGCACGCTCCCCAGACACATCGTCGATCGTGCTCGACACCGTGATCCGGAATGCCTGGGGGTGGGTGAGGCCCGAGTCGGCCCGCACCGGGATGGGCACCCAGACCAGCGGATCGCTCAGGGTGCTCGACGAGGAAAAACTCACCTGAGTGACGGGCGCCGCGACTTCGACCCCCGGAAGGCTGCGGATGAGGGCGAGATCGGCGAGGCTGAGCCTGCCGGTCGCGGCGTCGACAAGCGCGTCGGGATTCACCAGGCCGGCCGTCGTCGGGTCGTGATCACGGGCGGTGATGAGCAGGTCGTACCCGCCCCGCCAGTTCTCGTCGAGCGTCTGTTGAAGCACGAGAGCCGAGGTGACCTGCATCGTCGAGGCGACGAGCGGGGTCGCCGCGACGAGTGCGAGTGCAATGAGCCGAGTGCGGTTTCGGGCAAGCCGGGCAAGCGGGCCAGGCAGTCGAGTGGGCACGGTCAGTCCAGCGTCGTCACGGTGTCGGCCATCGACACCAAGCTCTGATCGTGGGATGCCGCGAGCACACCGATCCCCTCTGCCGCCAGTGTCGCGAGCGCAGCGATGACCGAGTCTGCGTTGGCCCGGTCGAGTCCGGCGGTCGGCTCGTCGACGATGAGTACTCGGGGACTCAGCAGCAGCGCCCGCGCCAGAGCGACCCGTTGCCTCTCCCCGCCGCTGAGCTGGTGCGGGTAGTGGGTGGACCTGGCGGCAACGCCGAGACCCTCGAGCAACTCGTCGGCACGCGCGGCGAGTCGTCGCGTGGCCCGGTCGGGCACGGCGGGAATCAACACGTTCTCGAGCGCCGTGAGTCCCGACACCAGAACACCGCCCTGGTCGAGGTAGCCGACGAGGCCGCGGCGACGCTCGGAGACCGCAGCGTCACTCAGTTGGGCGACCGCCTGCCCCTCCCACAGAATCTCCCCATCGCTGGGTTGCGCAAGGCCGGCGGCCACGCGCAGCACGCTCGTCTTTCCCGACCCGCTGCGACCGGCGACACAGTGCATCTCGCCCGCATCCACCCGAACGGACAGGTCGTGCGTGATCGCCACGTCTCCAAACGCGATCGAGACGCCGACCAACTCGACCAATGCGACCATCCGGCACCTCCGCGTGCGCTTTTACGCTAGGCGAAGCGCCGGGCGACCGCTAGACCTTGAGGTACCGGCTGATCGCCACGCCCGCGGATGCCGCGGCCAGCACGGCCCCCACCACGATGAGTATCGGCACCACAACAAAAGCGTCCGCGAGCCCCACGAGGGTTGTCGTGGACTGCAGAGCGGTCGTCAGATAGCCCTGCACGAAGAACTGCACGATCGCCACGATCGCGACGCCGGCGAGCACCGAACCGATGAGCGCCGCGAACACGCCCTCGAGAATGAACGGCGTCTGGATGAACCGGTTGGATGCCCCGACCAGCCGCATGATGCCCAGCTCACGACGGCGGGAGAACGCGCTCAGGCGAATGGTGGTCGCGATCAGCAGCACCGCGGCGACGAGCATGAGCGCAGCGACACCGATCGCGGTGTAGCTGGCGGCGTTGAGCACCGCGAAGATGCGGTCGAGGTAGCTACGTTGGTCACGCACCTCCTGCACGCCCGGGGAACCGGACAGACTCTCGATAAGGATGTCCGCCTCGGTCGGGTCGACGAGGTTCACTCGGAAGCTCTCGTTGAGCGTCTCCGGCGTGACGAAGCTGGCGATCGGGTTGTCGGAGAGCTGCTCCTGGAAGTTCTCGTACGCCTGCTGGTGGTTCTCGTACTCGTACTTCTTGATGTACGGGGCCAGAGCGGGAGACTTCAGCTGCGCCTCGACCGCGTCGATCTGAGCCTTGGTCGCTTCGCTCTGCGTGCAGGTTCCCGTGGTGTCCAAGTCGGTGCACATGTAGACGGCGACCTGTGCTCGGTCGTACCAATAGTCCTTCATCTGGCCGATCTGCATCTGAAGCAGGATCGCGGCACCAACAAAGGTGAGCGAGATGAAGGTCACCAGCACGACGGAGATGACCATGGAGACGTTGCGACGCAGGCCGCTGCCGACCTCGCCGAGAATCAGTCCGAGCCTCACGGTGCCACCTCGGTGGTCTCACGGCCGAAGCCCTGGGTGGGCACGGCTTGGGTCTGGTATCCGCCCTGCCGCTCGTCACGCACGATCTGACCGCTGATCAGCTCGATCACGCGGCGCTTCATCTGGTCGACGATGCCCGCGTCATGAGTCGCCATGATCACCGTCGTTCCGCCGAGGTTGATGCGCTCGAGCAGGGTCATGATTCCCGCGGATGTCGCCGGGTCGAGGTTTCCCGTCGGCTCGTCGGCGAGCAGGATGGCCGGCTTGTTCACGACGGCTCTCGCGATCGCGACGCGCTGCTGCTCACCACCGGAGAGTTCGTGCGGATAGCGATTCGACTTACCGGCGAGACCCACCATCTTGAGGGCGTCGGGCACGGCCTCTTGGATGTACCCCTTGCTCTTGCCGATCACCTGAAGCGTGAAAGCGACGTTGTCGAACACGGTCTTGTTGGGCAGCAGCCGAAAGTCTTGAAACACGACTCCGAGGTTGCGCCGAAAGTACGGGACCTTGCGGTTGGCGAGCGTGTTCAGATGCTGACCCAGCACGTGGATCGCGCCCTTCGTGGGCGTCTCCTCGCGAAGGATGAGCCGCAGAAAGCTCGACTTTCCGGAGCCGGAGGCTCCGACGAGGAACACGAACTCGCCCTTGAGAATCTCGAGGCTGACGCCGTTGAGCGCGGGTCGAGTCGTACCCGAATAGGCCTTGGTGACGGAATCGAAGCGAATCATTTCGAAGTCAGCCTAGATAGGGCTATTCGACCGGGGCGCAGCGACACCCCCGGCCCGCAGATTCTCAGTAAGTCGCTACGACTTGGCGCGGGATGCCGCGGCCGAGGTCGCCGCTCACGGTCGCGCTTTCGCCACCGGATGCCCGCCGCGATGAATCCGTCGAGGTCGCCGTCGAACACGTTCGACGGGTTATTCACCTCGTACTCGGTGCGGAGGTCTTTGACCATCTGGTAGGGAGCGAGCACGTAGGAGCGCATCTGGTCGCCCCAGCTCGCCGTAATGTTTCCGGCGAGTTCCTTCTTCGCGGCCGCCTCCTGCTCGCGCTGCAGAATGAGCAGCCGCGACTGAAGCACGCGCATCGCCGCTGCACGGTTCTGAATCTGGCTCTTCTCGTTTTGCATCGAGACGACGATTCCGGTCGGAAGATGGGTGAGGCGCACTGCGGAGTCCGTGGTGTTGACCGACTGGCCGCCCGGGCCGCTGGACCGGAAGACATCCACTCGGATGTCGCCGTCCGGCACCTCGATGGCGCCCGCCTCCTCGATGAGCGGAATGACCTCGACCGCCGCGAAGCTCGTCTGGCGCTTGCCCGCCGAGTTGAACGGGCTCATGCGCACCAGACGGTGGGTCCCCGCCTCGACACTCAGCGTGCCGAACGCGTACGGCGCGTCGATCTCGAATGTCGTGGACTTGATGCCCGCTTCTTCGGCGTAGCTCGTGTCCATGACGGTGGTCGGGTAGCCGTGCTGCTCGGCCCAGCGCAGGTACATCCGCTGCAGCATCTCGGCAAAGTCGGCGGCATCCACGCCACCGGCACCGGCGCGGATCGTGATGACCGCGGGGTGGGCATCCCACTCGCCGTTGAGCAGGGTCTGCACCTCGAGCTCGCCGAGCAGCTTCTGGATGCTCGTGAGCTCTTTGCGCGCGTCGGCGGCGGCCGCGTCATCCTGTTCTTCATTGGCGAGCTGCACCATGATCTCGAGGTCGTCGAGTCGGCTCGCGATGCTCGTGATCTTCGCCAGTTCGGCCTGGCGGTGGCTCAGGCTGCTGGTGACCTTCTGCGCCTTGTCGGTGTCGTCCCACAGGTCGGGGGCACCGGCCTGCTCGCTCAGGTCGGCGATCTCGGCTTCGAGCCGGTCGACCCCCACCACCGAACGAATGTCGGCAAACGTGGAGCGGAGGGCCGCGATGTCTTCGGTGAAATCCAGCTCGTCCATATCTAGTCCAGACTACCGGCTCGTGACGGGGCGGCCCCGGCACGCGAGTAGCATCGAGGCGATGTCCGCGACCCACGTGCCGTTCCGCTGGCGATCGATAGCGCTCCCGGCGCTGCTGCCGACGCTCCTCTTCTCGATCGGCGAGGGTGCGATCATCCCGATCATTCCGACCGTCGCCGGCGATCTCGGCGCGACACTCGCCATCGCGGGCCTCGTCGCGGCCGTGCTGACCGTCGGCGAGTTGCTCGGCAATATCCCGAGCGGCTGGCTGGTGTCGCGCGTCGGCGAGCGTCCCGCCATGATCGGAGCGGCCGCGCTCTCGGTGGTCGGTGTGGTCATCTGCCTCATTTCGCCCAACCCGGTCGCCCTCGGGTTCGGCATCTTCCTCGTCGGGCTGTCGGCCGCGGTGTTCGCCCTAGCTCGGCACGCGTTCATGACGAGCTTCGTTCCGATCGCCTACCGTGCGCGCTCGCTGTCCACGCTCGGCGGAGTTTTTCGGCTCGGCTACTTCATCGGTCCGTTCGTCACCGCGGGAGTCATTCACCTGACGGGAACCGCGGGGGCCGCGTTCTGGATTCACCTCGTGGCGTGTCTCGGCGCGGCCCTGGTGCTCGTGCTGCTGCCTGACCCGACGACGACCTTCGGCGTTGTCGCCACCGTGCGGTTGGAGGGCCGGATCATGCGCGAGGGCGAGGCGTTCGTCGCCAAGGAGTCGTCGGGGCTGTTTCGCCACCATCCATCGCTACCGTGCAGTGCTCGCACGCCTCGGCACCGGTGCGGCGCTGGTGGGTGCACTGCGCGCGAGCCGCGCCGTGATCCTGCCTCTGTGGGCGCTGAGCATCGGGGTGGATGCCGTCACGACCGCGCTCATCATCGGCGTCGCCGGTGCCGTCGACTTCGCCCTGTTCTACCTCGGCGGCTACATCATGGACAGATTCGGGCGCCTGTGGACGGCGGTGCCCTCGATGATCGGGCTTGGCGCCGGGCATCTGCTGCTGGCGTTCACCCACGACGTGGCGTCCAACGTCGAGTGGTTCATCGCGGCGGCGATGGTGCTGTCGGTGGCGAACGGGCTCGGCAGCGGCATCCTCATGACTCTCGGTTCTGACCTCGCCGACAATTCCAACCCCGCACCTTTCCTGGGCGCGTGGCGGTTCACCTCGGGCGTCGGTGGCGCTTCGGCGCCCGCTGCTGATCGCGGGCATCATCGCGGTGAGTTCGGTCGTTCCTGCGGCCGCTCTGATGGGAGTATTCGGGATGCTCGGCGCCGGCGTCCTCGCGCGCTACGTGCCGCGCTACATCGCGCCACGGCGATAAGTTCGCGGGTCTAGCATGTGGTCATGATCCCGCTCGCCAACCTCGTCGCGTTCACGCTCGTCGCGATCCCGACTGATTCTGGTGCCAGGCCCCAGCGTGCTGTTTGTCATCGGACGGTCGCTCTCGTTCGGCCGCGTGGGCGGCCTGCTCAGTGTCGTCGGCAACGCGATCGGTGGTCTCGTCGTCGTCGCCGCGGTCGCCCTCGGGGTCGGCGTGATCATCGCCCAGTCGGTCGTGGTGTTCACGATCGTCAAGATCGCGGGCGCCGGATACCTGATCTACCTCGGCGTGCAGGCGATCCGGCACCGCAAGCGGCACGCCGAGGTCGCACGAGGTGCGCTGGCGGAGACGAGCAAGCTGCGGATCCTCGTTCAGGGTTTCCTCGTCGGAGTCTCCAACCCGAAGACGATTGTCTTCTTTCTCGCGGTGCTCCCCCAGTTCGTGAATTATCCGGCCGGCGGGATCCCGCTTCAATTGCTGATTCTGGGCATCCTGTTCGTCGTCATCGCTCTGGTGACCGACAGCGTCTGGGCGCTGGTAGCGGGTGTCGCGCGCGACTGGTTCGGGCGATCCCCCAGGCGAATCGAGACCCTCGGTGCGACCGGCGGGGTCGTGATGGTCGGACTCGGGGTCGGATCGCTGTTCGTGGGCGCTCGGCACTAGTCGCGTCGCCGTATCGCACGGCGCGTTACGATCGGCACGTGACCGACATCGACGACGCCCGCCGCAGCGATCTGGCCCGCGTGAGCGCCGCTGCGGTCGACGCGGTCGCCGCGGCGCGTGCCGGAGCCGCGCTCGCCTCGCCCTGGTGGCCCGAGTCGGATCGACTCATTCATCACTTGGGGCGCCACTTCGGCTGGGTCAGCTCCGCGCTGCGATCGACGGATGAGCCGCCCAAGGCGAGCCGGCCCCGCCGAGGGGCAGTCCCTCGTCGAGTGGTTCTCCGCCGAACGAGACGCGTTCACTGACCTGATGAACTCACGAGAACCAGATCACCCCGCCTGGACATTCGTCGGTCCGGGTCACGCGAGCTTCTGGTTCAGGCGCAGCACCTTCGAGGTCGGTCGACACCTCTGGGACCTGCGCACGGCCGACGACCCGGCGCCGCCCGCCCCGAGCGAGCTCCCAGCAGAGCGCTATGCCGACGGCGTCACCGAGCACTTCGACGTCTTCCTGAACCGTTCGCGATCGACGCTGGACCCGCTTCCCGCCGCTCTGGAGCTTCGCTCGAGCGACACCCCCGCACGGTGGGTCATCGGCGAAGACTGGTCGGTGTCAGGTGACGGGGCGGATGCCGCGACCGTCGTCACCGCGACCGCGGGCGACCTCGCCCTGATGTGTTGGGAGCGCGCCGACCCGTTCAAGGCGCCGGAGCGGTTCGTGCTCGTCGGCCCGCCCGAACCGCTGCGGGCGTTCACCGCCGCCCCGATCCACCGCTAGCCGAAGACGACCGGAAGCACCAGCACGACCACGAGCAGCCAGCCGGCGAAAACCGGAAGGTAGCCGGTCTGCCACGTCTCCACCTGTGCGGATCGACCGCGTCCGGCGAGAAGGCGCGCCGAGTGCCACAGCGTGCCGATCAGGTTGGCCAGCAGCACGAGGTTCAGTCCGAGCGCGGCCACGCGGTTCGCGGTGAAACCGAACTCGCCGACCCGGTCGAACATCGCCACGAGAACGATCACATCGAGCAGGATGGCGGCGGCGATCGCGATGACGCGCACGACATCCATGATTCCGGCGGGTGCCTCTACGGCGCGCGCGGAGATGCCGTAGACGACGAGTGCGACGACCACGATCAACAGCACGTCGAACACGGTGAGTAGGTCGCGATCGAAGTTCGCACCCATTCCGACGGCGGCATACGCCACAGCGCTCACCACGAGCATCACAGCGAACAGGGGGGTGAAGATCGCGGTCAGCACCGGAGCGAGGTTCTCCACGACACTCTTCTTCGCTTCGACCAGCCATGCCGCCACGATGATGGCCGCCGCCGCCCCAGAGGGGATGACCCACTCCCCCACCCCGTTGATGGCGTCAGGCGCAATCGGCGTCAGGATCGCGAACGTCAAGCCCATGAGCACTCCGCCGCCGAGCGCGATGAGCACGTAGTAGATCGCCCACTCACCGGTGAAACGCACGAAGTCCATGCGCGCGGATGACGACCTCAGGTCGCCGACGAACGCCACTCCGACCGCGAACCAGAGCAGGAACGGCAGGTGCAGCGCAACCAAGATGTCGGTAGCGGTCGTGTGAGGCATCACGTTGACGACGACCGCGAGAACGACCACGGTGGCGGCGAGGACGATCCAGCGACGAGCACCGATGTGGCGGCGCACGCCGAAGTACGCCGCGAGGGTCGCAGCGGCCAGGAACCCCAGATTGCGAAGGAACCATGGCTGGTCGGAATTGGGGAAGCCGGCGAGCAGACGTGCCGTCTGAACCAGCACGACGGCGATCGCGGCGAAGATCAGCATGGTGCCAAATCGACCAGAGTCCGGCGCGCCTGCATCGGTGAGAACAAGCTGCTTCCAGAGCCGTTCGGCGTGCACCCTCGCGTATTCGGAGGTGAGCGGATCCACCTCACCGAGCCGCTTGACGGCGATGAGGAATGCCTCCTCCTCGTTCAAGCCCGCCTGCCCGAGGTCGGCGATCTGGTCGCGGAGGTGACTCTCTAGTTCATCAACGTCTGGCGCACTCACCGCACGGTTGCGCAACAGGGCAGCTCGCCAGGTGTCGATTCTTGTGTCGAGGTCGTTCACGGTCACACTTCCCATGCCAGTAAGGGGTCGCCCCACACACCCCGAAGGGTTCGGGTGGCGGTTGTCCATTGACGACGCTGGTCCGCCAACTGCTGGCGGCCGCGCTCGGTTATTTCGTAGTACTTGCGTCGGCGACCTTCGTCGGAGCTGCCCCAGTGGGCTCGCACCAGGTCGAGTCGTTCGAGGCGATGAAGCAGCGGATAGAGCATGCCGTCGGTCCAGGTCAGGTCGCCGTCCGAGAGTTCGCGCACGCGCGCGAGGATGGCGTACCCGTAGCTGGTGCCCTCGACGAGGATCGCGAGCACGAGGGGCGTCGCCATCGCGGCGACGAGATCCTTGTCGACATTCATGAGCCACCTCCCGTCGGCTATACCTTGTTCTGCTATGTATAGCACCTCGAGGTAACAATCCCTAGCCGAACACTGAACGCGCCCGGGCCGTCACCTCGATACGGACGCCGCCCGGCGCGAGCATCGGCAGCACCGGCGGGTGCCACAGCGCAGACAGCGTGACAGTGGCGCCGCGACCATCGTCGGTGCCCGCGTGTTCGACGGCGAGGGATTCGAACTCGGGGCCGGGAATGCCCGCGACGTAGCCGGCGACGGCGGCCGCGACATCCTCGCTGCGCAGCGTCGGCCGCAGACCCGCAGGGGTGACCGCCACCGAGTCGAGCGAGAACGCCTCTGCGCCGGCGAGCGCGGCGCCATCGGCGACCGTGAACAGCCGCTTGCGTTCGAGGTAGAGCGACGTCGCTGCCACCGCGATGAGGATGATCACCAGGCTGAGCAGCCCGTAGCCGACGATGAGCGGAAGGGTCGACCCGTCGTCGCGCCTCACGGTGCGGCCCAGAAGCGAGACACCTGTTGCGTCGCGGTCGCGGCGATCGGCACGGCTAGGGGGAAGTCCCCCACCAGCACCGGGGGCGCCAACGGCAGCGGCACCGTGAGCTCGACTCGTACGGTCACGATCCCGCGCCGCGTGAGGCAGGCATCCGGGTCCGGAGCGCAGATGACCTCGATCTGCGCACCGTCTGGGTCGATTCCGTGATCGGCGAGCGCGAACTCGAGGGCGCGCCTCGCGGCCCCGGTCGCGTCGGCCACGGTGGGCGACTGCACGAACACTCGGGCGGCCTGCCGGGCGGCACCCTCTGCGGCAAACGACCCGGCCTGAATCGCGGCCATCGTCAGCACCAAGTAGACCAGCGGCACAAACAGAATCATGCCCACCGTCACGAACTCCAACGCGGCCGACCCGACATCGTCAACCCAATTCCTCCAGCGCGGCATGACCGGACACCTCCAGCGTGCCGTCGATGCCAACCAACCCGAACATGGGCAAGGGTGCGCGCACCGTGATGACAACGGCAGGATGCCCGAGGTAGCTCGCGTAGTTCGCGGACACCTCGCCCGAATAGCCGTCCCCAATAGCGGTGCCGATGAGGTCCTCGGTGCGACCGACGCCGTCGGCCAGCGTGTTGTCGGCGAGGGCGGCGAACCGGGCGCCCTCGGCGGCGGCGTCGAGAACGGTGTTGCGCACGAGCAAGGCGAGCGCGAGTTGCAGCACCGAGAGCGTGAGCACGGACAGGAGAGCCGAGACCATGACGAACTCGGCGATGGCCGAGCCCGCGTCATCCGGCGTCAGGCGTGGACGCATCTAGAACCCGGACACCCGCTCGATGGCCTGCTGGAACACTGAGCTCAGCGCCGGGCCGGCGAGTCCCCAAATGATGATGACCAAGCCCGCGGTCATCAGAGTGATGAGAACCCATCCGGGAACGTCGCCGCGATCGCGGGCCAATCGAGCAAGGAGTGCGCGCATGACCAGCATTCTGCGGCGCTGGCCGAGTGCGACCTACTTTCTATCCACAGCCGCCGAGTCAGTTCCAGTTGGTGACGGGGAGTCCGTCGCCATCGTGCGCCGACCCCGCCAGAATGATGATCCAGTCGACCAGCGGCCAGATCCCGACCGTCAGCCAGCCGACAAGCAGTTTCGCGACACCCAGGCCGACGTTGCCGAGGTAGAAGCGGTCGACGCCGAGTCCACCGAGGAAGAAGCCGAGGATGGCGGCCACGGTGCGGCTCTTGGGCGACACGCCTGCGGGCACCACACGGGCGTAGGGGGCCGGCGCTGCGGGCGCATAGCCGTACGGCGCGGGCACAACGGCGTTGGCCGGGGCGACCGGACGCGACTGTGTGTACTGCGCGCCATCCCACCAGTGCTCAACTCCAGCGTTGTCGGGATGCGGGTACCAACCGGGAGGAGCCGTATTCGTCATGAGCAAAACTGTACTTCCTGTTGGGTCGCCGCTCGCTCAAAACCCGAGCTGCAGCACCATAACCCCCGGGAAGATCGCGAACGCGATCGTGACGGGCAGAATCGCAAACACCAGTGGAAAGAGCATCGCGACCTCCTTGCGGCCCGCCGCCTCGATGAGCCGACCCTTCGCATCCTGGCGCGCATCCGCGGCCTGAGCGCGGAGCACCTCGGCGAGGGGCGTGCCTCGCTCGAGGCCTCCGACGATCTGGTCGACGCACCGGGTGAAGGAGGTCAGTCGTAGATCGTCCGCAAGCGCGACGAGAGTCGGCCCCAGCGGCAAGCCGGTCGACACGGATGCCACGACGCTGGCGAGCTCGCCCGACAACTCTCCAGCGCTCACGCGGCCAACCCGCCGGATTGCGTCGAGGATACCCTCCCCCGCCGAGAGGCTCAGGGTGAGAAACTCGAGCACCACCGGCAGTTCCTCTTCCAGCCGTGCCATGCGCGCGGCGGCCGCTCGCCGCAGCGCGAGGTCTCGGGCTACGACACCCCCGCACCCGGCGACCGTCACAACGACAACCGACATAGGCCCGGGCGCCACCACCGCCGTCACGACTCCCGCCGCAGCGCCCGCGATCCCCCACAGGAGCTGCTGGGACCGAAAGCCGTCAGACGTGAGCGGCGACCCGGCCTGACGCAAGCGGCGCTCGACGGATGCCGCGCCACCGAGTAACGCGTCGAGCATCCGCCCCACCGGAGCCGTCAGCGGCGCGAGCAGCACGGCGACAACCGGCAGCGGTCCGGGCGGAGGCGGAGCGAGCGACTCTCGGGCGCTCGTCGAGACATCCTGAAGGTAGGGCGCCACGCGCTGCGCGAGGCGGGGACCGCCGAGACGAGGAGTCAGACTCGCGAGCAGCCAGAGCCCGAAGCCGAGACCGACCCCGGCCCCGATCGCCCACGCGAGCTGAGAGCTCACGCGAACCACCGCCGTTGCTCCGGTAGGCGGCCGAGCGCGATCATGAGCCGGTACGCGACGGTCGAGATCACCAGCCCGCCGACGATGAGGGCGGTGCCCGCCGGTGTGTTGTACGCGGCGGCCGCCTCGGGCCGGGTGCTGATCAACCCGACAACGACCCAAGGCGCCGCGACGCCGAGTCGCGCCGCATTCGTCACCCACGACTGCCGCGCCGCGACCTCGGATCGAATCGCCGCGTCTTCCCGCAGCGAACCGCCGAGATTGCGCAGCACGGTCGTCAGCTCGCTTCCCCCCACCTCTCGCGCCATTCGGAGCGTCTCGATGAGTCGATCCGCGACGGGGTCGGCGAGGTGAACCTTCAGCTCGTCGAGGGCGAGGGCGAAGCTGCCCGTTGCGCTGTAGGAGGTCTCGAATCCGGCGAAGGCCGGGCGGGTGGCATCCGGCCCCGACCGACTCAGCGCAGACACGGCGTCGGGAAGCGCAAGCCCGGCACGGATCGCGGATACCAGCTGGTCGACCACATCGGGCCAGAGCACTCGGGCCGCTTCACGGCGTGACCGCGCGAGTCGCGCGAGGGCAAGAACGGGAAGCGCCCCGGCAACGATCGCGGCCACAAGCGCAAACGCAAGAATCCGCACGAGCGCAAACGCAACAGCACCAGTCGCAACGGCCAACACGGATGCCACGGCAACAACGACAGCCGGACTGACCCGGTCCAGTCCCGCCTGAACCAGCCGCTCGTGTGCGCGAGCGCTGAGCCGACTCCGGCGGGGCACTTCCGATCGCGGCCATCGAAACGGAGAGACGACAAGGATCACCCCGCTACCAAGAGCGAGTCCGAGAAACACCGCGACGTGCGTCACGGCTGCCTGTCGAGCACGATCGCCGGGTCGAGCGCCGCCGCGCTGAATTTCGTCGTGCGCTGCGGGGATCCGCCGGTAGGGGCGAGCGACCCACCTGCCAGTTCGAAGATCTGGGTCGCCTCGATCACCCCATCGCACACGTCGCCGGTCGGCGCGATGATTTCGACGACCCGCCGTTGCCCCGACCTGCTCAATTCGCAGTGCACGACGATCTCGATGCAGGATGCGACCGTGGGAACGACGAACCCAGCATCGATGTTGCGGCCCGCCAGGAGCGGCAGCGTCGCGAGTTTCACCAGCGCGTCCCTCGCGCTGTTGGCGTGAATGCTAGACATTCCCGGCAGCCCGCTATTGAGCGCGATGAGCAGGTCGAGGGACTCTGCCTCCCGCACCTCGCCGACGACGAGTCGGTCGGGGCGCATCCGCAGAGCCTCTTTGACGAGTCGACGCAACGAGATTTCTCCCGTCCCCTCCAGGCTCGGTTGGCGACACTGCAACCCGACGGCGTCGCGCCCGACAACGACGAGCTCGAAGGTCTCCTCGACCGTGATGATTCGCTCGGTCGGGCGAGCCGCCGCGATGAGAGCCGTTAAGGTCGTCGTCTTGCCGCTCTGCGTCGCCCCGGAGACGAGGATGTTCTGGTTCGCGAGCACGCACATCCTCAGGAATTCGGCCGCCTGCCGGGTGAGCGTGCCGAGGTCGACCAGCGCCGGCAGGTCGCGCACCCGCGCGTTGAACTTGCGCACGTTGACGGCCCAGTGTCGCCGAGTGACATCGGGGATGGCGACGTGCAGGCGAGACCCGTCGGGTAGTGACGCGTCGACGAACGGCGAACTGAGGTCGACGCGTCGACCGGATGCCTGCAGCATTCGCTCGACCAGGTCGCGAACCTCGCCGTCGGTCAGCCGGATGCCCGTGCGCTCACTGACCCCGCCCCGCGCGACGAACACGGCGTCGGGTGCGTTGATCCAGACTTCCTCGATGTCGGGATCGTCGAGCAGGGGTTGGAGCGCGCCGAAACCGGTGAGCGTGGCCATGACCTGCCGGGTGGCATCCGCTTCGTCGTCAAGCAGCGGAACCGAGCCGCCGAGGGCGAGTTCGCTGTAGCGACGCACCTCGTCGCGCACGTACCGGTCGGCGAGGTCGGGCGAGAGGGCGATGCCCTCGCTGCGCACGCGCTCCCGAACTCGGTCGGCTATCGACGCGAGAGCAACGGACATGGCGTCATTGTGCCGCGCACCGCCCGATCAGTCGGGCGGACTGTCCACAGCGGCTAACGGCCGCCCTGGCGCAGTTCGGCGGAGACGCCCGAGTTGCCCGTGATGGCGCCGAACGCGCTGGTGCCGAGCACGCCGCTGCCTCCCGAGACGAGCATGCCGATGACGATGCCGGTGACCAGCGCGACGGCAGCAGCGATCAGGATGCCCGTGATCGAGTAGTGCCGGTCGACGGCGGAGACGTATGCGTCACGAACAGATGCCATGCGAACAGGGTACCGCGAGGCCTATCGGATGTCAGCCTTTCGCTGGCCAGCAGCGCCGGGTCGCCCGGCTAGAATTGGAGCCGCCAGCGGGAGTGGTGAAATTGGCAGACACGCAGGATTTAGGTTCCTGTGCTCGAAAGGGCGTGCGGGTTCAAGTCCCGCCTTCCGCACAAGAGATTGCCTGGCTCAGACGCGCTCAGCCCGCGGCGCTGTTAGTAGCGACTCAAGTGGCATGATGGCCGCACCGAGCGCGACCGTGTCTCCACCAAACCGACAGGCGAACAGCTCGAACTGACCTCCGGGTCGAATCAGCGACTCGGCGCGCGTGGCCGACTCGATTCGGTCTGCCAAAGTTTCCATGAGCCGCAGACCCACCCAGCCGCCGATCACGACCCGTTCCGGGTTGGTGAGGTTGACGAGTCCGCCGAGAGCCGAACCGAGCGTCGCCACAAGCTCGTCGACTACCGCTACCGCGATCGGATCTGCGGACTTGTCGGCATCCAACAGCGCACCAAGCGCGCCCCACCCCGAACCCTCGAAGATCCCGCCCGCGTCGCGCCAAGCGCCGAGAATCGCGTCGGCACCGAGATAGGCCTCGACACAGCCTCGTCCACCACAGCGACAGACCGCGCCGCCGCGCACGATCTTGACGTGGCCCCACTCGCCCGCGCTGCTCGTCATACCGTGCGCGAGCTCGCCGTTGCTGACCACAGCCAGACCGACCCCACGGCCCAGCAGCACGACGAGCGCTTCGTTCACGCCTCGCGCCGCGCCATCCCACAGTTCGGCCATCGCCTCCGTCTTCGCGCCGTTCTCAGCGAACAGGGCGATGTCGTGCGTGACCAGATCGCGCACCGGCGTCGGCGGCCACCCGAGGCTTTGCGCGTGCAAGGTCTGTGACCCATCGGTCTCGCGCTCGACTATGCCGGGCAGGCCGAGTCCGAGCCCGACGATGCGATCCCAGACGGCGGGATTGCGGTTCTTCAGCTCCGTTATTGCGTCGTCGAGATCGCGGGATATCGCATCGAGCTGCTCGCCTTCCCTGCCGCCGCGAAACTCGCGGTCGACCCGGGTCATCGACAGGTCGAACAGTTCGACCGCGACACCACGCTCGCCGACATCGGCGCCGAGAAAGTACGCACCGTCGGGGTTGGGCGCGAGCAGCGTCACCGGTCGCCCGCCGCGCGAGGCTACCGACCCGGCCTCCATCACCAGACCCTCGGAGATGAGTTCCGACACGAGATTGGTGACGGATGCGACGGACAGGCCGCACTCCGCCGCCAGCGCGGCCCGCGACGTGCGGCCGCCGAGAACGATCGTTCGCAGGGCCTGGTAACGGTTGCGCTGACGCACCTCGCCGACCGTCGCCGGCGCGGATGCGGCCGCGCGCGGTACGGGAGATGTCGAGGTCATAACGCCGAACCTACCAATTACCCGAACCGGGCTGTTGCACGAGCCGTGCGAGCGACGTCGGGGCGAGCGCCGTCACGCGGATGCCCCTCGGCGTGCGCTCAAGTCGCACCGGGGCGTCCTCGCCTTGCGTTGTCCAGAGCGCTCACCTGCGCGGTCGCCTCGACCTCGAACTCGAGCCAGTCGCCGGCCTCAAGACGCGCGACCAACTCCTCCTCGGGCCGATAGGGTCGGCCATCCGTCTGCTCAAACGGATTGGCGCGGGTTGACGCCGGGGTGAGCCCAGCCGAGCCCGGCCGCATCGGTGGCGCGGATTCCTTCGAGCGGGCGACCGGATGCCACCGAGTACGACTCCCCTGCCCCGCGGAATCCGAATCCCCAGGCCGGGATGACACGAGGTCGGTGTCCCAGAAGCGCCGCGACCACTTCGGGCTGCCAACGGCAGCGGCCGACCGCGATCGTCTCTAGCAACTCGGCGAAAGCGGCAACCGCGGTCGCGGTGTCAATCGCGTCCGGATTCGCGATGCTCGCGACGACGACATCCCAGCCTGCTGGAGTCGGAACCGAAACCGGCGAGGTGCGGGTCTCGATCTTCTTCCATGGCCAGAAGTTCCACCCGATGTCGTGCGTCTCGTAGAGCCGGAAGGCGGTGTACAGCCACTCGATCGTGTTCTCGCCACCCTCGCCCATGTAGATCGGCAGGCCGAGCCGATCGCGGGTTTCGAGAAACGCCGCGATGCTGTTCTGGTCGGGCGACGACCAGTACTTGTGAAACTGCAGCATCGAGTTCGCATCCCAGACCTCGGTGAAGATGTCCCAGTTCGTCGCCCAGTGTGAGCCCTCGTAGACGATGAGGTGGTCGGGATCGATCAGGCGAATCTCCCGCGTAAGGTCGCGATACAGCAGCGCGAGGTCCTCCGCGTAGGTGTGCTGCCATTCGTTGGGCAGCGGCTCGTTGAGAAGGTCGTAGCCGAGCACGACGGTCTCGGTCGCATAACGGGATGCGAGGTCGCGCCAGAGTCGCAGCGTGCGGTCGCGGTACTCATCCACCATGAAGAGTTCGGGCAGGTTGTTCGGTGAATCGTCGATGTTCGTGCCCGTCTGGCCGCCGGGTGCCCCGTGCAGGTCGAGCAGCACCCAGAGTCGGTGCGTGCGACACCACTCAATGAGGCGGTCGATGAGCGCGTAGCCCGCCTCGATCGGCTCGCCGACGTCATCCTGAATGATGCGCGCGTTGATGGGCAGGCGCACGTGATCGAATCCGCTCGCGGCGATCAGTTCGATGTCGGCCTCGGAGATGAACTCGTCGCGGAATCTCTGCCAGAACGCCGAAGCCGCGTCAGTGGCCAAGGTGCCGCTCGACCAGCGCCTCGATCTCGCGCGGCGATTCCGCCCCGGGGCCGAAGCCCCACATGTACCCCTCGGGCAGCATCCAGTTGCCGAGGCCCACCCCGCGCAGCAGAATTGGGCGGCCTGCGCCATCGACGAGCCGGGCATTCTGGGCGCGCACGAACCCGTCGAACGTCGCCGGTCGACGGCCAAACAGTTCTGCGACGGGCAGTGTCGGACTGGTGGTCACGGTGGTGTGCTCCATTGGTTACTTGAGTCCGGACAGGGCGAAGCCCTGCATTACGTAGCGTTGGAAGACGATGAACACCGCCAGGATCGGCACGACCATCACCGAGGCCGCGGCCATCTGAAGTGACGGGTTCACCGCGAGCTGCTGATTGAGCAGCGCGAGACCGACCGACAGCGTGTACAGCTTCTGATCGCTCGCGATGATCAGCGGCCAGAGGAAACTGTTCCACCCGGCGATGAAGGTCAGAACTACCTGCACCGCGAGGATCGGCTCCAGACATGGGCAACACGATCTGCCAGAAGGTGCGGAACTCGCCTGCCCCATCCAGTCGCGCGGCCTCGAGCATCTCCGTGGGGATGGTCGTCATGAACTGCCGGAACAGGAAGACACTGAATCCGCTGACGAGGGTGGGCAGAGCGATGCCGACCAGCGTGTTAGTCAGCTTCATGCCGTTGAGAATCAGGTAGGTGGGGATCATCGTCACCTGGATCGGGATCATCATCGTGGCCAGCACGAGGAAGAACATCCACCGGCGCCCGCGGAATTCGAATTTCGCGAACGCGTAGCCCGCCATCGCCATGAACAGCAGCCCGACGAATCCGATCAGCACCACGGCGATCGTGTTGAGCAGATACCGACCAAAGTCGAGTTCGACGAACAGGTGGCGAGTACCAGTCAAGAGTCGGCTCGACCGGCAGGAGCGTCGGCGGGAAAGTCGATCGACTCGCGCTGCGGCTTGAACGACGTCGCGAGCATCCAGAAGAACGGGAACGCGGTGATCACGGCGCCGACGGCGAGCGCGACCCCGATGGACAGCGTGAGCACTCGACCCCGCGCCCGTGCGCTGCGGTCGCGGCGAACGTGCGACCGTGCTGCGACTAGTAGTCATCGTCGGCCTTCCTCAGTCGCAGCTGAACGAGCGTTATCGCGGCAATGATCGCGAACAGCACGACCGAGCCCGCGCTGGCGTAGCCGAACTGGTTGAGCCGGAACCCCTCTTTGTAGAGGAAGATCGACACCGAGGTCGTGGCCCCGAGCGGGCCGCCGTCGGTGAGCACGAAGGGTTCATCGAAGAACTGGAGCCAGGCGATCGTTGTCGTCACCGACACGAAGAAGATCGCAAAGCGCAGCAGTGGCACGATGATCGAGAACGTCTTCTTCCACTCCCCGGCGCCGTCGAGTGACGCCGCCTCGAGGTACTCCTTGGGCACGCCCTGAAGCGCGGCGAGGAAGATGATGATGTTGAGGCCGGTTCCGCGCCAGACTGCGACGAGCGCGACCGAGAATTTGGCCAGCCAGGGGTCGGAGAGCCACTGCGCTGGCGGCGCACCCACCAGCGACAGCAGGTAGTTGAGCAGGCCGAACTGGGTGTTGTAGAGGTAGCTCCACACCAGCGAGATCGCCACGATCGCGGTGATCGCCGGGATGAAGTAGAACGCGCGGAGGCTGCGAAAGAATCGAGTCTGGCTGCGGTTGAGCAGCAGCGCGGTGCCGAGCGACAGCAACACGATCGCCGGAACGCCGACCACGGCGAACAGGCCAGTGTTGCCGAGCGCCTGCCAGAAGTCGCGATCGGCGAACAGCTTCGTGTAGTTGTCGAGGCCGATGAAGTCGACGTTGCTCCAGCTGGCGAACGCGGAGATGTTCATGTTGGTCGTGCTGATCACCGCAGCAACGAGGATCGGGAAGATTCCGAAGGTGATCAGCAGCAGCATCGCGGGAGTGACGAAGAGATACGGGGTGAGTCGACTGCGCACCGGGTCCCTTTCGTCTGCGTATCTGGCGGCTGGATGGTGCGGGGCCGCGCTGACGACCCCGCACCGGGGTATTACTTGATCGACATGCCCTGAATCGCGGCGAAGAAGCCGTCGATCGCGCCGGCACGGTCAGCGCCGGTGAGCACGATCGAGTTCAGCGCGTTGAGCAGTTCGGTGCCCACCACGCCGTCCCAGTTGGCGACGATCGGCAGCACCTTCGCGGTCGCGAGCTGGTCGGTGTAGACCTTGACGTTCGGGTCTGAGTTGAGCGCGGCATCCGACAGCGCCGAGTTCACCGTGGGCAGCTCGCCCGTCAGGTCGTACCACGCCAGCTGCTGCTCGGGCTGCGAGATGTACTCGAGCAAAGCGAGCGACTGATCGACCTGATCGGTGTTGAACCAGACGCCGAGGTTCGAACCGGCGAACAGGGAGATGGATCCGCCGGATCCGGCCGGCAGCGGGCTCGCCTGCCACTTGCCGTCGAGCTCGGGAGCCGAGCTGGCGATGCCCTTGCCGAGGTAGGGGCCGCTGACCAGCATCGGGGCGATACCGGAGATGAATCCCTGTGTCTGGTCGAAGTCACCGTTGGTCGGCACGCTTCCGTCGGCATAGAGACCCGTGTAGAGGTCGACCGCGTCAGAGAAGGCCGCGTTGTCGAAGTCGACATTGCCGTCAGCATCGATGACGTCGCCACCCATGCTCCACGTCATCTCGATCGGCAGCGGTGCATCCCACTGCGGGATGTAGTAGCCGTACTGGCCGTCGCCGCGAGCGGCAAGAGTCTTGGCCGCGGCACGCAGCTCGTCCCAGGTGGCGGGAGGCGCGTCGATGCCGTTCTCCGCGAGGATGTCGGTGCGAGTAAACAGCACGCGGGTGTCGCTCGTCCACGGGATGCTCACGATCTGACCGCCGACGGCGGTCGACAGCCCGGAAACTCCCGCCGGGAAGTTGCTCGGGTGCGAGCGCCGGGTAGTCACCGATCACGTCGTCGAGGGCGAGCAGCGCGCCCGCTTCCGCGAACGTCGCGAGCTTCGAGAGCCCGATCTGCAGGATGTCAGGGCCGCTGCCCGACGCCACAGCGGTCGTGAGCTTCTCGTCGATCGAGTCCCACGGAATCGCGACCACTTCGACGTCGATGCCGCTGTCGGCAACCAATGCCTCGAAGTTGGCGCCAGAGTCTCCCATGACCCACACGGTGATCGGGCCCGACGCTTCCGGGGCGGCCGGTGCCGAGCACGCCGCCATGCCCCAGGGTGAGGCCCGCGACCGCAGCGACCGCGATCGCGGTCTGCACTGTTCTCTTCATTGAGTGTTCCTTTTCTTGTGAGGTGTGACTTGCAGGGTGCGGTGCCAGTGTCCAGACTGGCACCTTGTGGTCAGGACGCCGGTAAGGCTTGGGCGTCCCGATGGTCTGAGATGAGTCGCGCGTACCAGTGCGCGCTCAACTTGGGAATCCGTTCCTGAGTGCGGTAGTCGACGTAGACGAGGCCGAATCGCTTGCTATAGCCCTCGGCCCACTCGAAGTTGTCGAGGAACGACCACGCGTAGTACCCGCGCAGGTCGACTCCCGACTCTGATCGCGTCGGCGGCCGCGGCGAGGTACCCGTCGAGATAGGCGACGCGCTCGCTGTCGACGACGTCGCCGTTGGGGTCCACGTAGTCGTGGAAGCTCGCGCCGTTCTCGGTCACATAAAGCGGCAGGTCGTGAACTCCGCCGCGACTCGGCTCGAGCACCGCCGACAGCGACTGAGGGATCACCGACCAGCCGAACGAGGTCGTGGCGGGCTCCGCCGGTCGCTCGCCGACCGAGAACGGATGACGCGTCGTCGTCGTGCCAGGCGATGACCCGCTGATAGTGATTGACGCCGGCAAAGTCCGTCGGCGTCGAGATGATCGCGAGGTCGCCGTCGAGGATGACCTCGTCGAGGCCCCAGGGGCCCAAGGTCGCGCGCACGGCTTCGGAGTACTCCCCGAGGTACACCGGGTCGAGGAACACTCCGATTGCTTGCCGCGTCGAGGCGGATCACCGCTGCCGCGTCCTCCGCCGATCCGGTACAGGGCGACGATGTCGGTGACGATGTTCGTGATGCCGACCGAGGCATCCGGCCGTGACTTCTCGGATCGCCCGAACGCGCGAGCCCGTGGGCGAGGTTGAGGTGATGTGCGGCAGCGACCGCTGCTGCGATAGTCGGTGCGTCCGGGCGCGTGGGCGCCCGTGCCGTACCCGAGGAAGGAACTGCACCACGGTTCGTTGAGGGTGATCCAGTCGGTCGCGAGGTCGCCGAGGCGACTCACGACCGCTCCCGCGTACTCACCGAACCGAACGGCGGTGTCGCGCGCCGGCCATCCACCGGCGTCCTCCAGCGCCTGCGGAAGGTCCCAGTGGTAGAGGGTCACGAGCGCGCGGATGCCGCGCGTCGCGCAGCCCTTCGAGCTGGCTCGCGGTAGAACTCCACGGCCGTCTCGTTGAGCGGGCCGCTTCCCGTGGGCTGAAGGCGCGTCCACGACAGCGAAAGTCGATAGTCGCGCGCTCCCAATTCGCTCAAGCAGATCGAAGTCGCTGCTCCAGCGGTGGTAGTGGTCGCACGCGATGTCGCCGGTGTCACCGTTGTGGCTTAGTCCCTTGGTGTGGGTCAACGTGTCCCAGATGCTCGGCCCGCGCCCGCCCTCGGTGGCCGCGCCCTCAATTTGATAGGCCGCCGTCGCGAGGCCCCACCGAAAGTCGGCGGGAAAGTCGGACACGTCGACGGCGCGGCCCAGCGCGGCCAAGCGAGCGTCGTAAGGTGTGGCGGTCATCGTTGATCGTCCTTGGGTCTGGTGTGACTTCTTTCACACATTATTATATCTATTGCTTGAAGGCTGTCAAGGCTCACGGCTGCTGGTGCAGCAACATCCGGGGGCTACCCCCACAGCCCGCACCACAGTCGACCTAGTAGCCTGTCTGCTACGCACCACGACTGGAGTACGACTTGCTGCCTGCCGCGATCATCCCTTGGCTGGACCCCCAGAACCTCATCGAGGGTTTTGGCGCGTTCGCGCTGCTTAGGGATCTGCATCATCGTCTTCTCGGAGACGGGGCTGCTGGTCGGTTTTCTGCTGCCCGGCGACACGCTGCTGATCATCTCGGGGCTGCTGGCATTCCAGGGCGTCATCGGCATCCCGATCATCTGGGTGTGCCTGTCGATCAGCGTTGCGGCATTCCTCGGTGGCGAGGTCGGGTACCTCATCGGCCACAAGGCGGGGCCGCGCATCTTCGAGCGCAAAGAGACCGGCCTGTTCAGCATCGAGAACGTCAAGCGCACCAACGGCTTCTTCGAGCGCTTCGGCGGGCTCGCGGTGATCGTCGCCCGCTTCGTGCCGATCGTGCGCACGTTTGCTCCCGTCGCCGCCGGCGTCGGGCACATGAACTACAAGCGGTACTCGCTGTACAACGCGATCGGCGCGCTCATCTGGGGCTCGGGGCTCACCTTTGCCGGATACCTGCTCGGCTACATCCCGCCGCTCAGCGACTTCGTCACCCACTACATCGACCTGATCTTGCTGGCCGCGGTGTCGATTGCGGTCATCCCGACGGTCTACCACTACATCCAGTCGATGGTGCGGGCACGCAAGAAGCGCAACGCTCAGGCCCTCGACGACGAGTCTGTTCAGGCCTACGTTTTGCACGCCGAGGACTTCGACCAGAAGTTCGACCCGAAGAAGGACTAGCGGGCCTCAAGAATCCGCCACGGCACGGCGATCGACCGCCATTCTCGGTCGGCCCGGCCCGCGCGCCGCTAGCGTCGAACCATGACCGATTCTGCCGCAGCCATCGCCCACTACGAGCGCAAGCTCCGGTACGAGACCGACGCCGCCGACGTGCGCACGGCACAGCTCGCCGGTGAGACGCTGGTTCTCGTCGATAGCCGCGGGGATGCCGCCTGGGCTCAGGGCCGCGCCAAAGATGCGTTGCACATGCCGACCGCCCAGATCGCAAACCGCGCCGCCGCCGAGATTGCGGCGGGCACTGAGGTGGTCGTCTACTGCTGGAGCCCGGGATGCAACGGCTCAACCAAAGCGGCGCTCGAGTTCGCTCGCCTCGGGTACCCGGTGCGCGAGATGATCGGCGGCTTCGAGTATTGGGCGCGCGAGGGACACCCCGTCGTCACCGACGACGGACCCGTGCACCGGCCGGTCGACGAGCTCACGGGACCGCGCGACGCGATCACCTGCGACTGCTGACCTAGGCGCGTTCCTGCGGAGGTTCTTGCGGAAACCGCGCGCGAATCGCATCGATGCCTTGCTGGGCACCGCGGCGCACGTCGATCTCGGGGTCTTTGAGCAGTGGCCGGATTTCGTCCACGGTCTCAAGGGAACCAAGCGCTCCCAGGGCGCGCGCCGCCGCGGACCGCACCCGCGGGGTCTCGTCGACGAGCATCCCGACTAGTGCGGGCGCGACCTCGAGGGCGCGCACAGCCGCGACCCGTGCCGCCATCTCGCGCACCCGCCACGCCTGATTGTGAAGGGCCGCAGTGACCGCTTCGGTGGCGCTGACGTCCCAGACATACAGCAGAGCACGAGTGCCCCACAGTTCCGGCCAGTAGAGCACCGGTGCCCCGTCGAGAATGCCCTGGGCGTGTTCGCCGCCGACCACGAGCAGAAACTCTTCGCCCTCGTTGTTGCCCGCGATCAACGAGATAGCCCGACGGGCGACCGCCGACTCGCCCAGTTCGGCGACCGCCGCGGCGATGCGCTGTTCGATGGGCAGGTCTGCTGAGATTTCGGCTGGCACCCTTCAACCCTACGGTGCGGCCACCCAGATCGACGCCAGAGCGTCTGGCGCTAGGCCGGAACGCCTGACTCTCGTGATGTCGGTGTCGAGTCCGATTCCCTCCGACGCGAGGTGTCGCAGAAGCAGCGGGTCACGGTCGCTGATGCGCACGACGCGTCCACCGTCCGACGCCTCAGACAACAGCATCCCCGTCGGTCGGCTCACCAACCCGTCCCTGCCGGGAATGGGATCGCCGTGCGGATCGCGCACGGGACGACCCAACTGGTCGTCGATCGCGTCGAGCAGGCGATCGCTCATCGTGTGCTCAAGCACTTCCGCTTCGTCGTGTACTTCGTCCCAGTCGTAACCCATGTGGTTGACCAGCCACGTCTCGATCAGCCGGTGCCGGCGAACCATACGCAGGGCCAGGGTCGTGCCATCCGGAGTCAGTTCGATCGCCCCGTACGGCTCGTGCTCGGCGAGACCGCTGAGCGACCAGCTTCTTGACCATCTCCGTCACCGACGACGCCGCCAGCCCCAAGCGGGCCGCGAGCACGGTGGTCGTGATCGGCTCGGGCTGCCACTCGGTGTGCGAGTAGATCACCTTCACGTAGTCCTCGAACGCGGTAGGGGTTGCTCGCCACGGTCATCCTCCTGTCGACACGAGCACGATGAGCAGAACGTTGAGCACCGAGATCAGGCCGGCCGAGGCCCAGCCCGCGACGCGCAGCCAGGGTGCGTTGACGAACTCGCCCATCTCCTTCTTCGAACTGGCGAGATAGACCAGAGGGATCAGGGCGAACGGGATGCCGAAACTCAGCACCACCTGACTGAGCACGAGCGCGCGGGTCGGGTCGAACCCGATGCCGAGCACCACGAGCGCCGGGATCAGCGTTATCGCGCGCCGCAGCAGCAGCGGAACTCGAACCTGCAGCAGCCCGCCCATGATCGCCGAACCCGCGTACGTTCCCACGCTCGTCGACGCCAGTCCGGAGGCGAGCAGTCCGATCGCGAAGATCGCCCCGATCGCCGGACCCAGCGTCGCAACGACCGCGGCGTGGGCTCCCTCGATGGTGTCGGTTCCCTCGACGCCGCGCAGAGCGGATGCCGCGAGCAGCAGCATCGCGATGTTGACGGCTCCCGCCACCAGAAGTGCCCCACCGACGTCCCACCTCGTCGCGCGGAGCAGGTGTCGGATGCGCACCGGATCGCTCGTGACCCCGTGCCGGTCGCGAGCGAGCGCCGAGTGCAGGTAGATGACGTGCGGCATCACGGTCGCGCCGAGCATGCTCGTGGCCAGAAGCACGGAGTCGACGCCTTCGAATCGCGGGACGATCCCGGCGATGGCGTCGCCGGCATCGACCCCCGAGAACAGCAGGCCAGACATGAAACCGACCACGATGACGCTCAACAGAGTCACGATGACGATCTCGAACGAGCGCTGCCCGCGACGCGACTGCACGCTCAACAGAATCATGGAGGCGACGCCGACGATCACTCCCCCGACGAGCAGCGGGAGCCCGAACAGCAGGTTCAGGGCGATGGCCCCACCGAGAACCTCGGCGATGTCGGTTGCCGCCGCGACCAGCTCGGCCTGCACCCAGTAGACCCGCCGGGGACCGGTCTTGAGCCGCTGACCGAGGATCTCGGGCAGGCTGCGGCCGGTGACGATGCCCACCTTCGCCGACTGATACTGCACGATCACCGCGATGGCGTTGGCCGCGATGAGCACCCAGAGCAACAGGTAGCCGTACCGAGCCCCGGCCGTGAGATTGGCGGCGACGTTCCCCGGATCGACGTAGGCGATCGCCGCGACAAAAGCCGGGCCGAGCAGAGCAATCGGAACCCGTGGCGCCGAGCCGGGAGTGTAGAGTCCCGACGGCGATTTCGGCATACCGAAACATTAGCACTCGGCTCGGGACCTACGACCTTCGCGCATGCCTCCCCGATGGGTCATGCTCGAAGCATGGGAGCTATCGCACAATCGAAACTGGCCATCATCGGCGCAGGGGCAGTCGGCACCTCACTCGCCTACGCGAGCATGATCCGCGAATCGGCCCGCGAGATCGCGCTGTACGACATCCGGGCCGACAAGGTCGAGGCCGAAGTTCTCGATCTGGCTCACGGCTCGCAGTTCACGGGAGTCTCGCGCATTCACGGCTCTGATGACCTCGACGTCGTCACCGGCGCCAACGTCGTGGTCGTGACCGCGGGCGCGAAACAGCATCCGGGTCAGTCGAGGCTCGACCTAGCTACCGACAACGTGGCGATTCTGCGCGACCTCATGCCGCGGCTGCTCGACCGGGCGCCCGACGCGGTCTACGTGCTGGTCTCCAACCCCTGCGACGTGCTGGCCGTCGTCGCCCGGCAGATCAGCGGGCTGCCGGCATCCCGAGTCTTCGCGTCTGGCACCGTCTTGGATTCGTCGCGACTGCGCTGGCGGTTGTCCGAGCGACTCGGGGTTTCCACCTCGAGCGTGCACGCGATGATCGTCGGAGAACACGGCGACTCCGAGTTCGTGCTGTGGTCGCAGGCCAGGATCGGCCCGGTACCGATCTTGGAATGGGCGACCGGCAACGGGCATCCGCTCGACATGTCGGAACTCGCCCGCATCGCGGAGGACGTCAAGACCGCCGCGTATCGGGTGATCGCCGGCAAAGGTGCGACCAACTTCGCCATCGGGCTGTCTGGCGCGCGGATCGTCGAGGCGATTCTGCGCGACGAGGGACGAATCCTGCCGGTCAGTTCGGTGTTGGACGACTACCGCGGCATCTCACGGGTCGCGCTCTCAGTGCCGAGCGTGATCGACGCAACCGGAGTCGCCCGCGTCATCGACGTGCCGTACTCCGCGCAGGAGATGGGACTGCTCGAGGCATCGGCGGCGACACTACGCTCGTCGCTCGCGACGCTGGGGTTCTGAGCGACCCGCCCGCGTCAGTCGAACAGGTGCCGGGTGGTTTCGAACAGGGCGTTGAATGCGCGCGTTCGGTGGCTGATCGCACTCTTCTCGTCGGCGGTCAGCTCGGCCGAGCTCCCCGTGATGCCCTCCGGGCTGAAGATCGGGTCGTAGCCGAATCCATTCGCGCCGGATCGCTCGGAAAGCACGCTGCCTGGCCACGTTCCGCGTACGACGTACTCGGAACCCTCGAAGACGAGAGCCGCGGCGCAGACGAACTGTGCGGCGCGGTTGCTCTCGGTGCTCAGGTTCTCGAGCAGCAACGCGACGTTGTCGGCGTCATCCCGTGTTCCCGCGTAGCGAGCCGAATGGATGCCCGGCTGCCCGCCGAGCGCATCAACGCAGATTCCCGAGTCGTCGGCGAGTGCCGGCAGACCGGTGTGCGCCGCGGCCGCGCGCGCTTTGATCAGCGCGTTCTCTTCGAAGCTCTCGCCGTCTTCGACCGGCTCGGGTCCGTCGTAGCCGACCAGCTCGATTCCGCCTAGTAGCGGGCCGAGGATGCGCCGCAGCTCGTCGACCTTGTGCGCGTTGTGCGTCGCGAGAACGACCTTCATCGTGTCGCTAGCTGGCGCGGGTCTTGCGCCGAAGCGCGGCACCGAGCCCGAAAGTCAGCACACCAACTCCCAGCAAGCCACCGGCGATCGTCAGCGCAAGCGTGGCATCCGCGCCGGTCGCGGCGAGCGCGGGAACCGGCGTGCGTGAGAACGAGCCGAGGTCGTAGAACGGGCCTTCCTCCGATTCCGGGAACCCGAACGGAGGAATAAGCAGGAACACCGGCTCTTCAGCGCCGAGCTCCAACCGGTTCTCGCCGTTCTCGTCGACATAGCAGAACCCGCTGCCTTCACTGTCAAAGAACAGGAAGGTAGGAACTGGCGTGCCCCCTATGGTGTACACCCACGGGACGCCGTCGATCGTCTGGGTGAAGGTCGTGAAGGTCGCACCAAAGGTGATTCGATACCCGTGGGTGTAGGTGGCCTCGCCAAAGCCACACGCGATCGCGACGGCCTCGGGAGTGTTGCCCTCGGTGGCGGGTCCGGTCGACGTGATCGGGGCCGCAATAATTGCCCGGTACGTCTGACTGGTGCTCGTCTCGCTGTCGAGAGCCAGATCCACGACCGACGACGTCTGGGGGCCCTCGTCCATGTAAGTGGTGAATGCGGGATTCAGGTTGGTGCTCGTCGTCACGCTCGAGTCGCCGAGTTCGACGAATGCATCGGGGAACGGCACGTCGGACTCGATGTTGAACTCCACCTTGCCGAAACCGTACTGGGGCACGCAGTCCGCGAACCACTCGTCGGTGGGGTCGAAGGTGGGCGAGATCTGACCCTCAATGGTCGCGCACTGGGGCACGACGGGCAGGGCGGCTGCAGGGGCGGCTGCAGATACGCCCGCCGCAAGCACGCCTAGGGCGGACGCGCTGATCGCGGCGAGGGGTTTCTTCATTCGGGTGCTCCTGAAAATAGGCTGTGAATTCACGCTAGCAGACGAAGGGGTACAAAATGGCCAACGCTGAGCCTGCACGTAATGCCTGGTACCTGCGCACGGGGCTTCTCGATTCGGGCCTGCACCGGGTCACGGCCTACGTCGACTCGCGCTTTGCCGACGGCAAACTTGTTACCCACATTGATCCCGCATCCCTCGCCGGCGTTCCCCAGTTGTGGCAGACCGAGTCGATCGAGCGAGGAATCGTAAGAGTCGTCTTAGCGTCGACCGCAGCCCCGGGCGCGCCAAACCTGTGGTTCGTCAACGTCGACGAACCGAAGTCCCTGCCGCGCGCCACGAACCTGGTCGCGTTCGCGACGGACCACTTCCGTGCCGGGACTGTCGTCGACCGCTACGTCTTCGGTTCGCTCGGAGTCAGCAACGACGAGCAGGCAGGTGCCGTCCGCTGGTACCGGGAGACCGGTGTCATCCACCAGATCTTCGTCGCGCAGCAGTGGCGACGCCAGCAGGTGGGCACCGCGCTGCTCTACACGGCCTCGGCATTCCACCAGACCAACGGATGGCCGGGGCGGCTGCAGGCCGACGGTCGCCGCACCGAACTCGGCGAGCGCCTGGCAGCAGCCCTCAAGCATCCCGACAGGGTTTCGCCACTCAGCGAGTTGATGCCATCGATGGATGAGCCGCCCCCCGGTTCGGCCGCTAACCCAGCGTCGCCACCTGGAGCTTCGTGAGGTCGGCGGCCCCGCCCAGTGCGAGGTCGAGCAGGCTGTTCGAGCTCACGGCGGTCGAACGGCGCACCCTCCGCTGTGCCCTGAACCTCCACGAACAGCCCGCGGCCGGTGACGACGACGTTCATGTCGGTCTCGGCGCGCGAGTCCTCGGTGTAGGCGAGGTCGAGCATGGGAACTCCGTCGATGATCCCGACACTGACCGCGGCGACCGAGTCATGAGCGCCTTGGCGTTCTTGCCGATGAAGTTGTTTGCCCGCCCCCACTCGATCGCGTCGGCGAGCGCGACGTAGGCACCCGTGATCGCCGCGGTGCGGGTTCCGCCGTCGGCCTGAAGCACGTCGCAGTCGACGACGATCGTGTTCTCGCCGAGCGCCTTCGTGTCGATCACGGCGCGCAGCGAACGACCGACCAGGCGCGAGATCTCGTGGGTGCGACCGCCGACCTTGCCCTTGACCGACTCGCGGTCCATCCGGTCGTTGGTCGAGCGCGGCAGCATGCCGTACTCGGCGGTGACCCAGCCCTTGCCCTTGCCGGTGAGCCAGCGCGGAACGCCGTTGGTGAAGCTCGCGGTGCACAGCACCTTGGTGCGGCCGAAGGAGATGAGGGCAGAGCCCTCCGCTTGCTCGCTCCAACCGCGCTCGATCGTCACGGGGCGTAGTTCGTCGTTGGCTCGGCCGTCGGCGCGGGTCATGGGTTATCCATTCTCGGGTGCTCGGTGCGGCCCTGCAGGTGGGGCAGGGTCAGGGCTCCCGTATCGAAGTGCTCCACGCGCACAACCTCGGGACCGAGGAAACGCGAGGCAAGGCGGGTGAAGTCCGCCTTGTCGGGGCCGGTGGCCTCGAAGGTATAGGTGGCGGCATCCGCCGCGGTGCGCTCGAGCGAGTGTCTGACGAGCGTGCGATAGACGTCGAATGCGGTCTCGTCGGCGCTCGAGACGAGGGTCACGTCGTCGCCCATGACGTACTGGATCGCGGCGGACATGTGCGGGTAGTGCGTGCAGCCGAGCACGAGCGTGTCGATGTCGGCTCGCTTGAGGGGCGCGAGGTACTCCTCGGCGACGGCGAACAATTCGGGACCGCTGGTGATGCCGGCCTCGACGAACTCGACGAACCGCGGGCACGCCTGCGTGAAGATCTCGAGCTCGGATGCCGCGGCAAACGCGTCCTCGTACGCCTTCGACTTGATCGTGCCGACCGTGCCGATCACACCGACCCGTCGGTTGCTCGTCTGACGCACCGCCGCGCGCACCGCCGGCTGGATCACCTCGACCACCGGAATTCCGTAGCCGTCGGTGAACCGCTCGCGGGCATCCCGAAGCATCGCCGCGGATGCCGTGTTGCAGGCGATGACGAGCAGCTTGACGCCCTGCGCGACCAGGTCGTCCATGACCTCGAGCGCGTACCCGCGCACCTCGGCGATGGGTTTGGGGCCGTACGGCGAGTGCGCGGTGTCGCCGACGTAGACGATCGACTCGCGCGGCAACTGGTCGATGATCGCCCGCGCCACGGTGAGTCCGCCGACACCGCTGTCGAAGACTCCAATGGGCGCGTCGGTCACAAAACATGAGTTTACGGGGCCATCGCTGGTTGACTAGCCGCGAAGCGGCGTATCCAAACCCTAGGCTCTCCGTATGAGCACCGCGCTGCTGACCGACCGCTACGAACTGACGATGGTGGATGCCGCTCTGCGCAACGGCACCCACGACCGGGAGTGCGTCTTCGAGGTGTTCGCCCGACGACTGCCCGACGGCCGCCGCTACGGCGTCGTCGCGGGCACCGGGCGACTGCTCGATCTGATCTCCGAGTTCCGGTTCGGGGACGCCGAACTGACCTGGCTGCGCGACAACGCCGTGGTCGGCTCGGACGCGCTCGACTGGCTCGCGGACTACCGGTTTAGCGGCAACATCCAGGGCTATCGCGAGGGCGAGGCCTTCTTCCCCGGCTCGCCGATCCTCATCGTCGACGGATCGTTCGCCGAAGCCGTCATCCTCGAAACTCTCGTGCTCAGCGTGCTCAACTACGACTCCGCGGTCGCGTCCGCCGCCGCGCGCATGGTGTCTGCCGCCGAGGGCCGTGCCGCTCGCCGAGATGGGCTCGCGTCGCGCGAACGAGCGGTCGGCGGTCGCGGCGGCGCGAGCCGCGTTCATCGCGGGCTTCGGCGCGACCAGCAATCTCGAGGCCGGCTCGCGCTGGGGCATCCCGACCATGGGCACCGCCGCTCACTCCTTCACCCTGCTGCACGACACCGAGGAGGAGGCCTTCCAGGCCCAGATCGACGCCCTCGGCCCCGGCACGACGCTGCTCGTCGACACCTACGACATCCAGGCCGGTGTCGCGCTCGCCGTCAAGGTCGCCGGCACCGGGCTCGGCGCGGTACGCATCGACTCGGGTGACCTGCCGACCGTCGTGGCCGACGTACGCAAACAGCTCGACTCGCTGGGCGCGAAGCAGACTCGCATCACCGTGACCAACGATCTTGACGAGTACACGATCGCCGCGCTGAGGGCGGCACCGGTCGACTCGTACGGTGTCGGCACATCCGTCGTCACCGGCTCGGGGCATCCCGCCGCCGGATTCGTCTACAAGCTCGTGGCGCGCAAGGACCCGACCGGCGAGTGGCTCTCGGTCGCCAAGCGATCGGTGGCCAAGGCGACGGTCGGCGGACGGAAGAACCCAGCGCGAACTCTCGATAATGGCACCGCCGTGGCCGAGACCATTTATGTCGAGCACACCCCGCCGACCGACGGCACTGCTCGCACCCTGCTGGTGCCGTTGGTGACCGAAGGAGAGCCCGATCCGCGCTACCTCGGGGCCGCGGGAACCGCTCTCGCGCGCGAGCATCGCGCCGCCGCGCTCGCCGAGTTGCCGCCGGATGCGATGCGGCTCAGCCGCGGCGAGCCCACGATCCCGACACGCTACGCCTGACTACTTCAGCTTCTCGTAAATCTCTTTGCACGTCGGGCAGACGGGAAACTTCTGCGGATCGCGCCCCGGAACCCAGAGCTTGCCGCACAGGGCGCGCACGGGCTTTCCGGTGAGCGCCGACTCCATGATCTTGTTCTTGGGGGCGTAGTGCGAGAACCGCTCGTGGTCGCCCTCTTCAACGACCTCGCGGGTCAGGAGTTCTTCGAGCTCGCGATCGAGCGTGTCGAGGCCACCGCCTCCGGTACCGTCAGTGTCAGCCATGAATCGATTCTAATTCTGTAGAGCGAACGCCAGAAGCTCCGGTGCTCTTTTGTCCACGATCCGGCCGCCCCAGTACACGCCTCCGAAGAGCGCGCCCAGGCCGATCACGAGTCCGGCCGCGAGCGCGGCGTAGTGCCAGTTCGGCGAGTCTGTCTCGCCCAGGTAGGCCAAGATCGCCACGGGGATCGCCGACAGAATCGTCACGGTGAACGAGAGCGACTGAACGACCGATCCGGTCGCCCCGGCGGCTTGCGGTTGCGCGAACGGGCTCGCCCCCGGGTGCACGGCCGGGTAGGGGAAGGCCGCCGAGATGACACTGGAGACCCCGAGGCCGAAGAGAAGCACACTCGCCGACAGCCCGATGAAGCTCGGCAGGGCACCAAAATTGCCGAAGACGGCCGAGGTCGCGACGCTACCGATAAGCACCAACGGCACACCGATCAGAAGTGCCGGCGTGAGCCGACCCCACCGGTCGGCGCGTCCCGCGACGCTCGACGACACGTGCAGCCAAAACGCGGTGCTGTCGTGAGCGACATCGTTGTGCACTGTCCAACCTAGGAACAGACACATCACGGGCACCGGCAGCCAGGCAAGCAGCGGTAGCGGCACACCCGCGATCATGAGAGCGGCGAGCATCACGATGGGCACGACGGGGATGACCGCGAGGCCGACGCGATAGCGCGCATCCCGAGCCCAGTAGCTCAGGCTTCGGGCGGCGATCGCTCCGGCCGGGGTTCCGGGAAGGCGCTCAAACCACCCGAGACCGCTGTAGCGACCGCGGTGGGACTCGCGATGCGGGGTGGTGAGCATCCGCTCCACCAGCCACCGCCAGGCCAACCAGAGCACCGCAACCGTGCCGAGAGCGATGAGCAGCTTGACGGGAACCTCGTCGAGCCGCCGATCGGCGGCGTCGGCCGGCAAGCTCCATGCCGCGCCGAGCGGAGTCCAGGTCAACACCGCGGCAATTCTGTGCATGATGGGCAGCCCGCGGCTTCCCCAGTCGATCGAGGCCATGATCGCCAGGAGCGGGGCGACTACGGCAAGTACTCCGACGAGCGCGACTGCGGTTGTCTCGCGAATGCGACGGGACGACAGAGCGAGGGATGCCACGGCGCTCGATACCCGCGCCGCGAGCACACACGTCACGACGATGAGTACCGCCGCGAGCATCGCGAGAAGCGTCGACCCCAGATCGCGCCCCCACGTGACGATCTGTGCAACGGCAAAGGCGACGATGATGAGCGAGGGGATGCTGATGAGCGCCGAAATTGCGAGCGAGCGGGCCAGGCGACCCGAGGGAATTCCGAACAGGCCAAACCGGCGCGGGTCGATGGTGTCGTCGACACCGAAGACGAGCGGGAGCAGAACGAAGCCGAGCACAACGAGCGACCCGAAAACAATGATCACGCTGCGCGCGATATCTTCGGGCGCCAGTCGCAGGGAGGCCAGACCGACCGCAACAAGGGTCGCGACGCCGAGCCCATAGGTGAGGGCGATGATCATTCCGACGAGCTGTGCGGGACTTCTCCGGAAGGTATTGGCGAGGAGGGTCAGCTTCAGTCGGAGAAACTGCTTAACCATTCCAGCCCCTCCACTGCCTTGTGACCGCCGGCCAACTCGATAAAACGTTCCTCGAGCGTGCTGCCGCCGCGAACGGACTCCATCGTTCCGTCGGCAAGCACCGTGCCGTCGACGATAACCGCGACGAAGTCGCAGATGCGCTGAACGAGGTCCATGCTGTGGCTGGAGAGCAGCACCGTACCGCCCCCGGCGACGTAGTTCTTGAGGATCTCGGTGACGGTAGCGGCCGACACCGGATCGACGGACTCGAACGGTTCGTCGAGCACGAGCATCCGGGGCGAATGAATCATGGCGGCAGCGAGCGCGACCTTTTTCGTCATGCCAGCGGAGTAGTCACTCACCAACCGCGGCAGCGATTCCTCGAGTTCGAAGACCTGGGCAAGATCCGCGGCACGCTCTCGAACGGTTGCCGCATCCATTCCTCGGAGCACGCCTGCGTAGTACAGCAGCTGAGCGCCGGTGAGTCTGTCGAACAAGCGAAGCCGATCGGGCAGCACCCCCATGTTGCGCTTGGCGACCACGGGGTCGGCCCACACGTCGGCGCCGTGAACGGTGACGGTGCCGGCAGTGGGTCGCAACAGTCCGGTGATCATGGAGAGTGTCGTCGTCTTGCCCGCACCGTTGGGGCCGACGATTCCGTAGAACGATCCCGCCTTGACGTCGAGGTTGACCTCGTTGACCGCAATCTTGTCGTCGAACTTCTTCGTGAGCCCGGCCACCGTGAGAATCGACTCGACTGTGCGCTTGCGCGGCGACCGCCGAGCAACCGTCTTTTTGGCGGGCGCGGCTTCGGGTCGTGCCTCGAGCTTTGTCTCGGTCTTCGGCTCGGTCTTCGGCTCTGTCTTCGGCTCGGTCTTCGGCGCTGCCGTCGCTTCGTTCTGCGCGACCTCGTCGACGTCGCTGGTCTCGCCCATCGGCTCTGGATCGGGAGACTTTGTCGGCGCGATCGGTTCCCGGGTCAACGACAACTTCGGAAGCGAGAGTTTGGGAACGCTCAACCACGGAACATTGAACAACCCGGTCGTGGTCGGTGGCTCCGCGTCTGGCACCGTCTCGGCCTCAGGTTCACCGTGCTGGGCAGCCTCGACGTCGTCCGCCTTCTCCGGTCGCGCGGCCTGAGGCTGGTCGGGAACAGTCTCGGAGGCCTCACGTTCGGTCGCCGCCGGGGCCTGGGCCGCGCTCGCTGCGGAAGTCTTGGCGGGTGCGGCGGGCTTCCGCGGAGCGCTCGGTTTGCGCGCCGCGGGCTTGCCCGTCGCCGCGGGCTTTCGCGGCGCGCCAGTCGGCTTTGCCTGAGGATTCTTCTGAGGTTGCTTCCTCGGGCTGGGCGCTGGCACGTTTTCCACTGTGTAAACCTAGCAATGGAATCTGGGCGAGCTTGAGCTTGCATCACAAATCTGCAACATCCGGCGGATTCCCAGCGCATGAGCCGGTTGCATCGCTACCCTTGCTGAAGCACAACGGGGTGTCCAATCACATTCCCGCGCGTAAACGGCAGGCAAACTTTTTCTTCTCGCGGGGCACGACATACCTGAGGAGTTTCACGTGAGCACGCAGATCGTCATTCTGGCAGCCGGAATGGGCAGCCGTCTCGGGCGCAGCCTCCCGAAGCCGCTGACCGAGCTTGCTGACGGCCGCACCATCATGCAGCAGCAGTTCGACAACATCCACCACGCTTTCGGCACCACCGCCCAGGTGACGATCGTCGTCGGCTACAAGCTCGAGCACATCATCGACGCGTTCCCCGATGCCTCCTTCGTCTACAACGAGCAGTACGACCAGACGAACACCTCGAAGAGCCTCATGCGCGCGCTTCAGGCATCGTCGGCCGGCGGAGTGCTGTGGATGAACGGCGATGTCGTGTTCGACCCCACTGCTCTTGAGCGCGCTGCGCGCATGGTCGCTCAGGATCAGTCCTTTGTCTCGGTGAACACGTCGAAGGTCTCCGACGAAGAGGTCAAGTACACGACTGACGCCGAGGGATTCATCAAGGAGCTCTCCAAGACCGCCGAGGGCGGCTTCGGCGAGGCCGTCGGAATCAACTACATCTCCAAGAACGACAAGGCTGTGCTCCTGCGCCAGCTGCGTCGCGTCGGCGACCAGGACTACTTCGAGCGCGGCATCGAGCTCGCCATCGAGCAGGATGGCCTCCGAGTCGAGCCTGTCGACATCAGCGACCTGTACGCGGTCGAGATCGACTTCGCGGAAGACCTCGAGCGAGCAAACCTCTTCGTCTAGCGGCGGCGCGCCATACGATAGGCACGTGACCACCACTCTCGAGCGCGCCACCTTCACGCCGCTCGGGCGATACCGACGCTCGCTGTGGCTGCTGACCGTACGCGATCTGCGAGTTCGCTACTCCACTTCGGTGCTCGGATACTTTTGGTCGATCCTCGACCCGCTCGTCATGGCCGCGATCTACTGGTTCGTGTTCACCCAGGTCTTTGACCGCACGGTAGGGGAACAGCCGTACATCGTTTTCCTCCTCACCGCACTGCTGCCCTGGATGTGGTTCAACGGCGCAGTGTCCGATGCCACGCGCGCCTACCTTCGGGAAGCCAAGCTCATCCGCTCCACGAAGATCCCGCGCACCATCTGGGTCGCACGACTCGTGCTATCCAAGGGCATCGAGTTCGTCGCGAGCATTCCGGTGCTTGCGGTATTCGCGATCGCGACCGGCGCGGTCGTGCACTGGGAAGCGTTCTACTTCTTCCTCGCACTGGCCCTTCAGGCCGTGCTCACCGTCGGCGTCGGGCTCATTGTCGCTCCGCTCGTCGTGTTCTTCCGCGACTTGGAGCGAGCCACCAAACTCGCGCTCCGCTTCTTGTTCTACGCGAGCCCGATCATCTACGGGCTACGCGACCTTCCCGCTGGCCTGCATTTTTGGGCATCCTTCAATCCCCTCGCGGGCATCTTCGGGCTGTACCGCTCCGCGTTCTTCCCTGAACAGCTCGACTGGTTCGCGGTCGGAATTGCGACGCTGGTCACCGCGATAATCTTCGCCGTCGGGGTGCTTGTCTTCAACCGCACCGAGCGTGCCGTGCTGAAGGAGATCTAGCCGTGGCCGAGACCGCAGAGCCAGATACCGTGATTCGGGTTGAAGGCGCCGGCATCCGCTTCCGTCGCAATCGCCGTTCGCGACGCAGCTTCAAGGACCTCTTTGCCGGTCGTCGTCGCCGCACCCGTCCCGGTGAGTTCTGGGCGCTGCGCGACGTGGACTTCTCGGTGCGCCGCGGCGAAGCGATCGGAGTGGTGGGGCGCAACGGTCAGGGCAAGTCGACACTGCTCAAGCTGGTGGCCGAGGTGATACTTCCCGACGAAGGTCGCGTGGATGTCATCGGTGGGGTCGCTCCCCTGATCGAGATCACGGGCGGGTTCGTCGACGATCTCAGCGTGCGTGAAAACGTCTTCTTGACCGCGGGACTGCATGGCATGACGAAGGGGGAGATCACGGCGCGATACGACGAGATCATCGACTTTGCCGAGATCCGCGACTTCGTCGACACCCCGTACAAGCACCTTTCGAGCGGGATGAAAGTGCGCATCGCGTTCGCCGTGATCTCCCGGCTCGAAGAGCCGATAATTCTCGTCGACGAGGTGCTCGCCGTCGGCGACAAAGGGTTCCGCGAGAAGTGCTACCGCCGAATCGAGGAATTGCTCGCCGGCGGGCGAACCCTGTTCTTCGTCTCGCACAACGAACGCGACCTTCGACGGTTCTGCACGCGAGGTCTCTACCTCGACAAAGGGGCGCTCGTTCTCGACGCGCCGATCGCCGAGGTGCTCGCCCGCTACAACGCCGACTACTCCGGGGCACCCAGCGAGACCTAAACCTCGGTCGAGTACGGTTAAGCAATGGCGAAGACGACGCACGTTCGAGTCTCAAACCCGATGATGGTTCGTGGGATCGATCGCCTTCTGACGGTGCAGCGGCCCGTCGTGCTCGCCCACATCCGCGGCATCCGACGGGGTCGGCCGAACGCGACTCCTGCCGAGATCATCCGCACCCTTGAGCGCCGCTATCTGACAGCGGTTACCACCGGCGGCGCCCTTGTCGGAGCGAGTGCCGCGATTCCGGCGGTGGGGACCGGCACGTCGTTGGCGCTATCGGGAGTCGAGACGGCGGGCTTTCTCGAGGCAAGCGCCCTGTTCGCGCAGTCGATAACCGAGGTACACGGCTTTGTCGTTGACGATCCAGACCGAGCGCGCGCCCTCGTGATGACGATGGTCTTGGGTAGCGCGGGCACCGAGCTGGTCGGCCAGCTCGCCGGTCAGGCGACCGGGGTGGCACCGAGCCGAAACGCGTTCTGGGGCGAGACGATCACCAAGAACCTGCCCCGCGCCGCCATGGGCCCGATCGCCGATCGGATCAAGCGAACTTTCGTGAAGCGCTTCTCCGTCGCCCAGGGCACCAACGTGGTCGGGCGACTCGTTCCGTTCGGCATTGGCGCAGCGATCGGCGGCGGCGGCAATCACCTCCTCGGACGACAGATCATTCGCACCGCGCGCGAGGGATTCGGACCGGCTCCCGTTGAGTTTCCGGCCTGGCTCGAGCCGGTCGCTCGCGCGCCGCGAACGCCTCGCGAGAGGCGGCCGACCCGCAGCGAGCGACGGTGGATCGAGGCTCCCGAAGCCGCCGAGCTCGAGCGGCTCGACGACTAAGCCGTCAGTCGAGCGAGATGGTGTCCTCGTCATCGTCGTCGTCGAACGGGTCGCCTTCGCTGCCCTGCTTGTCGCCCTCGTGGATTGCCGACTGAGCGAGCCAGTGCTGCATGAGCCGCTCGATCGCGGCGCGAAAACGCCGGGTTGCTTCGCCGCGCGTCGTGTCGCCGAAGTGACGCTCCACCCAGAACCGCAACCGGTCGAGCGCCTCGGCGTCGAACTGCACGCGCTCAGCGATGGTGACAATGTCAGCCGAGTCATCCGCGGAGAGCCACTCGCACGCCCCGAGATAGCCCGTCTCGTCAAGCTCGGCGGAGGAGGACGCGGGACGGGTGACGATGAGCGGCTTGCCGGTCGCGAGCCGGTCGTAGACCATGGCCGAGATGTCGGTGATCGCGACATCCGCTGCGACCAGTTGCCAGCCCAGTGTCGGGCCGTCGTCGAAGATGTGGTGGGCCTCGGGGTCGGCGGAGTTCGCGCGGGCAATCGCGTCGATGATCGAGCGGTTGGCGTCGCGGTACTCGCGGTCGACCACGCCACTGCGCGGGTGCGGTCGGTAGATCACGCGGTGCCGACCCGTCGCCAGAAGCGCCGACACGAGGGTAACTCCGTGGCTGACGCTATCGATCCGTAGGCGGCGGCCTCGCGATCACCCTCCCAGGTCGGGGCATACAGAACCACGGTGCGATCGTCGGGCGTGTAGGGAAGCTCGCCGGCAAAGTGATCCGCCTGGGGCCTGCCGATTGCGATGACCCGCTTGTCGAGATCGAAGTCCCAGAGCTTATGACTCAGGCGATCGATAGCAGCATCGCCCGCCACGAAACTGAAGTCGTACGCCTTGAACTGATTGGTGGTCATGTACATCTTGTCGGACTCGCCGTGGTTGATGAACACGTGCCACATGCGGCCGTATCGGAACATCTGGAAGTTCTTGGCGTTCTGGTTGACGTAGAACACGATTCGCAGATCTTGCGACTCGACGAAGTGTTCCAGGTCGGCGACGCGACGAAGGTAGTGAACGGGCACCGGTGACTCATCCCAAAGGGCGAGCACGGCACTCGGGCTGCGCGAGATAATTGCGACCGGCCACGTCGTCGCGATCTCTGCCAGTGGCGCGTACCACTGCCGCATTTGGTACAGGTTGACCTTGGGGTCGGCGAAATAGACGCCAATCTTGACGCTGCCTGGCTCGGGCATCGGATGATTCGGCTGCAACTGGGCGACCCGTCGTCGCGTCGCGCGCGAGCGCACCATTCCGCGCAGCACGCGAGTCGCGGTACGAATATCAGTCAGCAGTGGCACGATCGTCTCCCTCGACAATCAAACCAGCGGCGGACGACCGGAACGCGTCATTCGCCACACCGTTACCCATCTGATGCCCCGACGCCCTCCCGGATTCTCTCGCCACCCCGCGAGCCAGCCACCGAACCACGCCTTGAGGGCCGCCGGACGGCGCACCCACCTGATGATCTGGATTCCCGTCCACGTACCGACATAGATCGGCACCAGCACCCACGGCAGGTTGCGCTTGGCGAGCCACACCCGATTGCGAGCGTTGAGTCGGTAGTAGTAACTGTGTCTGGTCGGTTCAATCGCCGGATGATTCGCGATCAGGTTCCCGGCGTACAACGCGCGATGACCGGTGTCCCAGACCCGCCAGGCGAGCTCGATTCCCTCGTGCGCGTAGAAGAACGGATCGGCCCATCCGCCCGTGGCGTCGAAAACCGACCGCGGCAGCAGAGTCGCCCCCTCCCACACCGAGAAGACCGAGCTCGAGCGCTCGGGATCGCCCTTGCGGATTCGCGGAACCCAGCGACGCGGGTTCTCGGCACCACTGGCGTCCACCACCCGGGGCTGAAGCAGCCCGATGGTCGGATCGGCCACAATCATCGCGATTGCGTCGGCCAGAAAGGTGGGTGAGGGAATGCTCGCGTCGTCGTCGAGGAAGAAGATGTACTCGCCCCTGACCTCGGCGGCGCCCCGGTTGCGACCGGCCGGAATGCCGAGATTCTCGGGGAGGTGTACGCCGCGCACCCCGGCGGGCAGGCCGGTGGGCTCCCACGCGTTGCCGACGACGACCATGTCGAGTTTCACCCCGGTCTGGCGGGCGAGGGATGCCGAGACCCCGCGCGAGGTCGTCGGCTCGTGTCCCCTGGCTGAGGGAAACGACGCCGACCGTCGGAACGGGCTGGGAACTCGACACTACGAGCGCACTCGCTTCGATGCCATGATCGCGACGAAATGCCCGACGAGGGCGATCACCGCGAGGGGCAACAGGATCAGCAGCAGCCAGCGCTCAGCGACGAGCGGCGGGAGGAATAGCCCGACGATCGACGCGGCAAAGGCGAGCATGGTCAGTTCGACCGAGTGGTAGAGCCGGTGGAACGGCACGAAGCGAGCCGCGCTGCGCAGACGCGCGATGAGGCGTCGGCTGGGCACCGCCTCGCCCTTGCTGTCGCTGAGCTTGTCGAGGCCGGCGTTCGCGCGCGCGACGTGCACCATGTCGTTGAGCGCCTTGTTGAGCACGATGACGAGCGCCAGCGCGAGGCCGCGGTCGTCCAGGCGAAGTCGGCCGGAAACTCGAGCGGCCACCCGGCCGCGCGAATGCCCAGCGCGATCGGGATGAGCGCTTCCGTCGTGTAGTGACCCACCTTGTCGAGGAAGACGCCGGCCGGCGACCGAGTGTCGCGCCAGCGCGCCACCTCGCCGTCGCTGCAGTCGACGAGCATCTGGAGTTGACCGAGCACGAGGGCGAGCGCAGCGCCGGCGACACCCGGAATCAGCAGCGCCGCGGCGGTCGACCAGCCGACCAGGATCATGAGACCGGTCACGCGGTTCGCCGAGATGCTCGTGCGCAGCAGCATCCAGGTCAGATAGGGCGACAGGTCGCGCAGGTAGAGCGACGCCGTCCAGTGCTCGGCGTTGGCCCGCAGGCGCACCTCGGGGGGTTGTGTCACCTCGCGCAGCTGGGCGATCGAGGTCGGCCGCGCCGCGCGGGCGTCGTTGGGCACCGTTACCGTCCTGTCTGTGCTGTGATGTTGCGGGTCAGGGTGAGAAACCCCAGCACGAAGCCGATTCCCCACCCGAAGTGAATGCACGGCAAGACTACGAGGTACCAGAGGCCGGTTCTCAGTCCCTCGCGGGCCGCAACGACCGATGCCGCCAGCACGAGCGCGACGTACACTCCCGGCACAACTAACCCGAGCAGCAGCCACGGCAAACCGAGCGCGAGCCCCACGATGCCCAGCAGGATGCCGCCCAGCACCCCGATCACCGCGAGGGGTGGAACAAAGTAGCGCAGCGAGTTGGCCGACCCGAATCGCCGAGCCAGCTCGCCCCGCCAAATTCCGGTTGCCACGAACTGGCGGATGAGCGCGCGCAGGCTCGACCGGGGGCGATAGACGACCTCGAGTTCGGGGGTGAACCAGACGATTCCCCCTGTGGCTCGCAGTCGCCGGTTGAGCTCCCAGTCCTGGCCGCGCTTGATCTCCTCGTCGAACAGTCCGACGTCGAGCAGACGTTGCCGATTGAAGACGCCCAGGTAGGCGGTGTCCGCCGGGCCGGCCTTGCCGCCCACGTGATGTTGGGTTCCGCCGAGGCCCTCGGGCGAGCCGTAGGCGTGAGCCACCGCGCGCTGGAACGGTGTGACCCCCTTCGCCTGCATGATGCCGCCGACGTTGTCGGCACCGGTCTCGAGCAGGGTTCGCACCGCGATGCGCGTGTAGTCGGGAGGCAACACGGAGTGAGCATCCACGCGGATGACGATGGGATAGGTCGCAGCCCGAATCGCCACGTTCAGACCACCCGGGGTGGAGCCGAGATCGTTGTCGAGGCGGTGGATGCGCGGGTCGTCGGACGCGAGCTCCCTGATCACCTCGTTGGTACCGTCGACGCTCGGGCCGAGCGCGAGCAGAATCTCGAATGGGCCCTCGTAGTCCTGGGCCGTGAGGCTCGTGATCGCCGCCTCGATGTGCTCGACCTCGTTGAGCACGGGCATCACGTAAGACACACCCGGGTGGGCATCCGCCGTCGTTGCCATGGGGTCCAATACGTCGCGCTGGTGGTCGGTTGAGCCTATCGCGAAGCGACGGTCTCACGCAGAAGCGCGCGTCGAGCCCGGAGGGTCCGACGCGCGCTTCTGAGTGGTGGCTTTAGCCGAGCGAGCCGAGGGTTACTTCGACTGTCGCCGCTGTGCCGTCGCGCACGTACGCGATCGTGGACTTGGAGCCGGCGGCGAGGCTTCTCACCTGAGCCGTGAGGTCAGTCTTGCCCGTGATCGGTAGCCCGTCGATCTGAGTGATGATGTCGCCCACCTTGAGGCCCGCCGTCTGCGCGGCCCCGCCCTGCGAGATGTCGACGATGCTCGCTCCGATAACCTTGCTGGCCGACTGGGTCGAGTCTTCCGTGACATCCGTGACGCTGGCACCGAGCAGTCCGTGCGTCGCCGTACCTGTGGCGATGAGCTCGCCCGCAATTCGCTGGGCGAGGTTTGACGGGATCGCGAATCCGATGCCGATGCTGCCCGACTGTCCGGTGCTGCTGCCCGCTGTAGCGATGGCGACGTTGATCCCGATGACCTTGCCCTGATCGTCGACCAGTGCACCGCCGGAGCTTCCCGGGTTGATCCCGGCGTTCGTCTGGAGCACCGACAGCGAGATCGTCGATGACGAAGTAGTCGGGGTGCTCGAGCCACCGGGAACGTCAAAGTTCCAGATGTCGAACGGGTTCTCGGTTCCCGGGGTAGTCGGTGTGGTGTCTGTCGACTCCGGCACCGCCGATGAGGCGACCGTAATGCTGCGGTTGAGGGCGCTCACGATGCCGTTGCTCACCGAGGAGGACAAGCCGAGCGGCGCACCAATCATGATCGCGGTGTCACCGACGTTGAGCGCGGCGGAGTCCGCAAACTCCGCGGGAACGAGACCGGTCGCATCGGTGAGCTTGATCACGGCGAGGTCGGAGATCGCGTCGACGCCGACCACCGTGGCCGAGTACAGGTGACCGTCATACGAAGTGACCTGGATTGTGGGATTTGCCGTCGCCCCTTCCAGTGTCACGACGTGTGCATTGGTGAGAACGTGGCCCTCGGTGTCGAGGATGACACCGGATCCGGTGCCCCCTGCGGTGTCGGACGACACGGAGATGGTGACGACGGACGGCGATGCCTTCGCGGCAACTGCGGTGACCTGCGTCGCGTTGTCCGGGTCGTTGACGGTCACGGTAGCGGGGCTGGAGTTGGCAACCACCGTGGCCGGGCTGTTCGCCGACGTGGCCCACATCGCGACACCGGCCCCTGAAGCACCGCCGATGACAGCGCCGACCGCGAGAGCGGCGACCACGGCGATCGGCACCGATCGTTTGGGTCGCGCGATCGCGGGGTGTTGCTCGGGATCGATCGGCGCAGCAACTGCGGACAGATCGGTCGGTGCGGACTCAGTGGAATCGGGTTCGGTGGTCATGAGTGCTCCTTCCAGCGAGGACAGCATCCATCGCCAACCTGAGCATTGTATTTGGGTGGGCTGGGAGCACTCTGCGGTCTTGCCTTGAGTAGACCTCGATGCCACGGCGGTAGGCTCGCCACACGATGACAGTTGCCGGATCTTGGGAACGCGCGGCCCGCGGCGCGATGCTCCTCGGGAGCGACGGCGTGCTGCGATCGACGATTTTCGCGGAGATGTCTGCGCTCGCCGCGGCGACCGGTGCGATCAATCTGGGGCAGGGCTTCCCCGACGAAGACGGCCCTCCCGAGGTGCTTGAGGCGGCGCGGCAGGCGATCAGCGACGGCATCAATCAGTACCCGCCCGGTCTGGGGATGCCAGTGCTGCGCTCAGCGATAGCGGCGCACCAACAGCGCTTCTATGGCATCCAGGTCGATGCCGAAACCGAGGTTCTCGTCACGGCTGGAGCAACCGAAGCGATCGCCGCGACCGTGCTCGCTCTCACCGACGAGGGCGATGAGGTTGTCGTCTTCGAACCGTTCTACGACGAGTACGGTGCGGTCGCCGCATTGGGTCGAACGCGCCTCACGACGGTTCCCCTGCGCGCGCCGAACTTTCTGCCCGACCCGGATGACCTGCGTGCCGCCGTCACCGACCGCACCAAGCTCATCGTCGTGAATTCGCCACACAACCCGACCGGCTCGGTCCTGCCCACCGAGCTACTGGAACTCGTCATCGAGCTCGCGCACCGACACGATGCCATCATCGTCACGGATGAGGTGTACGAGCACCTCACGTTTGGCGCACGACACGTTCCGATTTCAAGCCTGCCCGGCGGGTTTGAACGCACCGTCACAATCTCGAGCGGCGGCAAGACCTTCAATACCACCGGCTGGAAGATCGGTTGGGTCGTCGCTCCCGCCCCACTCGTTCAGGCAATCGCGGCGGTCAAGCAGTACCTCACCTATGTGAACGGGGCACCGTTCCAGCCGGCGATCGCCGTGGGGCTGGGCCTTCCCGACGAGTTCTTCGCGAACGCGGCCGCCGCGCTTCGACACAAGCGCGACGTGCTGAGTGCGGGTCTCGCGGCGGCCGGATTCGGCGTGAGCACCCCCGACGCCGGATACTTCGTGATCGCGGATGCCGCTCCGCTCGGCGTCGCCGACGCCGCCGAGTTCTGCCGCGCCCTGCCTGCCCTCGCCGGCGTCGCGGGGGTGCCGGTCACCGCGTTCGTTCGCGAGCCGCACCACGCCGAATACGCGAGCCTCATCCGCTTCGCGTTCTGCAAGCGCGTTGATGTGTTGGAACGCGCCGCCGCACAGCTGGGCGAGTTGCGGCTGTCCTAGCTCTCCTACGCCGAGAGGCGGGCCGCCACTCTCAATCGCGGGAGCGTCACGCTGAATTGGGTTCCGACACCCTCTTCGCTCGTCACACCCATCTGTCCGCGGTGGGCGGTGATTATCGCTTTGGTTATGGTGAGGCCAAGTCCGACGCCGGGAACGGCGTTTCTCGTGGCCGTCGTCGACCTGAAGAACCTCGAGAACAGCTTGTCCATCTCGGCCTCCGGAATGCCCATGCCCGTGTCGCGAACAGTAACGACAGCGGCGTCATCCGTTGCGGTCAGCGCGATAGTGACGGTTCCCCCGCGCGGCGTGAACTTGATCGCATTCGACAAGAGGTTGTCGATCGCCTGACCCAGTCGAGTCGGGTCCCCGTGAACGACGACGGCCTCGTCTGGCACCTCGTGAGTCACCGTGATCCCCGCCGCCTGAGCGGCCGGGCGGGAGGTATCGAGTGACGCGGTGATGATCGACTCGAGTTCGAGTTCGCGCGAGTCGAGCGGGAAGTTTCCCGACTCCACCTGCGCGGTGAACAACAGGTCGCCCACCAAGCGCAACAGTCGATGCGCATTGCGCTCCGCGATGCCGAGGTATTGCAACTGTTCCACCGAGAGCGGCGCATCCTCGTCGTCGCGAAGCAGTTCGAGGTAGCCGAGGATCGAGCTCAGCGGCGTGCGGAGCTCGTGCGAGATGAGTCCCACGAACTCATCCTTGAGACGAGCAACCTCCTTGGCCTGCGTGACATCGGATGCCACGAACAGGTAGCCAACGGTGTCGCCCTGTTCGTTGACTCGTTTGGTCACCGAGAGCTGCACCGGCACTTGGGTGCCGTCGGTGCGCTCGTAGGTCCACTCCCGCGTCTCCGAATTGCCGAGACGGGCCGACTCGACCAGTGCGGAAAATCCGGGGTTGAGAACCGTCTCGCCCGGCGGGTAGTTGAGTTCGCGGGCACGCTCTAGAAGCTCTTCTGGCACGTGGAAGTCGAAGATGTGCATCTTGTCTTCGGCGTCCTTGGCCGATGGGCCCAACAGCTTGGTCGCGCCCGGGTTCCACGCGTCGATGAGCCCGGTGACATCGGTGCCGACCACGCTCTGCTCGGTTACTGCCGCCCACACTCCCCGGAACATCCGGTCGGCGGCGCGGTACCTGTTTTCGCTTTCCTGCAGTTGTGCCGCGAACTCGACGGTGCGCTGAAGCATCCGCTCTTTGTCATCAGCAAGCGACTTGATCGACTCAAGCTGCGCACGCCCCTGGCGCGCGAGCTCATTGATGATTCCCCCGCCAATAGCGAATACCAGCGGGGTAAATAGGCCGCGAATGACCTCGCCAAAACTGGCAGGTGATGTCACCCCAAGAATGAAGGGGAGGAACAGGGCAACCGCGGTCAACACTCCGGTGTACAGGATGTGTCGGCGGCCGTTGCCCGAGGCCAGCCAGATGACCGGCAGAATCAGCAGCGAGACAAAGGCCGACGAACCTCCGCCGGTGCCGCCACGAAAGAGTCCAAGAGCGATGATGTCGATGGTGGGAATCAGCATGACGATGCTGTCGAACTTGCGCACGTTGGTGAAGAGAACGGCGAGTCCGGTGGCCAGGGCGACGAGTGCTACTCCGAGTCCGGCCAGCACCGGCTCGGTGACGTCGACACCCGGAACCAACAGGAGCACGGCGAGAGCGACGACTACTCCCCCGGCGGTCGCCATCTGCTTGACCGTCGGCGATGGACGGTCGAGTGCGTCGGCGAGCCAGGACCGCACACGGGCGAGAGTGCTCACGACCGGTCCTCCTTTCCGACGGCGAGCCAGTCGACAAGATCCCGCGTGCTGAACGGCTTGGCCATGAAGTGGTCGGCTCCGGCGGCGAGACCCAGTTCGACGGCCTCCGCCTCAACCGACGCCGACAACAGCAGGATGCGAACGTCGCCAATCGACTCGTCGGCACGCACTGCTCGACATACCTCGACGCCGGACATCTCGGGCATCGAGATGTCCAGGATCGCCAGATCGGGTTGATGGCGTGCGATCGCGTCGAGCGCCGCGCGCCCGTCCGACGCGACTTCGAGCACTGTCAGCCCTGCCTTAGTCGCCGCTATCGAGACGAGGCCGCGGATGTCGGCGTCGTCTTCCGCTATGACCACAGTGAACGTCACGGTTGCCTCCGCGATGCGGTGACCCGAGCAAGGGCGTCCCTAACTTCGGCCCCCGTGAATGGTTTGGGCAAGACGGCGTCGGCCGGAGGGAAGTCCCCCGCGTCAAGAACCGAGGTCACGATAATCGCGCACTCCGGCGCGGCTTCGCGAATGAGCGGAAGCAACTCCCAGCCATCCATTCCGGGCAGCACGAGATCGACGATGACGACGTCGGGAGTCGCTTGCGTGCAGGCCAACAACGCGGCCTCTCCGTTGGTCGCAACTGTCACCGAGTAGCCGGCGCGTGAACTGTATTTCTCGAGCAGGTCTGCCTGCTCAGGGCTATCCTCGACGATCAGCAGATCCAGTGACTGGTTCATGCGAAGAACACCTGCCTGACGAGGATCATCGCGCCAACGAGGGCGATCGCTACGACCGCTTTGAGCCATAGCCACCGCTCGGCTCGGCGATCGGCCGCGATCTCCTGCTCGATGAACAGCGAGCCGGGGTCGCGTCGGTCGGCGGGCACCACCCGCGACCGCGTCGACGAGCGCCCCGCGCCACTAGCGTGCGTGACATCATTCCTGATCATGCCGTGACCCTTCCGGTCTTCTCGGTCTTGTCCCAAGTGGTTTCCGCGCCTCGAAACTCCTTGAGGTAGGAGTCGACGGTTATGGCACAGAGAATCGGTCCGTAGCCCACGATGTAGACCAGTAGCGGGGTGAGCACCGGTCCGGCCCACGTTCCCTCGACGGTCTTTGCAAGCCATCCGCCGAACATCGCGATCGAGATCCACAGGTACACGAACACGGTCCACCAGAACACGGTGATGTCGGATGGCGGGCCGCCGAAGGCTGTCGTGACCAGGTACTGGAACAGCCCAGGGAAGAACGCCGTGAGCATGACGCCGATCGAAATGATCCCGGGAAACAGGATCGCCTCGATCAGGGTCTTGCGGCCGATGCCCCAATCCAGTTGCAGGGCGAGGAAGATCGAGTAGAAGTAGGTGGATGCCGCGAGAACCCACAGCCCCCGGAACGCTGTCGTGGCGAGATCGCTGTCGACAAGCAGCAACCCGATCAACCCGAGCGACGAGAGCACCATGACCAGCGGCAGCAGCTGGATGCTGAACCACGCCAGACCGAAGGCAAGGGAGCCCAACCCGTGACCCTTCGATGGCCGGAACCACATCTTTCGGTACCGCGCGGAGATCTCCACGTTTCCGCGCGCCCAGCGCAGGCGCTGCTTCCACAGGGAACGCACCGATCCCGGCTCCTCGGCATGCACGATCGCACTCGGATCGAACACGACCCGCTTGCCCCGAAGCTGCGTCTCGAAGGTGGTTACCGTGTCTTCGGCGAAGCCCAGTGTGTCGATGGCGCCGCCCATGGCGACCAGATTCTCGCGGGTGTGCAACTGGGCGCCGCCGGCGAGGCAGGCCTGCGCTCCGAGAACGTTCTGCGCCCGACGCGCGGCGACCTGAGCCATGACGTACTCGATCGCGATGAAGCGCGTGAGGTAGTTCTTGCGGATGCTGCCCTCGCGCACGTATGCCGTGACGGCCCCAACCTCGGGGTCGGCGAGGTGGCGCGCGAGCTTGCGCAGCGCATCCGGACGATAAATCACGTCGGCGTCGGTAATCAGCACGGCTTCTGCCCAGTCGTCGGCCAGCACGATGTCGAGGCCGTGGTTGAGCGTGTGCGCCTTGCCTTCGCCGCCCTTGTCGCGCCGCAAGTGGAAGACAGCTCCGGGATACTTGGCGACCCATTCTTGAACAACCTGTGGCGTCGCATCCGTGCTCGCGTCATCGACGACATACACCCGAAGACGATCGGCCGGGTACTCGAGCGACATGAACCGATTGATCGTGGCACCGATGACTGCCGCCTCGTTCCACGCCGGCACCAACACTGCTATCCGCGGAAGGTAGGGCGCGGCCTTCGAGAAGTGGTTCAGGCTTCCGTGGAACGGAATAGCGAGGAATAGCACGAGCGTCGTGATGACGGGGGCCGTTCCCGTGATGACGAGCAGGAGCAAGAACCAGGTCAGGCTGGTGTAGCCCACCTCAAACCAGTCGATCATGATCGCACTCCCTCAAAAAGAATTGCGACGCGGTCGTAACGCCCCACGTCTCGCGCGTCGTGCGCGTCCGTGGATGCGCCAACTCGTGCGCCGGCGGCCCGCAGCGCCGCGATGGCACGAGCGGACGGGCATCCCCACTTTTCGTTGACCTCGACGAGCGTGTCGGATGCCGCGGCGGCCGTCGCCCAACGATCGAGCTGCTCGTCGCTCAGGTCGTCTTCGCTGAGCCCGATCTTGGGCAGGATCGAGAAACAGTGCGCGAGCTGGTTGCCCGGCGCGCGCGTCATGGCGCCGATCATGGCCCCAACGAGCCCCTCGATCGCGTCGCCTGCGGCAAGCCCGTCGGCGATGCGCGCCCTGGTCTCGGCGGGCGTCCACGGACCGTCTGGGCCCGGAAACTGGTGGTCGGCCATGACGATCGCGTCGATGCCGGTCAGGTCCGCCGGAACGTCAAGCGTGCCGTTGGCATCGAGGATCTTGGCCTCGACTCCGGTAAGAACGGTGAGGCCTTCCGGGGTCGGCTCGGCGGCGACCGCCGCGACGAACTCGGCGACCCAGGTGGTCGAGGCGCGCACATGCTCCGTCAGGCGTATGACGCGGATGCCGCGCGCGGACGCTGCCGCGATGTTCTCCGAAAGGGAACTGATCGCGTCATCCGAGAATGTCGAGTGCACGTGGAAGTCTTCGACGATTCTGTGCCGTTCGGCGATCATTCTTCGCGCTCCGTGTGTGCGGCGTGGACCGAGACGAGAATCTGGTCGGGCTCAATGAAGACATCTTCGAGGTAGCGCACATTCGCAACCTCCCTGAAGTCGATGCGTGCCGGCAACGGCAGTCCGAGCGCAAGGTCGAGTGCGAGTGATGGCATGTCGACCCCGGCGGCGATCGTCAAAGGCATCGCACCCGGAAAACGGGGATTCACCTCGAGAAGTGCGGGCACTCCCTCGGCGCTGTAGCGCAGTTGAACGTTCGCGACGCCGACGAGTCCGATCGCTCGCGCTACGGCTGCTGCCGTCGATTCGAGCTCCTCGGAGTGGACGGTGCGTCCGGCAATCGACACGCCGGAATCGACGCGGGTGCGAGTGCGCGGAACCGCGGCCACGACCCCGCCGCTGGAATCCGCGAGCACGTCGACCGAGTACTCGTCGCCCGGCAGGTTCTCCTGAATGATCAGTGCGTCGTCGAGCGGGATCTCTTCGAGTGCCGAGCGGTCGGGAATCAGGCGTACGCCTCGGGATCCGGCGCCACTGCGCGGCTTGACGATCACCGGAAAGTCCCAGGCGGTGGCCACACCCTCCGCGTTAAGCAGTCGCGTCGTCGGCACCCGCAGCTGTGGCGAGCACAGCTCGGCCAGCAACCACTTGTCGAGGCACACCGTGAGGGTGTCGATCGATGGGGCCGCCAAGATCGCGCCGAGGTGATCTCGCGCCGCGGCAAGCTTCGGCAATTCGAAGTCGACGGTCGCGAACACGACGTCGATCGCGTCGTTCTCGACAATTCGCTTCAGCTCATCGACAAAGCGCTCAGAGCGAGCCGGCTCGACCAGTCGGCGACGATCGGCGGCGACGAGGTAGAGTCCGCTCGCCCAGCCGTCCATGTCGGCCGCAAAAACATCGACATCGGCCCTGGCCAGCAAGGAACGAATCACTGCGACCCCAGCAGGGCCGCCAGCGCCGGTCACGAGTACGCGAGTCATGGCATCCCCGTCGTCGTACCCTGCCTCGACGCGGAACGCTTGCGCACCGGCATCGACATGTCTGCGGTCTCGCGCAGAATCTCGAGCGGCTCGACAAACTTTCCCCCGCCGTACCGCGACCAGTAGCGCGATGTCGCCAGAACGAACTCGGGGTCGAGGTAACCGCGGATGTCCGACTGAGACCCGAAGCACGCCAACAGGTCGAGCTTGGTTTGGGTGAAACCCTCGATGGAGACGAAGCGCGTCGGTCGGAAGTCGACGGTCGACGACGGACTCTGGAAGCACGCGACGGTGTCGATAGTGCGCGTGGCGACGATCGTGGCCTCGTGAGTCGCCCGGTGATCCTGATGACGATCGTGGATCGAGTGGGTGTAGACGATTGTCGGGTTAATCTCGCGCACCACGCGCTCGATGATTTGCACCGTCGGGCCCGTGTTGGTGATCTCGGTATCGGTGAGGTCCTCGAGGAAGAGGCGCGCGCCGAGGAGCTCAGCGGAGGCGAGAGACTCGTGCTGGCGGTCCTCGGGAGAGCCGCCCTTTCCTCCGCGCGAAAGAGTAAGAATGACGACCTGGTCCCCGGCAGCTCGGTGCGAGGCGAGGATTCCGCCGACGCCGATTTCGACGTCATCGGGATGCGCGCCGACGGCGAGAACGAACTCCTTCGGTCGGGCGTTCTCGTAGCTCGCGCGTCCCCGCTCGGCGAGGCGTTTCACCGTCGCGACGAGGTGTGCGGAGTCGATGGGCTTGGTGATGAACTCGTCCGCCTGGCCCCGAAGCGCGCTGACCGCGTAGTCCACCGAGACGTGCGCGGTCATCACGATGACCGGAAGCTCGGGTCGATGGGCCCGCAGCATTACGAGCAACTCGAGTCCGGTCATCCCCGGCATCTCGATGTCGGTGACGACCACGTCGGGCCGGAACTCGTCGACGGCCAGGCGAGCCAGACTCGCGTCGTGGACCGCGCGCACCACAAACGGAGTGCGACGCTCAAGTACCGTGCGGGTGTATTCGGCGACATCGGGGTCGTCGTCGACCACGAGTACGCGATACGCGTCTTGCGACATTGTGAATCCCCCCTTTTCGCTACTGTATGGCCGTCGGCGCCGCACCCCCCGGTACGACCCCGCCAAAGTTGTTAACTTGCGCGCGCTACGTTCGCAGAGTCGCGGATGATCTCGAGCGGCTCGCAGTACGACCCCTGGCCATAGCGTGACCATGATCGTGCGGTTGCCAGTGCGAAGTCGGCCTGCAGGTAGTCGGGGCGCTCGGTGCCAACCCCGAAACACTCCAGCATCTCGAGCTTGATGTCAGTGAACCCGTCAATGGTGACGAAACGGTTGGGACGGAACTCGACGGTCGCGGCAGTGCCCTGGTAGCACGCGATCGTTCGCACGCCCGTCGTGCTCATCAGAGTCGCGTCATGCACGGCGCGGTGATCCTGATTGTCATCGTTCTTGCTGTGCGTGTAGACGATCGTGGGCGACAGCTCGGCAACAACCTTGCGGATGGTTTCGGCCACGTGCCCGGACGCCGTCATGGCTTGAGCCTGAATGTCTTCGAAGATGACTTGCGCATTGATGAGCGCCGCGGCCCTCGAGCTCTCGCCAAACGCGCCCTGGATGCCCGTGTCGCGCATTCCGCCCGAGAGGGTGAGGATCGTGACCGAGTCTCCCGCCGCGGCGTGTGCCGCGAGAATTCCGCCAACACCGACCTCGACATCGTCCGGGTGGGCCCCAATCGCGAGAACAACCTGTCGCTGAGGCGCGGTGGCCGCAGCCTCGCGCGCTTGAGTCGACAGGCGTGTGACGTGGGCGATGAGATCGGCCGACGCGATCGGCTTGGTCAAGAATTCGTCGGCCTGGCTGCGCAAGGCAGTGACCGCGTAGTCGAGAGAGGCGTGGGCCGTCATGACAATGATGGGGATGCCGGGCCGAAGCTCACGGATCACACCAATCAGCTCGAGGCCAGACGCCCCGGGAAGCTCAATGTCGGTGATGACCATGTCGGGCTCGAAGTCGAGCACCGACTCTCCGACGATTCGTGGATCGGCGATCGTGAGCACCTCGCACAGATCGCGCTTCTCGAGAACAGTCTTCGAGAACAATGCCACGTCCGGGTCATCCTCGATAACGATGACCCTAAATGGTTCAGACACAACCAGACCCCCTCTGGATAGAACGTCTTCACTGTACCCCGGTTTGTCCCCTTGTTTCGGGCGGATAGACCCCCAAACCGGGTGATGCCTAGCGAAGCACGACGCGGAATCGCCTCAGGGCCAGCGCGGGATTGGTCGCACGAACCGACTCGATCCGCCGGGGGTCGAGGTCGGCAACCGCGATACCGATCTCCTCACCGATCGTCGCGAGCTCAACGCCCATCGGGTCGAGCACCATGGAGTTGCCGACACCCACGGGCGGTGCATGGTCGGCGGCAGCGAGATAGACGGTGTTCTCGAGTGCCCGCGCCGTGAGCAGGACGCGCCAATGGTGTTCCTTGAGCGGGCCACGCACCCACTCGGACGGAACCACAACGAGATCGGCGCCGGCATCCACGAGTCGTCGAGTCATCTCGGGGAATCGGATGTCGTAGCAGGTCTGCATCCCGACGGTGAATCCCTCCCACGCGAAGGTCTCCGGCTGCTCGATCGGTCCGGCGGCGACCCAGTCTGACTCGCGTTGACCGAAGGCATCGTAGAGGTGCACCTTGCGGTACGTCGCCGCGACGGCGCCGGCGGGAGTCACTGCAACCAGCGCGTTGCTGACGTGCGTGGCATCCGCGGTCTCGACGAAGCCTGCGACGATGTGCACACCGAGGCGGTTCGCGAGGTCGCCGAGCGCCGTGACGAACGCGCCGTCAATGGACTGCGCCGCCGCTCACCCAATCGTGGCCGGCGTCTGCACTGAAGTGCGACGAGTATTCGGGAAACACCACGAGGGATGCCCCGCGCTCGACGGCGCGCTGCGCCAGCGCCGTGATGGTCGCGAGGTTCTCGGCGTCATCGACCCCCGGCGCGAACTGGGCGACCGCGATCGCCGACATCAGCGCCACCAATCATCGAACATCGTCACCGGCTCGCGGCGTTTGTGCTGGGTGGCGATGTAGCGGGTCTCGATCGCGACCGCGACCTCGGGCGCGACCTCCTCGCCCTCCAGGTAGTCGTCGATCTGGGTGTAGCTGAGCCCGAGGTTCGCTTCGTCGGTCTGACCGGGATTGCCGTCGAGCAGGTCGGCCGTGGGCGCCTTCAGGTAGAGGCGTTCCGGCGCCTCGAGGTGCACGAGCAGGGAGCGACCTTGGCGCTTGGTGAGGCCCGAGAGGGGCAGGAGGTCGGCTCCCCCGTCACCGAATTTCGTGAAGAATCCGGTGACGGCTTCGGCGGCGTGGTCCGTTCCGACAACGAGAGAGCCTGATTGCCCGGCGAGCGCGTACTGCGCGACCATGCGCATGCGCGCCTTGACGTTGCCTTTCGTGAAGTCGAGCATCGGCTCGCCCGTCGCGTCGGTGTACTCGGCGGCGACGCCGTCCACGCCGCGCTCGATGTTGAAAGTGATTTCGCGGTCGGGGCGGATGAAATCGAGCGCGAGTTGGGCATCCGCCTCGTCGGCCTGAACCCGGTACGGCAGGCGCACCGCGGTGAACGAAGCGTCTACCCCGTCGGCGCGAAGTCGCTCGACGGCGAGTTGGCATAACCGGCCGGCGAGGGATGAGTCCTGGCCGCCGCTGATCCCGAGCACGAGACCTTTCGCCTTCGTCGCCTTCAGGTAGTCGACGAGGAAGGCAATTCGGGCCTCGACTTGCTCGGCCGGGTCGATCGACGGAACGACGTTGAGGTCATAGATGATGCGGGCCTGCAGCGGATTCATCCCTCGAATCTACTCTCCACTACGCGGCGATCGACTCGCGCTCCTGGACGAGGTACCGCGTGTAGGCGGTGACTGTGAGGAAGGTCGGGAAGTCTTCCTCGAGAGTCACCGAGCGGAACACCTCGGCGGCGTCGTCGAAGCGATTGCCCGGCGCGCCACCGAGTTGCTCCAGCGCGCTGGCGAGCTCCTGCTCGATGAGTCGGTGGGTGATCGGAGTTCCCTCGGCGGTCGTCACGCGCTGGTGCATCCACTGCCACAACTGCCCGCGGCTGATCTCGGCGGTCGCGGCATCCTCCATGAGGTTGTCGATCGCCGCCGCGCCCACTCCGCGCAACCAGCTCTCGATGTAGCGCAGCGCGATCATCACGTTCGAGCGCACCCCGGCGTCGGTCACCACCCCGTCGATACGCAGGTCGAGCAGGTCGGCACCCGTCACGTGAACGTCGTCGCGCAGGCGGTCAAGCTGGTTTGGCTTGTCGCCCAGCACCGCGTCGAACTCGGCGCTGGCGGTCGGGATGAGATCCGGATGCGCCACCCAGGTGCCGTCGAACCCGTCGGCTGCCTCTCGGCTCTTGTCGGCGCTCACGGCGGCGAGGGCGCGCGCCGTTACCTCGGGGTCGCGTCGATTCGGGATGAATGCACTCATGCCGCCGATGGCGTGCGCGCCGCGCTTGTGACAGGTCGACACCAGAAGCTCGGTGTACGCCCGCATGAACGGAACCGTCATCGTGATGCTCGAACGATCCGGCAGTACGAAACTCGCGCCGCGCCCCCGGAAGTTCTTGATGATCGAGAAGATGTAGTCCCAGCGCCCAGCGTTCAGGCCCGCGCAGTGGTCGCGTAGCTCGTACAGGATCTCCTCCATCTCGAACGCCGCCGAGATCGTCTCGATCAGCACCGTCGCGCGGATCGTGCCGTGCGGGATGCCGAGCGCGTTTTCCGAGAAGGTGAACACGTCATCCCACAGTCGCGCCTCGAGATGGTTCTCGAGCTTCGCGATGTAGAAGTACGGTCCGGTGCCGCCCTCGATGAGCGCCTTCGCGTTGTGGAAGAAGTACAGCCCGAAGTCGACCAGCGAGCCGGATGCCGGCGCCCGGAGGCCCGCGCGGTCGGTGTACCGCAGGTGCTTCTCGACGAGATGCCAGCCGCGCGGCCGCATCACGATCGTGGGTGTCGTCTCCCCCAGCGCATACGTCTTGCCCTCGTCACTGGTGAAGTCGATCTGTCGACGGATCGCGTCGAACAGGCTGAGCTGCCCGCCGATCACATTGCCCCAGGTCGGGCTCGTGGCATCCTCCTGGTCGGCGAGCCAGACCTTGGCGCCCGAGTTCATCGCGTTGATGGTCATCTTGCGGTCGGTCGGACCGGTGATCTCGACCCGACGGTCTTCGAGGCCGGGGCCGGCGCCGGCAACGCGCCAGGTGGCATCCTCGCGGATCGCGGCTGTCTCGGACAGAAACCTCAGGTCCCGGCCGTTCTCGATGTGCTTGCGCTGGTGCATCCGCGCCGCGAGGCGGTCATGCCTCCGGCCGGCGAACTGGTCGTGCAGCCGGGTCACGAAGGCCAGAGCCTCCGGGGTGAGGATCTCGTCGAAGCGCTCGTCGTTGTCGGCGATTAGCTCCATGCGTGTGTGTGTCATGGTCTGTCCTTTGGGTTCAGTGGAACTGTGCGGTCTCGGTGCTGCCCGCGAGCGCGAGAGTTTCGCTGTCGGGGTTGAGCGCCGTGGCAATGCGGTCGAAGTAGCCCGTGCCGACTTCGCGCTGGTGGCGCGTCGCCGTGTAGCCGTCTTTTTCGGACGCGAACTCTGCCTCCTGCAGCTCGACGTACGCGCTCATGTGGCGCTGCGAGTAGTCGCGCGCCAGCGTGTACATCGAGTGGTTGAGGGCGTGGAAACCCGCGAGGGTGATGAACTGGAACGCGTAGCCCATGGAGGCGAGCTCCCGCTGGAACTTCGCGATCGTCGCGTCGTCGAGGTGGCTCTTCCAGTTGAAGCTCGGGCTGCAGTTGTAGGCCAGCTTCTTGCCGGGGAACTCGGCGTGGATGCTCTCCGCAAACGTGCGCGCGAGCTCCAGGTCGGGCTCGGCGCTCTCCACCCAGAGCAGGTCGGCGTACGGAGCGTAGGCGTGCCCGCGGGCGAGCACCGTGTCGATTCCCGGCGTCGTGCGGTAGAAGCCCTCGGTGGTGCGGTCCCCCGTGAGGAACGGCTTGTCGCGGTCATCCACGTCACTCGTGATGAGGTCAGCGGCCAGCGAGTCGGTGCGCGCCACGATGATCGTCGACACACCCGCAACGTCGGCGGCCAGCCTCGCAGCGTTCAGCGTGCGGATGTGCTGCGCCGTCGGGATGAGCACCTTGCCTCCCATGTGTCCACACTTCTTCTCGCTCGCGAGCTGGTCTTCCCAGTGCACGCCCGCGGCACCGGCCTCGATCATCGAGCTCATCAGCTCGTAGGCATTGAGCGGGCCTCCGAACCCGGCCTCGGCGTCGGCGACGATCGGGGCGAGCCAGTCGGTGCGGTGATCGAGCTTGTCGAGATCCGCGCCTGCGCGTTCTGCGGTTTCAATCTGGTCGGCGCGAAGCAGCGCGTTGTTGATGCGCCGCACCACGGCGGGAACGCTGTTCGCCGGATAGAGGCTCTGGTCGGGGTAGGTGTGGCCCGACAGGTTGGCGTCGGCCGCAACCTGCCATCCGCTGAGGTAGATCGCCTTGAGGCCGGCGCGCACCTGCTGAACCGCCTGGTTGCCGGTGAGGGCTCCGAGTGCGGGAACCCACTCTTCGCTGTGAATCAGCTTCCACAGGTTCTCGGCTCCGCGGCGGGCCAGCGTGCGGTCTTCGCGAACGCTCCCCCGCAGGGCGACGACGTCTTCGGCGCTGAAGTCGCGCTGAACGCCGTTCCAGCGGGCATCCGTCTTCCACTCGGTCTCGAGTTGTGCTGCGGTCTGGGTCTGGTCTCCCGGGCGGATGGTCGTCATCGCCAACTCCTTCGTTTGAGGTCCTGATCCGACTCTGGGGCCGATCGAGCGGTTCTTCTCCGGGGGTGGCGGCAGAAGATTGACTGTTATTCTGAAGATCCGAAGAACAGCGCAAGGAGGCGGCCCGTGAACGATCGAACGCCGGTCAGCGCCACCGAGGATGAAGACATGCTCGATTCCCTCACCATCGGCCGTCGCATCCGACAATTGCGCTCTGATCGCGGCCTGACGCTCGACGACCTCGGTGAAGCGCTCGGCCGCGCGGCATCGCAGGTGAGTGTCATCGAGAACGGCAAGCGCGAGCTGAAGCTCGGAGAGGTGCAGAAGTTGGCGCGCATCCTCGGGGTGACCCTCGACGAACTGCTCAGCCCCGAGGCGCCGTCGAAGCGGGCTGCCCTGGAGATCGCGCTCGAGCGCGCGCAACGCGGACCGCTTTACGGCTCGCTCGCCGCTGCCCGCCCTGCCGGTGCGCAAGACGCTCAGCGACGAGGCGATCGAAACGATCCTCGGGCTGCACGACGAGCTTCAGCGCCTGCATCGCGAGCGTGCGGCCACGCCCGAGGAGGCGAGGCGCGCCAACACCGAGCTGCGGCGATCCATGCGCAAGCGCAACAACTACTTCGCCGAGCTCGAAACGACGGCCAAGGGCCTGTTGGATGCGGTGGGCCACGCCGGCGGTCCGCTCTCGCAGCGGGTGGCATCCGATCTGGCATCGCATCTCGGCTTCTCGTTGCACTACGCCGCGGACCTGCCGACGTCGACACGGAGCGTCACGGATCTAAAGAATCACCGCATCTACCTCCCCGTGGGGCAGGCGTCGGGCAGTGATCCGCGAACGACGCTGCTGCAGGCGCTTGCCAGCCACGTGTTGGGCGTGAGCGAACCCACCGACTACGCCGACTTTCTCCGCCAGCGAGTCGAGACGAACTATCTCGCGGCTGCGCTCATGGTGCCGGAACAATCGGCCGTGGAATTTCTCGTTGCCGCTCGCGACAAGCGCGAGCTCTCTGTGGAAGACCTGCGAGATGCCTTCGCGGTGACCTACGAGACCGCGGCACATCGCTTCACGAACCTCGCCACCCACCACCTGGGCATTCCCGTGCACTTTCTCAAGGTGCATGAGAGCGGCACCCTCTCGAAGGCATACGAGAATGACAACGTGGCCTTCCCGACCGATGCCTTGGGCTCCGTCGAGGGACAGGTGGTGTGTCGCCACTGGAGCGCACGTCGGGTGTTTGACGTCGACGATCGTTTCAGCCCGTATCACCAGTACACCGACAAGCCGGCGGGAACCTATTGGTGCACGTCGCGCATCCAGTCGACCAGCCGCGGCGACTTCTCCGTCAGCGTGGGCACCCCGTTCGCTCACGTCAAGTGGTTCCGCGGTCGCGACACCGCCAACCGAGCGACATCGACCTGCCCGGATGAGGGATGCTGCCGCCGACCGCCGACGGACCTCTCGGAGCGGTGGAAGCAGCAGTCCCTGCCGAGCGCCCGACTCAACAGCTCACTGCTGGCGGCGATGCCTACCGGCAGGTTCCCCGGCGTCGACTCGACCGAGGTGTTCGAGTTTCTCGAGGCGCACGCGCCCTCCGCCTGAGTCAGGCGAGCGCGGGGATGACCTCGCGCTCGAACAGCTCGACTCCGCTGCGGTCGTACGCCGATTCGGCGAAGTTGTGGATCGCGTACGTCATGCCGCGCTTCTTCATGTCGGTGAGGCGCTCGACGATCTGCTCCGGGGTGCCGACGGCGATTGCGTCCGCCCCGAAATACTGCGCGCGGTATGACTCGGCCTTTTCGTCGCCGATGTATCGGCCGACCCGGTCGACGATCGTGTTGATACGCTCCGCCACCTCGGCCTCGGTCGAGCCGACGACCGTGTTGTAGTTAGCCGACCGCGTGATCGCGTCGAAGTCGGTTCCGAGGTCGTCGCAATGGCCGCGCAGCAACGCGCTCTTGGCCTCGAACTCCTCAGGCGTGCCGGCGAAGTTCGTGTACTGCGCGTATTGCGCAGCGATCCTCAGGGTCACCTTCTCGCCACCTCCGGCGACCCAGATCGGG